>CP082782.1:0-1445471 GCA_028752135.1 Ehrlichia sp. JZT12 | reverse complement strand
GATCCCTAGGAATGGTATATTATTAATGCGTGCATGAGTTATTGCTGTAATTTTCCCTTTAATTCCATCTTCACCAAATCCTCCTGGTATAAGTATGGAGTCAATATTGTCAAATACATGTGTTTTATTGCTATCTAACGAACGTGAATCTATCCATTGTATAGATAACTTTTACTTTGTTGTGAATTGATGCGTGTTCTAAGGCTTCAATTAATGATTTATATGCATCAAGCAATTTTATATACTTTCCTATTATTGCTACATTGACTGTTTTTGTTAGTGTATGTGAAATATTTAGTATATCCTGCCACTTTTTTAAATCTGGTTCAGGAGAGTTAATCTTGAAATGATGTAGTATTTGTGTGTCTAAATTATAATTGTGGTAGGAAATAGGTAATTCATATATGTTTTTAACATCTAATGCAGGTATAATATTTGTTGGTGAGACATTACATAAATTTGCTATTTTATCTCTTTGTTCTTTTGAAAGTGGGATTTTGCTACGGTAGAGTATTATATCAGGCTGTATCCCTACAGAACTTAATTCTTTGACAGAATGCTGAGTAGGTTTAGTTTTTAGCTCCATTGCTGCATCAATATATGGAACTAAAGTTAAATGGACAAATATTGTATGATTTTTACTCAGCTTATACCCAATTTGCCTAATAGATTCAAGAAATGGCTGACTTTCAATATCTCCTACAGTTCCACCAATTTCACAAATAACAAAATCTAGTGCATCAGTCTCATGTAAAATAAAAGAGTTAATAAGATCAGTTACATGAGGAATGATCTGTACTGTTTGACCTAAATAATCGCCTCTTCTTTCTTTATTTAAGAGATTATGATATACTTTACCAGTAGTTATATTGTCATTTTTTGTTGTTTTTACTCCAGTAAAACGTTCATAGTGTCCTAAATCCAGATCAGTTTCTGCTCCATCGTCGGTAACAAAAACTTCACCATGTTGGATTGGACTCATTGTTCCTGGATCTATGTTAAGATAAGGATCTAATTTTCGTAAACAGATTTTAAATCCCCTGGCTTGTAGTAATGCTCCAATACTAGCTGCAGCTAGACCTTTACCTAAAGATGACACTACACCCCCGGTAACGAAGATAAACCTAGTTGATTTACTGCTCATATACCTTACTGATTATTGAATGGTATGTTATCTTCATGATTCCCCATAGGTGGAAGATTATGTACTTTACTCATTTCAGCGATTTTCTTGACAATGGATTCTTTATGTACACTTTTAGCATTGACTCCAACTAAAAGGATTGTATTTATGATAAAAGCAGTAGCAATTACAACTGTAAGCTTTGTAATAAAATTGGAAGGTGACCTTGTTGTGAACATGGAATCTAGACTACCTTGTGTGCTGCCAAAGCCACTTAAATTGTCAGATTCTGGGGATTGTAATAATATTAAAACCACTAGTAAAAATACTAGGACTAATTGTATAACTGTTAAAACCATATAGAAACGACAACTCAATAAAAGTACATATATATTATGCTTATACATTGTTTATTATTTTAAGTCAAGGATTGTAGAGGTTATAAAAAATATAGTTTTGGTATTGACATGTTATTTCAGCGACAGAAGTATTAGCCTTTTAAGTATTATAGTTCATTTAAAAATTTTATTATTGTTAATATATGTTTTTTTTTAATTAGTTTGAATTTAGTGTTCTAGTTGTCACATTTTTTTGTATGTATAATTATGTAAGGTTTATTTTAAGAAAGCATATTCTTGATAAATTATAGTTTTATATTTAATGATATTTACTATATTTTTGTATAATTTTATATGTTTATTAGA
This sequence comes from Ehrlichia sp. JZT12, assembly GCA_028752135.1. Classification (GTDB taxonomy): domain Bacteria; phylum Pseudomonadota; class Alphaproteobacteria; order Rickettsiales; family Anaplasmataceae; genus Ehrlichia. Next base: position 1,443,644 of record CP082782.1, on the reverse strand, counting down.
TATTAGAATCATCGGCAATTTAATTTATATGGGTACTATATTAACCATTTTGTGCTTGTGATTTTATAATTGAAAGTCCAAATATATTTATATGGTCTGAGTTGATTTCTGTTTTGTATTGATGTGAAAGTTAAGAAAAATATAATTTTATCTTTATTTATCTTAATTTGTTCTGTACTCGGAATGGATTTTGTGTCTAATAGAGCATTAAATATGTTAAATAATAGATTCGTATGAATAATCGAGAATATATAAAAATTTTTCTTGAAGCAATAACAGCAGAAAAAAATATATCTTATAATACTTATGAAAGTTATAAAGTTGATTTACTAGGGCTCTGTGAATTTATTGATGAGCATAACCTAATGTTGGTAAACTTAAGTTTGAGTAATTTACAAAGTTATATAAAGTCTTTGTATCAAAAAGAATATAAACCTAATACCATATCAAGAAAAATATCTGCTATTAAGAATTTATATAAATTCCTCTATAGAGATAATGTTATTGATAGTGATCCTACATTATACCTTGATTCTCCAAAGTCATTACGGTCTCTTCCAAAAGTTTTAAGTATTGAAGAAGTTAGTAAATTACTTGATGTAGCAGCTTTAGATATTTCTCCTTATGGAAGAAGGACAAGTGCGATTATCAATATATTATATTCATCAGGTATAAGAATTTCTGAATTGGTTTGTTTAAAGTTTTGTGCAATTAAAGAAGCGTTAAATGATAATAGTTCAGGAGTGTGTCACATCAAAATTAAGGGTAAAGCAAATAAAGAAAGAATAGCATTATTAAATACATCTGCAGTAGTTAGTATAAAAAAGTATATAGAAGTATATAAATATTTTGTTCCGAATGAATTGAAAGAATTACAATGGTTATTTCCTGGTACAAAGTTTGATAGTCATATTACAAGACAAAGAGTAGGTCAATTGTTAAAAGATTTAGGTATAAGTGCTGGAATCGATATTACTAGGGTATCTCCTCATAAGCTTAGACATTCTTTTGCAACTCATTTATTAAATAATGGGTCGAATATTATTTTTATACAAAAAATGCTAGGACATTCTCATCTTTCTACTACACAGATATACACTCATATTGCTAATGAAAGACTAAAAGGTATATTACAAAAATTTCATCCTTTAAGTAATAAGTGATGTCATAAAAAGGAATATTGTAATATGAACAAAGTTAATGTAGTTGCTATGGAATTTGTTTGTTAGTGGTAGATCAAATATTATTTATACAAAAGACTATGACGTTTTCATTTTTCTACTACATAGATATATGCTCATATTATAGAAGGTGCTAAATGTTGGTAATATTAACTTGTTTCCCTGATTAGATAAAGAATATAATGATATAAGGTACTTATGTGTAAATATGATTGTTTGTTTAGAATTGATATACTACTTGATGTTATTTAATGGACATTATAGCTTTTAAGTGTTTTTGAGTCTATCTGAATTATACGATCTGCTTTTTGTGCTAAACTGTGATTATGTGTGGCTAGAAGTATTGCTATATTCTTTTCTTGTGCGTATTCCTGTAGTAGAGAAAATACTTCAAGTGCAGTATTGTTATCTAAGCTGCCAGTTGGTTCATCTGCTAAAACTATGCAAGGACAATTAATTAGGCTTCTTGCTATTGCGACTCGTTGTCTCTCTCCTCCAGAAAGTTGTGAAATCGACATTGAAAGTTTGTCTTGTAATCTTACTTGATTTAAGATCTCTATGGCATTTTGTTTCGCGATAGATTTACTTTTGCCTATAATAATCTGTGGTAACATTACGTTTTCTAGTACAGTAAATTCTTGCAACAAATGATGAAATTGATAAACAAATCCTAAGAAGTGACGACGTAAGTAAGTCTTTTTCTTATCTGAAGTAGTAGCTAAACACTCTATGTCATTTATAAATATACTTCCTGAAGATGGAGTATCTAGTAATCCTGCAATATGTAGTAGTGTACTTTTTCCAGATCCTGATGGACCAATTAGAGCAATAATTTCTCCTTTTTTAATCTGTAAATTTGCATTTGTTATAATAGGAATTTGGTTATTTTTACCGAAAAATTTGCTAATGTTAGACAAAGTAAGTACTGTAGACATTTTTTATCCAGTTATAGCTATGTATAAAATTTATGATATAAATATGTGTATATTGTCAAGAATGTTATATAAGTGAAAACTTTTATTTAAATTGTTATTCTATGGTTAAAGTATGTGTTAGATATTTAATTGATTGTTTATGTGTAATGTTATGTATTTTTAAGAAAAATTCTGCTTTATATCTGTATAAATGTTTTTTAACACCTTAATCATTTGAGAAGAAGCAGTATAGATGATAAAAAAAGAATTTAAAAATCTCTTTAAAATATTTTGTGTCAACTTTAGTTGAATAAGATATATTGATATGGTGTTGAATTTTTAAAAATAATATTTAGCTGTTGAAGTAGCTGATACATTTTATTATGCGGTTATTTGGGTTAGTGAAAGTTTTTTCTTGTAAGAACAATATATTAGTGTCAGAAAATCAATATTTGAATTCCTATAAATTATGGGCCTTTTAGAGTATTCTTTTTTGATTCAAAGAAGGAAAAGGGGAGAGTGGAGTTTTATTTAAGAATAGGATTAAGCGTGATGTAAATGTATAAATTAGTATGATTGAGAGATAGAGTAGTATTTTTGTAAGTGGTATATATTGATATGCATGTTTAAATGAGATTGTTTATTCTTTAAAAATCAAGATACTAATTGAAAATTGTGTAAAAAGTTAGAATTTATAAATTCTTTGATATTTATATTACAAATATCAACTAAAATGTTGGGTTATTTGTAAGATTGATAGTAAGATATTAGCAAGTGTTTTTATATTTTTTTTGGGATTATTTAAAGTTATTGTATGCTTCAAAAAATAAAGGAAACACTTGCTTTATATGATAGGTAATAGTTTGTTTGTAAAACTTATATAATAAATATTGTGGTTTATTATTTAAGAATTTATTAATGTTAAATGACGTTTTGTTAAAAGCTTGACATGTGATGTTGTATAGCAGTATACAAATGAGGCTTTAGAAAAAGTGTTAAATTGAGTATGTTTTATGATTAATCTTGAAAATAATGGGTTTGATGCGAAGAAAAAAGAAGCTCTTGAATTTCATTGTAAAGGATTAAAACCTGGAAAAGTTTCTTTATTGCCTACTAAACCTTTATTAACACAAAGAGATCTGTCATTGGCATATTCTCCTGGTGTTGCAGTACCTTGTTTAGAAATAGCAAGGGATCCAGATCTAGTTTATGAATATACTGCACGAGGAAATTATGTTGCTGTAATTTCAAATGGTACTGCTGTTCTTGGTTTAGGTAATATAGGACCTTTAGCATCGAAGCCAGTTATGGAAGGAAAAGCTGTTTTATTTAAACGTTTTGCTGATATTGATGCTATAGATATAGAAGTAGATACTGCTGATGTAGATGAGTTTATCAATGCAGTAAAGTATTTAGGATTAAGTTGGGGGGGGATAAATTTAGAAGATATAAAAGCTCCTGAATGCTTTATTATTGAAAAGAAATTAAGTGAAATAATGGATATCCCAGTATTCCATGACGATCAACATGGAACTGCTATTATTGTTTCTGCTGGACTTATTAATGCTCTTGATATTACAGGGAAGAGTTTTAAAGATGTTAAAATTGTTATAAACGGTGCTGGAGCTGCAGGTATTGCATGTCTTGAGATGATCAAATTAATAGGTGTTCCTGCTGATAATATAATTTTGTGTGATCAAAATGGGATAATATAGAAAGGTAGACAACTTGGCATGAATGAGTGGAAAGCTAAGCATGCTATTGAAACAAAAGATAGGTCTTTAAAGGATGCGTTAGTGATGGATGATGTATTTGTTGGCTTATCTGTTAAAGATGTTCTTAGTAAAGATATGCTTTTGTCTATGAATAGAGATCCTGTGATTTTTGCTTTAGCAAATCCCGATCCTGAAATTAATCCTGATGTTGCACGTGAGATTAGACCTGATGCAATCATAGCTACTGGAAGGTCAGACTATAATAACCAAATTAATAACGTTATGGGATTCCCTTATATATTCCGTGGTGCATTGGATGTACGTGCTAGGTCAGTTAACAGTCAAATGAAAGTAGCAGCAGCAAATGCAATTGCTATGTTGGCACGTGAATATGTTAGTGACGAAGTGTCTGATGCTTATGGTGGTCGTAGAATGAATTATGGGAAAGATTATATTATACCTACTCCATTTGATCCAAGGTTAATAACTATAGTATCTCCTGCAGTTGCAAAAGCAGCTATTGAATCTGGGGTAGCTAGAAAGAATATAGAGAATTGGGATGAATATGTCAAACAATTAGCATCAAGACTATCATCAACTTCTAACGTTTTAAATATGATGTATAGTGCTGTTAAAAGTGATCCTAAAAGAGTCATTTTTTCAGAAGGAGAAGAGGAAAAAATAATTAAAGCTGCAGTGCAATGGCGCAATCAAGGATATGGATTACCTATACTAGTGGGGCGTATTGATAAAGTTCAAGAGGGATTTGAACGCTTAGGCATCAAAGATGTAAGTGGTATAGAGATTGCTAATGCAGCAATTTCTCAACGTAATGAGGAATATACGGGATATCTGTATAAGCAATTGCAACGTGAAGGATATTTATATAGAAGCTGTGTAAGGGATGTAAAAACAGATCGTAATGTTTTTGCTGCATGTATGCTTGCTTGTGGTGATGGAGATGTTTTAATTACTGGTATGACGAGAGGGTATACTGCTTCTATTAGTGATATACAAAAAGTAATAAAACCTAAGGGTGTTGTATTTGGATTATCGTTAATTGTAATGAAGGAACGAACCATTTTTATTGCAGATACTGCTATACATGATTCACCAACTCCTGGTCAAATTGCTGAAATAGCAATTCAAGCATCTATGCAAGCTAGAAAAATGGGTCATGAACCTCGTGTTGGATTCATTTCTTCTTCAAATTTTGGTAGTCATTTTCAGGAAGATGCTCAAAGAATGAGAAAAGCTATAGAAATTTTAGATGGTTATAATGTTGATTTTGAGTATGATGGTGAAATGTCTGTTGATGTTGCACTTAATCCAGAACTATTAACATTATATCCTTTTTGTAAGCTTACTAATGCAGCGAATGTTTTAATTATGCCAACTCTTCATAGTGCAAGTATATCTTCTAAATTATTACAAGAAGCTGCTGGAGTATCAGTAATAGGTCCTATTTTAATTGGAATGGAAAAGCCTGTACAGATTGTGCAGATGTCTTCTTCTGTTTCTGAAATTCTTAATTTAACCGTACTTGCACCTTCAGTTAGTAATAATAATTTTCAGTCTTCTTTGTTATAGTATTAAAGTTATTAGACTCTATAAAAGTTGTAGGGTAAGGCTAGCAATTGGTATAAAAAAATACTGTTGTTAAGGTGCATTTTTCCGTTTTTTTAGTATTAAAATTACTTGCATTTTAAGTGTTCTTTATAGAATGGAGATATATTGGCTTAAATATAGAAAAAGTGAAATCATTATAACAATCTATATATTTTTTCCCCCTTCTTCAGTATACGTTTAGTTTGACATATGACTTCACTTACTGATGTTCATTCTATAAATGTGATGCCTATTGGTATTTTGAACTTTATAAGATTATGTAGAAGATATATCATCATGTTAAGCCAGTATAAACTATAAAATGTTTTGCTCTGTTTCTTTCGGTATATAGTTCTTGCATTTTTAACATGTTTTGTAGGGACATACTTATAATGGGTTATAAAATTCTTAAACTGTATATATAAGTTATGTTAAATGTATAATTAGGTTAATTGTTTTTTAATTTTTGGTATTTATTAAGGATATACTTTTTAGGGATTTTTTTTATATGTTATTAAAATTGTTTATGATGAATAGAATAATAGGTATTTTTGGATACATTGATGAGGTTTTTTAATATAGTGTGGGAATTATATTAGTATTTTTATTGTTTCTAGTAATTTGTCCTTTTTTGATTAATTAGGATTTTTATTTCTAGTATTTTTTTATACATTATTAAAGTTGTTTATGATAAACAGGATATAAGTATTTTTTTTGGTACATTAATGAGATTTTTAATATATTGTAGTGGAATTGTCTTAGTACTCTTGTTATTTCTAGTAATTTCTCCTTTTTTTATTGATTGGAATTCTTATTATACTTCTCATGTACTTAAGCAAATAGAAGATATATCTGAAAACATAAGTGTGAAAGGTGTAGGTAATGTTACCGGAACCTTAATTATGCCTAAAATTATTGTAAATAATTTATATATAGAAGGTGAGGGTGATTTGCCTGATCATAAATCAACAATATTGGTAGATCGTCTTGAACTAAAGGTGTCATGGTTATCATTATTATTGTTTTCTCCTAAGGTTGATGCAGTCACGATAAGTGGATTAAATACTCCATTAAGAAATTTTATGGATTTGTTATCTATATCTCAGCGTGAGAAATTTAATGTAAAGAGTTTTAATATTGTCGATAGTGTTATTAATACACATTATGATGGAACATCTTTTTAGAAGCAAGCCTATATCAATTAAAAGTGGTACTGTTAGAACTATTCACGATGTGAAGGTAATTAATGCTTTATTGAATATAGGTAAAACTGATTATAATGTAGTTATTAATTTATCTCCTAATAAAGAGCAATATAGAGTTGATGCGAATGTTTCTTCCAAATCAACAAAGGTTACTTTATCTGGGGTAGCAAGTGCTGATAAATTTGATGGTTTAGTATTAGCTAATGGAAGTAATTTTGCAGAGTTTATTAATGATATTTCTGAGACAAATAAAACTTCTATTTTTTCTTTTATTAATTCAAATGAAAAATTTTCTCTGTCTACTAACATTAATCTAGTAGGTAAAGCTTTTAAACTCAGTGATTTTGAAGTACTAACTGATAGTGTAGAAGGAGTTGGGATATTAACCTGTTCAAGCTATAATTCATGTAGTGCAAATGTTGATTTCTCAAAAATTGATATAGACAATTTGTCTGGAAGTGAAGGTAACATGTATAATGAAAGAGAGTCTCGTACTCTTGATTACTTTAATACATTGATATCTAAAGACTTAGATTATAATATTAAGGTTAATGCTAGGAAAATAAAGTATCGTAAGCAAACATCCAGTAATTTGATATTAGATCTTGAAGTATCTAAAGGAAAAATTAATGTTAATAAAATGACAGCAATGTTACCTGGAAATAATAATGTGTTACATGTTGAAGGAAATGTTAGTAGTAATGATTTAATATCTAGCTTTTATGGTAAATTGAAGGTTGTAGGAAATGATTTTTGTTCTTTTGTTAAATGGTTATTTCCAGTAGAGGTTAATTTACAATCAGATAGTAATAAATTTTCTCTGGAAAGTGATCTATATATAGCTCCTAGGGTATTTTCTTTATCTAATCTTGGTATAATAACTGATAGTTTTGGGGATGCAAAAGGCCAGTTAAAAATAAAATATGATAAAAAAAGTGGCTTTATTACTGGTAATGTTGAGGTGCGTAATATTGATTTTGATAGATATCAGACAAGTAAAAAATTAAATATGGCATCTTTCATGCTAATGAAATGGTTAAAGGATATAAAATATACAGTGAACTTCAATACCCATATTAACGATTTCATAATCCAAAAACAGCGTGTTAATAACTTGAGCTTTTTAGTCAATATAATGCAAGGTAAATTTGGTATTGATAGAATAAGCTTTGATTCTGTGGATGGTTCTAATTTAAATGGATTCATCAAAGCTTTTGTTGGATCTCAAGATATAAGGCCAAACATATTGGTTAATCTTAGAGGCAGTAAGTACAATAGTGCTTTCATTAAATTTCCTGTTTTAATACGTAATGTTACTGATGAGTCAAAGAAAATATCTAGTATGAAGTGGTCAAATAAAGATTTAAGTTTTTATGGTTTAGAACACGTAGACGGTAACATTGATATTAAAATTGAAGAGTTAGTTTTTCCAAATAATAATTTGATAGATTTTGTATTCTCATCTAGTTTGAAAGATAACTTAATGTCTGTTAATAAATTGATGTTTAAAGTTAATGATGGTTTTGTTTCAACTAGTGGTAAAATAGGTATGGGGTCTAATAGTTCTTCACTGTCTGCTGTTGTGTCTATAGCTAACATTGGATTAGATAACCTACTTAATCATGTAAATGTTAGCGGAATAACTGGTAATGTAAGTATAAGTGGAAGTGTTCAAACTCAAGGTAAAACTTTAGTTGATTGGATCAATGCTCTGGATGGAAAAATGGAAATTGTAGCCAAAGGAGTTAATGTTAGTGGAGTAGATTTTAATAAGTTTATTGTAGACTTATTAGATGCTAACAATAAATCGGATATTGCCGCATTAACCCAGATATCATTATATGATAACAGTACAATGTTTAATGTAATTAATGCTGGGGCTGATATAAAGAAAGGGACTATTATGTCTTCATTACAGTTTGCAATTGACAATGCTAGTATTGTAGCATCAGCGAATATTTCTTTATTACAATTTACTGTTATGTCTGTAGCTAGATTTTCGTTTATACGTGCAGGGGTATCTTCTCCTTATCATATAGATATGTCCTTACAGGGTCAACTATGGCAGCCTAAGATAACTTTTGATGTTCATGCACTATATGAAATGCTAAAAGGAAATAATAAAAATATAACACCTCAGCATGAAGAAAATTTTGAGTAGATTATAATTTTCCTATTGAATGATAATTGAGTATATTTTTTGAAATTAATTCTGGTTAACTAATTGCTGACATGTTAAAAGTGTAGCAGCGTAAACAACCTTCTCTAATTTATTGAAAAGAATCTTAAGTAGTTCTAGACACTTATTCTGATAGCAATGTAAAATTTACTTTAGATTACTCGATAAATGTTATAGTAACCAAGTGTATCAAATTGTACATTACTTTCTTTTTAATTTTTTGTATAAAACTGTTGTATATAGTTATGGTTGATAGAAAAAACTAAATCTTTTCTATTCATTGAATCTAATCATATTTGTCAATAGTCTGAATGGGGTTTTGAATTATTTTGCTATAATTTTTACTTTAAAAAGCAATACTTTGTATATAATGTGTTTATGTATAACTGTAAAAATTTATTAAACAAATAGATTTTGGTACTCTTAGTATCTATGAGATTTATATTTGGATAATACAACTCTAATCAATAAAAATACTAGCATTAACAATAATACGAATGGGACATTGATAAACTTTTTTAAATATCTAGTGTATATAGTACCTTCACTTATATGATAAGGTAAATATGAATCAATAGTACCTTCTATCATTATAGGTAAGGAATCAATGACTCTTCCATAACTATCTATTATGCCAGAAATACCACTATTTGCTACTCTGATAGTAGGTACTCCATTTTCTATACTTCTGAGACGACTTATTTCAAAATGTTGATAAGGTTGAGAGCTTATACCGAACCAACTATCGTTTGTGATATTTACAATCCATTGTCCTCCTGTAGATCTATTTATGACCTCATTGCTAAAAACAGATTCATAGCATATTAGAGGTATGAAAGGGTTTTTATTATTAAGTGATATTAATTTTGTCTTGTTTTCTCCATGGCTTAAGTTCAGTTTGTTTGTAATGGTAGTTGGAACGATGTTTTTTAATATAGATGGAATGAATTCTCCAAATGGAAGTAAGTGACATTTATCGTAATAGTCAATTATCTCACCATTGCTGTTTGTGGCGAATAATGTGTTATAAAATTTATCATTTTCAAATCTTGTGCCTCCAGCAATAAGAAATCTTGGAATGATGAATTTAAGTGTATTTTGTACTGAAGTATAATTTTCATCTGTTAGAAAAGGAAAAGAACTTTCTGGCCAGATGATGTGTGTTCTTGAATTTAATCCGTACTTACTAGTTAAGCGCAAATATGTTTGAAACGTGTCATATTCTTGTTCTTGATTTGCATCCCAAGAAGGCTTGATGTTACCTTGTACTAAACGTAAAGCAACATCATGATGATATCTTTGTTCTTGATTTTTTAATAAGCGGTCATTTCCATACATGAACATACCTACTAATATTACTAATGCAATGATACATGGAAAAGTGGCTTTATCTTGTATACATACTCCAGCAGCTGCACTACAAAATATCACAAAAAATGTTGTACCATGCACTCCAAGTAGTGAAGCAATTTGTAACATTTCTGTAGAAAAGGATAATGAATAGGCAAATAGATTCCATGGTAATATAATACTTTCTAAAAGCATTCCCGCAATGGTGAAGGATAGTGAAAATACTATTAAACCAAGTAGCTTTTTATAATTTAAAGCATAACTAATAACTGCAGCTAAGGCAAAAAATAATGATAAAAACATTAGTACAGGGATGAGGGTAGGTAGCAATACCCAAAGCATTTTACCTTGAGTAATTAATGGAATACCAGCCCAATATAAGCCAGTGGTAAAATATCCTATACCAAACCACAAACCAGAAAAAAAAGCTTGTTTTATATTTTGTGCTTGTGATAATAGAATATAGAACCCTGATAGTGCTATGAAGAGTGCAATAAACATGTAAAAAGGTGGCATGGATATACTACCCATTGCTCCTAGTATCGTTGCTAACGTGTATTTGTGTCGTTTATGAAAACATGGTTCTTTCAATTTATTATACCTGTATTATAAAGTCTATGCTAGATAAGCACTAGTATAACGTATTGTAAATATTTTTTACCTTATGTAAAGTATAAGACTTTAGATTATTTCTATATCTTGTGAATTTCAATGATTATATGTTTTTAGCAGTTTAGTTATAAATCTAAATATAAAGAATAACCTGGAGTTTATGTTGAAAAATGTATATGTGAAATTGGGTTTTAATTATTTTTGCAAATTATAACTTAAAGTTTATTGTTTTTTTCAATATTTCATTAGCCGTAAGTTTTTTTTGTCTGTATAATTTAATTTTCTATTAACTTTATGTAAAATATTATTAATTTAATGTTATGTTATTCTGGTGAAAGATGTAAAAGGTTTTTTGGGTTGGAGAAATTTGTTATATAAACAGTCAGACTTAAAGAAAATAAGCTAAGATTAACAAAAGAAAGATTTTCTTATGTGATTCAGCATTAAGGGAGACAATAGTTGGTTATTAGAATTTGTAATAAAGACGCTTGCCTTTTTAATAATATTTTAGTAGGGTTGTCAATCATGTATTGGTTGGATTTATAGGTATATGTTGATGAATAATTCGCTTCCTGTTTTACAGGTTGTTATACCTTTACTTTCTGCAATAGTATGTTCTTTATTGAAAAATACTAGATTAGTAAAGATTATTTCAGTTATTGTAGTATTGGTATCATTCTCTATAGCAGTAATATTATTTGTACAGGTGTATCCAAGTAATGTTATTAGGTATAACTTGGGTGGATGGATGATTCCTTATGGTATAGAACTAAAAATTAGTATATTTAATTCAGCAATGCTGGTGTTAGTCAATTTTATTGCACTCATGAGTGTAATTTATGGAATATATCCAAATATACAAGAAATAAGTATTAACAAAATACCAAGTTTTTATTCTATATTTTTACTGTGTTTTACTGGATTTTTAGGCATATTAGTATCAAATGATGTTTTTAATATTTATGTTTTTCTCGAGATATCATCTATTTGTTCATATATTTTAGTTGCGATGGGAATAGATAAGGCAGCTTTGATTGCAGCATTTGATTACTTAGTGATAGGTACTATTGGTGCGACTTTTTATTTAATAGGGATAGGATTTTTATATGCTATTACTGGGACTTTAAATGTTGGAGATCTATTTGTAATAATTCAAGATAAATCTTTAGGAACAAATAGAGCCCTTCAGATTGGAATATTATTTATAATAGTAGGCTTATTTATTAAAACGGCATTGTTTCCATTTCATAAATGGTTAGTTCAAGCATATAGTTCTGCGCCTACTTTTATTTCTGTATTTTTTTCTGGTGTCTCTACTAAAGTTATGTTGTATCTGCTTATAAAAGTAATCTATGAAATTTTTAAAGTCGAAATTGTATTAGGTTTTTTACCTTTTAATATTGTTTTTATGTGTTTTGCTTCTTTATCGGTAGTTTTAGCATCTATCTTTGCAATTTTTAGTAGCAATATAAAAAGAATTTTTGCATATTCTAGTGTTGCACATTTGGGATATGTTGTATTTGCATTAGGTTTGAATACTTATTATGGATTAGTTGCTGCTATAGCTTATATAATTCATCATAGTTTAGTTAAGTCTGCATTATTTATGGTAATAGGTAGTATTTCTTATAATTATGGAAGTCTAGATGTTAAAGATTGTGTGAATGTTTGGAAGAGTATGCCTAAAATTGCATTGCCATTTATTATTCTCTGTGTAAGTCTTCTTGGGATGCCAGTTACTTCAGGTTTTATTTCTAAATGGTATATTTTTGATGCAGCAATTAAGTCTGGTTTTTGGTGGGGTACAGGTATTTTATTAATAGGGTCAGGTGTATCTGTAATGTATGTATGGAAAGTAGTTGAAGCGTTTTGTTTTAAGTCGTCTGATAGTCACGTAGTATTTAAAACTCCTAATGTTATGACACTATGCATTTGGATAATGGCAATTTCATCTATAATTCTTGGAATGTATCCAACACCTTTAACCCTGATCTCTAATAAAATAGCAGCTTCTTTCCTGTCTTGAAGAAGTATATGCTGTAAGAACTTGCTTCTATTATATGTAAAATCGTATTTTCTTCTTATGCTATGTTGTATATCATGTTCATTATCTACCTCTTTTATGTGTTTTACTTTCAAATACTTGAGATACTGATTCAGCAAAAAAATTACTGCTATGACTATGTTCTGTGTTGTGTTCTGGTGTATAATATTTATTATATGGTTTAGTGTTACCTCCTGTGTTTTCACTACTACTATTGTTATTAATGTTGGATTTTAATTTCTTTTTATCTTTTAATGTACGCTTTATTTTTGGTATGGAAAAATAAGATATACCTAATAGTGTTAATATAATGAGTAGAGAGATGAGTTTTGGGTTATTGCTTATATATAGTAATAGATCATGTAAGTAATTTATCATAGCGGCCTCTTGAATAACCACGACACACTTTGTTAATATAGCATTAAATAATTGATTGAGTAAATATAAATTTTATTAATAAATTTTGAATTTTATGCTAATTTATATATTAACACTTGTAATAAGTATAGGTATATATGCGATATTTTAGGTAAAACATAACTTATAAAAAAGAAATCTAAATACTTATATTAAAATTTTAATAATTTGCTATAGGAAAATAGCTCATATGTGTTTGTGAATAGTAATCTACATTTAGTGTTACAAAAGGTTAATTTTCTATCCTTGACTGAGTATATAGCATGTACCTGTTGAAGGTTATATTAGATTACTTTATAAATGAGTTTACAAGTTTTGAAATAATGATGTTAATGTTCAAATCTGAATTTGTATATTCAATTAGACCTCCAGCAGGAATTATATCTTGATTTGATCCAAGTGTAATGTCGATATATTTTTTTCCTAGTAAGTTGGCAATAGATAAAGATGCTGAGCTATCTGAAGGTAATGCAATATTTTTTTGGATACACATTGTAACTACAGGGTTGTATGCTTTATCGAGCGATATTGATGTTACTGTTCCTATTTTAACTCCTGATATTGTTACATCGTCACCTATATCTAATCCATCTGTAATTGTAAAAGAAGCTTTAATTGTGTAGCAATTATGAGAAGTATTTTTATATGGAAGTTTATTAAATGTTACTATTCCAATAAATACTGCTCCTATTAGGATAATGAATCCCATGAAAATTTCTATAATGTTAGATCTATGCATAAAATTACCACTGTTATTTTATATTGTAAAGTTTAGAAACCTTGTGGGGGTGATAAGCATATTTAGTCCCAGTTAAGTTTGGTAAATGTATGTTTTCTGAATGTGTCGGGACATTACTGTCTGTATAGTGTAACCATATATGCCATGATGCAGGAATTTTTGTTGGATCTGCTGGACCACAATATACCACCCACCTTTTTTCATAATTATTTGTTGTTGATCTATAATAACGATTACCTAAAATGTCTGTCCCGACTAATTTTTTGTTTTTTCTTATCATAAATTGTAAATTGCTAAAAAATGGCATATCGTATAATAGTAATTTATTTTATATTAGTATAATAATTATAATGATACAATAGAATTATTCTTACTAGGTATATAGTTAATAGTTTATATACTAGTTAACTTGATGAAGTGATAATATGAATCAATTATGAAGTGTCCTTTTTGTAATAATACTAATACTCAGGTTAAGGATTCAAGATCTACAGAAGATGATATGTTGATTAGAAGACGAAGAATTTGTCTTGTATGTAATTCTAGATTTACTACAACTGAAAGGTTGTTACTTAGATCACTTATGGTAATTAAGAAAAATGGTGAAACTGAACCTTTTAGTAAACAAAAATTACTTTCTTCTATTTTGATAGCTACAAAAAAACGTCCTATAAGTCATGAAGGAATAAATATGATGGTAAATAATATTTTCTATGAACTTGAAGGGAGCAAGGATAGTGCTATTCCAACTGATATTATAGGTAAAATGGTCATGGAGAATCTTTTTAAATTGGATAAAGTAGCATATGTAAGATTTGCTTCTGTATATATGAATTTTAAGAATATAAATGACTTTAGTAATATAATAGCAAAAATAATTAATGGGAATAATCCTTATATCTAGTATAAAGTTATATTGTACTTGAATTATTAATAAGCTTATGTTATGTATTGGCAGTGGTTGTAACCTATTAGCAGAATGTATGGGGGTATAGCTCATTTGGTAGAGCATCTGCTTTGCACGCAGAAGGCGAGCGGTTCGATCCCGCTTACCTCCACTCCTTGATACGATGTTAAAATTTACAAATGTTTAATTTACCTCCTATTACTAATTTATCAGCTGTGTTTTTCTCCTAATTCAATCATTATTTAGGAGAAATAAAAATTTTGAGTTTTTATGACATTCTATTTTAATGCTGCAAGTTGTGTTAATCATTATTGTAGTAATCCAAAATCATGCCCATTGATAAATACATGATCATGCTTATCAATATAGGTATCGTTGTTTTCTAATATTTTTCCATAGTTTTTGATAATGTTTTCATAAGCGTTAATAACATAGTCATGGCTGTAATTTTTTTGTATTGTACTATAAAAGTCTAACATTTCTTGGTATGTCATACTAAATGATATATGTTGCTTGTCATTATCAATATGATCTCCTATATTTATTGTTTCTCTTGGTAATGGAAAATAGATGATATTAGTATCTTGAGTTGGATGTACTGTGTTATATTTATCTTGGGCTAATTTACTAATGGCATGTTCATGGTTTGGTGAATCTTGTTGTGGTATTGTATGATTTGTATCTAAGTCTGATGTCCTACTATCTTGTGCATTATGATGTGGCTTTTGTTCTTTTGATGGTAGAGAGTGTATGTTATCAGTATTTTTAGTTAATTTGCTAGTAACGTGTTCATGGTTTGGTGAATCATGTTGTAATATTGTAGAATTTTTATCTAAATCTAATGTACTATTATTATTAGTAATATGTTCATGTTTATGATTTTGTGAATCTTGTTGTGGAATTGCATTGTTTTTATCTGGAGATAGTATGTGACTATCTTGTATTCCGTGACCATGACTTAATTGTTGCAAAGATTCTGTGTTTTGGTGGTGTTCTAGTGGTAAAATAGTTGAAAGGTGTTGAGTTAATGTTGTGTTGGTGAGATCTAAGATAATATTTTCTTTATTGTCAACAATATATGTTTTAACTTGATTATTTTCGTCTACTTTTATACTAAGGTGTATATTATTTGAATCTAATTTTTTGTGTGCTGCACTGGCAAAATCTTTAATGAAACCTGAAAAAGGAGCTTCGTCTCTAGATACTTCTTGAACATTGTTGCAGTATTGAAAGCAAGTGCAACAATCAAAAAAAAGGTCTGTATTTTTATCTGTAGGGATTAGTGGAATTTCTTTACCTTCTAATATTATACTTACAAAATTTTTATCGTCTTGTCTGAGTAAATTGCTTTTTGTAATTTTAAAAACAAATTGTTTATCCATGTCTATATTGAGACTATTATCTGGTTGTTCATCTATTTTGAAATGATCATGTAAAACTTTTATTGCTGTTTTATAATCTTCTACTAAATTGTCATTGTATTTTGTATCTGTAAATGAATATTTACCATTCTGTATTACGAGAAAAATAGGATTATCTTCTTGTTCTTTTTGCATTATAATATCTCGTGTATCATTATATGTATTAATACTTCCTGTATTATTGATTTTATATTTACTGATGTCGGAATAACTAAGAATAAAGGTTTCGTATTTTTCATTGCTATAATGTTTATATTGTAGTGATTGTGGACTTAATTTCCCTATTTCCTTGTTATTATATGAATCTAAAACCATTGCACAAGTTATTGATTTATCGGTATGTTGTTGATTTTCTGGAACTATTTTAAATAGTGGAAAGTTTCCATTTTTTTCTTGAATATTATATAATTCTTGTAGGTTTATTTCCTTTGGTTTTTCAACTATATTTTCTAATGGAATATAAAATCTATCGTAATTAAAATGATATCCTTCCCCATTCTCGTCACAGATTAGTAGTCGATAAGATTCCTCAATTGAAGTGCTATCAGTTGCATACTTATTTTTGTCTACTTTAATGTATCTGTATTCAGAGGGTATTTGAATGTATTCATCTGTTATATAGTTATTGTATGGTATATATAGTTTATTTTCTGCAAAGAAGTAATTTTTTGAAGGCATAATTATTTCAGTATTATCTTCAGTTGTTATTTTTGTTTTATATATACCACTATTGCAAAATAAGTTTAATTTGTCGCCTACTTCTAATTTTAATGATAGTGCTTGATTTGTAGTAATAGGTGTATTTTTTTTCATATTTTTCTCTCTAGTAGTTGTACTGAGATCTGGATTTTAATTTTTAATAATAAAAAAAGCGTTAATTGGATTATTCATTAATAAATTTTACTAAGTTACTCAATATATTATGCCTAAAAAGTAATTTTATAGTTAAGATATTAATTTATTATATTGACATTTTAATATATCATGTACTATTCTATGCGGAATTAACATGATAACGGATGGAATTTATGCCCACTTTTTTAGAACATGATGCTAACTCTGATAAATCTTCTAATAGAGGATTAAGCGGAGATTATTTGGATCTAAAGCATGATATACTTAATAAAACATATAATATAGAAATCGAAAAATTAAATTTAAATGTAGAAATCCATAGTAAAAACGCTTTTTCTGAAACAGAAAAGAATGAAATTAAAGATCACATACATAATGCAGTTAATGAATTTATAGACTATATTTATTGTTTTTCTGTTAATCTTCCATTGTCAAAAGCAGAAATATATTTAGTTGATAATATAGATGAATATAATCAGTATTGTGATCAGTATGGATTATCAGGTAAGCATACAAAGGGTTTTACTTATGTGGGGAATCAAGTAACTCCTTCTCGTATTTACTTGTATAAAGAAGGTAATTCTATTGTTGGATTGAAACATGAGCTAAGTTATGTACTGCAAGATCATGTTACTGAGCATAAACTCGCTAATGTTGTTAATAATCATTTAATACTAAATGTGATATCAGATGCAATTGCTGATTTTTGTGAATATGATGATTCAATTTTAGATCAAATGTGTGCGGAGCGTAGGGTTTTTGATAAAATTTACCGCAGTGATGAATTTAGTAAATATTCTGATAAGTCAATTTGTGATGTATTAGAAGAGCTGAAGGATAGTTACGTTGATAAAGATACGGACCCTACTATTAGGGATTTTGGATTTACTTTGCTAAATTTCTTTAAGAAGATAGTAGGTAAGGATTTTTGTACATTGCTGTTTGATGTGATTAAGCAAGGAGATGTTAATTCAGGTGAAACATTATGTGATCTAATCCGTCCTATTAATGCTGTTGAGTTTAAACAATTCCTACAAGAGGACCTTAACCGGTTAGAATCAATGTATAAATATCAATATGACATCCCTCAAGATGTGGTACTACAGTATGTTACAAATGATGATTTTAGTGGGAATGTAAAAGCTGATACAAGCCTACAAATTGTGCAACATAAGCATTTTGAAGATATAGTTCCTACTATTAAAAATAATGTTTTGCCTGATGTTATTAATAATTCAGGATTAAAGTATGAAGACTTGGGACTAGAGTATAAAAATGTATATGATGTACTTAACAGCACTGAAAATCACTTTAGTGTTGGACTGTCAGGCCCTACAGATACTTATTCTGTAGGACGTAAAGATTATTTAGGCAAAAAAGTTTATGGATCTTATGATACTCCTGCTATTATCCCTATGAATGATGATCCATCTAGTGTTTCATATAAAAAGTGTTTAGCTTCTGATAGTAAAGAACTAAATGAACAAAAGTTTAAAAGTGATGTATGTGATAATGTACATGATATAAGAAATGATTATTTAAAGTTGAATTTAAAAGTATATGCTTTACATGAGTTATCTTATAAAAGATTGTATGAAATTGAAAAAGGATTAAGTGATACTATAGAAAAGTTCAAAAATAATTTTAGACTAGAACCTAATGATAAAGAGACAACATTTGAGTTATACTTTTTTGATAATAAAGATCAATATGAGTATTATGGTAACCTTTATAATTTGGGTATATGTGGATCTGGAGGTAAGGCTTTTTTTGGGAATTATTCTTCTCCATATAAAATTTATGTCTATGGACAGGGTGATATTTTAAATTTGAAACATGAGTTAACTCATGCTTTAGAAGGTTATGCACGTGGACATAATATGGATATGGTTGGAGTAAATGATCGTATATTTACAGAGGGGTTAGCAGAATATGTACAAGATGATGATACCTTCCTTTTAAAAGGGATAAGGAACAAGGAAAAAACTTCTAGTGTTTTATATGGTCAATATGATGATATGGATAGTGCGGTTAATAAGGCAGTAAAAAATACTCCAGATTTAAAGTATAGTGTAGGTCATGCATTTGTAACATTCCTGCAAGAAAAACATCCTGGTGCAGTTACAGAATATTTTAAAGCGTGTAAAGCAGGTGATTTTAATCGTGCTGAAAAAATAATTAATATAGATAAATATTCGGATTTTATACCTTGGGTAGAATCTAAAGATATGTCTTTATATTTAGAAGATATGAATATGTTGAAGGTAGAATTGGGTGATAAACTGTTATCTTATGATAATGCTCAAGTTTCTGCAATGCCATGGCAGCATTATGAATATTATTCTCAGAAGATTTGTAATATGCAAGGTGAAACAATAGGAGAAATATCTCCTGTAGTAAACTATGGTTTGAAAAATGTTATTCGTTCCTGGAACACTACAAGTAATAATATGATAGAAATTGCAAATCCGGAGTACCATTTTTTAAAGTTGGTTACTGATTATTCAGGAAAGAATGCATATGTGTATTGTAATAAAGATGGTGAAGAATTTTTTTATAATAAAGATTATATAAACTATGCATTTAATATACTTAGAAAGTATAATCCAGAACTTGCTGCTATGAGTGATATTCTACAGGAGGGAAGGCGTTATTATGGTTCTGATCTTGATAAATACTTTGCAAAAATTCCTAATTCGGATTTGTTACTGGATAGTTATTTAGATTCAATCAATGAAAGTATGTCTAAAGAGTCTTTATTGAGCAATCCAAGGAAGTCTAGTATTATTAAAAGATATGCAATGGAGTATGGACTTGCAGCTTTGAAAGAAGAGCAGGTGTATAAAGCATTGAATGGTTCACCAGATATTGATCCAGAAGTAAGCTCTATAATAAGAAGTTTAACATATGTTACTTTAGATAATGTGATAGGGGTTAATGGATTTGATATTAAAAGTGTTACATCTAATCCAAATACTATTCTGCATGCTGTTATGTTGGGTAAAGGTGATGACAGTTCAATATCTCTATATTTGGATAATAACAAAGTTGGTGAAGTGTTATCTGAGTCAGGATATTGTCGTAAAGATGTTAATACTGGTCAAGTCACTTTCTTATTTCAAGATATTCTCAAAATGATTTCGAGTACTTATCTAGATAAAATGTATATGGTTATATCGGAACAAGATGGTGTATTAACTACTACTTTAGTTGATGATATACAAAGGGCTGTGAGTGGGAACATTATATGGGGTAACAAGTTTAGTCATCCTAGTGTTAGTCATTTTTATCCAGATTATGAAAAATACCTATTACGTAATGCATCCGTTCAAAATGACCACCACATTATAAACGAAGAGAAATCTGTGACTAATCCAATAATTGTGGCAGGTGAGCTATTAGATGACAAAGGTACAGTGCGTACAGACGATGATGTTTATCGTGCAGTTGTTAAGCATGGTGATGATATATTACATCAATTTAAGAGTATGTCTTTTTACATTACTGAACCATTTGCTGACGCACAGGAAAGTTATGGTAGTAACTTTTTTATTAGAGATGAAGGAAGAAATCTTAGGTTTGAATTTCCTAAAGAGATTAGTCATTTAAAGTTAGTTAACGTTAATGGAAGTAAAAAATTAGTTCCATGTACTGCAAGTGGTGATGAGCACCCTAATTATATGCCAAATATCCCTGATGAGTATAGGTATATAGATCCTATATTTGCTCATAGGTTTGAAATACCATGTCACTCTAATAAAAGTCTAAGTATTGGTTTAGTAGATTTTGATCAATATAAAGAAGGGTCTTTGTTTAAATTGCAATATTATAACAAAGATTATCGTATTCATAGAGATGAACATGGTAATGAAATTAAACTTAATGGTATGCCTTATACTACAAAGGTAGATTTGCTATATGATGGTAAAGTTATTGGAATGTTATCTGATACTGTAAATCAATTTCAAGGAGATATTTTCATTTCTGTAAGCCGTAATTATAGCCATAATGATTTTCTTGCATCTAAAAATTTTCAGAGAGTGGATATTAGAGAGTTAGGAGATGGAATATATTCTGGTACTTATCAACCTGATGCAGAAAATAGCATAGGTAATGATATTGGCTATAGTGAACAAGCTGTTTTTTATTTTAAAGATAATGATTCTACAGATGTTTCTACAGGTCATGATCCTACAAATGTTTCTACTATTCTGCCTTATCAAAATGAATTGTAGTAATATAAAAAAAAATATATATATAGCAGTGGAAGTGTGTACACTGCTTCTTTTATTCTGATGTGTTTGCATTTTAGTATATATCTATTTTTCTTTAAAGTTAGTTATTTCTAAAAAGTACTTGTATAAGTGACTTGTTTTAAATTTTTTCAATGTTTCAGGAGTTTACTAATCTTGATTTTATTCTAAGGATGTTTATTATATAAAGTATGAGTAAATTACAAAATGTTGTTTGCATTTTAAATATAAAGTTATGTTTAATAGTTGTATTTTCCTTTTAAAATAACTCTTAGATGTTGCTTTTTGTCTTCCTTAGAAGCCTATGGGTTAATTAAAACAAATCAATAGGTTATTGTGTGAGACTGTATATCTTGCTTGTTTTTTGGTTGGTTTGATATTATATGATTTGCATTATTCTTTTTTGTTGTTATAAAAGTTACTTTGCTTATCGATATTTAGATCTGTTATGGGCCTAATATTGCATTTATTTATATGGAGTTGTATAATGATATGCATTTTTTAGTATTATGGATTGATATATGATGAGATTACTTACTTGTCTTGCGATTGTAGCTGTTGTGATTATAACTTTTGGTTTTTTTACTAAACAGCAGTCTAAGAATTTAAGACAAGAAGTACATGTATATTCATCTCGTAAGGAAGAATTATTACATAATTTATTTGAGCAGTTTACTAAAGAAACTGGTATAGAAGTTAAGTATATTAATGATGAAGCTGCGCAGCTTATAGATAGAATAGAAAATGAAGGTAAAGCTACCTCGGCAGATCTTTTTGACTGCAGATGCTGTTAATCTTATTTTAGCAAAGAAAAAAGGTTTATTACAATCTATACAATCTGATATTTTAAATCATGCAATTCCTAGTAAATATCGAGATGTTGATGGATTCTGGTTTGGATTAACTAAACGTGCGAGAGTTATAGTTTATAATAAAGATTTGATTGAAAGTAGCGAGTTAAGTACATATGAGCATCTTGCTAATACAAAATGGAAAGGTAAAATTTTAATAAGATCTTCAAGTAGCCCGTATAATCAATCACTAATTGCTTTTATGATTGCAAATAATGATGTAGAGCATGCTAAGATTTGGATTAAAGGTTTGGTTGCGAATATGGCTAGGAAACCTAGCGGAGGAGATATTGATCAAATTTATGCAGTTGCAGCAGATGAGGGAAGCATTGCAATAGTTAATAGTTATTATTTTGGAAGAATTATGGCTTCTGATAAGAAAAGTGATCAATCTGTTATAAGGAAGCTTGGTATATTTTTCCCTAATCAAGAAACTACTGGTACTATGATAAATATTAGTGGTGGTGCTATTACTAAATATGCAAAAAATAAGGAGAATGCTATAAAGTTATTAGAATTTCTTTCGAGTGTAAAAGCACAAAAAGTTTATTCTCAAGTTAATCAGGAATATCCTGTAGTTGAAGGAGTAGAACTTTCAGAAGTATTAACAAGTTTTGGTCCATTTAAAG
This sequence comes from Ehrlichia sp. JZT12, assembly GCA_028752135.1. Classification (GTDB taxonomy): domain Bacteria; phylum Pseudomonadota; class Alphaproteobacteria; order Rickettsiales; family Anaplasmataceae; genus Ehrlichia. The sequence goes on along the minus strand of CP082782.1, from coordinate 1,420,764 downwards.
AAAGTGATTTACCTTTGCAAGAGCTTGAGAAACATTTAACTGAATCTGTTAAAATTGCTGATGAATGTGGTTGGAGGTAACTGTATATATGAAGTCTTATTAGTATAGTAGGTTTGTTGTTACAATGTTGCTTATTATTAGCTGCTAATATATTTTGAAAGTTTTTAGGAACATATTTTTAAATAGAATAGGTTATTTTAGTTAATATTTTATAGAAGTTCCTAATAATATCATATAGAACTATGTTATCAGTTGTGTGAGATACTGCCATAAAATATATTTAAGAAATCTTTATTTACTTAAATGTAAGGTGTTATTGTTTTTTATTGGGTTTTATTTAAACTTGTACAATGTAGTTGGTGCTATATGTTATAAATTATTAAATAGGTTTTACAATATATTTTTATAATTTGTTTCAACATTAACGATTAATAATCCTATAGCAATGGACAAGTATTGAATATATTATATAATTATGTGCTTATAAAATAGGAATTAACGTTACTCTACCTAGGAAATTACATAACACTATCAAACTTAATTACACTGCTATAAGACTGAAAACTTTTGTAGTAATTAGTTAATGAAACGCCACACAGCAAAACGATAACATTAAACAATTTTAATATCGATAATACCCTTTTTTATGAACCAGGATATTCTATCAGTTGTTTGTGCGCCTACGCTAAGCCAATACTTCAACCTATCAACCTTAATTTTAACAAATGAATCTTGTCCTTTAGGTAACATTGGGTTATAGAAACCTAAAGACTCAATAAATTTCCCATCTCTTGGTACTCTGGAATCAGCAACAACTACTCTATAAAAAGGACGCTTTTTAGCTCCAAACCTTGCTAACCTTATCTTGACAGGCATGAGAATATAACCTTTAAAACTTAAGTACTTATACATCATACATAGAATAATATAGGTAGTCAAATTTAAAATATTATTTTTAAACCTTTAAAATCCATAATTAACTTTTTTTAGAAAAATAAGAAATTTGCAATATGTTGCTAAAAATCATATGATTAGAAGATTAAGCTTTTTCAAATTGTTGAAAAGAATAGAACATCCTTTTTGTAAAAGGAATGTATAATTAGGAGGATATTTAAATCATATGAATTTAAAGAAAGCTGTATTGTCGACAATCATGTGTAATACTTTAGTCTGGTATGATTATGTGTTATTTGGAAATTTAGTAAGTATAATTAGTAAGTTATTTTTTCCAGCAGAAGATAGATATTTTAGTCTTATTATGACATTTAGTATTTTTGCTGTTGGATTTTTAATGCGACCTTTTGGAGCAAGTATTTTTGGTTATATTGGTGACAAATATGGGAGAAAAGCAGCACTGAGTTTATCTATTATTGCAATATCTGTTCCTATTGCTTTTATTTCGATATTACCTACTTATGAAAAAATAGGGATATTGTCTCCAATACTATTGGTTATTTGTAGATTAATGCAAGGAATATCATTAGGTGGAGAAGCTGGTAATGCTACTTTCTTGATTGAACATTCTAGGAAGGGAAAAAATATAGGCTTTTTTGGTAGTTTTGAAACTTTAAGTGCTGTATTAGGCTCTATTATTGCATTGTTTATGATTTTGCTTTCTCAATATTTAACAGGTGAAAATTTTGAAGTATGGGGGTGGAGAATACCTTTTATTATTGGGTTATTGTTAGGGTTAATTAGCATTTATATTAGGCGTATAACCGGTGAAAGTCCTGCATATGATACTCATAAGGAAAGTAATAGTCTATCGCAATCTCCGTTTGTAGAATTATTAAAAAATTATAGACGTCCTTTAATATTATCTACGTGTATTGACTGTATAGAAAATTGTTCATTCCATATTTTCATGGTGTTTTTTATTACTTTTATAAAAGAGTTTTCAGATGTTCACTTAAATTTAAGTGCTAATAGCATAAGTATTATTGAAAGCTTCAATATAATGATTTGTGGAATTTTAAATGTATTTTTTGGATATATTTCTGATTATGTAGGACGTAGGAAGGTAATGCTGATTGCTTCTATATCGTTATTTTGTGTTGCAATTCCTGTATTCTGGTTATTGGGTCAAGGTAGTTATATTGATTTAATAATAGCATACTTAATCTTTGTTATACCGTTTTCTGCTGCTCTTGGGCCAGCAAGTGGTGCAATGTCTGAGTTATTCCCTACAAAAGTTAGGTATACTGGATTTGGATTATCACGTAATATTGCTTCGGCTATTTCTGGAGGTATGGCTCCTGTAGCCTGTACTTGGCTTATAAGAGTAACAGGCTTAACATTTATTCCTGGAATATATGTTATGTTTTGGGCATTAGTTTCAATTATTGCGTTGTGTAAGATTAGGAAAGAAGATGTATATGCTGATTGGTAATAGGTTTATATTTTTTGCATTTACTTATGTTCTGATTTGACTGTTTTTCGTGTATAAATTTACAATGAATTTTAGATACTTGTAGGTAAAAATATATTGTCATTATTAATTATGTATTAGTTTTGGATCCTAGCCAGCATTGATCTATGAGTTTGAGATTATAGTTCTATTAATTAGAGATATTGAATTTTCGAGTTTATGGTCTGCTTTTGTTGATATACTTCTGAAGTAGTGGGATTGTCCTAATGTATAGTAGATTTACTAACGTATTGTACTTTGTTTGATAAATAGATATGTGTTATAGCATAAATCCTATATCTATTGATGTAACATTAATTGTTACTGTAAATATTATCAATTCTTACTATTCTATGAAATTCAATAAGTGATTCTTTAAATGATATCCTAGAGGCATTTTACATAACTAGAATATAGTTAGTTCAACTTTCTTCTAGTTTTCTTGCTTGATCAACTAGCATAATTGGTATTCCTTCATGTATTGGAAATGCTAACTTAGCTTTTTCACTGATTAATTCATGGGTATCTTCTTTATATTGAAGCTTATCTTTTGTTAAAGGGCAAACAAGTATATCAAGTAGTGTGTGGTCAAACATATTTACTATAAAGGTAAATTATATATTTCTATTATAACACTTATTATCAAAATATAAATTAAATTAACTATAGTTTGTATAGAAAATTATTAGTTAATAATGCTTAAAAAATAATATAGTTTCTTTATTGCTAGCTACAGTTGTGATGCATTGATTATATTGTAGTTTACTATTATATTAAGTTTATGAATATGTGGTGTAAATTGATACGATAAATATAACTAAGGAAAGAAGATTGTTGTGAATGTTATTTTATAGTCTGTAAGTTAAGTTTACTAGTGTCCTATATTCAAGAATTAAATTTTATTGCTATTGTAGATAATGATTCTATGTTGTTAATATTGTAATTCTTAATTCATATTTAAACAAGTAGTGTATTGGTTACTACTTTATCAGTTGAAGGTTTATGTAAATGTTTTTGTGACTTGAAGTTTAATAGTACTTGTGGGAAGAAATTTAACTTTGTTTTATTTCATGAAATTAATAGTACCAGTCTCATTATTGTTAACGTTAAGTAATTCTTTTATTCTTTGAAGAATAGTTTTTACTTCTATATTTTCCATTATATTATCGTAATTGATTTTATTTAGAAAATCATTTGGAATCATCTTGGGTGCTATTGCATTAACTTTGATTTGTGGTGATAATTCTACTGCTGCAAATTTTGTAAAGTCTAGTAATGATTTTTTTGACATTGTATATATAAAATATCTTGTGGAATCTCTTAACACCATTGCATCTATCATGTTAATAATATTTCCTGTAATGCTGCATTTTTTTGTAAAATATTGAGTTAAAAATAATGGAGCTTGTATATGAATATTATAATTTTGGGAAAAATCTTCAATTGTGGTGTTCATTAAGGTATTCTTGTAAAATATAGATGCATTGTTAATAAGACAATTACAATAGGGCATGGCTTCAAAAGCTTTGTCTATAAAATTACTTAATGAATCAAATACTGTTAAATCAGCTTGGATAAGTGTGCATTTTTGGTTACATAATTCTTCAATAATGTTCTTTGTATTTAATGCCTGTTCTTTAGAAGTATGATAATGAATAACTATATCATATCCATTAATAGCTAGAAATATTGCTATTGCTTTACCTAATCTTTTTGCACCTCCTGTAACTATTGCTCCTTTTTTGTCATGTGTTTTCAGCATGTTATGTAATTAAGTTAGTAAAACAAAAACCGTAATGAGTTAACCATTGTAATTTATTATTGTAAAATTTACGTAGATCGCTGATGTTATGTTTTAGCATAGCGATTCTTTCAATTCCTATCCCAAAAGCAAAGCCACTGTATTCTTCTGGATTAATGTTAACGTTTGTTAAGACGTTTCTATGAACCATACCGCACCCTAAAATTTCTATCCAATTTTTTTGCTCGCATCTTATATCAACTTCAGCTGATGGTTCAGTAAATGGAAAATAGCTATTACGAAATCTTATTTGAATATTTTCTCCAAAAAACTTCTTTAAAAGTAATTAATACAATATTTTAAATGTCCCATATTAATATTTCTATCAATATATAATCCTTCAATTTGATGAAACATCGGACTATGAGTTGCATCCCAGTCATTTCTATACACTTTCCCTGGAGCAATAATTTTAATTGGATAATTACCATTATTGTGTTCCATTACTCTAATTTGTACCGAAGAAGTATGTGTACGTAATACGATTCTTTTTTGATTAACTAATGTCTTTAAATAAAAAGTGTCATTTTCTTCTCTTGCGGGATGATTTTTATGTGTATTTAATGCGTCAAAAACGTGAAATTCATCTTCAAGTTCTGGACCATCAGATAGCTTAAACCCTAAAGAAGAAAAAATGCGTTTTACTTCATTTATAGTATGGGAAATAGGATGTAGTTTTGCTATTTGTTTTGGACGGACTGGTAAGCTGGTGTCAACTTTATCCTTTATCAATTGATTGTCAATTTGTATTTTATGAAGTTTTTCTTTTTGTGAGTTAATTAAAGATTTCAATTCAGCACATATACAATTGATACTGCTTCCAACAGACTTTCGTTCTTCTATATTATTAATTTTAGAAATATTTCTTAAATATGATGTAATAACACCTGATTTCCCAAAGTAATGAAGCTTAACATCTTCTAATTCTTCAAGAGAAGAACTAGCTAATATTTTATTGGTAGCTTCTGTTTGTAACTTATCTATATTACTGTCCAACACGAGATTTAGTTAAAGCTTCTTTAGTAAGGTCTACAATTTGCTTAAAATTATTCTGGTTATTAACTGCCATATCTGCCAAAATTTTTCTATTTAGTGTTATATTTGCTAATGATAAACCATGTATAAAATCTGAATATAAAAGCCCATACTGTCTTGCAGCTGCATTAATGCGCATAATCCAGAGGCTCCTAAAGAACCTTTTACGATTACGTCTATCACGATAAGCATATTGTAATGCTTTTTCTACTCTCTGTAGAGCAATCCTATAACAATTTTTAGAACGCCCACGGTAACCTTTTGCTAGCTTAATAACCTTCTTATGCCGCGCTCTTGTTGTAACTCCACGCTTAACTCTAGCCATTTTTTAACCTCTATTTATTATGTACTCCTCATCTGCTATAAGGCATAAAAAGCTTAATTATACGCGCATCAGACTGATTCATTATAGCAGTTCCACGCTGAACACGAATGCTTCTTTTACTCCTTTTTGTCATACCATGTCTTTTTGCAGATTGGGTAGACTTTATTTTACCTGTTGCTGTTATACTAAATCTTTTTTTTATAGAAGACTTAGTCTTTAGTTTTGGCATCTCTATCCTAAAATTTTGCAGAAAATTAGATCTTAATCCATACGCATTGATACTGTCAAGTATATTTTCTGAATTTATTTTGCAGTATGATTTTCGCATTATAATAGATTTGTTAATAAAATTTTATGAATGCTTATGGTATCATACTAGTACTAATAGCAATTTTGATTTACTGGTAATATTTATTAGTATTGAAACATGTTTAATAAATTTATTAAGACTTTGACATAGTTATTGCAAAATGCATAGTAATAATTTATAAGTGTATGTATTACATTTAAAGTAATGTATTATTAACATTTGTATTTTATTTATTTGTTACGTAATATTTAAGTATCAGGTTATTTAATATATTGAGATTTGGAGATTATTTTATATGTCAAATAGTAATGTTCCTTTGGTTTCTAATTCTAAAGGTTCTTCTACATTGGAAGATTCTGGACCCTTAATGCCTAGAGCTGTTGCAGTCTGGTTAGTAGATAACACTATATTGACTTTTGAACAAATAGCAAAGTTCTGCAATTTACACTTATTAGAGGTGAAAGGTATTGCTGATGGTGAAGTTGCTAAGGGTGTAATTGGATGTAACCCTATCACAATGGGACAAGTTACTAAGGAGGAAATTGAATATTGCCAAAATGATCCAACTCGGGTACCTAGGTTAATCAGTTATCGGAATTTTAAGAAAAATAAAAAAAGGACCGTACGATATACACCTGTGGCACGTCGTAGGGATAAACCTGATGCAGTGGCATGGATTTTAAAATATTGTCCTGAAATGCAAGATGTATGTATTGCTAAGTTAATAGGAACTACAAAATCTACTATTGCTGCTATTAGAAATAAAGAACATTGGAATTCAAATAATATTAAACCAAGGGATCCTGTGCTGTTAGGTTTATGTACGCAGGTGGATCTTGATGAAGCGATTATGAAAGCTCAAATAGTTGCAGAAAGAGAAAGAAGGGTCAAAAATATCAAGTTTAATGATTTCTCAGCTGATTCAGTATAGATGATAGACTGTAATAAGTATTTACTTAATAATGGTAAATTGTTATAACTTTTAGTAACTACACTCTAAGTGTTACTAGTCTGGGGTATTTAAAATGACTAAATTCATTATATAATATTGAATTATAGCTTTAGTTGTTAATGTCTGTTGAGTTTTTTTATATCTATAATACTTTGAATTAGATTTCAGAAAAACTTGAATATAAGGATGCAAAATTATAAAATTTGCTAGTTTCTATAGCTATAAGTAATGTTTTGTGTGATTGTCAGAATTAGACTGATATTGCAATAAAAGGAAATGTCTTGAAATTCTGAGAGGCTTTAATATATGTCTTTATTATAGAGACAATAATAGAGAAGTTAGTCTTGGTTTTTAATCTTATAGATAAAGTATAAGTTGGTTTTGTAGTTTTTTGCTTTAATTTAAATTAATAGGTGTATAGTGTTAAATATTAAAAAAAAAGAGAACAAGGTATGTAAGTAGGAAAGGCAGTAGTAAAAGTGCAAAGTCTGAATCTACAACAAGCGTAGTGTTAAAAGAAGATGAACAAAAGGTAAATTCAGAAGTTCAAGAAGTGAGTTCAGAATCACAAGAAGAAGAGATAGAAGTTGCAGTTTCTACAGAAGAAGTTAGAATATTAGATTTAAGTGAATTGAAGAAAAGAAGTATCGAAGATTTATTAAAAATAGCAGAAGATCTAGGTGTAGTAAGTAATGGTAGAATGCTGAAACAAGAAATAATCTTTCATTTGATGAAAAAAGTTGTAAATGATGGAGGTGCAGCAATAGGAGGTGGAGTAGTAGAAATATTATCTGATGGTTTTGGTTTCTTAAGATCTCCTGAAGCAAATTATGCTGCTAGTAGTGATGATGTATATATTTCTGCAGGACAAATAAAAAAGTTTAATTTAAGAACAGGTGATATAGTAAGTGGAGAAATAAGAGCTCCAAGTGAAAAAGAAAGATATTTTACATTAGTAAAAGCACATAGTATAAACTTTACAGATATGGGAAAACTGCAAAGATATGTGCATTTTGATGATTTAATACCGTTATATCCAGAAGAAAGAATATTGTTAGAATGTAATGATCCAGTTAGCCTCAGCAAAAAAGATATAAGTATGAGAGTAATAGATATAGTTGCTCCATTAGGGAAAGGACAAAGAGCACTTATAGTTGCTCCGCCAAGAGCTGGGAAAACAATAATCTTGCAACAAATAGCACATTCAATATCTGTGAATCATCCAGATATAGAGTTAATAGTTTTATTGATAGGTGAAAGACCAGAAGAAGTTACAGATATGTGTAGATCTGTAAAGGGAGAAGTAGTGAGTTCTACATTTGACGAACCAGGATATAGGCATGTACAACTTGCAGAAATTGTGATTGAGAAAGCTAAAAGAATGGTAGAACATAAAAAGAATGTTGTAATACTACTTGATTCAATTACAAGATTAGCAAGAGCGTATAATTCAGTAATACCATCATCAGGAAAAGTATTAACTGGTGGTGTTGATTCTAATGCTTTACAAAGACCAAAAAGATTTTTTGGTGCAGCAAGAAACATAGAAAATGGTGGGTCATTAACAATAATAGCTACAGCATTAATAGAAACTGGTTCAAAAATGGATGAAGTGATATTTGAAGAATTTAAAGGTACAGGAAATTGTGAAATAATATTGGATAGAAAAATATCAGATAAGAGAGTATATCCTGCAATAGATATTTCAAAATCTGGTACAAGGAAAGAAGATATGTTAATAGATAACGTATGTTTAAAGAAAGTGTGGTTATTAAGAAGGTTATTATCATCTATGGGTTCTGTTGAAGCAATGGAGTTTTTAAGAGATAAGTTATCGATAACAAAAGATAATAATGAATTTTTTGATATGATGAATAGTTAATATAGAGATAGAAATAATATATTGTTTAGAAATGTAGAATTAACTTAAGAAAGTAATGTTAGGTGTAACTAAAGGAATAAGTAATTTGCATTGTTGTAAGGTATATGATGTCATGTTTATGTATTGAGAGAAAGTTAAAGGAGTGATTAGTAGTCTAATATTTAATCTATAATTCAATATTTTTTACTTATTCCTATTTCTTACTTTGGATTTGTATATCAAATATAGGAGTGCAGTGAATAAAGAGTTAGGTTATTTACGTTTTCAAGATATATAGTTGCAATAGTATTTGAGTAGTCTGCGATATGTTAAAGTTTAGAATTGAAAATGAATAGTTAGCTAGTTACAGAATCAATCTTCTAATTAAAGAAATTACTGCTTTTATTTCTATATGAGAGTGTATTTTTGAATAGGTTTCATTATTTATAAACATGATATGTAATTAATTCGTTAATTTGTAATAAGTTTTGTTATGTGCGATTATTTTATAGGAAGTTTTGGGTATTAGGCTATGTTTTGTATGCTATACTGAAAACATATAATTGTTTTTTTATTGTTGTATTTAAATCTTTGTGAGTTTTTTGTAGGCATGAAAAAGTCAATGTATTCGTGTGATTAAAAATATTGTTATTATTTCTATAGTAACTATTTTTAACGATAAAAAGTTTATAAGTGAATGCTTTAAAATTATTAATTTTATGACTTGTGTTGTTCAGATTATCATGAATGTTATTATGCTAATCTATCAAGTAAATGGTTGTTAAAAGTAAAATGAAGCTGCTTTCTATGTGTAAAGTTGTAAGCTTGTTAATTTATAAGTGTATCGCGTGCTTCGTTCAATTTTTGTGCTAAATAAGGAGATCCACCTTTATCTGGATGCATAGACTTCATCAGCTTATGATAAGCTGCATTAATCTGCTCTTGACTTGCATCTTTATCTAATCCTAGTATCTCGAATGCTTCGTCTCTTGATAAACTACTGCTTGTTCTTGTGTGAGTGTGAATGTTTGCTTCGTTTATGACTTTATTAAGAGTAGAGGTTATTATTTCACTCATATTTATGATACTATTTCTTTTGAGAAGTAGAAATATGAATAACCCAATAACTGGAAGTATAAATATAATGCCTATTAGGGAGAATATTATTAAAAAGATAAACCACATATAAATGACTTGATTTAAGTAAGGTATCCTCTTATTATACAAGTTAAAATTATTTTTTTGCAAATGGTTTATTATGTTTATACAAATTGAGGAAACTCCAAACCCTAATACTTTGAAGTTTATGCCGGGTATGCCTGTTAATAATGGTAAAATTAGTGAGTTTGCCGATGATGTTACAGCAGAAAGTTCTCCTTTTGCTACAGCACTTTTTAGGATAGCACATGTAAAAAATGTATTTTTTGGTGGAGATTTTGTTTCAGTAACAAAATCTGATGATATTGACTGGGATATTTTAAAACCAGAAGTTTTAACAGTTATTATGGATTTTCTAACACTTAATCCAGATAATACTATAGAAAACCTTGATGAAGAAGAGGTAGAAGAGTTCTTCGATGAAAAAGATATTGAAATGGTTAACAAAATTAAAGAATTGATAAATGATTACGTAAAACCAGCTGTTGCACAAGATGGTGGGGATATAAAATTTAGAGGATATAGTAATGGTATTGTTTTTGTAAAATTGAGAGGAGCTTGTTCAGGATGTCCAAGTGCGTCGATAACTTTAAAAGAGGGAATATATAATATGTTGACTTATTATATTCCAGATATACAAGGGGTTGAAAGTATCCAATAAAGGAAAAAATTTTATGCTATTTAAATAGAATTATTTAGCCAGAGTATTTAATTCTAATACTAGTTAATTCAATAAGATCTAAGAATGTTCCTACAGTAAACAAGTGAAAATAGTGGTGTATTTAACGACAACTGTGTTTAATATAGGCCTTGTTTAATTTTGGTTTCTTGTGCTGATTATTATGAACTTATTAAAGCTTTTTATCTGATTTTGCACAATGCCATGTGTGTATATTTTTATTATGTAATATTCTAGTGACTAAAATTATTAAAGAATAAAACTTCATCTTAATAATTATGTATCTTTAATTTGTCACAATCTTATTCTTAAGGTCAATTAGTCTTATTTAATAATTTTTGTACTATCAATAGAAACTTGCTAATATGGTTATTGTATATAAGTGCTATTATTGGGCAATATACTCATTAAAAAATGAAGTTCTTGGAATTATAAGTAATTGCAATACATATATTTGCTATTTTAAACTATTGTCTCAATATTAGTACTGAGACTCTGATTATACATATCTAGTTACTTATATGTGTTTTGTTCTATTAAAAGGTAATTTTTTTAGTAGTATATATCTGTTATTGTTTAACGTGTATTGCATACCTCATCAACTAATGCTTGACTAATAGACTCTAATTTTGGAGCAGGTATACTGCTATCTGTAGTATGTGAGCTTGTAAAAGGATCCCAACTTGCTATAGAAATACCATCGATAACATCTAAACCTTCTTCTTTTAAGTCTGATTTTTTCTTACTACTGCTCTTAAAAACAGTTTTCATCTTTTTTATCAATTTTTTAATACCATTTTTTTTCTTTGATTGTGTGCTAATAATTGCTGATGATCTAGTATCTGGAACTATAGTTTTTATACTAGGTTTAATGTTGTCATAATATTGTATATCAGCGATAAAGTCTTTGATGGTCTTATATTGTGTTTGAGATTCTAGATTAATTAATTCCTTTATTACTAGATTAGTATGTGTATGTAGTGGATTCCAATGTATGTTTTGATGGTACTGGATTTTCTTTAATTCTTCAAAGAAAAGAGCAGTGTCTCCATAGCTTATGCTTGTTTTAAAAATATCCCTTATTTTATCTATATAACGTCTTTCTTTCTCTAGTCTTGACTTTATAAATAAGGAGTTATTAATCATTTTTTTTATATTGTTAATAATAGAATACCATGGATATTTAACAACTGTAAATTTTTCTATACTATCTTCTCTGGATTTTAATTTTCTGTGTGCAATTTTTATTGTATCCCATATCATTCTAGCAGTATGTTGTTGAGGAAATGAATGAAAAATATTTCTGGCAGCAAACTCAGGATCTATCCCTATAGTATCTTGGTATAGTCGTTTAATCTCTTTTGATAATAATGTGTTAGGGGTTGTGCTATTTCTTGTGGTTATCCCGTGACATGCTAGTAGTGAAATTCCGTCTGGATCATGTATCATTGATGCAATATCTTCCATTAATTCTTTTTTGTATCTATTGAGAAGATTAACATTGCTAGAGGTTTCTGTAATATTTGCTTTTAATTTTTCTGTTAATTTTGATTTTGTAATATTTTGTGCGAATTCTTGGAAGAGTTTATCTTTTATATTGTCGTTTGGATATTCAGATAATAGTGATTTATTGTCTTCGATTGTTTTGTGTATTTTCTGTTCAATAATTATTTTATCTTCTAGAGGTATATTTATTCCTAACAAGATTTTATCTGTTAATGATTCAATCCATAATCTTAATAAAGCACGAATTTTCTTTTTTTCTGTGTCTCGTATTTGTTTATATACTTCTTCATCATGGAGCATGATAGTGCGGTAATATTGATAATTTCCACTGTTGTGTCTGGGAGTATTATAGTTATGCGAAATTAGTATTAATAATAAACTTAAAGATTTTCTTTCTGTGAGGTATGATATTGTACTTTTTAGATTGTCAGTTCTAATGTTATGCATTTCAGGATATTAATAAGTTAATATAAATGATTAATATCATTAATTAATTTATTTTCAAGTTGTGTTTAGGATGCCATGGAAAAATTACTATTATTGTATAGTATAAATTAACTTTTTAAATAAATAGGTTATTTAATATAAGAAAATTGAATATTTAACAGTTAAAAATAAAATCTTTTAAAGAAATTAATCATATTATTCTATTTATTAGGTTAAATAGTTGGAGTGTAAAGAGATATTTTTGATTGATATAGTTTTATTATAAAATATAGGGTATATTGTTGTAGAATTTTTAGTATTTGAATTATAGGTGAAATATTGATTACTGTTGTAATTAATGGAAAAAGAATGTCGTTTAAATCAGGTCTAGCATTGGATAAAATTTTGTGTCTTTCTGGTCATAGTACCGATTTACCATTTGCTGTTGCAGTGAATAGGAATTTAGTTGTTAGAAGTCAATATAATATTACTTACTTAAATAATGATGACGTCATAGATGTAGTATATCCTATGCAAGGAGGATGAAGTAGTATTTTCGTGCTAGTATATAATATGAAATTAGACATTCTAGTCTTTGTTGATTTGTTATATTGATAAGGTATACCTAATTTTAAGGTAATATAATAAGATAGTACGCAGTATATTAGTTATTAATGCACTATTGGACTTTTGATAGCTATAATTCGTAATTATGTTCATAGATATAATAATGATTTATCTGGTTAGATTAACTAAAATTTAGCTAATGTAAAGCGTAATTTCTGTTAATAGTGAGGCAAGAATATATGTTAAATTTGTATGGTGTATCATTGCAGAGTAGGTTATTGTTGGGTTCTGCAATGTATCCATCTCCTAGTATCTTACTTGAGTCGATTAAATGTTCAGGGGCAGAAATAGTAACAGTATCTTTATCTAGACAGATGCCATCTAAAAATGGTGGTAATGATTTCTGGAAAATAATAAAGGAAAGTGGTTGTCATATTTTACCCAATACTGCAGGATGTAGTACAGTAAATGATGCTGTATTGATGGCCCAGATGGCACGGGAGATTTTTGGTACTAATTGGATAAAGTTAGAGCTAGTAGGAGATGAATACACTCTATATCCAGATTTGATATTATTATGTGAAGCAGTGAAAGAATTGATTAACAAAGGATTTGAAGTTTTTCCTTATTGTACAGATGATTTAGTGATATGTAAGAAATTACTAGATTATGGATGTCGTGTATTAATGCCAGGAATTGCACCAATAGGATCTGGATGTGGTATATTAAATATGTATAATTTAAAACTGTTAAGACAAAGATTTCCAGATGTCACTATTATAGTAGATGCTGGTATAGGTAGGCCTTCAGATGCAGCAATGGTCATGGAAATTGGTTGTGATGCTGTACTAATTAATACTGCTATTGCAAGATCTATTGTTCCTCAAGATATGTCATGTGCTTTTAAATATGCTGTAGAAGCTGGACATATTGCTTATAATTCTGGTATTGTTCCTAAACGAGATTTTGCTGTATCTAGTACTCCATTAATTGATACTCCTTTTTGGTATAATACTTCAAATTGATAGTATATGTATTAATAGTAGTTTTTTTGCTGTCATATTTTTTCTGTATAAATACACTGCTATGCTTTAAATTTGAAGTTATATCATTGATATGAGTAGATAATGTGTGAAAAATTGATTTTTAGTATACTATTATTTACATACTTTGTTATGTAATGTTTTATGTTAATAAAGGATGGTTAAATGAACTTCTGTTTTTAGTTCTATGCTGTTTTGTATGTGTAAGAAAGCTTTTATAATTGAGATATGAGGTTATGTTTATTAGCGTATAATCGATGATATATGGAAGGTTCTATATGGATTATTTTGATATGAATGGTTTTTGTGAAATTCTGGAAAGATTATCTGTTAGAAGACATTATTTCTAGGTAAAGTTGATTAGTATACTATATTTGATTTATTTTATAGGAAATTCGTATTTGGTATAGGGTAAATCTAATGGTTAATGTAATATTTTAATGTACTATATATCTTAGATATGTTTTAAGTTTATGTAGCTTCGGGATTCTAATATGATACCTACTGTTATTTAATATGTTTTTTAGATAGGAAATTGTAGCATATGAAGTATGAGATTATTGTTTCTTAAACTTTAATTTTGCACAGATTAAGTTTTTGGCAAATATTACATCATGCATTTTATATCCTGCTTTCTTTAATTTTGTTTGATACCAATCAGCATAGGATAGAGCCATGTAGAACGCGTATAGTAAATTTACTAGTAAATAAATTGATAAATCAATGAAACCTAATTTGAAATGCATTGCATATGTTGCACAGAAGAAAGCAATTGAAATAAAGGATAAAGTCCATAGTTTATTGTAAAGGGTGAAAAGAAATGTGAATATAAACGCCATTATAGAGAACTTATCTTGAACAAACACTATATTGTCTAAACTGTTAATTTTTTTGGATGTTTATATATAATGAAAGGACGCATACTAGAAATATGATTTACTATTATATGTGCAATGATATGATTAAAATAAGAGTTAGTAAACTTAAAAAACATTAGCTTGATAAGTGTTTTTTTAAATTCAAGATATTCTATATATCCAATGGAAGATGTATAAAGATATATAATATCCTAAAATACAGATTGAAATTGTCTTCTGATTTAGATGAATTTATCTGTTGTCTTTTTATCAATATTGGATAATTGATTAATGTATAACATTATCTGAACTAATATCAGTTGCTTAGTGAAATTAGTGATGTTTATAAGAAATTGCTTTTAATGTGATGAGAAATCTAAGGGAGATCTGAGTTATGATTACACGTTTTGCTCCAAGTCCGACAGGATATATTCATGTTGGAAATATTAGGACTGCTTTAATTTGTTGGTTATACGCGCGTAAACAAAATGGTAAATTTTTACTCAGATTTGATGATACTGATGTTCAAAGGTCAAAGGATGAGTATATAAAAGAAATAGAAAGTGATTTAAATTGGCTGCATATAGATTGGGATGCTAGTTTTAAGCAGTCTTCTAGATTTGATCGTTATGAAGAAGTATTTAATCATTTGTTAACAGAAGAGTTAATATATCCTTGTTATGAAACTAAGGAAGAATTGGAGTTCAAAAGGAAAATAAAATTAAAAGCAGGGTTACCTCCTATTTATGATAGAAGTGCATTGAAACTTACTAAAGAAGAAAGGGATAAATATTCTGGAAGGGATGTGTACTTTAGATTTAAAATTGATCAAAATCAATTGATAAGTTGGAATGATGAAATACGTGGAGAAGTATCATTTAATTCAGAGAATATTAGTGACCCTATAATTAGAAGAGCTGATGGCACATATACTTACATGTTACCATCTGTTATAGATGATATGGATTTTAATGTAACTCATATTATTCGTGGAGAAGATCATATAAGTAATACTGCAATTCAAATACAAATGTTAAAAGCTTTAAAAGCAAATATACCTATGTTTTCACATTTGTCTCTTTTATATTCTGATGATAATAAAATATCAAAAAGAATTGGTGGTTCTAGTGTAAAAGATATGCAAGCTTTTGGATTAGAACCTATGGCTATTAATAGTTATTTTTCAAAAATAGGAACTTCTGATCCAGTAGGTGTACATATAAAAATGTCAGAATTAGTTGATTCATTTGATATTGAATCTTTTAGTAAAGCTCCTACTAAATTTAATATAGATGATATATTAAAACTAAATCCTAGAATTTTGCATAGTATGTCTTTTCAAGATGTTAAAGATAGATTACAACAATTAAATATTAATTCTCCAAGTTTTTGGGATTTTGTATGTGGAAATATAGAAAAATTTTCTGATGTTGAAGAATGGATTAAAATTTGTAGTAAAGATGTTGTGCCTGTTATTAGCAAAGATGATAAAGATTTTATAACGTTAGCATTAAATTTACTACCTCAAGAAGAAGTTAGTAGTGATACTTGGAATATATGGATATCTAATATAAAAAAAAATACTGACCGTAAATCTAGAGATTTATTTTCTCCTTTGCGATTAGCCTTGACTGGATTACCTACAGGTCCAGAACTTGCTAAGTTGTTACCATTAATTGGTAGGACAGAAATTGTACGTAGGCTCAGTTATCCTACTACACAATAGTATGAAAATTTTATTTATACAACGTTAGTTGAGAATTTATTTTCCTAATTATTTAAATTTTAGAGAGGTATAACTAATAAGTACATATGTTGTAATATAGTTACTAGAATATAATATAATTTTATAAACTGCTGTTAGCTGAAGAAGTGCCGTATGTTAAGTGAAAAGATTTTTGAAGGAAATGCTTTATTTAATATAACCTGATGGGATTTATTAATGATGGATAACTTGTTTTGTGTAAACTAAGAGTAGTATAATAATTAGTTAAATTTTCTTGATAGCATGAAATAGATATATAAATCAAAAATTTGATGAATGCAATTCTATAAATACTTGAATCCTAAAATAAAAAAGTGGTATCACTGTTTTTAAAGTTAAAAACAAATATCAAGTCATTGAAAATCCATATTGTTGTTGAAATCTTTCTAATTTAGGTTGATAGTGAATGTTTTAAGTATATAGTAATGATTTTTTTACTTGGGTGCTTTATAAGAGAATTTGCAGTACGGTCTGTAATGTTATTTAAATAATTCCAATCAATGATTAATGAAAAATATTTTTTATATATTTAGTAATAGTTTTTTACTTGAGTATTTATGAAGGATATAAAATTGAAAAGAACTTTACTGTGTGTAAATAATGTTTGTTAAAATAATTTCTGATTATCAGTATCGGATATATTAATTAGAGAATGTTGTGATATAAATTTAAATGTATTTTTGCAATAATAAATAGTACTTGATTACCTATGTTATGCCTTAAGCTATAACTAGTTTGTATTTATAAAAATAGTATGTAGATGAGATTTTTGGTAGATAGCAGTTTAGATAATTATCTATAATGTTGATAACTAAATTAAAAATACATATGTCATATTACTATATGAGTTATTTCTTTCAAGTATAGTTTATTCATATAGCTTTAAGTAGAAAAATGTATTATTGTAGGATATGCATTTATAATGCTTTAAGATTGTATGTTTATTGATTAATGATGAGTGTGTCATTTAGATTATAAAGATTTGATCTTATCATTATATAAGTTACATAAAATTTCGATGTTGTATTTGATTGTTTATTGTGGTAAAGATACCAAAGTATTTGTTAAATGGCGGATGTAGCTCAGTTGGTAGAGCATCAGTTTGTGGCACTGAGGGTCGCCAGTTCAATCCTGGTCATTCGCCCGTTATTTTTTGTAGAAGGTTCTTTATATACCCTAATAATTCAGGTAATATCTACTAGAGTTATTAGCTCCATAAGTTCTCCTTAAATTGTCATTAGCATGTATTATTTTGATTAAGTGTATTTATTGAATTTTCATGTGTTTTATATGGGTATATTATTGAAGTATAGATAAAATAATTTTGGTAAATAATGTCTTGGTAAAATTGTGTACTAATATAAATTTGTATAGTTTTAATGTTGTTTGAGAGCTTTTTTGTTAAATTTACAATAATTGGTCATTTTTAAACTTGAGTTGTAGTGATTTGGTTGATAAGTGAGTATTCTGATATTAAAGAGTCTTTGACATTATTGTATTTTTATATAAAGTTAATGAAAAGAATTTGTTAGTGATAATCCATATGTTTAATCATACAATAAGGTTGTTTGTCTTATTTGTTATTTTATATTGTTGTGATGTTTTTGCTGATGTAAAGATATTGGCTATGGTTAATGATGAATTGATATCTAGCTTGGATGTTGAAAAGCGTATTGATATAAATAAATTTTTCTATAAGGTTGACGGGACTATAGCAGAAGAAGTGGCATTAAATTCTTTAATTGATGAATCTATCTGGAGACAAGAAGCAAAAAGCTTAAATTGACAGTTGATGAACAAGATCTTGTAGAATCTGTAAAACAGTTCTTGATTATGAAAAATTTAGGTAATGTTGATTTTAAAAGTTATGTTGAAAAACAAGGATTAGATTATACATTATGTATCGAACATCTAAAGTCTAAGTTGCTTTGGAATAAAATATTAATGCTTAAGGTAATACCTTATATTATTATCAGTGATAAAGAAGTGCAAGATAGTAATGATAGTACAATGTCTGTTAATGGAATAGATACATTTTTGCATATTCAGGAGGTTATTCTACCAGTTGGTATGGGAAATGAAACTGTAATAAATACTATTATTAGTGATTTGCAGAATGGAATGAATATTGAGGACATTAAGAAGGGTAAGGAAGGCTTGTTGTTTGAAGAAGCTAATATTAATGTTAAGAATATTAATGTAAGTTTAGCAAGCAAGTTACTTGGTGCTAAAGTTGGAGATATTATAGGTCCAATTAAGAATGAATATGGAGATTTGATCATTAAGTTACTTCATAGGTCTGACATAAGTAGAGAATTTTCAGCCAGTGATGTTGATTTAAGGCAGATACATTTAAACGCTGATCAAGCTAAAAAATACTCAGATCAAATTAATTTAGTAAAAACTAGAGCTACATGTAAGGATTTTGGTGATATTGCAAAAGAGCTCAAATTACCTGATCCGTTAATTTTTGTAGCAAAAGTAAAAGATTTGTCTGTAAAAATGCAAAATGTTTTACAATCTGCTGATGTTGGAAAGATAGTAGAGGTTACAGATAATAATATAGTTGATGTTATTATGTTATGTGATGTTAAAAAAGGTAAGGCTAACGATATTATAGATGATGTTAATTTTATAAAACAGCGACTGTATATGGAAAAGTTGGGTATGCAGAGTGAATATTTGTTATCTAACTTGAGAAAGAGTTTTTTGATAGAGAAATATAATTAACTGTTATGTTGCGTATAACGTCAGGGAAGTATCGAGGAAGAAAAATATTTTCTGATAGGTTGCTAAGTGCACGTCCTGCTATGTCGATAATTAGGGAATCTGTTTTTAATATAATATCATCTCGCATGAGTATTCAAGGATGTAAAGTTCTTGATTTATTCTGTGGGAGTGGATCACTATCTTTTGAAGCACTATCTAGAGGGGCAGAAAGTGCTTTATTAATAGATATTAATCACTATAATTTGCAACTAGTAAGGAAAACAGCTGAATATTTAGGGGTAGTAGATAATGTTACTATTATATGTTGTGATATAGAAAAATTATTTATTGCAACTGACCAGTACGATATAATTTTTGTTGATCCTCCGTATGATAATCCTTCATTAGTTGATGTTACTCTTGGTGCTTTAGTTGAATTAAATTGGACTAAGAATGGAAGTGTAATTATGGTTAGAGTGAATAAGAGAATATCATTTATATGTCCTTTAGGGTATAAGATTCTGGTTGAACGGATTTATGGAATTTCTAAAGTTATAATATTACAAGCAAATAAATATAATTAAGTCTATCTTTTCTATTATCAAATGTCTGACTATGGGTCATGGTAAAAATAAAGTACTTTTAGATGTTTATAGATGGATTTATAGAATTTCTGAAGTAAATACTATTGTAGTAAATAAGTATAATTAAATCTAGGTCTGCCTTTCTATTACTTAATATCTTACAGGATCATGTAGTTGATTGTCAGTTTATATGTTATTTGCTATAAGTTATGAATAACAAATTTTGGTGAGTTTTAGAGTGATAATATATAAGAATATCTAGTAAGAGTTTTAAAAATTTTTCTATTGTCTAATTGTTGTTTTTCATTCTGGTTTTAATGACTTATAGATACTGACAAGAGATTATTTGTTTACTGTAACTATTAGATAGTGGTATTTTTTTTTTTAGTATTATAGTAATGAAATGCTTATAAATTTTTGTTGACGAGAAATTCTTGGAATAATTATGTAAGATAAGTGTATTTTAAAATTCTTTGATCTGTTTTTTTAGTTACTACATTATACCCTTTAAATAAAATCTATATCAGTGGAGTACCAAGTAATGGTATGTTGTAATTTGAACTCGAGTCAAAGTATATATTGAAACGTTAGGATTTAGTTTGCAATATTACCTTACAGTACTATCATTCAAATAGAATATAGAATTGATCTGAATCTTAGTTATTCGTACAGTAATATTGAGATCATCATTGGAACATAAAATAATCCTATAATTGTATTAACTAATAACATTATTGCTGTTTTATCTGGATTGTTATTTAAAATTGTGGCTAATATTATACCTGTACCTGACATTGGTATTATAGCTAATAATATTAGTGCTCTATATATATCATTATTATATAGTTGTATGGTTAATTTATCTAGGACAATGAAGCCAATAATTAAGACCGGCCACAATACGTATTTTATGATTAAAGTAAGTGAGATAAATTTCCAGTCGATATTGAAAATTTTAATATTTGCAACTGCTATACCTAATAACATCATTCCTAGTGTAACATAAGTACCTCTAATGTTTATTGCAATATCAGATAAAAATGTAGGTATAGGTATTTGTAAGCAGTTAAAAATTAATGCTATTATTGCAGCATGAGCTGCAGGTAGTGTAATTAATTTGATTATACATTTTTTTGGAGTGTATATTCCCTGAGTTGCAATATAAAAACCAAAACTGTTTTCAAACATCAGCATGCCTACATAGCAAAAAAGGTATATAGATACTGTATTATCGTCAAACATTGCTAGAGCTACTGGTAGCCCAAAAAAACCCATGCTTGAGCTTCCTGAACTGAATGCTAATATGTTTCTTGTATTATCTCTAAACATTAAAGCAGATGTATAATATACTACAGCTGACATTATACAACACACAAACCAAGTCAAAAAAGGTAGAGATAAAACTTCTGAGTTTATTTTTGTTTGTGATATTCCAAAAAATATCACAATTGGTCCCATAATGTAGAATAATAACCTTGCTATACTAGGATTATCTATTTTTAGAAATTTACCTGCAATAAATCCTAGTAATACTGTTATGTATAAAGGCATGACCTTTAGTAGCAAAATGAAAAACATAATTTTTTATGTGCTGTTAAATGTATGGAATACTGTAGCATAAGTATGAATTGCTTTACAACTATAGAATCATGAAAAATGTATTTATGAGTAAAATTTTAACTATATATAAAAATTAAGTTATTTTTGTTGAGTAATTAGTATTATTTATGATTTTTCAAAATTGTTTTTTGTTGTTATCAATTTGTGGCATGTACCCTAAGGAAAAGTATGTATGATAATTTTTTTATATAGCATGTAATTTGTTGAATTGGCTCTCTTGATCAGAAATGTTTTTAAAATACTAATAAGATTAAGTGTAATATTCTCTATTTATAGTTTGTATAAAATAGGATGCATTTTGTAATTATGTTATACAACCTTATACAATTGTATATACAATTATTTTTAAAATACAATAGTATCACTATAAGTCTCGAGGCCTTGTAAAGTTACTAGAATAAGATTTAGGTGTGATTATACGTAAGTTTTCCTTAAAGACGGTATATGCTATATTATGTGTTTTTGCATATTCTATTGCTTGTTCTTTAGTGTTGAAAAACAATCTAATTTGTTGTACTGTATCACGAGACCCAGTCCACTTCATGAGTGGTTCAATATATTGACTCCCTGAAGGTTCAAACTCAAGTTGCCATACATTTGTATTGTTTTGACCAGACTGCATAGCACTTTTTGTAGCCTTATATATTCTTGCACGCATATTTGATACTTGTTCTTATATAAAAAAGCAATTACTATGTTAAATGTATATAGTAAATAATAGTTTATGTCTATTGGTGATAATTATACTTTTGAGAATGCTGTAGAGGAACTGGAACTCATAGTGAAAGAATTAGAATCTAGTCAGATAAGTCTAAGTAGAAGTGTGGAGTTGTATAGTCGTGGTAAAGAGCTCTATGAGTACTGTAATAAAGTTATTGAAGATATAGAACTTAAAATTGAAGTAAGGGAATGATAAAATCTAGTAAATGTTTATATAATCTAGATGGGGATAAAATAAAAAAGGTTATACTTTACCATCTATAAAATAAATGTTGTTGTTGAAAAATAAATAGAAAATTCTAAGTGGGGGTTGTGTAGTAGTAAGAAATGAGTTTTGTCTAGGTAATTATAAAATAGGAGAAGTTATTTGTATTAGAACTATTAAATTGTATTCTTAAAAATGAGATTTTATATGACTATAATAGGGTTTTATGACTTAGTTTAATTCAAAATAGAATTAAATGTTTATAGTTATTAAGTGCTTATGTAATAAGGAATACTATACATTTTAATCTTCTGTGGTTCTATTACATGAAGCTAATGTAATATTGCGTAAAACTTATAAAAATGTTAAACTTACAAGTTTATGTGATAAAGTATTTTTGTTAGCGTAATTAAAAATTTCTGCAATTGTTTATATTGTTCTTGTTAGAGAATAATTTCACGTTGGTAACATATACTGTTATTTTAAGATATAAGATTTTTAATCTAGAGTTGAGAGTAAATAAAAAAGCTGGTTATTTACTTAATGTTCTATCTTTAAGGTGTAAATGTATTGATTATAGTGTTATCAGTTATTCTAATAGTACTTCATGGGCAGTAATTTTTACTCAGTTATATTTTATCGAATAAGCTATATTGTAATGTTAAAATTTATATAATTTTGGATAATAGTAAATTTAATTATAAAGTTAAAAAAATAGTTTTAAGGGAGCTAATTTAAAAAATATGATAATTATCATATTGTGATATCAATTGTGTAATAATAGGTAGAGAATTGTAATGAGTGAAGTGATTACCTTTGGATGCAGGTTAAATTTTTATGAAAGTGAAATTATAAAAAGTAATTTGGAGAAAGCACAATTAAATGATGTAGTTGTTGTACATAGTTGTGCTGTAACTAATGAAGCTGAGCGTCAAGTAAGATCTAAGATACGCAAACTTTATAATAACAATGCTAACATTAAAATTATTGTAGCAGGATGTGCTGCTCAGTTGAATCCAGAATTATATGTTAATATGCCAGGAGTAATGAAGGTATTAGGAAATCAAGATAAGCTGAAATATGAAAATTATGTTAGTGATGCTAAAGTTATTGTAGGCAATATAGATGAGTCAGAAAGAGTTAAAAATGATGTTGTAAAAAAGTTTTCTGGTAGATCTAGAGCATTAATTGAGATTCAAAATGGATGTAATCATGAATGTACGTTTTGTGTTATCACAAAAGCAAGAGGGAAGAATCGTTCTTTAAGCATAGAAGATATTATTAATCAGGTAAGACATTGTGTTGATTATGGGTATAATGAAGTTGTTTTTACTGGTGTAGATATAAGTGACTTTGGCTTAGATATTTATGGCCAACGTACACTTGGAATAATGATTAAAAGGGTCTTAAGTGCAGTACCTCAGTTGTGTAGGTTAAGGTTATCATCTATAGATTTGGCAGAAATAGAAGATGACCTTATTGATATTATTGTAAATGAACCTAGATTTATGCCGCATTTGCATCTGAGTTTACAATCAGGAAGTAATTTGATTCTTAAAAGAATGAAACGTAGGCATAGTAGAGAAAAAGTAATAGAGTTTTGTAATAAGATCAGTGAACAAAGAAAAGAAGTAGCATTTGGTGCAGATATTATTGTTGGATTCCCAACAGAAACGGAAGAAATGTTTAATGATACAGTTAAGTTGATAGAAGAAGCTAATATTTCATATTTACATATTTTCCCATATTCAAGGAGGGAAGGTACTCCTGCTGCTAGAATGCCGCAAGTATCACAAGAGATAAAAAAAAGACGTGTAAAACTTTTATGTGAAATTGCTAAAGAGAGGTTATCTAATTTTTACAATACTCTGTTATATACAAAACAAAGTATTGTTGTTGAAAAATCAGGCGTTGGTAGAGCAGAAAATTTTGCATTAGTGAAATTTGTGAATAAGGATGTACAATTACAAAGTATTGTTGAAGTAGAAATAAAGAAGGTGGAAAGTAATTATTTAATTGCTGAAGTTATATAGGACTGAGCTGATATTATCCTACATTTTTTATTGGGGGAAATTTTGTGTCTTGATATTTTCTTAGATAAAGCTTGTTTATATTTTCAAGAATAACTTAGAAATTTTCCCTAGAAAAATTATTAAACATTACTGTAGTAAAAGAAGAATAATGTTTGCAGTCGGTAATAGAATGATAATGCAATTACTTTAATGATTGAAGTTATTTAAAATTAAACTAATTTGAAATGTATATGGTTTTTTTGTATTGCAATAGAGAAATTTTTTGCTATTTATGTTTCTTAAATAAGGCTGATTGAATGTTGTTTGTAAGAATAATATGGAAATTTCTTCTGAAGAAAATTATTAAGCGTTACTGTAATAGGAAAACAATATTTGCTATTATTGATAGAGTTAAAAAGTTTTATTATAGGGATTTAATTAAAAATAAAGATGGTCAATAAATTAGACTAGTTAAATAAATATGTAGAAAATTGTTGTTATATATTAAAAAATCGAAGAATACAAATTTGTATTCTGCTTTTGATGACTTTAAAATCATTAGCATTTAGTAAATTTAATTCTGAACTAAATAGTGTATATAATAAATCTTATGTTAGTTACTTATATAATATGTTGCAGAAAAATAGCTGAAGATTTTACTTTAACTGGCATTTTTATTAACACAAATCATGTAAGTTTAATGGTAAGAACTTAGTAGCATGTTATATAAATTACTATGTAATTGGCAGAATTTAACATAAAAAAATAAAATACTTACTAACCTGTTATTAAATAAATATATATTAACAGTAGTTAAAAGTGCTAGCATGTTACTTATTTAGCTATAATGTATTTAATTAATATAACGATTTAATTCGTTAATTATTTTTGAAATATCTGCTCCGATAACTTGTGCTAACTTCTGTCCACCTCTAAACATCAAAATAGTTGGTACTGCACTTACTCCATATTGAATAGCAGCATCTTGATTATCTTCAATATTTACTTTATATACCTTTATTTTTTCTTCATATTGTTGTGCTAATTTTTCTAGTTGAGGTTCTAAAGTCTTGCAAGGTCCACACCATGGAGCCCAGAAATCTACTAACACTAAAAGATCCCCGTTGCAAGATATAACCTTACTTTGAAAATCACTATCTTCAATTTGTTCAACCATAAACTTCTACCTTTTATATAAAATTACTTATGTATTGTAAAATAGTTATCAATTATCGCAAGGACAATAATAAAAAAATCTCATTCCTTTTAGGGCTATCTTGTTTTAAGTGTTATGTTGATAATAATTGTATTTTAATTGTTGTATAACTAGTGAGTATTTAAAATCAATGAATTCATATCTTTTGAAGTTCTATAGTAGTGAAAATCTTATGTTTTTAGGTACTTTAGTATAAAGTGGATTATGATTGTTAGGATATTTATTATGAACTTTATCAAATCAAGAAATAACAGTAAGCGATAGATTCATTTTATTACTTTTTTCCATTGTTAGTGTTATTCAATAATTATATATTCAATTATTAGATATCTGTAAATACTATAAACTAGAGTTATATGGTGTCTACTTACAAATTCAGGTTATAAGCGAAGGTACATATAAAATGTAACTATTTATAATTTAAAACAATAATATTATTGGTCTAAAATGTTTTAAAAAATACATTACATTTTTTTTCAGTCTGTGAATTTTATCTTCTCTTTTTTCTGTATTTATTATTAAATACACATACTGTATCTGACCCATAACGTAATGTGAATGCATCACTGACTCGTTCAATAATTACATAGTCTCCAGATATTCTAAAATTAATTAATGATTCATATCCTTCAGAATCTACAGTGAATATTGAAGGTAAATCTGCATTTATATGAGCAAATTGCATATAAGTAAATTGATTATCATCAAAAATTTTGAGAGGAACAATTCTTTGGCTGCCTCTGTTATGTGAAACTAAATAATCAAAATTTAATCCTTTCTTTGCAACCTCAGAGTCAGTTAAATCTGGTATAGCAGATTGGTTAACTGATAATACCATATCTGAACTATCACCTGTAGCAAAGCTTTCACTAGAAGAATATAGAAATCTTACTTCATAAGCTAGCCTTGGGTCATCAAGTCCTTTTGCTTCTTCCGCAAAAAATTCAAAATAATATACTCTTTTGTTTGTTATTATTGTTGCATTAGTATTTGCTTTATCTGCTATAGGTTTAATAAATAGTCTATTACCTTTTGGTGTTAATTGCCATCCTGTTGAATCACCCATGGATATAGTGTCAATGCTTTCTCCTTCTTCGAATAATATACTGGATTGATATCCATAGAATCCTACGTATTTGTGTATAGCGTGTGGATTATAAGTAATAACTTTTATATGGTTATCTTGAGCTATAGAACGTACTTCTTGTTTAGCAAAACAGACTATACTACTTAATAAGGTGAAAATAAAAATTATAGCTATATTTCTCATCTGTGTTTGTATAAAATGTACAACTCTTTATTCTAACATTAATATTAAAACTTGCAACAAATCTATGCAAGTTTGGTATATCATTATAAGAAATACGTGTGTTGTAACTATTTTTGTATTTTCTTTAGTAATAAACCCTTAATATTAGCCAATTATTTCATATGTCCTAATCTTTATAAACGTCAGTATATAAGCTATTAATATCAGGTTCATTGCTATTTTGAGAAAAATCTACTGCTTCTTTTACTATAGTACGTATTTCTTTCTCATATTTATTACAATCATCATCGGATATAATATTATGAGATATCATATAATTTTTTAAATTAGTTATGGGATCTTTTTGTTCTTTTATTTCTTCTACTTCTTGTTTAGAGCGATAATTTGCTGGGTCTGACATGGAATGTCCTCTATAGCGATAAGTTTTCATTTCTAATAGGATTGGACCATTTTGTGATCTACAATGATCTACTGCATCGTTTGCGGCTTTTGTTACGGAGAATAAATCCATTCCGTTTACTTGATAGCCAGGTATACCAAAGCTTTCTCCTTTTTTATATAAATCAGTTATATATGATGATCTGGATACAGGTGTTCCCATTGCATATTCATTATTTTCTATTATATATATCACAGGTAATTTCCACAAGGCTGCTATATTGAAAGATTCGAAAACTTGTCCTTGATTAATTGCTCCATCTCCGAAACATGTAAATACAACATTATTATTCTTTTTGTATTTGTTAGCAAGAGCAATTCCTGTTCCTAGAGATACTTGTGCTCCAACAATACCATGACCTCCAAAGAAATGTTTTTCTATGTTAAACATATGCATTGATCCACCTTTACCTTTTGAGCAACCTGTACTTTTGCCCATGAGTTCTGCCATTACATATTTTGGATCTGTTCCTACAGATAGCATAAATCCATGATCTCGATAGCTAGTAATAATAGAATCTCCTTCTCTAATAACGTTTTGAATACCCGCTGCTATAGCTTCTTGTCCTATATATAAATGACAAAACCCTCCTATGAGACCCATTCCATAAAGTTGTCCAGACTTTTCTTCAAATCTACGCATTAGCAGCATGCTATAGTAACAGCTTATTAACTGTTCATCTGTTAAATTATGTAAATGTTTTTGTGTCATGTATTACCTTAAAAATTTAACAATCTTAATATTTACCAGCAACATTAAGTTATTCTAGTTATTTTATATAAAAATATTGCTAACTTATTTATTAGTATATCGCAACAACTAATTTATATGTTAGATGTATATTAATTAGTGAAGTAAGTAATTAGCAATCAAAGGATATAAATGTCTATAATTAAGTTTATGCTACCTTTTAATAATCACTTAAGCAGCCACTTTTGTATATCGTATATTTGGTTATTATCCATAAGTGCTGGAGCATGACCTATATTATGATATTCTATAGAGTCAATATGTTGTTTTGATTGAGTCATTTTTTTTAATGTAGTTTTTGTCAATATATTTGATAATTCTCCACGTATTACTAATATTTTGCTTTGTATTTTTTCCCATATATCCCATATGTTCCATATATCAGTATCTTTTATGTCATTAATTTCTTCATCAAATGCTATCCCTATTTTAGGATCTGCTGCTAGTGAATAAGTATTATTTGAATTTTCCATAATACTGTGCTTAATAATATGTTGCCAGTGATGTTCTTGATTTATGCCGAAGTTTGACAATAGCTGTTTTATGTATGTTTCTGCTTCAGTGATTGTATAAAATATTGGGTTAATATTTATGTGTTGAGAAACTTTTTTTAAGGATGTAATTTTTATTTCTGGCCCAATGTCATTTATGACAAGCTTATTAATTAAGTTAGGAAAGTATGCTGCTAGGTACATTCCTATTATTCCACCCATTGAAGTTCCTATAAGATCAATTTTATTGATTTTTAGATGTTTTAATAAGTATATGATGCTTTTACAATAAGTAGAATAATTGTACATTTTATAGTTTTCTAGCCAAGAACTTTTACCTCTTCCTACAATATCTGGGCATATTATCTTATAATTAGCAGATAAAACATTTGCCAAATATTCAAAATCCATTGCATTCCTTGTTATTCCGTGGATGCATATTAAATAATTATTACTAGTGCTATTAAGATAGTGATAGCACATTGTGAATTTTTTTTAATTTTTTTTTATGTTGAATTTATATGGAGTAATAGTTTTTATTTTATATAATTTTTTTTTTTTATTATATTTTATAATATTATTTTAATAATAAAAAAAATAAAAAATAAAAAATATGAGTTGTGAGGCCGGGGGTGTTTATTTTTAAAATATATATATAGGTACACATAATTTTATTATATTTTTTTTTTTTTTGGGGAGGAAACAAAAGGAATTATTTAAATTGAAAGTTTGGTTTTTATTAAATCATCAATCGATCCAATCAGCTAAGAGTATATTTAATAAAAAAGTGCAGTTTTAGTACTGCATATATAGCAAATGAGTAAATGATAAAGAGCATTTGATGGATGCCTTGGCGTTAAGAGGCGATGAAAGACGTGGTAGGCTGCGATAAGCTGGGGGATTGTAAAGAATTTTGATCCGCAGATTTCTGAATGGGGAAACCCAATCAATTTATTGATTATTGTATATTGATTAATTGGTTTTCCAGGGGAAACTTGTGGAATTGAAAATTTTAATAAGTAGGGGGAAAGGAAATCAAAGGGGCCCCGTTAAGTGGGGAGGGGGGATGGGGGCCAAGGCAATGGGTCCTAAGTTAAAATTAGAATACTTTGGAAAGAGTAGCCATAGATGGTGATAGCCCAGTATAAGTAAAAAGATTATGGATCGTAGGGCGGGACACGTGGTACATCCTGTCTGAATATGGGGGGACCATCCTCCAAGGCTAAATACTCCTGACTGACCGATAGTGAACCAGTACCGTGAGGGAAAGGCGAAAAGAACCCCGGCGAGGGGAGTGAAATAAGAACCTGAAACCGTGTACGTACAAGCAGTGGGAGCCTACCTTTGTGGGGTGACTGCGTACCTTTTGTATAATGGGTCAGCGACTTATATTCTGTAGCAAGGTTAACCGTATAGGGGAGCCGTAGGGAAACCGAGTCTTAACTGGGCGTTAAGTTGCAGGGTATAGACCCGAAACCCGGTGATCTAGCCATGGGCAGGTTGAAGGTTGGGTAACACTAACTGGAGGACCGAACCGACTAATGTTGAAAAATTAGCGGATGACTTGTGGCTGGGGGTGAAAGGCCAATCAAACCGGGAGATAGCTGGTTCTCCCCGAAAGCTATTTAGGTAGCGCCTCGTGAACTCATCTTCGGGGGTAGAGCACTGTTTCGGCTAGGGGGCCATCCCGGCTTACCAAACCGATGCAAACTCCGAATACCGAAGAATGTTATCACGGGAGACACACGGCGGGTGCTAACGTCCGTCGTGAAGAGGGAAACAACCCAGACCGCCAGCTAAGGTCCCAAAGTCATGGTTAAGTGGGAAACGATGTGGGAAGGCATAGACAGCCAGGATGTTGGCTTAGAAGCAGCCATCATTTAAAGAAAGCGTAATAGCTCACTGGTCGAGTCGGCCTGCGCGGAAGATGTAACGGGGCTAAACCATGCACCGAAGCTGCGGCAGCGACGCTAAGTGTTGTTGGGTAGGGGAGCGTTCTGTAAGCCGTTGAAGGTGAGCTGTGAGGGTTGCTGGAGGTATCAGAAGTGCGAATGCTGACATAAGTAACGATAAAGCGGGTGAAAAGCCCGCTCGCCGGAAGACCAAGGGTTCCTGTCCAACGTTAATCGGGGCAGGGTGAGTCGACCCCTAAGGCGAGGCCGAAAGGCGTAGTCGATGGGAAACAGGTTAATATTCCTGTACTCGGTGTTACTGCGAAGGGGGGACGGAGAAGGCTATGTCTAGCCGGGCGACGGTTGTCCCGGTTTAAGCATGTAGGCGGAGTGACCTTAGGTAAATCCGGTTACTTATAACGCTGAGGTGTGATGACGAGGCACTACGGTGCTGAAGTAATAGAATGCCATGCTTCCAGGAAAAGCCTCTAAGCATCAGGTAACACAGAATCGTACCCCAAACCGACACAGGTGGTCAGGTAGAGAATACCAAGGCGCTTGAGAGAACTCGGGTGAAGGAACTAGGCAAAATGGTGCCGTAACTTCGGGAGAAGGCACGCTGGTGCGTAGGTGAAGAGACTTGCTCACGGAGCTGAAATCCAGTCGAAGATACCAGCTGGCTGCAACTGTTTATTAAAAACACAGCACTGTGCAAACACGAAAGTGGACGTATACGGTGTGACGCCTGCCCGGTGCCGGAAGGTTAATTGATGGGGTTAGCCGCAAGGCGAAGCTCTTGATCGAAGCCCCGGTAAACGGCGGCCGTAACTATAACGGTCCTAAGGTAGCGAAATTCCTTGTCGGGTAAGTTCCGACCTGCACGAATGGCGTAATGATGGCCAGGCTGTCTCCACCCGAGACTCAGTGAAATTGAACTCGCTGTGAAGATGCAGTGTACCCGCGGCAAGACGGAAAGACCCCGTGAACCTTTACTATAGCTTGACACTGAACATTGAGCCTTGATGTGTAGGATAGGTGGGAGGCTTTGAAGCGTGGACGCCAGTCTGCGTGGAGCCAACCTTGAAATACCACCCTTTAATGTTTGATGTTCTAACTCAGACCCGTAATCCGGGTTGAGGACAGTGTCTGGTGGGTAGTTTGACTGGGGCGGTCTCCTCCCAAAGAGTAACGGAGGAGCACGAAGGTTAGCTAATCCTGGTCGGACATCAGGAGGTTAGTGCAAAGGCATAAGCTAGCTTGACTGCGAGAGTGACGGCTCGAGCAGGTACGAAAGCAGGTCTTAGTGATCCGGTGGTTCTGAATGGAAGGGCCATCGCTCAACGGATAAAAGGTACTCCGGGGATAACAGGCTGATACCGCCCAAGAGTTCATATCGACGGCGGTGTTTGGCACCTCGATGTCGGCTCATCACATCCTGGGGCTGAAGTAGGTCCCAAGGGTATGGCTGTTCGCCATTTAAAGTGGTACGCGAGCTGGGTTTAGAACGTCGTGAGACAGTTCGGCCCCCCTCTCCCCGGGGGGGGGGGGGGGGGGGGGGGGGTGCCCCTAGTACGAGAGGACCGGAGTGGACGCACCACTGGTGTTCGGGTTGTCATGCCAATGGCATTGCCCGGTAGCTAAGTGCGGAAAAGATAAGCGCTGAAAGCATCTAAGCGCGAAACTTGCCTCGAGATGAGTCTTCCCTGGGCCTTTAAGGTCCCTGAAGGAACGTTGAAGACTACGACGTTGATAGGCTGGGTGTGTAAGCGCTGTGTTAGTTAGAAATTTATATCTTATAAAGTACTTTATATATTATTATTATAAGTATAATGTAATTGTTAATGTAAATTATATAACTTAATTTAAGATATAGGATCGTAATTTGATGCTTCTCTAGTAATAATGACATCATGAACATGACTTTCACGTAATCCTGCAGCTGTAATACTAGTAAATTTGCAATTCTTTTTCATTTCATTAATATTTCTATTTCCTGTGTATCCCATAGCAGATCTTAATCCACCAATTAATTGATGTATCACTCCTGACATTGGCCCTTTTAGAGGAACTCTTCCTTCTATTCCTTCTGGAATAAACTTATGATTATTTTCTTGAAAATAACGGCTTGCGGATCCACTTTTCATAGCTCCTACAGATCCCATTCCTCTGTAAGATTTATATGCACGTCCGTTATATATTATAATCTCACCTGGACTTTCATCTGTACCAGCAAAAATAGAACCTATCATTACAACATCTGCACCTGCTGCTATAGACTTTGCTATATCTCCAGAGTATTTAATTCCTCCATCTGCAATAACTTTAATTTTTTTATTTTTGCATGCATTTACTACATTCATGATGGCTGAGAATTGTGGTACGCCAACTCCAGTTACAATTCTTGTTGTGCAAATTGATCCTGGTCCTATACCTACTTTGACGGCATCAACTCCTGCTTTAATCAAAGCTTCTGCTCCTTCTGCAGTTGCAACGTTTCCTCCAATTATTTGAGAATGAGGAAATAGAGTTTTTATTTCTTGAACTGTTTTGAGAACTTTTTGAGAATGTCCATGAGCTGTATCTACGATTATTATATCAACATCTTCTGCAATTAATGCTTCAGCTCTTTCTATTCCATCCTTTGGTCCTGTACCTACTGCTGCAGCTACTCTTAATCTTGCACCGCTATCTTTGCATGAATTTGGAAATTGGTTAAACTTTTCTATATCTTTTACAGTAATTAATCCAACACAACAGTAGTTGTTATCTACTACGATTAGTCTTTCTTTTCTGTATTGATGTAATAGTTTTATTGCGTCAGATCGTTCTATCCCTTCTGGTACTGTGATTAGATGATCTTTAGTCATTATATCGGCTACCTTACATCCTTTATCTTCGACGAACCTTACATCGCGATTTGTTAATATCCCTACTAGAAGTTTTCCATTTTCTGTCTCTGTTACTACAGGTATTCCTGAGTAGCTGTATTTTTTCATTATTGATAATGCTACTGTTAAGCTATCTTCAGGAGAAACAGCAATAGGATTGTATACTATCCAACTTTCATATTTTTTTACTTTTCTTACTTCAAGTAACTGATTGTCTATAGAAAGATTTTTGTGTATACATCCGATACCACCATGTTGTGCTAACGCTATAGCTAAATTTGCTTCTGTGACTGTGTCCATTGCTGCAGAAATTATTGGGATCTTTAATTCTATCTCGTCTGTAATGTAGGTCGTAACATTTGTTTCTGAAGGCAATATGTCGGATGCTGATGGAATTATCAGTATATCGTCAAAAGCATAAGAAAGTTCCACTTCTTTTCCATAAAAGATTCTTGATAAAGTATATGAATTTTTAATAATTCATGCAATAATTACTAAGTATAATCTTTTTAAGAAGAGAATTGTTCATTAATAATCCTTTCTTCTAAATTACGTTCTTCATCGAATAGTAATGTGATAGTAAGATTGTTTTCTTTCTTTATTTTTATGTTTGTTATATTATGAAATTGAGTGTAATCGGCAACTGCTGCTACAGAACGTACCCTTGGATTAATGACATCTACTTCAATTGTAGTTGAGTTTGTTAGTATAGCACCACGCCAACGTCTAGGTCTAAATGAATTTATTGCAGTTAGTGATAAAACATTAGAATTTAAAGGTAATATAGATCCTCCTGCAGAAAAATTATAAGCTGTACTACCAGCTGGTGTCGAAACTAAAATACCATCTGATACTAGTTTTTCCATTGCTAGTTTACTGTTAATCTTTATTTGTAAGTTTGTAGCTTGATGGGTACTACGAAATAATGATACTTCATTTATTGCAATAGCACTGTGCTCTTTTTGGTGGATGTCAATAGCGACCATATTTAATAATGTTAATTTAGTGGGAACTGCTTTATTAATGCGATCTATGAGATTGTGTTCTGAATATTGGTTTAATAAGAATCCAACAGTACCATAATTTATTCCGTACACAGGGATGTTATTGTTCTTGTTAATGATATAATTATGTAAGCTATGAAGCATTAACCCATCGCCACCTACTACTACAAGTAAATCAATAGCTATATTATCATTTCTTTCTACATCTATTAGATTATATTGTTTCTCTAGAGTAAGGGCAATACTCCTATCAAAAGCATCAGTAAAGACATATCCAATATTGTGATATCTACTCATTTGGTATAAGAAAAAAATTGTGTGTTACTTACGTACAATTTATAAATCTAAATCACCAAATTTGCTAAGGAATTTTGCAGCTTTACTATTTTTCTTGCTAACAGTTCTTAGATTTGGATTCCATGCTGGATGATTGAAACAATCACTTTCTAAATGAATCTTTATCAATTCATCCTTTTTTCCCATTGTGGACTTCATCTTTCTTTCTTCCCCGTTGGTAAACACAGTTAATATATAGTTGGCTTCTGGATGTATACCCTTTTTCATGCTTTGAACCTTTTACAAAATTTGTAAATCTATTTATTAGTTATTTTGTATCATTTATATGTGTAATTTGTCAATGATATTAAAGAATTTAAGTGATATATAAATTCATTTTGACTAATTTACTATAACAAGATATTATATAAGCTAGTTAGATAATCAAGGATTATGTGTAGATGATTTTTATGTTCCCTGGTCAAGGATCTCAGTTTATATCTATGGGGAAAAATATATACGACAACTTTGCTGTTGCTCGGTATGTTTTTCATGAAGTAGATGATATTCTGAATAAAAAGTTGTCTAAGATAATATTTGAAGGTTCTATCGAGAATTTAACTTCAACGGATAATGCACAGTTGGCATTAATGGTTACCTCTATTGCAACATTACGTGCAATAGAATATGTATTAGGTAAACCGATACACTTGTTTGATGAGGTAAAATATATGGCAGGACATTCAGTAGGTGAGTGTGTAGCTTTGTGTGCATCTGGAGCATTGACTTTACATGAAGTTACTCAACTTTTGCTCGTAAGAAGCCAAGCTATGTATGATGCAGTGCCTTTAGGATATGGAGGAATGTCTGCTTTAATAGGTGGTAACTTAGAAGATGTAGAAAAAGTTGTTAAAATGGCACAAGAGTATGGTGTATGTGAAATAGCTAATGATAATTGTGAAGGTCAAGTTGTTGTTAGTGGAGTAAATACAGCTCTTGAGCAATTGCCAGATTTGATTAAAAGTACTGGCATAAAAAAAGTTATAAAATTACAAGTTAGTGGACCATTTCATTCATCGTTGATGGATTCTGCACGTGAGAAATTACAGCAATTTATTGAAGGTATTGAAAATATGAAAATGCCATTAGTAAAAGTTGTATCTAATGTGTCTGCAAGAGAGTATACTGACTGTCTCACGATTAAAAACTTAATAGCTAAACAGATAGTTAGTAGAGTTAGATGGCGTGAAAGTATCTTGTATATGATGAAGCAAGGGTGTACTCGTTTTATTGAGGTAGGTGCGGGTACTACTTTGTCTGGTTTGGTTAAGAGGATTAGCTCAGATGTTTCTGCAATTAGTGTTAACACGGCATATTGTATAGATTCTATAACGCGCTATTTCACGGTAAATACTGGCTTTGTTGAAGTATAGATTAAGTTCTAACTATCTTTTTTGCTTTCCTGTGATTTTTTTATTGGTAGCCTTAGTTATAGCATTGTTGTAACCGAACTTTGTAAGCTATGGTGATCAAAATATTAAATAATTGTAAATAGTGGAATTATTGCTTGCTTTATACAATTTACAGGTAGTTTTATTATTTCTGTTTCTTGTGTATTGCAGTGTAATGAGCCATTTTTATCTACTGTAAGTTGGTTTGAGTGTTATGTTTATTACTTTTGAAGGGATAGATGGGTCAGGTAAGACTACACAGTCACGTTTATTAGCAAAATATTTATCAGAAATATATGGTGCTGATAATGTGATACTAACTAGAGAGCCTGGGGGTACTTTATTAAATGAGTCTTTACGTGATTTATTGTTTCAAGCTAGAGATTTGAATAATCTCTCTGAATTATTGTTTTTTGTTGCTATGCGTCGGGAACATTTTATTAAAGTGATAAAACCTGCTTTAATGCAAAAGAAAATAGTGATTTGTGATAGATTTATTGATTCAACAACTGCATATCAAGGTTATGGACAAGGAATTGATTGTAATTTAATAGATCAGTTGAACAACCTGGTTATCGATGTTTATCCTGATTTTACATTTATTATTGATGTGGATATTAATGAATCATTGTCTAGAGCTTATAAAAATGGTTATGAATTCACTGATCTGCAATTTTACTCTAGAGTGAGAGATGGATTCCATAGTGTTGTTAAAAAAAATCCGCATCGCTGCTATGTGATTACTGATAACAGTACAATTTATAACATTGATAGCATAAACGTAATACATCTGGAAATAATGGGAATATTGCAAATGATGTAGGTGTGTATAGTCTGTACGTTTTTTTATAACGATGTAGTTTGTTTGATTAATTGATTAGGGGGTATATTGTGAATAGAAAATTTTTAGGATGGTTTCTAGTTTCAATGTTTTATGCGTATCAGTATGTATTGAGAGTGATACCTAATGTGATTGCTTCTATGTCTATAGAGAAGTTTAAAATTAGCACTATAGCATTTGGTCAATTTTCCGGTTTGTATTATATAGGATATACGTTAGCACACATACCAATAGGTATTATGTTAGATAAATATGGGCCTAGAGTAGTATTACCAGTTTGTGCTGTTTTGACTTTTCTTGGTTTGGTACCTTTGTTGGCATCAGATACCTGGTTGTTTGTTCAGATTGGAAGAGTGATTACAGGAATAGGATCCGCTGGGTCTGCTCTTGGCCTTTTTAAAGTTGCCAGCATGTATTATAACCATAAATTTGGAAAAATGGTTGGTATTTCCATTATAATAGGATTATTAGGTGCAATGTATGGAGGATTGCCAGTTTTATCTTTATTAGATAAGTTAGGATGGGATAATCTATTCATCATATTTATTGCTGTAGGAGCTATTGTTGCAGTGTTGTTGTATATGTTTATATTACCTTATGATGCTGCTGCTCATGATCAAGCAAATAGCGGTCTATTAGATAAAGTTAAACTAGTAGTATTTAATAAACATGTTATCCTAATTAGTTTATTTGCTGGATTTATGGTAGGTCCTTTGGAAGGCTTTGCAGATGGTTGGGTTACTGCTTTTCTAAGAGAAGTAGGTAACATAGATAAAGAAACAGCAGCTTTATTGCCTTCTGTAATATTTATTGGCCTATGTTTCGGTGCATTTGTTTTGCCATATATGGTGGATAAATCATTTAATACTTGGAATATCATTATAGTTTCTGCTGCAGGTATGATGCTTTCGTTTTTAGCATTATTTATCAACAGTTCTAGCGTTATATTAGTGACAGTTTTGTTTATTGTTATAGGGTTTTTCTCTTCATATCAAATTGTAGCGACTTGTCAGGTATTGCGTTATGTTGGTGATAATGTAGTTGCATTAACTACTGCTGTAAATAATATGATAGTCATGATTTTTGGTTATTTTTTCCATACTGCTATATCTTTTGTAATAGATTTTAACTGGGATGGGAAAATGATAGACGCAGAACCAGTGTATACTAAAGCGTTAATGTTGAAATCTATGATATTTATTCCTGGCGGATTGCTTATAGGGTTGTTGGGATTTTTATGCTTGAAATATAAAGATGAAAAATAATCTTATTCTTAAAGAGTATGCAGTGTATATAGTTATATATCTTCGGTATATTATATACACTGTTATCTTTTAATATTTCTTAGTTTGTTTAGGAGTTTAAATATCTAGTTTATTTATGGTATGTCTAGTATCAAAATAGGTGTATTATTTTAGAATATTTGCTATCTAGTTAATGTAACGCTAATTTTAATTCAAGTAACTTCTTTGGATTTTTTAATGTTGTTATACTTAAAGGATATTATAATAATAAGTATTGTGATGCTTTGTTCTGCTAAAAAGCATGGTTTTAATTTAGTGTTCTAATTTTTTTGTATTTATGTGGTATATTTTAGATTAATAAACCTCTGTCTGTAATGTTGTTTGTGTTAAGTGTATATTTATTGATTATGGTAAATAATTAATCTTCAACTTAATTTTTTACTACTAGAATAATCAATACGTGATTATACAGCTTGAATAGAAGTTAAATACCACTTTTTGTTACTAAGTAATGTTATATCTTTTTTAAAAGTCCATGTATCTTCAATCTTATTAATTTTTGATGTGTTACCGTGTATAATATTTCCATTGTTATCTTTTACAAAGTTGATTTGTTCTGTAATAAATTTTACTGTGATGTATGCTGTATTTTCTAAAAGCTTTAATTTTGTTATTTTTTGATATGTTATTGATACAATCACATCTTCGTAGTGTTGACCAAGTGTTCTACGATTTTCTATTTCCTCTAAAAATGAATTATATAAATTGTTATCTAATAGCATAGATAAAATATGTGCATTTCCTTCATTAAAAGCTTTTATTATGATTTCAAATGCTTTCATTGAACCATCCATAAAATGTTTTAGAGAGAATTCTTTATCTTTCTTTTTGATGTAGTTGATTATTGATATTTCGTTTTCACTACAGTTTTCTATTATAGATTCTATATCAGTATCGTTATCATCATATCCTTGTATATTATCTTCCATTACAATGCTTATAGGCTGTGAATGATGGCTTGGTTGTAATTCTGATGTTTTTCCAAGGGAATTGTATAAGCGGAAGAAAATGAATGCTGCTAAGAATGCATATATTGCTAATTCAACCATATAATCCTAATTTTTATTGACAAAAGTGCATACTATGTATACTTACTAAATATTATAGCTTAGTGTATGTTAATCAATAATTAATTACATTATTTTCTTGGGAGTTTGTTTAGTATGTCGTGTAAATTGAGGGTTAAAGGCCAATACATTAAGGATCTTTCTTTTGAAAATCCTAATTCTCCGCAGATTTTTTTGATGATTAGTAAAACTCCACCTGAAATTAACATCTCTGTCAATATTAGCTCTTTGGCTCTTCCAGTAAAAGAAAAAACTCAAACTGATGAACAACAATCTACTGATACTAGTTCAGGAACGTTGTATGAGGTTACCTTGCAAGTTAACGCAGAAGCTCGTGTTGGTACTACTGTAGGGTTTATTTGTGAGGTTAAGTATTGTGGTGTATTCTCTATTGAAAGTGATACTGCAAGTGATGAAGCAGAGATAAACCAGCAAGATATAAGAGATATGTTATTAGTTTCTGCTCCAAGTATTTTGTTTCCATTTGTTCGGGAACTGATTTCCAGGACTACTGCTACAGGTGGATTCCCACCATTGATGCTTGATATAGTTGATTTTAAAAAAATGTATGAAAATCAAATCAAACAAAATAGTGGACAAAATGATGCTGATGAGCATTCCAAGAAGTAATATATTTAGGATAACTTAGTAATTAATTTTATAAGCAAATATACAGGTTTTTTGTATTATGAGGTTATTAGTAGGCAATTTATTCTGCTTTGTAATAGCAGTATTTTTTTTTAGTTTTGCATTTTGTATGGATAGCGATAACCAAGATGCTTCACAAAAATTTTATTCTGATACTTTAGTTAAATTAAGTGATGATATTACTGTTAAAGAGTTATTGAATTTGTTACCTAATGATCGTTTCTTAGGAAATACAAAAGCTCCAGTTGTAATAATAGAGTATGCTTCTTTTTCATGTATGCATTGTGCTAATTTTGCATTGAATATATTTCCAGAGTTAAATCGTAAGTATATTCAGACAGGTAAGGTACTGTATATATTTAGAAATTTTCCTCTAGATTACATATCATTAAAGGCTGCTATGTTAGGAACATGTTATAATACTGCTAATAGCTTTTTTACCTATAATAAAGCAGTGTTCAGCTCAATTGAAGCATTAGTAACTAATTATAAAGATTTAGGTGTATTATCTAATATTGCAAAAATTAGTAATGTTAGTGATGAAAGATTTAACAAATGTGTTAATGATGAAGATATAATGAACTACATAGTTCAGGAAAAGTTTATTGCAAATAGAAAGTTACAAGTAAATGCTACACCTGTCTTCTTTATTAATGGAAGAAAATATGATAAACCTCATAGCATTGAAAGTTTTTCTGAAACAATTGATGAGCTAATAATGTTGCATCCAAATTATTCATTGGTTGGTGGTAATTCTTGAAAATATTTCTTAAATATTTCTTGTTTATAAAAACATTAGTCTCTATCTCATATTTAAAACTTAAGTTTCTTATTGCTTATGTGGTATGTGTTTCGTAAATGTTGGGTACTGTATTATTGTAGATAAGTATTGGGTAACAAAAAGGTATTCAAAGCCTAACATATGAGTACTTAAGTTTTGTTGTAATGTTTTATATATGAAACATTTGGGTTATATCATTATAAGAAGGTAAAGTTTCAATCTGACCTATGGCTGCTAACGTAATTTTGTTGTTACTGCCTAATAAACTGTTAATACAGTCTTGAATATCTTCTATTGTAATTTCAGAAATTTTCTGTAACAGTTCTTCTTTTGGGATATAACGATTATAAT
Organism: Ehrlichia sp. JZT12; assembly: GCA_028752135.1. Lineage (GTDB taxonomy): Bacteria > Pseudomonadota > Alphaproteobacteria > Rickettsiales > Anaplasmataceae > Ehrlichia. The sequence goes on along the minus strand of CP082782.1, from coordinate 1,379,553 downwards.
GAGAATAATAGTACCCTAAAGATTCAGCACGTGCAGTAGTACTTTCTCTTGACATTAATATTTCAGAGGTAAGTTTACCTTTTGCTCTTGTTATTTCATTTTCTTGTAGATTTGTAGTAATGCTTTTCACTTCAGAGGCTATAGTAGTCAATAGTTGGGTTAAATTATTTTTGTCAGTTGCAGCGTAAATTGAGAAAATACCATTATCACTATAACTTGAGTTAAATGATGAAATACTATAGACTAACCCCAGTTGTTCACGAACTTTTTGAAAGAGACGTGATGACATACCATTACCCAATATTGAATCCAGAATTTGTATTGTATAAAATTTATCATCTTTATATGAGACACTAGGAAATCCTATGACCAAATGTACTTGTTCTAAATTTCTTATTTCTCTATATTCACCACTGTAATAAATAGATTGATTTGCTGATTTATGATGTTCTGATTTTTTAATTTGAGAAAAATATTGGGAAACTAGATCAATGACTTCTTGGTGTGTAATATTTCCCGCTACGGATAATAACATATTGCTTGCGTGGTAATATTCATTCATGTAAGTGTGTAAATCTCCTTTTGATAGACCATTTACTGATTCTGGAGTTCCTAAGATAGATTTTCCAAATATTTGATTAGGATAGGCAGCTTCTATGTATTTATCAAAAATGATACTAGTAGGAGAGTCATTTGTTTGATATATTTCTTGTAATACTACTCCTTTTTCTCTATCTATTTCTTCTTGAGGAAATTGTGAATTTAAAATTATGTCTGCAAGAACCTCTATGGCTATTTTTATGTCTCTCTTAAGTGTTTTTACGTGGTAAACAGTATGTTCTCTGTCTGTATGTGCGTTGAAATTTCCACCTATATCATCAAAAATTTGTGCTATGTCGAATGCTGTACGGGTTTTAGTACCTTTGAAAGCCATATGTTCTAAAAAGTGAGATATACCTGCTGTATTTGCATTTTCATATCTACTTCCTACATTTACCCAGATGTTTATGGATACCGATTCGACATGAGGCATTGTATCTGTTATTACAGTAAAATTGTTGCTTAGTTGTGTAATGCTTGGTGACATAATTTTTAACAAGAAAATTAATGCACTGAGTGTATACTGTTAATGATATGGCAGCAACAAATATAATAAAATATTAGTTTTAAAAGAAGGTTATAGTGTTAAATTTTTTAGTAAGAAGGTTCATAAGAACTTTTTTCATTTACTTACTGGAATACTTTATTTAGTACTTTTCTTACTTTATTCATGTCAATTTTAAAATAACACTTTCCAAATTTATTATACAGTATTATGTCATGGTATATTATAGATTGTCAAAGTGTTTTTTGTACTATAAAAAAAACAGTACTTAATGAATTATATAAGTGTTAGCCTTACTTATCTGGAAGAATGGATTTGTTTTTAATTTGTATTATTTGTATCTTTAGAATAAAGGTTATCTAGACAACATTATTATTATAAGAATAAAGAAGATAGTAGCATTTAGAGACTAACTCGGAATATTACTAGTGTAGTATATATGCAGTTGAAAGTTGTATTATTCTATAATTTGTATTGACTTGTCTTTCTCATTCTAGTCTGTTGAACAAGTAGTACAGATTAATAATTTTGTAATGATTTATTTCTGATATAAATGGGTCTTGGTTCAATATTTTTAATAGGGACCAGGATGGGTGGGTTATCTTAATATTGATATTGCTTGTTAAGTTGTAAAAAAAGTGATAAAAATAACTGCTTAGGTTTTTCAGCGATAATAAGAAATATATAATATTTATTAATGGATTAAGGTTATAGTTTGCGTAAAAAAGTTAATAAGGTGTTAATTTCTGGTAAAAGTGTTTGGCCAATAATAGAAGGTGGTAAAGGTATAGGTGTTAGTGATGGTAGAACTGCAGGTGCATTTGCTGCTGCTTCTGCTGTTGGTACTTTTTCTGGAGCATGTGCTAGGTTAGTTAATGATAATGGAGAACATATTCCTTTAATATATCGTGGGAAGACTAGATTAGAACGTCATAACGAATTGATGGACTATAGTGTTGATGCAGCGGTAAGTCAAGCTAAACGTGCGCACGATATCTCTCGAGGATTAGGCAGAATACATATGAATGTATTATGGGAAATGGGTGGTGTTCAAAGAGTACTGCATGGTGTACTTGAAAAAGCAAAAGGTTTGATTCATGGTATTACTTGTGGTGCTGGTATGCCATATAAATTAGCTGAAATAGCTTCTCAACATCAGGTTTATTATTATCCTATTGTTTCTTCAATGAGAGCATTTAAAATTTTATGGCAACGTTCATATCAAAAATTCTCTAAAACACTTCTTGGTGGAGTGGTATATGAGGATCCTTGGTTAGCTGGAGGACATAATGGACTTAGTAACAGTGAATTACCTAATGAACCACAGGATCCTTTTGAGCGAGTTGCAGCAATACGTACTTATATGAATGAGGTAGGTTTATCAAGTGTTGTATTAATTATGGCTGGTGGTGTTTGGCATTTAAAAGATTGGGAATCATGGTTAGATAATGATTTGATTGGACCAATAGCTTTTCAATTTGGAACACGACCTTTATTAACAAAAGAAAGTCCTATATCTACTGAATGGAAAAAAAGATTACTATCTTTGAAGTGTGGTGATGTATTTCTAAATAAGTTCAGTCCAACAGGATTTTATTCTTCTGCTGTTAAGAATGAATTCATCAAAGAATTACAGGAGCGTAATGCGCGTCAGATTGTATTTGAAAGTGAAATGACTGAAAAATGCAATGTAGAACTTTCTGTCGGTAGTAGAGGTAGAAGAGTATATGTGCGTCCTGATGATAAGAAGTTGTCAGAAACTTGGATATCGATGGGTTATACAGATGTTCTAAGAACTCCAGATAATACTTTAATATTTGTTACTCAGGATAGGGCAAGGAGTATTAGAGAGGATCAAATAAACTGTATGGGATGTTTAAGTCATTGTAAATTTAGTAATTGGAAAGATCATGGAGATCATACTACTGGAATTAAGCCAGATGTTCGCAGTTTCTGTATACAAAAGACATTGCAAAATATTATAGCTGGAGTAGATCATGAGCATGAACTTATGTTTTCTGGACATAATGCATATAAATTTACACAAGATGATTTTTACAAAGATGGCTATATCCCAACAATTAAAGAACTAGTTGATAGGATTTTAACTGGATATTGAGTTCTGAGCACATGTTAATAATCTTTTGTTAGAATGTTTTTGTAATGTAAAGATAATTGTTCTGTATGGTATATTGTTGACATATGAAATGACAAAAAAATCTATAAAGTAGAGATTTAGCAGAATGTTGAATTTGAATGAAGAATGTATAAGGTCTATATTCTTAGACTGTTATTATATTTATGAAAACGCTCTTTAGTAGTATCAATGATAAAATTTTTTCATTGTATAGGACTTGAAAACTATCTCATAGTTTTTTATATAATATAAGCTGTGCTATTCTCTAATAATTTAATATGCTCTGAAAAGTATGCCTTCTATATTGCTGAACTCTAGGTTTATAGTTTTATGATAAAGTACTTTTATCTGTCTTGAACTTATAAAGTTTCTGTATATAAAAAAATAGTAATATTTTAGTTAAATTATCTTATTTGTAGAATTGGTATAGCCTTTCTAAATGTTTTGCAATCATATCTATTTCTATATTTACTACGTCATTTACTTTCTTGTATTGAAAAATTGTGTTCTGCCAAGTGTGTGGGATAATGTTTACTGATAATGTGTTATTGTTTATAGAGTTGATGGTTAATGATACTCCATCTATTGCTATTGATCCTTTGACTATTGTGTATTTTAATAGTGAGTCTGGAATACAAAACTCTATATTGTGAGAGCTATTTACGTTAGTAATTGAAGTAATAGTTCCTATACCATCAACATGTCCTTGTACCAGGTGTCCATCTAAGCGATCATTGAATTTCAAAGGTAATTCTAAATTTATATTTGTTCCTTCTTTCCAGTATATAGCGTTTGTTACAGATAGAGTAGCTTGTGAAATATCAGCTACAAAGTCTTCATTGTTTAGCTCTACTATACTTAAACAAATTCCAGAACATCCTATAGAGCTTCCTATTTTTGCTTCATTTAAGAAATCAATATTCTGAGGTTTTATTGAGACTCTTGTATCATAACCTTTTTGGTAATGTGTGTGAATTATAGTTCCGATATTCTCTATGATACCCTTAAACATTTGTTGTATAGTAAGCTGTAAGGTAAATGATACTAAGTTGTTAGCAGGGAAGTGTCAAGGTTAATTATTAACAGTAATTGCTATAATGGTTTTAGTATTTTTTATTAAATGATTCACTTATTTATTAGAAAATTGATATATATTATAATAGTTATATTAATTATTAGTAAATTAATTTTATTTTGTTTAGTATATTAATTTTTTATGGTAATTATATAATATTTTTGTATTAAATTTGGTTATTTATATGGACAGTATTTCTAATAATGTAAGTCAAGCAAATGTTACAGGTCAGGTTGGTATTACAAATGTTACTGTAGATACTCCTAGTATTACAGATACTACTACAAGTCTAGTTAATGCTATGGATACTCCTAGTGTTACAGATATTGCTGCAGATGCTGCTGCGAATGTAATTAATGCTGCTACAAATTTAGTTAATGCTACAGATACTTCTCATATTACAGATGCTGCTATAGATCTAATTACAAGTGCCACTACAGGTATAGTTAATGTTACTACAGATCTAATTGCAAATACTACTACAGGTATAATTAATGCTACTGTAAGTCTAATTAATGCTACAGATACTCCCGGTATTGCAGATCTGATTGCAGGTACCACTGCAGATCTAATTACAAATGCTGCTACAAATCTAATTAATGCTACAGATACTCCTATTACAAATGCTAATGCAAGTAGTACTAAAAGTATGCCTTTTAGGCGGCGCAATTATTCTGTTTTAATAACACAAGACCGTGCTGAGTGTTTACAGGACATGGCTAAGTGTTTACCTAACCTAAAAAACGTAATATATCACATACGTCTCGTGATCTTGTTAAATATGATTATTCTACTGTTGGTTATAATCAGGATGATAGCTACGCTTGTGTTATCGGAATGTTATTTGCCATAACATTAATGTTTGTAACAGGATTTTTAATACATAAGTGTATCTGTAATATTGAGGAAAGAAGAAATGCTATGAGTAACCATGTTATTGACGAATTAAGTGTAATACCTGCTACTTCTGGAACTTGTAATTATGTTAATCGAGAAAGTTCAAGACGAGAAGTTAATAAATTATCTACGGTTATTGTTGAACTTCAAGAAGAAAAGAAAGCCAATGTTGTGGTGTTACCTCCTATAGAAGAAGAAGTAATGGAAGAAAAAAGAGAATATGTACCCAGTGTAGTATGTTTGGAATCTGTTGTTCCAGTATCATATAAATTAGCACGTACTTCTTCTCCTATTACTGTATATGATGATAATTCATTACAGAAATAGTAACATTTTTATTTTAGTACACTTTGATAATATGTGGAATATTAAGCTTTTATTTCCTGGCATATATCTGATAATGTAATAGTAATATGGATTCTCTTTAGAATTATTTTCAGGTATTGTTGGACCTTGTTGTCAAGTGTACTATAGGAATGTGCTATATGTGTAGTTGTCGTAAGTAAATATTGCTGAATTATTGATTATGGTAAAAAAAAATCTGGTTGTTAGAAAAATAATGTTATTTACTGTATAAAAAGGAATGATCAAGCTTGCTATAAAATAACCCAAATTTGTTAGATTCAACATTTATGATAGGTATATGTTTCTATCTAGTATGCTGTTAATATAGTAAGTGGGTTAATAATGTGAACTAGTATATACATACAAAGTAAGTAATTTGAAATCTCATTATCTTTCTGTTATTAGTGGTGTATTGTAAAGTAGTAATATTACTTATACTCTAGAAAAGATAATAAAATATAGTTAGTAGATTATGCTGTTGCTGCTTTATGCAAGTAGAACTAAACATAAGTTTTAAAATATTAATTATATAGATAATTAACATAAGTAGAGGTGTCTACAAAATTATAGTTCTAGGCATGAATTACAATCTATTTTCCTGTACAAGTGTAAGAAGTAAGCAGAGTGCAATGATGTATTAAGGTCAATGGTAAAGAGATAAGTTTATAGTTGTTTAATATTAGGGATGGGTTTCATGTTTGTATAAATGAGGTTATCTCATAAACTTTGTCGTTATATGTAATAATTGTAATGGTTTTGCGATGCTTATTTGTAAATATTTAGTTTTAATAGATAATTTAATTATTTTATTGTTAATATTAATGTTGTTGATTTTTTATTTATAATATGCTGAAATTTTTAACTTTATATTATATTGTCTAATATTATAGTTAATGTATGTATTTATATAAGCTTTATATATGGTTGCTTTAAATTTTACTGATAGTATTTTAATAATAGTGCTACTAATAACACTACTGTTATTGGTATTGATAGTGAAACAGATATACTTGTTTTATTTTATTTTGTAGGACTGTGTGTGCGGTTATGCATTTCTGTGTAATGTGTTTTGAAAGCCTGGCTGATAATAATGGAGGACAAGTAGAAGAAATACAAATTGGAGCCTGTAGTAGATAATAATTTTACATTTGAAGAATCACGACATAGAGGTTAATATTATAAACCTTTAATGGCATTTTTTGAAAATAGTCTTGTAGTAATTTTATTGTATTTAAGCTACTATAAAATCTTGTACATATTAGTTATGCTTTTTCTTTATATTTATTTTTAACAATTACAATTTAATGCAAGTGATTATGCAGAGTTTATTTAAAATGAACCTGTTATAAGATTATTTGTATATAAGTTGTCATACTGAGTAATTGTAATAGAATTATTTGTAATATTATTTTCATATATATCTGACTTGAGTAAATGGTGTTATTTAATATACAATTAAACGTTGTTTTCAAATTAGTAATTCTGTTTTTATCCTATGTTAAAATTCAAAATTATGGTTTACACTATATTTTAGTGTTATATAATGATGGCTGGTGTGTATTATCGAGTTATGTATGCCTAATTTGAATTCTAGTAATAGTGACAATGATACTCTTTTAAGGTTATTGATTCTGTATTCTTCTGCTATAGTATTAATTATAGCGAATTTTATTCTATTCTTTGTAGGGGAACGAAGTGTTATAAGGCAAGTAAGACAGGAAAATGTTATAGAACCTTTAGAAGAAGTTATAGAGCCTTTAGAAAGAGCTATAGAACAACCTTTGGTAAATGAAATAGATAATATAGTACAGCTTTTAGCACAAGTAAATGTGCGAAACGGTTTTTTTTCTGACTTTGAACATTCACGTCGTAGAGGTTAATGTTTATTATTTTATAAGTAGTATTTTATGTATTTAGGCTACTAAGGTTAAGTATAAAGCTGATTTGTATTATTTGAAATTACAATTTAAGTAAAGTGATTATGAAAGTTTACTCTTTTTAAAGTTCCAACAAAAGTTGCCAGTAGTACTTTACTTATTTTGTAAATATCTAATTTAAGTGAATAATTTATTTTATATTCAATTAAAAGTTATATTTATGTTCATGCTAGAAGTCAAAATATAATTGCAGTACATTATTTAGTATTGTACTTATAATTAAGTGTGTTTATATGTATTGTATATGTCTAGCTTAGATACTAATAGTAGTCGTAGTATTAATAATGGTGCTATAACATTATTAATTCCTATTTATTTGTTTATTGTTGTATTATCAATAACCATTTTTGCATGTCTTGAATATTTAGAACAACGAAGTAATAGAAGACAAAGGCTAATCTTGCCAATAGTACAACCTTTGCTTCCTGTATTTCGTGACTCTGAATTTAGGAACTCACGCCGTAGAGGTTGATATCATGTGGTTTTGAATTAATATCTTTTAAGATAGGTTTGTAATGAGATGATCCTAATTGAGTATACTAAAATTATCAGCTTTTTATATACGCTAGAAATAACAAAAGTCTTCTAACCTCTAGAATCAATTTGCCTACTATTAATTCCTGGGTTTAAGTTACACATACTAATATTAGTATTCACTATATTCTCATAAAGAACTTCATCTTGCTCTCTTTGAGTACAAGAATGTTTTTGGAGTGGAGAAAATTGTATATAAACATTGTCAAGGTTTTCTGTACTTCCATTTAATGGATTTGGCTTGTATAATGAATAAGATTGCCGTATCAGAAGGCTGACAAAATATAAACTCAAGAGTATAGCAGATCCAATGCATAGACCTTGGGTAAATGCGGTGTAGTCAAAGTTACCTTTACATGATTTGTGGTAAACAGTTTTATCTATATTTTGATGTGTATTTGTATCAGGAATACAATCGCCTACTTTATTAAGAAAATGTCTAACACACTGCACCATTGATCTTGCTAGGTATTCTTTATAAGTTATTTTTTTACTGGGATCTATACCGTTACTGGTAATTACATTATTATGGTTTTCTTCCCAAGAATATGTAACCGTGACCTCATTATTAAGACTGGATGCAGCTTGAAATGAAATATATTGATTATGACATATAAATCTACAAAATCCGTTTGCAGCTTTGAGAATATGACATTTAACTAATGTTGCTATCGCACTAATCATTTTTATACTCAATTATAATTAAACATAAGTAAATAACAAAGAAATATACTAAAAGTTGTATTGTAGTATTTAAAAAGGTTATTTATAGGTGTGCCCTATTGTCCCATAAAACTAATATCTTTGCAATATTGAGTTTGTAAATATTTAGATAAATTTAAGAAGTGATTCTTCAATGTAAGCTTCAAACAATTAACTACTTGTAAAGTTGTCAAGTCAGTAAAACTAGTACTATAACCTAAGTTTAATGTTTATGGACGTGTATAAAGAGCAACTATGTCGTTACATGTGTTTGTGTCACTTTCTTTAAAATAGGATATTTTATAAGTATATGCTGATAGTCATTTAAGGCTAGAAAGAAGCTATAAAAGTGTTTGGATCACAGTATTCTCAATTTCCATATATATTCTTATATATTACTATTTATCTATTTATTTTTGGGCTGAATGAGTAATTGCTTGACAAATTTCTACCTTAATTAGAGGATCAATATCCTCATATACAGCTTCTTTTTTTTCTAGTGTATTTTTGCTTGGAGCGGCTGAATAAATATTGTCGTTAGTTCCTATGTTATTTATCGCTCTCTTACTTAATTTTTTTATACAAAGCTTAATAGCGTATAAGCCTAATATTATTCCACATGCTATAACTATACCGTCCACAAATTCCTGATAATTAAAACTGCATTGTTTAGCAGAAGAAGTAGTTGGATTAGTGGGATTTATACTACGGCTATTTGTTGTAAAAAGACAATTTTTTAATTCGGATGCTAAATGTCTAGCCCAATGAACAATTGCCGTACCTATGCCTTGAGTATAAATTGTGTCTCTGTAACAATGTGTAATTTTATGTTCTGTGCGGCATATTTCTCCAAGTACGTTATTATCATTGTCAAAGCTTAGACCGCTTTGGACACTATAATTATTGCAATCATTATTGTTGCAAAGTTCATTATTTGTTGTTCTACATTTATTAAAAAAATTACAAATAAAAACAAAGGCTCTATTGAAATGCTCTTTAATTGATATATATGCGAAATTATCAAACATTTTTCTACCAAATTTTATTAATATAACAGAAAAGAGGGTTAAAAAGTGTGTCCATAAATAGGTTAAATTGTCTCATGAAATTGATATTTTTACAATATAAAATTGTAGATATTTAGGTAAAATTTGAAATGTAAACCTAAAGCAATTAACTACTTATAAATTAATTTTTTACACATTAGTGAATTATTAAACTAACAAAACCAGTCCTATATTCTTAAGTTTAGTATTTAGGAATTTATGGTACTATACCTGTTTGTGTATTATGTAGTCAATTCTAGTTATGAAACACTTCTTGGTTGAGGATTTTTACATTGGAGAGATATTTTTATTAGTATTCTCAAATATTTTTCTTGCATGTATTAGTGTTACTTATATATCACTGCTCCTGTCTGTGTATTTTTATAGTCTAGGTTCGTGTTGGAAATATAAGGGCAATTGATTGACAATCTTCTACCTTAATAGTGGTGCTTAGATTAGAAGATTTGTTTTTTTTTTTGTGTCTTTGAATATAGTTGTCATGCTATCTGTTTTAGGAATATTTTTGTATGGGACTTCTGAATAAATATTATCTCTAATAACTGTGCTTTTTCTTACTTTTGAGATAGAATGAGATCTTAATTTGGTTTTTAAAAGGTTAATAGTACATAAGCCCATTAACAATGCATATGCTATAGCTAGGCCACGCATAAAGGCAGCGTGATTGAAATTATCTGAACATGACTTACTAGTAGGAATAGCTGGATTAACCTGATCTACAATAAGATTGCTTGTTCTGAAAATACAACTTTCTAACTTATGAGCTAAATATTTCATCCAATAAATGATTGACTCTCCTGTGTTTTCACTATAAATTGTATCCTTGTAACAATATGTGTTGCTATAGATTATCCTACATACTTCTCCAAGCATACTATCATGATCAAAGCTTACTCCAGTTTGGACATGAAGTTTACTACAAATTTCATCATTTCTTGTTGTGCATGTTTTATTGAAAAAATTATGGACAAAAATAAATAACCTATCAACATGTGCTTTAATTGATGTTTTTACAAAATTGCTAAACATTTTTTACTCAATTATAATTTAAACATAGACTAAGAATATGTATTGTGTATTAAAAAAAGTTATTCATGAATGTGTTGTATTTTCTCATAAAGCTAATTTATTTGCAATATTAAGTTGTGATATTTGAATGTAATTTAACAAGGTAATTCTTCATCAATATAAGCTTAAAGCACAATTGAATATTTATAAATTATTAAAACTGGCTTCTTAAGTTTAGTGTTTATAAGTATGTGATAGAACCAGCTATGTATCACATATATGATATGCTTTCCTAAGAATAAATACTATGTATGTTATACCTTTGTGCATTGATATGGTTAGTTTTAAGGATAAAGAAACTTTTTTGCCCTACATGTATTTATGTTGTTACTTGTCTATATATTTTTTTATAGTGTATACCTGCGGAAAGCGCTTGATTGACAACTTCCTACGTTAACATTAGTATTTGGGTGAATATCCTGATATATATTTTCTTCTTCTATAGTTGTTAATGTGGTTTCCATATTACTTGGAGGAATGGTTTTGTTTGTTTTCCATTCTACATATATGTTGTATGTGCTTGTAATACTTCGGGTTTGAATAGTAGGGTTCGATCTTTTTCTTAAAAGGTAAATAGTGTATAAACTAGCCAATACTGTACTGGTGATAACCATGCCACTTATGAATGCAATATGGTTAAACTTATATTCACATGAGTCGGGAGTTGAAGCAATATGACTCACGCTACCTTCATTTTGTCCTAAAAGATAGCTTTCTAACTTGAAGACTAAGTATTTCATCCACTCAATAGTTACCCTTGATGAGCTTATGGGATTAGCTGGTTTAGTTGAATCCTGCTTAAGGACTGGAATTGTGCTTGCATATTTAAAAAATGTTCTATTAAAGTACGAAACTATATCCTGGTTATTAAACTTCAATCCAAATTCTAAATGCTCGTATTCGCACAAGAAGTACTTAGTCTTGCATATGTTTACAATGTCACTAATGTAATCTGCGATTATACGCAAATGTCTTGTAACTAAATTTCTGTTTAAAAGCTGATCAAACATTTTCTTACTCAGTTATGGAATTGAGCATAAGTCATATAGATAAAACATACTACTTTAAAAATATATAATAAAGTTCAAAGGAGACGTTCCCCCTAAACTTATAGAGTACACATACTGTATCACAAGTGCAGCGTTTATGCTACATGAATTTATAATATTTAAAGAGAGTGTGATAAAATTGTACTTTTTGTGATTCTACCTTGACGCAAGTCTTACCTGCTTATGGAGTAGATATTCTTTTTTTCCTTATACTAACTAATTTAGTTAAATTGACTGTACGTTTCATAAATTTAATATTTATAGCTCTGCAGGTAACATATTGCATACTTGCTTGTATATTGTTTTATCAAAAGTAGGGTAGTAATTATTGCCTAGTTGTTTCGTATTGAGATGAGAGACCTATTGATTGGCAGTTTTCTACATTAATAAAGGTGTTTGGATCAATATTGATATACTCATATATATGCTCTTCTTCCTCTCCTACATTTTGGTATAAAGGTTCTACTTCTGTATTTTCATGCGGAATTCCTGTTCTTCCTTCTGGCGTTCTAGGAAGAGGTCTGCTTTGGGTATTCATTCTGTGAAAAGTATAAACGTTATTAGTTTGCCTCCTTCTTGTTCTTAAGGGTAAAACACTACTCCTAACTTCTTTTCTTATCCGACGTGAAAGCAAATAAAAATATATACATGCCATAAATGCTGTAACTAGGCCAGTAAAAAATGTAATATGGCTAAAATCTTTACATGATTTAACAGAAGGAATAGATGAAGGAGTATTGTTTGTAATACTGCTATTCTGCCAGGAGGGGATACAATCTTTTAGTTTAATATCTAATAAATTTAACCAATATTTAGCTAATTTAAAACGATTATCACTATGAATTTGTTTTGTACAAAACATATCTTGACAGAATTGTGTAATCGTACTGCTGTCACGGTTAAAACCTAATACACTTCGAAGATCTGCTGAAGTAGTGGAACTGTTGGTTGTTCCATGTACATTTATAGCTTGACAAATATGGTTAAAAAAATTAGAAACGTTAGTTTTAATTGATTGTGTTATAAGGCTAAAAAACATTTTTTACTCAGTATATTATTTGAAATAGGCGGTATTACAAAGAATGTTGTACTAAAGGTGTATATTAAATGTTTAAAAAAAATTGTTTATGGGTCTATATTATACAAATATGTTGTTTCATTGAGCTTACATTGTTACAGTGTTAAATTATAAATATTCAAAAATTATGATAATTTAGTAAAGTGATGCTTCTACATAAGCTTCAAAGTAGCTATTGACTGATAAAACTAAATCTTCTTTTTTTATGTATTAATTTTCGTTAAGTCAGTTATACATTATAAAATCACTTCCTAAACTTATGTTTATGGACATATAAGAATAGAAATTACATCATTATATATGGTTTTTGTTGTTGTTTTGAATATAAGTGAGACAGTATACCTAATCTGTATTACTGTGATTTAATTACTTTTGTATTCAAAAGGAAAGAACTATTGACTGACAATTTTCTATGTTAATGGAAAAGTATTGTGGAGTTATAGTGTGCTCGAAAAATGTATGGTTGGGTTACCCTACTGTAGAAAGAATTAGTGTAAGTGTGGTTTTCCAGCATAGGTTCTTCAAATAGCTGTAGCAGGATATGAAATACAAGCATTATATAGTGGCAAATTCATTATAATTAACCCTACTGTTGCATGTATTAGTGTTAAGGCTAATTACAGTAGAATTATTTATCCCAACAATAGAAGGTTAGCCAGCAATATGTGTTACAAAACATAATATTATAATTTTTTACAGGGTTTTACAGCAAAACTAGTTATTTGTTAAAAGTGATATACTTTTATAAATTTATTCTATGCAATACTAAATGTTTCGAATGTATTGTTGATTTATGTGTACTTATAGCTAGCAAAGCTGCCAATAAGCTTGTTTATGGATAACTACATTATTTTCATAAGTCAACTATTTCTGTCACAATAAAAAATATATGACAAAGCAGTGCTTCAATTTAAATCTGAAGTAATAATTGACTGTTTTTTTTATGAACTAAACTAACTGTGGATTTTCCAAATTCAACATTTATGGATATTGATTTCTCTAGTCAAGTTTATGTTGCTCCTTAAGAATAAATATGCCTATTTTTTATGGGTTACTGTGCATTAAATTAGACCTTGGTTCACACATGTTAACATCGATAGAAGTACTTGGATTCCCATACACATGTTCACTTTCTTCCAATTCTTCTTCAGATAAGATTTTTAGTCTGTCTTCCTCTTGTGTTCTAGAAGTATATATATTTCCAATAAAGGAAGTGTTATTTTTAATGTCTGTAGTAGTTCCTGTTTCTAAGGCTGAACTGAGCATAAATTTTTTTATCAAAAACTTGAAAGTGCATAAAGTTGTAAGTACGCAACATGAGATAACTATACCTCTTACAAATTCAGTATAGTTGAAATCTTTGTCACATAATTCTACGTAAGAAGTATTATGAGTTATACAACCTCTTAAGTTATCAGATAGATATTCCATCCAGTGAGTAATTATGCTTCCTAGGTCTTGGTAGGTCATTGATTCTACTGGGATTTCACTTACTGTATCTGTAATACATCCTATATGATCTTTGTGTTTTATACAGAAGAGCCCATGTATGCCGTCGTTGTTAAAGTCCAGGTTAGTATAAAGAGTCCGGTTGCAAATATAGTTACTTGTATCCATTCTGCATTTGTTTATAATTTGGCAAACTTTGCCTAGGATCAAATCCACATGTCTTCTAATTAAATGTTTACTAATAAAGCTAGGGAACATTTTTTACTCCTTTAAATGTTAAGAATATTATAAAAAGGTATATATTGGTACTTAAAAGAGAATGTTACTATAAAACTACATATTTCGCAACGTCGAGTTGCAAAATTAAAATAAAGTTATAGTAATTTAATAAAATCGTCATAGACTAATAACAATTTTTCTTGATAAACATTGACTGTCGAAGCAGTTATGCATTTCCTATAATTCAATAAAAGCTTTTATAATTTTAGTAGCTATTTATCAAGAACTTATGTTACTATATATGAGCAGGATGATCTACGTATTTTTGTCTCCACAGGAGAATTACTTTGTACTGAAGTGGTTATCAGTTGACAGCTTGCTACTTTAATAGAAGTATCCACATTTTCATATATATGTTCCTCTTTATCTTCTTCTTCCGTGTTTTGAGACAAAATTTCTACTTCTTCCTCTAATGTTCTAGGAGTAGTAGGCTCTACTATTTGTTCCCTTTTCCCCTTGAATGATGTGTAAATATTATTTCTTGCTTTTTTTGTTCTTAGGGGTTGTTTACTAGCAAATTCTTTTATTAGATACATGGAAAAGCATAAAATTGTACATACTGCAAGTCCTATAATTAGCCCGTCGGTAAAACTATAGTGATTAAAATTACTGTCGCAATAAATAATGGTCTTGCTAGGATGAGTATATTTACCAGTGTAATTTTTCTGGGCAAGGCAATTTTTTAACTGAGAAGTTAAAAAATTCATCCAGCTAGATACTAATCTTACCTTATTCCGGCCATGGCGTTCACTCGTACAAAACTTGCTCTGACAAAATTCTGTTACTATCTCATTGTACCTACTAATACTTAACACACTTTGTAACTGGTTATCTGGTTGAACAGTTCCGTTAATTATTTCATTTACAGTTTGACAAAGCCGATAAAAAAAATTTGTAAGATTATGTTTACTGAAAAACATTCTTTTCTCCTTTGAACATGAAAAATGTAACAAAATGTATATTTGGGATATTTATATATCAAACACTGAAAAATGTCATTTATAAAACTACATTTTTGCAACGTTGAGCTGCAAAATTAAAATAAAATTATAATAATTTAATAAAATCACGCTTTGTCATTGATCCTTATGGAATTAACCATATTTTTTTTATGGATATTAACTGTCATAATAGTTATACATTTCCTGAATTCAATTTTAAACTATACAACAAGAATGTTTGTAGATTTGATGTTGTTTTGAGTCAAAAAAAAGGTTATGTTAATTCATGTGTGGAGTAACACGTATATCTTATAATCTGGTTACTTCACTTTGAGGTAAAACAGTTGTTGATTGAAGAGTTTCCATATTGGTTGAAATAGCTACATTTTCATATATATGCTCTTCCCCTTGATTTTCTTCCTCTGTGTTTTCAGATAAAATCTCCACTCTTTCCTCTGATGTTCTAGGAATAATTCCTACTGTTTGTCTATTCCTTTCTTCTTTGGGTAGCGTGTAAATGTTGCCTTTTGCTCTTACTCTCTCTAAAGTTTGATTGTGATTAGAGTTTTTGCATAAAGCTTTAAGAAAAAGATACAAACTTGTACACAAAGCAAATGTGCCAACTAATCCTATAGCAAATGCTGAGTAATCAAAACTACTTTCGTGTAAAGTTGCAGAGTAGTTGTTAGCATTATATTCTTGCGAAAAACAACAGCTTAACTGGGAAGCCAATGAGTTTATCCAACGAATAACCAATTCTTTTGTGTAACTATTGTTATGGTTAGTACAAGACTCACCATGACATAATATTGAAACCATTTTGTCACCTGTAATACGTAATGTGATTTCCCCCTGGTTGTTTTGTTGAGTAACTCCA
Organism: Ehrlichia sp. JZT12; assembly: GCA_028752135.1. Classification (GTDB taxonomy): domain Bacteria; phylum Pseudomonadota; class Alphaproteobacteria; order Rickettsiales; family Anaplasmataceae; genus Ehrlichia. The sequence goes on along the minus strand of CP082782.1, from coordinate 1,363,016 downwards.
TTAATTATTCCGTTTACAGTTTGGCAAAACTGCTGGAATGACTCTGTAAGGTTAAACTCCATGAAAGGCATTTTTTGCTCCTTTAAATGTAGAGAGTGTTGTAAAGAAAGGTATAATTAATTGAATATCTGAAGGTAATTTTACCATAAAACTATGTTTTTTTCAACACTAAGTTGTGAGAGTAAAGTGATAATGATTTAATAACATTGCGTCTTGGATAAATCTACAGCAATAATTAACGTTTATGAACTAGAGCTCTTTTTTCCTAAATTTGAATTTACCAAATGTATTAGTAGTGTTTATGTTTGATAGCTATTTGATAGGAAAGATAATTCTTAATGTTGCTTATTATGTACGGGTAAGACGGTATATATACCTGTGCATATCTATAATCTAGTTATTTCATGTAAAGATAGATCAGTTATTGGTTGACAAGTTTCTACATTGATCAAAGTATCCGGATATTCATATATATGTTGTTCCTCTTGATTTACTTCTTCTATGTTTTCAGATAAGATCTCTACTCTTTCCTCTACTGTTTGTTCCCTTCGTCCCTTAAATGGTATGTAAATGTTATTTCTTGCTATTACTCTCTCTAAAGCTTGGTTGCAATTAGACATTTCACGTAAAATTTTAAAAGAAAAATATATACCTGTACACATAAAAAGTGCGCTAACCAATCCCGTAGCAAATTCTAATTAATAAAAACCACTTTTGCACAGCATAATAGGATAGTTATCTGTATCAGCATTATGTTGTTGGGAAAAGTTGTGTTTTAACCGGGAAGTTAATAAGTTGATCCAACGAATAATCAATCCTCTTGTGTAAATATAGCCATGATCCTGACTCTTACAATACTTACCATTGCATAATACTGAAACCATCCTGTTAGCCACAATGCGTAATGTAATTTGCACTTGATTGTTTGATTGAGTAACTCTATTAATTATTTCATTTGCAGCTTGGCAAAACTGCTGGAATAACCCTGTAAGGTTGAACTGCGAAGAAAACATTTTTTACTCTATTTAAGTGTGAATACTGAAAATATATACTAAGTGTTTAAGGAACTTTATCATGAAACTATGTTTTTTGCAACACTGAGTTGTAAAGATAAAGTGATAATAATTTAATAAAATCACGATTCAGCATGAACCTGCAGTGACCATTGGCGATTAAGACCTAAACTTGATGTTCATCAAATACATAACAATGTTTTGTACATTTATAAGTCTAGTTACCTTGCATTATGTACAACAGTTATCGGTCTGCAGGTTTCTATATTGATTGTAGTACTTACATCTTCATATATAGGTTCTTCTTTATTTTCTTCTGCATTTTCAGGTAAAATTTCTACCCTTTCATTTGATGTTTCAGGAACAAATTTTACTAGTGGCTTTCTCCTTTCTGTATAAATGTTATTTCTTGCTCTTAATTGTCTAAGAGTAAATTTTTTGTCGTAATACATGGCGAAATATATACATGTACACACGATAAATCCACCAACCAAGCCATTAATAAATGCGGAATAATTAAAACTATGTTTACATAATATAGCACTGTGATCAGTAGAAACAGCACTATCCTTGTGGGAAATACAATTTTTTAACTGAGAAGTTAATAAGCTTATAAGATGAGTGGCCAATTTTTTTTCATTAGGGCCGCGATATTGATAAGTACAAGGTCTATCAAAACATAGTATTGAAAATATTTTATTACCTATGATATTTAACGTAATTTGCAACTGATCTTTTAATGGGACATTTCTATCGAATACTCCACTTACAATTTGGCAGATCTGGTTAAAAAATACCACAATATCGTGTTCTTTGAAAAACCTGAAAGACATTTTTTACTCCTTATAGATACGAAGAGTGTTGCAAAAGAGATATATGTTAAATCAGTATTGGATACTTAAGAGGGATACTACCATAAAACAACATTTTTAGCAACGCTGAGTTATTAAATTAATGTGAAGTGATAATAGTTTAATAAAACTACATTTCGGTATAAGCTTACAGCAATCATTGTTGTTTTTAAAGTAAATTTCTTCCTAAAGTTATGTTTATCAAGCACGTAGTAAAACGTTTGCGTATTTGATAAGAATAGATAATTCTTAAATATTACTTGTAAGTAAGACAGTATACATGTTGTGTATACCTATGATCTAGTTACTTCGTATGGAAGTGAAGAAGTTACTGATTGACAAATTTCTACATTGATCAAGGTATCTAGACTTTCATATATGTGTTCTTCCTGTTGATTTCCTTCTTCTACATTTTCAGGTAGAGGGTTCACTTCTTCCTCTGATATTCTAGGGGCAAGTTCTAATATTTGTTTTCCCTCATCTCCCCCTTTTTTTGAGTGTAAATATTATCGCTTGCTCTTATTGCTTTGAAAGTTTTGTAACGAGTAATTTTTTCTTTGTAATATATAAAAAGACATGTAACTGTACATATAATAAGTGTGTTGACAAATCCCTTAACAAAGGCAGGATAATTAAAATTACTTTTACATAACGTAGTATTGGGGTCAATAAAAGCATTATTATCCTTGTGGTAAAGGCAATTTTTTAGTTGAAGAGTTAATAAATTCATCCAATGAGCGAATAATTTTTTACTAATAGGGCCATGATTTTGATAAATACAAGACTTGCCAAAACATAATACTGAAAGCATTTTGTTACCTAAAATACGTAATACAATTTGCCATTGGTCGTTTAGTACACCAGTTTTATTTATTATTTCATTTGCAATTTGACAAATCTGATAAAAAAACTCTGTAAAATCTTGATCGTTGAAAAACCTAAAGTACATTTTTTACTCCTTTAGATATGAATAATGTTGTAAGAAAGATATATATTAAAAATGTGCATTGGATACTCAAGAAGAATGCTACAATGAAAGCATATTCTTTACAACGTTGAATTATAAAGCTAAAAGTCATTGTGGACTATAATACATTATCTGTCAAGCTAATCACGCATTTGCTAAATTTAATAGAAGCGTTTAACATGTATAAACACAAGGTAGTATCATGTTTATAGCTCTATGAGGAGGCTACTTTGTTCTGAAGTGGTTGTCGATTGACAACTTTCTATCGTAATAGAAGTATTCACGCTTTTATATGTGTGTTGTTCCTCTTGATTTTCTTCTTCTGTATCTTCAAGCGAAATTCTGGTGGTTTCTTCTAATTTTCTAAGATATTCTTTTACTAGTTCTTTTTTCTCTTCACTATATGTTGTGTGATTACTCATCCTTGCTCTTGGGAGGAAGTATTTAGGGAATAAGCATACAAAAAGTATATAAATGCGCACACTGTAAATCCTATAAATAACCCACACATAAAATCATATCTATCAAAATTTTTATCGCAGTATATAATAGTATTACTAGGATGCTTATATGTGCCAGTGTAGTTTTCCTGAGAAAGACAATTTTTTAACTGAGAAGTTAAGAAATCCATCCAACTATGAACTAATCCTGTCTTATTATAACCATGACCTTCATATGTACAAGAGTTATCGTAACAGAATACTGATCCTGTTCCATAATGCTTAATATTTAACGTATAGTTCACTTGGTTGTTTGGTAGAACAGATCCATTGTTTGTTCGATTTACAGTTTGACAAAGCCGATAAAATAAATTTGTAAGATTATATTGACTGAAGAACATTTTTTACTCCTTTAAATGTGAAAAGTGTGATAAAAAAGGTATATACACATTGATTGAAAACACATTGCACACTAGAAATGTTATTCATAAAATTGCGTTTTTGCAATATTAAGTTGTAAAACTAAAATGGGATCATAATAACTTAATAAAACCACGTTTAGTGTAATTCTATAGGAATCATTAATGTACTTGGAGTAAATTTTCTTTCTAAATTTAATGTTTATCAAGTGCCTAGTAAACTAATATTTTATAAGAAGAGATAATTCTTAATATTACTTATGCGTAAGTAAGATGGTATACATATCTAGTGTATACCTATAACCTAGTTATTTCTTGTTGAGTAGTTATTGGACAAGTTTCCACATTGATCAAGGTGTCTAGATTTTCGTATATATGTTCTTCCTCTACATTTTCAGGTAAAATTTCCACTCTTTCTTCTGATGTTCTAGAAGTAAGTGCTACTGGTTGCCTCCCCCCCCCCCTTAAATGGTGTATAAATATTATTTCTTGCTCTTAATGCTTGGTTAGGAGTAAATTTTTTTACGCAATACACAGCTAAATATATACCTGTACATATAATAAATGCACCAACCAGGCCATTAATAAATGCGGAATGATTAAACCTACTATCACAAGATATGATAGTAGGACTATTAGAAGCAATATTGTTTATTCCATTATCCTCTTGAAGGAAACAATTCTTTAACTGGGAGGTTAGTAAATTTATCCAGTGAACAACCAATCTTTTATAGCCACAATAATGATTTTGATGAGTACAAGAATTACCATGGCAAAATGTTGAGGTTGCTTCATAAAAGAAACTTATGCTGCTTTGGAGTTGGTTGTTTTGTTGAATAGTTCCATTGATTATTTCATTTACAGTTTGACAAATCTGATTAAAAAAGTTTGAAAGATTATGATTGCTGAAGAACTTGAAAAACATTTCCACCTCTTTAAACATAAAAGGAAAAGATACTTAAAGATATATACATTAGGATATACATTAAGTATTTGGGAAAAATACTACCATAAAACCGTATTCTTTACAACGTTGAATTGTAAAGTTAAAACAAAGTGATAATAATTTAATAAAATCACATTTCTGCATATTACTGTAGTAATCACTAACTGTTTATAGACTACTCTGGTACATTAATGTTGAATGGTCAGATTGGATACTTACTTTCCGTGTAAATGGAAATTAAGGTTGTAGTCATTTTCATCTATTATAGTAACTGTAAGACTTGCTTATAAGTAAAGTAAAGAACCCATAATTTAAATGCTAACTTATAAAGTAAGTGTTATAAGTTTAGTGTTTTTTAGGTCAATATCGAGTCTTTCGAAGTGTTATAACTTGTCAACAAGTACGCGATTTATAAAAAAAAGTTACTTTAGGGTTAGTGTAGTAAAGAGATTATTTTTTTTAAATGATGTACTATAAAACTTATTATGCAATAGGAACTATTACTGATTAGCATTGATATACCGTTACTTTGTATTTTAAAGATTAAAGGATTGCTCATTAAATAATCTAAAACTTCTTTTGCAAGGTTTACGTTACTGTGCATTTTGAAGTAAATTGTATTTTTTACTTGTTCTACTTCGCATATACCAATAGTTGCACATAGTTGTTTAATATATATAGTATTCAATAAGTTTTCTACTTCATCTGGTAACTTACCAAACTTATTAATTAGCTCTATATGATAATTATCTATGTCTTCTTTTGTTCTAAGACTACCTATTCTTTTGTATACTCTCATTCTTAATCCTATATCTTTTATATAATGTTCAGGAATCCTGATGTTAATATTGATGTTAATATTAACATGATATAGATCTTTAGAATCTTGATTGTAAAAGTTGAGTTCTTCTTCTAACATTTGCTGGTATAATTCAATTCCTATGTCTTTTATATTTCCTGATTGTTCTTCTCCTACTAAATTGCCAAATCCTCTGATGTCCATGTCATGAAGTGATAAAGTGAATCCAGAGTTGATAGAATCTATTGATTGTATGATTTCTAGTTTTGTCTCGGATTTATGATTTGCTTTTTCTGATAGTATGAAGTATGCATAACCTTTTATACTGCTGCGGCCTACTCTACCTTTTAATTGATAGAGTTGTGCTAAGCCAAACATGTCTGCATTGTGTATTATGATAGTATTAGCAAAAGGAATGTCTAACCCGCACTCTATGATTGATGTAGTAAGTAGTATTGTAAATTTACCATCAAAAAAGTCATTCATGATTGTGTCAAGTTTACTAGTTGGAAGTTGGCCATGGGCAATACTAACTTTAATCTCTGGTACTAATCTTGCTAGGTTATTGCTGATATCTTTTATGTTGTTAATTTGTGGACAAACATAAAATATTCTGCCCCCTCTGTTGTATTCTTTGATTATGGCTTCTTTTATAATAGTTTCATTATAATTGATAGTGTAGCTTGTAACTGGTAACCTGTTTTTTGGAGGTGTTTTAATTAAGCTTAAGTCCTTTATTCCGCATAACGCCATATGCAATGTGCGTGGTATTGGAGTTGCAGTTAAAGAAATAACATGAACATTTGTTTTAATTTTTTTAAGTAACTCTTTTTGTTTTACCCCGAATTGCTGTTCTTCATCTATAATTAGTAAGCTTAAATTAAAAAAACTGACTTCTTGTGATAGTATAGCATGTGTTCCTATTATAATCTGTATTTGACCACATGATAAACTTTCCTTTATTTGTTTCGCTTCAGATCTTTCGATAATTTTAGATAGTTGCCTAATTTTTATATTAGGAAATTTTTTAAATCTTTCTGTAAAAACAATAAAGTGTTGTCTGCATAGTAGAGTTGTTGGGACTATAATTGCTACTTGGTAATTTTTGCTCGCTACTAAAAATGCTGCACGTAATGCTACTTCTGTTTTACCAAAGCCAACATCTCCGCAAATAAGTCTATTCATTATTTTTCCACTCAATAGATCATGTTCTACATCTTTAATCGCTTGTAATTGATCTTCTGTTTCAGTGTAAGCAAATTCATTGCAGAAGTCTTGATAACTTTTATCTGGGGAAAAAGATTGACCAATAGATAATCTTCTTGCTGCTTCTACTGCTAATAATTCTTTTGCAATTTTCTTTATATGATTTTTTAACTTGGTTTGACGTTGTTGCCATGATGTACTACCTAACTTGTCTAATGTAATGTTGGTGTTTTGTTGTCCATATTTAGTAATAAGGTTAATATTTTCGACAGGTAAGAATAGTTTATCATTATTATAGTATTCTATCTTTATAAAATCATGGTAACTGTCGAGTACTTTAATAGTTTCGAGTTCTGCTATTTTTCCAATACCATAATCCTTATGTATTACTATATCACCGATGTTTAGATCAATATCTTCGCCAATAATATTTGAAATATTGTTTTTACATATAGTATCTTGTTTGTGTAGTAAATCATGTTCTGTTATTACTGTAGTGGATCCTGTTGTAAAGCCATGATCCATTGGTAATATAGTGATATTATATGGGGAGCAGATTTCTTTGTGGGTGTTTATTTTATATAGTTGTATATTAAATATTTTAAGCTTATTTTGGATGTATTCCAAAGAACCTGTAGAGTAGCAAGCTATTATCAGCTTTTTTTTATAACATGTAGTTTTGATATATTCTGCTAAGATTTCAAATATATCGAGTTGTCTTTTTTGTGCTAGACTTTTAAAGTCTGGAACTTGCTGTATTGTTGTGATGGTATTGGAAGGGAAGTTTTGTATATCTGTATAAATATCTGCTAAGTTAAGTATATCATTATTGGATTCAGAAAATATAATCTTATCAAGCTTTCTAGTTATAATTTTAAAATTTTCAAAATCTATGTAAAGTTGACTAGGAGTTACTTGGTAAGATAGCTGAGTTTTGTAATTTAAATATATTTGATTATTATGTTGTTCTATTTCTTTAATAGTTTTATGGTTGAATATCAATGTGATATTTTGTGTATAGCTGAAAATACTTTGTAATTCTTCTTTATAGAATAGGGGTAAAAAATTTTCTTCACCTATATACTTCTTTCTAGAAACTATTGCATCTAATAAATTATGATCTTGATTAATTTTTGTTTTATAGGTTTTACAAAAATAATCTATATTTTCTGTTTGTTTTATTACTTCAGATGTAGGGTAGATTAATATATTCTCTAAAGAAGAATTAGTATCTATTAACTGTGTTTTACAGTTAAAATAGTTTATTGATTGTACAGAATTGTTGTATATGGAAATTCTTATAGGATTTGTGTGAGTTATAGGAAATATGTCGATTATGCTATCATTTATAGCAAATTCACCTATATCTTGTACTATTGAATGTTGGTTATATCCATGAGTATTTAAATAATCTACTATATAATTTATTGAAATCCTCTGTTGTAATGTTATTTTTAGTACTGCTTTTAATATTACATTTTTAGGTAATACTTTTTGGGTAAGTGCATTTTTTGTTAAAATAATAATGTATGGAATATCACTGCTTATAGTAGTTAAAGAATATAGATTTTTAATTCTGTCTGCCATTATTGAGTTATTAGGAGAATTTTTTTTATATGGAATTGAGTCCCATGCAGGAAATGTAATAACTTCGAGCTCTGGAATGTAAAACTTGAATATGGATGCTAAATCATTTAGTTGTGTTTCTTCTTTTACGATATACATTGCAGAATGGATAAGTCTTTTTACATACATTTTTATGATAATGAGTGGTTCAAATATATGTGGTATGTAAAAAATCTTATTAGTACTGTTCATATGATAATTTAGTTATCTCGATAGTTAATGATTGTAAGCAGAAAAGAGTATAATTTGTAAAAATATATTATACTAAATCCTAATAACTTATAAGTTAAGTAATTGTATATTTGTTAATATTATGCAAATAATTCTGATGTTTAGTAAATATTGAAAACTATAATTATATTGTAAAATTATCAACTATTATTATAATACCGTATAATATGAGGTATTAGTGTGTGATAAAAACGATCACTTGAAGTGACATCATATATATTCTTCTGTGTTGCTTGTATTTATATATAATTATATTAATGAGGTAGAAATAATGTTGGCAGAGAATTTTACTAAAATATTTGATATATTTCTAAAGAACTCTTATACAGCATGTGGTGATTATTCTGGAATGTCAGGAAATTTAAGTCTTGCTTTTGATAGAGATAGTATGAACGGGACAGCTTGTCTGGGTAATATCAAGTGTGTAAGTGGTAGTACTGAGACTTTTCATAGACAGTTTTCTTCATTGTTTATGGCTGCAGGTGCATTACATGATGGGCTTGAGAGATGTATACTATATTTTAATCGTGAGGAGTATCTTCACGGTAACTATGATGAAGATAAAGCTTATTTAAGTGGATTTATGGGTGGCTTAGCAACAGCAACTATAGTATTTGCATCTTGTTGTGCACTTAAGAAGTTGTATTTTTGTTGTCGGAGAATGAGAGCCCGTGCTGCTTATGTACCTCTTGGTAATGATCAAGATGTTGAAAATCTTGTGCGACCTAGTAGTACTATTGAAGAGCCGGGTGAAGAGGAAATACTTGTATTATCAAGAAGAAGATAGTTTTCAGAAGAATATATATGAGTGTGAACTAGAGACATTTGTATATCTAGTGAAGAAGGGAAGAAATAATAATCTGTTTTGTAATATTATACTACATTCTAACAACTTGTAGGTTAAATAGTAGTATGTTTGTCATGTTATACAAATAATTTTGATGTTTAGTAAGATTGAAGCTCTAATTATATTGTAAAGTTATCAATTATATTTATAATTACAACACTGGGCATTAGTGTATGCTAAAAATAACACTTAAAGTAATACATATATATTTTTCCGTATTGCTTGCATTTAAGTTATGTAATTATTCATGAGGTGAAAATAAATGTTGGGAGAAAATTTTACTAGAATATTTAATATATTCGTGGAAAACATGGGTATAGGATGTGGTGATTATTTGGACACGTCAGGAAATGTAAGTATTGCTTTTACTCGAAATCTTATAGCTGGACGAGCTTGTATGGGTGAGAATAAATGTGTAGTTGGTACTAGTAGTACTCATAGTCGCCAATTTTCTTCACTGTTTATGGCAGCAGGTATGTTACATGATCTGCTTGCAAGGTGTATATTAGATTATAATCGTGAATATATACCAGGTAACTGTAATGAAGATAGAGCTTATTCAAGTGGATTTATGAGTGGTTTAGCAACGGCAAGTACAGTGTTTATATCTTGTTGTGCAATTAAGATGTGTATAAATAAACTTAGATGTATGAGACGTCATCGTAGGATTAATTATCTACCACTTAATGATGATATAGAACAAGGAGAAGAAGAAGATCATTTGTCCCCTGATAGTTCTATTGAAGAGTCAGAAGAGGAAGAAGTATTATTATCAAAAAGCAAAAGCATGTAGTTTTCAAAGGAGTATATAGAGGTGATAGTATATGGCCACAGCTTTATATATCTAGTGAGGGGAAAATAATAATCTTTAGCATAACTAAGAATAATAAAACATGTTTTAAGATTCATTTAGTAATATTCTTGTAAATCAGAAATGTAGTATTTTATAGAAAGATACATGTTTCATATTAATAACAAATTATCATTACTTCTGCTGTATGTACAAGCTTAATTAAGCTGTGAGAATATAAAGTATGAATTTATTTATACTTATGTATATTAAAGAACATATTGCATAGTTTCTTCTTATAAATATGTATAGTAAGTATTTGGTTGTATAAGTAATTAATAATTATGAATAAATATATGTGAGTTAGGTGGTTAGAATTTGTTCATATTAAGAAGTAATTTTGCTTTATATTGAGTAATGTTGAGTTAGAGATATTTTGAAATAAGTTATTGTGATCTGATTAAAATGTAATCAAATAAAATGTTATGGCTTATATTGCAAAATCGTTGATTATATTTATAATACCATATGATACTAAGCATTAATGTGTGTTTAAAGCAATCCTTAAAGTGATTTATGTGTATTTTTTACTATAGTGCTTATATTGAAGTATTATGATCAATAATCTATGAGGTAAAATATGTTTAACAATATTACAATTCCAATGATGACATTAGTGAATGCATTTAAGGGGTGTATAAATGTTATTCCATCGTCTTTAATGATAGCTATGAATAACAGTGCTGTGACTACAAAGACTTGTATTAACCATGGAATAAAAAATGTATGTATTTCTGGTACTAGTGCAACTAATGAACCACTTAAAATACTTTTTGCTTTAGGACGTTATTTTTCTAGTATTGTTCAGAATGAATGTTTTGCTTCATCTAGTGATGCTACTGATTATGAGTATGATAGAGCTAGTTTTACACACGGTTTTTTATGGGGTCTAATAACGGCAGGTTGGCTATTTGTATCTTATTGTGTGTTAAAGGATTATATGAAACAATCTATTATTAAGGTGACAAAATACCAGCATTTTAGTGCAGAGGTACGAACTCAGTTACCTAGCAGTACCATTAAAGATCCAAAAGAAGAAGAAGTAACATATAATTATAGAAGGTTTGTGTAAGTTTGCAACGTTTGTAGATTAGGTTAGATAAAGAAAAAAATGTAGTATTTTCTTAAAAGTTGTGTATTTAATTGTCATAATGCTAATTGGTGTGTATCTACTAATATAGGAAAATATACTTCCCTGATTATGTTGTAGTTAAAATGTAGCTGTATTAAAGCAATCATTAGAAGTGAACATGTGTGTGTTTTTCGATTGGCTTGTATTGATGGCATAAAGTATGATCAGCTTTTCGAATGTAGTCTTTTGCCTACAATATGTTAGTAAGTGTAGTGATACTTTATGAAAAGTATTTGAAAATAATAATGTGTTTTTTACGTGATCTACTTCTTGAAAGATATACGGATTGGTGTGATTCAAGTAATGATCTATAGTGTTTGATCTTAGTTGATACTGGCAAAGTACTATCTTTATATGCAGGTTTGCATTTGGCTTGGTAGTAGCAAGTTTATTAATTACAGTTTATTGTGTGGAAAAGAGGTGCATAAGTGAAATGAAGAGCATGGGTGGAATAGAGAGCATGGGTAGAATAGGATGAAGATTTCCAAAAACTTCTACGAATAAGGAAATCATCTTTATGTTAAAGTAGCAGTTTAGTTACAACTTCAATTTTAGTTTAGTAGTAGCAATGCATATTACTGTCAAGCAATTTAGATTGACAAAGCTTACAATACAAGAAAGAAACACCCATAAAGGTATGAAATAACATTTCATATAACCTAGTACTATTCTTAATAATTCAAAATATAAAAGATGTATTGTAGCTTTCAGCAGTTACCCACAAGGTAGAATGGCGAATATATTTACTAAGTTATATTGAAGTTAGGTTATATTTATGTAACCATGTTTTCTACTATTATATGTTTTAGGGTAGATTATTTCTTTTTATGATTCAAGTTAGGGGTTTTATTAGTACCCCTCTGTATAGATTAGTCTAGTTATCTAAATAGTTGATAGTTGTAGGCAAAAGTACAACTTGTAGTAATATACCTTATAGGTTAAGTTGGCTATAAATTTATTGATATTATGGAACAGTTTAATTTGATAGTTTAGTGGTGTTGAAGTAAAGGTATTACAGCATGTGATAGTTTAATTATTATGATTTATTTAAATTGTAGAAATGCTATAGTTTATATAATACGGCTATTGGTTAATAATAAAAGTTGCAAGTGTTAGCTATGTGTTTAAAACGATACTTAAAGTAGTATATCTGTATACATTTTTGCTATATTTTACATTAAATTATGTATTAGTTATCTATAAGGTAAAACATGATAGGCAACAATTTTATAAAATCGTTAAATATGTTAGTACAAGAGTTTGGAAGATGTAATGGAACAGTAGTTCCAGCCTCTTGTGATGTTTGTTAATGAAAATGGTGTTATGGCAAAAACCTGTGTTGAGTCTCGAGGTTGTGCAAAAGGTTATGATCTTAGTAATGATCCATTGAAAACATTTTCACGTGCTTTACTTTACGTATCTAATCGTATTGGTTCTAATTGTTTAGCATTTGGTAGTCGTAAAAATTGTGATCTTGTAGAAATATCTGGAAGAGGTACAAATGGTCTGGAATTTATAGAAGGAATTATATGGGGTATGGCATTAATGAGTTGGATGTATATTATTGTGTATATAGTTCAACAATTTATATATATGAGAAGAATTAATAAACGAATTAAAGAGGAAGAAAGTTTATTAATTAGTATCGACAGCTCAAAGGAAGAAAATGATTTGTTGCCTAGAAGTCCTCTTGATGAATCGAAAGAAGAAGCACTTTATGATAGCTATTCATTATAGTTGAAAAACTGAGTTACCATTATTCTTGTAGAGAATAGTATATGAAAAATATTATATTGTGTTAGGGAAAACATATTTCTTGTTGGTGTGATCTCTGTAATGATTGGATTATTCAATATGTGTTGTGGAGATCTTGTTAATACTACTTATGGTATTTTAGTTATCTAAATGGCTAATAAATCTTTGCAAGTTAGATTTAGGATTTTTCCTATTATAGGATAGTTTAGTTATTGTTATGTAATTTAAATATTATATAGTTAGTTGTGGAACTATTATGTATAATAATTATATATATAATACATAGTATTGGTGTGTGTTTAAAATAATCCTTAAAGTAGCATGTAATGTGTATGTTTTGTAGTATTATATATTAATTAGTATATGAGGTAAGATGTGCTTATTAGCGATTTAGCAAGGATGTTATATGCATTAATGAAAAATTTATGGAGATGTAGTAATGGCTTAACAACCTCCTTAATGTTGATTGTTGAGAAAAGTGGTGTAACGGCAAAAGCTTGTGTTAATTATAAAAATAATGTAGAAAATACAACTTGTGTTAGTGGTTCTAGTGGTGCTGATGACTCATTGCAAATGTTTTCGCGTGTTTTAGTTCATCTATCTAGACTTGTTAATGAAAAATGCTCAGTCTCATCCGGTGATAGTAGTGATAACTTTACAGTAATGTCTAAGGAAAATGGTTTCTATTTTATTACGGGAGCTATTTGGGGTGCGTCGACGATGTGTGCTATATTTGTGGCGTGTTATACGATGTACTTATTTACAAAGGCGAGATGGGATAGGGAGCAACTACGACTGTCAAATTACAAAGAAGGATCTCTATTATTACCTAGAAGTCATCTTTGTGGTTCAAAAGAAGAAAAAGTAAGATGTTCTTCAAATATTTATTATAGTGATTGTGGATAGGAAGCCCAGTTACCATTATTTTTGACATAATGTGTAAATGTGCTTCTTTTTATTCAAGACATATATTTATTCTATGGTTTCTATGATAATTAAATGATTCAGATACGTATTATAAATCTTACTGCTTGTATAGTAATTGATTATTTATGGTGATAGTAGTTTTAAGCAAGCTGCAATTTGCTAAAACGTATCTTAAGGCTGTTTAACTAATGTTTTATTTTATAGATAATTAACATTGATATTGCATTGTATTCAGGTAGAGGTCAAATGTTATTAAAATAAGAATGCTGTTTTATATTGTATGAGTTTTAATAACATTTTATAATTCTATAATACTAAGCATTACTGTGTTAAAATAATCCTTAAATTCATGTGTATATTTTTGCTGTGGTGCTTGTATTTTGAATATGTGATTAATTATCTGAGGTAAATATAATGGTGAATTTGACAGAAGCATTTTATAAATTAGTGGAAAATTGTAGTACTCAATATTCTAGAATATCGATACGTGCTCATCCTGAGTATGTGTATATATTCGTGGGTAGTGATACTGATAGTAGTGCTCTGGCTCAAGAGAATAGTTACAACACGACCAATATATGGAATGTGCTTGCAGGTGTACTAAAAAATTTTAGTGATCTGGTTGTTCAAAATTGTAAAATTGTAAGTGAAAGTAATGCATTTACTAGCACAAATAGAGCTGCATTAGGTGTGAGTGATAATGGTGAAAACAAAGGAGTTGGTATTTTTGCAGGTGGATTTGTAACAGGTGTGGTAGCAGCAGGTTTAATAGTTGCATCTTGTTGCTTTTTACGGAAGTATATGGCTAGAGTTAGAAACAGGGAGCAGTACGAAAGAATGCAAATTGTAGACGCTTGTGATGGTGAAGTAAAAATGGATCAAAATCCTAATGTTATACTTAATAACTCAAATTCAGAAAGAGTAGAGATAGGTAAAATGAGATTACTATAATGTAGTTAAAGTTGAACTATAATATTTTGTAGCTGTGTTTTTTCTTAAGTATTTTAGTGTGAGTTATTCTTTCTTTTATGTTTATATATTGAAAATCTTGTTAATACTACTCACATTTGTAGGTTAAGTGGTTAATATTTGTTCGTATCAAAAATAATTCGACTTGTATTTAGTAGTATGACAAATATGGATATTATAGTTTAAGTGATGTAGTTTGATTAAAATGTTATTTAGATAGAAGTGCTGCTTACATTGCAAAATTATTAATAGCATTTATAATACACGTAATAGTAATACTAAGCATTAGTGTGTGTTTTAAAAGAAAGTAAATAGTATATATATTTTCTCCATAGTGCTTGTATTTGAAACGTATAGTTAATTATCTGAGGTAAAATGTAATGATGAATTTCACAAGAGTGTTGAATAAATTAATAGAAAGTTGTGCTGGTGGGAGGACAAGGAACAATATTCATCTGAGTGCTGGTGACGATATTATAACGGCTGATACTATAGGTATGAGTTATTTTATTCGTGGTGGTGATGCATGGACTATATTTGCAAACGCACTAAGAAATCTTAGTAATCTGATTCTTCAAAATTGTACAAAATATGATAGTAATAGTGCATCTGCTAATACAAGTAGCACTACATTGAGATTAGATAGTGATGATAGTGGTGGAGTAGATACTAATACTTTTGCAATTGGATTTGTATCAGGTGTAGTAGCAGCAAGTCTAGTGGTTACATCTTATTTTCTGTTAAAAAAGTGTTTGACTGGAGTTAGAAGCAGGGGGGGGGGGAAGATTATATAACTGCTTATGCTGATGAACCAGAAGAATATCTGCGACCTAGCAGTACGCTTGATGATTCAAAAGAAGTAGGATTGGTAAACGCTTTACCTTATATATAGTATGAGCTGTAGTTAAAGTTGAACTATAATATTTTTTTATGTGTTTTAGGTTTGGCTATTTTTCTCGTATGTTTATATGTTAAAAATCTTGTTTGTACTGCTCGTGTTGTAATTAAGTGGTTAGGGTTTGTTTTTTTAAAAGGTAATTCAACTTAATATTTAGCAATATGAAAATATGGGTATTATAGTTTAGGTGATGTAGTTTAATTAAAATGTTATTTGGATAAAAATTCTATATTATGTTGCGAGTTATTAGATAGCGTTTATAATACACGTAATATTAAGCGTTAGGTGTATTTAAAATAGTTATTAAAAGTAAAATATGTATATTTTTTGCTGTAGTGCTTGTATTTGAAATATATTAATTGATTATTTGAGGTAAAGTGTAATGATGAATTTTAGGGAAGTATTATCTAAATTAGTATGGGTTTGTAATGATAGTGTTAATGTTCAGGAAGTCGATGTGCGTATAGATGCTAGTGATAAATGGGTACATTTATTTTCTGGTACTGGCAGAGATAATGATTATCATATTGTTGAAAATGAAACATGGGGAACATTTGTAGATGTGCTAGAAAATCTTAGTGATCTGATTTTTCAAAATTGCGTAAATATGAGTAATAATAGTGCATCTGCTACTGCAAGTGAAGCTATATCGAAATTGGATGATGATAGTGAAATAAATATTAATAATTTTGCATTTGGATTTGTATCAGGTGCAGTAGTAACAAGTCTAGTGTTTACATCTTATTTTTTGTTAAAAAGTTGTTTGACTAGAATTAGAGAAGGGAGGAACAAAGGTGATATAACCTCTTTTTTAGATGAATCAGAAAAATATCTGCAACCTAACAGTACGCTTGATAATTCAAAAGAAGTAAGAGTGGAGAATATTTTCCCTTATGTATAATATGAGTTGTAGTTTAACTTGAATTATTCTTGGTGTATTTTTTCTTATGTATTTCAGGGTAGGTTATTCTTTCTTGTATGTTTGTATATTAAAAATCTTGTTAATACTGTTTACATTTGTAAGTTAAGTGGTTAATGTTTATTTGTATCAGAAATAATTCGACTTGGTATTGAGTAGTATGAAAATTTTGGTATTATAGTTCAGGTGATGTAGCTTAATTAAAGTGTTATTTAGATAAAAATGCTATATTATGTTGTAGATTGTTAATAATATTTATAATACTGTAATATTAAGCGTTAGATATGGTTTAAAAATGGTTATTAAAAGTAAAGTATGTGTATTTTTTACTGTAGTGTTTGTATTTGAAATAATTAATTGATTATTTGAGGTAAAGTGTAATGACGAATTTAAGAAAAATGCTATCTAAATTAGTAGAGGCTTGTAATAGTACTTCGGAAGTCGAAGTATTTATAAATGCTAATAATACAGTGGTAAATATGTTTGATTATAGTGGTCCTGCTTTTCATGATTCATGGTATGAATTTGCAAGTGCGCTAAGAGATATTAAAGAGATGATTATTCAAAGTTGCAATGTAAGTAATATTACATCTGCTAGCGCAACAAGTATAACTGATATGATTATTCAAGGTAGCAATGTAAGTAATATTACATCTGCTAGCGCAATAAATATAACTGAATTGAACTTGAATGGTGACAATAATGGAATAGGTTTTTATTCCTTTATTGGTGGATTTATGTCAGGTGTGTTAGCAGCAAGTTTAATAGTTGCATCTTATTATTTGTTAAAAAAAGTGTATTACTAAGGCTAGAAAAATGAAGGAAGGGGGGTATGCTTCTTATGAAGAAGCACAAGTAAATGTTAATCCTAGCAATGTGCTTGATGATTCAGAAGAAGTAGAAGTAAATGATAAATCACTGTTAATTTAATATAGTTAAAATTGAACTATAATGTTACTTGACAGTGTGGATGTTATAGTTTAAAGCTATGTGGTTTAATTAAAATGTTATAGTTTGTGTTATAAAATAGTTAGTTGTGTTTATAATACTAACACACTGGTGTATGTTTAAAATAATCTTTAAAAAACATGTATGGTTTTTTTATCATGGTGCTTATTATTTTATGTATATAATTAATTAATATGGGGTGAGTATGCTAAAGAATTTTACAGAATTGTTTGGTTTTAATGAGATTAACAGTACTGTTATGAGCAATGGGACGAGTCATAAGGGAATTGTTGCTGCTATGCAAAATAGTATTTGTAATATTAGAAACTATGTAGGTGTACATGGCTCAAATGTATCTACTAATCATGATGGCTATTACATAATAGAAAATGGCTTTGCAGCTTTTTTATCAGGGTTTCTAACAGCAAGTTCTGTATTTGTAATGTGTTATGTATTAAAAAAATCTGTGGATTGTATACTGAGAGAATGTAAACATAAATCTCCATCTAATGCTAATTCTGGTAATCAAAATCAATTAAGTAGTGGGGTGTTAGAACTCCCTGATACTGCATTTGACAATGCAAGGATAGAAATTTCTGATAAGAAGTGTTTAGCAGATAATGAAATAGTAAATGTTTAAGTAAAATTAAGAAAAGGTGGAGCTAAATCTTCTCTTTGCAGGGGTGCTTGAATATTATAGTACAATAGTACTCATGAGAAGTAGAAATGGTTTAACAATTCAAAAAAAACAGTGGTGTATCTTATATAATGATTCACTTCTATAATAATTGAATCGGTGAGCCTTATTTATCTATAATTTTTCCTTATGTTTGGGATAATTACTTTTCCTTAGAATAAGAATATGCTATGAGTTTGAGGATTGTTATATGTAAGCGTTATAACTTGCTATTGTAAAGTTATTGATTATATATGAATAAATACATTACTAAGCATTAGTGTGTGTTAAAGCGATTTTTAATATTATAGATGTGTTTTTTTCTAGAGTAGTGCTTGTGTTTAAAGTATATAATTAATTATCTAATGAGGTAAAATATGCTGGGCAATTTTGCAAAAGTATTAGATAGAGTATTGAGTGTATTAACAGGAGATTCTCATTTGATGTAATTCACTAAAAGTGTGGCTATTACAAAGGGCAATATTACAAAAGCATGTGTTAGAAAGAAATGATAGTGGTTGTTATTTGTAATGTTCATATAAAACTCCAAGTTATATTAATCAGAATATATTAATAAGTGGGTTTTAATTATCATAAGGTTTATATGAGATATTTATAAATGCTATAAGTAATTTTCATAATATTCTTATTAAGAGCTATGCCGGTTTGAAAGAAGAAGATTATCAAAGAAATAATGGCTTAAGTAACTCTGTGTCAATCTGTAGTAATAACGGTAACAAAATAGGTAGTAGCAACTTGTTATTTGTTAAAAAGTTGTGTAAAAAATTAAAAATAGAGAAAGAAGGAGAATAATCCCAATTATACCATTACTTAAGATGGTGATGATGATGCAGAAGGTCAACTGCAATTTAGTAGTGTATTTAATGATTTAGAAGGGGAAATAGTATCTACTAATTAATATATTCATTTACTTCTATAGTAAATTTTAATAATTAATGATCATAAGCAAAAGAAGTTTCAGCCTATTAAAACAAGATTTTATATTTTAATCCCTAATGTCTTATAGGTAAATAATTAGTAATTATCTTGAGATTATTTAAAGATAGAATAATTTTGCTTAAGGTATTATTAAATGTCGAGTGGTGTAATTACGGATCATCTAAGTTGGCAAATTTGTATAATTTGACTTAGTATTGTTATTATTATGTAAAGATATTATAATTGATTGTGGAAATATCAATTATAAATTAAAATATATATTGCTATAATGTTAATATTAGTGTGTGTACATTTTATAAAGATACTTGTATTCAAAATTGTAATTAATTTATAAAGGATGGAAAATGGTTAGTTCTACAATAAATCCATTGACTACATTGTCAAGTTTAGCAAGCAGTTTTTCTACAGCAGGTGCTACTTCTTCTGCAATCAATAACACTTCTACAATAGGAACTACTACAACATCAAATTCTGGACCAACAGCTAGTACTGTTAGTACAACATTGACTAACATTACTTCTACAGTATCTAGTGTTGTTTCTGAATTAATTAGTACTACTTCTACAGCAGTAACCAGTGCTGATATAGTAACTGACGGTTCTTTAAATATGGTAGGTAAGAGGTTTTGTGAAATTCTATCTAATGTGTACGGTGGAAACGTAAGCTTTTCTTTTCACAAGAATAATTTTACTTTAAGGTCTTGTCGTTATAATTCAGGCGCTGACCAGAGTAATTGTATACAAAATAACGTATCATTTAATGATAATACTTCAATAATAATTAGCAGTATAAATTCGTTGGCGGGTATAGTAGCAAATTGTACTAATGCAAGTCAAAGTTCTAGTCCAGAGGAGGATGTCAGTTATGCTAGTAGTTGTGGTGGGTTCGGTGATCATGGTAGGACAGAATTAGTATTAGGTATGGTAACAGCATGTTCAATATTTTTTAGTTTGTGTATTCTTAAAAGATGTTTAAAAGCAACCAAAGAAAGAATTACTACAATGTTGTCAAACATAAGTCATCATCATGATGATTATAATGATAGTATAGAAGAAGAGCTAGATATAATGCATTATAGAGACAATCAAGATGAAGAAGAGGAGCATATATATGAAGAAATAGGTGTGGCTACTAATGTTAATTTAGGAGAAGAAGGAGGTATAGAACCTGTTAATGTTTTTCAACATGGTGTATTATCGTAAATAATGAAGTTGATGTATTTTCACTGAATATAAAGTAACTAATTAATAGATGTTTATATAGGAAATATTATTTGTAGGATAAATAACTGATGGCATAATTAAGTAATGGTGATTATTTTTTGGTGAGTAGAAGTTTGCTTAATGTCTTCTTAGAATACTGAAATGAATATCCGATTGTTAAAGTATTTTGATCAATCTAGTTGGTAAGAAGATTTGCAACTTAATATTTCTATTGTACTTAGGTTACGCAACATTTAATTAATGTTCATATTAGTTTAAGTGTATTTTTTTTGCATTAATGCTTTGATGTATTTTTGTATAGTCAGATATTTCAGAATTATTTTAATTACAAAGGGGTGAAGAATGATTAGAGCTTTAGGGGGAATGTGTGTAGAGTTAATACAAAAACTTGTATCTTGTGTTGGTACGTTGTATGGTGCGAACGCAGGGAATGCAAGTATTATAGTAAGATCTATTGTAAATATTACAAATAATAGTATGCGTATAATATTTCATACAGATAGCAATGATTCCGTTGTTCCCACTAATGTGGCACGTAGTTTGTTGAATTCATTAGCTAGTAAGGTAAGAGATTGTATTGCTCAAAGGGGAAATTGTGATCGCCTTGAGGTAAGTGTTCCTGAGGAGTGTAGTTTTTCATATGGGAAATTTTTTGTAGGTTTTTGCTTAATGAGTCTATTGTGTTTCAGTGTTTATTTTTTGTATCATATAAGGGTAAGGAGACGAGCTGCATTAACGGAGACAGTATTACCTGATGGTATGAGATTTGCAAATGTTTATGATGTAGTATGGAAACTACCAGAAGAAGAACAGCAAAATGGTGAAAATTTAGATATTCCTGTGAGAGAAGGTGTTCATGTATCAGATCAACAATTGGATGAACATACATACTCTATTGTACAAGACAATTCTTATGCACTATTGCAAGAATCAAGTGAATCCTTTAGATCAGAAGAGAGAACGGATTTATTTGAACATGCATATGCTGTTGTACAAAGTAATCCTTATGCACTATTGCAAGAATCGAACGGATCCTTTAGATCAGAAGGGGAAAGTGGTGAAAGTGTATTTGAACATCCATATGCTGTTGTACGAGACAATCCTTATATACTATTACAACAATCAAATGAATATGTTTCAGAAGAAGGAAGACATGAAGGGTTAATAAGGGACATAGTTTGTTTGAGTATAGAAAATACTAGTAACTTAGCAAGAAACAGCATGCATATAGTATAGTTACTTTTGTTAATAGGTAAAATGGTTTTTTATTGTGTGTTTTTAGTAATAAAAGATAAAGTAGTAAATTTAGATACGTTATTTATGTAATCGATAATTGATTTAGTTGCTAATAAGTATGTATGAAAGAGCAATTTGTAAAGGAAGGGGTGGTTGAGTAATTAGATATATGTATGTAGTTACTAAGAGTGGGTAAAAAAGTTTGTTTTTCCAAATGGTGTAGAAGTTTAGCAATATTTTTTATTTAGTATTGCTTGTATTGCATGTGGAATTTTAATAATGATTTGAAAATTAATGATTTTGTTAACTATTATAATAAGAAATTGTAACGTTATTAATCAATTGTTAAAAGCTTTTTATGAAATTTTTGAATATACAAAATGTTCTATAGTATATTAAATAAATATAGCAAATATTAGTGTATGTTTTCTTAAGAGTTGTTATAGGAATTATATTAAAAATGAATTCTTGATATACAATATTTTTTAGGCTTATTTTATAATGTTATGAAACAGTATGAATCTAATACTTTTGAAATATGTTACGCAATTTAATATTGGAAAAGATTTAACAGTTATAGCCAACTAAAGAACATATTATAAAAATATGTATAATCCAAGTTTTAGTATTATATAAGTACTTAATTAGTAGTTTTTGTAATTTAATAGTAGTTAAATAGTACTTACTGTTGCTTTTTCAAAAAGAAGTAGCGAGTGCTATTTATTAGGTGGTTTTTTATTTGTTACTAAGTAATAGTGCTTTGATATGTTGTGTTAGGTGTTGATGCTAAGAAATAAATGTTTATGTATAATTATGTCTATTTTGGTGATGTTTATATCCTATTAGTTGAAACATAGTTAAGAGACTTATTTTGCATAAACAAAGATCTAAGATCGAAAGATGAGGTGTGATATAAGAATAAAAAGAATTATTAAAAACCATATAATTCTAGTAAGACTTTCTTATAAAGCAAGAAAAGCGATAAAATGAATCTTAAAAATAATGGGATTCAAATAAAAAGAATTAATACGAGAATACCTTTATTTATTATAACATATTTCTTAATTTGTCACTTATTGATAAAATAGCAACTTGAATGTGATAACGCATTTTTAGGTAATCAATTTGTAGGCAGAATTTGCAATGACATTAAAGTAGACTCTAAATTAAATGAATTTAATAGATAATGTTGCATATGTTTAATAAATATGTGTACTGGTGTGGAATAACTGTAGATTGTCTTTATATTGAAGATTGAAGTTAAGATTACTTTTTATTTAAAATATGAGTTGGAAAGATAAGTTTGTTTTTAATAAAAGATGCTTCTGTGTATGTGATTATGCTTACATAAGTAAAGAACCACTTATTATAAATTGAAGGAGTAAGGTTAGTAACATTAATGGCAAGTGTGATTTATTATAGCAGATTGTTGATGGAAAAATTTGTTACATTTTGAAGAAATACATTATGGATGGGCTAATAGGTTTTTATTTTATCCATATTATGGAGATAACAATTTAGAGTTTGTCTTGGGTATAATTGTATATGAAATTCTGGTATTATACAAAATATATGACTTTTTTAAAGTAACTACATAGCACTGTAGGAAATAATATAAACCTAAAGTTGTAAAAAGTGTAAATAATTTAACATAAGTAATTTTTCTGAAATATATTATTGCGTAAAATGATGTTTTGAAAGCTGTGAATTCTGTTGAATACCCGATATGGTAATTTTACTATTGGGATTGGGGATATTTCTTAAACCTAAATATATGTTGTCTATTACTTCAAAATCTGAATCTGAACATTTACTTCCTTCTTCTATGATTTCAAAATCTGAATCTGAGCACTTACCCTCTTCTTCTATGATTTTAAAATCTGAATCTGAACATTTACTTTCTTCTTTTATGATTTCAAAACCTGAATCTGAGCATTTACTTTCTTCTTTTATGATTTCAAAATCTGAATCTGAACATTTACCTTCTTCTTCTACGATTTTAAAACCTGAATCTGAGCATTTACCTTCTTCTTCTATAATTTCAAAGTCTGAATCTGAGATACTTTCTTCTTTGTAGTCTGTAGATGTATTTTTATCTGTATTTGATCTAATATACTTTTTTATATGCGAAAAAAAATGCTCCAACTGTAATGGCATACACTGCTGTGGAAACCATCTTAGCTATGCTAGAACTAGCAGCTCTGTTCGCTGCTTCATTTAATTGTGTGTTACCCATCTATTTACTTTATATATTAGATTATATATAACCCATGTGGTCCTAAAAATTATACAAACAACAGGATATACTATCATTTTATGTAAATAATATTGTATAAAGCAACATGTTTTTTTAATTTTATCTTATATTTAATTTATTGCTTTGGAATGGTTGATTTATATGTAGGGTTGTATTACATGCTACTTAGGTCTATACTTTAAGGTAATCTTACTAATTATTTATAGAATAACGTGTTTTTTTTTTATTGTATGTTTCTATATTAACATGTGTAGTGTGAGTTCGTAATATGCTCTCTTGTGTTAGAAATGTCTGAAATTTCAAATTCTCTTCTGTAAAACTTTAAAATTGCTAATTGGTATAATAGTTTGAACTAATGTAAAAGTAGACATTTGTATTAGGGTATTAAGATTATCTAATTTTTCTTGTTTTTTTGTATTGAGTATTTTTACCTCAATATAAAAATTGATAACTTTATAGATTGTATATATACACTAAGTTAGTATTTTTTATATCATACTGGTGGTAAGATATAAAATGTTAGTAACTTTATAATTTATTATTATTCTACTTTTTATGTTAAATAAATTAAGGTTTGGTTTTTGTTACGAAGTTCAATATTGTGGTTTAAGCTAAACTCTAAATGTAATTTTATTGCTTAATGTAACTATTTAAAAGAAAGTAGTATAAATCAATAATACTTCTGAATTATTTATACTGTTCTCAGGGTGATGGTTAATGTTACTTTTAAAATTGCTGTTTTTAGAAAAAGGTCAAACATGTATTGCATATCTCTTTATAGATGATTTTATTAAGTTCCTTGCAGTATGTATTTTTTGCTTAAGAATAGTAAAGATGCGTATTGTAAAGAATTGTAATAATCTGCAATTGATTTATATATTGGTTCGCAGAATGCTAATAGATTGGTGGAAGTTGCATATTGAATTTTTAGTAAGATTATATTACAGAGAGTTATACTCTTTCTAAATTTTTGTAGTAGATAACCTGTTATTATATGTATTGTTAAGGATTCACTAGGTCAGTCTCTAGTTATGTAGCATAGAAAATTAGATAGTAGGCAAGAATATAAAAACTGTGTCAAAATATGTTTTTTATTGTTTGGTGATAGTTAAGTATACGCATAAGCTTTTTTGAATAAAATTGAAGAAATTTATTCTAATTTTTATATGGTATAATTACAAAATGTTGATAATCTATAATAGATTTAAAATTAGTTAGTACCTTATAGAGTTAGATTTAATTCATTGGTTCTTCTAAAAAATCTTAATCTACAAAAGAAATGTCACAAATGCACTATTTGGTTTTTTGTAGAGTTCATTTTGCTACTAAGTTGTGTAGTATGTAGGTAGTTATCACCTCTTTCTATGGGGCTAACATTACTAAGGAGTGAATATTTTTTAATAATTTTCTGTGATACCTATACTTGCATTGATGGAAGATATAGATAGTTTGATGATTTGTTCTGTCATTACTATTTCATTAAGGGTCTCATTGCATTCCTTGTAACCTGACAATTGTGTATAACACTATGGTTGAGAATGTAATCATAAATAATCAAAAATACAATGATTGTTATCTGTAAGCAAATAGATGGAAGAAGAATAACTTTAGATCCATTACATTAATATCTCATCAGGTACATTATTAAAATTATTCATATGTTTCCCTATATAATGAGAGAAAAATAATAGTGTTATAATAAATTTTTATATCAAAGAAAACACACTTTGTGTTATTGTAACCAAGAATGGGCAAGTAATGAGATATTTTTTTCTTATTATTAGCTGAGCATATAGTTTAAAATTGATCTATATAATAAAGAAATTATTAGTATTCTAATACCTTGAAACCTTAATATTGTTTTTTTCTTTTTCTCTAAAATCAATGAAACAACTATTGGACAATTGGGAATCTGGATTGCATGTATTATTGTTTTTAGGTGTAGGACTTATACTATTATTAGGTGACAGGATACATGAACTATTCTCTGTTTCTTCATGATTTCTTTGTATAGCCTCTGTACTTCCAGTAGGTGAACTAACGTTTGATGCTGTTACTGTTGTTTTGTTAATGAGTTCATTATATTCATCATGACCTGATTCTAATTGCATATAGTCATTATAGTTTAGATGGTGACAAATTTTCGAAAATAAAACTATCATTATATATAAGTAAATAGCTGCAAGAAGAAGCATCAGTGTAATTTCATTAATAAGTACATCTTCAGATTTATTGTTAGAATTATTCATATGTTGTCTCCTATATCATAAGAAAAGGAATAGTGTTATTATAATCAACAAGACAAACGATGGAATATTTTTGTACTTATTCTTTACTGAGTGTATAGTTTAAACTTGCCATATACCAAAGAGATTTATTAGTATATCTAACGTTTTGAAGGATTTGTATTATTTACTCTTTCTCCTATAGCATTAATGCAATAACTATCGGATAAATGGGAGTTTGAGTTGTATATATCATTATTTTCAGATATAGAACTTATGTTACTATTAAGTAACATAGTACATGAATCATCTACCGTTTCTTCATGATTTTCTTGTGTAGCTTCTGTACTTTCATTAATGAGGATATCTGGTATAACATTTTGGTCTGTTACTGATACTTCACTTGGGAGTGCATAGTATTCATGATTATAACTTTCCTCTAATTTTGCATAACCACTACAGTTAAAACGATGACATATAATAAAAAAAAACAAAATTATTGTATATAGGCAAATAGCTGTAAGAAGAATAATGGTTGTAATCCCATACACTAATGTATCACTAGATATATTATTAGAGTTATTCATATGTTACCCTATAAACAAGAGAGAAAATAACAGTAAAGTTATCTTATAGATTGTTAATATTAAAGAAGACACACTTTGCCTTATTATAATCAATAATATCAAGTGAAAAAGTATTTTTCCTTATTGTTTGCTAGGCATATGATTTAAAGTTGACATATGCTGAAAGAATTTATTACTATTACTAATATCTGAAGGTTTAATTATATCTGAAGATTTAATTTCGTATGCTTTTCTCTGTACAATCAATGCAACAACTGTCAGATAGCTGAGAGTTTGGGTCACCTATATTATTATTTTTAGATGTAAAACTTGTATTACTATTAGATAACAGAGTAGATGAATTATAGTCTGTTTTTTCTTCATGATTTTCCTGGTAAAATGGTTGAAATCATTATGTTTTATTGATGATGTTCTTATGTAGCTTTTACGTTTTTATTAATAAACATAGATAGTTTAACATTTAGTGCTGTTACTACATCTGAACCTGAAATATCATATAGATTCTCCTAGTAACCTACTGTAATTAGCAGACTGATGCCTATTCAAAGTGACATAATTGACTAAATATATAAAGTATACAGTAATTGCTACATAAGAAACACTAAATTGCTTTTAGAGTCAATATCTGTTGGTTTAAACTAAAGAAAAGACATCAGTACCTTCTAGATTGTTAAGATTAAAGAAACCATACTTTATTATTGTTGTAATCAATAAGGTAAAGTTAAAAATATTTTTTTATTGTGCTTTAGTCATACAATTTAAAATTGCAATATACCCAGAAAGGTTATTACTATTCTTAACGTATTGCAGAGTTAGTATAAGATTTTTCTTCTTCTGTGCAATTAGTGTGATAACTGTTAGATATATTAGAGTTTGGTTCATCTGCATTATTTTCGGATGTAACACTTATATTATTATTAGATGACAGAGTACATTGGGCATCTTCTGCTGAGTCTTGATTAGGTGACAAAATGCATGGGACATCTTCTGTTTCTGTTGTTTCTTGATTAGGTAACAACATACATAAATCATCATCATCATGTTGTGTTTCATGATTTTCTTGTATAACCTCTATATTTTCATTAACGAGTATGCGTGGTTTAACGTTTTGTGCTGTTACTACGTCTGAACCTGGAATGGAAACCTCACTAACATAATCTTCATATGCTTCTACTAATCTATTGTAATCCCTAGTCCACTTGAAATGCCGATGCATATAGCACGTAAATACTAAATATAAGAAGAAAAAAAAGTATATAATAAACATTATAGTTAACATCACTAAACTATCCTCACGAGCATTTATTGATGATGTATTATTTTTGTCCATATATCTCCCAACCTCCAAATAAATATAAATAAGATATGAGTACCTTTTGGATTGTTGAGATTTGAGAAAACACACCTAATATTATTATAACTCATAATGGAAAAAAGTGAAATTTTTTTCTTATTAGTTTATTGGGCATATGATCTAAAGCTGACTACTCTGGAAGAGTTTATTGCTATTACTAATGTCTTGGAGATTTCATTTCATGTACTTTTTCCCCTGTACAATCAATGCAACAACTGTCAGATAGCTGAAAGTTTGGATCACCTATATCATTATTTTCATATGTAAAATTTGTATTACTATTAGATGACAAAATAGATGAGTTATCGTCTATTTTTTCTTCATTATTTTGCTAGTTAGATGGCGAAGTACGTAACATTATTTTTTGTTTGATGTTGTTACTGCATCTGAACCTGGAGGTGAAATGTCATACATGAACTCTTCTAGTAATCTACTGTAATTAGCAAATCAAATAGACTGATGGCCTACCCTAAAGTGACGTAATTTTAAATATGTACTAAAAAAGGTGTACAGTAATCGCTACAACTAGAAACACTAAATTGTTTTTAGATAGTAAATATCTGTTGGTGATGTATTATTAACTTGTCCATATATTCACAACATATAGGGAAAAAATATCAGTACCTTTAGATTGTTAAAATTATAAAGAGCAGACTTTACATTATTGTAACCAATAATGTAAAGTTCAAAAAATATTTTTTTTGTTATGCTCCAATTGTGCAAATTAAGATTGCCATATACTAAGAAAGTTTATTACTATTCCTAACCTCTTGAAGATTCCTGTTGTTCTTCAAAACCTTCATCTATGGAATCAATAGAACAATTCTGAGGTGAAGGAGGATTGTTTCGCTTATATTTTTTCAGAAGTTCATTGTTAAGTCTTGTTTCTATTGAAGAACGACGGTCAAATATTCTAGGTCTGCGTGGTATCTGTTCTTCCTCTCTGGGATCAATGGCATGATCCTCATATGGATTTTTGTCATTTCTTTTGAGCATACTGGCAAGTCTGCCGCGTAATGTAAAATAACCAAGTTTTCTAGTTTTGTTCGTAGAAGTTTTTTCTATCTTTGTGGAATCAATGGCAGGATTCTCAGGTATATTAAAATCGCTCATGTCAATACAACAGTCTTGGTGTACTTTAGTATAATCGTAATATGAC
The DNA here is from genome assembly GCA_028752135.1 of Ehrlichia sp. JZT12. Taxonomy (GTDB): domain Bacteria; phylum Pseudomonadota; class Alphaproteobacteria; order Rickettsiales; family Anaplasmataceae; genus Ehrlichia. Next base: position 1,333,596 of record CP082782.1, on the reverse strand, counting down.
TTAGATGGAGTCCTTTTGATTTTATCTTTTATCTCTTGCTCATATGACGATAGAGTCCTGTTGTGTCTAACTTGTGGAGAGTCATGATGTGACTTGTTAGATGGAGTCCTTTTGAGTCTAACTTTTGGAGAGTCATGATGTGACTTGTTAGATGTATTTCGTTTAAGTTGAGGGGTCAAGTTTTGCGTTGGGTTAGTATCTTTATTTCTTTCTATTGAGTCGGACATAACATTGAGTGAATGTATTGAATCTCTATTAGAGAGTTTACTTCTTTGTCTTTCAATTGAGCTTGAGGATACAACATTGAGTGAATGTGTTGACGCTGATTTATTAAGATACGACGGTCTATTGTCTGACTTTCCTTTCCAGACTCTGAAAACGTGCTCAAGAAACATGCCTAAGAATACCAGGGCAGCGAAACATACACAACATATCCAAACAGTATAAAGGTATCCTTCTTTATCTTCTTTTTGACTTGAAGCTACAGTGCTGCTATTTGATGATAATGTACTAGTTGTTGTTTCCGTAGGTGTGGAAGAATTGCTTGTTGTTATATTTGGAGTAGAGGAGTTATACATACTACTAATTGTATTACTCACTGTACTGCTAATATTGCTTAATGTACTTGCTATTGTGCTTCTTAGAGTGGTATTGTTACTAGATGTGCTGTTCATATTATCCCCCAATTTCCAATAAGCATAAAAAAAATAAAAGTAGCTTTTAGATTGTTGAGATTTGAGAAAACACACCTAAGTTTTATTATAACTAATAATGGAAGAAAATGAAAATAAAATTTTTTTCTTATTGTTTGCTGATTCTGTATTTAAGGTTATTATGTGCTAAGGAAGTGTGTTAATATCCCTCACCTAACATCTTGTAAACTTAATATCATTTGTTCTTCTCGTGTAAAATTAATTTAACAACTATCAAATAACTGAGAGCTTGAATTGCCTATATCATTGTCTTTAGGTATAGAACTAGATGACAGAATACACAAATATAACTAGGTTTTATTTCTTGTTTAGTCTCTATATTTTCATTAATGAGCACATGTGATTTAAATTTGGTGCTGTTACTGCTACCTGTAGATAGAGGTTCATAGTTATAATGTTGCAATTAGAAGCTTGTTAACTATCCAACATTATGTAATTATTAAATGTAGAGCAGGAAAAAAACATGCAATGTTACTATGAGTATAGCTGTTAGCCTATTTTCAGAAATTTAGCCTTATGGTAATAACTATTATAAATTGTCCATATATTTTAAGTATAAAGAAAAAATACAAGTGCCTTATAGATTGTTGTAATTAAAAGAAACACACCTGGTATTATATAAACTGATACAGAAAAAATGAAAAATTTCTTGCTTGGTAAATTTACTGAATATATTGTTTATAAGTTGTTTATATGCATCAATGTTTGAGAAAATTAGTTGAGTAAAATTCTTTTACATATTAAGCTACTTAATTAAGCTTTTAGACGAAAATATAGTGGGAAGGTTATCCTAAAGCAATTGTTTTCTTTATTAAGTCTACAGGTTTTTTGATTTGATTAAAACAAAGTTAAATATTTATTTCTGGTGTTAAGTTAACAGCTTAGAAGTATTATTAAGTAATAATTCTGTTTCTGAAATTGTAGTGATAAAATTTTTGGGTACATTGAGGTTTTTATTTATTGGTTGCTAGAATTATAATTATTTTTAATGTTAAAATAGTATATCATGTCTTTTTAGATGGTATCAACTATTACATTAATAGCATTCTTAATTGGTAAAGAAAGTTTAGTGTTTTGCTATAAGTGTAATGTGTTCTTAAATTTTGACTTAGGATTATCGTTCCTAAGTTAAACAGTGAGATATTTTCATTCTTACTAGAATAATCATAATATGAAATATTGTGTTTATATTCTATTAAACTTGAATCCTAATGGAGTTGTCTAAAAGTTTTACATTCTTGGTTAGTATAATGGTGTTAATTGTATTTTTTTCTGCGTGCTTCTGTAAAATATGGGGAAAAGGTACCTAAATATAATAAACTTGTTTGAATAAATAAAAATTTTATGACTAATCCTTACTGTGCCATGGTTGTATAAGATTAGTTAGTTACTTGGTAAGTAGATTAGTTATAAATTTATAGTTTTTTAAAGATATTAATTATAAAGGATGCATAGCAATATCACCCCAGGATTCAATATCTGTAGTTTCAATGTTATTAAGTAAACTGTCCTCTTCATGGTTTTCATTTGTAGAATTTGTATTTCTGGTTCTCAGCATTGATGGTTTAGTATTAGGTGCTGTTACTGCTGTTGCATCTGGAGCTAGTCTAGAGATTCTAGAGATTCTAGGGATGAAACAACACCCAACAGTTATTACGTATATAGCAAGACAAATACAGGCAATACCCAGTACAGTTAAAATTGCTAACTTCTCATCAAGAAGGGAATCATCATTATTTGTATTGTTGAGTTTATACATATGTTTTCCTACTAGATTGTTGAATTAATAGAGAAAAATAATTTAATGTTATTGACCCAATAATAATATTTACTAAATTCACTTAAGCACATTATTTAAAATTATTGATTTATACAATATTTTAAAGAGAAAAATCTAATATTTCCTATGTATGTTAAGACATTATAAATTTTGCTGAAGAGGATATAATAATCATATTATTATTGTTAATATAAAGTATATATTAAGTTTATTTTTTCTATTTTAGATTGCAATGATAAAATTTATATATGTTATTTAACTTGCTTAATGAATTATATCTGTATTTATCAGGTACTAAGGTTGTATTCATGTTTTTAGGTTAATTAAGTTACAGAATAAAGTTCTTGGAGGTATTTTTTTTTATTGTATGTATAGTACTATTTGATAATGAGGAAAGGGGTGTTGCTTCATTTGGTGATGCGGGTATATTATTTTCTTGATGCTCTAGTAATTCGGAATTATCATTTTTGTTGATTGATTCAGTGAAAAGTTCTTTACGTATGTTAGAATAATCATAATATGAAATGTTATATATACTTCGTGGACTTGAACTTTCAGATCCACCATTGCTTGAATATTTTGATTCTTCTTGATAATGAATCTGGTAGTTGGTTGTATTTCCTTTAATATGGATTTTGTAAACATATAGAAAAAATATGCATATTATTATTAGCGAAGTAAGAGAAAAACAGATTATATATGGAAGATCAGTGTTTTTGGAAGTTAAAGAGTTATTAATGCTTTTGGTAAAGTTTGTGAAGTTACATATTGAAGATGTAATATCATCTAAGTTGTTTCCTGTTGTATATGAAAGATCAATATTTTGATAGGTTACACAATTATTAATGCTTGTAATAGAATCTGTAAAATTGACTGTTAAAGATGTAGCATCATTTAAGTTACTACTTGTAATACTTTCACGCATACTTGGTGTAGTTGTATTTGTGTTGTCCATATATGTTCCCTGAATAGTTAGTGATTCTATAAAGGTCCATTTCTGAAGAATTAGATATTGGCGAGATTAACTGTGTCTGGTTAATTTTAAAATTAAAACATGTCTTTGAGTAAGTTAACTATACATTTAAAATCAATAAACACCTTGTGATATGTTTTCTGACTATGATTTTAAATGATTTTATAAATTAGATTTTTTTATTAGGCATATAAATTTAAGAATATTTAATTATTATAATTTGTACTGGGTAGTTTATTTTGTATTTAGATAAGTACATATGAAATGTCATATATGTAAAATATTAGGCTAGTGTATTACTTGTATATAATTTTGTTATGGTGAGATTCTGGTAAGAATAAAAATGATACTTTTGTTGTCAGCAATATTTAATAAATGTCTATAACTTTTGTGACAGTAGGACTTTTATATATTACTTAATAGTAAAGTTTCTACTGTCTTTGGTTATTAATTTGACTTATTCAGTTATAATTTTAGATTTCACTTTAATACGTGTATTAGATATTAAATCTACATCTGCTAATTCTGTAGCAGCGTCATCATTTATATCTTCTGGATCTATATCTTCATTTAGTGTGATACCTATATAGTCATTACGATTTTCCTGTGATTTTTTTTGAGTTTCATTGTATTCAGGAGATATGTAACTTTGTGTAGTAGGTATTTTCTTTTTTTCATGCAATGTAATGTTACGCATCCTGTTATTAAGAGAGAAACTATTCCTAGAATGATAAATATTATTTGATTATTCTCAATTTCTATAAATGGTGTTGTTTGTGTTAAGTTTGTACTGTTATTCATTGTGATTTCCATTAATAAATAAATTGTTTATGACAAATACTTTTTATGTATTAGATTGATATTAAAATTATGGTAAAAAATTATATAGATATTAACACATAAATAGAAAAAGTAAATTTTTTCTTTATTTATTAATTTTTGATTTATAAATTTGGATATGAATCTGGAGTTGTTTTTTAGAGGAATATAAGAAAATTAGGGGTGAAGGGATCGGTTAGTACTAATTTAACAATACTATAGCTATGTTTATCAAAACAAAAAAGTTAGGCTATTTTGTAGTGACTTTTTGTAAAATTTCGTTTACATCTGCTTCTGTAAATTTAGTTTCAGGAACTCTTTCTGGTATTGATTCGGGAAAATAAGAATAACGATGGTAATTTCTTCTTTCCTCACACGCTAATGTACTATCAGATTCGTCTGAGAATGTAATAGTTTGTGACGTTATATTGTTGCTATTACGTGGATGTGTGCATTTGTATGCTTTCACTATTAAAAAAGTAACAACTATTATAGAAAGTGTTACTAATCCTCCTATTAAAAAACCATAATTTGCAGAAGAGATAGTAACTGTATGATTTGTTATTTTTCCTATATCCGATTTATTCGTATTGCATATAGAATAATTAAGTGAGCTAATATTATTATGTATGTTTGGAGTAGTTGGCATTTGTTTCTCCTGAGTAAATAAAAAAAACTTTAAATATATGACTGGATTAAAATAAATATATTAATTCTTTTAATGTCATATATTATGTAAGTATATATTAAAAAAATATATATGTATAATTTTTTTACTTAATTTATGAATTTATTCACTTTTTTGATGTAATGAAGAATGTATTTTATGTTTGGAATATTATACTGAAACTTTGTTTCCTAGTTTGTATATAGTTACTTGTGCTTTATAAAATTATATTTTAGCTAGATTCTGTGTGTTTCTGAGGATAAATAATATATGTGAACATTATAAATACTGGAAATTTATGTATATGACTCTATTGTTTTACATTGAATAGGAAACAATAATGTGTTTCCTAAAAGTTATATAGGGCTATATTTTTGTAGTTTCTTGAATATATATAAAATGCTAGCGAGTTTTTATGGATGTATATAATGTACATTCATTTAATTATATTTTTAATATAATTAAATTTCATAAGAACCTGAAATTAAAATTGGTTGTTATATAGTGTGTATTTTTGTATGGAAAGTTACTATATATAAGTGTGTATAGTAAGTGCATACTATGATATAAGATTTGCAATTGTATGTATGTGTAGTTTTAACAAATCTAGTGCATAGTTATTGATAAAACTATATAATTTACTTAGTACAGCGATTTGTTCATTTACTAACTTTTCACTGTACTAAGATATACTAATAGGACTGGTGTGTTCCCATTTCTCAAGGTACTACTGTAATGAATACTTTAATTTAAATCCATTCTATAGGTTAATATATTAATACTTGCTATAACACATTTCTTAGTAAATAACTGTAATATGTTTTAATAAAAACTAGTACAGAAAGTACTATTTCAATGCTTAAGCTAAATACAACACTTTATAAGAATAAAGTATGTTTTTTAGAAAAATAAATTAACTTATATAATATTATTATACATTACTATTTCCTTAAAGTAAACTTTTTTCTAATAAAAGTTGATTTATTAGTATAATAATTCCCCTAATTTGTTGCTGTAATTGTTATTACTGAGGCTCTAATAATAAAAGTTCATTATCTACCTGAATTTCTTCTAGGTTTAGGTTTGCTTATGGAGCTATATATATTCTGAAAATTTACATTTGTTGCTACTTCTTCTAAATTTGTTATTTCCGTTAGGACATTATGATTATCCTGGTTATAACATGTAGATTCTAGTAAGGCTAGTTTCTCTGGGGTTATTATTTTGGTATTTTCTGGTTGTTTTTTATGATTTTCATCTAAGTAACTTAGCAATTTTAAAAATAAAATTGCTATTATAACCCATATGAATATACCTACTATAATATAAGGTGTCATCTTATTCATGAATATACTTTATCTTACGCTACATTACTAATCATATAGTATTCCATGCTGTTTTTAAAGGTTTTTATAAGTAAAAAAATAGTTAATTATTATATACTTGGGGTTATTGACTAGAATAAATTTGCTGATAAAGTTGAGAAAAAGAGGAGCATGTTTTTATTGAGTTACTGGGATAATTATGCTTTTTTCAGTGTTGATGTAGTGAATATTAGGTGTTACTCTTAAACTCAAGATTATTTTAATATATTATAGAAGGGTAAGTTGAGTAAAGTAGTTATTTATACTGATGGTGCATGTTCTGGTAATCCTGGTCCTGGAGGATGGGCAGCAATTTTGTTATCTCATGGGGAAGAAACGACAATTTGTGGTAGTGATACTGATACTACTAATAATAAAATGGAACTAACAGCAGTCATTCAAGCACTGAAATTGTTAAAGGTGGCATCTACTATTGATTTATATACTGATAGCGTATATGTTAAGGATGGTATTACTTTATGGATTAAGAAGTGGAAAATTAATGGGTGGAAAACTGCGAGCAAATTACCAGTGAAGAATTTAGATTTATGGTTAGAACTTGATGATCTTGTCCAATTTCATCGGGTTACTTGGTATTGGGTTAAGGCTCATGCTGGAAACTTATATAATCAAAAAGCAGATGTACTTGCACGTAGTCAGATTAAAGGGTGAATGTTATGTTTGATAGGATTTATAGGTTTTACGTATCTGCGCTGTTAAATTATGTGAGCTGTATGTTGTTTCAAATAATATTGTATTGATAATACCCTGTATGTTAGTCTAGTGTTAATTATGCTAAAAAAAAATATATATAAAACTGTTTTTTATACTAATAATATTTATACTATGTGGTACATCATACCTTTATATTCGCGATAGAGATATTGTAGAAATTAATGCAAAATTTTTAAATTTTTATGTTAAACATAAACTTAGTTCAGCTTTTCCAGATTCAGAGATAAGTATAGGAAATACTACATTAACTTGGCAGAATAAAAGTGAAAATTTTGTTCTATCATCACAGGATCTTGTAATTAATAGTGCTAAACTTGGTACAAAAATTACAATACCCAAGTTTTTACTATATTCTAAAGTCGGTATGTTATTTTTATGGGGAAATTGTGACTTTTCTTATATTGATATTCCAGGAGTTCATGTTGAATTTTATGATGTTGGAAAAAAAGTAGATGTCAGTTTTGCAAAGAATTTTGTAGTAGTTTTAAAGAATGTTCTATCGAAAGCAATAAAAGTAGATATACCAGTCTTTATTAGCAATGCTGTTCTTGCTAAAGATGGTAAGGAAGATTTTATGATAAAACAGCTCAGTATTAAAATGAATAGAGGATATGATAAGAATACTATTGATTTTGATATAGAAAATGGTGATTCATTTGTAAATATGAGGGCTTATGAGCATTATAGAGGTATAATGTCTTTTGAAGTGTCCTATGGTAATTTTAGTACTAAAATATTAGGATATTTAGGTAATTTAAATGCTCAACTTCCATTGTATGACGGTTTAAATTTCAGTGGTGATGCTGTACTAAGGATCAATGAGTATAATGCTGTAGCATATGGTGATATTAATATTCAACATCTTAATGGTACTCTGCCTTGTGCTTCTTCTGAACAGTGTTATATTCATAGTTTTAAAACTAGGTTAATTTATCAAAATGGTATTTTATCTGTAAAAAGTTTTTCTTTGTTGCTAGACCAAAGTAAAGTAACTGCTATAGGAGTAGTTGACAATGAAGATATAAATTTGAGTTTTGATTTCGATGCTGTATCACCAGAAAAGTTATGTGACTATTGGTTTACTAGTTTATATCCTGATTTGAAAGGATGGTATTGTAGTAATATTACAGGTGGGGAAGTTAGCAATATTAAACTTCAAATTAAAGGGAAATGGAAGGATACCTTGATTAGTAATAATCTATCAAATTACAATATAAGTGCAGATATAGAAAATGTTTCAATAAAATTTAATGATAATTTTAGTCCAGTCAAAATAATACATGGAAAATTATTGTTACATGATAATAGTTTTATTATTACTTCTGATAACTTAAATTTCAAGGGAATGATGATTCAAAATGGAAACTTGAAAATAGAAAATTTGCAAGATGAAAATGCAGTGATGATTATTGATGGTATTTCTAAAGGTAATGTAAAAGAATTATATAAAGTAGTAGATCAGAAGAAGTTTATTTCTCTTGATGAGGATAACATTTTTGGAGATTCCAATACTAATTTTGATTTTAAAATATTTAATTTACTGAATAATGATCCTGTTGATTATGCATCTAATATACATGCGCAAGTTAAGTTTTTTAGGGCTGATAATATTTTCAATACTTTTGATGTTCATGATACTGAAGTTGATATCATATTACATGGTAACGATGTTAATATAAATAGTAAAGGATATATGAACGGATATCCTATGTCGTTGACAATGAGTCGTAGCTTAGAAGATAGTTATAAATCTCACTATGAGTTTGTAGGATATATTTCAACTCAAAATATGATAGAGTTGGAAGTTTTTGATTATGAACACTGTTCAGGAATAATGAAAGCAAATCTTCAATGGGATGTTAGTCGTGATAATACAGTTATTGCAGGAAGTGTTGATCTTTCACAATTAAAATTCCGGATCAATGGTTTAGAACGTGATAATTTTCAAAATGTTGTAAAATTTTCTGCTCTATTTAAAGATAAGAATGAAATAAAGATAGATTATGCAAACATAATTGGGGATGGTGTAGATATAGAGTTGAGTGGTAAAGTAGGAAACAATACAGAATTATTCCTAAACAAGATAAAGTTAAAAAATACAGATGTTAAAGCTGAAATAAAGAAGGATAACGATTGTACAGCAGTAAAAATATTTGGTAGATCTTTAGATTTAAGTAGTATTGACCTGGGTGGAATTATGAAGAGTAAATCCACAGCAAAACAAACTAAGATTAACATTGCTGCGAATCATGTACTTATGAAAAACAATGTTATGACTAATAATGTAAATTTTAAATTGGATTGTTACGATGGTAGATGTAGTGAAATAAAATTAACTGGGAGTTTTTTAGATAATAGTAATTTTGATATAGAATATGGCCCTATTGGATTAGAAATAAGTACGAATAATGCAGGAGAATTTTTACGTGCAATGGATATTCTGAAGACTGTAAACAAGGGAAAATTATCTTTGTACATATATCCAATAGAAGATGATAAAATTACTCATGGTATGTTTTCTCTAACAAATTTTCATATTGTTAACGCTTCTATTTTAGCTCAAATATTAACCTTATCATCATTGAAGGGGGTTGTTAATACATTGAATGGTAAAGGCATATATTTTAATATACTAAATGTACCGTTTACTTATCAGGATGATTTAATAAATATAACTGAATCTTGGATGGAAGGTTCAGAACTTGGTATTAGTTTAGGAGGAGAAATTAATATAAATACAAGAATGTTTGATATAAAAGGACAAATAATACCTGCATATGTTATTAATAAAATTATATGGCAAACTCCTATCATTGGTAAGTTATTGACAGGAGGACAAAGTCGTGGAGTGATTGCTATAGACTATAAAGTAAAAGGTACAGATAAAGATCATGATTTGTCAGTTAATTTGATGTCTATTTTAACACCTAATTTATTAAAAAGAGTTTTGAAAATATTTGATAGTAAGTTGATAAAAAAAGAGAAGGTAGAGAAAAAATCTTCTGTTCAAGAAATGAGTAAAAGCTAAACAAAAGGTAATATAATAAAAACTTATATTTGTCTAATCTAATGTCTAAATTCTCTTTAAGAAGAGTTAATGGCAAATTTGTTATTAATATGTATTAAAGTATATTAAGTTTGTTAATGATATCAATGTATGGTAAGAGTTTATAAAATTTTATATTGCTATATATTAGAATAATAGATCACATAGTGAACTTATTGGTTCTAATTTTAGGATATATAGTAGTGGATTTATAAGCGATAAGCTTGGGTGTAGTAAGGATGAAAAAGTATGTTATTATTGTTAATCTTAACGAATTCATGACATTAGGAATTTGTATATTGCATCTTTTTGTTGCTAATATATAATCTATTGTATCTGTGTTTACTGTATTTTAATGACTAGCTAATAAAAAAAGGAAGATTGATGAGTGAGGGCTCTGCTGCTAAAGTTAAGTACTCTAGAGTTTTACTAAAAGTATCTGGTGAAGCGTTAATGGGAGAGAAAGGCTTTGGGTGTGATATGGATGTTCTAGATAAATTATCTCATGATCTCAAAGAAGTCCATAATTTTGGAGTCCAACTATGCTTAGTTGTAGGTGGAGGTAATATATTTCGAGGAGCATCTGCATCTACGTCTTTTGGATTTGAAAGGGCTAGTAATGATTATATAGGAATGCTAGCTACTATGATGAATGCTTTGTCTTTACAGAATGCTTTGGAAAAAGTTAATGTCCAATCTAGAGTATTGTCAGCAATTCCTATTACTGCTGTATGTGAAACCTATATTAGGAGACGTGCTATACGTCATTTAGAAAAAGGAAGAGTAGTTATCTGTGCTGCTGGGGTTGGTAGTCCTTTCTTTACTACGGATACTGCAGCTGCATTACGTGGTATAGAAATGGGATGTGATGCTATATTTAAAGGTACGCAAGTTGATGGTGTATATTCAGCTGATCCTAAAAAAAATGCTAGTGCAATAAGATATGATAAAATTTCTTATCGAGACTTATTATCTCTGGATCTTAAGATTATGGATGTTGCTGCTGTATCTTTAGCTAGAGAGCATTCAGTACCTATTATTGTATTTAATTTAGGTAAGCGTGGTGGGTTTGCAGATATAATTCGTGGGGATGGTTTGTATACAACGATATGTAATTAAATGTTAAAGTAGTTGGTGTAAGTAATGATAAATGAAGTAAAGCAAGATGCTAAGAATAGAATGGATAAGACTTTATCAGTGTATTTAAGTGATATTGATGGTATTAGAACTGGAAGAGCACGGGCTTCAGTATTGGATGGAATTGTTATTGAAACTTATGGAGGTCGTGTAAAGCTAAATACGATATCAAGTATATCTGTATCTGATAATAAGACATTAATGATTAAAGTGTGGGATTCTAATAACGTAGGTGCTATAAAGACTGCAATTATGAATTCAAATTTAGGATTTGGTATTTCTTGTGAAGCGACAACAATACGTTTAATTGTTCCAGATATGACTCAAGATATGAGGAAAAATTTAATTAAGTTACTGAGTAAAATTTCAGAAGACTGTAGAATATCTGTTCGCAATATACGCAGAGATATTATGGATAAGTTAAAGGTAATGCAGGATAGTAAAGATATTTCAGAAGATGATTTACGTGTAGCTGGAGCAGAAATCCAAAAAATAACAGATGATGTTATAAAAAAGATAAATGATGCTTTTATTTCAAAAGAAAAAGAGTTGTTACATATTTAATTACATGAAATTTAGTTTTATCATTTACTCTAAAGCTTAAATAGCCAGAGCTCTGTATTGACTACTATATATTGATAAATGTATAGTGAGCTGATTAACAAACATGTAAATATATATTGCTATTTTAATCTTGTAAAATGATTCTCTAATAGAGTGAATATATAGTTGAGAAAAAGTATTGTAATGTTTATGATCGGATAAAAAATTTAGTAGCAGTACTAAATTGTTCATTAGATAAAGGTTGTGTTGATTAAAAAATATTAAGATTGATTTTTTATTAACTTATCAATTGACTTATTGTAAATATTGAAAATTCTATGGTGTAAGTGCACTTCGTGCTATGGTATTTTTGTTTATAGTACTATTAAAAAATCTATTATCAAAAATGTGATTTTTATTATGTTTTTAGAATTATATTACACCTACTTCTAAAGTATATTATAACTAGCATTTAAACTCTCTTGTTCTTTATTAAAATCTTGAAAAATATGATAATGCAATTTCCTTAAAATGAAATATAAAATTAATGTTGTATGATAAAATATATTTGTTTTCTATAATTTTAGTTCGCATTATACTAAGTTATATTTTTGTAATATAGCAAGTTACTTTTATTAAAAAATATATTATACAAGTTTAAAAATATTTGGTTAAAGTAAAATGGTAAGTGATAGTTTATTGATTAGGTCATTATCTTCTGTATCAATTTGTGTAATTGTATTTTTATCTTTATATTTTGGTAAAATTACTTTTTATTCTTTATCTGTTTTTGTTACTGTAATTTCATCTTTTGAATTATTTAATATTACGCAAGGTCAAAAGTTGTGTTATATCCTTGCATTTTTTATTATAGTTGTTCCTTATGCATCTTTATTATATATATACAATTTATCTAATGGGGAAATAATCTTGTTGTGGTTGGTATCTGTTATATCTGCTACAGATACAGCAGCATATTTTGTTGGTAAGAGTATTGGTGGAAAGAAAATAATACCTATTATTAGCCCTAACAAAACATGGTCAGGGTTATTAGGAGGAATTTTTGCTGGTACATTTGTTAGTATTGTTGTGTCAATAATTTTTGGAATATTTTTTATATTTCATGCATTTATTGCTGGTATTCTGATAGCAATTATTGCTCAAGCTGGGGATATTATAGAATCTTCTATAAAACGTCTATATAAAGTAAAGGATAGTGGTACTTTTATACCTGGTCATGGTGGTATACTTGATCGTATGGATGGATTTATTTTTACTGCACCATTGACTGCTTATTGTATTCAAAGCTTTTCTAAATTCTTTTTAAATACGTAAGATAAATCTTTTTAATCCTTGATTGACCATAATATTTTTGTGATTTTGTTATCTTTAATGATTTATAAGTACATATTAATTTACTATGTTTTTTTATTAATAAAAAATTAAATTTATTAAGCTAGTTTTACAGACTAATTTTAAATATATATTCTTAGACAGTTAATATCAAATAGTTTTTAAAGTTGTTTTATATTTATTTAAATAAATATACATTCTTTTTTTATATATATTATAACATTAGTAGATATTATGTTATTATAGGTTTTTTATATGCAAAATATAGCTGGGCTTGTTTATAACTCTATGGCTAGTGAGTTAAGCGCGCTTGTCAATAAGTTGTATACTGAAAATTGCTCACTGTCATCTACTATTGAAAGTTGTTATTATCGTGAATTGAACAGCCGAGAAAGAGCATTAGTAATGTTATTTGATGATTCTTATAATGCGTTATTAGGGCAACCTAATTTGCTTAAGTCTGTTCGAATGTCAAGAGTAACTACAATCGGAGATCATGGTCGTATCATGATTCAATCTTTGGTTGCACTACGTAAGTATGGTATAAGTCATTTTATTAATATGGAACTTAGACAGTTTAATTATAGTAAGGTAAAACTAAAATATGAATGTAGTAAGTTAATAGGTACTAGTACTTTTATGTCTACAGATTTTATGATGTTGTCTTTTATTGTTCATAATATTCGATCTTTTTATGCTGGAGCTTCAGAATATGCTCGTCAATGTGTGTTACATTATAAAAGGGGAACATGTGATCAGTTAGGTCCATTAGATATGCGGTTAACTTCTAAAGTTATTCAACAGAGGCCAGATTTTGATTTAAACAGTTATATTGATCACTTGAAAATGCACATGTTAAATAGTAGGGTGCATGCAATATTTAATCATGTTTTGAATTCGCGTCTAGAACTAGAATATGGCTGTAAGTTTGCTAGTTTAGTATCTTTCCTAAGAACGGTGTCGTGTCCTGTTAATAGAGAAACTTTTGCCCCTGAGACAGAAGTGTTTATAGCTAGAGGAACACTTTGCCTGGTTAATGATGTAGAGGGATGGATACGCAGTTATGCTATTGGTCCTGCAGGTATGAAACCTTTAAATGTTATTAAAAAAATGACTGATGCAATAGATCAAACGGTTAATGTACAGCCTAGTACTACTGAACAAATCCTTTCTACTAAAGTAGTAGACAAAAAAGAACTTTGTGTTAGTCAGTGTAATGTTGATCAGCCTCTTGCTGGTAGTAGTGGTGTTATTGCTCGGCGAACATCCTCTCCTGAAGTGGGAAATAAAAAAGAGCTTGATAATAATAAGCGGTGTATTAGTCAGTGTGATGTTGGTCAGCATCTTCCTGGTAGTAGTGGTGTTATTCGTAAAGCAAGCTCTTCTTTTACTAGACTACTAAATGAAAGTGAATTTGATAAGCATTGTATTGGTCATCCTAATATTGTTCAAAGGCAACAAGTCTCTAGTAATGTATCCGAAAATTCAAGTACTCCTATGCATAAAAGTAAAAAAAGTAGATACAATTAATATAATGTGTAAGTAGTTTTAAAGTAGCTAGTTTTTTTAGTGCTAAGTTTATATATTCCTTAACTTTGATATTGGGAATAAAGTTGAATTGAAGGTATATTTATTTTTTGTATATTATAAACTCATATTACATAGATTTCTAATTATACTGGGAGCTATGTGTACTGTTCAATTTTGTGTGAATAAGTGCTATTGAGTTTATAAGAATGTTGTGCGTTAAATGGTCAATAAAAATTTACCTGATGGTATATCTTTATTATATATACTATAGCCTAATTAATAAGTTTTTGCTAGTGTTTATTACTGGTGTTCTGAAGTGATATTTTTATTTGGGCATTAGTATATACATGTATAATTAATGTTTTTAAAGAAATCTCTTTATATTTAGTTTATTAATTACAAGAGTTTTTTTATATATTAAATTTAGCAGAGATGACTTATTTTGCTATGCATAAGGAAATTAACAAGTTTGTTAAAGAATTATATGGGCAAAGCTGCGCAGGTATTATTAGTTAAGGGGTTAAATGGCTTTCATGATTCTTACAAAGCATTAATAATGTTGTGAAGGTGTTTTGTATCTTTTGAAGTACTCTGAGGTAGGTGAAGTTGCCCAGTTACCTTATGTTGTTTTCCTAAAATGGAATATATTGTATATAAGATTATTAGTAATTATGTTGATTTGCACAACTTGTCTACTAGGTATAGAAGTTATGATATTTTGAAAAAAGTTTTGAATTAATATGTAAACAAACTGCTGATAACTTAAGGGACATTAGAAATATTTTCTATAGACTAAGAAAAGCTAGTAATTTTACTGATAAAAATTTTATTATAGTAATCATTGCTGTGAAGATGATATGTTTTTTTTAACAGCTAAAAAAAGACATTACATTGATAGTTTATCGTAACAAGTTAAAATGTAGCATTAATAATGGTGTCATGAGTTCTTCTGTTATTGAGTTACCTAAATTATGTGACATGGGTGTACCATTTGATAGGTATGATTGTATTGAAAAATAATCACAGTGTATTTGCTAGTGATCTAATGTTTGTGTATTATTTCTTCTTGTCAGAAGGTATAAAAAGTTATAGTTGTAAGTTTGATGTGTTGTACTATATGACTAATGTATTGCTTGGGAATCCTGATATAAAAATCTTTGATGGAAAAACAGAAGTGATGTTAGATTGTAAAGGTATAAGAATATTGAGAGAAGTAGGTTTACCGATAGTAAAAAAGGATTTTGAGGAAATCAAACTAGTGATAATTTGCAGGTCTTAATGGTAGTGTTGGTTGTCAGCAATTATATAATTTTGTAAGTAATGTGTGATGTTTTTGTAGAAGAAATTGATTGTAAAACAAGGCCTAGGTAGAAGTTACTTTAATGTTTTGAGTAGTGTTTATGGCATGTAAGTTATAGATTCTTTAGATTCTTGCAATCAGTTAAACAATTATTACTTGAAGTTAATGATACTGCTTCTTGATCATGCTGAAGGAATGTTCCTACTGTTCAACTTAGTAAATGTTATTGGAACAACTGATATCTATAAGTTATGTGAAATGGTGTTTAGTAAATTTTTATTAGTACTTAGTTTGTTAGTAGTAACGTGGTAATGATTATAAAAAGATATTAATACCTAAAAAGATATTGAGTTTAAATAGTACAGTACTCTTTCGTAGGTTTTCATAAACGTGTTTTATATAGTTTTGAGTGTTTTATAAGTACTGCATAGTTGTTAAATAGGTGTATGTTTTTTTATTATATGTTATAATTAATTAATTTTTATTTTGGGTTTTTTATATGTTGAATCTAGGTCAACTTACTTATGATTCTGTATCTAGACACTTAGAAACGGTTATATCGTATGTTTATAATGAAACACGTCAAGAGGCTAAGCTTGATAAACTTAATTATGTTAAATTTTATACCATAAAGAAATGGCCATTTGTGTTCTCAAATATCATGTTTGCCATTCTAAATCACCCTGAGATAGTTGATTCTGTTCAGTTCTCTATTCCCATTGTAAAGAAGATGCGGAAGATAATGTGTTATTTGTTTAGACTTAATATTGAGATGTATAACAATGCTATTATCCATAGGGGCAAGCATAATTTATTAATAAGTTTGTTTAATGAAATAAGTATAAAATTTGACTCTAGTTTAAAAGATCTAAAATTGTTAAGTACTAGGTTGGTGTCTGGTAGTAATGTTCTTGGAAGATATTTTATAATTATGGCTGCTTCTGTTAGTGGTATAATATTTTGTGGTGGAAGAATGAGATACCTGCTTAATAGGGGTCTTTGGGGTGATTATAGGTATAAAAACAAAACAAATAATGAAGAAGATTATCGTGCTTTAGTAGATTATGTGTGGAATATCTCAAATGAATATGTGAAATACTGTATTAAAAAATTGGAATGCTATTGTGTTAAAACAACTGAAGAATATCATAAATTTTTATTGGAAGATCTGGAAAAAGTTTATGGATGTGGATTTGAAGAACTATTATTGTGTATTGCTAATGCATATATAGCTTCTGGTGATAAAATATTTCCTATGAATGAGCTATTTATATGTGATGGACGTCCAATGCTATTTAGAAGTTTAACAGAAAATAAAGAACAGTCTGTTTCTTGTAAAAGAAAAAGGAGTAGTAGTGACCTAGAGAACGATAGTTATGCCGCATATAAAAAAGTTTGTTCCTCTAAAGTTGGTGAAGATATTTCTGGTAATGGTGTTCAGCAATTATGTAATCAGGATGTATTTCCTTCTGTAGGAGAAATAGGTTCTGGAATAAGTCAAGGTATTCGTGTTGCTGGTCCTAGTAATAGTGGTGTTATCCAGCAATCATATAATAATGTTATCTCTTGTAAAAGAAAAAATGACTGTGATTTACAGAACGATGATTATACAGCATATAAAAAAGTTTGTTCCTCTAAAGTTGGTGAAGATATTCCTGGTAATACTGTTCAGCAACTATGTAATCAGGGTGTATTTTTTTCTGTAGGAGGAATAGATTCTGGAATAAATCAAAATGTTTGTGTTGCTGGTTCTAGTAATAGTAATATTACCCTATAATCCAAATATGGTGTATTTTCTAGTAGAAAAAGATCTTAATAAGTTTACATCTCAGGTTAGAGTAGAAGTGTTGATGAAAGAACTGGTATATCAAAACCAAAAAAATTGTATGTAGTTGTGCCAAATATAAGTGTAAGTTTTTATTTCCTAAAAAAGCTAAGGTCTGTAATAGGTGAAACAGTTTGTTATGTAATAAAATTTAGCAGTATCTTTTAATAGTATGTATGGAATTTCAGGTATTCATATAAGTAAAGTAGATATTAGTTAGTATTTTACTATTATCCTTTTTATAGGAATATTTAACTGATTTATGTGTTTTTGCTATATATGTTATAGCTTGTTTTGTTCGTGAAAATCTTGATAGAGAAGATGTGACCTTTATAGTTTTGATTAAGCGTGTGTTATGATTATTGAGGAATCTTAGTAGTGATTGATACTGTTATTCTTATATCAGTATTACTTAAATTTATTACATGTAGGATCCTGGTGTTCTATATAAGGTTGAAACAATGATACTTTACATATGTATCTATAAGAATGCTTATGTGAATTGTAGGAGATACTGCATTGTTAACTATTTATTACATGTCAGAGCGTTTTGAGTTTTTCAGATTCATGTCTTTTTAGTACTTACTCGTTCAATAATATCTTTATAACCAGGACGTATAGTTTACAGTTAATTAAATAATGTTTTTGTATGTTTTTAAGCACATTATCATACGTATAACTATCAAATTAATGCAATTGTTTTTTTATATGTTATGATTTTATTATTAGAGTTTCTTTGTATGCCATGTATGTACAATATATCTATGCTTGCTTATAATTATATGTCTAAAGACTTAATTAAAGCTGTAAATATGCTTTATGACGAGGAATTAGAAGAAATTACAAATTATGGTGTAGATGCTAACGTTATATTTTCCCCGAGAGAAAGATGCTATAGAAGAATATTAGATATTTTTTGTGGTATTTTATATGACGTTGAATTGGTTAAGAATGTTAAATATTCTACTTTTACTGTATATAGACTTTGTAAGGCAATAAACAATCTTTTTAATTTGTATATTATGATGCATAATCATTTTGTTATTGCTGATCTGAAGTTTACAATGATGGGAAAATACTTACTCCAGAATGAACAAAAGAAATCATTGAAAGATTTTCTTTACAATCTAAATAGACCAGTTTCCTCTAGTGTGAAAAATATTGAATGCTTTTGTGCTGAGTTGATTTCTGGCAGTGATTTTATGAGAGAAGAGTTTGTATTTGTAGCTGCTTGCCTTGATGGTATATGTTTCTATTCTAATAAAATTAGAAAGATGTTTACAATGAATGCTCGCAAGAAGGACTATCAAATTAATGTAAATAGCAGATTGAGTTGTAGTTTAGGTATAAGTGTTAAGGATTTTATTCCTATGGACTGTTCTCAAAGTGAACAGTATAAAGATTTTTCGATTTATAAGGACAAGTTAAAACTGTACTGTTCTGTATCTATTCAACGATATCATAATTTTTTATTAGAAGGCTTACACGATCAACATGGTATTTGCTTTGAAGGACTATTATCTGATGTAGCTAAGGTATTCGCTAAGACTTCTAGAGAAAAATTTTTTCCTCAAAAGGCATTGTTTTTATGTGATGGAAAGCTATTGGTATCTAGTAGCTTAACAAGACATGGTATTGAATTTACAACTTCTAAAAGGCAAAGGGAATATGACGCTGAAAATAATGATCCGTTTATTGTGCATAAAAAGTTTTGTTCTTCTAAGAATTCTTCTGATGATGTTTCTGTACCGCAGCAATCATGTAGTAATGCTGCATTTTTAGCAGGAGGAGAAGGTACTTCACTAGATTTTGATGGTAATGGTGCTGTATTACCGCAGCAGTCATGTAGTCAGGTTGCATCTTCAGAAGGAGAATCTTCAGGAAGTTTATGTGTTGTTAATTCTAGTAATAGTGCTACAGCTAATGCTATAGTAAATTCCTTATTCTGTCTAGAAGGGTTTGATTCTGTGAATCAAGGTAGTAATCAACCTAGTTTTACACAGTTGTAGTATAGGTTATTATTTCTGATGTAAATTAAACAATTTGAGATTAATAACCTTAATATTGTTGCAGTAATTTCTATGAAAATTCAGGTGTTTATATGAGTAAATAACCATCAATTAATATGTATAAGTGATTTTTATAGGATTAACTTAAAAATAGAGCAAATTAGATGATATATATATAAGCATTTATAAATTAATTGACAAAGTTTCTCTTTCATAATGAAAAAATTTTCACTATTCAACTTGGTAAATTTTGTAATTATAAGACATGAAATTTAATGCATACTTTAAAGTAATCATTTAAAAGTGTATTTTTATAAATTGCTAGACGGACAATAAATTCTACAATGTTGCTGCAATAAAGTTTAGTTGGTTATATGTTTTTACTATATATACTGTAGCTAGTTTATTTGTAGAGATTTTAGTGGAAAAAGTAATTTATAGTTTGATGAAATATGTGTAATGGTTATTGTAGAGTGTGGCTATTGTTCAGTATTATACAAATTGATGACAATTGAAAATATTGGAGTTCTATATAGAAATAATACTTTTGTGTCTAAACATAAGGACGTTTGTATAAGTGGAAGAGTATGCTACACTACTAATTGTTTATTATATATCAAATCATTTTGAGTTTTTTTAGATGTGTGTCTTTTTAGTAAATATCTTAATTATATCTAGAAGATCCAGTTTGCAGTTAATAAATAGTCTTCATAGTTGATGTAGTTTTTATGAACTGATTTGTGTAGCTTTGAGTATTTGACTATCCCGTATAGCTATCAATTGGTACACATCTTTTCTTTTGTGTGCTATACTTTTATTAAGTTTTTATTATCAAGAGTTTTTTTATATGCCATATATATACAATATAGCTATGCTTATTTATAGGTGTATTTCTAAAGACTTGGATGCAGCTGTAAGGATCATGTTTGAATCAGAATTAAAAAAAGTTAGAACTTATCCTGTAAATAATAATACTGTATTTGCAGATAGAGAAAGAAGCTATGGCAGAGTCTTAATTATTTTTTGTAATATTTTATATCAGTATGCTTTGGTTAAGTCTGTTAAGTACTCTGTTCCTGTTGTGTATAGACTAAGTGACAGTATACAGGGTCTTATACATTTGTATATTGCTATGCATAATCGTTTTGTTCTTGCTGAAATAGAACGTCCAATACTAAAAAAGTATTCGCTCCATGATGAACAGTCTAGATCATTGGAAAAGTTTCTTTCTGACATATCTGACCCAGTGTTTGTTAGTCTTAGAAATATTAGATCCTTATGTACTGAATTGATTTCTGGCAGTGATTTTATGGGAAAAGGTTTTGTAGTTGTAGCTGCTTGTGTTTATGGTATATGTTTCTATTCTAATAAAATTGAACAAATGTTTGTTAGAAATATTCGCAATAAGAGACATAGATTGAATTGTAATAACAAATTAAATTTTAGTGCAGGTATATATGGAGAAAGTTTTATTGATGTAGATTGTCTTCAAAATGAAAAATATAATGATTCTGTCTGTTATAAGGACAAATTAGCCGAATGCTGTTCTAAAGCTATTGACCGATATCATGCTTTTTTATTGGAAGGTTTAAACGAACAACATGGCATTAAATTTGAAGAATTGTTATCTGGTATGGCAAAGATATTGACTAGTAATTCTGAGGGCTTTTTCCCTAGAAGAGCGTTCTTTGTATGTAATGGACAGCTCTTCACATCTAGTACCTTAACGAAACATGGTAGTGAATTGAGGAATTTAAAAAGAAAAGTGGGACCTGAAAATGAAAGTGAGAAGGATAATCCATGTAAAAGAGTTTGTTCTTCTCAAATTAATCAAGATCCTTCTAATAATAGTGCTCAGCAATCATTTAGTGAATCTATGCTTTTTATAGAGGATGAAAAAGAGGATATAGAAGAAGAGCTTAGTTTTATTGTTGCAAGTAATGATGCTATGCAGAGGTCATGTGATGAGGCTGCATTTTTAGCAGGAGGCGAAGGTTCTTCTCAGGATTTTTGTTCTAGTGGTCGTAGTGGTAGTGCTGTGCCACATCAATCATATAATCATGCTACATTTTTAACAGGGAGTGAGGGTTTATATTCTGCTGATTCTAATAATGATGCTGTGCAATCGGATGATCAGGGTGCGTCTTCAGAAGGGGGAGGAAATTCTTTGCAGAATTTTTGTTTTAGTGATCCTAGTGGTAGTGCTATACCATATCAATCATATAATCAGGCTACATTTTTAGCAGGAAGTGAGGACTTTTGTTCTGCTGATTCTAATGATGATGCTGTGCAATCGGATGGTCAAGGTGTGTCTTTAGAAGGGGAAGGAAATTCTTTGCAGAATTTTTGTTTTAGTGGTCCTAATAGTAGTGCTATGCCACATCAATTATATAATCAGGCTGCATTTTTAACAGGGAGTGAGGGTTTATATTCTGCTGATTCTAATAATGATGCTGTGCCATCGCATGATCAGGGTGCGTCTTCAGAAGGGGGAAGAAATTCTTTGCAGAATTTTTGTTTTAGTGATCCTAGTGGTAGTGTTGTACCATATCAATCATATAATCAGGCTACATTTTTAGTAGGAAGTGAGGATTTTTGTTCTGCTGATTCTAATAATGATGCTGTGCAATTGCATGATCAGAGTGCGTCTTCAGAAGGGAAAGTAAGTTCATCGCAAGATTTTTGTGTTGTTGATTCTAGTAATAGTAGTGATGTTATAGTAAATTCCTTATGCTGTGTGGAAGAAATAGATCCTGTAACTCTTAGTGATCAACGTAATTTTACACAGTATGCTGTGTGGAAGAAATAGATCCTGTAACTCTTAGTGATCAACGTAATTTTACACAGTTATTAGTTGCTGTATGTAGATTTAGATTGTTATAAGTTGAACAGCTTGAATTAATAGTATTAATGTTATTTAGCAGTCCTTTCTATTAACTTCTGTGGAGATTCAGATATTTCAGTAAGTAAAGTAAGTATCGATTAATATGTGTAAGTAATTAAATTATGGTAGTTATACTTTTTATAGGCAGTGTCAGTTTATGTTTTTTTACCTTGAAGTGGAGCAAATTGAATGCCTAATATAGAAGGTATTTGTAAATTAATATTACAAGATTTCTAATCATAATAGAAATATTACTATTTAACTTAATAAATATTATGATTGAAATCTGTAAAATTTGAGAAGTATTATATATTTAAATAATCGTTAGGAATATGTTCTTCTAGTAAAATTTGTAATATTTCAGTAGTAAAGTTTACTTAATTAAGCATTTTTATTATATAAAGTATAGCTTATTTTATTTATAGGTTAGTAAAGAAATGGTTTCTATAGATATCAGTAGAGGATAGGTAGTGTTATTATAAAAAGTTTAACTAATACTTATCTTATTACTAATATTCTAATAACAATTATTAACCAAATTGAGGATAAATTATCAAATTTTAAACTTCTAATAAATATAAGAATAGATATTTTATGTCTGAACATGAGGGTACATGGATATGGCCTATACGATATTATTATATATATAAACTTTTTCTGGTTTTTCTAATACTAAAATGTGTTACGAAATAAAGTAGTATTTTTAATCTAATGCTGATTTTTATAACCTAATTTATATTTATTTTAAGTATTCTGTTGCTGTATTTCACCACAAATTAATGCAAATTCTTTTTTATGTGTTATAATTAACTAAATCTTTTTTTGTTAGGACGGTTTATGCAGCATATATACAGTGTACCTATCCTTGCTTATGAGTTTATGTTTAAACATTTAAATGACATTAGCGAAAAATTTTTTTATAAAGAAATAAAAACGTTTTCAGATCTTGAGTTAGAATTTTGTGTTAGGTTTCATAAGTATACTAGAGGACTTGTCAGAGTTTCAGATATTTTTTGTGCTATTTTAAAACATGATGAGTTAATTCAGTCTGTTCAGTACTCTCCTGCTCTTGTATTTAGAATAGAATTGAAATTGAAAGGTTTATTTGACTTGTATGTTTGTATGCATAATCGTTTTATTAGCGTAGACGGCCCTGAAGTATTACAGAAATATATTGATGATCTAAATGTGCCAGTTAATTCGATGGTAAAATCTATAGAATTATTCTGTAGTCAGTTGCTTTCTGGTAGTAATGTTCTGGGAAAAAATTTTGTTATGGTAGCTGCTTGTGTTAATGGTCTACAGTTATGTGTCCGTAAACTTCAAAGGCTATTTTTTTTCAATATGCGTAATAAGCGTACTCGGCTTAGTCAAAATAGAGCGATAACGGTTAGTAGAGGTATACATGGTATAGCCCCTATTGCATATGATTATGATTATGATAAGCTGCCTGTAAATGTATTTTTTTATCTTAAAAAATTAGAAAAATACTGTGATCCAATAGTGGAACAATATAATTATTTTTTATTTCAAGAAATGCAAGAAAAATATACTTGTAAATTTGAAAAGCTATTGTTTTGTACTGCTAAGGCAGTGATTATGAATCATGGTCAAGAAATTTTTCCTAGGAAAGGGTTATTTGTAACTGATGGTACAGTGGTGGTATGTGATAGCACGATAGAGCATGGTAGCATGCAATCTATAAAAAGAAGAATTAATTGTCAAGCTGAAAGTAGTTCTAAATGTAAGAAGGCTCGTCCGTCATATAGTAATATATATCCTGCAGAAGGAGGAAAAGATACTCCTGGAACAAGTCAAGATAATGATGATTGTGATTATGATTATGAGACTCTAGAAGAAAAAAACAAAAAACATTTTAAAGAGAATGATTATAGTTGTACTGTTAATACTGCTAGTACTGCTAGTACTGCTAATACTGATAGTGCTGTTATTATTTATCAATCTGATCAATTTGCATTTTCTGTAGAAGAGGGAAAGAAAAATTCTGATTATCCTATGTCTCAACTTGTGCTAGAATCTTTGCTTGTTGTAGAAGGAGAGTTACCTCAAAATCAAGTATATGGTTTTATGCAATAGAAGAACTGTAAGGTTACAGAAGAGGTAATTAATTCTCGTTACAGATAATATTTAATGATACCTTCTAATATATGATATATGCAAGAATTCAAATATCTATGTAAGTTAATGTGGAAAATAAATGTTAATAAATATAATACTTTTAATATATGAAAAATTTTTTTAATACTTTATCTATCTAGCTTTAACAAACTAATTTCGCGTGTTGGTTTTGGTATACCAATTATGGATAATGTCTTTGGTCTGAAGCTTTTAGTTCAATAAATAAGAAACGCTCTTTAAAATCTAGTACAGGGTTCTATTATTTTTCTGTACTGCATAACTGTTGAGTTAGTGTATATTCTTCTTTTTATGTATATAATTAATTAAGTTATCGTTGGGGTTTTTGATATGTATAGTGTACCACTTTTTGAAGTAAAAAATTTAGCTAAGCTTGTTTGTGATTTTATGTATAAAGAAATGAATTTGGCTATAAAATGTATGTTTGATCAGGAATACAAAATAATTGAAAATTCTTATGAAGATCTTGGGTATTATAGTAGATTTCATCTCAAAGAGAGAACGCAATGTAAGATAATAGATATCTTTTTTATTATTTTAAATCATCCTGATGTGTATGAGCCTGTGCAGTTATCTATTTCTACTATACAGCAGTTACGGGATTTAGTAAATAGTCTGTTAATATCCTATATGGAGATGCATAATTATTTTATTGACCATGAAAGGCAACCTGATTTGTTGGTGAGCTTTCTTAATAATGTGAATAAATCAGTTGGAGCTTCTGTTAGTGAGATAGAAACGTTGTGTGATCGGTTAGTGTATAGTAGTGATGTTACTGAAGAAAGTTTTGTAATTGCGGCTGCTTGTGCCCGAGGTATAAAACTTTATGTTGAAAAAATCGGGTGTATGTTTACTAGCAATGGTTTGAATAAATTTAGCAGGTTGAATAGAAACAATAAATTCGGCAAACTTAGTGCTTACAATGACCTATGTGTTAGTAGAGGTATATTTGGAATTGATCGTGTTAAGGTTGAATTAGATGTATTAAATATAGATAGGGATGTTTATTTAGAAAAGTTCAAAGAGTGTTGTAAATTAGTGTTTAAAAAGTACAGAGATTTTCTATCGGTGGAAATTCAAAGAAGATGTGGTTGTAGTTTAGAAAGAATAAGGAACTGTATAAGTCAGGAGTTAGCTGCAAATCCTGGTAAGAAAATTTTTCCTGAAAGAGCAGTATTTGTATGTGCTGGAAAAGTTATGCTACTTTCTAGTAATACAGAATACGAACAATATGTAGATCTTAAACAGGAGGATTTTGAAAATACAAATAAACATGATAGTCCTTCCTCATCTGAGAAAGTTTGTTTTTCCGGAGTTAATCAAGGTGCTTCTAATAATGTTGATCAACAGTTGTTAAATAAGGTAGAAAAAGAGAAAGAGAAATATGAGAGTGAAATAGCTGAAGAAGGTGATATTCCAAGTACTGTTAGTAGTAGTGATCAAGAATCAGGAAAAGTAAAACGTTGGTTGACTATCTATAATAATGTTGCTTGGCTTACTTATAGAGCTATGTATGGGAATCTGAAAATAATTAGTGAAAAGATGTATACTGAATCTTGTAAGGTTGGAAGTAATAGCGGAGGTTCTTATTGTGCTGACTTTGATAGTCAGCATAGAGGGTTAATAGTTTTAATTAATGCTGCTTGTCAGCTTTTAGGATCCTGTAGTTTAATTAAACCTCTTCATATAGCTGAACCTTGTGTTAATCGAATAAGAGAACAAGCATATGAGGTGCTTGATGATTATGTTGAGATACATAATTCTCATATTAAATCTCAAGGTGTTAAGTTATCTGGAAAATGTCTTAGTTCTTCAAGTAAAGAACTTCTTAATAAGGTACAAGATGCTAAGCGGTTTTGTAATAGGTTAATAAGCACTAGTGATTTTATCAGTAGAAATTTCATGTTGCTAGCTACTCTGATCTCTATAGTAGAGCTCTTTTTTAATCAAATGCAAAGTACTATTATGATCAACAATGAGCGTAAGCAACAAGCATTGATAAATGGACAGCCAAGTAATAGTAGTACAGGTATAATACGTAATTCTATTGTTGATTGGAGAGCACACGATAGTGTAAATATAACAGGGTTCGATATAGAAAGTTTTTTTCGAATATTAAAGAACTGCATGGATATTCATGGGCTAGAAAAATCATATAATGATTTCTTTTTGGAAGATTTAGAAAAAAAACGTGAATGTAGTTTTGAGAAGCTATTACTTAGTTTAGCTGATGCATCTCGTGTAACTTATGGAGGTACAGTTTTTGATGGAAATACACAGGTATTTGTAAGCGAGGGGAAAGTTAAGTGTGTTAAGTGTAGTAGAAAATCAGTATCTTCTGAGGTAGAAAGTTATCATAGGAAACGAGAGATGAGTAAGCAACAATTTAATCAAACTGTGTTACCTGTGGGAGAAACAGATTCTAATATAGGTGAAGAAAATGGTACTGCTAGTACTAGTGGTATTGTTTCTGCTAAGCAGTCAAGTAGTGATGTATATGTTGTAGAAGAAGAAGTAGAAAACCCTAGGAAAAAATTTGCTATAGACCCAAAAAGTAGAATTCCTAGTGTTAATGGTAGTAATATTGATCAGGATAGACAAGGTATTTTATCTGTAAACGAAACAAACTCTGAAATAAGGGGGGATTGTGCTGACAGTAGTATTCAATCTGTATCACCTGTAAAAGAGACAAGTGATAAAATAGGTACGGAGAATTATCCTGCTGGTCCTAGTTATGGTGGTATTACCCAGCAATCATATAATCAGGGTGTATTTTCTTATGTAGAAGGAATGGGTTCCGGAGTGAGTCAATATGATTATAGTTTTGCTGGTCCTAGTTATGGTGGTATTGCCCAGCAATCATATAATCAGGGTGTATTTTCTTCTGTGGAAGGAATGGGTTCCGGAATGAATCAATGTGATTATAGTTTTGCTGGTCCTAGTTATGGTGGTATTGCCCAGCAATCGTATAATCAGGATGTATTTTCTTCTTTAGAAGGAATAGGTTCTGGAATGGATCAATGTAATTATGGTTTTACTGACTATAGTAATAATGGTGTTGATCAGCAATGTAATCAGGTTATATTTCCTGTAAGAGCAGATTCTAGAACAAATCAAGATGCTTGTATTAATGATACTAGTGATGATCCATCTGTATCTAGTGTAGTAAATCCTTTATTCTGTGTAGGGGAAGTGAATTCTATAGAGCAAAAAAAGTTTTACACAATTGTAGTGAAGTGATCTATTGGATCGAAAAGTTTATCATTTTGAAATTGATAGTATTGTTTAACAGTACTTTCTAATGGTAAAGTTGAAAAATGGCTATAAGGTAATAGATAAAACTAATATACGTTGTAATAGTTTTATTATGGTCATTTATTTTTAAGAGAACTGAAAATCTACTTTAAATTTAGTAACATTTTCGTAGGTTTATGAACCTTGAATTAATGTACATTACTCTTTCTGTGTGTTATATAAAGTTTTTTTAGTTGGAATTTTATATGAGTAATTTAGCTTGGGTTCTTTATAGAAGTATGCGTAAGGAGCTAAATAATGTTGTTAAGCACTTGTATAATGATGCTTGTGCATTGTTAAGTAATAATAGTTCTTATTGTCCAGAATTTGATATTCCTCATAGAGCATTAATAATGTTGTTTAATATTGCTTGTAATCTTTTAAGGCACCCTGAATTGAAGGAATCTGCTCCATTATGTACGAGTATTGTTTTTCGGATGGAAAATCGAGGATGTGAGGTACTTACTCGCTATATTGATCTACATAACGCTGCTTTTGTATATTACGATCCTGAGATGTTAAGACTGCTTCTTAATGATGTACGTAAGGAAATTTTTGCAGAGTCTAAAGGTGTGAAAGTGTTATATAGTAAGTTAATAAGAACTAGTAATTTTATCAGTCCTAGTTTTTTGCTTGTAGCTATTGTGACTACTTTTATAGAGAATTTTTTCAATCAAATGCAAGGCAGTACTGTAATCAATGTTGAACGTAAACAAACACATGGCGGCAATAATAGTATAGGTATAGTAAGCAATGCTTTTATTCAGTGGAAAGGGCTGTATAGTATGTCTATATTGCCAGATTTCAGTCCTGAAGATTATATTCACAAAATGAAATGCTGCATTGATGGTTTAACTGAAGTATATAATAAGTTTTTACTAGAAGACCTACAAAAGAGGTATAAGTGTAGCTTTGAAGACGTATTATATTGTATAGCTGAGGCATCACTTGCAAGTCCTAATGGGGATGCTTTTAGTGGAGAGGCGCAGTTGTTGTTGTGTAATGGTAGTATAAAGATGGTTAGTAATTTTTCTGTAGGAAGACCATCTAAAAAGAAGAAAACAGCTGCAGTTAAAGGAGTAAATTCTCAAATTGCAGAAATGAGTGATTCTATTGCTAGTTCTAGTAGTTGCAGTGCTATTCAGTCTTCATATAATGAATCTATAGTTCCTGTAGAAAAAGTGAATTCTGAGGTAGTACAAAATAATGATTCTGTTGATCTTAGTCTTGGTAGTGGTCCCTCTGTATCTAGCGTGGTAGATCCTTTATGTTGTGTGGGAGAAGTTGCTTCTGCGAATCGAAATGATTTATCTGGTAATAGTTTTGTACAGTGATAATTATATAGTAGGTGTAAATTTGTTCATTGTTAAAAAAAAATAGTTCTATACTAGATTAACAATTTGTCATTTTGTATAGCTTTGTAGTATGCGAAAGTTTGAGCATTACACTGAGTAACAGTGGATAATAAATGTTTATTAGTAGCTATATTAATAGCTAACTTTTTGTAAAAAAATATCTTCAATTTATGTTATTTTACTTTAGTGTTACTAACCTGAAATCAACGAAATTGAATTTATATGTTTTGTAAAGTATGTTATAGTGGTATTAATATTACATAAATTTCTAATCGTGTGAGAAATATTCTACTATTTAACTTAATAGACATTATTGTTGAAATCTATAAGATTTATGACTAATAGATTCAAGTAATCAAAAGTATACTTTTTAATAAATTGCTAGTTAGGTGATAGATCTTATTATAGTTAGTAAATTAATAATATAGATTATTTAATACATAAACTATTGATAATCTTCTTTAAATTTATATAGATTTTATAATGAAATTTATATTTTTGGATGATTTATTGGACTGTGGTTTTATCAAATTAGTATACGTTCTTTTTTTGCATATTATAATTTGATCAGGTTTTTCTATCTTTGGAGTTTTTAGCATGGGATTTAATGTAAGTAAACTTGCTTACATGTCTGTGTCTGGAACATTAGATGTGGTGATAAGAAATTTATGTAAAGAAGAACGTAAAGCATTAAAACAAAGTGGTGTAGGCTATTGTATTAGATTTTGTTGCAGAGACGGAGCATTTCATAGAGTATTAGATATTGTGTATGCTCTTTTAAGTCACCCTAAGTTGATTGAATCTGTTCAGTTTTCTGATGCTATTGTGTGTGAATTACGAAAAGTTACAAATGGTTTACTTGACTTATATGTTGGTTTGCATAATTATTTCATTATCCATGGAAAAGAATCACATAGTTTTTTGCAAAACATTCTTTATAACGTAGATAAATCAGTTGATTGTGATGTGTCTCAGATGAAATTGTTGTGTGACTCGTTACTGTCCAGTAGTAATTTTATGGGTGAATATTTTATAGTGTTTGCTATTTGTGTTAAGTATATAGAATTTTATTCTGATACCATCAAATGCCTGTTTTCTGACAATGCTGTCAGTAAGACAAAGCGTATGAGTTGTAATAAATCGTTAAGTGCTAGTACAGGTATAGATGGATGTAATTTTGTTTCAATGAATTATGCCATATATAAACAAGATATAGATGCGGATTTTTATTTTGAAAAATTAAGAACCTGTTGTAGTGAAGCAGTTCAGAACTATCATTTTTTTTTATTAGAAGGGTTAGAAACAAAATATGGTTGTAGTTTTGAACAGCTCTTGGTTGATCTAGCTAGTGCATCGCTTATGAATCCTGGTAAAAACCTTTTCCCTGATAATGAAGTGTTTATATGTAGTGGCAAGGTAAAAGTATTTAGTGCACTTAAAAGAAAAAGTATCTCTGAAACTACCAAGGATAGTTCTATTCCATATAAGAAAGTTTGTTACCATGGAGATAACGGAAGTATTTCTAGTAGTGCTACTCAAAAATCATCTAGTCAGTTTATATCTTCTGCAGGAGGATCTGGTTCTGAAACAAGTCAGAAGGATAATTGTACTACTGGTCCTAGTAGTGATGTTACTAAACGGTCATATAATCAGTCTATATTTCCTGTAAAAAGACCTGATCCTGAGAATCAAAAAAGTGGTTATTATATTGCTAGTCCTAGTAGTACTGTTACTGGACGATCATATAATCAGTCTATATTTTCTGTAGAAAAGTCTGGTTCTGGAAGTCAAAAAAATGGTTATTATATTGCTGGCCCTAGTAGTGATGTTACTAAACAATCATATAATCAAGCTATATTTGCTGTAAAAAAAACTGATCCTAAAATAAGTAGAAAAAATGGTTGTTATATTGCTGGTCCTAGTAGTGCTGTTACTCAACAATCACATAGTCAATCTATATTTCCTGTAGTAAAAAATAATATTGAAATAGATCAAGGGGATAATGCCTGTAGAAGGATCTGATGATTCTGAAATAAGTGAAGAGAATAATTGTTGTGCTAGTACTAGATAATCACATGGTTTTGTAGAAGAAAAAAAATCGAAAGTAAGTGTACAGTGTAGGCTTAGTAGTTGTAAGATTTGTAGGTGCTTTATCTTTTCCTAAAAGAGCTCGATCCTGTAAGTTGAAACTTCTCTATTGATAATTTCAGTGTTTTTTGTGATATAAATGTAAATTCTTTATTTATCTCCTGTGAAAAATAAGAGAGGGTTTTTTTAAATAGTTATTTTAGAATAATAACACTGTTAGTATGTCTTCTTGATGTGTCGAGAATTCGTATATTACTTAAAATGTATATGGTATTTATATACTAGTTTTTATTTAGTCACTTACTTGTTTGTAAGAATGGCTTGATTAGTTTATGGTTTTTTTATCTAGTGTTCTAAATTAAGTTAACCAAGCAATACAAATTATATGATATGTGTATTGTTATCAACTTACATACATAGTTTCTGATTGTAAGATGTGGCTAAATTTATATGATAGATGTGTCATTAAAGACTAGAGAATTTATAGTCGATGTATTAAGGTTAAAGAGTAAAAAGTATGTTTGTAATGGATTACCAATAAGGCAGTAGGTTTTTAATGTTTCAGCGATAAATTTTTTTTCAACCATAATACATCTTTGTTATATGTGTATAACTTGTTGTTATACTTGATAACGGAGATAATAAACGTAAGCTATGCTTGTATATATTAAATTTTTTAGTTCTTTTTGCTACACAAAAAAATTTCTTAGTGTTATATTTACGTATGTGTGGTTGTTATATGCTTTATTCCTTAATAAAAATTTGTATTTAAAAACTAATTCTACATGTTATTTATATACTTCATAGTAGCTTTGGTCGAAGATATCTGGTTATAGTGATTATAAATGGTATCCTACCTAGTTTAATTAATGTAGATTTTTCATAAACATAATTATGTGTTTTTTAAGTGACATATCATTTTGTACTGCTATCAAATGAGTGTACATTTTTTTTCTTTTTGTATATTATATTGATAGGCTGAGTTTTTTTTATCGTTAGGAGTTTTTGTATATGTTGAATTTATCTAGACTTATTTACGACTCTATGTTTCTAGGCATACAAAAAGTTGTTGCAAATTTGTCTACTGATACTAGCATTGCAGTACAAAATCTTTCAGAATACTATTGTAATGACTTTGAAGATGAATTCAGGAGTTTAATGGCGTTGTTTAATGCTTCTTGTAGGCTTTTGATTGAATCTGATTTAGTTAAATCTGCTAAAATATCTAATATTATTATTCCTCAGGTAGAATTGGCAGGGTGTAAGCTGGTTGGATTGTTAATTGATATGCATAACTCTCATATTGTATCTCAAGATGAGGAATTGTCAAAAAAGTATTTCAGTGACATACAGAGAGACGCAAATGCTAGATTGAAAAGTGTGAAATCTTTATGTGGTAGACTAATAAGGGCTAGTAACTTTCTTGATGAGCATTATGTATATTCACTAGTTGTTGTTCGTAGTATTATGCATTTCTCTGAAAGGATAAAGTATACGATTATGGCTAGCATTGAACATCAGGCAAGGCGACTCTTTTATAAAAAAGAAGGTTTGATACCTAGAGATCCTGTTACCTTCGGTATAAAGTATAGTAATCTTATTAGGAACAGTTGTGGTATGGTTATACCAGATTTTAATGTAAATAAATATTTTGAAGAAGTGAAAAACTCAGTACGTTGTAGTACTTTGGTAGAACAATACCATAGTTTCTTATTAGTACGTCTAAAAGAAGAGTGTGGTTTTGATTTTGAGTGTTTAATAGATTGTATAGCTAAGGCATCACTTATAACTTCTGGGGGAGAAACTTTTGCTCCTGAGACAGAGGTACTTGTGACTAGTCAAAATATGATAAAAGTAATTAATAATGTAACGCATACAGAATGCATTTATAATTGTAATGACGGAAGTATAGTTGTAGGTGATCTAAGTGTTAGTAGGTCAAAGCGTAAAGCTGTTGTTCCCTTACATGGATTTAAGTCAAAGCGTTATGTTAATATTGCTCCCTATATTCCTACTAATAATCACACTGGTCAACAATTTTTGTAATGAAGTGGTTTATTGATATAAGTAGGCTAAGATATTATTTTGTAGTACTTTCTGTGATGTGTATGGGAATTTAAGTTCCTGTAAGTAAAGGTGTGTGGTTAATATATACCAGTAATTATGGTGAATTGCTTTTTATAAGCATCTAAGCATATTCTGATGTCTTTCTATTTTATAATAAAAGAATCAGGAGTATGTTTTCAATGGATTACAAGTCAAATAATATACTTTGTTGAATTTGATACGCTAATTCTGTGCATTATTTTAATATGTAAATTGTTGATAATGTCTTTAGTATAAGAACCCGATTTATGTTAAATAAAAATAGTATTCTTAGAATTCATGCAGACTTTCATAAATAAACTTATGTAATTTATTTAAATGTTTTGTTCGACTATATAGTAGTAAATTAGTGTATATTCTTTTTTTTTTTGAACGTATTATAATTGTGTTTTTTTGTGATAGGGATTTTTATTTATGTTTAATATATGTCAACTTCTATACAGAAGTATGATTAAGAGGTTAAATATTATTGGTCGGGATTTGTATGCTTTAAATCACAAAGCAGCAAGAGATATCGTACCATTTTGTTATGATGGCCTTTCTGTTCAATTGAAAACATTAGGAATGTTGTTTAATGCTTCTTGTAATCTTTTAAAGCATCCTTGTTTGGTTGAATCTGCTAGAATGTCTCATATTATTGTTCCTCAAATAAGAAAAACTATATGTGATATGATGAATAATCATATTGGTATACATAACTATTTTGTTGTATGTAGAGATTATAACTTGTTGAAACAATCTTTTGATGATGTGCACAAAGAACTTGAAAAAAATATTAGGATATTGAAAGCTGCATGTTTGAGGTTGTTGAAAACTAGTGATTTTATGAAGGAAAGTTTTATATCGGTAGTTATTGCTGTTCACAGTATAATGTTTTGTTCTATTCGATTTAGAAATATTATTATTGAAGATATTAGATATAAGCGTCAGTTAATTAGTTGTAATAAATTAGATTGTGTACATCGCATTAGTGAGGGTATTGTCGGTAATTCAGTTGTTGTTGGGTGTTATGATAATATGAGCACTCCAGGTTTCGATGTAGATTGTTATCTTGATGAAGTGAAAGAATACATTAAAAAAAAGAATTACACGAAATGTATAATAAGTTTTTATTAAAAAAATTAGCAGTGGAATATGGTTGTGGGTTTGAGCATATGCTAAATTGTCTAGCTAAGTTATCACTTATGATTCCTGGAGGAGAAGTTTTTATTCCTGAGACAGAAATGCGTGTTTCCAGTGGAAAGTTGAAAGTAACAAATCATCTGCAAGGCATTGAATATTTGTATAGTTGTGATAGTGAAGATATAACGATAATTGATTTACGTCTTAATCGAGTAGGAAATAAAGTAAGGAATAAAGTTGATAATTTTGTTGTTTCTGATAATACTATTAATGAACGTTGTGTATGATTGGATGGTTTATAAATTAGTGTTCCTTTTGAGGTTTGTAAGGTGTGTAATACCTACTAAATAATGTGCAGGGTTTCAGGTTTCATTTGATTTGCCAAAATAGAAGTGATGTTTTGTAAATAAGTATAGTTTTATATAGTTTGACTTATATTGTTCTGAGGTGTTTTGTTAATTTGTATGGCTCTCAAATTAGTGTACACTTTTAGTTTTTTAAGGTATTAAACTAGTTAAGTTTTTATTGTTGGAGTTTTTATCTATGTTGAGTTGTGGGCCACATAATTTAGGAGAAGAAACTTATGGTGCTATACGTAGAGGATTGAGGATAATTGACAAACGGCTCTATAAATTAGCGAATGGCATAGCTAAATCTAGCGATCGTTTTTATTGTCGTAATATTAGGTTTCCAGAAAAATCATTACTAATATTTCTTGATGCTGTGTCCACTCTTTTGGAGGAACGTTTTTTTTATGCTGTTCCAACACATCCTGAGCTTCTACCTCAAATAAGGTGTGATATGGTTGCTATGGCGAAACTGCTTGTTGATATCCATAACAATTTCGTCATTCATCAGAAGGAAAAAGATAAAGATAATTTGTGTACTTTTCTTAATGATATGCGTAAAAAAACTCAGTTTCATACGGATTCTGCGTTACATTTGTGTTGGATGTTGGTTAGGACTTGTGATTTTTTATCACCGTACTTTGTGCGTGCAGCTGCTTGTATTAATGGTCTGATATTTTGTGCTAATCAAATGTATTATAGGGTTAATAGCACTATATGTTCAAAGTCTGAAACGCTGATATATGGTAATAAAAATATGTGTTTTAGTGCTAGTATAAGAGGAAGTAAGATTATTGAGGAAGATTTTGTACTAGGTAAACCAAAAATAAAGATGGAAGATTGGGTTAGTTTATTAGAACAACACTGTAAGTATGCAGATGATTTATATAAAAAGTTTTTATGTAAAGATATGAAACAAAAATATCGTTGTACTGTTCATGAAGTAAGGCAAGCAATTAATAATTCTGGAGGTAAAATTAGACCATGGATGCAAGTACTTGTATCTAAGGGAGTAGAATTAGTTAATGTTAGAAGTCAAGACAGAGTATTTTCAATTGATACACTTAATGAGGGTGAGACACTACAATCATCTACATTTTCACTGGAGAATACTAATGAGGAGGTTTTTTGTATTGCTGGTCCTAGTGATGGTAATTCTATGATACAGGGAGCATATATTCAAACTGTTTCTGAATCTCATATAGAAGAAGGAGAGGTGCGTCTACAGGATGATGATGTCGCTGGTCCTAGTAATTGTAGTACTTTACAACAATACCAAAATATGTGTGATGAAACAAAAGTAGCAGTGGAATCAATATGTTGTTCTTCTGTTGTTAGTCCTAGTTATAGTGATATATTAAGTGACTTATATAGCCGTAATGTGTCTTCTTCTGTAAAAGAAGCAGGAAATTTACAAGATAATAGTGTGTCTTCTTCTACAAAAGAAGCAAGAGATTTACAAGATAGTAGTTCTACTCAGCAATGTAGTGATTCTGTGTCACCATATTCTTATAGAATAAGTTCTCAGAGGAATGAAGCTGAAGTAAATTCTTGTCTTTTAGAAACAACAACTCCTGAAAATCAACAATGTTCCTATAGGTCATCATAGTAGTATTGCAAGTATATGTAGGTCTTTAATGAGCAAAATTTAAACAAATAGTTTTTTGAGAACGTTTTATAGTACTTTATGTAATATGTATAAAAGTTTCTCTCTAAAGTAGAGTATGCATCAAATGGTTATGGGGACTTGTTGTTATAACGTAATTAGTTTATGTTTTTTATGTAAGCATTAGAGGAAAATTGGCTTAGTATAAATCGGAGGATAAAGCATATTGTTGTAAGCTAACATTAGATAAGTTTTATCTATTAAACCAAATATTTTACTATTCAACTTGATAAATGTTGTTTAAAAAGTTAGAGCATAGTAAGTATATTTGGTCTAAGTGATCAAAGATATGTGTCTAATAGATTCCTGGTCAAGCAATATGTCTTATTGATTTTAATATGTAACTGTTAATAATGTTTTTGGTCTAACCCATTCAATTTACAAAAGATGAAGATGATATTTTGTAAATGTAGTAGAGGTTTTCATAATCTGATTTGTTATATTATTTTGGATGTTCTGTTGATTTGTCTTGCCATCAAGTTAGTGTACATTATGTCTTTTTGAGATATATTATTAAATAGCTAGGTTTTTTATCAAATGGAGTTAGTGTATGTTTACTTTAGGATATGAACTTTATAATCATATGGATACAGCATTGAGAATAGTTAGTAGAGAGCTCTTTAATGAAGCAAAAAAAATTTCTAGGAGAACAAAATATAGTTATTGTGCTTACTTTAAGATAGTAGAAAGATCATTAATGATACTTTGTGGTGTTGCAAGCACTCTTATAGAGAGATGTTTTCTTGATGCTATTCCATCAGCTCTTGATGTTATACCTAAAATAAGGTATCATGCAATTAATGTAATGAAGATATTGATTGATACACATAACTTTTGTGTTGCTAATAAACAAAATAAGGAAGTATTAAGTGATTTCCTTGAGGATGTAGGTAGCAAAGCTCAATATCATGTGAGGGCTATGATAAGTTCATGTGAGCTATTAATAGAAACTAGTAATTTTTTATCAAGAAATTTTATACCTGCAGCTGCTTGTATGAATGCTCTAGTGTATTCTGCTAATCAGCTGCATTACAGGGTTAGTAGCACTATATGTGGAAAATCTGAGGCAATACTGAAAAGTAGTAGGGATATATGTTTTAGCTCCTGTATAAGGGGAGGTGAGTATGTTAATATAGATTTTAAAGCAGGTAGACCGCACATAGATGTAAAACATTGGTTTAGAATATTAAGGAAACGCTGTAACGAGTATGTAGATGCTGTGTATAACCAATTTTTTCTTGATATTATGCCAATAAGATATGGTTGTACTTTTGGTGAAGTACGGCAAGCAATTAGTAATTATGAAAATGGAATTAGACCGTGGACAAAAGTGATGGTATCTAGAGGAATAGTAACAATAGTTACTACTAGAAGTGAAGGAACGTTTTTTGCAATAGGAGATGGTTGTAATCGTAATAATTCTATACCACAGGAATCATGTAGCTATACTATACCTTCTGAAGATGAGGGAGAAGAAACAGTAGATAATTCTGTTGTTGGTTCTAGTAATAATAATGCTTCACAGGAATCACGTATCTATGTTATATCTTCTGAAGATGAAGAAGAAGGAACAGGAGATAGTTCTGTTGTTGGTTCTAGTAATAATAATGCTTCACGGGAGTCATGTAGCTATACTGTATCTTCTAGAGATGAGGAAGAAATAATAGGTAGTTCTGTTGTTGGTTCTAGTAATAATAATGCTTCACAGGAATTGCGTAGCTATACTGTATCTTCTGAAAATAAAGAAGAAAAAGAGTTGGATATTTGTTTTTCTAATCCTTGTAGTATAAGTATGTTGCAGGAATTATCTGATCCGGGTATACCTTGTTGTGATACAGAAGAAGATGATTTACGAGATGATGAGATTGATAATCTATTTGAGGGAGTAGATTTTCGTGATCCTGAAGCAGCTTTTTTAAATGTTGTTATGAGTTTTGATGGCGGTAATAGTTCTAGTCAAGTATCTTCTAATAAAACAAGTTCTCAGAATTCTGATTATGAAGTAAATTCTTATCTTCTAGCAGTAACTCATGAAAACCATGTACAAGAAAGAGAACCTCTCTATAGGTCATTATAGTGTATTATTGCCAAGTGTAGATCTTTAATGTGTAGAGTTATATAGTATTGTTTGAGTTTTTTATGATATTTTCTGGTATATGTGTGAAAGTTTAGACTAAAAGAAATGTGTATTCTAGTTATAGCAACTTATTTGCTTGTTTTAAAAATAACTAGATTACTTTCATATTTTTTTGTCTGAGTATTATAGGAAAGCTATGTTAAAATAAACTAGATGATAAAATGTATTATTTAATTAATATTAAGTAAGTTTTTGATTCTGTAAAAAAATGTGTTTGCTATTCGCTTTGATAAGTTAGTAAGTGTTGTCATTAAAAATTGGAGAATTTGTAGTGATATATTGGGGTTAAGCAATCAGAAAATATATTTTTAATGAATTGTTAGTCAAGAATATGACTTGTTAGTTTTGGTGGATTATTCTGTATATTCATTACAATATGTAGTTATTAATAATATTTTTGGTCTGAAACACTCGGTTTAAGAAATTTGTAAGTATAGTAGGGGTTTTCATAACCTGGTATACCATTTAAGTATTCTATTTATTGTTATACACTATCAAATTAGTATACATTTGTTTTTTTGAGGTATATTATTCAAATACTTAAGTTTTTTATCGTTGGATTTTGGCATATGTTTAATTATGGTATATATAATTTAGGACGAGAAGTTTTTACTCATGTGCATGGGTCATTGGGGTTCGCTAATAGAATGTTCTATCATCAGGCATATCAACTATCTAAGAGGTATGAAAAGAGTTTTTGTCCTCACTTTAAGGTATTAGAAAGAACAATACTCATATTATTCGATGTTATGTGTATTCTTCTACAAGAAAGCTATTTAATTGATGCTGTGCCATCAGCTTCCAATATTATCCCTAAAGTGAGATGTTATGTAGATGATGTAAGGAATAATCTTATTAATATCCATAACTATTTTATTATTCATCGAGACGATAAAGTTAAATTACGTAAGTTTCTTGATGATTTTCGTAAAGGAGCTGAGTGTCTTGTAAAATCCATAAAAATTTTATGTAATATGTTGATAGAAAATATTAATTTTTTATCAGATCATTTTATACATGCAGCTGCTTGTCTTAGCACTATGTTGTTTGCTGCTAATCAACTAAATTGTAGGGTAACTAATACTATAGTTGGAAAGTCTGAAGCATTACTATATGGCAATAAAAGCCTATGTTTTAGTGTGAGTATAAAAGGTACTGGCATTTTAGAGAATATACCAATAAGTAAGCCAACAGTATATATACAATTTTGGCTTAGATTATTAGAAAAATACTGTAGGGGTGTGGATGTGTTATATGAAAAGTTTTTAAATAGAGAGATTAAACAAAGATGTGGTTGTACTATTAATGATGTGAATGAGGTAATTAGGAAGTCTAAAAGGAAACTTGGTGCATGGACACAAGTGTTAGTATTACGTGGTGAGGTGAAGCTTGTTAACATAGATGAAAACATGTTTTCTGTAATGGGAGTAGAGGATTTTAATAATGATAGTGTTGTACTACAACAGTTATATAATAAGGTGTTTTTAGAAGGAGAAAAGGGTTCTTCACAAGATGTAGATTCTAATGATGGTGATAGTAATGGGATACAACAATTATGTAGTCAGTATTTATCTTCTAGGACAGCAAAAATAGGAGTTAATCTACAAAGTTCTAATGGTAGTGCTATACCAGAGCAGTCGTGTGATGAGGTTGTTGTATCTTATGAAACGGAAGGAATAAATTCACAACATTATGAAGAGTTTGAGCTTACTATGATGCTGTATAAGGAACCTAAACTTTTAGATTATAGAGATGTAGAGAAGTATTTTGCTGATATTGGAGATAATACTACTTCACAATCTTCAGCTGACTTAGGTTTATCTGAGTTTGCTAAGGTTTTGTTGGATTCAGAATCTTCAGGTGACTTAAGTTTGTCTGAATCTGGTAAAGTTTTATCAGATATTATTATTGATAGTATTCATTTATCATTTCCTCGTTCTTGTATGAGTTATGGAAAAATGAATGATTATTTTGCAGGGATTAGTGGTAGTTTTACTTCACAAGATGATATAAGTTGTGCACAAGAAGAGCTTTTATCGAATATTGTTATGGATTTTGATATTGAGGATGATCTTCCTCATGTAACACCTTTTCAGCTTTCTGAAGATGACATTAAGGAAATTGATGACATGGTAAGTACTTTTCTTGTATCAACTGAAAGCCGACAAAGTAAAAATAGCAGCAGCAGGTCACTATAGTAGTTTATTGTAATAGTACTTTCTAGTAATGTAATTCAAGTTCAGTTAGGAAATAGATAGTAGTAGATTCCTTCTTGTTTGTAAAAATATTATTGATTGGTTTGTGTTCTTATCTGAGTTTTAGACAAAAAGTAACCTTTAAGGTCAACTAAATTGGATATATATTTTGAAGGCATGTTTTAATATGACATCACATAAGTAAGTTTCTCTTTATTCTAAAGAAATGTTTTTATTATCCTACTTGATAAATGTTATGATTAAAATCTATGTGGTTTATAGTGAGTATAATAGATTTAAGTGATAAGAAACCTGTTTTTAATAAATTATTAGTGAAGTGGTAGGTTTTGTTGCATTTTAGAGCTAATTCTGTATATTAATGTGTAGTTGTTGAAATATCTTTTATCTAAATTATTTGGTTTACGTGAAATAGAGCTAGTGTTTTGTAAATCATAATGGAAAATTTTTTACCTTGATTTCGTGTAGTTTTAAGTGTTCTGATTGTTTGTATAATCATCAAATTAATGTACATCTTTAGTTTTTTAAAGTATTATATAAAATAACTAAATCTTTTACATTGGAGTCTTTATCTATGTTGGTTTATAATTTAGCGGAAGAATCTTATACTTATATGCGTAAATCATTGCATGCAATTGATAGAACGATCTATAGTCAAGCATATGATATCTCTAAAAATTTTGAGAAAATTTATTGTGCCAACCTCAAAAGTATCGAAAGAGGACTAGCAGTGTTTTTTAATATTATTTGTGCTCTTTTGCAGGAAACTTCTCTAGTTGAAGCTGTTCCTTCATCTAATGTTATTATACCTAAAATTAAAGAACATGTAGCTAAAGCGATGAACATCCTTGTTGAAATCCATAATTTTTTCATTATTAATCAACATGATACAGATAAGTTAAAAAATTTTCTTAAGTACTTAGATAAAGAAGCTGTATATAATGTAAGAGCCATAGAGTCTTGGTGTCGTGCCTTGATAAAAACTTCCAATATTACATCATCAAATTTTGTATATGCAGCTGCTTGTGTTAGTTCTATGGCATTTACAACTGATCAACTGTACTATAGGCTTAGTAATGCTATATCATTTAAGAGGAGACTGCTATTAAGTAATAGACCCTTATGTTTTAGTGGAGGTGTAAAAGGAAAAGATCTTGTTAGGATTGATCTTGAAGTATATAAGCCAGATGTAGATAAAGGTTTTTGGATTCATTTCTTACAAAGATGCTGTAAGAATTCAAAGGTTGCATGTAAAAATTTTATACTTGAACATATGAAACGAAGATATGGTTGTAGTATTGAAGAGGTTAAGACAGCAATTAATGATGCTGGAGGTGTACTTGCACCATGGATGCAAATAGTTGTAACTGGTGGACGTGTAAAACTAACTATTCAAGGAGAGAGTATGTTTTCTATAGAAGCACCATCTTCTTCTAGTAGTTATGCTGCATTTCTAGCAGGAGGTGAAGGTTCTTCGAATGATTTTTCTTCCTCTGGCCTTAATAGTGGTCCTGTACAGCAGGTATCATATAATCAAAATATTCTCCCTGGAACAGAAGATGGGCAAAAGAATTTTTGTGCTAGTTCTAGTAATAATGTTGTGTCACGTCAATTGTGTAATCAACTTCTAAGGGAAGATTGTTTTGATAATGATGATGACTTTTACTCTTTACTTCCTGATGAAGCAAGGGATTTTTGTATGAGTCTTAGTGATAGTGCTAGTAAACAAGTTGATAACCTTTTTAATAATAGTGTACCAAAAGATGAAATGGACTTTTACTCTTTACTTCCTGACGAAGTAAGGGATTTTTGTATGAATCTTAATGGTAATTCTACTATGAGTCTTAGTGATAGTCCTGGTGAACAAGTTAATAACGTTTTTTATAGTGGTATACTAGAGGATGACATGGAATTTTACTCTTCACTTCCTGGCGAAGTAAAGGATTTTTGTATGAGTCTTAATGGTAATTCTACTGAACAAGTTGTTCATCCTATAAATAATGCTATGCTGGAGTGTGATGCTGAACTTCAATCTTTAGCCCCTGAAGAAATAAGTAATTATTTTATGAGTCTTAGTGGTAATTCTACTGAACAGTTTTATGACATAGATATGTCTGGTTCTGATAATAGTGCTTTGGCTGATGTTGTGAGTGGTTTTGATGATGACCATAATAGTGATCATCTATCTCCTATATCTCCTATAATTCAGGATTGTGATATTATTGATCATGAGGAGATAATAGTAGATACTTGTATTGTAGCAGCGATTTCTGAAAGTTGCCAACAACAGCAGCAACGATAACAACGTTCTAAATCAGTGTAGTGTTGTCTTTATATGCTATGGGAGTTGCTAAGTAGTTTGTTTCCTTTATATAAATGTTGTTTTTGCAGTACTCATAGTATACTGTGTGTGTAAAAATTTGATCAATGGAAATATTAATTAATAGTTATAGTGCTTACATTTTTTCTTGGAATGTCTAAATCAGTTGTGTTTGTTTGGATATTATAGGAAGATGAATCTAGGATAAAGCACTGGTATAAAGTATATTATTATAAACTAACGTTACATAAATTTTTAATCTTGCTAAGAAAATGTATCTATTATTTAACTTAATAGGTATTGTAATTGAACTTAAAGCGTACATTTAAAGGATTAGAAGTGTCTTTAATGGGTCTTACATTTTACAATAGAGTTTTTTTACTTGGTTACAAAGTACTAAAGAATTCTAGTATATATAGCTTTTATACTTGTAATAAACAAGATATTAGTTGAAGATAAGGATCATTAGTATGGATAAGTAGTTTTTCAGTAAAAGCTGGGTTTTCAAATGATTTTAGGTTGTTATAGAGAATGATGTTATAAGTTTTTCACTT
The DNA here is from genome assembly GCA_028752135.1 of Ehrlichia sp. JZT12. Classification (GTDB taxonomy): domain Bacteria; phylum Pseudomonadota; class Alphaproteobacteria; order Rickettsiales; family Anaplasmataceae; genus Ehrlichia. The sequence continues at coordinate 1,289,559 of CP082782.1, read as the reverse complement.
CTGTATTGATGAAATAATTATAAGTGTTCTCTAAAATACTTTGCAATCAAAGTGTTTATATAATCTTATAAATCTATGTTTTAGTTTATAGATATTAATAAATGCATCTTTTTGTATTATGAATCTTAAGAAATGAAATAAATTTGTTTTTTATCAACCATTTATTCAATGCTTGTTTCATTTGTTATTTTTATATTGATTTTTTTATTTAAATTATTAATTTATTAAAAGCATATGATTTTTGTATGGAATAGTTATGAGATATAAGAAACAAGAATTTAAGTTTAGACGAAAGCTAATGAAGGATGCTGAAAATTTATATTGGCAATATTTTTCTTTTATAACAAAACACCCTGAAATATACGGTATAAATTGTTTATCAGAAAAAACATTAATAAATTTTATTATGAAAGTTTGTGATGTATTGTCAGAACATTCAGAAGTACTTACACGGTTGAATTTAGATTGTAATGTTATGGACGTTATCAGAGTGTTAGGGTATGATATTGTGTTCTGTTGGTGTAGTATCAAGATTAGTGTAAATAATCCTGGCTCTTATGAACCAGAATTTTTTAAGGGAAAAAAGGATACTCTAATTAGTGGTTTGAATAATTTGGAAATAATTCATAATAAGTTAATGATGGTTGAGGGAGATAATAAGGAAGATTTATATTTAATAATGTGTGCTGTTAGTTGTATACGATATTTTATTTAGTATATACATGAAGAGTATATGCCATCTCTAAACAGGGCTATTGTAGAAAGTGCTAATGCTCGAAGGAATATCGAAAATATGCCCCCTTTGTTACTTGTTGATGTTGATATGGTTACATACAATACAGTGGCAAATGTTTTGTAAATTAAATATATTGTTGAATAAGTTTGTTTATTATAACTTGTAAACAATGTATATTAATGTTTTTTAATAGAGTTCTTAAGTATAAATGGGTTAAAAAGAATTGTAAAACATTAATTAATGTGTTTTCTAGGGCTATTACACGATTAGAATTTTATAGGATTGGTAGTATTCTAATGTTTTTAATATATATGAAAAATCATTATTGCATGTCGTTAATAGTGCTTAGTATTTTTGCTGTAGAAAATAGACGCTGACAGTTAGCATAGATCCAGAATTATTAAATGAATTAGACAATTATCATTTTCTATCATTTTAAATTGCCATGCTGTAACTTGTCTTTTAAAGAATAGTAATCTTATTACTGATAAAAAAATTAAGATATTGAAACTTATTTTAAAGAAATTAGATATTCCTTATATTGTATTGATTTAGATTATAAATTATTAAAGAAACTTGAATTTAATTCATAGCAGATACTTCTTTAGTAATAGCTGTTACTTAAAGTATAAGATATTTTCCTCAAGCAATAAATGAATCTCTTATTAAAAAATTAAAGAATAATATACCTTATCTTGAGAAAGCTAAAGTTGGTCTTGGTATATTGTAGACATATATATAGAAGATAAAATTGATATAAATATAAGTGTATAGCCATCTAATTGCGTAAAATTATTATGTTAAAAAATGGTATAAAATGCTAACCTGCTTATAAGTATTAATTAATATGTATTGATTATAATTCAGAACTCTATTATATTAATAGAGATTAATTTCTTGCAATTTGTATAAATATTTATGAGTCACATTTTATGAAATATTAAAATGTGACTTGTATAATGTTTTTTAAAATTTTTTATTGTCTAAATGTATTAGGTTGTATCTTTTATAAGTAAGCATAAATGCTATTAAAGATACCAAAGCGATTACCTACTTGTCTGTTTACATTTTTGTATTTGTATTATGGAAGATGAGTTGGGAGGCTTACTATATGAATGTTGGGCAAGAATAATACTAATACTAGAACTTATAATACAAGTATCTTTTTTCTTTTCTACTCTAGAATTTGTCTTTTTTCTTACAGGAGATACAATATTATTGGTATTTGTAACGCAGTTATGTACTTGATTCCGTATAGAAGAAATTTTTATTATAGGGAAGTAAAATACTTCCGGTGTTTTATTCAGTAAAGACACTTGTGGAGCGCCTGTTATAAAAGATTCTTTAGTAGTTGGTTTAAGTGATTCATTGGCAAGGCAAAGTAATAGATCATCAAAACTACAATGATACTTTGCTTCCATTTCTTTCAATAAAAATTTTTGATATACCTTATTTGTGTTGTTATAGTGATCTTTTAGCAAGTCAATATAGTCATTTATATTTATTTCTTTTCTAAATGTGTTTGGGTTAATGTCAACTACGATATTTCTCTTTATACTTGTTGTACATAGTAAATCTTCTTTAGTTTTATATGATGTAATATTACAACTGATGTTATGTATAATTTTGTCGATAAAAAATTTTAAACTATTAATACAAGCAGCTACATGTATATAATTTTTATTGATAAAGTCACTAGTGTATAGTAGCTGATCACATAAAAGGTATAACTTTATAGCATAAGAGTTAACTTTGTTACTGATTTGAGCAAAAAATTGTGTTTCCTGCTTAAGGTCTTGTTTGTTATTCAGAATAAAATAATTATGTATACTAAAAGATAGATTAATTATATTATCTACTTGCTCTTCAATTTCAGGTACAATAATAGGGGCTAACTTAGCAGATTCAACTAAACAAGGATTTTGCAGAATAACACAAATAGTATGAGGAAACATTACTAATCTTTTCTCATGTGCTTCAAGGTAAGGATAATAAGTTGTATAATTTTGAAATAATTCATGCAATTTATTATAGAAATGATCAGTCATTGTTTTTATTGATTCATGTATATAGTTATAAATGAGATTATTTACATTTAGCATCCAAGAACTCCAAAATTAGATAGATTGTATAATGCTTTAATGAAAAAAATGTACATCAGTTTTATTGCACAGATTTACATCATGTTAATTTGTTTGTAAAATAATAAGTGGAATATTGTTGATGATTTATGTAGATCAGGATTAGCTTATCAAGTTTAACAGGAATAACAATTCATTAGCGTACTTTTAACTTCGTTACTTAACCTTTAATAATAATATTTCTGAATAGCATAGATTACAAAGATATATGTATAACTTGTTTTATATTTTTAGGGTAATTTTGTTCATAACGCTAAAATAAAACGACGTTAATTAATCTGCAATTGAACTACTTATATACTAATCTATTTTACTGAAAGGATGAAAGAGTACTGAAGTAGTTGTTTAACCTATTGGCAACTATGCATATGAGATTAAGCTCAGAGCTATTAAAAAAAACTGCATTTATTGTTTTATAGGAATGTAATTTGTGGCTTGATTATATGATTGCTGAGTAACTGTACTACTAGGACTGACAATGCAATTATCTTCTTGATTAATTTCAGATCCTGCTACTATAGACAATTGATTGAATACTATTGGTTGTCCATTACATAAAAACACCTGTGTACCCTTAATAAAAGGTTCTCCTCTGGAATTTTTAAGTGCAGCATTAGCTAGACAGAGTAGTAGCTTGTAAAAACTACAATGATATTTTTTTTCTAGCTTTTCCAATAAAAACTTTTGATATATTTCATTTGTTTTATTTTGGTTATTTGTTAATAGTTCTATATAGTTGTGTATAGCTATGTTTGTTCTAAGTGTCTGAAGATCTATGTTAATTGGAAGCTTTCCTTTTATGCTTGTAGTAATATTTAATGGATTTTTATGTGATGTGTCTTTGTAAAATAATACGTTCTTTTTGAGCTTGTGCCTGATTTTCTTAATAGAGAATTGTATATTCTGAATGCAAGAGGCTATATATATGAAGTCTTCATTGATAAAATTGCTAGTACATATCAACTGATCACACAGGATTGTTATATTTAGTATGGAATAGGAAGCTTGTTTAGTTATCTGAGAAAGAAATTTTTTTGCCTGAGTACTGTTTTTTCCCTTACGAACGAAATGATTATGCAAACTTGCAAATAGCGTAATTAAACGACCTGCTTGTTTTTCTATTTGAGGTATAATAGAAGGAGCTAAATTAGCTGATTTTACTAGGGGATGTTTCTGTAAAATAATGCAGGTGGTATAAAGAAACATTATTAATCCTTTCTCATGAGATTTGAAATAAGGACAATATTCATCGTGTTGCTTAGATATTTCATATATTTCGTGGTAGAACTTTTTAGCTGTCATATTTAGTTGTTTATACATAGAATTAAAAATAAGTCGATTTACATTGAGCATCATATAGAGAAATTATAATAATTAAAAAATTAAGTTAAATTATCATAATATATAAAAGTAAGAATGTATACTAATTTAATAGTTGGTTTGAATAAAAAGGTACTTGAAGAAATAAATTTATTTATAAAAATATATGCTAGATCTAAGGAATATTATTTTTGTTTAGCATAAATTTTTATATAAACTGATCTTTTGCATGTGTGATGAAAAATCAAGCTAGTGACTCTATAGTAAAGCTTACTTTACTATCAGAGTAGTTTTATTTATAATACTAAAAAAGAATAGGTTAATGCAGATATTTCTGTAACTCAGCTAATTATATATATTTACTAATCTATTTTTACTGAAATGTATAAAACAGTGTTCAAAGTGATTATTTAACCTATTATGGCAAACCGTACGTATAATATTAAAAAATCCAATAACTATTACTTACTTAACTTAGAACTACATTTATTATCTTGTAGGAGAAGAATAGAGAGTAGTTTGATTACATGATTGCTGAGTAACTATGCTACGAGGACCAGCAACACAGCTATCCTTTTGATTTATTTCACAGCCTGCTACTATAGATAATTGATTAAATATTATTGGCTGCCCATCACATAAAAATACTTCTGTTCCCTTAGTAAGAGGTTGTTCACTGGAGTTTTTAAGTTCTGCATTAGCTATGCAGAGTAGTAGCTTGTAAAAACTACAATGATATTGTTTTTCTAATTCTTCAAATAAAAACTTTTTATATACTTCATTTGTTTGATTGTAATGGCATATTAACAGTTCTATATAGTTATGTATAGCTATATTTGTTCTCAGTGTGTTAAGGTCTATATTAATTGGAAGGTTTCCTTTTATACTTGTAGTGATATTTGATGGATTGTGATGTGTATAAGGGGGATAGTGTGATAGCACTAGTAAATTCTTGTAAAATATTATATTCTCATTAAACTTGGTTATGATGTGTCTAGCAAAAAATTGTATGTTATGAATACAGGAAGCTATGTATATAAAGTCTTTATTGATAAGATCGCTAGTACATATCAACTGATTACACAAAATTGCTATATTTATTATATAATCGTTAGCTTTTTTAATTGTTTGAAAAAGAAATCTTCTTGCTTGAATGGTGTTTTCTTTTTTTCTATAAACAAAATAGTTATGCAAAGTACCAAATAACATAATTAAATCTTCTGTTTGTTTTTCTATTTCAGGTATAACAGAAGGAACTGAATTAGATGATTTAACTAAATTAGGCTGCTGTAGGATAATGCAAGTGGTATAAAAAAACATTATTAATCCTTTCTCTGTGGGTTTAAAGTAAGGACAATATTCATTGCGTGTATTAGATATTTCATACATTTTATTATATAGCTGTTCAGCAGTCATATTTAATTGTTGATATATAGAATTAAAAGTAAGTTGATTTACATTGGACATCATATAAAATATTTACAATAATTAAAAAATTAAATTAATATATAGTATTGTAATGTATAAGACAATGAAAAATATGGAATGGTGCAAATGTATACATTTAATGATTATATGAGCTAAAAAAGTATTTAAACGATATAAATTTATTTATGAAGGTACGCACTAATAATTTTTATAAAGTTAATATACAAAGTTAGATTATCAAATCTTGCAAGATCCATAGTTATAGCGATTTATAAAAATACACTTATAGAATTAGCTAATAGATACATAAGTATGATTAAGAGTTTAAGTACTTATATCATTTAGTTGTTAGGATTAAACATATCCACTATTATATGGATGTGTATCTTATTGTATAGCATTTTGTATAGATGTGTATTTACAGTTTATGATGATGTAGCATGTATGACATAATTAGTAAAAATTAATTTTATTAATTTTATTAATTGTGTTAATATGTTTTATTGATATCTTAATGTGTATAGATTATGACTATAATAGATTATGTCTTAAGTATATTTTATTTTATACTAAAAATAATTTATATACCTTTAAATTGGCCGTGGATGCTGTGTAAAAAGTTATGGCCATCTGGTTATAAGGTTATTTCTAAGGCATCCTTTTTATGGGAAAAAAGTGCTCCAGAGCAAAATCATAGAGAATCTATAACTAGCTTTGATAAATTTGCAACCTGGTCTGAGATATGTAAAGGAGGTATTTGTGGCTATGAATGCATATTTCGACAAAAAATTGATGTGTTACCAGTTTGTCTTTCAAGCAAAGAGATTTCTGACCTTATTAATATAATTTTGTATAGTAAAAATACTTTTTGTGAATTTACCAATAAATATGAACTGGTTTTAAATGCAACTGGAAATAAGGTGTTAATTAAGGAGAAAAAAGAAGATGGTACCGATGGTACTATTTTATCTGAAGAACTTAGTGAAGAAGTGTTGAAACAATGTAAGCAGATGTTAGAAGTACTTATTGATCAAACTAATTATGTTAGATCTCTTAGTAAGAAGGATAGTTTTCATAGTGATATGTTGGAACAATGTAGTTATATGCTTGAATATAGTGCAAAGTTACTTGTGTTGAGCATTACAACTATGTTATCTGGTGATGTAGATAATAATGTACAACAGTCTTTATTAGTTGATGTTACGGTAACCAGTACAATTTCTAATAGTAGGACAAACTTAGTATTGTAGTTTTTTATATTTTTAACGCTAGAAGCTCTTTTTGTCATTAAGTTTAATTATTGTATTGCAAATTTGAATTTATGAATATGTAAAAATAGAAAATGTTGGTAGGTTTATGTTAGTATTAATTTTAGCGAATGTGGCATTAATAATATTGATGGCATTGTTATGTACATTACCTTTTGTAACTGCTTTGTTGCAAATACCGTTATTAATATTTTTGGCATCGTTTATTGTAGGTGGTATTACTTTGTGTGTTTTTTCGATATTCAAGTTATCACATGATATAAAAGAGAACAGAAAGTTATCAAAAGAAATAAATGAAGAGATAAAAAAGCATCCAGAATTAGATCCCAAAGTTGTGGAATTTACATGTAGGTTTTCTGTTGTTGAGGCAAAGTTAACCGAAATTGTTCTTCAGTTTTATGAACTTAATATGCTGTCTGAAAGTTGCAATAAAATACAGAAAGATTACATAAATTTTATGGGTGTTAAAGTATCTGAGATTAAAAAGCTTGCACTTGAGTGTAATATACTTGTCAAGTTAAAAGATCAGAATATAATTTCTGCTGCACCTATTAATTTTGAAGATTATAAGAGTAAACTTCACAAGTGTGAAGAACTGTTAAAAGAAATTCTTAAGAATGAAACCTTTGAAGAACTTTGTTATGATATGTCTTATAATCCTCCTTTTAAGAGAATATATGTGTTTATAAACAATGTTGTTTCCTCTAAAGAAGCTTCATATGATACTATGCCGAGATTACGAACTTTACACTCTTTAATTACTGATTTCAAATCTTGTGTTAAAGGTTCTTTGAAAAATATTAAGTCTATATTAAAAAGTCAAGCTAGTATGTCATCTAATTTAGATTCTTACAGAGAATCTGGTATTCAAATTGAAGAACATGCATATACTAAATGTTTATAAATTAGACATATAATAAAAAATTATAATTGTGTGTTTTACTGATACATGTTTATGTTGTACTAAAGTTTTCTGTTATGTTGTTTGTATTTTTGAGTAGGGTAACCTTATGACTTGTTATTAATTTATTTATAAATATATTAAGAATTATAATAAAATTTCTTGTAAAATATTTATAAAACTATAAAACTATAAAATATAAGTAATTTGATAATCATCTTTAATATATATGATTTAATAGTTAATTTTTTGAGCTTACTATAGAAGAAACCCTTTACATAATAGTAAATCAGGACTAAATTTCTAACACTATATTAATTAACTGTTATTAGTTATGTTAAAATGAAATTAAGCTTAATTAAATTATTAGCTCTTATTATATTAATAAAAACATCAATAACCTAGGATCTTTATGATAAATTCTCTAATAAAAAATATAAAAAATGGAGTGGAGCCTTGTTTTGAGTTTTTTTTATATCCATTGATGATATTAATAGTTCTTATTGAATTGTTAGTTGAAACATGTGGACTACATATAAGATCTTTATTATCTTTTTATAAATTTAAAAGTAAGTTTAACCATGGAGTCAACAAATATATAGAAAAACATGAAAAGTATGATATTCATATTGCAAAACTTGCTTACGGATGTTTATTAATTAATAATCACTTAGATGCTATTAAGAAAATATGTGATGTTGAAGTATTTGGTAAGGGTCTTGTTGATGAAATAATGTTACCACTTGATAACATGAAGAGCGATGTATCTATGATAAGTTCATTGTTGTCTTGTACTGATAATTGGTTGAAAGATAACAGATCCATAGCAAAGAATCTTGATAAAGTTAACTGGTGTAAAATTCTATTAGGAACAATTCTTAGATCAAATTCTTTCTTCTTAAAATTATGTAATGATAATAATAGTATTTTTAATGAATTAAGAGTACGTTATCGTATTTGTATTATGTCTAACTTTAGTAGACGTATAGAATATCTCAGTAAATTCTGTTTGACTAATACTGAACTTATATTAAAAGACCGTGTTAATATAAGATCTAGTATCAATCAATATATATGTGAAGTTCCTAGTTCTGTAATGCAAGTCAATAGGTAATAGTTTAAAAATTTTTAATTATACATTGGGTATAAATGTACTGATATTTTTATTTAATTTTATTTTATTAAAAATTGTAGTATATTTTTAATGTATATTTATTTATTGTTAAAAAATTAGTAGAAAATAAGATGGATTTAAATGACTTGAATGACTTCGTGGAGGATACAAATGTAGATTGTTTGAGTAATTATTGTAGTAAGCTTGCATTTAGTGTTATAGATAGAATATTGTTATTTTGTTTGCCATTGATATTAATGGTATTTGTTATGTGTAAAATTACTGTAGGTATAATACGTTCTTTATATATAAAAAATCTAAGAAGGAAATATATATTAGAAGAAGGTAAAAATCGAGACAATGCACTTAATACTAATCTTATCAATGTTAAATGTATGTGTAAATTTGCTAGAAGTGCATTGTTTAGGGTAAGAAATTTATGTGATAATGAATTAGATGGATATGTACAGTATAATATTTATTATCTGTTACATAACCTTCTTGATATTGAAAAAAGTATACATATTTCGTTGGAAGAAACTAAAACACTATTGCAAGAGGCTCTATTGTATTTGAGTAATATATTACCCAGATTAGATGATGTTTCTATTATAAATACATCAGATTATATTAAAGCAAGATTTTTGTATTCTTTATTAAGCAGTGAATTCCAGCATATTGCTAGTTCTTTAAATATTGTTTATGGAGAATTAGCTAATAGTTATCTTATAAGTCCTAATGCATCTAATTTTAAAGTTTCTGAACATAACCCAGTAATAAAGAATGTGTAATGTGCAAATATTTGTATATTGATTTTATGAGGGGGGTTATAGAATATTGAAGGTTATTTAGGTAACTATATTTCACAAATTTTTCAATTGAATCTACTACTGATGTTAGCCAATATGGTTTATACAATTATTATTGGAAGTATGTTATTTAGTTTATTGTTTAACTTAAGTAGTAATTATTATTTATAAAATTGCAGTAGGTATAATGGATTTTTCATATATTAGAAAATTATAAGAAGAATATATGCGAGAAATAAATGAAAAGTAAGAAACTACATAAATACGATAGAACATTTAATATTAATCTGTGATATAAAATGTAAGTTTAGATTTATTCAGTCAGAATTGTTAAGGAGTACTATAAAGAATGATGTACCAATAAGTATATACAGGTTTGTATTACTAGTATAAGTAATGAGTCTATTAAAGTTAAAAAAGAAATAACTTTGTTATAATTGTGATTTACTAGAGAGAGTTAAAGAAGAATTAGAAAATATTTTAGTAGTTTTTCTCTTAATGTTGAAAGAACAAAGACATTTTTACATTACAAATGAAAAAATAATTCTCAATTTTTACAATCTGGTTTTAGAAGTTCTGTAGGTAAATATCCAAATTTTTACTGAAAGTCATATATGTAACATTGGTATGTTAAGTCTTTTGAGTGGATTAATTTTTGTGCTATGGAAGAAATAAACAGATTGAGTTATAAATAGTCTCATTAATTTTTTTGTGTTAGTTTTCTATTAATGTTAGCTATCTCTTTATAGGTATGCCTTTTTCTATAGTATATTTATTGAAAAAGAAGTCGATGCAAAATTAGGTTGAAAGTTTTTATAATTCAAAAGTTATTTGTATTATGATTAGGTATAAAATTTTTGATAAAATAAATTTTAAAGTACAATCTGTTATAATAGTATCACACATAGAAATATAACGTGCCTATATTACTTATTGTAACTTAAAAAAACACAAGAAATTTTCTCAAAATTTTGAGTAATTGATTGAGTTTGTTGTAGTGAAATGTGTTAATCTTGAATCCGTATTAAAGTCTAAATACAGTGTATAATCTACTTTACGTATAAATTTATAAAGTATATTTGGTAATTTTTTGAGCATAGTGAATTAACTAACATTAATCTAACTGTAGACAATGTCATTTACTAAAGTAGAGTATATTTTTTGTTTTGTCTCTTTTTTTGAAATGACAGCTTAATTTGTAACTATTGCATTAAGATTTTCTACCTTATGTTTATAGAGAATGGAATTTAATAATACATAGATATAGTGTATAGGTTCTATATACGTAGACATAATAACAACATTTTTTAACAAAGTAGAGTAACAAGTTACAAAGGATAATATAGGGTTTTTGTTGTATTGAAGTTATATCTATCTGTTTTTATACGATTAGTTGGGGATATTTATATAATAATCTTAGTAAAGGAGCTTCTTTCAAGTATATATTGAGAGCAATTTATCAAATAGGATATTCTATGTGTATTGAATATAAAGAGAGAAGTTACATAAATATTATCTTTTCGATAAATATTAAGACTAATGCATATTTACTACACTTTTGTAGTGTATGACTTCTATTTAAAGATAGATTGGTAAATTAGTAACTTATTTCATGCAGTCAAGTTAGAAGAAATAGGTAGTAGTATATAGAAAAATTTGTTGTTAAAATTAAAGAAAATAACAGTTAAAATTGTTAGTAATGTTACAAATCATGTATTTTTTCATCCAAGGATGAATTAGAAAAGATAAATTCGTGTTAAAAAGAATTTTTAAGAAAAAGAGAAATATTGACTTTAAAAAGGGTTATTTTTTAAATAATAGAATAAAATTACTTATGAAAAATTACCAAGGTAGTATTGAATTTATTACACTCATGGCGAAAATAGAAATAACTATGTTGCTTTTTTATGAAAGCTAAGAAATATTGTGTAATCTTTTTGTTACAATTTGAAATTGCAAATATGTGCTTTTTTTATTAAACTTAAATAGTTTTTTTATATTAAGGTGTGTGATGTTTGCTGTTATATTAGAAGAGTTTATAAAAAATTTAGATGAAGAAATTCATAGATGTACTTTAGAGAATTTAAACTATGATCCTAATATTGTGAAATGTACGTGTAATATTTCTACTCTCATGGAGTGTGTTTCTGAATTTAAATTGCTTTGTTGTAGTTATAATATTCAAGACTTCAAAGATGAAATTGTGCTTATTGAACAAAGTGCAGAGAATGCACATGACTTTGCAGTGGTAAGTGAGATGTTTGTAGGGTTAAAAGGGCGTGAAGAGGTAAATCATGATCCATGTGAACTTGCAATTGATGGACCTGTTAGGTTGTTTTGTAAGCGTAATTTAAACAGAGTAAGCAATACAGTACGAAAAGTTTGTGGTGTGCTATTTAACCATCCTTATAGTGTTAGGAAGTGTAATATTTTGGAAATGGGTGAAAAAATATGTTTAATTGTACAGAACTGCTTAAAAAATATAGATGATATTGAAAAGATGGAATCCTTTGCGACCTATACTGTGTCTAATGTTAATGTTAAATCTTGTACTCATAATGCAAATGATTGCGGTAATAGTGGTGGTGCTTATTGTCCTTTTTAAGTTGATATTGGTTAAAGCAAAAACTAAAGGATAGCTTTTTTGTTAGCTTTATCGTATTAAAAATTTTGTGATTTTTTTAGCTTTTAAATTCAATAGTGTGTTCTATTGTGTAGTGTGTTTATAAGAAATAAACAGCTAAGTCGATTGTTTGTGTAACTACTCAAGTGATCATTGTACTTTTTAAATTTTTCTGATTAAGGAGGGAATTAACTTAAATTATTAATATATGTTGCAATATTAAACTTTTCTATTACATATTTTACTAATTTTATAACTTTCTTGAGGTATGTTGTGTTAAGTATAGTATTGCACAATTTTATTGCAAAATTAGAAGCTCAAATTGATGAATGTGTTAGAAAAAATCCAAGGCATAATCCTAATGTTATCAAGTTTACTTATAATTTTTCTTCTCTTATGAACCAATGGAGTCAATTTCAAGTTTGTTGGGATGAAATTAAATCTAATTATGATCTTAAAGGTAGTGAGTTTCGAATTGAATATTTGGTTAGATCTATAAGTGTAAAGTTATATGCGTTAGAAGAATATGCAAGAAAATCTTTTATGCTTATACAATTCAAGGATTTAAAAGAATGTGTTAGTAGTAGTGCTGTAGGTGTACTTGATAATTGTGTTTATAGCTTCTGTGAAGGAAGTTTGTTAATAGCAAGTGACCTAGTAAAAGAATTGAGTGTTTCTTTGGGTGAGAATATTGGGGATATTCAGAAAAATGCTATTTTGAAAATATCTGAAAGAATAGATTTATTGATAAAAAACTGCTTAAAGAGTGTTAAACATCTAGCAAAAAAGAGTACACATGCTGTACAAGTATCGCTTATTCCTAGTGAGAATTTTGATGATTTTAAGCCAATTATATTAAATAACATATTGCAAGATTTTTCTGCAGAGTTAGAAATAACAATTAATAACTGTATTAAAAGGAATTCTAAATATAATCCTGAATTTGTGAAGTTTACGTGTAATTTTGTTGCATTACTGAATCAGTGGGTTCAGTTCCGAAGTCATTGTGATGAATCTGATTTCTGTTATCATTCTGGAAAATCTCAAATTCAAGATTTAGTGCAGTCTATTACTCTACATTTACGTGATGCGAAAAGACATGCTAAACAATCTTATATGTTTGTAAGTTTAAAGGGTTGTAAAAAATTTGTTATTGGTTTAGATGTTTTTGATGAGTCTATTGGTGTATCCTGTAGAGGGAAGTTAACATTAATTAATAATTTGATAAGAACAGTTTATGTTGTGGTGAATAAGAATTTCTTGGATGTTCAAAAAGATAGTCTTGTAAAAACGTATAGGAAAATAAATTTACTTATACAAAACTGTTTAAATAGTATTGAAACTATCGAAGCACAACCATTTGATCAGCTATTAACATCTACGCATAATTTTGGTATTGCTTCTTTAAGACCGCTTAAAAATAGCAGTGAGTTACAGGATTTTGTGGTAACATTGGACAAGCAAATTGATAAATGTATTAAAGAAAATTTAGATTGTAATCCTGATATAGTAAGGTTTACGTGTAATTTTTCTGCGCTTATAGATCATTGGTCTATATTTAAAAGTTATTGGAATAAACTTAGTGATAATGGTAAGCTTAAAAAATCTCTAGAAACAGTATGCATTGAAAAACTAATAAAAGATACAGATGAATGTATATCTTGTACAACAAGGATGGCAAAAAGGTCGTATATATTAGTAGTGTTAAAAGGTAAGCAAGAAATTGTTGTTCCGGATGTGAGTGGTGAATGTTTAAGTTGTAAAAATAGTTTGGAAAAGATAAGTGACTTAATAGAAAAAATTTCCATTATACTGAATAAAGATCCTGATAATATTAAAAAGATTGATATTTTAAAAATTAATGAAAAAATAAATTTGATTATACAAAACTGCTTAGGAAATATTGAAGCTATTGAAAAAAAGAACGAATTGATCATGTTGCATATAATTTAAGTATTGCTTTTCGTTCTGATAATGCAACTGCTAGATAATGGTTTTATACATGTTTATAGTATTAGAATTTTAAAATTCAAAATGTGTAACATTATATAATACAATTTGAGAGAAAAGTTAAAAGCCTAAATTAGTAAATTTGTTTATAAGCCTAATCGAAGATCATAATTATACGTGTTTTAAATATTTATGAGTAATACTATACTTTGTTTGTTATTTTATTAAACTATTGAAATTCAAAGTTTGTTATGTTGTGTAGTATCGTTTAAAGGAAGAGTTAGAATTTTAAATCAATAGATTCTGTTGCTATAACACTACTGAGATAGTTATTGCATTGAAGTTTATATTGCTTAAAGATTAATTTTTTTATTAATATATTGTAATGTTAAGAATTACTGTTAAATTTCTATTAATTTTATAAATTTTGAGGCATGTTGTGTTTAGTAGTATATCGAAAAATTTTTCTGAGGAATTAGAAATCCAAATTAATGAACATGTTGAAGAAAATTCAAATGATAAGTCTGATGTTGTGAGATTTAGGAATCACTTCTCTTTACTTGTAGATGAATGGGATAAATTTAAAAGTTATTTGAATGAAATTGTTTATAGTGATTGTTCTAGTAGCAGTAGTTGTAAAATTGAATCTTTAATCAGTCAAGTAGATGTAGCGTTATGGAATGTAGAATGCTATGCAAAACAAGCTTATACTGTTGTAAAATTGAAAAATCAACAACTTACTACAGGTAATAATTATCTAGATAAAATAGATAAACCTAGTAGTATTTTTTGTGAAAATAGCTTGAGCAAAGTAAGTAGATTAGTAAGAACAATACGAAATATAATAGATGATTGTAATATTAGAACAGTAAGTTTGCTTGTACAAAACTGCTTAAAAAATATTATGGATATAAAAAAAATGCATCTTATGAACGGTTAGCAATTGATCCTAATGTGAATCTTTTTAATTTAAAACGTAATGTATCTGTTAATATAAATCTGTTGGATTTTGTTACAAAATTAGATTTAGAAATTGGTGAATGTATTATAAGTCATCTAATATATAGGCCTGAAATTGTAAAGTTTACATATAATTTTTATTCACTTATGAGTCAGTGGCGTTATCTTATAAATAGTTGGAATGGAATTAATTGTAATTATGAGCTTATAGGATGTGAGCTTTTATTTAAATTTATAAGTGAAAATTTAGATAGTGCGAAATTACTTGCGGTAAATTCTTGTATATTTGTCAAGTTAGAATCTCATGAAAATATAGTTGTTAATCCAAATGCATGTAATAGTGATCCTACTGGTATGTCATGTGAAAGATACTTAATAATGGCAAGTAGCTTGGTAAAGTCACTTTGTGCTATAGTAGTTCATAATATTGGTCGTATTAAGAAAGATAGTCCTTTTCTAGCATCTAGAGAACAAGACTTAATTATGCAAATAACAACATATAGAAAAATGGATTTACTTATACAAAGGTGCTTGACGAATATTGAAACTATTAAAAAAGAACAACTTAGTCTGTCATCTGTGTCTGCTTTAGATGTTACTACAGAGGATTTTTTTGAAAAATTAGAAAATCAAATTAATAACATTGTTGAAGAAAATTTACAATGTGAAGTTGATATTATAAGGTTTGCGTATAATTTTTCTTTAGGTGTTACTTCAGAGGATTTTTTTGGAAAATTAGAAAGTCAAATTAATAACAGTGTTAAAGAAAATTTACAATATGAAGTTGATATTATAAGGTTTGCGTATAATTTTTCTTTGCTTGTAGAAGAGTATTTTCAACTTGAAAGTTGTGGAAATAAGGTTGGTGTTTTTTGTTGTCCTGGAGACTCCTGGGATTTAGTTGGCGCTATATATAAGAGTTTATGTGATGTAAGAATGTGTTCAGTAAAGTGTGGATTTATGGAATTAAATCGTAAAAAGGAACTTGTTGTTAATCATCGCAAAATGTATAGAAATGCTATATTACCTTGTAGATGTTACTTGGTAAAAATGAATATATTAATAAAAAAGCTCTGTAATGTGATGACCGGTGGTGATATTGAAATAAATAATATGTTAAAAAAAGCTAAAAGAATGGGTTTGCTAGTACAAAACTGCTTAAAAGATTTAGAAGTTATTGGTAAAAAAGAAATAGTTAAGAATGCTATGTATAAATTACAGCTTGTTTCTTGCTTAAACATAATTGGAGTTCGCCGGCAACAAGAGCAGCATAATATGTCTGATTTGACTTCGTCTAAGCCTATGTTTGATTTGATTGTACCTGATTCTATTATATCTGATTTTACAGTTTTTTCTTATTTGAATGACATTAAAACTTGCAAGCAAAAGCAAGAACGAAAACTTGATATATCTGCTTCTGGGTCAAGAGGTGTTAAATTTATAGAAGAGAAACCTGTAACAGATTTATCTAGTGTTGATGTTAGTACTATTCATGCAGTTGCTAAACGGTAGTTTAATGTATCCTAAATTTTTGTGCTTAGATATTAGGTTACTTTTATGGTTTGATAGGGTATTTAAGGTTCAGCTTATGTAGAAAAAATTAAATGCCAAATAAGTTCTATAGTTATGGAGTACTTAGGTAATTGTTGTATTTTTAAATTTTTCTAATTGGGAAAGTGATAGGTTTGATTAAGGTTATTAATATGTATTGCAATTATTTGTTAATTTTGTGATTTTTAATGTGCATTGTATTTAATGTATATTATGGAATTTTATTACAGAATTTCAAAGCATGAGTTAATGAGTATATTGAAAGGTAGAATATAACCTTGAAGTTGTGAGATTTGCATGTAATTTTTCTTCGTTTTAAAGTACTAGATTTCCTAAGTGATCGTTTATTCAAGCTTCTAGGTGTAGAGTTATATAGTGTAGAAGACTATATAAAACTTGTATTCTGTAAGATTTATAGCAGGCTTTATTGTCTGTTATAAATAGTTTTGTAGCATGTTTGTGAACTCTTGATACAGTTTATTAGATAGTAACTCAGTCAAAAGGTGTGTATTGCAGTTGATGGAAGTGCTGATAATATTCAAAAAATTGTATTTTTTGAAACACTTAAAAAAATGGGTTTACTTATACACAGTTGCTTAAAATATTAAGATAGTTATTGTACTGATTCTGAATTTCTTAGTTATATATTTTTTATTAATGTGTTTATCTTATCAGACTTTACTTTTGTAATCTTATTGGGTTTTTAAGATCTAGATATGTGATGTTGTTTATGCAATTTGGGAAAGAATTTAAAAGCATAAATTAATAGGCTTGTTGTTCATAAAGTTACTAATAGGGTTGTTACACTTTTAAGTTTGTACTAATTAAAAAATAAATTAACTTTAGACTGTTAATATATGTTGTAATATTAAATATTTTTATTATATTTCTAATAATTTTGTAATTTTTTGAGGCATGTTGTGTTGAATAGTATATCGCAAGATTTTTTAATAGAATTGGAAACTCAGGTTGATGAACGTATTAAAAAGAATCCATCTTATAACTCGAATATTGTAAGCTTTATGTTTTATTTTGCTTCATTAGAAGAAGAATGGAATCAGTTTAAAGGTTGTTGGAATGAAATTCTTCCTAATTATAGTGTTTCGGATAGAAAATTTTATATTATGCGTTTAATCCAATCTATAAATTCAAGATTATCTCAAATAGCGAGATCTTTAATAGATGGTGGTATATCTGTAGAGTTAAGAAATCGAGAAGAAGAGTTTGTTATTGGTGGTGGCCTAGATCGTATTTCTAAATTTAATGTTATCTTCTGTCAAAGTCAATTGGCCGATATGAGCCGGTTTTTGGAGAAAATAGATAAAGTATTAAGTGAAAATATTACTAATGTTCAAGGGAGTGATATTTTTAAAGCACTTGAGAAAGTGCATTTATTTGTACAAAATTGTTTAAAGAATCTTCAAGGTATCTATGATGTAATAGATAATTGGCAATTAACATTTATTCCTGATTTAAGTCACCCTGATTCTACTGTGTTGGAGGATTTTTCAGCGAAACTAGAACTCCAAATTAATGATTGTATTGAAGAGCATAAGCAATATAAGCCTGATTTTGTTAGGTTTACATGTAATTTTTCTTTGCTTGTAAATTATTTGGCTCAGTTTCAAAATTATTGTAAGAAAATTGATTATGAAAAATGTCAGGTTAAAGATCTATTGGAGTCTATAGATAAAAATGTTGCTAATGCAAGAAAATATTCACAAGATTCTTACATGTTTATAAAGTTAAATGATAATAAAGAGATAGTTGTTGATTTTGATAGTTCTATTCATGTATCTTGTAAAGAAAATTTAATAATAATTAATGACTTAATAAAGCAAGTTTATAGTGTAGTAGGTAAAGATATTGATGGTGTTCTAAAAAATAATTTTTTAAAAACGTATGAAAGAATATGTTTACTTGTGCAAAACTGCTTAAATAGTATTGAAAATGTTGAAAAAGAGTTATTTGATAGTGTAGTAAGCTCTACTTCTAATTCTGGTACTGCTTCTTTAAGGCCACTTAAGGTTGATAGTGAATTAGAGGATTTTGTAGTAGGATTAGAGTGTAAAATTAATGAATGTATTAAACAGAATTCAAGTATTAAACCTGAATTTGTAATGTTTACTTGTAATTTTTCTGCACTTATGGATTATTGGTCTAAATTTAAAGATGGTTGGGAAGAGATTAATAATGGTTCTGAACAAGGATTGAACAGAATAAGATATGTTGAATATTGTATTAAAGGAAATATAGAAGAATGCATATATTCTGTGAAACAGCTAGCAGGATATGATAGAATCTTGGTAAAATTGAAAGATCAGAAAGATATTGAATTAGGAGAATGTCCATCTATAAATAAAGGTCCTGGTACAGATATTGCATGTATGTTAGGAAAAGTACGTGGTCTTATGACAATGACTTATAACATGATTGATGAAGATATTGATGATACTAGTAAGAAAAATAGTACTTTAAAAACAATTGAAAAAATGAAGTTACTTGCACAAAACTGTTTAAGCAATATTGACTATATTGTGAAGTGGGAAACAAGTTTGTTGAAGAGGAGTAAATCTCCTGTTTCTTATTTAGAGAATATTGAACCTGCAGAAAAAGTAGAAATTCCTGGTGCTGCTGTTGATCATTCTGTACAACTTGGCTAAATTACTAGGAAGTTCTAAATAGTTCTGTAATTAGGTAACTTTTTACTTTTGTTCTTTGATTGGGCTTTTAAAATCTGAGATGTGCGATGTTGTATCACGTAATTTAAGAAGAAAATTAAAAGCCCAAATCGTGAAAAATAATTTCTTAAAACTTAGTGAAATGGTTATTGTACTGTTTATAGTTAAGAAATTATCCTTTATTAATTTTTTAACATTCAAAATGTGAAGTGTTGTATTATGTAAATTTAAAAAATTAAAAGCTTAGGTTAATGGGTTGTGTAGTTTTATATATCTAACTAAGATAGTTGTTACACTTTTTAATTTGTGCTGGTTAGCAAAAAATCAATCTTAAATTGTTAATATATATTGCAATATTAAACTTTTATGTTATATTCCTAGTAATTATGTAATTTTTTGAGGAATCCTGTGTTTGGTAATATCTTGCGGAGTTTTGTACCAGAATTAAAAGCCCAAGTTGATGAATGTATTAAAAGGCATCCAGAATATGAATCTGAAATTGTAAGTTTTACGTGTAATTTTTTTTTACTTATTGGTAAATTCTCTAAGGTTAAGGATTATTATCGTAGATTTTTTCATAGTAATGTAGAAATTCAAGATTTAATGAAATCTATAGATAAAAGTTTGACATATGCAAAATACAAAGCAATTGATTCGGGTTTTTTTGTAAGATTAAGAGATTGGAAAAAAATGAAAGATTTCAGTTTTGATGATCAGGTTGATGATTCTTGCTCTTATGGGCCTTATGATCAAGTAGACTTCTACCTAGAAGAAATTTATATGTTTTTACATACAGCTTTTTATCGATCAGGTGTAAATGACCTTTGTAGTGAAAAAAAGGGTATTTTAGATTTAACTCATGAGATGTGTTGTCTTATACGAAATTGCTTGAAAGTATTTATAACTAGGAAAAGGCCTTGGAAGACTATTCCTCTTGATCAAGAAGGAAATCATATTTCATCTTTTAGATCTTTTACGTATTTTGTAGAGGATGATTTCATAAACAGCTTAAAAATTCTGTTTACTGAACAAGTTCAAGCAAATCCTCAGTATAAACCTTACATTGTAAGGTTTACATATAGTTTTTTGTTATTTATGCAAAAGTGGGAGGAAATACAAGGGTATTATAATAATACTGCGAAATTAAAGTTTCTAATAGAGCCTATGTATAGGTCTCTCACATCAATTAAAAGTGAAGCAATCATAATTAATATGTTTGTACAGTTGAAAGATCAAGAACTAATTGATGAACCAGATCGTAGTCGTAATAGACTAGTATCTTTAGCCTCTTTACAAGATCAATGTGAAGACTTATGTATATTGATACAAGAAAATTATAAAGTATTAGGTAATGCTGATACTGATCTGAGAGGAATGCGTATTTTTAGTTTAACTAGAGAAATGTATGTGCTTATACAAAACTGCATTAACAGTATTAGATTAGAACAAGGGAAATTTATTGTTAATGGTTATCAACAGATAAAAAATTATCTTGTTTCGAGTTATTCTAGTATAATAGATAATCTTACAATGACATTATCTGATCAAATCAATTATCATTTTAGAGCAAATACAAATCATAAGCCTCAAGCTATGAGGTTTACTTTTGCTTTTTCTTGGATCCTGGAACATTGGCGTTTTCTAATAGAGTATTATAATGGGATAATTAAAAGATATGGTTTTATAACACTTAAAAATATAGTTGAAAATATAGATAGAGAATTATTATATGCAAAGTTAAATGCAATTCAAATTTGTATGTTTGTAAATGTAGATTGTTCGCTAAAAAAAGATTCTTATTTACATGAAATTTGTACTTCTGGGTATGTAGCTTCGTTATGTCAAAATCAGTTAAAAACAGTATATAGGTTGATACAAAAAGCTTTTAATATATCAGGTATAGATGATGATGTAGTTGAAAGTGAAAGAATACGTGTTTATAATATGACTCAAGAGATTTGTACATTTATACATTGTTGTTTAGAGAGTTTTAAACCAATAGAAGAACATAGTAGTGATATAGAGATAATGATTTTATATCCTAGGATCATTGATTCTACATGTACATTTCATAATCAAGTTGAACAATATGTTAAAAGTAATCCAAAATATAGTGTTGATGTTGCAAGATTTTCTTATAGTTTTGAGTTGCTTCGTTTACAGTGGTGTAAAGTTCGTGCACATTATAGTAAGTTCATTCTAAATGATTTTAGTTTCATCAAACTTGAACATTTAATGAAAGTTATAGATAATCATTTATCTGCTATATATTGCAATGCAGATAGCTTAGAAATACTTGTTGAGCCAAAATCTAAGTATACTCCATCAGATCACTATCCTGAATATTTATTTATGTCTTGCAAAAAATCCTTTGAAAAGATATATGAATCTGTAAAGTATGGTTATGATCTGTTGAATTGTGATAGTGGTTTTAATTCTAACCAAGTAACGAAAGTAAATATGTTCAATTTAACACAAGATATACGTTTACTTTCAAATGAGTGTATAAAACATATTCAGTTAATAGAACACTCTGTAAGATGTCGAGGTTCTGATGTAAAAAGTTCCGTAGAACGTAGAAGTTCTAGTATAAAAAGTTTTGTAGAACGTAAAAGTGCTAGTGTAAAAAACTTTGTAAAACGTAAAGGTTCTGATGTAAAAAACTCTGCAGTACCTGGAAATTCTGTAGTAGGAAATAATTTTGAGTCTGTTAATGCTACATCACTTGAGAGTGTTATTCGAAAGTAATTTACTATTGCATATATTGATAGGTAGTTTTGCAATTTAGGATATTTAATATAAAAAGAGAAGTGTTTATTTTCAATATTTTGTAGCATTTTTTACGTACAGTACTTGATCTTATTGTTTCTAATTAAAAAAAACTTAGAGAAGTAATCTAATTAATATTATAAGAAATATAATAGTGATATGATAAAGTTTATACATCATATTACTGATTTAGGTAATTGGTTTTTTATAATTCAAAGAATAGGGTTATTGGCTGTAAAAATTATTCTGTAAGGTTTTATATTTTGTGGCGTTTATGAAAAATATAGCAGATATAGGGGTATATAAAATTTAAATTTGTATTTTGAAAAATCAAGAAAATTGTGTGATTTTATTCTATAAGAAAAGTAATACAAAAAAATATGTTTATATAGGACTACTGTAGAAATTGTAATTGAATAAAAAGGGGATAATTAATTGAGAATATCTTAATTATTGTTATTCATATAGCTGCTGAAAAAAATGTTATACTATTTTAAGATTTTTTGTGAGATTTAAAGTATTTTATGTTTGCTAATATGCAACACAATTTTAGAATAAAATTGGAACTTCAAATCAATGATACATGAAAAAGAATTCAGATATATCATGATAATGTTATGAATTTATATATGTTTTTTTACTTATGAACGATATAAAATTTAAGATTTATTGGATCAGAATAAACATATAAAATCAGGAATAGTTCAAACTTAATATAGTTTGGAATTGAAAGATATAAGTAATATTTATTAATATAAATGAAGTTGATATATATCATATTACTTTTTAGAATATATGTTTTGAGTCAAAAACTTTGAATTGTTAAATGATTAATAAATAATTAATGTTACTTTTTTGTTTCTCAGTTGGAAATAAAGCACATTATTAAGTGATATTTTTCTTATTGCTTTATATGTGTTGTCTTTTTATTAAGATTTAATTAATTATATTATTAAATTGTACAATAATTATTAAAATCTTGTCCTATATTAGTTAATTTTGTTGTTATCATGTTAACCAAGATGTATAAATTCAATACATTTTTATATTATGTTGCTAGAAAGCACATACGACTTTCTCCTTAATGATTCTTAAGGATGCTTTATATTTTTTATTTTATATGGTTTTTATTATGGACAATTTTGCGGCGGATTTTCAAAATCTGGTTAATACATGTGTTGAAAACAACCGGGAACATAAGCCTGATAATGTAAGGTTTACGTATAATTTTTCTTTACTAATTGATAAGTGGTTTGAGATGCAACAATGTTATCCTCAAATTCTTGGGTTTAGTGATGATATTGCTGCTGTAGAGGATTTTAGATGTTTAATGAGATCTATAAATCGTACTATATTTCAGGTAAAACAGTATGCAATTGAAGGTTATACATTTACGACATTAAAAGATAGTGAACAAATTGTTGTTGATTTGGCTAAGATAAAAGCTTCTAATCTTATATCTTGTCAAAATAATTTGCAGGATTTATCTGCATTTATGCAAAATGCTGTTAATATATTATGTAGTCATGATTCTAATATCCGAGAAACAGAGTTTACTGATGTAGTTAAGAATATGTTTTTATTTGTACAAGGTTGTGTAGAGGGTGTTGAATCTGTTGTAAAACAAATGCGTTCTAATTCTGCTAACTTAAATAAAAGGACTGCTTCTTCTTGTATTGATAATGCAACTTCTAGAAGGGTTAATGCTACTGCACAGCTGAGACGTGCTTATTTTGCTGATTTTAATCAAAACTCTGTTCCTTCTTGTATTGATAATGCAACTTCTAGAAGGGTTAATGCTACTGCACAGCTGAGACGTGCTTATTTTGCTGATTTTAATCAAAACTCTGTTCCTTCTTGTATTGATAATGCAACTTCTAGAAGGGTTAATGCTACTGCACAGCTGAGACGTGCTTATTTTGCTAGTTTTAATCAAAGTTCTGTTTCTTCTGTTGTTAATACAGTCTTCAGGAGATAGGGATTTATACTACAATTTATGCTGATTTAGTGTTGAAGCATATATTATGTAGAATTCCTTATATTTTGATGTTTATATATTGTTAGTTTACCAAATTAATTTTATTTTATAAGAATTAATTTTTTAAGTAACTCATTAGTTTAATATATAAAAATTTAATATATTTTTGTATCATTTAATAAAGTAAATATTCCTATTATCCTATCTCCTTCTACACAAAATAACTTTGTGGAAAATGGGGATAGGTTGCTTATAATAAACTCTATTGTGAATAAATTTTATAAAATGGATCTTAAAATTAAGAAAATTAATGCTGATAGATGACGTGATTGGGTATTTTTATAAAAGTGATTATAATTTAATTAATTTTTTTTGATTTAATGGGCTTGTTATGTAGTCTTAGTAATACTTTTCATGTGAAAGGTATTTTGGATTGCTACTAATAGTTGTGACAAATTGGTAGTTTGTATTGTGTAATGCAGAAATAAAGTAATGTACTTTTCTAATATGCTAAATATGCTTAACTTGAACTGTATTGAATATTAGAGTTAATTAATGTCTGTTCATATATGTTTTTTTCTTATGGTTAATTGGTTGTTTTAAGATAGCTGTTTGTAAAATAACTTTGTGACTTTAGAATATTGTCATGGGCTTGTTTTAGATAAATAAGGAGTTATAATTTGTAGAATTAAAAAATCAATGTGAATCATTACTTTGCAATGCAGTAGTTAGTGATGATTCTATGAAATGTAAAGGAATATTAAATGAAATGGGTGAAAATGTCTTATATATTAGTACGTTTATTTCAAATTGATGTAGTATAAAAACGTTTGCAGAAAGTTGTGAAAACAATATTTAATACATGATATAGAAAAAATTAATTATAGTTCCCTTAAGTATTGCTAAATGTATTGATTCTAGAACTGTGTTGACTAGATAAATATTGCTATAGCTACTTATTTATTATTATATAGGTATATCTTACGATAATTTGCTAACCAATATTGAAATATTAGAAAAATTAACTATAAATTATTAATATTATTTAATATAATAACTTAAAAATATTTAAAATCTATATATTAGTTGCAAAATAAAGAAATAACTGTTAATATATTAGTTAATTATTTCAGATAAAGATTGAGAAGTTAATATGTTTGTTAATTTAAGTGCTAGACAGATTTTTTTTATTACATTAGTTTTATGTCCTATATTGCCTATTGTATGGCTGTTGTATATAGTAATACAGACTCTGATATGTGACTCACGTGAAAAACATTTTATTGAGAATAAACTTCAGGAAATTGAAAAATGTATAGAAGATAATCAAGGATTTAGAGTTGATTGTGTTAAATTTACATTTAATTTATTTGAGCTTGAAAGTATGTTATATGAATTCCAAGAAAAGTATGCTGGCGTATATGTTTCTGAGCATGGTGATAAATTAACAAAAAGTAAAGCTTTATCACTTCTTGATATTGTTGATGAGATGGTTGAGCTTTTAAATGATTTGAAGCAAGAAGCGGTTAATGCTGGTATATTGGTAAAATTAAAAAATCGCAATGAAATTCCTGAACGTAACAGTTTTTCTGGTGATGAATGTGAAATGTACTGTCATAACCTGTTACAAAGACTGAATGAAAAAGCTAAGCGATTAAGTAATCTTTCGGAAACTGGAATTTCTGTTTTTCAAGTTAGATCGGACTTATTTACTTTGAGTGGTTGTATAAAAATACTTGTTGAAGATTGTGAATTTAATTTTAAATGCATTAAAAGTAACCTTCAGCCAAATCTAAACAGCGATATTGTTATTAGTGAGTATCACGTAGGTCCTCAAAGAGCATAATAGTGTTCTGTTTTGTGTATAATGGAACAATGCCTATACTAACTTTTTTGATGAATATTGTAGATAATAAATACTAAGCGTATGGTTTTTTTGCCTTTTTAAGGCTAGTATTTCTATTATCATGAGTGAAAAAGGATATGTAAAGAAAAATGTCACGCAGGCAAGTTACGTCTTCAGTTAATGATTATGTTTCTAAAGTAGAAGCTATAGAAAGATAATAAATATATTCTGTATAAGTTCTTTATTATATATTGATATTCACGTGCCAGATTAAGGTTGGCTATATAATAAAGAAATTAATTCTATGACTGGCTATATAGAATTGCTATGGTCTGCTCAAAGTTAGAATTCTATGTGATTTATAATAGTTTATGTTAACTTTATTACGATAGTATCTTTAAATGATAAATGCGTATACATATTGTATTGTATAGTAGTTATAAGTTAATTAATTAATAAATATATTAATTATTTAAGTAAAATTAAGGAAATATATGTATTAATATATATTCAAATTAATAATAACTAAGGCTTTTATAGTGTATATAAGGTTAACAAATAAACAAAAAGTGTATCTTGCATTAATTTTTTTACCAATATATATTTTACATAAAATTTTGTATTTTATATTTTATAAACTATATAACTTGATATTATTTATACGAGTGACTTTGTATAGTAAGAAGGTTATTCGAAAATTAAAGGAAAAAACAGATCGAAGTCAAGAAATACAAAAAGAATGTTATATTATTGAATTTGTACATTGTTTATCTGTAATTGAAGAAAGGTTCTCTCAACTTAAAGAGGAGTTACGAAGAAATGCATGTATGGACAAGTATATTCACAATTTTGATGGTAGATGTTTTGTACGTGTCAAATGTTTGATTGATGTTGTAGATAATCAGTTGAGAAGTTTACAGGAAATTGTAGATGGGTTTGAAAAATCTATTGAGAATGGTAACAGTACTTTTGAGATAAGTAATGGTGATTTAAATGAATGTAAAAAAGTAATATATGACTTACTTGAACATACTAATCTGCTAAATGATAGTATGTTTGGGTATAGAGTTTTCACGTATAAGAAGAAAAAAGTATTAGGTATTTTAGCCTTGAAACATCTCGCTTTTTACGTATTTCTAAGTCTATTATTTCTGCTATAATGGAAGAAGAAAATGAGGTAACAAAAGGGGTTTTGGATGTCAGCACAGCAGATGCTACAATATCCTTTTCTTTCCCAATAGTAATTTCAGTGCTTATTTTTCGATTACTTATTGCATTGGTATTTAAAGTACAATCTATTGTGCAATTAGCTATATATAATAGGAAATTTGCTGGAAATCTAGAGAAAGAGATTAATAAACTTATGAAAAAGAATCAAGAACATAATGTTAATGTTGTTCGATTTGTATATTGTATTTCTATACTTAGAAGGAATCTTCTAAAACTTCAGAAAGCATATCCAAATGTGTTGATTAAAACTAGTCTTGTAAATAATGGTAATCCAATAGCAGTTAAAGATGTTGTTGATGATATGAATAACAAGTTGAACAGTTTGAAAGAAATTGTGGATATATTTAGTGATATTATAGAAAATAATAGCAGTATTGTTGAAATAAGTGATATTGATTTTAATAGATCTAAAAGAACAATATGTGAATTGCTTGAAAAGGCTAGAGGATTATATGATGGTATGTTTAGTATGAGCTATAGGCACTTTAAAAAAGGTACTGAGTATTTGAATGCTAGAACATGTCATCTCTTACGTACTTGTGAAGTTAGTATTTCTGCTATCGTGAAAGAAAGAATAACAAAATCACTACAACAAACATTTCCAGTTAATTGTTCTATTTCTGAAGTAAAAACCATGGGAAGGTAATATTATGTTCCATATACGTTATTTGAATGAAGAAGTTGATATATATTTATATGCGAATTTTTACTCTGCTATGTAGTGAGGAGATTAATCATATAGGATTAATTACTATAATCTCCTAAAAATTAGAGTTCTATTTGGTATTATGTATGGGTATGCTTAACCTGACTTACTACAATAATATTGTAAGTAATTATGGATGTGTTTATACAATGGTGTATTGGATTAAGATATTTTTGTTGTATGGTACTCCTTTATAAAAATACTATGATTCTGATATTGATTTTCACAGTAATAGTTTTAATTGCATGTTATGTTAAATGCTGTAATTTCTAATATTAATCCTGTGTAAATTTATATGGTAAGATATTTACTGGAAATAAAAAAGATGGCTACATACAAGTAAATAACATTGTTTAAAGTTTTTATTCATACTATTGTTTGTCTGTTTCTAGAGAGAATAGATAAGCTTGATGGTAATTTTGAATCCAATAAATTAGTTTAAATTGAGTAGAGATATGTAATTGACTTTACTGATGACATACAGTGATATCAAGGTTACTTTAGTTACTGAACTATTGTAGTGTATCTGAATAACATTTTAATTAAGAATATAGTGTGTTTAAGTGTTAAAGTATATCGTATTTTATATACTTGTGAAATAATGTTTGTTACATTGTGAGAAAAGAAAGACCAACAAAAAGAGAAATCTTTAACTAATTTCTCTAATGCTGTTGGTATTATTTGATGATATAGTGTTATTATTCTGACATTTTTTCCTCTAATTTGAGATAAAAAGATGCTATTGTAAATTTTTTCATAGTATATTTTGTTTTTTTTTTTATAATTATTAATATTATGATTAATTTATAGTTTTTTATTAATATTTGCAGAACAATAATTTTTTGATGATATTTCTTCCAGTAATAAAATGTACTAAGATGTGTTATGCTTAGGGATTATTATTTGATAAGTAAAATTGGTAGAAATATAAAAAGATAAGTTACTGGATATATTGAAAGGAATTGAAAGTATAATATTATTAAGGTTATCTATTCTTTTGATGTTTTTACTAATATTGATTCTTTGATTATTACATATATTGTGGGATTGTTATCTTTGATTGAAGTAGAGGGGGTATTATATAGTATTAATTTTTTATTAATGCTTTATTAATATCCTAATAAGTAATTAAAAATAATTAAGGTGTTTTTATGAATTTTGATTTTAATAAGCCTTCGGCTTTATATCTCTTTCCGTTATGGATCATGAAAAAAGTTTTTTTAGCTATTGGATCTATTGTTAGAACAATATATTGCATTATATTGTATGGGTGTGAGTTGTTTTTTGATATTAGATTTAATCGTGTTCTACAAAGGCAAGTTTGTGAATGTATAAAAGAAAATAAGGATTATCCTGTTGAGATTGTTAGGTTTAGTTATACTTTTTCTGTACTTGAGTCTGAATTGCGTAACATACAAACTAAGTATGGTGCTGTGAATTTTCTTCTTGATTCTGAATCACTTAAAACTTTAATGATTCCTATAATGCAAAACCTGGAAGATTTAAGGGCCATTGCAATTAAGGGTAAAATGCTTGTAGCACTGAAAGGTTTAGGTAAACTTACTTTTGATCAGAGTAAGGTTATCACAAATGGTCAATATTCTTATGATCGCCTTCAGCATAGCTATGAATTATTAGAGAGTATGCATATGAATGGACAACGATTTAATAGAAAGATATCTAAGAAGTTTTTTATTCAAAAAAGTATGGTTTTATATTTAAATGATCGTGTAATGATGCTTATAGAAAAATGTCAAGAGGATATTGCATGTATGATACAAAAAAGAAATGATGAAATTAGTAGGAAAAGTTTTGAAGTTACAGCAATACCTGGTAAGAGTTGTTTACTCGAAAGTCCTTATGTAGATACTTTTGATCATGGATTGGATAGTAGATACTTAGCGTAGTTGTAGTAATTAGGTGTGTTTTGTAATATTAAGCTAATGGAAGTTTTAAATAAAATTATTTCACATGTAATTCCACAGATTTATTAATATGTATTAGTGAATAAATATGTACTAATATTAATGATAGTTATACTGCTGACTAAGGTTTACAAAGAAAAGTTATTAATATTTATATGATCTTCTTGTTAATAATCAAGAGATATAGAGAATATCAAAAAATATAATTTGAATTCATGGAATGTTCATTATTAGTACATAACAGTTTGCTTGTTTTGTAGGATTACGACAAATAATAAAATTATTTACAATAAATATGTAATTTATGTTTAGTTTTATACATTAATATATCTATTACTTAATAATTGCGATGTGAATGTAATATGTAAATTAAATGGTTGTTAATTCGCAAAATATATATGTAAAGTTTTTATAGCTGTAATTAGTATAGGATTATTGACTGGAGGAAAATGATAAATATAGACAAACTTAGTGAACCATATGTTGCTATGATAAGTTGGAAAGTTATGTTCTGTGTAACTTGGCAAGGAAATTAATAAGCAAAGTAAAAAGTCTTTGTCGTAGTAGTGGTATTGAGGTTTAATCAAAGTACAGTCTTTTTCAGACGAAATTGGTTTGAATATGTAAGCTTGATTCTCAAGTAAAGATTTAGTCTTTGCAGTGATATACGAGAGTATCGGTAAAAATTGTAGATTTAGTACGAGATGTTAGGAAGGACAAAAATATTAAGTTAATGAAGAAAATGTTTGTAGAATTAGATACTGGTTTCGCTTTTATAAATACAGCACTTAAGCCAATTATAAGATATATTAAAATTAATGGTGATATTGCAATAGATAATTACAAACTTTCTTATGATCAAGATGGAATAACTTATTATGAAAATACAGCTATTTTTTTTTATAAACCATATCATTATCTGATATTGAGCAAGATATTTGGTAAGATTTATTTTTTTCTAGATATTATAGTTGTTAATAGTATAACTATGTATATCTTAATTGTTTAATGAATATAAAGTAAGTTCTATTACTATGAATGAATTATCTCCAGGTGTTCTTTCAGCTATTATTGTTGCTGGAGTACTTTTAATATTATTTATATTAGAGTTTCTTAGATGCTACAAATATGCTGCACGTAATAAAAGTGTGTTAAAAAGCAATAAAATAAAAATTAATCAAGAATTGGATCAAGTAATTGATGCTAAACTTGCAAAATGTGTTTTGCCAACTAACAGAAATAAAATGAAAATTACTGCCCTACTAGAATATATTATACGTCAGTTCCGAGATTTGAAAGAATTGAATGCTGAATGGAAGGAGGCTTTTGAAGTTTTAAGAAAGCATATTGTCATTTTAAAAATGAAAACAATTATAGCTGGATTTCACGAGGAATTAAAAGAAGGCTATATTGATAGAATATCTGTAGATGAATACGAGGCATTTAACGTTCTGAAAGCAGCAGGAGCTACTCGTGATAATATGACAAAAGAATTTGCTAACACTATTCCAATCAATGCACTAGAAAGACATTTTCTTTATCTGTATGAGAATATAATGTCAGCTACTTTTGAAGATGATGAAAGTAGAGATTATGTAATCTTAGTCTTTTATAAAGTGTATATGAGTTTTGAGCGTTATAAAAAAAGTGTAGATGAGATTGTTGGAGGATTATCTTGTGATAGAGTTATCTGTCAAAGTGCTTTAGATCCTTCAAGTGTAAGTAGATAAAAAGAAGTTTTTTGAAATATATAGGTAATAAAAAAGTATAGATAATGTTGTGAGATAGTTGTCAAATTACTTTCAATAGTTGAAGTATTTATAAATTTTTATTATATGAAATTATAATGAATGATTATATATGTAGAAAGTTGTTGATACCAAAACAGTAACAGTATTGTAAGTATAGAGATTAATATACATTTTTTATATTGAATTTATACTGTATCAATTGTTCTATGAAAAATTCTTTAAAAAATCTACATCTGGAATTACAAATCTCCAAAATTTTTCTTTAGCTTTGCTAATGCCTATCCTAGGTGTACAAATATAATTATTTACATCAATATTTGTATTGCAAATGCAAAAATTATGATTTTGTGTTATGTTGATATTATTGTGTTCTGTTGTTATTTGTAGGGTTTTGCATAACTTGCCTGGACCATTAATTATTGTATTAGGTTTGTTATTAGATAGTAGTACTATTCCTCTAATAAGTATTGCAGCAGGAAATCCTTTAGGTTCAGTTACGACATTAAGGCAGTAATACATTCCGTAAATGAAATAAACGTAAGAAAATCCAGGATATCCAAACATTACAGAAGTGCGTTTTGTATACCCACGATAGGAATGTGCAGCTGGATCATTATGACCTATATATGCTTCTGTTTCTATAATAATTCCTTGATGTTGATTAAATATTAACTTTTTCCCTAGTAATTTACTAGCAACTTCAAGTGATGGTTGTTCATAAAAAGACTTTTTTAGTATATAAGACTGCACTATATATATTACTGTTAGAAAATTATTTTAATATGTTTATGTTAATGGTACCTATTATTTTGTCAATTAGGAGATTTGGTAATGGATAAGATTGAAAAAACGGATAAGAATGAACAGTTAAAAAAGATTGGAAAGATTTATAATATATTATCTAAAATTGCAAAGTTTATTATTGGTGATAATTTAAGTATACAGTTTAAAGAATATAAAGTTAGTTTTTCTTATATTGTTGATAATACTGTAGATTACTTAAAGTTAGCTAATGTACAAGAAGTTAATGTAATTAAAAAGGTCAATCAGTTAAAAAATATTAACAATACTTTGTTAGAAAGATTATTTGATTTTTGGTTACGTAGAAACAAGCAGTTGTTGTATTGGCACATGATGTTATTATTATTTAACATTATACTATTAATCCTTAATGGGGATAATATAGCTAAATTGTCAAGTATTATAGTTGATATATTAGTAAGATGGAAAAGTGAAGTTGTATCTTTGTATTGCTCTTAATTCTTAATTAAGCTTTGTTAGTGGTTTTTTGCTCTAGAATATTTTTATGTATTGTAACAAACAATTTAAATTTTATAGGATGATGTATTACTGCATTGATAGTTGTAAAAAATATCCAGAGAATAGCGTGCAATGTTTTATAGATTATAAAGAATTTACCGTATTTGATTAATAAGATGTAAAAATAGTAGGTTATCCATGTTTTTTTGTATGTTTAGGTCTTATGGTTTCCTGTGAGTGAAGAGTGTTGATTGAGACTATAAAATGTAATGTGACTTTGCTTGTAGTATTAAGTTCTTGTTTTAGCTAATAGAACATATACTAATATAAAATTGGAAGGGTATAGCTTGTAATGGTTATATGTAGAAGATAATCTAAAATGAATAAATGATCTATAATACTGGGGCACAGCAATGTAATAAGTAGATGATGTGATCTGGTGAAAACTGTATAAACAGTTAAGAATTTTAGGAATGAAATCTCATATTGTAAATATAACATGGTATTTGATTGTTAATGATATTAAAAAGAATTTTAAATTTTGGATTAAGAAGAAATGTTAATTAGGAATAATTGGCCTTAATGGTTTCCCACTTTGTATTATGTATGCAGATGAAATTAAAGATCCAATGATGTTGTAAAAGTGCATTCATTATAAGTAAGCATAAAATTCTATTATGAGTACAAATTTTAATTGAAACACGTTATAAAGCGAACATTATGATAAAATGTAAGTTTTATTAATATTGCTAGTTATCTTATTATTTGGTGTTTTTATTCTGCAGTAAGTAGTTTTATTAAAGGAAATATATTATATTTACCGTGTGTTAAATTGGTATTTTTATATTGCTTATGTCTTTAAAAGAATAAATGTATTACTTTTTTATAATAAAATATTAAAAATTAATAGCTCTGTTTCAACTAAGGGTATATATAGAAGTAGATAGGGTTTTTAGTGAAGTGTGAATATAATCATTTAGAAATGTAAAGTTGTATTTATGAAGGCATAGAACTATTATGCAGTGTTATAATTTTGAATTTTATTTAAACAATTCAGATATAAGTTTGCATTATAAATCACTGATTTATTCATATGAATTTATGTATTTATTAAATGTAGAGGATTAATAATGAGGAAATTATAAAAACTTTAATCTATAATTTTAGTGTAAGTAGGAGTGTGTATGAAGGAACCTGGTTATATAGCATTAGTAAGTCTCTTGATTTTACTGGTGGTTGCAATGATTATTTTTGGTGTATTTGCTGGTGATATGTATAAATTACATCAGCAGGGTAAGAGGTTGTGGCTTCAGGATGAAGAATCACAAAGCAAGAAAAAAGTAGATTTGCGGGAGTATAGTGATACAGAAGTACAAAGTGCAATTGATGAATTAGGGAAAGGTATAGCTGAAATTACACATTGGGAAGAGCAATTTAGTAGTTTAAAAAATGTTGTTGAGGAAACTATTGCAAGTGAAGTATTGCGTAGTCCAGATGGTATAGATAGCCCATACAGTAAAGAGTGTAATAAGAATCTAAGTGATAAACAATACGCAGTTTCTCCTTTAACATTGAGATTAAACAGTGATCAACCTGCAGGTAAAGTAGCTAGTAGTAATGCGGATTTATTACAAAAAGTTCGAAAAAATACAAGTACTAAAACAATGTATAAAAAGCTGAAATAGCTGTCCTGTAAGTAATTTGAACAACAAAAGTTACATGTAAGTAGTATTAATTTTCTAGTTATGCTTTAATATGTAAATTGAATGTTTGTATAGTTAATTATCTGCTATTGTGTTTTATTGTTTTAAATAAGCTAGGGTATTTTTAGATATTGATTTATTAATGCATCTTAAATACGATGAATGGTGCATGTAGGGATATATGGTAATATTTAGCATATAATAAAAGGTTAGAAATTTCAAAGTAATGGAAGACCTATGTATATCTGAAAGGTTAGTCAGTGGGAAAATAGAATGAGTTTATGTCTTTAGTCCAGGTAAGCTTATTAGTATCAGTGAATATGGAATAAATGTAAAATTTGTATAAGGCTTGGAAATTAATATTATAGTTTTAGTAAAAGTTTTTCAGTATATATTGTCTAATTTTACTAAATACAATATTGTTTCTCGAATTAATTGTATTGCTAATGTTAATATGTAGTAGTGAATGTATTGCATATTTTATGCTATGTTCTGGAAAAAAACATATATGTGGTTATTAATCATTCCGATACAAGTATTTAGTTTATAATTTGTATTGTAGATATTAATTATAAAAAAGGATTTTTTTAGAAAAAACATTGGTCTAATATATCTTTTTTAAAAAGGAAATTTATAAAATGGTTTTGGTTATATCAGTATATTAAGTTGAGAGAATAGATGAACTAACTAATATTAAATATTATACATGTTTTATTATTAAGTCATCTTGAGTGAATAAGGTGTTTCTATTAAGGATTAATAAATTTATTACCTTTGTATATTATTATAACAATAATGTAGAAATTTGCGGACAGTGAATTGTCTATATTTTGATTAGTGATGTGTTACAAATGTTATATCTGCCAGTAAAAATGAAACATATCTAACTATATAGTATATACATTTAGTGAGTTTCTACACTTAAACGTTGTTCGTTATATATGTAAGATTTGCGTTCTACAATATTATTAGCTTGGAAAATGTTATGATTCATAAAATTTATATTCCTGTAGTGATGATTCTTCTATTGGCAATTTTTGTGTTACTTTTAATGATTTCTAAAATATACCATCGCCTAAAATGTGTGGAAGATCAAGTAAAAGATTTAGATACTTATATGAATGTGTTAGACAGAAGTCAAACTAATTGTCAGTATGAATGGAGTTATTTACATGAAGAATTGCAAGATTTAAGTTGCAGAATATCTGGTATGGAAAAGGCTATGTCTGATTGTAAAATGGAGTCTAAACAAGGAAGTGATATAACTGAAGAAGAAGAGCACAAAGTATCTTGTAGTAGTGGCTCTAAATTACAAAGTCAGGGTGTTAATTTATGTAATGTACCTGTGGTTGATTCCATAGAAACAAAAGATATAAGTAAAGCTTAAAATGTTTTTTACTTATCCAGAATCACACATTATATTAGCAGTATACTGCTTGGGATATTTTGCATAAATCAGTATATCTTTTTTAAACGTTAATCTAAGTAATATTTTTATAAAAAAGAAATTACTGAATGTAGGCTTATATTAACTATTATTTGTGTAGTTTTTTATTCTATTAGATTAATTTCTTTAAAATCTCATTTATAAATTTTAATATTTTAAAAATATAGTTTGTGTTATATACTTTGTTATATATGGTTTTTTTAGTTATTAGCTATTGTGAGTGTTATTTACCACTCCTTAATTCTAGTAATGGGATGTTTATTATGATATGCTAAAATTGCTTATCTCTGTTAATATATTATGAAATTTACTATTTTTGTGGTATTATCTAATATTAAATTTATAAAAATTTTAATATATTGAAAAGTCATTACTTAATAGGTTTAGTAATGATTTTAATATTAGTTAATATTTTTTATAGATTAACTTGTATAGGTATAAGCTGATATTATTTATAATTAAAAAAATTATGCGTAAAGTTAATATGTAATTAGGTATACTGTGGGTGATATTAATTTAAGTGTGATAGTTCTAGTAACATTATTAGTATTGTTATTATTGATGGTTGCAATAATTGCTATTTTTAAGTCTTATGATAAGAAAAAATGTGAGCTTGATTGTCTTATTAACGTTGAAGATAGAGATTTTGCATTAAAGATATTAAGCTTAAAACATAAGTTCGAAAAGATTATTAATGGTCTTTCTAAGAAGTATGTGGGGAAGATGAGTAAAATAGATGAACTGCAGTTTGAGAAAGATTTCGAAACTATGATGATTAAATTAGAGCGTAGTGTATATGAATTTTTTTAGAAAATCCTGAAATTGATAAGTTGAAAACTTGCGAAGTTTTGAAGGCCTTTACTAATACAGTATATGGTCATTTCTATGTCCATTTATATGATGTAATGTCATCCGAAAGTATGTCATGTAGAATTTATAATATTGTCATAGATACAATGGATTGTATCTTTAAATATGTAATTAATAGTAATAAAAAAACTGTTATTACTGAAGTTAATAAGAAGGAAGAACAAAACTCTATTAGATTATGATTTTATTAATTTCATCTTAAATACTGAGTTTAATTTTTTGTAGCCGCCACTATTAGTTTTAGTTTAATAGTTGTATATAATGTGCAATATTAACGAATATATTTTAAAGTGACTTACTTATTTTTAATGTCAGTGTAGAGAATATAAATTAATCTTTATCACAGATGTAACCAAAATTGATAATTATATTGAAATATTTTGAATGGAATATACTAGTTCTTTTTATTTATAGTATAAGCTTTAATTTAGGTGAGAATTAACTTACCTAGTGGGATAGGAAGAGAATACGTAGATATGAACCAATTAAAATTACCTATGAAATATCTTTGATAGAGAAAGGTAAACTATAATATCATTTTATTTATTTGTTATATTTTGTTTGTGTAGAACCTATAACTTCAATTGATAATACCTGTTGCTTAATTTGTATAATGTGAATAAAGGTAATTAGTAAACTGAGATTTGGTACTAGTACTTTTTAGATAATGAAATGTAAATGTCTATAATTTATGCGAATTTTTTGAAGTGAAATTAGGTTTTTGATTTTTTAATTATTATCCAAGTACTTATGTATAAATACTGTAGGATATAACGTAATTAGTATAGACTGTTATGCTGACTGTAAATTTTTATGTTAAATTTAATGTGACAAAAAATATGACAGTTGTCTGTAGATGTATAACTCCCTTTTAAGGAATAGGAAATTTTTTCATTTGTACAAATAGGTAAACATTCCTATGAGAGTGCTGTATTCGTTTTTTAAAATGAAGGAGGGGGGGGGGGACATTCTACTGAATTATTATGTAGTAGACTATTTATTATGGGGTTATATATAATATGAATACTTGTGTAAAGTAAAAAGCTTAATTTAGGTGTGTGTTATGGGGTATAATAATATTTTTCTTATAATTTCAGCTTTAGTATTAGCATGCCTTGTTGTACTGTTAATTTACTTATTTTATCGGTTTATAAGGTTGCATTCGCGAAAAAGAGGTCCTGATTTAACTACAGAAGATATATTGTCCCAGTTAGTAAAAGATGTGGAAAGATTACAAGCTGGTGAGATTGAGAGATTGTATCTTTTGGAAGAAGAATATAAGTCTAGTATGCGTGATGTGAGAAAAATTCAGGATAACATTTATGGTATAGAAGATGGTATTCAAATAAATGCTGCTAGTATAAAGATTTTACAACAGGATTTGCGAAATTTTTCTGATAGTATAACTTCATGGTTAGTAAAAAATGTGGAAAGATTACAAGCTGGTGAGATTGAGAGATTGTATCTTTTGGAAGAAGAATACAAATCTAGTATGCGTGATGTGAGAAAAATTCAGGATAACATTTATGATATAGAAGATGGTATTCAAAGAAATGCTGCTGGTATAAAGATTTTACAACAAGATTTGCGAAATTTTTCTGATAGTGTAACTTCATGTTTAGAAGTATTAGACACTAAAGTGATTAATCTAATAGAGGGGTTGTCTAAATAAATAGTGCTATCTTACAATATAACTATAGTGTGTTGCACTAGTAAAGATTTTGTAAGTAGTATAGTGTGATCAAATCAGAAAAATGTATATAAGAAAAAGTAGTTTTATTTTATGAAAGTATTCTATTGATGAAGGTATATAGATGAGCGACTATAAAGTAAGTAGGAAACTATAAAATCAAAGGATGTTCAATTTTATAAGGAAGGTATGAAATTAGATTAATATATGTAATTTTAGTAGATACGAATTTGTACTAATATAGTATAACAATGTTGCTACATAGGTTATATTCTTATATTAAAGTGAATGAAAACAAGTAGCATAAAATATAAGAAGTTATCTTTTGTTATGAGTGTGTATATAAAAAGTACATATATTAATAAATTTAATTTAAAAATATTAAGAATCAAGAAACAAAATTGTAAAACGGTGAAATTACCTGGTGTTCTGTTTCGGTATGGTAATGATTAACTTTAAATCTGATGTTTTCTATTAGTGTTGTGTGTTAATGTAGTTGATTGATAGGTCTTGATATTTCAGGTTAGCAATATTGTTTAGATAGATGTAGAATATGGAATTCTGGGATTGTAGTTTATCAACTGATTATATAAATTTAGGTAAAAGGATTAACGTCATAGATGAAACTTTTTTATAATGTGTTAGATTAAGTTGAAAGTTGTGAACAAAACGAGGTGTGTGGTGTTGAGTCCTTTTTTCAGAGATGTTCTTCTATTATATAGTGCAGTCACTGTAACTGTATTATTATTAGCTTTTATTATTGTTACCTGTCAATTCTATGTTAATTATTCTAAAGTTCAGCACAAATAGAAAAAGAACGAAGATATGCAGAAGAAAAAGCAAGAATTATAGAATACTTGTAATAAGTTAGCAAGTAGGTTGAAAAAAGCAATAAGAAAAGGTTTTGATGAATTAGCATCTTTTGAACCAAGAACGTATTCAGAAATTTTTCAACTTTTGTTTCAAACCAGTCTTTATCTAGAACATAGCATGGAAAATGACAAATCACTTAATGCGGAGAAGAAAGTAGTATTAGATTTTCATATTACAGCTTTAATAGCATTGCAGTAGGAATAATGAAAAATCAGGGAAATAAAGAAATCTCTGGTCTCAAAGTACAGTATTATCATCTTGTCGTTGTGATTCTGGTAATCAGAGTGTTGTTAGAAATACATGATAATAGTGATTATGTAGTAAAATTACAACTGTTGTTAGTAAAATTTTAATTAATATAGTAATTTTTTAGTTACATTGCTATAATAAGATAGTATATGCAGTAAGTGAGGTGTATTGTGAATTATAATCTGGTATGTAACACTTTTTTTTATAGTGGAATTTTTTTAATGGTATTATTATTTATACTGTTAATTGTTATTACTTGCTGGTGTCTTGTTGATGTATTTGATAAAAAAATGAAAAAAGAGACACTTAAGTACTATGTAGAAGAGAATAATCAATTGAAGGGACAGAATCAACAATTAAAATCTTCATTACAAAATAGTGCCTGTATGCTAAGAGAAGAAGGCGAAAGATTAAAACATGTTGTAAATGATGTAGTACTTGATGAAGCAGAAAAAGCTTCTGAAGTGTCAAGAATTTATAAAAAAATATTTAATAATTTGTTTGAAGTTTTGCATTGTATGGTGATGCGTTTGGAGAGTGATAATGTAATGACTTTATCTGATCGTGATAATTTAAAACATTGTGTTTTAGTGCTACAGGAACTTGCATTAAGAAATATTAGAGATGTTTCTCAAAGAGAAAGAGCAAGGGCTGCAGAAAGTAATATTGTAGATGTTGATGTTTCTGAAAGCAATAATAGAGTACTTAGTAATGATAATGTATAACTTTATCCGATCATAGAATTCAAGGTAGTGTGTTTTAGTGTTGTAAGAAACTTGCATTAATAGAGTATTGAAGTCCTTTGGGCAGGGGTTTTTTTGGTAGTAATGTTAGGAGGTGTATGCAGTTTAATGAACCTAAAGTTACTATAACTAGAGGTTTTATGTCTTTTTATGGATATTCAAATTGTAAAATTCATTCCTATGTTGTGTTGAATATTTGATATATAGAATACTGATTCTATATATATAAATGTAGATATTAATTGAAAAATCTTAGTAAGTTGCTTTATTTATGGGTATTTATAGACAAGGTATTTGTATTATTGCATATGTGTAGTACATATTGATATGATTTATTAATGTATATATCTAGAGATTATTTAGAATAGAAGAGTATTAGCAATATGTTTAAAGGTAAACTAAAGTAGTTGTTTTATTGGTTAAAATTAGTTCAATTTAATAACTTATAGTA
Organism: Ehrlichia sp. JZT12; assembly: GCA_028752135.1. Lineage (GTDB taxonomy): Bacteria > Pseudomonadota > Alphaproteobacteria > Rickettsiales > Anaplasmataceae > Ehrlichia. The sequence goes on along the minus strand of CP082782.1, from coordinate 1,248,586 downwards.
TTTTTGTGATTATAATTAGTTTGTGAATGCAGTTTTATAGGGATAATAAACATAAAAACGAACTAAGATCTTAATGCATGTAATACAAAAACAGGCAATAACAAGTTGATATAATAATAAAGACCTGGTTAAAACAAGACTTATGAAATTATAGAAATAGGGATTAAAGCAAGAAATCTTGTTTTAATGTTCTATTGTATCTGAAAGATCTAGTAGGAAAGCTTAGTAATTTATAAAATAAGGTAAAAATTTATTTGTAAAAACTGAGTTTATAATGTTAGGGGTTGAATGTATGTTAAATTGACTATAAAATGAACAAATAGGTATGTGTAATTAATGAAAAGAGTCAATTGTATATATTACAAGGTGTTTTTTTGAATACCTTGCGTTTTTTGTATAGGCAATTTTAATAGTTGAGTGTGTATAATTTAGTTGTAGGATAATTTGTTCTTACAACTTATAAGATAAGGTGTGAATTTAACTATATTAAGTGCTCTTATCATTTAAAGATCTTGCGCTTTTTTGCCTAGACAAACAATTTTAATAATTAGCATGTATAGTTTTGATTGTAGGATGGTTTATTATTACTACCTTTAAGTGTTTAATTTTTTGGAGTAATCTTACATGGATGTTGGATCAACAATAGCTTTAACTTTGATAATAGCTATTACAATAGCTATTGCATTATATTATATAATAAAAAAACTGTTAACACCTAAATTGCATGTAAAATCCGATAAACCGAATAGTTTGGTAAGTGGTCCAGATATATCGGGGGTACGTAGTAGAAAATTGAGGTCAGATTACTTACGTTCAAGTTTTAGTTGGATAAATTCTGAAAGTAGTACTGCTAATAGTATGTCTTCAATTATGCAAGATCTTAAATTCCAATTAAGTGCTTTCCAATCTTATGATTGTTTAATGTGTAATCTTGTACAAGAACATAAGGATAGAGTGGTAGGTAATGATCCAAAAGATACAGATTTAATGGAGATTATGCTTACTTTAATTAGTGAATTGTGTTTTAGTTATGACAGAGTACAATACAAGCTAAATAGTATATTAGAAGCAAACAAGTTAAAAAAAGAAGATATGTCGAAAGTAGCATCTGAAGAAGATGTGCAATTTGTGGTGTATAATTATCAATTATTGAATACTCTAGGACAAAGGATACAAAATAGTATTTATAGTGTATTTAATATAGAAAGTGAAAGATCATTAATTATACCTCATACAATGAATGTTCAAACTATTATGACTGAATGTGATCGTAAATTAATCGGTTTTGACCAAATGAAAATGCAAAATCAAAAGAATCAAGGAATGAAAAGATAATAAGTAATTTACTAATTAAATCATCAATATTAATTAGTACCCTAATAATTTCAGATAATTACTTATAGAAATCTAATGTTCACAGAACTAGGTTCAATGATAATATATTATTGGTTTTCTATGAGATATTATTTCGTGATGAATTATCAACTTAGTTTATTACAAAGAGGATTAATGATTTCTCTTTTGAGGATTTTAGATGGAAATATTATCTTGTAAGTTGTAATAATATTACATTACATCAATATTACTGGCTTATTTGTTTTTACCAGCATGTTTTGTACGCTGTAGAAAATATTTTTATATCTGGTTAAATGACTGCTTAATTTAAGTGCTTGGTGGGTATGTTTTTTATAAATATTAGTAAGTTTAGTAATATAAAGTGTTAGGATATATTATAATCTATTAGTTATATAGGATAAAAAGAATTTTTCTTTAGTGTATTAGTTTAATAAATTATAGATTGAAATATTAATATAATTAATTAACAATTTGAGTAATATCTTTCCTTATAGTGAATTATTTTTATTATTTTTAATAATATATATTCATAATTTTAGCATATTTTTTATAAAAATATAATTTTTCGTTAACTTTAAAAAATAAATTTAGGGATTTATCAGAAATATAATGTGTAAAATATAACGGTACTGTATTTATGATATAGAATAGTGTGGTTTGCCAATTATGATATAAAGGAAAGGTTGTTAAATATGGGTTTGAATGTTGTGAAGGATACAGTATTAGGTGTATTGGTATTTATGATACTCTTATGGGTTAGTGTGGTGTATTTTTGTATAACACTAAGAAATAAAGCAAGTAATCTTGCTGTTGAAAAAGAAAGTCAACAAGCCTTATTGGATCAAAAGGTAGATGTAGAGGATAAAGGAGAAGATAATAAAGAACAACAGCATTTTTCAAGTGATGATCTTAAGACATTAGGTGCTGCATGTAATGGAAAAAATCCTTTTTTGGAAGGGGATGAAGATGATGCAATAGATACACATAGTACTTCAAGTTGTGAGTCTACTGATTCTTCTGGTTCAGAGGAAGAAGAGGAAGAAGTGGAAAATTCCATAAAAAAGGAAGGTCTTGCACTTGTGTCTGTTGAGGATCATACTCAGTTAGATAGTCATGTTAGTAAAACAGGTCAACATTTAAAACCTGAGCTTAATGGTAATACTTTTAGTGCATCTTCGAGATCATCTGCTGGAAGTATAGGTGAATTTCCTGATGCACATAAGGAAGGAACAAGTTCTGCTTCAGGTTCATCTTCATCTGCTAATAGTTGTCATGTAACAAATAATCCTGTTGATGCAGAAAGTAGAGATTCAAAAGTGAAAAGTAACGCTGAGAGTGCACTTAATGATGCTGTTCCTAGTACTACATTAGATAATTCTGGTAGTTCTAAGGGTTTGAAAAAAGATGAAAGTAATGGTGAATGTGCTAAATTTAAATCTTCAGAAGAGACAGGTTCTAGTTGTGAAGTTAGTCAACAATATAAAAATGGACAACAAATAAATAGGCCTATTATTGATCAACAGGATAAAGGTGCAGAAGCAGCAAATGCTACTGAAAGTACACATTTTAGTAAAAGTCCTAGTGCTGAATTTGAAAGTAGTTCACTGCATGCAATAAGTTATTCAAAAGAAAAATTGGAAGTAGAGGAAGTGTCTGGTACTGATAGATCAGCCATGAATGTGAATGGTACGGAAAATCATATTGATGATCTTCTGATGTCGATGGCAACTGCAAAGAGTGCTATTATTAGAGTAATAGAAAGAAAAGGTATTAGTTTAGACTCAGATATTAGGCATGCTCAAATAGTAGATGAAGTATTAAATGCTAGTAGTGGTATTAGAGAAATGATAGATAATCCGAGTCATTATAATGCTTTTATTGCAGGTATGGTCTACAGTGCAGGGGCAAATCTAGTTTTTGCTTATGAGGTTGTAGAAGGGATAAAAAAATATATTTATAAAAATATTGGTCAGATAAGTGAACAACAAATTAAAGAATCTTATGGTACAAATACAAGGTATAGAGCATCTTTTTATCAATTGATGGAAATGATAGAAAGCAATATTGGAGATAGTGCTGTATGTGATATTCAAAGTGCAGAACAACAAGTGAATTTGACTGTTCGTCAATATGTTGATCATATAATATTAATGATGAAGGGAATAATTTATGCTACTACACATAATTTTATTGCTGCTTGTAATATTGAACAAATTGTAGATAGGGCAAGTGATACTCAACAAATAACAAAAAAAATGTCTACGATGCAATCAGTGTTTTTGCTGCTGTTGCTAGTGCTGATTTTGCTCTTTTACAAATTAAATCATGTTTTTTAATGTCTGTTACAGATGTTTATTCTAAATCCAGACAATTAAGAGAAGAAAGAATTTCTCTTTTTATTAGTATAGCAATTAATTTTGTAAATGCTGTTGTTTGTAATAATGAGTCGGTGTTACACGATATAGCAGCTCATGATATGGCCCATAAGAGAATGATTAATACTTTCAGAAATAATGTATTTCTTAAACTTATAGGTAATGCTTCTGATATGGAAAGTGATACACAAGGTATGGTATTGATAAGTACTACTGGAGTAGAAAATGCTTCTAGAGATATTCTAGAAATATCAATAGGGAAGAAAGAAAATGTCGTTAATCTGTATGCGAAGTTAGAACAGTTTACAATTGACTCTATTGTCCAAAGAAGTGTAATGAAAGAAATTATCGAAGAAGTTATCGAAGAAGCCATAGAAGAAGCTTATGGTGATAATGATGTTATTACTGGTAAAAATATATTTGATATCGCAAGACAAAAGATTTTGATTTACCTTGCTAATTATGATTTTGTTACTAGCAAGAATGTACTTGATTCCTTAAGACAGCATGCTTTAACTTTACTTAAAAAATTATCTGAGGAAGTAAGAATAGGAGTTAGTAACAATTCAGTATATGTTGATAAGATAAAAAAAATATTGATGAAAAGAGAAGAGGATCAATATCCTGTTAATCCTAGTGATCTTGTTAATGCTGTAAATCTGCAGTTAAAGTTAGGAATTGTGAAGGTTAATATTCAATTTTATAGGAATATTCTATTGAATATTATGTCCTGTATGATAGGAAAAACTTATGTTGTTACAGATGAACAATTGCGCTTAAAAATTGTGAGAGTTTATTCTCAAATTTGTAATGGTATTTCTACAGATAGTAATTTAAGTAAGGATAAAGTTGTATCTGCAGGAGAACTGTTGTGTATGTTACCGCCTGTGTCTCTATCGAATCTTGAGCCGCTAAAGATTGTCTCTATTGTGCGAGATTTAGGACGAACTGATGCAAGTTATAGACCTTCACCTGAAGACATGCCTATTATGACAAGGGATGCAAGTGTCCCTAATACAGCAAGTCCTGTACAGAGTGCTGAATCAAAATCTATAAAGCCTTACAAGTCTGATAATAAATTTGTTAAAGGTCCTAATACATCTGCAGATAGTGTAAGACAAGTTGATGGAGCTGATGCTATGCATGTAACACAAGAGTCTGTTTCTGGTTGTGCAGTAAGCCCTATGGTTGTTACTGTACTTACTGATTCTGTGACTAAAGATCAGATGCAAAGGATTGACGAAGCTATTTCTACTAATATTTCTGATTTTACTAGTTCTGTTATTTCTGGTAGTAGAAGTCAAACACAAGATACTAAGAAGGGTGTACCTACTGATGGTTCTAGTTCTGGTAGTTCTGTGACTTATTATGATAAACATAAAATGCAAAGTACTAGGGAAGTTAATCCTATTCGTGGTTCTAATTCTGCTTATTCTGTTACTTCTAGTGGTGGAAGTAAGCACAAGATTAGGAAGGCCACACCTGTTGGTAGTGATGATTCTGATGGATTTAGTGTAGGGGGTATTTTAAGTAATTACTTACAAGAAAAAGTTTATTCTGGTGCTTGTGATTTTGGTTCAGATGATGATTATACAAGTGATGATGAAGGTGATGTAGAGGGGAATCCATATTCTGTTATTTCAGCCAATGTGTCGTCGCTTACTACATCAAAATCGGTGTTGCCTTCTTCTCAAAAACTACAAGGTGTTGAAAAAGATGATGAGACATCTGATAGAGGTATACCTTCTAGTCAAAGACTGAACAGTGTTAGGAAAGATGAGAAAGATATTGGTAAAAGAAGTGAAGCATCTAAGGGTTCATCAGATCAAGAAAGTAATAGTTTATTGATTTTGGGTAACCAATCCATTGATGAGACAAGAGAACTTGTAACTCAAATTCCGAGCAGATCTTTCATAAAACCAGAGGTTCCTGAAAGTCAACAATCTCAAAGAGAGAGTGATGGTTTGATAGATCAGGATGATAAAATCATTTTGGTTAACCTGAGCAAGGAAACTATTAGGATTAATACTAAAATTTTACAAAGAAAATTGGATATTATGTATCAAAGTTTTACTTGTGATAGTATGAAACGATTGCAAGATTTAGCAAAGCTTGATACTGAATTTTTAGAAAAATTTGCAAATATGCATTCAAGATTGATAGCAAATGTTAGGGGTGTGTTAGCAGAGCTCGGAAAAATAGCATATGGAATTGTTTATATAGGTAAAGTTAAACGATTAGTACAATTGAATAAGAAACATACTTTGAAAATAAGAAAAATGTGCATGGAAAAGTTTACACCAGAAATACATAGAATGTGTGAGCGAAAATGTATTACCAAAAAAATGAGGGAACGTTTTATAAAAGATGTAGAATATATGGTGGGACGTAATATTAGGACTGAATTGTTTTATTTGATTAGTGGTATTTTATCGGAACAAGATTATATTGATGTTGCTGATGCAGTGTATCAAGAAATGTGTTATAGAATAGATAAGATGCATAATGAGGTAGCAGGGTTTGTTCTTAAGTATGTAAGGCACAAAGAACTACCTAAAATTCGCCTTTTCCGAATGACTAAGTTGGATCTTGAGGCTAATCTTTCTAAGGTTGTAAAAGATTTTTCTCAAGAGGATGTAATACAGTCATCAAAAAAGAAAGTCCAATCTATAATGCTATTGATTAAACACAAAAAAGTGCAAGTTCAGCATCAGAAAATTTTTGAAGATGTTGTGAAGGAAATGAATCCTTGCTTGAAAGATATGTGTGAAGATTTTTTAAAGAATATGAAGGAAGGGAGAGAGTCGAGAATTATAGAAAATAGTAAGGAATTGGGTTGTGCGGAATTAATCAGAGAATTAACTGAGGTTTATGTAGAGCATGCTGTTTCTACGTTAATGTTATAATATATGCTTAAAATAAAAAATTACCATATCTATTTAAAAAATAGTTTTAATTTATTAATACTTTTTTTAAATAGATATGGTATTTTTTTTATGTGTTAAGTTAGTACTCCTAATTTTGTTTATAATATTATATTATAGTTAAATCTTTATAGATTATTTTTTTAATAGATATTGCATATTTTTATGTTATGATTAATTTATTAATTATTATTTTACGTAAAATTTATTAGATAATAATTTTTTGATTAAGGTAATATGAATAGTCATAAAAAATATATAGCACTGGTTATATGTGTAGGAATTTTTCTTTTAATTTTGTTTGCATGTTGCTTAGTGAGATTGCTGACATTGTCACGGGAGACAATGCAAGATAAACTTGAGGAACCTTCTAAAAATGGGCAAGATCTGCATTCACAATCTGCTATGAGACAAAATGGTGCTGTGAATGTTCGTCGATCTTTCACACCTACACTTCCTGTTTTAAAAGAAGAAGATGAGATAAGTGAGAGTAATACAGAATCTACTGAAAAAGTTGTATTAGGTGATGACTTAGATGAGTCGCATAATCCTTCTTTAAAGCATGATATGTCTGCTGGTCAAGATGATTATACTGATAGTGCTGGTAAATTGATTGCGAGTAGTACAAGTGATCAAAGAGATGGGGGATCTATAAATGGGGGTGATACTTTATCTCTGAATGCTAGTACTCCTCTAGGGGAGGGACCTCAGAGTATTCTTGATCAGCAGACGCCTAAATCTATAACTATCCCTGCAGATTCTTCTGATGAAGTAAGTAACTTAGAAGAAAATTATATTCTTCCCTCAGCTATTCATAGTGCAATGGAAGGTAGTGATTTAAAACCTCTTATTCAGGGAATAGTAGAGTTAAAAGAAGATCGAAATGATCTAGATCTTGCTGCTGAGTCCGAAAAAGATACAACGTCAAACCCAGAACATAGTGATAAAAATATAGAAGATACAACTGACAGCTTAAATAAAATAAAATCCTCTGATGAAGATTGTAAAGAAGAATCAATGCATGTTCCAGAAAAAAAGAAAATACTAGTCATGCTATTAATGAGACGGATGGAACAGAGGTAATGGATGTTTTGGTCAAGAGTGAGGGAATAGATCAGCTAGTAAAAGGATCGATGCAATTAGGATGTTCTAGTGTAGAAGAATTAAAAAAGACTGAGCAGGTTGTTGATAAAATAGATGACGAGGAAAAAAAATCTACATTTTCACGGAAAGATCTAGAAAAATATCAAGAGATGAATTATTATGTAAGGGAAGTACAATTTTCATTTGATGTTTGTTTTGTGAAAGGAATAGAAGGAAGTAAAGACCCTGGTAAAGAATTGTATCAGCAGATACATGCAGGTAATCAAGTGTTAAGCTCTCTTGATTGCTTATCTATGTTACCTCAAGAATTAGAGCAGAAAAGGGAGATAGACTTCATTCTAAAAGATTATAATCAAGAAGATTGTGCTATAGGTGAAAGTACTATGACTCGTTCTCGTGGTGTTGATACACATGTTGCTAAAGACTCAACTGCTAATTGTTTGAATAGCGCAAAGCCTGGTGAATCTGAAAAGAAGAAAGATGATAAAGATAAGGGTAAAAAAAATGTTCATGTGATAACTCCAGAAATTGTAAAATTTTATAGAATGATATTGCACCCTTCTGGGACGGAACAACTGGCAAATGTTAAAAGGGAAGCTGCTGCTCAGGTGAATACTGGAAGTGAAGTTTTAAAAAATCCTGTGGGTCCTTCTTCTTCTGATAGATACATTTCCAAGACTACTAGTGTTGAAGAAAATGCAGCAAAATCTGGTGAATCTAGTATCAAAAATGCTATTACTGTAGGTAATAGAAGTACTGATGTTGTTGAGCAAAGTAAGGATTCTGTTACTACTCAAAAGCAAAGTGCAAAATCGGATTGCACTCCAGCAAGTGAAGATCTATCAGGCATGGAGGGTGATATTGTTAAGCTGGGATTGGTCATAGATGATCTTATTAGGCAAGAGATGAAGGACGCTGGTGAGTATAAAGTTACAGTAGATATTGATGTGGTGGATCGAGAAATCACAGAACTTCATGGTATTTTGAAGGAAATGGTAGAAAAATCAGGTATGATTTTTCGTGTAAGAAATGATAGCTATGTGTTACCAGTACCGCATTTTTTAAATGGTATTGTGAGTACAGATGAGCATGTGAGATTCTTGCAAAATCAGCATACAAGAAAAATAATGGAAATTGTCGATAATTTTTCTCCAATAATATATATGCTTTATCATCAAAATGCTCGAATATTGCCTCAAGAATGGGATTTAATAACTAAAATATTAAGATCATATCCTAGTATTATAGAGAATACCTATGTTAAGAGAATAGTTTATTGTTTTAAACTTTTATATAAACTTAAATTAGAACTTAATAAAATCTTGACTAATAAGCAACCAGAAAAAATCATCAGCTTTTGTCGTGTTAGATACAATATGGTTTTATTGGAACTATGTGAAATTTTTGATCATGCCAATGGAGCTTATATTGAGCCTCTTGTATCTCGTATTGTTTATGGATTTGACCTTTTTGATGGTAATGCTAGAGATGTTATGCAAAATCTTCTAGATATGTGTCTTAGTGAAGAAAGTGCAACATATGATGAAGCGTTGGTAAAACAGATTCTTGAAAGCAATGATACTATCTATAGTACTTCTGAAGAAGTAAAAATGCGAAATAAAATTGATATGCAAAAAATAAGTGAACACTCCTTGATACGATATAAAGTTGCAAAAGGTTTAACATCAGGTGATTTGTATAAAGTATTATTTTATCTAAGGTGTAGGGAAGGTAGTATATATTATGGTATGCCTATCGATATGCTTCTGCCAGAAGATAGAGGATTGAGCATAGATGACTTAATTGTTCGTGTCAACCCTAATGCTCCTTCTAAGTCTAAGTTTAAACTAGAACTAGAACCTGAACTAGAACCTGAACTAGAACCTGAACTAGAACCTGAACTAGAACCTGAACCTGTTAAAAAATCTGGGTTCGCAAAATTTCTAGAGTCTACAAAGAATAAAGCAAAGAATACTGTTAATAAGTTAACATGGTATAATCGTATACAACTTAATCCTGTAAAGGATATTAGTAGTATTGATCGCGAGTTATTAAATATTCATGGTAAACTGAAAAAAATAATGAAAAGAGCAGGATTAAGTTTTGTTGAAGAAAGTCTTGACTATATGTTACCTGAGCCAATTCTTGTAAGTGATATGTGGAAGAAAACTAAGGTATCTGATTCTGATAAGTTATTGCAAGGAAAACATACGAGACTAATAATGGAAATTGTTAATAACTTCTTCCCAATTATTAGGAAATATATTTCCGGCGATAGTACCATATCTGATGCAGAAATGAAAGTGGTGAGAGACTTTATAACTTATGATGCATCTCTATGTTTAGATATGCTGAGTAGTGTTTATATAAGACGTTTGATTTATTGTTTTCTAAATATGTATTGTTATTCAATCAATTTAGAAAGGAAAGTTCTTAAATCAAAGAATCAGTATGAACAAATTATGCAACAAATATGTGATATAGAGAATGCTGAAATAAAGAATTTATTTGCGCTTGGAGAACCTGTTGCAGAGGATTTAGATGTGTCTGAAAAGTATGCTAAGTATGCTGAAAAAGAATTGGATAATAAAACTATTAAAGATTCTTTGTACAAAGAGTTGGGAGAACTTAGAAATGACATAATAACAAATAAAAGACAACTTAGTAAAGTTATGGCAGATATGCAAGGAATAAAATCTGCAAATATTGATTATATTGAACGTATGGTATCACGTCTTGTTTATGCATGTCATGTTTATGATGAACCAGCTAAAGATTTTTTTGGAAATATAATTAAAATATCTGCTATATCTTTAGACATTAATAATTTTAAAGGGTTGGATTATGATCCAGTGAGAGGTTTATTTGAGTTTCATATTGATAGTAGTTCCGTGCTTGATGGATTGAAGGAGAATAGCATGTTAGGTCCTATCAAGCTAGTAAAAGCTTCAGGTATCATACCACTTAATATTGTAAGTCCCTTGATCGATAAAGTCTTGAGGAAACAATATGAACGATTTATGTGTAGGGCAGAAGACAAAAAGAGATCCCATGTCATTGAAGGTAATTATAAACTTAGAGAGAAAATACGTAGGAAAGAGTTTCTGAAGAAGCGTATAAATGATGCTTGTCCTGTAAGATTTATTGATGATTTAGGCCCTCTGTCAACTGCTTCTTTGCCTTTAAACTGTGTAACTTTGTGTAATACTGAGCAAGTAAATAAAAATATTGTGCATTCTTCTAAATAGTGTGTTGTTTTATTATAACTTTGCATTGACTAAGAATTTTAAAGGGTTGTATGTAGTATGGGTAAAGAAGGAGATTTTACTGATGATATTGATAGATTAAAATCTAATACTTCTTCGAAAATTTCATTGGATATTAGTGGTGGGTTACAAAATCCTGAGTATATTGAAGAGATGATATCTTTATTAATAATAGAGAAAGAGAAGTCACTCTATCTAAGATCCTTACTGATTAGACATGAATATAACCTACAGTTTTATAGATTACTAATTCTATATTTTAGAACATTAATTGATTTTACATCAATGTCTCAAATATCACAAAATAATTCTGATTTATTAATAAAACCTATTGTTATTTTATTAAAAAGTAAAGCAGTATTATTAGATAATGAGTTTGTTAGGAAAATTATTAACTATGAAATAACTAGAGTAATAAAATTTCTTGTGTGGAAGAGACAAATTACAAGAATGTTAGTTACAAAAGTAAATCTCTTAGAAAGAAGTTGTTCTATAACTCTGGGTTTGATTAATGTACAAGAGAAAGTATTAAGTGATAATAAACATATGACTAAGGAATCTATAGATGAAATCATGAGTAATTTAGATTCAGCTATGCATAGAGCTTGGAATGGATTAGCAGAAGTATCTAGTGAAGTACATGTTAGTCTAAGAATTATAAATTCTTTTAAAGAAAGCTTTATTCCTTCTATACCAGATATATTAGAATCTGATGATATTCTAAATGGTGATTATATTTGTGATTTAATACAAAGATCTTTTGATATTTCAAGTATTGATATGATACCAATAAAAATATTAGTAAAGCATATTATTCTTGGTAAAAATGTTAAAGAAAGAGAAATAATATCACTACTTTACAGATTAAAAAATACTTTAAAAGGTATTTATTCTAAAATTGCTCAAGACTCTATGAAAATTAGTGAATGTGAAGGTATAATTGGTGCTTTTTATGCAGAAATGGAAGCATGTAAAAAAATGGCTTTAAATTTTAAACCATGTTTAGAGTATGCTATTCCAACGCAACGTATGTGTAATATGTGTAAAATAATTACGGAAGTTCTTGCATCACAGTTTAATCTAGTAAATAAAGAAATAGAGTTTTTTTTTGGTAAAGTACTAACTACATGTAGAAAGAAGGAATATTGTAAGCTTAAGGAAAGGGTTGTTAAATATATTTGTGATGAACAGGTGAAATCAGCTCATTCGTCTATACAGATGGATTATTATCTTGATGAAAAGTTATCTACCAATGAAGAAATAGGATCTAAAATATTGAGTCTTTGTCTTCGGAGGGACATTATTGTAAATCGTATGGATAGAATAAGGAAGCTATGTGCTTCTATTAAAGCATCTTCTGATGTTTTAGTAGATTTCTTTTTAGATGATACTAGTGATGATTTGTCAGAGCAAAGTGATTGTTTAAAAAATATTTATAAATGTATAAAAAGAAACGTAAGTTTAGGAAAGCAACTGGATAGTAATGTAGTAGTAATATTAAAACAATATGTAGATTTTATAGATAGTGAAATACCAATCTTAGAAGAAACTTTAATAGGATTTCTTAAACAAAGAAAACATATTTATTCTTCAAGTACTACATTTGCATCTGATAGTAATGTAAGTTGTTGTTTTGATGTTAAGTTCAGATAACTTGTTTAGCATAATAATAAGTATATACATTTATTAAATATCATTAACAACTTATCATTTCTATATTAAAATGCTTTAGTATTGAAGAATAAAATAGTTTATCCTATGAATTGTATGAATGTTGAATATATTGTAGTTAATGCTGGAGTATATTTTTTAGATAATGATAGCATCGTAATTACTGTTATTACAGTATTATTATTTTCAATGTAATCTAAATTAAGTTAATATGTATATTAAATAACTATATAAATAATACTATTGTTGATTATAGTGAAAGATAGCTTTTAATCTTGAATAATGCTATTTCTGTTGATAGTAATCTAATCTTCTTTTCTTTAATGAGTATATTTTAATATTCTAAGTATATCAGGTGTGAAAAATTTATACAATGTGATTTGGTATAGCATTTAATCTTTGTGCGACTTCTTTATATGCTTCTATAACACTTCCAAGGTTAAGTCGATAACAATCCTTATCTAATCTTTTCTTAGTATGTATATCCCATAACCTACATGTATCAGGACTTACCTCGTCTGCTAAAAGTAAATTATCTGGTTGCTGATTGTTATGTAATTTGCCGAATTCTAATTTAAAATCTACTAATTTGATATCTACATTAAGAAAAAGCTCTGTAAGAATGTTATTGATACTAAGAGATAATGTCTTTATCTCTTCCAATTCTTGATGTGTTAGCCATTGAAAACTTAAAATGTGTCCTTCACTTACCATCGGATCAAGTAACTTATCACTTTTATAGTAAAACTCAATAATAGGTGATCTAAACTCTGTTCCTTCTTCTATATGAAATTTTTTGCTAAAATTACCAGCTGATAGATTCCTAACTACAATTTCAATTGGTACTATTGTTACTTGCTTTACTAGTTGTTCTCTTTCATTTAGTAAGGATATAAAATGTGTCTTTATTCCTTTATTTGCAAGCTTGCTCATTAGAAAAGCACTAATATAGTTGTTTATTTTCCCTTTTCCATGAATATTGTCTGCCTTTTTTTTATTAAAGGCAGTAACTTCATCTTTGAAATATTGTATTACTTCTGACGAGTTAGGAGTTGAGAATATAATTTTTGCTTTTCCTTCATAGATTTTTTGTTTACTTTCCATTATGTATTTGTGAGGTTTATGTAAATTTTTATTGTATATGTCTATAAGTAGTTTAGCAATTACCTTTTTTGTATAGTATAGCACAATGGAAAATGTGTTTTTATAGATCACTTGAAACAATATGTGTATAGTGTGATATAGGTTTTTAATGTGGTAATCTTATGCAGCGTAGTAAATTAAGAGAAGTGAGGGGAACTAAAGATTTATTAGGTGCTGAATTTTATAAATTTCAATATATACAAAGATTATCTCAAATGATGGGAACTAGATATGGATTTATCCCTGTTGATACTCCAATCATTGAATTTACTGAAGTATTTAAAAAAACTTTAGGGGATGATTCAGATATTGTCACAAAGGAAATGTATAATTTTCAGGATAAGAGTGGAGAAGATATTACTCTAAGACCTGAATTTACAGCAGCTATTGTAAGGTTATTAATCACTAAGAATTTAGCTGTACCTGTAAAATTATTTTCTAGTGGTCCAGTATTTCGTTATGAACGACCTCAAAAGTGTCGTCAGAGACAGTTTCATCAGATTAATTTTGAATTTTTTGGAAGTAATAGCCCTCTTGCAGATGTTGAAATGATAGCATTGGGCTATAGTATTTTAAATGAGTTAAAGTTATTGGATAACATAACATTAGAAATTAATTTTTTAGGAGATAAGGAAACTATGAACTCATATAAGCTTAGTCTTATAGAGTATTTGAGTAGATATAAAGACAGTCTATCAGAAGATAGTCAACGTAGGCTTATTGTTAATCCTTTGAGAGTATTAGATTCGAAAGCTCAAGAAGATCGTGAAATTGTATTAAATGCTCCAAGCATTGCAGATTTTTATACTCAATATTCTAAGGATTTTTTCAAAGGAGTTCTCAGTGGGTTAGATAGATTACAAATTCCTTATGTATTAAATCATAATATAGTAAGAGGTTTGGATTATTATTGTAATACTGTATTTGAATTTACAACATCTAAATTAGGATCTCAAAATGCAATAATTGCTGGAGGCAGATATGATGGGTTGGTAGAATCTATGGGAGGGAGTGATATACCTGCTATTGGTTTTGCTATGGGAATTGAAAGAATTAGTGCTCTGATAGATTATGAACATAAGGATTCTAGAAATGTAATATTGATCCCCATAGGAGATAATGCAAAAATTTATGCTGTGAAGCTTGCTTATGAGTTACGTTGTAAGGGGGTGTGTGTTAATTGGAATTATAAGAGTGCAAACTTAAAGAATGAACTGAGGCGAGCAAATGATAATAGTATAGTTTTAATCTTTGGAGATGAGGAACTTGAAAATAGTACGATACAAGTGAAAGATATGATAACCGGAGAGCAGCAAGAAGTAATAATAGATAGCTTGTATGATAATTTGTGTGACAAAATTTAGTCAAGGATATAATTTATGAAATATTAAAATGTTTATATGAAATACATATATTTTATTAATATTTTATAGTTAAAAAATTATTTTTTAATGTATTATATTAGTGAATTTATAATATAAGAGCAGTATAATTGCTAAATAATGTGATTTTAGATAATAAAGTAATCTATTTTATTAGTTTATACATGTACAGGTTGTATGATATTAAGATAAGAAATGGTGATGTTGCTATACTGTACATTATTATTATTGCAATAAGTTTATAAGAGTCTTTAGGAGTATTGTAATGTTGTATAGTGATTTAAAGCAAGGTGTTATTGTAAATTATAAGACGAGCCATTTTGGTTCTTTCTTAAGAAGTCATGGTTTTTCTGGTGATGATATATTAACAACATTAGTTATTTGTAAATCTTTCCATCAAAATGTTTTGTCTTATGTTGTATATAATAAGGGCAAGGTATTTAATCGTATAAGTAATGATCACGTTGAGATAGAAATTCATGATTCTGATCCTAGAAATTATTTAGGGATGGGACTTGTATTTAGTGAATTGGGTCAGCATAAACAGCTCAGTCAAGCTGGTCAAATAAATTTGAAGGCGTCTCAAGTATATTTTCTGTATATGGTTTACACTCATATTTTTAAATATATACTTTCTAAAAAATATAGTACATGTGAAGAAATTGTTGATGAGTTAATAAATAGTGTAGAAAATGCAATAGATCATGTCTTTGATTCTCTTAAACTGGTTGCTGTTGATAAGAAGGATGTGATCCCTTTATTTTTAAATATAGTAAATGATATTGATAATAAAAAATTACGTACTAAGCTTCTTGAAATGGTTAAAAAGTCTGAATCTTGTTACCTCAGTACTATAAGGGACTTAGAAGAGGACACAACAAACGATGTGCTGTCGCAAGTAGTTGTTTCTGTGGCATACAAACAGTTTATAGAGCATTTTATTGCTATTAATGATCATACATTAAGTCAGCAATTTAAAGATAAAATTTTTTCTATGACACTTTTTTTTGAATTTTCCATATACTCTATTGCCTAAATCGTGCAAAGAATATCTTGGATTTCAAGAAGAATTAAATATTGTTAATTTTTGTAAAAATTTCTCTTCTGTGATTTATAAGATGGATTTTTATGATTTTGAAGACTATCAGCCGCGACCATATTGGCTTGAGGCTGTGATTTATGATATAACTATTTCAGCAGGAGAGTTATTGCATGTTACGCATGTAGGTGACCTTAGTATGTGTTCGTTTAAACAGAGACATAGTTTGCTTGCTATTTATGATGTCATGTTAGCATTTTATGAAGTGTGGTGTCCTAAACAAATTAATAGACTGGTAAAATTAGAACATATGTTATTACTTTATAATATGTCGTTAAGAGCGAATCTTAAGGACCCAGATTTTGCAGATGAAATTATTAATTTAGGGAGTTTTTGTAATATTCCTTTATATATATATAGTGATGGTTCAAGGAAAAAAGGTCTAGAATTCTTATTTGAATTATTATCTTTGTGTTATTGTGCTGCTTTTTTTAATAGGATATCGATTGATGATGTGTGTTCCTATTATGACAAGTACTATAAGATGTTATATTCTATTAGCAATGTTGCATCTGGGAGTTGTAGGGAATTACAGGAATGTTATATTACAGATTTTGAAAAAACTAAAAAATCCATCGGGTGTGAGGGTATTGACCTTTTAGAAGTTAATTTTGATCCATATCTTTTTTTACTTCTAGTGCGACATTTGACGGTAAAGATATGTAAAGTGAGACCAGAATTGCAATCAATGTCATATGTCCTTTTTAGGGAGTGTAGGCCAGTAAATGAAGTAAAGGCACAACAAGCTGCAATAATGATTTTAAAAGCATTTCAGAGTTCTGGTGGTATTAAGAAAGGGACTGCACATGGAATAGTAATGAAACTTCTTTTTGGGAATTTCATAGAAAGAAACTTAATGTTAAGGTTGTTTGATGTAGCTTATATTGCTTCCTGTAAGTCTACTGACGATAAATCAAAAACAGATTTAATGGAAAAGTTTGTTGATTGGAGTAAGACTATTTTAAATGAATTAGAATATATGGAAGATAAATTGTCCATTGATTGTTCTGAGCAAGAAGTAGAATCGTTAGATTTAAAGAGTTGTGGAGTATACAATAGAGTAGGTTTAACAATAGATGGTTACGCAAAAGATGTAGGTGTTTCTTTAGAAGATCTTGAAAAGCAGCGTAATGAAAAATTTGAAGTTGGTTTTGTTGATATATTATCTCATATGACAAAGTGTGATATTCCTGGTATTATAGTTTCTCCTTGTAATGGGTTAAATCGGGTATCATGTGAGATTGTAATACAATTATGTTCATCTTATATATATTCGTATGATGAGAATATGGTGGTTGAAGGATTGCTTAGTGCCCGTCTATATTCGGTAGGTTTTTTATTTTTTAATGTTTTAACTTGTCCTAGATTAGCTGATGATTTTGCTTCATTGTATTGTGATTCATCACTAAAAGATAGTACTGCAATAAGAAGCAAGTTTACTGCTGTATTGACAAGTTTTAATAGAAGTGTGTCGGAAGATAGCATATATTCTTCTCAAGCTGTATATAGAGATACTGGTTTTATTGGTGAAGTGACTAAATTATTTAAAACGAATACACCAAACAAGGCTGTAGATGAATTTATCAGAACTTCTTTAATTATAGGTGGTATTATTCATCTAAATTATAAAGTACTTAGAGATATATATTCAAATATTGTAAAGGTAAGAAACCTTAGTCATTATTTATCTGTGGAAGATGTTCAAATTGCATATGCTGACCCTAAGGTTTTTTATTTAACTAGTACTGTATTACTACAAATATTTTCTCTTAATGCTGATATAAAAATGCTGGAATTATATGGTAGTTTTTTAGATGGGAACCGTAATTATATTGTTCTTTCTAATAATCAAGGTAATATAGATAGACTAGGAGCATCTACAGGTGCAATGGTAGTTTTGAAAGATGATCAAGCTAACGAACGTTCTAAAGTAGGAACTTCTTCAACTGATGTAAAAGTTATAGAAGAAGATATAGATGCTCATGGTGGAATTAATAGTAAACCTGGGAAACATTCTGAAGGACAAGGTCCTGCTGATACAGAAGAGAAAAACATAACTGATAGTTATCTTGATGAACAGCAAAATGGCGATATTATAGCTAGTGCTAGTAGTCAAGCTAATGAACATTCTAAAGCAGGATCTTCTTCAACTGGTATAAAAGTTACAGAAAAAGGTATAGATGTTTGTGATGGGCTAAGTAATTATATTACAGATAGTAGTAGTCATCAGACTGAAATGCATCTTCAAGAAGGTCGAAGTAGTATTGACATAGCGGAACAAGAGACTCATTATGGTGAGCAAAAAGGAAGTCTTGTAGGTAATACTAGGGATCAAGTTGAAGAGCATGTTGGAGAAGAACAAAGCACTAGTTTTCATCAACAAAGTGGTGACCTTACTGTTGGTAGTAGTCAAACTAATCAACATTCTGAAGGACAAGGTCCTGTTGATACAGGGGAAGAAGGCAAAGCTAGTGATCATGATGGGCAAAGTGGTGTAGCTAGTACTATTGGTCAAGCTGATATACATCCTGAAGAAGATCCAAGTAGTGTTAGTGCAGTGGAACAAGGAGCAATATCTCCTTATGATGGACAAGATGGAAATCTTACAAGCAGTGCTACTGATCAAACTATGGAGCATTCTGTAGGGAGAACAGATAGTCTTAGGGTTACAGATGGACAATTAGAGCCTATGTCTGATAAGAAACAGTTCTATTGTTATATAATAATATCTGTGTTTATGTTATCTGCTGCTTCTATATTAGCAGGCCTGGCATTTAGTAATCAGTCAAGTAATTTATTCATAGAAAGTATAGGTATAGCTGCTGCTTGTTTTATTTTATCAGCGGTGTTTTGTGCTATTGCAATTACAAAAAATAACTTAAGTGAAAGTATACTTGAAACTCCAACTGAAGGAGAAACTGTTACTCATGAAACACAAGTTTCTAACATAGACAGTTTTAATTTTAAGCAATGCAAATAAAATACTTTCTTTAATAATAATTACTTACTTTCTTCATCTATTTTACTTCTTAAAGTTGATAAATCTGTAGCTCCTCCAATAAATGTATTACCTACTATAATAGCAGGAGTTCCTCTAATATTAAGTTTTTGAGCTAAATCTTTAGTAGATTCTATCATTTTATCTATAAGGTCAGAGTTTTTAGCTAATGAGACTTTGAAATCTTCCTCAGAAACTCCTATTGATGTTACTATATCAAGTATAGAATCATCATTAAACTGTTGCTTATAACCTAATGCTGCATAATAGAAATCTAAATATTTTTCTGAGTTAATAAAATGTATGGCTAATGCTGCACGAACAGCTTTCAGTGATGATTCTCCAAGTATTGGGAAATCTCTAAATACAACGCGAACCTTACCATCTTTTATTACTTGTTTCATATCTTCAAGCATCATTTTACAATATCCACAGGAGTAGTCAAAAAACTCTACAAATACAAGTTTACTTTCTTTATTTCCAGCTGATGGATATGAAAAGTCTTCAATTTCTGATTTATATGTTTTTATATTTTCACTTAATTCTTCTTTTTCTAGTTTTGCTTGTCCCATAGTAAGTAATTCTATGACTTTCTGAGGGTAGCTACTAATGTATTCTTCAATTACTGAGATAATAGTGTCTTTATCTGTTATTGGTTTAGTGGAATTATTAGATAACCAGTTATTTATTAGTGGAAAACTTGCTACTAATATTACTAAACTCAATAAAAGTAAAATCCTTATCATTATCTATCAGCCTTGAAAAAAATAATTAATGCCGAACCTACTATAAATTTTTAGAAAAGTCAATAGAGGAAACAACAAAATATATGTGCGTATTTATTTTAAATATATATCTTTGATTGAAGGCAGATGGAAAAATATAACATTAAATACATGTAATATTATATGTAAATTGAATAAATATTCAGTTATTTTATATGGTGCATCTCATCTGAACTATTGAACTATATAAATGAATATTAAATTACAGGGTACTTTATTATGTGGAGAGTAACTTTTATGTATTAAATAATGTTCAATTATCTGTAATTGTCAAAGATCAACATATTTTGATTAGTTTTGGTAGAATATAGAATTTTTCAATATTCTAATTTTTGCTTATAATGTTGAAAATTATTATAGGTTTTATAATGGATATGGCTAATGATACTAAACCAGTATGTATTAGTGTAAAAATTTGGTTGTGTATATGTTGTATAGGTGTGTTACTGATGGTATTGATTGGTGGAATAACACGTCTTACTCATTCTGGTTTATCAATTACAGAATGGAATCCTGTTATTGGTATATTCCCTCCAGTGAGTGATAAAGCATGGTTACAAGAACAAGCAAAGTATATGACTACTCCAGAATATAAGTATCTAAATTCTAATATTACACTTGGGGAATTTAAAAAATTATATTTAATAGAGTATTTTCATCGATTATTTGCAAGAGTTGTTGGGTTAATATTTTTACTTCCGTTCTTATATTTTGTGTATAAAAAAAAGCTTTGTAAAAATTTGATACTGCGGTTTATGTTTGTTTGTTTCTTAATCTTGTTACAAGGATTAATGGGATGGCTTATGGTAAAAAGTGGGCTAGTAGATCATCCTCATGTAAGCCACTATAAATTGAGTATACATTTATTATTAGCATTATTAATTTTTTATCTTCTGTGGAAACAGTTTTTATTGTCTGTTGTTTCTCGAGTAACATATCATATAAAAGTAAATAGTATATTTGTTTTTTATGTAATCACTGTATTAATTGTTATTCAGATAACCTTTGGTTCGTTAGTTGCTGGCTTAAATGCTGGATTGTTATATAAAACTATTCCTTTTTTAGCAGGTAAGTTAATGTTAGAAGATCTATTATTTATGAAACCTTGGTGGTGTAATATTTTCGATAATTCTATTATGGTACAGTTTATACATGAATTGATTGCAGCACTGATTCTAATAGTTGTAACTATGACTTTGTTAATATTGAGATTAAATTTTTTTCCTGCGTATTTATTATTAACCTGTTTAGTTCTACAGTTGGTATTAGGGGTATTGACGTTTGTATATAATGTTCCTACAGTAATTGCTTCTTTACATCAGCTTATGGCTTTTGTTTTGTTTGCTGTAAGTGTTTATTTATTACATTATGTTAAATTATCAAGATTGCAATATACTTAATAAAAACGCTTATTTTGTGTAATCTGAACTGCCTATTTCCTAGAGTTTTATATGAGGTTTTTGTGTTATTAAATTTGTTGTATTCATAATTGTCAAATAGTGGATATAATATTATGGTGGTAATAAAATTGTGTAATGTGTACTTGATGTAAGACTTATTTTATTATCTAAATTTACTATTAAGTTGTGCTAAATTGTAATGGTTTTATGAGTTTTTTATTCAGTAAATGTTACTTATATAATAGCAGATAATCCATTGTTGATATTTCCATCTAGATTGTTCAGGTTTAGACTTAAATGCATCAGTACATGTAGTAAGTATAATATAATAATTAGTGTAGACTATGAGATTATTATTAAATAGTATATTAGTAAAGATTTGAATCATAAAGTGCTTAGTAAGTGTTATTTTTTATCTAAGCTAATAGAATATTTATTACAGTTAGTTGTGGTCGCATATAATATTATATGTGTGCTTCAATTACATAAGTAATATTTATATAACCTATCTATTCTGGTCTCATGCTATGTGTACTGCAAATCAATTATAGTTACTTGATTTAAGTAATAGATCTTACAGTTATAGATACTTAAGTATAAATATGATTTGGTTATAAAGCGTTAATAAATATATGATTATCTATACATTTTAGTGCTGAAGTTATTGTTGTGTATTAAGTTGGATATATTGCTTGTAGTGATGTTCGTGTTATTAATATGGTTATGATAATTATATGTAATGGTATTTATATAATAGGGTATTGTATAATTTGATTAATATTCGACTATTCTATGTGTTGAATGTATGTTTTTTCTATTTTTGGAAAACTTGAAATGCTTATGTATAGCTAGGATTTATATATTTAATTTTTTGTTTATCTTTGTTTCTCATGTTAGCTTAGAAATCTTGGGGAGTGAGTTCTATATTTTTGAATATACAGTGAGTGTTTAAGTGTACGAGTTAAGATTATGTGTTAATCTAGATAGAAATTTAGTGTGTTGTCTGTATGTGGATTGTTAATTTCTAATTTTTAAAATTGTCAAGGTTAATAACCTGACATTCTCCGTATGCTTCTGTTTTAATATGGTCAGATATAATTGCTATTCCGTCTTTTTGTCTTATTCTTGTAGATATTAATTCTAGTATTAATTCTTTTGTATGAGTGTCAAGGTGAACTAAAGGTTCATCTATGATCCATATATTAGTGTTGTATATTAGTAATCTTGATAACGCTACTCTTCTTTTCCACCCAGCTGATAAATATCTATATTTTATGTCTAATATTAACTGTAGCTCAAAGAAGCATATTGTTGCTGCTATTAATTCGTGAGTATTTCTTAAGTTTGCCCATAGCTTGATATTTTCTAATACTGTAAGATTATCATTGCAAAAATTTTTATGTCCTATGTAAGTAATCGAAGTAAAGTAATTATCAGAATCATGAATATCTTTTCCATAGTATTTTATACTTCCGTGTGTTATAGGAATTAACCCTGCAAATAATCTAAGTAGACTTGTTTTTCCACTGCCGTTATTCCCTATGATCAGTGTTGGAAGATTCTTTTGTGTTACGAAATTCAGTTGAGAGAATAAGCATTTATGGTTCCTAATACAGAGAAGATCAATACACTCTAACATATTTTATATAAGTGTAATTTAAAGTTTATAATTGTACTGCTAATTAAAATTTTTGCAAGTTGAGGTTATAGTGTGGTGAAGATCTACTGTTGTTTTATAGGATTTTTTTTATACAAAACAAATTAAGCCAATAAATAAGCATTTATGATTTTAGTACTGTAGTATGATCATTGTTGAAGTTTTTATGTTCTAGTGGATAATGGAGATGAAATTAATTATCAGGATCAAATATTTTTTCCATTATACTTTATTTCCTTGTAGTGTAAGAGTTAACCCTGAAAATAGTTAAATAAACTTGTTTTTTTCATTACCATTATTTTTATGGCTAATGTTAAGAAATTCTTTTGAAAAAATAAGCATTTACGATTTCTAATACGTCAAAAATGATACACTTGTCATATTTTATATAACTATAATTTTAAGCTTATAGTTGTACTGCTAATGAAAATTTTTATAAAGAAAAGTTGTCTAATACTTACAGATTGTTTTAATGGTTAATGTAATTGTCATGTAAAATATTATCTATAAAGAAATAAGATGAAATATAATATTTTTAAAGTAATTTTTTTAGGTATAAACCGATGTATATGTTTATTACATCTGTATGAATAGGTCTTTTAATATATAAGTTATTTATTTCTTCTTGGATTTTTTACTGCTAGTAGTTATGTAGTTGTATATAGATGTATATTCATTATGTAAAATATTTATAAATATTAAATAAGATTTTAAAGTGAAATTAACGTTTTTAATAGGTGTGGTACAGGATGATTGTATTGAATAACTTTGTTGAAAACTTAAGAAAATATTGTGCAATAATACTTGCAGGTTATTTTAATGTTGTTAATAAAAGAATTTTTGGTTACTAAGATTCTATATATTATGTATTCTGCTTATTCGCTAGTGACTATTGGTAATGTGACATCTAATTGATTCATGTATTTTCCTTGCATTTCGTTGTAAGAGACACTGCATTTACTATCTCCTTTTAGGAAAATAAATTGACATGCTCCTTCAAAGGCGTAGATTTTTGCTGGAAGTGGTGTAGTATTTGAGAATTCTAAAGTTACATATCCTTCCCACCCTGGTTCTAATGGTGTTACATTTACAATAATGCCACATCTTGCATAAGTTGATTTCCCTACACATATTACAAGAACATCTTTTGGTATTTTAAAATATTCAACAGTTTTTGCTAGTATAAAGCTATTTGGTGGAATTATACATACATCTTCTTCCTTGTTTATGAAACTTCCTAGAGAAAAATTTTTAGGGTCAACTGTTACTGAATTTACGTTTGTGAATATCTTAAATTTGTTATCTACTCTTGCGTCATAGCCATATGATGACAATCCATATGATAGAATACCACTACTTTTTTTGTAATCAATGAATGGGTCAATCATTTTTTCTTTTATAGCCTTATCTTTTATCCAATGATCTGGCATGACTGACATATTTAGTCCTCGTGTATCATCTTTTAGTAATAAGTAAAACATTTACAGTTAATCATTAATCAATGCAAGTTTAAAATTATATGTATAATTAATCATAATGTGTAATAGTGATGAATATTTTGTTATGTTAATAATTATTGTTTAAAAACTCACTTTCTATGGAGTATTGAATATGCTTTATAGTATTGTAGTACTAGAAATAAAAATATATGAACCTATGGAGGTACAATATGTTTCTTGGCTATGTGTGGTTATAAGTTATAGATATTTTTTTATATGTTCTGTTTTTATCTGAAAACTGGTTGAGCGTAATAATTTATTTTGTTGGTTTTTTGAAATGAGATTTATATTGGAATGCTTTATGTATTAAATATTTTTTGTTAGGTTTTCGGTTTTTAGTAAGTTTTGTAATCCTTCTATATAACTAGGATATTTTAGTGATATATTTAATTCATTTTTTATCTTTAAATTAATTACTAATTTTCTTTCAGCATAGAAATTTTTCATGTTATCTGACAAAGCTTCAGAAGTTACTGGTTGTGGTATTTCAATATTTAATAACTGAGCCCCATATTTAACTACGTTTGAATATGTAGATGGAAAATCATCTGCACAATTATATGTATTCCCTGGATTGGGATTGTGTATTGATTGAAATAAAATATTGACTATGTCATCTACATGTATGCGAGAAAATATTGTATCGCTGATTATGTATTTTACTTTATTTTGCATTAGGTTATGAAATATATTCCTTTTTGGTCCGTATATTCCAGATAATCTAAAAACATGTACAGGAAGTTTAGAGTTGTACCATATTTTTTCTTGTTTCAAACGATTAATACCGTTAGGAGTTGAAGGGTTTGTTGGAGATGTTTCATCAACCCAATTACCACTGTGATCTCCATATACATTTGTTGCTGATAAATATCCTAGCCATTTGATTTTCTTTAAAAAATTGTGATATTTTGAAAGTACATTATCTCCCTCTGGTGGAATTGATATTAATACATGTGTTACATCAGAAAATATGGATTCTGGTAATGGAAGATGATAGTTAAATAAATTTACGTTTTCATTGTGTATCATCTTGTGGAATGATGTTCCACTGATTTTCCATTTTAAGGATATTAACTTCTGTGCGAGAAAACTAGCAACATATCCATATCCAAAGCAAAATAAATGCATAACTTGTAAGTTAAAAATAATTTTTATTATATGTGGTTTTAATAAAAGTCAATTGAAAATATTAATATTATTTAGTTTGAATATATAACTTAAACGTATACTTAATATAAGGTTATATAGTGTAAGTGATTTAAAGTATGTATATTAATATTTTTCTTGCAAAAAATATATTAGTCTTTACTCTTAGTACAACATGGTATTGTATGTTTTAGTACATGGTATTTTCTTTAGTATGTTCTTAGCAGTATAGTCTATGCGTTTATGTTAATTTTTAAGGATTTTTAATGTCTCAACGGTTAGTGGATGATTCAACTTACACTGGATATGTGAAGTGGTTTAGTTCAGAAAAAGGTTATGGTTTTATTTGTAAAGATCAAAGTGATAAGGTAAAAAATATAGGTCAAGATATTAAGGATATTTTTGTCCATATTACTGCATTACAAAGAAGTAAAATTGATGGTTTAAGAGAAGGCCAAAAAGTTAAGTACCAGCTTGATAAAAATAATGGTAAGTTTTCAGCAATTAACCTTGAGGTGTTAGAAAGCTAAAGTCAATTTGATACGCTATAAACATTTCTATATTCTAAAAAAAGTTTATAGCGTTTTTTTATAATTCTAAGTACCTATTCCTTTAGATATGTATAGTGTGTTATAAACCTAAAAGTAGTTTTTTTATATTTGCATCGATTAGTTTCTCTAGCGTGTCATATTCTAATGAAAAACTGGTTTTTAAAGATATGTAATAACATAAGTAAGTTTAGATTTTTTAAAATTGTTGCTTCATTTTTAGCAATAGCTGTTTTTCTCTTCTCTATTATAACTTATTGTGTTGTTTTCCA
Source organism: Ehrlichia sp. JZT12 (assembly GCA_028752135.1). GTDB lineage: Bacteria > Pseudomonadota > Alphaproteobacteria > Rickettsiales > Anaplasmataceae > Ehrlichia. Next base: position 1,221,961 of record CP082782.1, on the reverse strand, counting down.
TCATGATGATCCACTTGGTCCTGATCATAGTAAAGCGATAAAATTAGTGTTTTTTGATCTAATATTGTTTTTGCTATTGATTACAAGTGTATCGCATAGGTTAATTAATATATGGATACAAAGAAAAAGAGGAAGATTGGGTTCTCATTTGCAAACAAAAATTGTATTAATGTTTTCAGTAGTGGCTGTTATCCCTACGATTATTATTTCTGGTTTTTCTACTCTGTTTTTTAATTATAGTATCCAAGCTTGGTTCAATAAAAGAGTAGAAACTGCAATGCATGAGTCTATTCAAGTAGCAGAAGCTTATTTAAGAGAACATAAAAGAAATATTCGTTCTGATGTTTTGGCTATATCGCACTATATATCTAGTAATAAGGCAATGTTGCATTATGATGAAGTATCGTTACAGAATATCGTACAGTCTAAAGCAGATCTTTTAGGATTAGCTGAAGTATTAATTTTTCAGCCAGGTAAAATTATAGCAAGTAGTAGATTTAGTTGTATATTAGGTTTTGATATAATTCCATGGTATGACTTAGATAAAATAGATAATGGTAAAATTGTCATTATTATCAAGGAAAATATAATTCGTGCTTTCCTTTTACTTGATGGATTCTTATCTACTTATATTATGGTAGGGCGCCTTATAGATAGTAAAGTAACTTCTCACTTATCTGCAACAAAAGGAGCAGTAAAATCATATAGAGACTTGCAATCACAGATATCATCACTACAAATTCAATTTTCTATGATATTTATCTTAATATCATTATTGTTATTATTTACTGCTGTTTGGTATGGTATTAATTTTTCTGGTGATATAGTACGTCCGTTGTTGGATTTATTTTATGCTACAAGAAAAGTTCAAAAAGGTGATTTATCTTTTAAAATAGATGAAGGCAAAGTTGGGGAAGAGATGTCCACGCTTGCACGTGCATTTAATCAAATGACATCACAACTTAATAGTCAGCGTTCACAACTTATAAAACTTTATCAGGATATGAATGAAAGAAGAGAATTTATAGAAGCTGTATTATCTGGGGTTTCTTCTGGAATAATAGCTGTTAACTGTACTGGTATCATTACTTTAATGAATGATAAGGCAAAAGAATTATTGGTGCCTAATGATATTTTACATGCGGAACTAGATGATATTTTTCCTGAAGTATCCGAGTTAATGAAAAGCTCTAAAATGAAAGATGAGATTACTGTTGTAAGGAATAGAAAATCTTTTACTCTATCTGTAAGGATAAAAGTGCTTGGTAATGTTAATAAGGGTTATATTATTACATTTGATGATATTTCAAGCTTAGTTGATGCTCAAAGGTCAGCTGCGTGGTCTGATGTTGCAAGAAGAATAGCACATGAAATAAAAAATCCTATAACTCCAATATATCTTGCTGCTGAAAGGTTAAGTAGTAAATATAAACATGAGATTACTTCTGATAAGGAGAGTTTTTTAAGATATATTGATACAATTATTCGTCATGTTACAAGCATTAGATGTATTGTTGATGAATTTGCAAAATTTGCGAAGATGTCAGATCCTGTATTAATTAAACATGATATTTGTAATGTTGTAAAAGAGCTAGCATTTTCTGGACAATTTAGTCGTGGTGTTGTGCATTATGATTTAAATATACCGGATGGGCCAATTTTTGTTGTATTAGACAAAGCTCAGATTAATCATGTATTTATTAATTTATTTAAAAATGCATGTGAATCAATTGATATGAAATCTAATATAGAAGGTAAAATAACAATTACTGTTATTGAAAATGAAGATCATGTTAACATACAAATTCAAGATAATGGGATAGGATTTCCAGAAGAGCTTATGAATAAGCTTACGGAACCTTATGTCACAACTCGTAGTCATGGAACAGGATTAGGTCTATCTATAGTCAAAAAAATACTTGATGAGCATAATGCAACAATAGGATTTTATAATATGGAAAATGGCGGTATGGTTAAATTAACATTCATTAAATGTAATGGCTATGAAGATGATGAATCTATGTTGTAAAAAAATATAATTTTTATATAAATTAGCAATGTATTATTGTTATTTTATAAAGAAAATTGATAAATAATAAAGTACTATCAGATTATGAAGAAATGAAATATCAAGAAAATTTGTAGATAATTTTTAAGATAATAGTGATCTAGTGTAAATTTACAGTATGTAAAAAAATATTAGTAAGCATTATATACCTTAAAATTATAGACCATCTATTCTGGATAGAGAGGATAAAAAAAAGTATGTTAATTAGTACTACGAGTGAGTTAAGACACGTATGTGATGAGCTACTTATATCGCAGCCTAAATTTATAGCAGTTGATACTGAGTTTATAAGAAATTGTAGCGAGTATTATCCCAGATTGTGTTTAATACAAATTGCATATAGTGAAAGGCGATTTATTGTTGACGTTTTAGCAGATGGAATAGATTTATCTATTTTAAAGTCTATTTTTTATAATGAGAGTATAATAAAAGTTTTTCATGATTGTAAACAGGATATAGATGCACTATTAACTAAGTTTCCCAAAGTTCCAAGTCCTATATTTGATACTCAGATTGCTGCTATGTTTTGTTATTGTTATGATAATGCGATTGGATATTCTAAATTGGTAGAACAATTCTTGGGAATTTCGTTAGATAAGTTGACATTAAAAAGGTCTAATTGGATGTTACGTCCACTATCTATTGATAAAATTGAATATGCATTTAATGATGTCATATATTTATATAAACTTTATCATATATTGTATGATAACTTAGCTTCTGCTGGTAAATTACGATGGTTTTTAGAAGAGATGGATAACATTCTGTCACAAGAAGTCAACTATAATGATATTTATGATATATCTGACTCTGCATATGATATTACGAAAGCAGAAATTATTATTGCTAGATCTATTGTTGAATGGAGAGAAAAATTAGCTCAATTTTTTAATGTTAGCCGTGATTTTATATTAAAAGACAAGCTGATATTATGTTTAACTAGGGATCTTATAAAAAAGAATGATATGAGTATTTTAGGTAAGTACGTGAAAAAAGAGTACTTACTCCATAATAATGAAGAGTTTGATCTTTTTAATATTGTTGATTACAATCAATCTCTTAATGTTGATGAGTTATATTCTGTAAATGTTAATACCTATGATAAGTCTGTGTTAAATATATTGCTTATATTGCTATATAATGTATGCTGTGAAAATAATATTTCTCAAAAGTTGGTTTCTTCTAAAAACAGTTTAATTAAATTTCTTAATGGTAAAGTTAGCTGTATAATGAAGGGCTGGAGATATGAATTCTTTGGGTGTGAAATTGAAAAATTTATGCAAGGAAAATCAAAGATTATAGTATCAGCTCAAGCTTTAGATAATCACATAGATATTGTGACTACTCTAACAAAGATGTAGAATCATGATTTGCATAATGTAGGTGAAAGTGATAAAGATGCCTTGTGTAGATATACATTAATTTTTGCTATGAGATTGATTAAAGCATAATAGCTATGTACTAGTCTTATGTATTGGTTACTATAATGTTTGTTGTAAAGTGATATGTAATTCTATATAGCTGGATTTATCTCGATAGATTATCAGAAAAGTTAGTTTATTGTCATGTATTTCAAGATTTTGAAAAGATAAAACTTGCTTGATTTTGTATATTTATAGTTTATGAGAAATAAATGTTATTTTTCTATAGTATGTTTTCTAAGATAAATACATGAGACTTATGTATATGTATTTTCAAGTAATTATTGCGTATAAAATCTGCTATAGTATTAGAAAGTAAATTATTGAATGGAAAAGAAAAGCGTATTAAGTATTGACTTGTTGTTCAATATAAATGAAGGAGACTTAGTTTAATACACATTTTTATGTACTAAGAAAATATAGAATGCCTATTGTTTTAGGCAAAATTTTATTTAATATGTGTGTATTTCTTAATTGTATATCTTGAGATGAAAGTTTGTAGATAGAGATTTACTTTGATTTTTTTAGGTGGGTTGAATGTATTGTAACCATAAGTCCTCTGTCAGAATTTGTATTTTAAGCAGTTGTGCTTTCTTATATTTTGATCCTGGATTATTTCCTATAATTAGGAAGTCTGTGTTTTTTGATAGTGATGAAGAAACTTTTGCTCCTGCAGCTTCTGATTTTATCTTTGCTTCAGATCTTGACATACTTGATAGTTCACCAGTAAAAACTATAGTTTTGCCATGAATCAATGATGAATGATGTTCAGATTTTATGTCTGTTATTGTTAGATATGTTACTAAACTATTCATCATGTTTAAATTATGTTGCTCAGTAAAGAATATTTTTAAGGAGTTGAGAGTTTTTGACCCTATTTGTTGTATGTTAAGTGTATAGTTTTCATCTTTAGCTAACTTTAACATTTCATCATACCATTTTTTATACGATAGAAAGTGTTGCGCTAATATTTTTGCTATGTACTTTCCTACAAATCTTATACCTAAAGCAAATATGAAATTTTCTAAACTAATTACTTTGCTATCATTTATTGCGGAGAGTAAATTGCTAATCGATTTTTCACCCCATCCAGGTAACAATTCTAATTGTAAATTATTGTTGTTTATTTTTTCTTCTAACCTAAATATATCGACAATATTTGTTATTAATCCCTGTTCATAGAAAAATAGAAGTTGTTTTTTTCCAAACCCAATAATATTAAAAGCATCTTTTGAAATAAAATGCTTTATTTTTTCTAGAATCTGATCTTTACAGAATAATTCTCCAGTGCAATATATTGATATCTCATGTTTTTCTTGATATAAACTACTTCCACATGATGGGCATGTTGTTGGAAAAGTAAATTCTCTTGATTCTTTAGTCCTTAAATTTTTGTCTACATCAACTACTTGAGGTATAACATCTCCTGCTCTTTTGACAATGACGTAGTCACCTTCACGTATATCTTTACGTTCTATTTCACTTTTGTTATGTAAGCTAGCTCTTGTAACAATCACTCCACCAATATTGATGGGGGAAAGTTCTGCAATAGGAGTTAATACTCCAGTTCTTCCGATCTGTATGGAAATTTTGTTTAGTTGTGTTTTGCCTTCTATAGAAGGAAATTTATATGCTATAGCCCATCTAGGAGATTTACTTGTTGTTCCAAGGATATGTTGTAATTTTATATCGTTGACTTTGTATATAATGCCGTCAATGTCATAACTTATGTTACTTCTTTTGTCGTAAATCTGATTATAAAAATTAAAAGCCTCTTCGATACTATTTGTAGTAATAGTATACTCATTAACACAAAATCCCCAATTTTTTAATTTTTTCAGTGAATCTTCTTGTGTTAGACAGTGACTATTTATTATTGTGTACATAAAATATTTTAGCTTGCGTTGAGCAGTGATATTGGGATCTAGTTGTCTTATAGATCCGGCTGCAGCATTACGTGGGTTAGCAAAATTATTTCCTTCGTTATTAAGTTGTATAAAATCACTGCGATCTATATATATTTCACCTCTTACTTCTAAAATATCTGGTGCATTTTGGATGGTATTAGGTAAGTTTTTGAGAGTTTTGATATTGTTTGTTATATTTTCACCAAAATCGCCATTACCTCTTGTAGATGCTTGAAAAAGTTCACCTTTCCTATATATGACAGAAAATGATAAACCGTCGATTTTTAATTCACAGGACATGCATATTGATTCATCATCTTTCATGTCTAAGAGCTTTTTGGTTCTAATTAAAAATTTTTCTATATCTTGTTGGTTAAAAGCGTTATCTAAAGAAAGCATTTTTTGTTCGTGCTTAACTTTAGGGAACTTTACATCTGGAGGTGACCCTACGTTATTTTGATAATCAATAATTGACTCAAGTTGTGGAAAGGTTTTAATTATTGCATTTCTTTTATTACATAACTCATCATATTCTGCATCACTTATTTCTGGATTATCATGTACATGGTACAGAACATCATGATACTTTATTTTCTCATTTAGCTTATCTAATTCTAGTTTAGCTTCTTCTTGATTAACCATGATAGCTTAAATAAAAAATATTGTGTACTATTGAGTTATAGTCATAAGGTTGTTCTTAATAAGAAGTTCTTGTAATTCTCCGCTATGATACATTTCTTTTACTATGTCACATCCACCAATAAACTCACCTTTAATGTATAGTTGTGGAATAGTTGGCCAATTTGTAAATTCTTTGATTGCTTCGCGTAGTTCTAAATTTTCTAGTACATTAATACTCTTGAAATTAACATTCATTTTTTTCAGAATATTAACTACTGTACTAGAAAATCCACATTGCGGAATATTAGCATCGCCTTTCATGTATAACACTACATCGTTATTTTCTATGTCGTGTTTTATCTTATCCATTATATCATTTGTCATAGTATCTTTACATCCTGTCTGTATTTGTATTGCATGTATGTTTAATCCATCTAATACTTTGTATATCATTCGATGTTGTTCTAATTTTGACTTACCCTGAAATTGATTTGAGATTACTTTGATAGAATAGTGATTATTGTCATCTACTAAGCTAGTAATAGTTATCTCAGCATCTGGGAATGCATTTTTTACTAATAATTCTAACTGGTGTTGTGTCACAGTCATTATTTAAATAAGCCATAGATTGATATAAAGTTATTATAACATGTTTTATATGTAGGTAAATAGTTAAGATGCATGGGAATGTCTATGTCTTTATTTTATAATTGTTGTTTTAGTGTTTAGATGAGTGGTTAAAGTTATTTTTTGAAAGAACATTATATTGCGGTGTTTTGATTATTGAAACTGTATAATGTATGATTGTGTGACAATGTTTTGTAATTTTTGATTTAGTGCTCAGTTATATAGTTAATTGTTATGTGAATATAGATCATTGCTGATACATATTTAATTGCATGTAAAAGTGTTCTAGAAGGACCATCCCAATCATATCTTATTCTTTTTGACTATGCTGGTAAATTTTGAGATATAAATAAAAAATTAAGTACAAACGTGCTTATAATTCTATTACACGAGAAGTTATTATCGGTGAGTAATCAGCAGATTTGTAGAGAAGTGTTTTTATTTTTTATATGTAAAGTGTTTATAGATTTTGTACTAATTGTAATATTTGGTTTTCCCATATATCTTTAGATATATTGCCATGTATGTGTAATATTATTTTACCGTTTTTGTTGAATACAAAAGTTTCTGGTACTCCTGTAACTCCTAGTATATTAGCAACCTTACCAGAGTAATCTTTTGCTATTTGAGTATATGGATTCCCGTGCACTTTAAGCCATTGTTGTACTTTGTGTTCTGTATCAAGATAGTTTATCCCATATATGTCGATGATCTTTTTTTTAGATATTTCTAACCATAAATTATGTTCTTCCTGACATGTTGTACACCAAGAAGCAAATACATTTATTATATATGGATGCCCAATTAAATCATCTGTATCGAATATTTGATTTTCTGTGTAGAGTATAGGTAGTACTATTCTAATTGAAGGATCTGTACTAGTATTTTTGTTCGATAATACTTTAGCAAATATTGTAACAAATATTAAAAAACATACTAATAAAGCTGTACCGATTATTTTCATAGTTCGATGAGATATTTTTTTAACATTTTTATATGACCTATTTCTATGATATTGATGTCAGAAAAGATGTGTTTATTATTGAGTGGAATGATAGCTTTTGTAAAGCCTAGTTTATGAGCTTCCTTTAAGCGTGAATCGATATTTGATATATTTCTTACTTCTCCTGATAAAGCTATTTCTCCTAATATTATTGTTGATGATGGAATAGCTATATTAATAAAACTTGAAATTAAGGATGCTGCAATTGCTAAATCTGCTGCTGGTTCACATATTTTTAATCCTCCAGCAATGTTAAGGTATACTTCTTTATCTCCTAGAAATATATTGCATTTTGCGGTTAATACAGCAATTATCATGGCCAATCTATTGACATCCCAGCCGACTACAGCTCTTCTTGGAGTTACCATGTTTGTATTTGCAATTAATGATTGTATTTCCATTAATATAGGTCTTGATCCTTCTATACCTGCAAATACTGCACTACCAATTATATTGTTATTTTGTGACTTAACTAAAAAAAGTGAAGATGGATTTTTTACTGGTATTAACCCTTTATCGGACATTTCGAATACACCTATTTCATTTGTAGGTCCAAATCTATTTTTTACTGTACGTAGAATACGTAATTGGCTGTTATTCTCTCCTTCAAAGTATAACACTGTATCTACCATATGCTCTAAAGTTTTTGGCCCAGCTATTTGACCATCTTTTGTTATCTGCCCTAGTATAAATAATATTATGTTGTGTCGCTTTGTAAAAGTTATTAGCTCATGAGTACACATACGTATTTGTACTACAGTACCAGGTGATGATGATATCTTATTGTCATATATAGTTTGTATTGAATCAACTACAAGACACTTAAAATCCTTATTTTTTTTTAAGGAATGGATTATATCTGATAATGATGAAGTTGATAATAATTGGATGTTGGATTGAGTGATTTGTAGTCGATCTGCCCTAATTCTAATTTGATCTATCGACTCTTCTCCTGATACATAAAGACATGTAAAAGAGTTTTTATCTAAAATTGATGTTAATTGTAGTAGTAATGTTGACTTTCCTACACCAGGTTCTCCTCCAATAAGAGTGCTACTACCTAGTACTATACCACCTCCAAATACTCTGTCTAATTCGTTTATATTTGTAATGAATCGTGGTGGAATTACTACATCTCTATCGGATAGTGAACTTAAATTTGCTTCAGAAGGATGTAGTATGTTTATCAGTTGATCTGTAGCTGTTTCACCTGTTATGCTATCCCAACTTCCGCAGGCATTGCATTTACCAGTCCACCTGTGTGTTTGATTGCCACACACTTGACAAATATAAATGACTTTTGTAGACATATTTGTAAATGACAATTTTGCTATCTTATAAACTTGATTTTAACATATGAAAAGCATATTAGCTACTGCAAGTTTTACTGTTCTTAGAAATATGGTTTTTTGTGTTGTGTTATATTGTATAGGAAAAATTGGATTTTTCATAAAACAATTAAGTAAAATATATTAAATTATGTTCTTAGATTTATCTTATATGTATCTATAAAAAAAAAGTAAATTGTAGTTTTGGTCTTGTATGCTATAGTACATAACATAGTGTATGTTTATATAGTGAATTATGAATTTGTAAAAATATTTGAAATTTAACAAAATCATTTCATTATTTAATTATTATCATATATTGTATTAATAAAATATTTATACATTTTTGTTTGTTAAATATATTTTAGGGAATTACGGGTACTACTTACAGAGGTCATATTTTATTGACGTGAAAAGTATGTAATGTTATTAACTGATAAAGTGTTATGAAAGGGATTAGTTATATAATGAAAAAGGAAGCAGAACATATACAAAACTTGATAGATAGAGAATTAGCTTCCTCAAGGTCAATTGGTGTAGGAAATAACATAACAGAATATGCAATAAGTTTTATAGCCTTTTTATGGGCATGTTTTCAATTGTTCATAGCGTCTCCTTTACCTTTTTGGTTGGTTGGTCATGGGTTGGAATGGGCCATGTTGCCTGATATTAAGTCTAGAGCTATACATTTAGCATTTGCATTTTCTTTGTTATTTTTATTTTTACCAATATCTAAAACTTCCAATCTAAAATTTAAAACATTAGATTGGATTTCTGCAATATTATCATGTGTATCAGTTTTGTATATTGTGGTGTTTTATGAAGAATTATCCTTTAGGATAGCAATGCCTAATAATATTGATTTAATTGTGGCATTTACTGGATTTTTATTTTTATTAGAAGGTGCAAGGCGTGCTATAGGTGCACCTATAGCGCTTATTGCGTTAATGTTTTTACTGTATGCTTTTTTGGGAAAACATGTGCCAGATATTATTGCTCATAAAGGACATAATTTTTCTGCTATAGCATCTCATGAATGGTTATCTTCTGAGGGAGTATTTGGTATAGCGCTTGCTGTATCATCTAATTTTGTATTTTTATATGTATTATTTGGTGCTTTTTTAGATAAAGCAGGGGCTGGTAATTTTTTTATTAAGCTTTCATTTGCCTTACTTGGTAGATTTGTTGGTGGTCCAGCTAAGGCTGCAGTTATTGCCTCTGGTTTTATGGGTATGATGTCTGGTTCTTCAGTTGCCAACACTATTACGATAGGTTCTTTTACTATTCCTTTGATGAAAAAAATGGGATTGAGTGCTGAAAAAGCAGCTGCTATAGAAGTTTCAGCTGGTGTAAATGGCCAAATTATGCCTCCAGTGATGGGTGCAGCAGCATTCTTAATGTCTGAATTCTTGTCTATTCCTTATGCTACTATTGTAAAGTATGCTTTTGTTCCTGCGGTTATGGTATACATTACTTTGCTTTATATTGTACACTTGGAAGCTTGTAAATTAGATATGCGCCCTATTATTGATTTAACTAAAGCAAGGTCAATTTATTTAAGTCTTTTAAGATTCTGTATATGTGTTACTTGTTTAATTATTCTTTCATGTTTTACTTATGTTCTGATAGAAGGTATTACTGTATATGGGTTTTATATTCCTGGAATTAAATCTATATTTTTAGAGAAAAGTAAATATGCTGTATCTTTACTTTTGATTAGTCTGTATGTTGGAATATTATTTTATCAATTTAAGAGTGAAAGTAACAGGAGTGGAGATTATGATGAAGAAAAGTGTCCTAAATTATTAGAAACTTTTAAGTGTGGTATACATTATTTTATTCCAATTTCTATTTTAGTGTGGTGTTTAATTGTTGAGAAGTTATCTTCTGCATTATCTTGTTTTTGGACAAATTTATTTTTAATATTTATGTTACTTACTAGGGATACGGTATATACTTTATTTAGTAAAAAAATATCAGGATTGTTTCCTGCTTTTTGTGGAAGTGTGAAGCAAGTATATGAAGCTATGGTAATAGCATCTAAGAATATGATTGCTATTGCAGTTGCTACTGGTGCAGCAGGAATTATAGTAGGTGCCGTATCATTAACTGGATTTGGTTTGTCAATTAGTGGATTATTGGATTCTATAGCTCATGGTAGTTTGTTTTTTACATTATTAGTTACGGCTATAATATGTATAGTGTTGGGTATGGGAATGCCTGCAACAGGATGTTATATTATAGTTTCTACGCTCATGGCTCCAATTTTAACTTCTGTCATACATAAAAGCGGTATGTATGTTCCTCCAATAGCCATTCATTTATTTGTTTTTTATTTTGGAATTATGGCGGATGTAACTCCTCCTGTAGGTATAGCTTCTTATGCTGCTGCTGCTATTGCAAAGGGTAATGCATTTAAAACTGGGGTGCAGTCATTTTTATATAATGTTAGGACTATGATTGTTCCTTTCTTGTTTATATTTAATAGTGAACTTATTTTATACGATGTTACAAATATATGGGATAATGTATTTATAATTTTTGTTTCTTTAGTAGGAATATTAAGTATTTCAGCAGCGATGCAAGGATATTTTATTAGAAAGAATAAGTTATATGAATCTATTATGCTTTTAGGGGTAGGAATAATATTGATTATGCCTAATTATATAGCTAAGTTGTTTGTATCTCCTTATGACATTATCCCATTATCTGAATTAAGCAATGAATTGGTTATCCCTAAAGATAGTTTCATGAAACTTACTGTAGTAAGTAAATATAATACTGATGGTATAAAGAAGGAAATAGTCATTCCATTAAAAGATAAAATGCAAGATCTTGAATTCAAAGGTACTTTGCTTGATTTATTGAGTCAAAATATAGGACTTACTGTTGATAATAGTGACATATCTAATAATCGTTTAGGAGTTAAGGATATAGCAAGTTGGAGTTATATAGAGCCATCTGATATGGATGATACTGACTGTATTGTAGGATTAGCATTATCCTTAAAGAAGTATTATTATATAGTTTATGTATATTTGGTAGCTATTATATTGTTATTGATAGTTATCTTTTTACAGGTTAGAAAAAGTGATTCTATAAAATAGGAATAGAAATTATGCTAGATATAGCAGTAATTGGGGTTATATTGTTATCAGTTATTATTGGTGTTTTTAGAGGTTTTATAAAGGAAGTATTCGGATTGTGTGGTATTTGTGTATCGATATTATTGACTATGCAGTATCATGATTACTTTTCTAATTTATATAATCAATACGTTACTTCTGAGGTTATAGCAGGGATTTTATCTACAATTACTGTTTTCATATTGATTACTGTTGTCATCATTATTATCAATGGATGGGTTATGCATCTCTTATCTTCAGCAAGGTGTAGTGTTATTGATAGATTTGGTGGATTATTGATAGGATTCATGAAAGGAGTGGTTTTTTGTTATTTTTTATTTTTTATTATAGAAACATCTTGTTATGCACTATTACCTAAAGCAAAAGAGGATGAGAATGTATTACCAGATTGGTTTTTAGACTCATATTATTATAATGTATTTTATGTGTTTAATACTTACATAGACGAAGTAATACCAGAATCTACTCATGAAAAAATAAAGGAAGTGGAATCTGTTGTTCATGATATGCTTGAAAAAAAGCATCAAGCTGATAAGGATAAAGTTAAGAAGAAAGAATCTAAACAAGGTCGAGAAAGAGTTGAGAAAAAAAGTTAATATAGTAAATAAGAGTTATTTTCTGTTTGTTATATTATGAATAATAAAAACATTTCATCATATAAATAATTAACTTGATTATAATGTAATATTTTATATAATGGCGTAGTTGGTTTGATTAAGGAGAAGACGTGCCTTTATATGAATTTACTTTTATAGCACAACAAGGTTTAACTCAGTATGAGCTTGAAGGGTTGGTAAAGGGTTTGTCGTCCTTATTAGCAAAGAATGGTGCTGAACTTCTTAAGTATGAATATTGGGGACTTTTAGATTTTGCTTATACCATAGATAAAATGAACAAGGGGCATTATTGTATGATATATGTGAAATCAACTCCTAGTAGCATGGATGAATTTAAACGTAAAGTAAAGTTAAATGAAGATGTATTACGCTTCTTATGTCTTAAGAAAGATAAGTTGCCAAAAGGTGATTCGTTAATGATACAAGCAAGTCAAGTATGATTGGATATTTATTATGTTAAGAAAGAATAAAAAAGCAAATTCTAGTAATTCAGGAGCTACTGCTTACTCTCCATTAGCTTATCTAAAAAGGCCTTATTTTAAGAGATCTAAAACTTGTCCTCTAGAGCAATGTCCAAATGAGGATATAGATTATAAAAATAAAGTTTTATTGTCTAAGTTTACCTCAGAGTATGGGCGTATACTGCCAAGTAGGATTACTTCTGTTTCATCTAGAAAGCAAAGGTTATTATCTGTTGCTGTAAAAAGGGCGCGTTATTTAGCCTTATTGCCTTACTGTTGATATATTGTTTTATAGGTTAGTATGTTATCAATTATTCTTAAAGAAAGTGTTAGAAATCTTGGTAAAGCAGGTATAGTTACTAAAGTAAAGCCAGGGTATGCTAGATATTTACTAACACAAAAAAAAGGCAGTTAGAGCAACTAAAGAAAATTTAAAGGCTTTAGAAGAACAGTATGTATTTATTGAAAAAGAAAATTTGGAAAGGCTAGAAGTAGCAAAAACTTTAAAGTTATCCTTAGAAAATGAATTTCTAATTATAACTAGGCAAGCAGCTGATGATGGTAAGCTTTTTGGTTCTGTAACTCCAAAGTGTGTATCTAAGTTATTATCTGAAAAAGGATATAATATACATTACCGTAACATATTTTTTTATTCTGTAATTAAGTATATTGGTGAGTATGTAGTTAATTTAGAACTACATCCTGATTTAGTACTTCCTCTTACACTTTATGTAGTAAAAAATGATTTAGGTGCTATGCAAGCACAAAAGTTACATGCAGAAAAGAAAAGAAAACTAGAGAAAGAAAAAGTTAAAGAGGATGGTAATACAGAAAATGAGAGTTTAAAGCTTGATAGCATTAAGGATAATATATTAGATAATGGTCAAAGTGAAAATAGTAACGTTATTGAATAATGTACAATCAGTAAAGTAGTGTATCTGATATTATTATAACCTGCGCTGTTGAGTTTTTTTTGTCAATTATTACGGGGTTATTTTTATGGTTGGATATATCTTAGATCATGGTTTACAGGATGTTGATACGGAAGTTTTTGATTGTATTGCTGGCGAATTTAATAGACAGAATTCTGAATTACAATTAATAGCATCTGAAAATTTTGTTAGTAAAGCGGTATTAGAAGCTCAAGGTTCTATATTCACAAATAAATATGCTGAAGGTTATCCTGGTAAAAGGTATTATTGTGGATGTCATTTTGCAGATATTGTAGAAAATTTAGCTATAGAACGTTTATGTAAGTTATTTGGCTGTAAATTTGCAAATGTTCAACCACATTCTGGTTCACAAGCTAATCAAGGAGTATTTGCTGCTTTGATAAAACCAGGTGATACAGTTATTGGAATGTCTCTTGATTGTGGTGGTCATTTAACTCATGGTTCTGCTCCTAATGTTTCTGGAAAATGGTTTAATGCTGTTCAATATCAAGTTGATCGTGATACTGGCTTAATGGATATGGATGCAATAGAAAAGCTTGCTCTATCACATAATCCAGCGTTAATTATTGCTGGCTCGTCTTCTTATCCTCGTACAATAGATTTTAAAAGATTTAGAGAAATAGCTGATAAAGTAGGTGCGTATCTTTTAGCTGATGTAGCTCATTATGCAGGGTTAATTGCTGCTGGAGAATTTCCTTCACCTATTGAACATGCTCATGTTATTACTTGTACTACCCATAAGACTTTACGTGGGCCTAGAGGTGCAGTAATAATGACAAATTATGAAGATATTTATAAGAAGATTCAATCTTCAATTTTTCCTGGTATGCAAGGTGGTCCGTTAATGCATGTTATTGCTGCTAAAGCTGTAGCATTTGGGGAAGCATTAAAGCCAAGTTTTAAAGATTATGCAAAGCAAATAATTAAAAATTCTAGAACGTTGGTTGAAGTGTTTAAGGAAAGAGGGCTTAATGTTGTTACAGGTGGTACAGATTCTCATATGGTTGTTCTTGATTTGCGTCCAAAGGGTGTTACAGGAAAAGATGCAGTTCTTGCTTTAGAAAGATTAGGGATTGTTTGTAATAAAAATGCTATTCCTTTTGATCCAGAAAAGCCTTTTGTTACTTCTGGATTGCGATTTGGTTCTGCAGCAGAAACATCTAGAGGGTTAAAAGAAGATGAATTTAAAAAAATAGGAAATATGGTTTGTGATGTTATTGATAGTTTAAAAGCTAGTGATGACGTCAGACTATCTGTTGAGCAGGATATTGTGAAAAGAGTTAAAGAGTTAACTTGTGATTTCAGATCTTAAGTAAATATAAAATAATATCGTGTAAAGTCTTAAATTGAGTATTGAGTATTGAGTAATTTAACTATTTTATTAACTTTTATCTTTACTTAAATAAGATTGAGATAAAAGTGTGTTGTATTTACTTTATTATTTTGCTAGATGGGTTTCATGTTATGTAAAATATGCTATAGCTTGTATTATAAGGGAGAAAAATGTCGCATTCTTTATGTATGTCTAGTTTTCAAAATTTGTCTTATAATGTTTTGAGTACTTTAACTGAAATGATAGATAATGCAGATTTGAATGAAGTATTGGAGTGTGAGAATTGCGATGGATTGGTCAAGATATCAGATAGTAAAGGTAATGTATATGTTATTAATAAACATGAGCCCTCAATGCAAATTTGGGTTGCATCTCCTATAAGTGGATCAGTACGCTTTAGTTATGATCAATCTTTAAATATATGGATTAATGATAAAAAAGATGAATTATTCGGTTTTTTAAGATCAGAAATTAAGATATTATTTAATATTGTGATATAGAAATGAAAGCGTTATTTCAATTTGTAAGACCTTATTGGTTATATTTTATATTTGCATATTTAGTTGTAGCTGTTTCTTCTTTAACGATTTTAGCATTTGGGTATGGTCTGCATAACTTAGTTGATTCATGGGTTGTGGCATCTGATGTTGTATCTATAAATAATGCTCTGTTATTTTTACTTGCAGTGGTTTTAGTGGTTGCAATAACATCTTTTTTACGAATGTGGCTTACAGGATATGGGAGTGAAAGAGTTGTTATTGGTATCAGGCTCAGGTTATATAACAAGATTATACATTTTTCTCCTAAATTTTTTGAAAATAACAGTATCTCAAGTTTAATTACGAGATTAATGGCAGATACATCAGCGCTTCAGGTAATATTGAGTGCTAGTCTTTCAACAATACTCAGGAATGCAACTACTTTATTTGGTAGCATTGTAATGTTAGTACATACTAACTTCAAGTTAACTATGTATACTATAATAGTTATACCTATTATACTGATAATATTAACTTTTCTTGGTAAGAAAGTAAAAGTGTTATCTCGTAAAGTACGTTTTAATATAGATAGTATTACATCTTTTGTTGAAGAGACATATCGTGGTATATCTGTAATTCAGTCTTTCTCAAAGGAGGGTATAACCAAACAAAAATTTTCTAATTTACTTACTAGTGCATTGGATATAACAAATAAATATATTATTTTACGTGCATTATTAGTTACTTTGATTATCACTTCTGCAATGGCTTCTATAGGATTTGTTTTATCACTTGGGATAAGAGAGGTGTTAAATAATAATATTACTGTTGGTTCTCTTTTTTCATTTATATTTTATGCTGCAATTGCTGCTGGGTCTGTAAATAACATGGGAGATAATCTGCATGATATACAAAAGGCTATAAGAATTGCAGAGGATATTTCAAAAATATTATCAATGCCATTAGATATTGATGAGGTAGAGAATCCAAAAGTCATTGAAGGAATAAAGGATTCAATTTTAATAGACAATGTTACTTTTTGTTATCCTAGTAAGCCTAATGATCCAGCATTAAAAGGTGTGTCATTTACTATTGATAAAGGCCAAGTTGTAGCTTTAGTTGGACCATCTGGTAGTGGTAAAAGTACTATAATAAATATATTGTTGCGTTTTTACGATGTGAAATCAGGTAATGTAACTATTGATGGTATAAATATAAAAGAATTATCTCTGCAAAATTTACGTTCTCTTTTTAGCATTATTCCTCAAAGTCCTATTATGTTTTCTGGTACGATATGGGATAATATAACCTATGGAGTAGCTAGTGCTGAATATGAAGAAGTAAGAAATGCAGCAAAAGTTGCATGTATTCTTGATTTTATAGAGAGTCTACCAGATAAATTTAATTCTTTTATTGGAGAAAGGGGATTATGCTTATCTGAAGGGCAGAAACAGAGAATTGCAATAGCGAGAGCTGTATTAAAAGATTCAGGAATCCTAATATTAGATGAGGCTACATCATCTTTAGATTCAAAAAATGAACAGTTAATTCATGATGCTTTAGATAATTTAAGAAGTAATAAAACGATGCTTATAATAGCACATAGGTTATCAACTATTGTTAAGGCTGATAAAATAATTGTCTTTAATAATGGTTGCATTGATGATATAGGTACACATAAATCATTAATATGCAAACAAGATGGTTTATATACGAAATTAGCAAAGTTGCAGTTATCAAGTGATAATTTTTCAGATGATATTTAATAAGTAATAGTTGTTTTTTTATATAATGTTTATTTGATATTTGAAGATATAATTGCATTGCTTACCTCGACTATGAGCATTTGCAAAATGTATAAAATTCTTTAGTGCAGTTAAGTAAGAAGAACACTTAGTTTTAGTGTTAATATTTTTATAGCATTAAGTAATTTCTGCAGTAGAGATGTATGCTATATATCGCTTATGAATTCTGTGTCATGAACTGTTAGTTGTTTTTATAAATTAGAATTTCTAGATTTTATTTTGTGCAATTAATCAAGAAAATATTTAGTTTTAATGTTAGTATTTTTATAGCATTAGTGATTTTCTGTAGTGGAAATATATATTACATAATTTAAAGATATGTATTATAGAAATATAGATATTGTTGTTATTGAATGATATACCACAATAAAAGGAGTATAAATTATATCAAGTTCTTGAAGTTTTATAGATTATATGTTGTGATCTTTTGTATGTATGAGAGTTGTGTTTAGTGTAATTTTGGAAACTTTTTAATGATGATAAATCTTAAGGATTATTTTATTCTTTGTTTATAGGATAGTTTTGATAAAGGTATATTCTATATATCTAATAATTTATATCTTAGATTAAATGTTAATCTTGTTTGTATAGTTTAGTAGTGGGTTATTGGCCTATGAGTTAAGATGGATGTTTGTGTAATAATTCTTTTACAGCTTATCAAGATTAAATAAATACTCTGCTATTATATTTAAATTGCTTTTTTATTCTCTAATATTTGAATGTATTGCTGGTGTAATTTATTATTTTTAATAATAATTTGATAAATCATTCAAAAAATGTTTTATTTTGCTAAGTTTATTAGTTATAAGTTAATGTTTATCTATATCTAATTAGTAAATGTTATAATGTAATAATAGAAATTTATTATTAGTTTTTTATAAGTTTATAAGTTATTGTGAAACTTATTTAATATAGGAATTATATTGACTCACTGTGTTATTGTGATAGCCTAGTTATGTTTATTATTGAAGTATTATTTATTTTGTAATGTCTATTTCTGCATATGATATTGTAGATCATGAGTATGATGTTGTAATCGTAGGAGCTGGAGGTGCTGGTTTAAGAGCAACTTTTGGTATGACTAATGTTGGTTTGTCTGTTGCATGTATATCTAAAGTTTTTCCAACAAGAAGCCATACAGTGGCTGCTCAAGGTGGTATTAGTGCCGCATTAGGTAATGTATCTGAAGATGACTGGAGATGGCATATGTTTGATACAGTCAAAGGGTCAGATTGGCTTGGTGATCAAGATGCTATTGAGTATATGTGTAAAAATGCAGCAGAAGCTGTAATTGAGCTTGAAAGATATGGAGTTCCTTTTTCTCGTACTAAGGATGGTAAAATATATCAACGTCCTTTCGGTGGTATGACTACAGAATTTGGTAAAGGTAAACCAGCAGTGCGTACGTGTGCTGCGTCTGATAAAACAGGTCATGCGATACTCCATACATTATATCAGCAGTCTTTAAAGTATAATGCTAAGTTTTTTATAGAGTATTTTGCGATTGATTTAATAATGGATGAAGAAGGGAAATGTCAAGGTGTCCTAGCATGGTCTTTATGTGATGGTACTTTACATAGATTCCGTTCTCATATTGTTGTACTTGCTACAGGTGGATATGGTAGAATATATTTTTCTGCTACCAGTGCACATACCTGTACTGGTGATGGTGGAGGAATGGTATCACGTGTTAACTTACCATTAGAAGATATGGAGTTTGTACAGTTCCATCCAACAGGGATATATGGTTCTGGATGTTTAATGACAGAAGGTTGTAGAGGAGAAGGTGGATATTTAATTAATTCTGAAGGCGAAAGATTTATGGAGCGCTATGCTCCCAAGGCTAAAGATTTAGCATCTCGTGATGTTGTAAGTAGGGCAATGACTTTAGAAATTAGAGAAGGTCGTGGTGTTGGTCCGAAAAAAGATCATGTATATTTATCTATATCTCATTTAGGACCAGAAGTAATCCGCGAAAGATTGCCTGGTATTAGTGAAACTGCACGTACTTTTGCTGGAGTAGATGTAACAAAAGAACCTATACCAGTATTGCCAACTGTTCATTATAATATGGGTGGCATCCCTACGAATTATTATGGTGAAGTTGTTACCCTGTATAGGGGAAAACAAAAAATAGTACCAGGGCTGTTTGCTATAGGAGAGGCAGCTTGTGTATCTGTACATGGAGCTAATCGTTTAGGTTCTAATTCATTACGTGATTTAGCAGTTTTTGGAAGAGCTGCAGCAATTAGGGCAAAAGAATTGATTAAGCCTGGCATGTTACATGCTCCTCTAAAAAATGTGTCAGAAGAATGGATACTTGATAGATTTGATGCATTAAGGTTTTCAAAAGGAAATTTACGGGTTTCAGAGATACGTAGCAATATGCAGAATGTTATGCAAACCCATGCAGCTGTCTTTCGCACAGAAGAGGTATTAGAAGAAGGAAGGGAAAAGATTAAAAATGTTGCTGGACTTATGTCTGAAATTGCAGTTGAGGACAGAAGCATGATATGGAATAGTGATTTGGTTGAAGCATTGGAATTGACAAATATGATTCCACAAGCAGTTGTAACTATGGAATGTGCTGCAAATCGTCAGGAAAGTAGAGGTGCTCATGCACGTGAAGATTTTCCTGATCGTGATGATGATAACTGGATGAAACATAGTTTAGCATGGTATGATTCTGTAAATTACTCTGTAGAAATAAAATACAAAGATGTTGCTAAAACAACTTTAACAGATGATGTTCAATATTTTCCTCCACAAAAAAGAATATATTAATAATGTTTCTGGAAGGATTACTTAAAAGGTTTTACTATGGTTCAGTTTTTTTACCTAAAAATTCTAAGATTAATAAGAATGGTAAAGTGCACCCTGCTCCTAAATGTGCAAAGAATATAAAATGTTTTAAAATATATAGATGGTCTCCAGATGATGATGAAAATCCAAGAATTGATACATTTTTCATAGACCTTGATGAATGTGGGCAGATGGTACTTGATGCTTTAATAAAGATTAAAAATGAAATTGATTCTACGCTAACATTTAGAAGATCGTGTCGGGAAGGTATATGTGGTTCTTGTGCAATGAATATTGATGGCACTAACACTCTAGCTTGTACGAAGGCAATATCAGATATCAAGTCAGACGTAAATATTTATCCTTTACCCCATATGGATGTTATAAAAGATTTGGTACCAGATTTAAGCAATTTCTATAAACAATATGAATCTATTACTCCATGGATACAAGCTAAAGAACCTGATCATAATAAAGAAAGGTTACAGACAATAGAAGATAGGAGCAAGTTAGATGGAGTCTATGATTGTATATTATGTGCATGTTGTAGTACTAGTTGTCCTAGTTATTGGTGGAATCCAGATAAATATTTAGGACCAGCTGCTTTATTACAGGCTTATAGATGGCTTATTGATAGTAGAGATGAAGCATCAGGTGATAGATTGGATATGCTTAATGATGCATTTAAGTTATATCGTTGTCACACTATTATGAACTGCACTAATACTTGTCCTAAAGGTTTAAATCCAGCAAAAGCAATTGCTCACATTAAGCAAATGATGCTCAGAAGATAAAACTGCACTATAAGCTGTAATTAAGTATTAATGATACATAATTGATGGTATTTTTATATTATTGTTTACACTATATTATAAACTATGCTTATGCTTGTTCTAAAAATTTAAACTTAATAAAGCTTGGGTTGAATAATAGGATTCTTAGATATATAAGGTTAGGTATTAGTATAACGATATCCGGTTAGTTATAAATTTAAATTATATGGTTGTCACACCGTTATAATTGAACTAATGATTATTCTAAATTAAATCTGATAAAAAAAGTTACTAATATTTAATGGATGATAATGAGAAGATACACAGATACAATGCTTCAGTAATATAGAGTACCTTACTTTGTTTAATGATGATGTTATTAATCTTATTCCTTCAGTAAGTTAAGCATTATTAAGTTAGTTGTTATAAGGCTGGTTTTCTCAAGTATATATAATTGAAGTATTGGGAAAGAATATTGATTTCTAGAGTATAGGATATAATACAAACTGCATTGTTTATAGTATGTCTTGATTTACATTGCAAATTTAAAGATTTTTTCTTAGTGACATAAATTTTATAGTTATGATGCCTGATTAAATTCATATGATGTGAATCTAATGAAAAATACAATGCTTATTATTTATTGATTTTATAATATTTAAGCATTTTTGTATGTGAAATTGTTATATATGTTTTTTGCTTATTGTATAATGTAAATAGTTAATTGTAGTTTTAAAAGCTTGATCTAATGCGGGTAATTGTTAGTATTAAGTATGGATAATTAAGATATAGGGTAATTATGGAATCTATGGAGTCGGAGGTTACAAAGCGTATAGTTGTCCCTGAGCTGGAAGAGATCCTTTATAAGGAGTATAAAGTATTAGATAAAGGATTTATTAGGTTAGTTGATTATATGGGATCTGATGAATCTGTAGTACAAGCTGCAAGAATATCTTATGGAAGAGGAACTAAGAGTGTAAGTCAAGATGCTGCATTGATTAATTATTTAATGCGTCATTCACATACTACTCCGTTTGAAATGTGTGAGATTAAGTTTCATATAAAGCTGCCTATATTTGTTGCAAGGCAATGGGTGCGTCATCGTACTGCAAATGTAAATGAATATTCTGCCAGATATTCTGTATTAGATCATGAATTCTATGTTCCAGAACGTGATCAAATAGCAAAACAATCTGAAGATAATGCTCAAGGTAGAGGAAGTAGCTTATCTGATGAGGATGCTCAATATGTAACGGATCTATTAATAGATGATTCTAATAGGGTATATGAGACGTATAATAAGTTTTTAGAGAAAGGTGTATCAAGAGAAATATCACGCGTTAATCTTACTTTGAACTATTATACTGAATGGTATTGGAAAATAGATTTACATAATTTATTGCACTTCTTGAAACTGAGATCTGAAGTGAATGCTCAATATGAAATTAGAGTCTATGCAAAAACTATGTTGGAAATTGTAAAAAAGTGGGTTCCATTAACTTATGCAGCTTTTATGGAATATAGTTTAGAGTCACAAAATTTTTCAAAGAGTGCATTAGACGTTGTTAAGAAATTAATTGCTGGAGAAGAAGTCGCTAGGGAAGATACGAGTATTGGAAAAAGAGAATGGAAGGAATTAATGGCTATTTTAAAGCCTGAATAAAGCTTTTTTGAATATAAAAGATCTATTGGCAAAGGTTTAAAGTTTGTATACAATGATATTAATGATTAATATAATGGGTTATTAGATTTGTGTTACTTGTATTTAAATCTTATTTTAACTTAAATAATATATTGTTAACTTATTGATCTGTACGCTTTTTTATAATTAATCAAGCATGTTAATTTTATTATGTATAATACACTTGTATTCGTGATAAGTAAATGTCTCATGTTATGATTGATTTATCTAATTTGGTATGTTCCTAATAGTGCATTGTTGTATATTAAAAAATATTTTTTGGATTTGTAAATTTTAAAGATTGTAATTAAGGTTAAAATATCAGCTTTAAAAATTTGATATTTAGCTATTATAGTTTTAAATGGAATGTTATATTGGAAATACATTTATCAGTTAGGGATTGAATTTTAGTTTATGAAAATTTTAAAAAAAATGTTTTAATTCTTATTATTGCTGTAATTATAATGTGTGATGTGTCTTCAGATATATATTTACCTGGATTACCAAAAATTAGTGAGTTTTTTGGAGTAG
The DNA here is from genome assembly GCA_028752135.1 of Ehrlichia sp. JZT12. Lineage (GTDB taxonomy): Bacteria > Pseudomonadota > Alphaproteobacteria > Rickettsiales > Anaplasmataceae > Ehrlichia. Next base: position 1,198,405 of record CP082782.1, on the reverse strand, counting down.
ACCATACTGTTGCACAGTTAACAATTAGCTTGAATTTAATTGGACTATCTATTTCTGGATTATTATATGGTCCATTATCTGATTATTATGGACGTAGGCCTATTATGTTATTAGGTGTGGGAATATTTATGATAGCGAGTATAGCGTGTTGTTTTGTTAATAATATTGTTATGTTAATTGTCATGCGTTTTATTCAAGGATTTGGTGCAGGAGTATCTGGGGTTGTTGGATATGCTATTATTAAAGATATGTATTCTGGAAATGAGTGTGCTAAAAATATTTCTATAGTAAATATGGCAGTAGCTTTTGCTCCTGTACTAGCACCAATTTTAGGTAGTACTATTATAGCACAAGGATATCATTGGAGTATGTTGTTTGTTGTAATAGCTATAATAGCTGTAGTAGTTTTAGTATGTTTGATTGTGTTTTTGAAAGAAACTCTGGTTGTTAAAAATGTCACTGGTAATATATCTTTTTTGTCTGTTGTCAAAAAATATAAGGATCTTGTTTTAAATGCTAGGTTTTGTGGTTTTGCTTTAATTCAAAGTTTTACTATTATGTGGATATGGTCATGTATAGGTAATCTTCCATTTATTTTTGTAAAAGATATGGGTGTACCTATTGGTTATTATGGTTATTTTGTAGCCATTAATGTAGGTGCGTATGTTGTAGGTGCTATTATTAATCAGAGATTTGTTGAGAAAATTGGTATAAGTAATATGCTAATTATAGGATTAATTTTAACTACTTTATCTGATGCTAGTGTTCTTGCACTTTATTATGTAGTTGAAATTACGCCGTTACTTGCAGAAATTATGTGGCTTCCTTCTGGTATGGGTATTGCTTTTATTCTTGGAAATAATATGACTTCTGCTTTTTCTGAAATTAAAGAGCCGGGTATAGGTTCTGCATTTATTTTGTTCTTACAGACAATTTTTGGTGCATTAGGTATTTATATTTTAGGATGTTTTTATAATGGTACTTTAATTCCAGTGATACTTTTTCCGATAATTTGTTCTATAATTTGTATAATTATATATATTATTTTGAGAATAACAGATAAAAGTGATAAGTTAGAATCTATTAAAGCATAATTTAATTTGATAAATCATAATAAGAGTTTAAATATTTTGTTATTTTATAGAGTATAATAAGCTTCCAAATTGCGGTTCTTTTAAAGAACATTCAATATTTAACATAGATTTCTAATGATGATTAAATGTAGTACGTAGTTTTTTAATTAATAAAAATTGGTTCCATATTGTTGTGTTTTAGTTTTATTAATTTTGAAAATAGTGAGTTTCTATTGGGCTAATTATAACTAATGGTATGAATTAATGAAGGTTAAATTGTAGTCATACTTAATGTATGAGGTGTGGCTGGGTGGAGACTTTGTGTCAGTAAAATGAAATTTTTGATTTGTTTATTTATAACTATTAAAATATTCTATAATAGGGTGCTTTAGTATTTTTTATTTGACTTTTTAATGTATGTAACTTTATTTGATACAGTAAAAAGATTATGTATCATAATACTTTTTAGATTTTAGTTAGAGTAATTGTTGTTTGATGGCTTTAACTTAAAATGTCATTCTTGATTCACTATTCCTATGTGTGATTGTTCAGTAAGATAAGATATTGCTTTTTGGGTAATGATTCTGCCACGTGGTGTGCGCTGTATAAAATTTATTTTGATAAGGTATGGTTCTATAGTTTCTTCTATATTTCCTGTATCTTCTGATAGTGCAGAAGATATAGTGTCTATTCCAGTTGGATTGTTGGAATCATATATAAATTTAAGGTATTGAATATCTTGCCTATCTAATCCTAATTTGTCTATACCTAAGCGTAATAATACTTGATCAGCAAATATATCTGTTATGATTTCTTGTTCTGTTACTTCTATGAAATCTCGTATTCTTCTTAATAATCTTAATGCAATTCTAGGTGTACCACGGGATCTAAAAGATATTTCTTGTGCTCCGTTGTCTGAAATATTGGTTTTAATAACTTTTGCAGCACGTTGTATTACTTTTGTCAGTTCTTCAGTTGAGTAAAATTCTAAATGTATTGGTATGCCAAAGCGATCTCTAAGTGGATTTGATAATAAACCAATCCGTGTTGTGGCTCCAATTAATGTAAATGGTGGTAAATCTACTCTTAAAGTTCTTGCACCACACCCTTCGCCAACTACTATGTCTAAGCAAAAATCTTCCATTGCAGAGTATAATATTTCTTCTATATTGCGATTTAAACGGTGTATTTCATCTATAAATAATATATCTTTAGCTTGGAGGTTAGTAAGTATTGCAGCTAAATCTCCTGCTTTGCTTATTAATGGTCCTGCTGTTGATCGGAAATTTACTTTTAGTTCTTTAGCTATTATATGTGCTAGTGTTGTTTTTCCAAGGCCTGGAGGACCATATAGTAACACGTGATCCATTGGTTCTTGACGTGTATAAGCTGCGTTTATAAAGATCTTCAGATTATCAACTACGCTACTTTGTCCTATAAAGTCATCTAAAAAATTAGGCCTCATTGAAATATTTTGTTGATCTTCTAAACATTCAGTACTTTGTAATATGTTTTTCATAAAATGCTCTATTGTGGTTTTATATGTAACTTTCTTAATATTCTGAAAATATAAAAGATAATATACTATTATAAATGTATATTGAATTGATACTTTGCATATTTCCAAAAAAATATCATTGTATTCTATATATGATCTCTTATACAGCATTGTATAGAGTAAAAATATATTTTATGCAGGTAGTTATCAATTGATCTTATAATAAAATTTAGAATTACTCTAAGAGTTTTTTTAGTTACCTATAAACTTGTAGATTAGCTAAAATCATTCTTAGTATAAAGAGAGTTTCTATGTACTGTTGTATTAAGAGTATAAATTCAGATTTTGATTTTTATACCATTGATGTATTAAAGTTGTTTTATATGTGGTTATTGAGAGAGTTTTTGTAGTGCTTTTCGTATAATTTCTTGTGTATTGGCATCAGGGAAGTTAGATTTGATATCTTGTATTACATTAAAAGCTTTTAATCTTTCATATCCTAGGCTTATTAGTGCAGCTAACGAATCATCTTCTTTTATTAAGAAAGTTTCGTCTATTGGCATCTTACTAATTTTATACTGTAGTTCGGTAATAATGCGTCCTGCGAGTTTTTCTCCTATTCCATTGCCTTTGAATGCAGCTTTGTTATTACTTACCACTGCAGAAAAAATTTGTTCAGGTGATAATTTACTTAATATTGACATTGCTGTCTTATAGTTAATGCCATTTATTGTTACTAACATCTTCATGTAACTTTGTTCTTGTTTATCTAGAAATCCATATAGTTGAGTAAGATTATCTCTGTTTACGTAAGTTTCTATATAGAGTTTTATGTTGTTTCCAATCTTGCAAATTTGCAAAACTTTATATGAAACAAAAACTATATAACCAACATTTCTTACATTTAATATAATGTAGTTGCTATATATTTCTTCAATAATACCTGTAAGAGCACCTATCAATACTTTCCTCAAAGAATATTATTTAATAAAATAAGCCTAGAATTAATTTTCCGCAAATTAATTAGTGTATGTGATCTTAATATTAGTAGTATACAGTATAATAGACTGAGTGTAATGAACATTGTAAAAAGAGGTGTAAGCATTGAAATGTCAATAGCAATACCATTTTTACGTAATATACTTGCAGGTTGATGTAGTGTTGTCCATATGTTAACAGAGAATTTTATTATTGGAATATTAATGACGCTGAATATTGCAAATATTGCAGCAGCTTTCATTGATCTAGCTTCATTATTGAAAAAGTTCCATAAAGATAGATATCCTAAGTAAAGAAAAAATAGTATTAGCATTGATGTTAAACGTGCGTCCCATGCCCACCATGTTCCCCAAGTACATTTACCCCATATACTGCCAGTGATTAAGCATATAGATGTAAAGACCAATCCTAGTGGAGCAATAGCATGTGATATAATTGCTGCAGTTGTATTTTTCCAGATTAGTACTATAAAGCTAAGAATTGCTATTAATGTATATGAGCCAAGTGATATCCATGCAGATGGTACATGTAAATACATAATTCTAACAAATTCTCCTTGTTTATAATCTGCTGGAGATGAAATAAATATCATATATAAACTGCATACTAAAAACATGACAAATAAAAATGTTATGTACGGTAAAATCAGTTTAGTGTAATGAATGAATTTACTCATAACTTGTAAAGTAATATATGATTAATTAAAGTATCATAGATTATGGTATGAGGCAATCCATATAATTGTGTGTAATTTGCTTAAAAATATGTTGTTCTATATTAACTCTTACATATAAAATCTGTGATTAATTTGTAACAATAGCTCTATAGTGTAAAGAGTATTTTATTTACTGTAATGCCAATTCTTATTGATGTAATGTGAGAATTTCAGCAATTGTATGCTAAAATAAAAGTAGTACAGGAGATATTGTTAATATCTGATTTTTAGTGAATTGAGATTCTTTTTAATTGTTAGTAACAAAGATTGTTTAAGTAATTAAAATAACGTACTTATATTTTTGAAACTATTGCTGTGAAGATTTATCTATGTATAGTTATCAAATGTTAAGTAGGTTTTTCCTATGTTTCTTTATATATGATTAAATGTAAAAGAAGTGTTTCTACCAAGAAGTTTTACTAATGATTAAATATACTTGTAAGTTGTTTGAGAAAGTGTCAAAAATCATAAAATAATGTACGTCTGTGCTGTTTGATATAGACTATTTGTTATAAAAAATTCTTGTATTAAGATATTTGGACTATTTTTTAATTTTTCTAGTGTTGTATTCTTCTAAAGTATTTGTTGAAAGTGTTATGTTTGTATTGATATAGTTATAACGGTAGATATCTCTTGTATTATATGAAGAGTTAATCTGTTATATTTTTGTAATTTGTGTCAATTTAGATTTGTAACCTAATTTTTCTAATGCAATTTGTGATTGTATATACTTAACTTCATATATAAATCCCTTTTTTTATATATGAAAATTAATTTTAAGTCTAGTCATTATTGTTAAGTTAATACTTCCTGTTAAATTAGCAAAGGAATTGTGTTTAGGATGTAATGTATATGGTTATTTTCTTTTTATGAAATTATTATTGCATAATGTATAAAAGATTACATTACTTAATGTTGAAATAATAAAATTTGATATTAAATTAGAGTTGATGATCAACACCTTAGTTGTTATAGTGTATATTTATTAGGAAGTGTAAAGTGGATAGTAAATTAAAAAACAGAGGCATAATGTTAGTGATATCTTCTCCTTCTGGAGGTGGTAAAACTACAATATCTAATTTATTAATTGATGAATTGAGAAATGATCTTGTTAGGTCAATTTCTGTTACTACTCGTGCACCTAGGAATGAAGAAGTTGATGGGAAAGATTATTTTTTTGTAAATGAAACTGAATTTATCCATCTATGTAATACAGGTCAAATGTTAGAATACGCTAAAGTTTTTGATAATTATTATGGTATACCTCGTCAGTTTGTTATAGATAACATAACTAATGGTATTAGTGTATTGTTTAGTATTGATTGGCAAGGTGCTTTTAAGTTAATTGATATTATGAAAGAGCATGTTGTAAGTATCTTTATATTGCCTCCATCTATGGAAGAGTTGAAAAGAAGATTATATAATCGTAGTGGAGAAAGTGATATAGTAAATAAAAGATTAGGAGAAGCTGCTTTTGAAATTAGTCATTGTTATAATTATGATTATATAATTGTTAATCGTGATATTGAAGAAAGTGTACATCAGATTAAATGTATTTTTACTTCTGAAAAGTTAAAAACAAAGCGAAAAATATCTCTGGAACAATTTGTTAATAGCTATATAGAATGAGAACATATTATTAGGTTGGATGTATGATAAATAATAGGTAGTTGTCTGTTTACTAGATTGCTAGCTTTCATATTTCTAATATCTGTTAAGTTGTTACATTGTTAATCTACCTATAGTGATTTATCTACGAGATGGGATTTTTTAGTAATTATGTATATTTGTATAAATTTAATATATGAGTAATCTGATTATGATTATAGTATATTTAATACTGGTAAAATATCCTTAATTTATGAAAAATCAGGAAAGTGTTAGGTAATGTTTTTATGTATCTATAGGATGCAGCAAATGGTCAAAGTAGATATCTAATGAAATTGTTCTCTTAGTATTATAGGTATTGTAACTCTTATCTTTATTGGCTGATATTATTCTATATGGAAATGGTTATATGAGGTTATACATATATTTTGTATAAAAGTATGTAAAGAGAAATGCAATTTTTTTATGACTGGGGTAGATTATCAAAAACATGTAAGACTTAGTGCTTTTGTAAGTAAAAAATTTTATTATCAATGTTTATTGAAGTTTTTTATAAAATACACTAATCTGTAAGTCAAACAATAACAATGTTTGGGTCCCAATGGAAGAAAGCAATATTATAAATGGTAAAGCAGTTGGTGAGAGTATAACAAGTACGCTTGCTACATGTATTAGTGATTTAAAGAGTCAACATGACTTAACTCCATGCTTGATAGTAGTACTTGTTGGAGATGATCCTGCAAGTCATTTATACGTACGTAACAAACAAAGAAAAGCAGAGATGCTAGGGTTAAGATCTGAAACTATGTTGTTATCTAGTACAACATCTGAAAGTAGTTTGATTGATTTAATACATAAGCTAAATAATGATAAAAATGTACATGGTATTTTAGTGCAGCTTCCTGTTCCAAAGCATATTGATAAGAATCTAATAATTAATGCTATTGATCCAGAAAAAGATGTTGATGGATTCCATAATGAAAATGTAGGTAGACTCTTTACTGGACAAAAAAAAGGTTGTTTAATACCTTGTACTCCTCGTGGGTGTCTTTATTTGATTAAGACTGTAACTAGTAATTTGTCTGGGAGTGATGCTGTTGTAATAGGAAGGTCCAATATAGTTGGAAAACCTATGGCTTGTTTATTATTGGGTGAAAACTGTACAGTTACTACTGTACATTCTGCTACCTGTAATTTATCGGATTATTGTGCTAGGGCTGATATTCTTGTTGCTGCTGTTGGTATACCGCATTTTGTTAAGTCTTCTTGGATTAAACAGGGGGCAATTGTTATAGATGTTGGTATTAATTCTATAAAAGAAAATGGAGTAAAAAAATTTGTAGGTGATGTGGATTTCTTTGGAGCTAAGAATATTGCATCTGCTATTACTCCAGTTCCTGGTGGTGTAGGACCTATGACTATAGCGTTTTTAATGGTTAATACTGTTATTGCTGCATGTAATCAGTGTGGTATTGAAAATTTTGTTGAAAAGTATCTGGATCTATAATTCTTTATTGCAGTGAATATATTTATAGTTTATAAATAAACAATAAAGGGCGATTAGCTCAGTTGGTAGAGCACCTCGTTTACACCGAGGGGGTCAGCAGTTCGAGTCTGTTATCGCCCACTGGTTTTGTATACAGTTTTATTGATTTCTTTTGTATTTATACTTAGTTAATTGTTTTTTTCATAAGTAGTTTTATTAATGAATTGGTAAAGGAAGGTATTTTCTTTCTTTTTGTAGTTTTAGTATTTTGTTGATGCTTATGTTACAGATATGCAGTGATATTATTATAGAAAATCAATAAAGCATAATTTTATATGTTATATGTATAGTTTATTATAGTAATTTTTTAGTGGTTTGGATACGTATAACAGATTTTGTTATGATTGCAGTACACATTTATGATGCTATGGTGTAATTATTAGGTTTCTTACACTGGCTTTTTTATTATTATACAACCTCTTTTCTATACTTATATGTGTATTAATAAAAAAATTATTAATATGTTTATATTCCATTGTATATTTATAGTAGTACTAATTGAAGAAAATTTTTAGGTTACTATATATATTAATTCTTTCTAAATGGTTATAAATCTATATTGTTGCTGCATTGGAATTACCTAATAATTCTGAACTTACTTAATATCAGTACTATATATACTACTACTAGAAATTATTGTAACCAACACAATAAATAAATATCTACAAACCTTTCTGATCACATATTTAAGTATACTTTTTTAGCATCTGGGGATGAAAATTTTTATAATGATCAATCATAGTTGTAAAGCAATACATCTTTGGCGTTATTGTGTAACGCTGTTTTGATAAGTTTAAACTTGTATATATGCGGGTTTTGTTTACTGATATTTTATTGTAAATTGTAAATTTTTCTGTACTAATGTTCCTATTATATTAATTGAGATTATTATATAAAGTTATTATTTTACATCAGTAGTAGTTTGTCCTATTGCTTCTTCAACAGATTGAAACAATGTACTTAAAGAAACATCATCTGATAAGCTATGATCAGATGATTTTATTAAGTGTAATATTACGTTTTGTGATTTTACTTTTTCTGCTAAGGTAATTGAAGTGTTGTATGGCACTATATTGTCATTCATTCCGTGAATAAGTGTAATTGGAGATTCAATATTAATGAATTTTTGATTTAGTAGTAAATGTTTTCGTCCATCTTCTATTAAATTTTTGGTTATGATATAAGAATAGTCGTTGTTGATATTAAAAGATATAGTAAGTTGATTGTACTTATATAACTCATCTTTTTGTATTATGGTTAATTTTTCAAAAATTAAAGATTCGGTAAAATCAGGTGCTCCAGCCAAACTGATTAGATGGGATATTTTATGTGGATATGATAATGCTACTAGTAACATAAGCCAAGCTCCCATGCTTGATCCTATAATAATTAATGGTTTATTAGGAGGCGTTAATTGATTCATTGTGTCTATGCAATTTTGATACCAATCACTAATGTTGTAGTCTGTAAATATACCATCTGACTCACCATGTCCTAAATAATCAAATAAAATCAAATTCAGATTATTGGATTCACAGTAATTATATAAAGCTGTTGCTTTAGTACCATTCATACTAGAATGAAATCCGCCAAAAAATATTAAAGATGCCTCTTTAGTTCCTGTTAATTGCTTATATGCTATATGTAACTCTTTTGTTTTGTGAGATATTCTTAATTTGCTATGGTTAGTCATACAAGCCTCGTACTAAAGTTCTTATTCTAGGGATTTCATGTATGCGATTAAATCTGCAATATCTTGAGGCTTTGAAATGCCAGCAAATGCCATACGTGTACCTTTAATATAAGCTTGAGGTTTTGATAAAAAATGGAATAAGTCTTGATGTTCCCATGTTCCACCCTTATTTAACATTGCCTGTGAATAATTAAAAGCGTTACCTAAATGTGCTTTTTTATTCCCTACTATATGCCATAAATTGGGACCTACTTTGTTTGCTCCACCTTTTTCAAATGTATGACAAGATATACACTTTTTTGTTATTTCTTTGCCTTTCGTTACATTTGCTTGTGCTATGAGAGCTTCGATGTCAATTTGTTGCTCTGCTGCACCTTGAACTTCTGTGGAAGTTTGTTCTTCTACGTTTATTTGATAACCTTTTACTTGTTCAGCATGTGGATTTGGATCATATAGTAAATCTACCACATTACTAATAAATAGTACTAGAAATGATGCAAATAGAATAGCTGTGAATATTTTATTTAAGTGGAATCCGTCCATAATTATTGCAGTCCTAGATCATAAGTAACTATACTGTACAGTTTTAGGGTAATATAATCATTAATTATAGTCAATAAATAACATTTTTTTGGGTTATTCGTATGAATGCTCTTGATTTATGGAATAGTATTGTATTGTAACCTTGATTAGGATTTATCAAAAATTAATATATGATTCTTACTGTATTGTTTCGATTTAAGTTTATTAAGATTTTATAAAATATTACAGAATAAATATATAAAAATTATATTTAAAATTTAAGTCTTTGTAGTGTTTAATTACTTAACATATATCATGATAAAATGTATATCTTAAGATATGCAAAGTTTATCTTTGCAAACTTTTGTAGATATATTATTTAGTTGAATACTTATCTATTTTATGTCGAAACCTATTTAAGTTATTGCGTTAAGATATAAAGCGATAATATTATGTTAAATGAGTTTATAACTTTTGCGTATTTGAAAATATATTAGCAGTATTTTACCTTATTAAATATTAGATTAATTTTGTTGAGTTCTTGGCTTTATTTTAAAGAACCAATAATATTAGGAAGTATATTTGGAATAAAGAATAACAGTAATGTGCATGTTGATGTTATAGTTATAGCTATAAGCATTAGTACAGGAGCTTCTGCATATTTAGAATTGCAAGGTGTAAAAAATGCGTTATATATAATAGGGAAAAAAATACATTGTATTTAGTACAGTACTTAATATTAAAACTAATACTACAGAAAAATTATGCTGACTTAATGCTTCTAAAATAATGAAAAATTTTCCCCAAAATGTTGGAGCAGGGGGAATACCTATCATAGTGATGGCTCCAATACTGAATGCAAGCATAGTAATAGGCATGGATTTACCAATGCCTTGAAGTTCATGTATGTATTTTTTACCTGTTTTGGTGTATATTGCTCCTGCAGTAAAAAATAATGTAATTTTTGCAAAAGCATGAGATATCATTTGAAATATAGAGGCTTTAATTGCAGATTCTGTGTATAATGATGCAGCCATAATTATATATGAAAGTTGTGAAATTGTTGAATATGCAAGTAGTTTCTTTAAGTTCGTCTGTTTTATTGCTATTAAAGATGCTAATATGATTGTAATTTCTGAAATGTACATCAGTATATTATGATGTGTTTGAACTAATGTATGAAGCTTTTCTAGTCCTATTATGTACAATAAGATCTTTATTATAGTGAAAACTCCAGATTTTACAACTGCTACAGCATGTAATAATGCACTAACTGGGGTAGGAGCCACCATTGCTTGTGGTAGCCATAAATGTATGGGTAATAATGCAGCTTTTCCAATGCCATAAATAAATAAAAATAACAATGTTATCAGTAGATAATTAGAAATATTTGCTGGGAGTATACCATTTATTGTAAAATCTAATGTGCCACTGATGTTGTATATTATTAGAATTGCTGGTAGGAATAATAACATTGAAGTTCCTAATAGTATTCCCATATAATACCTACCAGAAATCTGTGATTGACGATTTATGTAGTACGTAATGAGAGGATATGTGCTAATAGTTAATAACTCATAGAAGATAAACAATGTTAATAAATTTCCTGAAAATGCTATTCCCATTGTACATCCAATACTTATTGCAAAGCATGCATAAAATATAGATTGTTTATCGTTGTCTTTATCGTTATTTTTCATATAGCTGATGCTATAGATCGTAGTTATTATCCATAAGAATGAAGCTAACAAGCTAAATATCATGCTTATTATTTCGACTGTAAATGTGATTTGTATTTGTGGATAGATGAATTCGCATAATTTTATGGATAGTGGTGCATTAGTAGAGTTTATATAAAATTTGTATACTTTAAGAATTAAGTAAAATAATGTGCATGAGGAAGTTATACTAATTATTTCTTGTGAGTATTTTATTTTTTTCAGTAATAATATTAATGTAGCAGATATAAAGGGAAGTAAAACTATACAGATTAAAGAAAAATCTGGCATTAAATTTTTAAAAAAGTGCATAGACTCTTTATTATACCATATTGACACATTATACATAGATAGCAATAAAGCTTTTTAAAGTAAAGCACCTTAATTACTTAATGTGTAGTTAAGTACCTATATAATTTGAACTTATAGTAGAAAATATAGATCTACACAAGAATTCAAATGCAGAAATTATTATGAATGATTGTTTACAATATTTGTCTGAGTAGAATAATAAGGAGGAGGGACTAGTATATAGCGTTTTTTTTCAATTTTATAGAAAATATATTTAAAGTTATGTTTTTCCACATTAAAAGGATCGAATTAATAATATATGGATATAAAATTTTTGTGTAATTTTACAGCTTTATTGAAGGTTTTATATGTAATTAATTTATCTATATTTCTATAGCAGTATGTAAAATGTTATAGCTATTGACTATCATGTTTTACTACTATTAGCAAAATTTTTTACAAATTCATTGAGATATATATAAAAAAATTCTTTTGCCATTGCATGATCCGCTGAAACTAGATGTCCATTGATTTCTACTGTGTCTACTATAAAATTATCATCTGCATGGTCGCAATAAAACCATGGTCCACCTAGTTGGGCAATTAGATTATTTAAAGAAAATTTTGCTTTTTTATAATCTATTGCAACGTTATACCACCTTTTTAGATTATAAGGTTTGGGTAATTTTCCTCCTACTCCTGCACGTGATACAGGATCAATAGTGCACATTAAGTCTATGATGGTTGTTTCAAGCTTTTTTGTTACTACATATTCAGTATTTCCTCCCCAGCTGTGTCCTACAAGACAAATCTTTTGTTGTGCTCCATACCATGCATCTACTATAGGAATAATTGCTGATGATCCCCAAGTTGCGTAAGCTATGTCTTGATGATTATGATTTTCTGTGTAATACTTGGCATATAAGCGTAAAACAATTCTCGTTATATCATCTAATGCTCCTCCAATGAATATTACTAAAGGATTAGTTCCTGGAGTAATTTTGTGTTTTAAAATTTCTTTTGAATTCCTAGGAATTGCAATACCATCTCTACTATAACCTTTGCCTTTCCCTATTGCTGGAATAGATGGTAGAATAATTTTATCTGCTATACACATCATCGGGTACCTTTGATAAAAGTAAATATTAGTTTATTATAATAAACTAATATTTATGTTAAAACTAAAATACTACAGTTCATAAATTATATATCAGAAATTTTATAGTATTTATAGTAATTGTTTTATAATATATATAAGTAATTTTAATCTTAATACGTGGGTAATTTATTCAGAAGTTTCGTATTGTTTGATCTTATATGTGTTTGTTTTTTGTGAGAATAATTGCAATTTTTGTGTTATAGTAAAAAGCTTATTATCACGATTTATGTAAGTATGATTTTCTTAAGTATTATAGTCACTTAATATAGTTGTGCTATGCTCTAACATTGATATAGTCTTTACTAGCATTTGATTGAAATTGGGTAAATGCTAGCTTTTTATAAATTTAGCCTATCTATATTATTTAATTACTTGAAGCTCATATAATTTCTATAAGTACTTTAATACCTTAGTAGATAAATCATTATGTTTATAATAAGTTTGTGGATGTTTATTATGTTGTACTAAATGAGGTGTATGTAATTATTTCTTGTATTAAATTGATATGGTTTTATTTGACATAATAATTAGATAGTTATGTTTAGTAATAAGATTTTTAGCACGGTGTGTCTTATGTTTGTAAATGTGCTATATTTTTATATTGAATCTATAAATTGTTATGTAGAAGAAATGTAGTTTCTGCTATATTAAAATCAATAATTGTTAGATTAATAAAATTGACTACTGCGTCTAATGTTGCTTTCATTTATCTTTGTACTTGAGTTGTAGTGGCTTATATGGTTCATCTTAATTATCCTGTCAATGAAAATATAGAATGTTTTATTGAAGTAAATGTAAGAAAAGCTTAATCTGGTTTTTTTCAATATGTGCTGTGTGTTATTGTAAATAACAGTAGATTTGATAATAGAGTTTTATAGTATTTAATGTTATGTATTTTGATTAATTTCTACTCTGATTGTCATATATAATTTTAAATGTAATTTTTTGTGTTATGTTTATAAAATAAGTAGCTAAAAAAATACTATGACTACTTAAGAAATTAATTAGAAGATTTGTTTTTGTTAATAATAGCACATTGAGCAGCTATTAGCCTTGCAATTGGAATTCTATATGGAGAACATGAAATGTAATTTAGGTTTAATTTAGAAAAAAACTGTATCGACTCAAAATTCCCTCCATGCTCTCCGCATACTCCGATTTTAATGTCTGGAGAAGATAGTTTACCTAAATCTATGGCAATTGATATGAGCTGTCCTACCCCTTCTGTATCTAAAACTTCAAAAGGATCATGGTTTATTATTTCTAGATCTTTATATGTCCCTATAAAATTTGCAGAATCATCTCTAGATACTCCTAGCGTGGTTTGAGTAAGATCGTTTGTTCCAAAACTAAAAAATTGAACATGTTTTGCGATTTTATCAGCAATTAATGCTGCTTTTGGTAATTCTATCATTGTTCCGATTAAATATTGAGGATTGTCAAATTGTTTTGCTGCATTGTCAATTAGTTCTTTGATTATAATAAGTTCTTTCTCAGTCATAATTAAAGGTATCATTATTTCTGGTATTATTCCGTTTATATTTGTTTCTTCTTGTAACTCTTTGACTGCAAGAAAAATTGCTCTAACTTGCATCTCATATATTTCAGGATATGATATTGCAAGCCGACATCCACGATGCCCTAGCATTGGATTTTTTTCTGATAGGTAAAGAATCTTATTTTTTAATTTTTCTAAAGACTTACCAGTTCTTACTGATATTTCACGTATGGCTTCATCATTGTCTGGTAAGAACTCATGTAATGGGGGATCAAGTAATCTTATTGTTACTTGTTTATTAAGTGTAGATTTGAATATTTTTTTGAAGTCTTCTTTTTGCATAACTTCGAGTTTTTCTAATGCTGTTGTTCTTTCTTCTCTGTTTTCTGCTACAATCATTTCCTGTACAATACTTATTCTCTTGTCAGAGAAGAACATATGTTCTGTACGACATAATCCTATTCCGTCGGCTTGGAAATTCATGGCTATATCAGCATCTTCAGGTGTGTCAGCATTTGCCATGACTTTTAGTACTCTGGTTTCATCTACCCACTGCATTAAATTATAGAAACTTTCATCTAGTTTGGGTATGACTGTCTTTATAGTTCCTAGAATTACCTCACCATTGCAACCATTTATTGTAATACTGTCACCTTTGTATACTTTGATCCCTGTATTTGTATAGAAAAATTGTTCACTTTTATCTATAAATATTCCATTGGTACTACAAATGCATGGTTTACCCATTCCCCTTGCTACTACTGCTGCATGTGAAGTCATGCCTCCTCTTAGAGTTATAATTCCTACAGAACTATTCATGCCATTTATATCTTCTGGATTAGTTTCTTGACGTATTAATATAGCGTTTTTTCCATCTTTTTTGAATTGTTCTGCATCATTAGGTGTAAATACTACATATCCAGTTGCTGCACCTGGAGATGCTGGTAACCCTCGTGCAATTATGTTAATATTTGTATTATTCTCGAGAATTGGGTGGAATAGTTTACTAAAAGATTTGTGATCTATTCTTAAGATAGCTTCTTCTTTTGAAATTAATTTTTCTTTTACCATATCTACAGTTATCTTTACAGAAGCTTGAATACTACGCTTTCCTGGCCTAGCTTGTAGAATCCACAACTTCCCATTTTCTATTGTGAATTCTATATCTTGCATATCTTGATAATGTAGCTCTAATTTTTTACATACTTGTTCTAGTTTGTTATAAGGTTGTGGCATTAATTCTTTCATTTTGTGTAATGGTAATGGACTATGACTTCCTGATACTACATCTTCACCTTGTGCATTTATTAAAAATTCTCCAAAAATTTCTTTTTCCCCTGTTGATGGATTACGTGTGAATACTACTCCTGTAGCAGAATTTTGACTCATGTTGCCAAATACCATAGACTGTACATTAACAGCAGTTCCTAAATTATTTGATATATTATGTATTTTTCTGTACGTAACTGCACGTTTATTCATCCATGATCTAAAAACTGCATCTATTGAGTTGTATAATTGTGTGTGAACATCTTGAGGAAAATCTTGATTAGTATGAACATTAATTATTTTTTTAAATTCAACTATTAGCTTTTTTAATGTATTAGGATCAGATATTTGATCATTTATTGAAATATTAGTTTCTTTTTTTTTGTATATTGCTTCTTCAAATAAGCTATTTTCTATTTGTAGTACAGTATGTCCATACATTTGAATAAGTCTACGATAACTATCATAAGCGAAAAATTCTCCACTTTTTTTTGCTAATCCTAAAACTGTTGTATCGTTTAATCCAACATTTAATATTGTATCTAGCATTCCTGGCATGGAATTTACACTTCCTGATCTTACTGAAAGTAATAATGGATTATCATTATCGCCAAATTTTAAGTTCACTTCATTGTTTAAAAATTCAAGAGCTTCTTCTACTAAACCAAATATTTCATCAGGTAACTTATTGTTTTTATAGTGATAGTTGCATACAGATGTTGACACTGTAAACCCAGGAGGAACATCTATTCCAATATTACTCATTTCTGCTAGATTTGCACCTTTGCTACCTAGGATATTGCTTAATTTTAAATTGCCGTCACACTTGTTTTTGCTAAAGTAATATATTAATTTTTCACTCATATATAGAGAACCAGAAAGATTTGTTTTTTATGCTATAATAGTCATTTATACTACCAACGCAAATATACTATAAAACCTAATTATCTATAGTGCAACTATTGTAAAATATTAATTGCTTTAGGAGTATAAGAAAAAAATAATGTGTGAAATTAAACATATTATGTCTTTGATATATCAGAAAACGTATATAATAAAGAACTACATTTGATAAATATCATTATTATAGAAAAATGTTTTTATTTTAGTAACTGATGGGCTGATATAAAAGAAGAATTATTCATTTTCTATTACGATAGTGTTGAATATAATATCATGTAAAGTTTGGTTTTTGTCTGAAAATAGGGCAATTAAATACCAATAAACTGATAGTATCAGCGTAAATATAGTAATCAAAAATGTCATGTTTGTTATGAGACTGTTCTCAAGATTTGTGTTAATAATCTCTATGCTTAGCATGAAAATAGTAGGACAAAGAAATTCTGATAAAGTTCTATCAAATGCTAATAACCTATCAATTTTTTTGTGATCACAACGTATAGTGTAAATATTGAATATCTTTTGGCCAATTGATGCTTGATTTTTACTAGATAAAAAATATGTATAATAATAGCAACTAATTGCTATGTTGATACTAAAAAGTATAGCTGTTGTTTCACTGAATAATAATACAATTGGGTAATAAAATAATGATATAATTGCATGATCAATAATACTTGCTAATACTCTTCTTAGTATTGATGCAATTTTAACTTCATTTGTATTCATATGGTTATTAGTTTACAGATAAAATGACGAATTTCATCAAAATTTTTAAAAGATAAAACATTATTCACATTAGTATCATTCCCGTATTTTATAGGTAAACATCCTGCCTTAGTTGCACTTTGTATATCCGATATGCTATCTCCTATAAAAAATACTTCTTTACTTGGTTGAACATTGATATTTGTTAATGCTGCCAATACTGGTTCTGGAGATGGTTTGTTGGTTGATGTATCCCCGGATCCAATAATAGAATTGAAATAATGTGTAAGATTTTTATAGTGTATTTCAGATCTTAACTTTTCGCCGTTTTTGTTACTTACGATTGCCATAGTTATATTATTTTCTTTTAAAGTATCTAGTAGTTCTATAGCTCCATCATTTAACATAAAATTGTCAAGTTTTTGTGACTTCTCTAGGCTATTTTCATATAAGGTTATAGCTTCTTTCCATCTTTGCCCTAATAAGGTATTTAGATATTGATGTATTCTAGCATTTGGAATAGAGTTGAGATCTATATCTTTGTATCCCATCTTGTCTAATACTTCATTAAAGGTTGTATAGTCAATATTAATACTAGTGTCAATTAAGGTATTATACCAATCAAATATTACTGCTGTTGGTTGCTTCATCATCTGCTTGAATTTTTTAAATTACTATTCTTGTGAAACATGTATTAAGATTCTATTAAAGTGAGAATTATTTTCAATACTTAATTTAAACCTTTATTTTAAGGATTGTAGGTTGTATCTGATACAGATGCTTAGTTGTATAAAGTAGAAAATCTTTATTTATACCTCATTTTATAAGTTTTCCTGTGATTTATAAATTAAAATAGTTTATTAAGATAATGGCTTTAAATATTCTTTGCCTATCCTGATATAATACTTGCAAGTAAACCCTATGGATTATTGGTAGGAGACAGATTGTTTCTTAATCCTATAGCATATGTATATGTGTTGACATGTGATCAAATAGTTGTTTAAAGAATATGTGAGTTTGCTAGTTCATTAAATTTTTTTTGTGATATTTAATGATAGTAGCTTTAAATGCTCTTTATCTATTTCTGATGGAGACCCCATAAGTAAATCTTCCCCAGATTGGTTGAGTGGGAAGCAAATTACTTCTCTAATATTTGGTACATCTGCTAGCAACATTACTATCCGGTCTATTCCTGGAGCAATGCCACCATGTGGTGGGGCACCAAACTTGAAAGCACGAGTTAAAGAATGAAACTTTTGGTCGACCATTTCTTGAGTATAACCTGCTATAGAAAATGCTTTATACATAATATCAAGCTTGTGATTGCGAATAGCTCCACTGGAAATTTCTATGCCATTGCAAACTATATCATATTGATATGCAAGTATACTTAATGGATCTTGATTGTTTAAAGCTTCTAATCCACCATGTGGCATTGAAAAAGGATTGTGGAAAAAACTTATGCTTTTTTCTTTCTTGTCATATTTAAAATATGGAAAATCAACTACCCAGCAAAACTTAAAAGTGTTTTCTTCAATTAAATTGAGTTCTGTACCTAATATTGTTCTTATTTCTCCTGCAAATTCAGCAGCCTTTTCTGCTGTTTCTGATGCAAAAAATACACTGTCTCCAGGTTGTAAATTACAAATGGATTTTATTTTATTTAAACGTTCTTCGTCAAGAAATTTAGCTATAGGGCCTTTAGCAGAGAAATCATCATTGAAACTAATGTATCCTAATCCTTGTGCTCCTAGTGTTTTTGCAAATTCAATTTTACTGTCGAAAAAACTTCTTGGATTGTTTGCTGTCTTAGGTGCTGGTATTGCACGAACTACCATACCTTGTTTTATGTTTGAGTTGAATATGTTAAATTGCGAATCTCTAAAAACTTCAGTAACATCTTGAATTATTAATGGATTACGTAGATCTGGTTTGTCTGATCCATAGTATAACATTGCATCATGATAGGATATTCTAGGAAATACTTTGTCGATGACTTTGTTTGAAAATTTGCTAAATACATTTAATAATACTGGTTCAATAACGTTGAATATATCTTCTTGATTTACAAAGGACATTTCCATATCTAGTTGATAGAATTCTCCAGGTGAACGATCTGCTCTTGCATCTTCATCTCTAAAACAAGGCGCAATTTGAAAATATTTATCAAACCCGCTGACCATTAATATCTGTTTGAATAACTGTGGTGCCTGGGGTAAAGCATAAAATTTTCCATGATGAAGACGACTTGGTACTAAATAGTCTCTTGCTCCTTCTGGGGATGATGATGTTAATATAGGAGTCTGTATTTCAATGAATCCCATATTTTCCATGCTTTTTCTTAGTTCTGCAATGACTTTAGATCTTAAAATAATATTATTTTTTACTTTATCACGTCTTAAATCTAAGAATCTGTATTTAAGTCTTATATCTTCTGGATATTCTTGTCCTGATGTAATGTTCATTGGTAGCACATTTGCTTCTGTTTCAACAGTGACATGATTTACCATGACTTCAATGAGGCCAGTGCTGATTATATGATTTATAGTAGAGCTGTCTCTAGCCTTTACTATGCCTTTGACTGTAATGACGCTTTCTAGTCGTAAGTTGGTAATTAATTGAAAAATGTTACTATCAGATTCATTGAATACTAGTTGTGTTATTCCGTAATGATCACGTAAATCTACAAAAATGATTTTCCCATGGTCTCTCTTTCTATATACCCAACCAGATAACGTTATTTCTTGGTTAATATGTTCTTTTCTTAATTCATTACATGAGTGTGTTCTGTATGTGTTCATAGAATTTATATTTATTTTGATACCAGCTTATTTTATACAATAGTATATACATTAAAAGTGTTTTTGATAGATTATTATTTTTTAATAACTCAAGTCTATTAAATTGGTAAATTTTAAATATTTGGTTATAACACCCTAGTATTATTATAGAGTTTATGATTTTTGGTGATTTTGGTTACTTTAAGAAGTCTAATTAATCTACAAGTATAATGTTTTTTTTAAATATTAACTTGTTTTTTGCGTATAAACATTTAAAAGAAATATATTTCATTTAAACACTGCGAATTTTTTTATATTATTCCAAACCCTCTTTTATGTAATGTATAACAAAATATAAAATAATATCATTTTGTTTTTAAGTGGCTAAGTAATTGTAATTATCTCTTTATCAATATTTGAGTTAATGAAATATTAACATGCAGCTCTGTTAAATTTTTAAAAGAGTATCGAGATTACGAAAATATTAAAGTGTGCATGTATAAAAAGATATAAAATATTTTACTGTTTACACATGATAAAAAGTTGTATAGCATAACTCCATCGCCTTATGCTTTTGTTATTCTATGCGTTTTCTAGTTAATTTTTTATTAATAGCTTTATTGATTGTAAATCAGACTGGTTGTTCAGGAATAATGGCAGGTCTTGCTGTCACTACAGGGGCAATAATTACATTACAAGATAGATCAGTTGGTGATACTATAGATGATACAGCAATATTAATTAGAATTAATAAAGAACTATTTAAAGCAGGATTGTTTCCCAAGGTTGTTGTCAAGGTAAGTGAAGGACGTGTTTTGTTGATTGGACATGTAAAGTCATTAGATGATCAAATGAAAGCTGAAAAAATTGCATGGCAACAGAGGGACATAAAGGAGGTTGTTAATGAAATAACTGTAGATAAAAGATCTATTAACTTAAAAGAATCTGCTATTGATGCTATGATTAGTGCTCAAGTGAAAGCACGAATTTTATCCCAAGGTAAAGTTAAATTTATGAATTATAGTGTTAACACAGTAGGTGGAATTGTTTATTTAATGGGTATAGCTCAGGATCAAGAAGAACTAGATAGAGTTGTCTCAATTGCGCAGAAAGTTAAAAAGGTTAAGCAAGTAGTTAGTTATGTAAGGTTGAAAGATAGTAAATTGCGTGGTTAATAAACATAATTTATTGTTTTGTAAGTGTGAATGTTAATAGAATAGTTCTATATTTATTCATTAATGTGGGTGATGGGTGAATGAGAAAGATAAGAATATACTTTATATAAATATGATTTTCTAGTAGAAGAGTTAGTATCTTCAGAGCAATAAGTGAAATGGAATATATTTTTTACGTTTATCAGAAAGTTATTTGTGTTAGTTAAATGGAAGATTGTGACAACTGCAAGCTATTTGAAAACTGAAAAAGTAAGTGTCTTTATTCTATACTGATATCTTAAAATACATATATTAAATTGTAAGTCTAATGTTATATGGAGTTAGCTATTTATTTGTTTAGTAATTTGGTGGATCATATTATATAGTAAAGTCTTTGACTGTATATTGATTTAGGGTTGTTAAAAAATGTTTATTATGTTGCAGATCTGGTAAGCGTAGTATTATTAGTATGAGAAATTGTTATGTTGTGATTACATATTTCATGTTTGTGAGGAGATTATATTAGATTTATTCTTTTCCTTATTATATATGGTTTATTGATGAGTAATCCTAAAAGTGTTTGATATTATGAAAGAAGATTGTTACTATTTTATGATTTTATTTTAGAAAAGTTTTTATATCTGTAGAAGTTACATATTAAATTCATTTTATGTAATCAGTTAGTGTCAGTTGTATTGCTTGTTTATTTTTAAGTGATAAAAGAAAATTTTATTAAAAAATACATATATGCCAGGTAAAAATATTAGTTTATGGAATGTGGTACATTTGTTTTATATATACGGTAATATATGACTTTAGTTGTTGCTTTTCAGATGGATAGAGATGTTATTGTTGGTAAGGATCTATCAGTTAAATTTATACAGGAAGCACAAAGTAGAGGACATACTGTATTTTTTTATACTCCTGACCAATTGGCAGTAAAAAATAATATCCGAATTGCTAGAGCTTGTTTGGTGAGTGTAGAGAGAGAGAGTTAATATTTAATAGTGCTCAAGAATTATTACTTGAGAATGTTGATATAATTTTTATACGTCAGAATCCACCTTTTGATATGCGTTATGTTACAAGTACTTATATTTTGGAGAAATTAAAAAGACCACTGTTGATTAATAATCCTACAAGTCTGCGAAATCATCCAGAAAAATTATTACCACTTTCATTTCCTGAGTTTATTCCAGATACTTTAATTACTGAGGATCGTATTATGCTCCAGGATTTTTATCAGGAACATAAAGATATTGTATTAAAACCTCTATATAGTTATGGTGGAAATGATGTGATTAGAGTCCATAGCAGTGTTAACATTACAGTTATAGTTGAATTAATGATAGAAAAATATCAATGTCCAATAATTGCTCAGAAATTTATATCTAATATCGTTAATGATAAAAGAATTATTCTTTTAGATGGTGAGCCAATAGGAGTTTTTAAAGGTAAGGTATTGTGTGGTGCAGAAATAAGAACTAACTTACGGATTGGATCTGTTCCAGAAATTGCTGTGTTATCAAGTCAAGATCTAGAAATATGTTCAGCTGTCAAAAAAAATTGTTGGCTGAAGAATTAGTATTTGCTGGAATAGATATATTGGATGGATATTTAATAGAAATAAATATAACCTCTCCTTGTGGTATTTTGCAAGTAAATGAATTATATGGAGTGTCTCTGGAAAAAAAATGTTGGGATCATTTTGAAGAAAAATTTTATATGAAACGTAATAATATAAATTAAATTTTCTATTGAGATTAATAGTTTTCTTAATGTTATATGATTAAGATTTGAACTTTAATTTTGAAAAAAATTTATTCCGATATTTTAACCTCCTTTAATTATATATATATATTCTATAAAATTTCAATCCTATTGATACTACGTTGTCCTTTTATTATTACTTATAATATTATTTTGGTAATTTTTTTATCATTTGGTAATAAAGTATTGAATTTTTGATTTGTATATAATCTATATTTAGTATAATGTGTAGCCTATAGTTGTTTGTGATAGATTGGGTATATAAACAGGAGGTTAACTAATTGTATTGGAAGGTATTGTTATCAATATAATGAAGTAAGTTATATAATTTGAATTATTTAAAATTCAATTGATATTCTTATAGGTTAGGTTTTATATATTAGCTCTATTATTTGGGTTTTTGTAGGAAGGAGTGGTAAATATTTTTGAATAATCTGCTGTTAATAGTTAGTGTTTTGAACTGTTAAATCTTAGCTTAGGAGAATGTAGTATTATGAAAGAAATTGGTGATCTGAGAGATATAAGTGACTATCAGCACTTCAATAATGCTAATGATGTTAATATTTCTAGGTTTAGAATGCATTTTCTTGCATATAGAAAACACTTAATATTTTTAGTCATTGTTATTGTTAGTCTAACTTTTACGTATTTCTTTAGAGATAAAATAGTTAGTAAATTATATGCTTGTTCTTTGGTTGTGTTGGACAGTTTATCAATTTGTTTAACAAATCACGGCTTTGCTGTTGATGAAGTAGTCATTCGTGGTAATAAATCTGTAAATTCAGAGTATATACGCCAGTTTATAGATAATGAAAAATCTATTTTATTTATGTCTTTGAGTGAATTACGAAAGGAACTGAAAGCTAGTAGTCAGTGGATTAAAAATGTTTCAGTAAAAAGATTGCTACCTAATGTTTTACACATAGAAATACAAGAGTATTCTCCTTTTGCAAATTGGTATCATGATAATGGTAGTTCTATTATTGATGATACAGGATATGTTATTGTTAATGATTATGATGAACAAGATGATTTGATATCAATATATGGAAATGAAGCACTAAAGGGTTTAGATTTTATACGAAAATTAGTTAATGATAATAATGTTTTAAGTAGTATGATTTCTTCTGTTTCTTATGTTGATAACAATCGTTGGGATATTATTTTATCTAGTGGATTGCATATAAATTTGCCCAAGGAAAATCCTTATGATGCTTGGAATAGTTTATTGCGTATATATGAGGCTTCTAATGAATTTTTGATTTGGAAAGTTGTTGATATGCGTGTTCCACCTGGAATTAGTATAATAAAATAATTTATTAATAATTAGTTATAATAGATTTATAAGATTAATAATAAATTATATGTTGCTATTTTTATTAATATTTTGGATATATAGGAAACTTATGTTTGATAAATTAATGATATTTATAATAAGTTTCTATAATATATTTAAAATTTATAGGTTAAAGATAATGAATTTGATATATTGGTTGTTGATCATTAATGTGTATGGTAGTATTATTGAGTGTGCTTTTTATGGAGTACATTGTGTTTGCGGTGTTTCATTAGTATTGTAGGTAATTATGGCACAGGATTTTGAAATGTCCAAGGAAAGATTGTATATTTCTGAAGTATTGGTTGTTGATGATGAAGTTGATATCAGAAATTTAATTAAAGATATATTAAGTGATGATAATTATGTAACAAAATTAGCAGTTGATGGTTTATCTGCTATTAAGATGGCTTATGAAAAAGAGCCAGATGTTGTATTATTAGATATATGGTTAAAAGGTTCAGATATTGATGGATTAAGTGTTTTAGAAAAGTTGAAAGAAAGGTATCCTTATTTACCAGTGATTATGATTAGTGGACATGGTAATATTGCTACTGCTGTAAAATCTTTGCATATGGGGGCTTATGATTATATAGAGAAGCCTTTCACAGAAGGTAGATTGAAATTAGTAGTAAAAAGAGCAATAGAATCTGGTAGGTTACGCAGGGAAAATGATGAACTAAAGTCAGCATTTGAGGATTACGAAATAGTTGGTAATTCTCCTGTTATAAGAAATCTAAGGAGTATGATTAATAAGGCTGCTACAACGTCTAGTCGTATTTTAATTACTGGTTCACCTGGTGTGGGGAAGGAAGTAGTTGCTAGGTTAATACATAAAAAATCAAAGGGTTATGATACACCATTTATATCTATGTACTCATCTATGTTACCTGCAAATAATTATTTGGTTAATATATTTGGTAGTGAAGAAAGTAGTAATATTTTATCACATAGAGTTCCTCCTCATATTGGAATAATAGAACAGGCAAATCATGGTACATTATTTATAGATGAGGTTACTGATTTAAGGTATGATACGCAGTTACGTCTGCTTAGATTATTGCAAGAAGGTAAAATATATAGGGAAAACAGTAAAATTCCTGTAAGTGTGGATGTGAGAATTATTGTATCATCTTCTAAAGATATTGAAACCGAAGTAAGAGCTGGGAAGTTTTGTGAGGATTTGTATTACAGATTAAATGTTTTACCAATTAGGGTTCCATCTTTAGTAGAGTATTGTACGGATATTCCAGAGTTGTGTAGATATTTTATGAATAGTATTTGTAAAAAAATAGGGTTGTGTACACATACATTAAGTGATGAAGCTTTAATAGCAATGCAATCTTATGAATGGCCAGGTAATTTACGTCAGTTACGTAATGTCATAGAATGGATATTAATCATGAAGTCTCCTAAGGAAATTATTACTGCAAAAGATTTACCAGTAGATATAGTCTCTAATTCACCCATTAATGATGTGTTAAGTGCTAAAGTAATTTCTGTTCCTCTTCGTAAGGCACGTGAGGAATTTGAGAGACAATATTTAAAAACTCAGTTATCACGTTTTGGCGGAAATGTATCAAAAACTGCTGGATTTGTTGGTATGGAACGTTCTGCACTACATCGTAAATTAAAAGTTTTAGGTTTATGTAATATCTCTGACTAACTTGGCATTGTGATATATTCAGTCTACAAATTTGTTTTGTTGTGCTTCATGTATATGTACTAAAAATGCTATTGATGCAGTAACTTTCGTTTAAAAGCTAAAAAATGATTTTTATAATACCTTAATATTGTTGTAAGGAATTGTTGAGCTTAAATAATAATCTTCTTAGGTGATAATATACTAAGGTTGATTTATTTACCATATCTATGAGAGTATATGTTTGTGGTGTCAATAAATAGGTGTTTATATCATTAATTGTCAAACATTTTGTAGTGTTATAATATATCCGAGATAATTTGATCTAATGGTGTATTCTGATAAAGTAAGTTATATATAGATCTGCAAATAGGTAAATCTATGTTAAGTTCTTTTGCTAATAATATTAATGGCTTAACAGTATTAATGCCTTCTATGGTTTTTGAGTCTTGATTCATCATTTGATTTATATTTTTACCTTCTCCTATTGCTAATCCAAAAGACATATTTCGTGAATGTGGTGTAGTACATGTTAAGATTAAATCACCAAGACATGATGGGCCAATTAAAGTGGAAAGATTAATATTATTGTTTTTTGCATTATATAAAGTTTTTATTTCTTCCATACCCTTAGTTATTATAGTAGCAACAGCATTATTTCCTAGGTTTTTACCTATTACTATTCCACATGCAATTGCAATGATGTTTTTTAATGCAGCTCCAATTTGTACTCCTATAATGTCATGGCTATAAATTATTTTGAGTGTATCACTCTTAAGTTTCTTTGTTAATGATGTACCTAGGTCTTCATTTTTGCCTGCAAGTACTATTGTACATGGTAAATTTTCTGCTATTTCTTTTGCAAAACTTGGTCCAGACAGTATATAAATTGGATTATTTGGTAAAATTTCTTCTACTATTTCGCTTGGAAATTTAAGAGATGTGGATTCAATACCTTTACTACAAATTAGAATAGGAACATTTTTAAAGTTATGTTGTTTTTGTTGTATCTGAATGCATAATGTACGTAATTGTTGTGTTGGAATAGCTAGGATAATACAAATATTATTATCGGATAATACTTGGTCTATATTGTTGCTTGCAATTATATTTTTTGATAGGTGACATGTTGGTAGATATTTTAGGTTTTTGCGATGGGTTGCTATAGATATTATATCTTCATTATTACGTCCCCATAGGTTGACTAATGTACTATTTGAAGATAATGCAATTGCAATTGCTGTACCAAATGATCCTGTACCTAAAATAGTAATTTTCATCTTTTACCTATTTATAAAGGACTAATAATGGAGGTGATTATATATTATATATTATCTAGTGTTAAGAACTTAGTAGCGCTGTTACATGGGATTCATAGGAATTGTTAAGAGTCTGAATGCTAGTATCATGTGGTTGAAATATTGACTCATGATAAAAAATAAGAATGCAACTTTGTTATGTTTTTTGTAGTAGTGTTGTATGTTTTTTATAAATTATATGTTATTTAGGTTTGAGGTTTCTATATATTGACGACATATGAAAGATGAAAAATTGTATATTGTTGTAAACGATTGGATAGCTTGGCTGGAGACAGAGAAAAGATATTCAATAAATACAGTTGATTCTTATGTAAGGGATGTAGGTAACTTTATTAAGTTTTTGTATGAGTGTTTTTCACGTCCTGTTACGTTAGAAGATATTGTTAATATAAAAGTTGCAAGTTTTAGGAAATGGTTTACATTTAGGTACCAGGATGGGATAGAAGCTGTAACAAATGCAAGATCATTATCAGCATTGAAGAATTTCTTTCGCTACTTATCACGTGCTTATAATATTAATAGTCAAGCAATATTTTGTTTATCTAAGCCAATACTTAAAAGTACATTACCTAAAATATTGGGAGAAGATCACATAAAGAAGATACTAAATTACTATAATTTAACGTCACATTATGATTGGGTCAGTAAACGTGATTTTGCGTTAATGATGTTGCTTTATGGATGTGGTTTAAGAATTAGTGAGGCAATTAATCTAAAGTTTAGAGATATTCGAAAAGAGGAAATTTTGGTAATTGGTAAGGGTAATAAAGAAAGAATATTACCTGTGTTACCTATGGTATATGAGAAGTTAAATGAGTATATAGAATGTTGTCCATATCATTTTGGATCGAGTTTAAGTAATGATCAGTATATTTTTCTAGGGGCAAAAGGGAAAAAACTTAGTAGAAATTATTTTGCAAATAAAGTACAAAAAGTCCGTAAAGAAATAAACTTACCTGATATTACAACTCCTCATACATTTCGTCATAGTTTTGCGACACATTTATTTCTGGGTGGTGCTGACATTAGATCAGTTCAGGAATTATTAGGTCATGCTAATTTAGCAACAACACAAATTTATACTCATTTAGATCATCAAAGTATGATTGATCATTATAAGAATTTTCATCCCCAAATGGTGAAAAAGAATACTTAAATATATATGATCAGAAGAGTTTATATGTGTTCATTGTATTGATGTGGAATAATTTCTAGTAGTATGTATAATGGTATTGATATTAAATAAATTCAGGAATTATTGGGTAGTACTAGTTTAACAATAATATGGATTTATACTCATTTAATTCGTTAAAATACTATAATTGGTCGTTATAAAGTCTTCATCTACAGATGATAAAAAGGAATACTTAATGTGGCTAAAAGGTTTTATTTGTGTGTATTCTCAATTATGTTGGTGTGAAAAATTTTAGTAGTGTAATGGCGATGATTAATTAAATTCAGACTTTAGCTTATACTCTAGTTTGTCAACAATGTAAGTATGTTCTCATTTTAATGCTAAGGTATGGTTTATCATTATAAAAATTTTTATTTCCAGGTGGTGAAAAGAGATAATTGAATATGTGATCTAAGAAAGCTTTATTTGTGAGTATTCATTATATTGTATAGACTAACTTCTAGTGGTATATGTAAATAGTGCTTATGTTAAGTTAACGCAGCGTTATTCGATAATACTAATTTATACAGTAATATTAGCTGATACTCATTTTAATCCCAAAATATGATTTATCATTATAAAAACTTTCATCTTCAAATCATTGAAAATGTTGCATATATAAAGATCTATTAATTTTATAGTTGTTATAACTGAGTATTATTTAAATATAACTTGTTCTTCAGTAGTTCTTTCTGTAATTTTTCCAATTTTATATACAATTTCATCATTAACTTTCAGAAGAGATAGTACTTGATCTTCATTTTCTTCTGAAACAACTATTACCATCCCAATACCACAATTAAATGTTTTTAATAGCTCCATCTGGGATATTTGGATTTCAGTGTTTAACCAGTGAAATATATTTGGCATTTTCCAGGAATTTAGGTCAATTTCTGCAGATAAATGATTGGGAATAATGCGTGGTATATTGTAAATGAATCCTCCACCAGTGATGTGGGCTAAACCTTTTATTAAAGGTACTATAGGTAATAAGGGAGTTACATAAATCCGTGTGGGTGTTAATAAATAATTTGCCCATGTTTGGTTAGACCAAGGACATATATCTTGGTAGTTTATTTGATAATTGCTGATAATGCTTCTTATTAGTGAAAAACCATTTGAATGTAGTCCGCTTGAACTTAATCCGAGTATTGTATCTCCAACTTGAATGTTTTGAGTCTTTGGTAAAATATTCTCTGCTTCAACTATACCGACTGAGAAACCAGCTAGGTCGTATTTGTTATTATCATACATTCCTGGCATTTCAGCAGTTCCTCCACCTATTAGTGCTACATTTGCTTTTTTACATCCTACTGCTATGCTATTAATAACTTCTAATACAGTGTCATGATTTATTTTTCCTGTTGCGAAATAGTCAAGAAAAAACAATGGTTCCGCTCCTTGTGCTAAAACATCATTAACACACATTGCTACGAGATCTATACCTATGGTTTTGTGATCGTTTACTTCTTGTGCTATACATAATTTAGTACCAACTCCGTCAGTTGAAGATACTAGTATGGGATTGTTGTATTGCTTTATCTTTGATATGTCAAAAAGAGCTCCAAAAGATCCTATACTGTCAACTACTCCTGGCCTGGATGTGGATAATGCAATTGGCTTTATCTTTTCTACTATACTATTGCCAGATTCAATATCAACTCCAGAGTTTAAATATGTTTTCATGAGTACCTTGTTAATTGTGAAAGCTGCTTTACACTTAATTAACTAGAATAACATTAAATATTTGAACTTCATATAAAAAATTGTTTACTAGTAAGTAAGATTATTTTTTTGATATGCTAACATATAAAAGACATAGTGTAAATATAGGGGTTTTATGCAAAAAAATGATGTTTTATCAAATGTAGAATTAGTATCTGCAAGATTATTACATGATCTAGCTGGTTCTGTAGGGGCAATAGTAAATTATATAGAGTGTTTAAGTGATGATGAAAATTTGTCTGAAGATATGGTACCTTTACTTTCTGATGCAGCTGATGATGTTATGAATAAGTTTAAGTTACTAAAACAAGCTTATAGTATTTCTGATGACAATGGTGATTTTAATATTACCAAATGTAATATAGAAAGTTACCTTAAAAGGAAAAAAATTGTGCTTGAGTGGAATGTTAATGTACAAGTTTTTGATGTTGAGTTAGTTGAAAAGATAAATAAGTTACTTGCTAATATAGTAATGATATTGATGCTTTTCATGATTAATGGAAGTCAGGTAAAAGTAATATTATCTAAATCAAAGACTGGGGATTTGTTAATAGAAACTGTAGCTCATGCACAAAAAATAGAAATACATCAAAGTATTAAAGATATACTTGATAAAAATTTAACTGACATAGAGTTAACAACAAAAAATATACAAGCAAGGTTTCTTATGCTGCTTTTAGATAATTATGGTGCAAAAATGACATATAATGTGCAAGAATCTCTGTTTAAAATTTCGATATGTCTTAGTTATAGCTAATTTAGTCTACAGTAGCACTTTGAATGTTTATTGTAAGATATAAAAATCTTTATTCTGAAAAAATACTTGAATAAGTACTGTATATATTTTTGAAAGAAAAAAAGTGGTAAGGTTTTCATAATGATTCTTTGTTTCCTTCTTAAAAAAAGGTACAAATATATATTAATAAGCTTTCAGATTATAGTAAAAATTGGCTATATATAATGTTTGAAATTTACTATTTTTACTGTTTAAGTAGGAGATAAATGAAAATATACAGGTCTGTAAAATAAGTTTTTAGTTGTTTGTATAAGATTAAAATTAGTGTATTTTGAAAAAAATAACACTTATAGTGGTCAGTAATTTAGTATGTTAGGTTCTATAGAATATTAAAAAAGTTTATAAAATTATACAACTTGCCTAATTGGTGATTTTGTTATTAAGTTGTTTTGAATATAAATAGAGGATTTTATATGTATTTTTACGTACAGATTTCAGAGTTGGGAAACTTTTAGAAATACAAGTAATAAGATAGTAATGTGTTTATCTCCCAAACTTTAAAACTAATATGAAAAGACCGTTATCTCAAAATGCTAATATTGAAGAAACTATTGAATTATTTTCCTATAATTTTATCTAATATTAGCAGCTTTGATTGATCCTCCACCATTTTCTTGCTGGGCAACAAATAATGCATTATTTATATTATTCATTATTTGTGTTGCATCAATTTCATTATACATCTGTGCATATCCTATTGATGCTTTAGTCTGAAAATATTTAAGGTTGTTGTTAATGTTTTTATGTAATCTTGATATTACTGAACATGCATCTTCAGATTTGCATCCTAGTAAAATGCAAATAATCTTGTGGTCTCCTGCATAGGTTACAATATCACTTTCTCTAATGTTTTTATGTAGTAAATCTATAGTGTTTTTAGTTAGGTTCTCGATAGTGAAACTATTATGTGGAGGATCTAGTTGTATTATACCTATTACAGCACGTAAGTTGTGTCTATTAAGAAAATCTAATACAATTTTTATTTCTGTAACTGTAGATATTTCATCTATTATATTAAAAGTTGTATGGGTATTATACTTTGTGTTGCCTAGTGTATGCTGTCTGAATATATCAAGCTTTTGTGAGATACTAACATCTCGTATTAAAATTTCATAATTTATTACATTTTTATCAAAAGTAGTAGTACGGAAAACTTTTTGGTTTTACTGCTATAATATTGTTATTTTTTCCTATAAGAGAAAAATTACTTGTTTTAGATAAAACATCGAATAAATCTGTACCATCATCTGTGTACTCTAAGTAACTACTTATAGTTTCTACAACATTTTTATTTAATATTGTTGATAATGACTTATTGGAAAGTTCATGTGTATTGTATTCTAGCAATATTTCTGCTGGTTTATTAATGTTAGAAATAGTTAAACTTTGTAAAGTGTTATTTTGCTGTACTGATATTACAGAATCATCACACCTTCTTGCAACTACAAAGTGATTCATAGCCCTCTCATTTTTTATAGGAATTTGTGTAAATTAAAATCTGTTTACTATATTGTTTGTATAAAAATTTTGTTTAATCATTTTATTTATGATCTATAGTTAATGAATTATTCATAAGAAAATTTAATTAATATTAATATTTTAAGATAATTTTAATATAACTATATCATTCTTTAATAAAATTTTCTAACTATGTTTTGAAATATATGAATATCTCATTAAAAGTATTATTATTTATATTAAGTTGAATTTTATATTTAAGTGATTTACTATGAAAAAATGATATGTTGTTTTGTGTAATGGTTATATTTCTAATTTAAAAAGTATTATTAGTATTATATCTTAATAGATATTATTTATTTTTTTATTATGATTTGTGTTGCTTTATCATAATATATTAGCTTTAGGGTTGTATAAAAATTATTAATATTTGTGAATATATTTACTAGTCTTACTAAAGTTTTTTATAATATAAGTATTTGCTTAAACTATACTGTTTTTATAATCAATCAGTAATAATGTTGTTATAAAGGCACAAATCTCCTGTTGTTTCTACTTAAAATTTGTATGTTATATAACAAATAGAATTAAGATTTTTAGTTATCAAGTAATTGTGAGTTCCATAAACTTTCGAGTTGATAGTATTCTCTTACTTCTGGCCTGAAAATATGTATTAATATATTATAGCAGCTTAATACTATCCAGTTGCCATCTTTTAAGCCTTCAATAGATATCTTTTTATAAGGTTTAATTTCTTTTTTTAGTCTTTCTGCTAGTGATTTTACATGGTAACTTGATTCACCTGAAGCGATAATTAAGTACTCAGCTAAATTGCTTTTATTACTAATATTTATAGTAACAATATTGCTTGCCTTGTGTTTATCAAGAGTCAGTACAATAAGATTCTTTAATTCTTCTGGAGAACTAAATAATTTCTCAGATTTACTGGAATTCATACTACCTCGTTTTTAATATATGAAATTCTATTGTATTATATGATTATGTCTAATACAAATGCTTAAAATATGTTAGAAAGAATATGCCTATTGCAAAACTTTATATATATTATTAACAAAATTGGTAATATATTGAATCATTAATTTTCTGAGCAAGGTATTGGCAATATATATAGTATATTTCAATAAATATAGGAGTTGGGTGACTTTATGAATGTCAAAAGTTTATTATTGGTTTTTGTTGTTTTGCTTCATAGTAATGTAGCTTTTTGTCAAGATACTTATATGGTATTTAGAGATAGTGAAGTTGAATCTGTTATAAAAAAAATAGCATTTCCTATATTTACTGCTGCTAGAATCAATCCTGATACTGTTAGAGTGTTTATTGTTAATGATAGGATGGTTAATGCTTATGTTGATGGGAATAATAACGATGTGTTCTTAAACTATGGATTGTTTGAGTTTTCAGAAGACCCTAGTGTTCTTATTGGAGTCTTGGCACATGAAATAGGTCATATATCTCAGAATCATGTTTTATTTCGTAAGAATAAAATACATAATTCTATGATTTTGTCTGGAATAGGGTATGTTTTAGGTATTATTACTGCAGTGGCAGTAAATCCTGATGTTGGACAAGCAATAGCTTTAGCTACAAATGATATTACTAAAAGGATGTATTTCCTTTATAGTCGTCTGCAAGAAGCAGCAGCAGATCAATGTGCGTTACGATATCTAGATGAAGCTAGATACAGTAAAGAAGGGCTAATTAAAATGTTTAAGTATTTTTATTCCTTAGAAGCTCAATACAGAGGAAATATTGATCAATATTTATTATCTCACCCTCTTAGCTATGATAGGTTACTGCAAATTCAAAATTACCGTAACCGTAATGAAGTTAATGAATTTTCAAGGGAAGATATTAGTAAATTTAAGAGAATAGTTGAAAAAATTAATGCATTTTTTACTCCAATAGACCGTATAGTAAATGATAAAAATAATATTGAACAATTGTCTCCATATATACAATCTATTATTTTTTACAAGCAGTCTGATATTGCAAAAGCTTTAGAAAAACTTGATGGTTTAATATTAGAATCACCAGAAGATCCTTATCTTTATGAACTGAAAGCGCAAATTCTGTACAAAGTTGGTGATATTAAACAATCTGTAGAAAATTATAAACGAGCACTTCAATTTGCATTGGATGATGTTCTAATAAAACTTGAAATGTCACATGCATTATTATTGTATGATTATAAAGAAGCGGTTAATTATTTGGAACAAATTACATATAAGGAACCAGATAATGTTTTTGCTTGGAAACAATTAGCTATAGCTTATGGTAAAATAGGGGATTTAGGTATGTCTTATTTTTCATTAGCAAATAAGTCTTTTTTTGAACATAATAGAAAAGATTTTGATAAATATTTTAGTTTAGCTAAAAAGTACTTACCTAAAAATAGCGTACGTTTAGAACGTATGCGTGACTTAAGAATGAATTTGCTGCATAGTTAGTAAAACTTTATAGGTTTATTATTTATATTTTAATAAAAACATTATATAGTTAATTTATATAAAAAGTGTGGTTATTTTTATGAAAATACTTAGATTAACTGTATTTTGTTTTTTGATGTTACAGTCTTGTATTCCTATCTATGATAATGTAGTGAAGTATAAGAGTCCAGAAAGTGAATCAGGAAAGAAATGTGTCACTAGATGTAATTATATAAAAAATAGCTGCTATAGGCAGTGTCAAGTTAACCTTACTAATTGTAGACTCAGTGAAAATATGATTAATGCTCAGATGCGATCTGAACCATTTATTAAAATAGTCAATAATAATAATGTTAATAACAATGGAAATGCTACTAAAGTAGATGATAATGACAGTCGAGCTTTATGTAGGAGTAAAGTTGAAAAATGCAAAAAGTCATGTAATGGTAGTATAACTTGTGAGGGTGAATGTGACTTTCAAATGAATATGTGTGATATGGGTCACGACTTTAATCATAGTAATGATTTTGATAATTTTACCTCAGAATTTTATGAAAAGCAAAATAATCAAGTAATAAGAGTACAGAAATCTGTTAGTTTATGTAGGATTAATGAATGTGATAAATTATGTAAGAGTGATTATAATTTGTGCTTTACTGATTGTGGTGGAGAAATAATAACTCATACAAAATGTATAGCATTTTGTAATAAGCATAAATGATCATTGTGCAAAGTAGTAATAGTAGATTAAATGACTAATATTTCCTTTTTTGTATTAATTATTAGGAGTTATTATTTTTTTAATTTATAAAATTTCAGTGATTTTAATTAAATATTGTTTTGGTTTTTTGGTGTGCTGACAGGTAATATTACTATATTTTTATATGTTGACCTTATATAAATTATATATTTGAATAAAATATAATTTAGCGCTAAATATTTCTATTGTTTTAATACAAGAGAGAATGTAATAATGTTTTATGTCTATGTTTAATTACCGAAAAATCTTGCTGGAAATATATTAGTTCAATAGTTAATTATGTTACTGTAAATATTCGTATTCTTAAAGGTATTTTTCCAATATGAGCGTACCTTTTAAAATATACTTATGTATTTCTTGAGTCTAATGTTATATTTATGTAAAGATATTGTCTGCTAAATAGTACATATATTTTTGTATGAAAACGTAATATTTATGAGTAACATCATGGTTATTACATATAGCACTCATAGAATTAGTATTGTTAATAATGTTAATATAAATAATAGGTGTAATTTACTCATTTTATTACTTAGTCTTTGGATTATAGTTCTTAATGTTTTTAGTAGTGCTGTATATCAGGTGGTTTGTGAAATCAGTTATAATTCCAAATACTAAGTGTTTTAAAATAGTATGATTTATCCTTATTGAATTATTAAAAACCTATGCGTTATATCTTGTATAGTATTGTATGATATTTACTTGAATTCGATAGCTAAATTTGTATTTCAAAGGTGATCTATATACATTTTTATAGTATCACTTAGAATTGGTGTGTACTTTTCTATAATACATGTATATTTTGTTTTATTAGATTAATGTCACTTAGATTGAAAAGCATTTCCTGTATTGATATTTTTAGTGTTGGATGAGGTAATCTTGCATAGATATCACACAATGGAATGAGTACAAAATCCCTATAATGCATGTGTTTGTGAGGAATAGATAGTGTTTTTGAATCTAAAATTTTATTTCCCCATAGTATGATATCAATGTCTATTGGTCTAGGTGCCCAATATTCCTTGTTAAATCTACCTAACTTTTTTTCTATGGATTTCACTCTTTGTAACATTAGTTCTGGTGATAAATTTGTATACCCTGATACAACCATGTTTAAAAAAGGAGTATCCCAATGATCAGCAGCGTTTTCTGGTAATAGTGCTGGGGTTTTATAGACTGAAGAGTAATTTCTATTATTTAAGGGTAGCATACTGATTGTGGATCTAATATGTGATAGCATATCCCCACAGTTACCTCCTAAAGCTAGTATGACTACATCATTATAAGATGAGCTGTTCATTATGGACCTATAGGATGGGAGAATTTTACAAAAATAATATCTAATTGTGGAACTCTTTCAATATCTTTTTGTAGTGTATGTAAGATTTATATAACCTGAAAGTGTATATAGGAGGTAAAGTATTCAAAATCTAAAAGCAGTTTGATTTTTTGATTCTAATCTAATATAAGAATAATTTGGCTGAGAATAAGGGCTTGAACCTCTTTTAGAGATTGAAATGAATAATTTAATATAGTGTATAGATATGAATAAAAGTTACGTTTTTTAATTGGATTTGTATGTAAGTTCTTCATATGAGAAAAATCTAACTTTTTTATAACAAGTATTTCAAATCTCAGAATGTGTTACTGTAAATATTTTAGTGTATGAAAATTTTAAAGATTAAAGTTGTATTCAGTGTTTAAATTTTACAAGTTGTAGAAATGTAATGGTGCTTTTAAAGAGATTTACTGTAAATTTAGTATGTAAGGATTCTAAAAATTTGAGTTTTATAACTTTATATGTTGTATAAGTGTAGTAGTTCTTTTAAAGATATTTGATTGTATTCCAAAATTATCTCCATTTTAGAAATATAATATCAATTTAGTTCATGAGAATTTTGAAATGGAAGTTATACAAAGTCTAGTTCAATAATTTTGTGTTTATAGAATGTATTAGTAGTAAAGCTTTTAGAGACTGAGTACATGTGGAAGTATTTGGTGTATATCTAGTTGTTACAAATGCTAGCAGATTATAATTGTAAATGCTTTACGATATACACATTTTAAAAGTTTTGCGTAAACTGACTATTAAAGTAAGGTTATTTTTTGATTGTATGTGAATAGTAAAAGTGTGTGTATATTTAGATATATGTTGTATTAGCATATGATTTTATTTTCATATTGCTGAATTTTTTATAACTGTGTTCTAGTTCATTTAAATTTATAGAACATATGTTTTCTATAGTAAGAGTATTTGTTGAGTTTACTTTACCTATGTTTCCATGTGATATATCTTTGAATAATGTTTCAAACTTTTGTTTGTTATGTTCTGCTACTGTGACTAAAATTCTGCTTTGTGACTCTGAAAATAAAATGACTCTTTCTTTTAAATTGTTATTCTCAATGTTTAGTGTTGGTATTAGTGATAGATTAATATCAGCTCCAAGTTGTCCTGCAATTAGTGATTTGATTAACCCTATGATTAAACCTCCTAAGTTTATTGCAATTGCTGATGCTATCAGATTATTATTGATAGCTTTATTATAAGATATGTATAATTTTTTAGCCTCTTCAGCATATACTTTTGGTACATTGTTGTTTCCTAGTTGACTATATTTTTGGTATTCAGAACTTCCAAGTTCATCATGAGTTGTGCCTAGTATGTATATTGAATCTCCAGGATTTTTTGCATCAAGAGTTACAGCGTTTTCAATGTTTTCTATAATTCCAATTGTGGAAATTAAAAGTGAGGGAGGTGCAGAAATATTAACATTTTCTCCTTTGCTATTATAACCCTTGAAATCATTAAACATACTGTCTTTACCAGAAATAAAAGGAGTATTGAATGCTACAGCATATTCATAACATGCTTGAGCTGCAGTTTTAAGTTGCCATAATCTTTCTGGATTTGTTGAATCACACCAGCAGAAATTGTCTAATAGTGCTAAATGATGAAAATTTCCTCCTACTGTTACATAATTACGTATTGCTGTATCTATTGCACAAGCTGCCATGTGATATGTACTTATTTCTCCATAACTTGATCCTAAACCGTGTGATTTTACTATTCCGCGGTTTGATGATAATATTGGTCTTATTATTATCGCATCTCCATCCACTCTGCCTTTACCTTGAATAGGTTTTATTACAGATGTTCCTTGTACTTCATGATCATATTGTAGCGATATGAATTCTTTGCTACATATATTCATTCTTTGCATCATGTCTTTTAATTCAGTTTCTAATGGCTTGTTAGTTTCTTTAAAGGTTGTTGGAAATGTAGTTTTTGACCACAGTTTAGTTTTTAAGTGAAGTTTTGGGATACCATTATGTAAGAAATCTAAATCTATGTCCATAATAATGGACTTGTTGTATAGAACTACAGCTTTTTTAGTATTATTAAATTTTCCAACGATACTAATCTCCACGTCATGTTTTTTCATAACTTTTTCAAACATTGGAAATTTAGTAGGGGGAACAGCAAGAGTCATTCTTTCTTGAGATTCTGAAATCCAAATTTCCCAAGGTAACATGTTTTCATGTTTAAGTAATACTTGATCTAGCTTTACGATAAAACCATTACTTCCCATTTCCCCAATGGAAGAAGATAATCCTCCAGCTCCATTATCAGTAATAGCATTGTATAAATCTAAATCTCTTGCTTCTTTAATTATTGCGTCAGACAATTTTTTTGTGTAATTGGATCTCCTATTTGTACTACTGTACTACTGCTGTTAGTTTCTGTTAATGCATTGGATGAAAATGTAGCTCCATGTATTCCATCTCTTCCAGTTCTACCACCTGCTATAACTATATAATCTCCATCCATGGGACCTTTTAAATGTGATAAAGAATTGTTTATTGTCCGTGGCATTATACCAGTACATCCTACGAATACTAATGGTTTACCGCGAAATCTATTATCAAAGTATGCAGATCCTAATCCTGTAGGGATTCCAGAACAATTTCCACCAGAATTTACTCCTTTTATTACTCCATCCATTATTGCATGAGATGATAATACTTTTATTGTACACATTTTATCTCTGTATAGTTCTTCTTCTGATTCAGAAAAACAAAAGTAATAAGCGTTTAATATTGGTTTTGCTCCTTTACCAAATCCAATTATATCTCTGTTTACTCCTAATATACCAGTAATTGCTCCGCCAAAAGGATCAAGCGCTGATGGACTGTTATGAGTTTCTACCTTGTCTGCAATGATAAAATCGTCATCAAATATTATTGCTCCTGCATTGTCGGAAAATGTGGATACACATATTTCTGAGTTGATTTCATGTGTTGCACGTTTTATGTAATGCTTATAAAGCCCATCTGTAATGTCATCTATAGGAGAAGAAAAAATATTATGCTTACAGTGTTCTGACCATGTCTGTGCTAGTGTTTCTAATTCAATGTCATTAGGATTACGTTGAATTTTTTTGAAATATGCTTGAATAGCTTTCATTGCTTCTAATGATAAATTTAAACTTCCACGATCATTAATTCCATTTTTACTAATTTCCATTAATTCATGATCTTGAA
The DNA here is from genome assembly GCA_028752135.1 of Ehrlichia sp. JZT12. Lineage (GTDB taxonomy): Bacteria > Pseudomonadota > Alphaproteobacteria > Rickettsiales > Anaplasmataceae > Ehrlichia. Next base: position 1,158,302 of record CP082782.1, on the reverse strand, counting down.
TATCTAAATCAACAGAAGTAATGTTGATATTTTGTTTTGTCTGTTGTGGGAAAAGGTCCTCATTCCTTATGTATGGTATGAAAAATATACTGCTGCATCCTAAAGGATTAGAATAGAGTTTGTTTAATGCTAGTACTTGTTTATTGCCGAAAAATTTTACTTGAAATGCATTTCCTTTTGGAAAAGATAACTTGCAATACTCTATTAATGGATTGAATAACTTAAGTATATCTTCTTCTTGTGGTATTTGTCCCTGCCCAAATATTACTTGGGATGTAAATACATTGACTTCAGCATTGTACTTTAATGTTTCATTTATTATGCATTTAGTCGTATTTCCAATGTTGTCAGTAACTCCAGGTAGAAATCCTTTCTCTAACGACCAATCTGCTTTGAAAACGTTTAATAGATCATAATTGGTATCAGTATTGATTTCTTTATAGTTCAATTCTATATTATCATATATAAATGCGAAGAATTTTTGTGTAATAGAGTTAGTTAATAAGGAGCTGATCTTGGTGATAGTTGTTTTGTCTATATTATCTTGAATGTTTATTGTATAAACTGTAACAGTATTGTTTCTATAATTTTCTGCTAATATTTTATCTGCTATACCAATACGGATGATCATAATGAATAATTTTTAATTAAGTAATATGTTTACACTGTATAATAATTGAGAGTAATTTCAAATATATTATTAAGCTTATTTACTGTAGAGTCATTGAATAGGTGTTAAGTAATTGTGATTTTTTAATATATTGCTATGGTTTCCTGTTTATATATTTTAAAATTTCTTACTCATTATGTAAAAATAGTAATATCAATATGTTAACTTAAAATAATTATATCATTTTCGATATAGTAACATGTTAAAAGTTATGGATTTTCTTGCAACGTAAATTGATTCTCTTAGTAGCTATATTAAGGTTTGGTATATCAGTATGTTAGTTTAAAAGAGTGTTGTTGTTATTTAGATATAGTGAGGTGTTGAAAAGTGAAAAGTTCAGGATGGAGTCAGAGTAGATATTTAATAAGCTGATATAGTTAAATTGTAAAATAGTACAGAATTTGTGACATTATTACAGCGTATATTCTATGGTTATTATAGTGTTTTTTCAGTTCTTGTCTTGTTAGTGTGTTTAAAATTGATGTGATATTTAACATGTGTGTAAGTTATGTTGTTCATATTTAAAAGATGAAATTTTGAAAGAAGTAAATTGTACGGTTTAATTAGTAAGACAGTATGATAGAAAAGATGAATGGTATAAGGAATCTTTTGGGCTTGGAATACTGGAAATTTGATTACACTCTGAAATTCAAGGGGAAATAAAGATAACGACTTTCAAATATTGATGCACAGTGAAAATTGAAATATTACCTAGTAAAAATGTTTGGTATATAATAAGTTGCCAGGTAAAAATAAGCCGGATTCTGTTTATGTAGTTATTCATCTGGGATAAACATCACTGTTTACCTCGCGCGACTCACCTTGATAATTGTGAGGGAAAACACAAATATCTCTTTTTAGTCTTGCTCCTGGTGGTGGTTGCTTAGCTACTATATGTTGCCATAAGTACGGTGTGCTCTTACCACACCTTTTCACCCTTACCTCTGAAAAGGCGGTTATTTTCTGTAGCCCTTACCTAAAGTTACCTTCGACAGGGGTTACCTGTCACCATTTTCCCTTGGAGTCCGGACTTTCCTCTGTGTCAATACAGCAACTACTCTTTTACCTAGCAACTTATTATAGAGGCTGCATTATATTAAGTAAATAACTAATTTTATAAATTAGAAGATATCATTATTACACTTAAAAAGAGAAGTTCTGAATACTGACTATATGTACTTAACATCTGCTTTAGTAGATTATAGTGTTAATTTGCCTAGTGGATTTATATACTCTTAAGTACGTTAAAGCAGAGAATCATTAATAAAATATAATTTCTTTTTATTTTTTAATAAGAGTTCAAATAATGAGTTATTATGATTGTAATTCAAAAAGTTTAACAATGGTTTACAGTGTGAAATAAAAATCTATAAAATAGTAAAGTTTATCTTTGTATAACATGTTTTGGGTTTGGGTTTTTTGTGTAAAATATATAGCTGTTGATTTTCCCTAATGGACTTTATAAATTCTAGCTATATTAAAAAGGAATTATTCTTTATAATTAGAAATAAGGTCTTCTTCTGTTTTTAGTATAAGTATGAGTAATGAATTTTGTTATATGTTATAATTACGAAAAAGCTGTTAATACTTTAGAAATTGAATTTGTATGAATGTATTTATTTGACATTTTTTTATTCAAGTTGTTAATCTTTCTAGTAAATAAATGATTTTTTGATTATGTAATTTTGAGTAAAGGACAGTTATTGTAGTTAGAACAAAGCTAATACTTTATAGTATAAAGTTGAAATTTGTGTAAGTGACAAATGTTACCTTAGTGAAACATATTTAGGGCTTGTTTAGTATTGAATGTGTATAATTGTTGATTCTACCTAATGATTTTGTAAGTTATTTATTGTGTTAATATAGATTCTTTTGTTTTTACTCCAAGCTTAAATAATAAATTTTTATCGTTATTGCAGTCAGCATTGGGAGTTGTCAGTAGTTTTTCTCCGTAAAATATGGAATTTGCTCCAGCAAATAAACATATAGCTTGCATTTCTTCTGACATATCGCTACGTCCTGCAGCGAGCCTTACGTATGACTGTGGCATTAGAATACGAGTAACAGCAATAGTTTTTATAAAGTCAATGGTGTCTATTTTTATATTGTTTTCAAAAGGTGTGCCCTTTATTGGGACTAACCTATTAATTGGAACTGAACGTGGATGCTGTTTTAAGTTTGCTAAAGTTAATAGCATTTTTGCTCTGTCTTCTACACTTTCACCAAGTCCTAAAATTCCTCCACAACATGCGTTGATTCCTGCTTCTTGAATGTTATTTAGACTTGTTAATCTGTCTTCATAACTGCGTGTGGTGGTTACATTGTGATAAAAATCACGAGAGGTATCGATATTGTGATTATAAAAATCTAATCCAGCACTTTTTAGCTTTTTTGCTTGTTCTAAAGTTATCATCCCTAATGAAGCGCAACTTTCTAGTTTTTCACTTTTTATTAAATTGATAATGTTGCATATATATTCTATATCTCTATCTTTTAATTGGCGCCATGCGGCTGCAAAACAAAATCTATCTGCTCCATTATTCTTAGCTTTTTGTATGGCTTTTTTAACAACTTCAATATCAAGTAAATTTTCTTTTTGAAGTCCTGTTTTATAATGTGCACTTTGTGAACAATATCTACAATTTTCCGGACATCCTCCAGTTTTGATACTTAATAATGAAGCAACTTGTACTTCATTGTTATTAAAAAACTTTCTATGTATTAAATGAGACTGCAGTATTAAATCATTAAATGAAGTGTTAAAAAGCTTCAATACTTCATCTAGTTGCCAATCATTTCTTATTGTGATGCAATTGGTCATTTTTGTGATAACTGCTCTTCAATTTTACTTTGCTTTAACATTAGCTCTTTAACAGAGTTATTTAAAATTTTAAATTCATCTTGAGTGACAAAATTGTCATCTTTTAAATATAGTGATAGACACTTCTTGAATCCTTGATTGGCAGTACTAAGTGTTCCTAAAGCTACTCCAATAAGCGATACTCCTATCCTTGATATATCGTGTAAGAAAAACCTCATAAACTACCTGTTTATAAAAAATAGCTTGCAATAAAAAATAACTTTTTACACTCATTAGGTGACGGTATACTAGTCAATATTGGTAAAACAGTCAATCAATTTTTTGAATATATTTATACATTTTATGTTATAATGTTATCCATGTAGGTGCTTTATATTGGTATTTCAATATATTTTTCCTCCTACTACTCCTATTATATGAGTCACTTCATTATTGTGACCTAAAGGCAATAAACATTGTCTTATTTTTATATAATTTCCGTCTGCACTTTCAGTCTCTGATTCATCCATAATTGGCTCTAGATTTTCTACAACTGATTCTAAATGATCAAATAGATTCTCTATTACTTGTGGGAAAAAAAGTGTAATATTTTGAGCCTCAGCATAGACTTTAATATCTGATTTATATAATTCTATGGCCTTTTCTCCTATATATGTACAATTATATTTCTGCCCATCTTTATCATTATCATTTATGACTTCAATGATAAAACAATAAGGCCAAATTTCTGTAATTTCTTCTGGTTCAATTTGTTGTATCTCTGGAAAAATTTTATTATCACGTAACTCGTTCCAATAAGAAAATAGTATTCTTATTGCCCTTTTTTCTGATACATATTCTGACATTTATAACCTTAATCTGCTGATGAACATCAAAAAATTTACATTAAATGTCTTTATTTTCTCTTACTTGCTCTAATTATTATTAATAGTAATTTATATATATTGATAATTTAACAAATATGCACCTTAGTTAAGCTTACTCTGTAATAATTTAGTAACTATATCAGTTTAATTATTATTTAATAGATATATAATTTTTATAAATTATTTGAATTTAATATCAAAGGTTGTATATTATTTTTGTTGTTTATTACTTGTTCTTGGTTGTAATTATTAAGAAAAATTTTTCAAGTAATTAACTTTTAGGTTATGCTTTACTTCTAAAATGTACAACAATAAAATCATTTTTCCATGTTTGTTTTTGTTTCATTATGCAAAGTATTAGTACATAAAATTTGCTATTAATTTAATTCCTTATGTATTGTTACATAGCTTGTTATGGTAAGCATATTTACCAGTAGCTAAATCTTCGTTATTTACAATTGATATATAACAGTGGATTCACAGGTTTCCCATGTTTGCGCATCGCAAAACATAAGTATGATTTGTTTTTTTGACCATTTGTGGTATTGCTTGTGATAGATGCTATAACTTCACCTTGTTTTACTTGGTCTCCTATTTTTACATTTATAGTGTCAAGATAAGAATATGTGGTAATAGTATTTTTATTATGTGCTATTATTATCATGTTGCCGTACCATTTTGGTCCTTTCCCTACGTATAGTACTTTTCCAGTACATGATGCTTTTATTTGTTTTGTTCCATATGATTTTATATTGATTCCTTCGTTACAATTCTTATCTTGGTTATTTATAGAAAATTTAGATGTAATAATACCATCTAGAGGCATGATAAAGTTACAGTGCTGATCAATATTCTTTAGTTCTCTATTTGTTTCGTTAAGTATTGTTTCTTTATTAGTATTGTCATCTTTTTGAGAATTGTATTTTATAAGCTGATATTCATTTATATCATCTAGCTCTTTTTTGCCATGGAATTCCTCGCCTCTTAAAAAGTACGGAGCTGGTTTCTGTGTGCATCCAAAGCATAGTAAGGCAATTAATAATGTTTTTTTTATTGTCACGCGTATTCACTCAGTATTATAAGATATTATTTTTTTAGTGTTACTTACTTCGTATTATATTATTCTGTCATGTAAATTTAGCAATCCAAAATTCATTTTTATTTGTAGTTAATATTAAAGTGATGGATATTAATATTTTGATAACTTTATTTATATTTGTTAATCTAAAATTTTTTTACTCTTTTCTTTTAAGGAATATATATTAAGAAGTTTACCTTTTGTATATCTGCAACTGTAATAATAAAGCTGCTGTATAATGTGTTTGTTGACGTTTTTCTAATACAATATACAAATCATGTCTATATGAAAAGTAATCGAGTAAATTAATAACAAATTAGTCTGTTGAGTTCTTTGTCAAAGTTTGTTTAAGAATTAAATTATCTAAGTAGGTTGTATAGCTTATTATTAAAAATTATAATTTTGAATTGATGAGTAAGCAATTATACATATGAGATGTTATTCTATAATGATTTGTATTGTTATATGCGTATGAAATTAAAAAACGTATTTGAAGGGTTGATATCATTATCGTTTATAGTATTATGATGTGTCTTGTTAAGCTATATGGATTTTAATAATGCAAGGTTTAGATTTTAATTTATTATCAGTTACAGAAGCTGCAGCTTTAGCATCTTATAGATGTCTTGGAATAGGAGATGAGAAAAATGCAGATCGAGCTGCTGTTAATGCTATGCGAAAGTCGTTAAAATTATTGGAAATTAATGGTACTGTTGTTATTGGAGAAGGGGAACGAGATAATGCTCCTATGTTATATATTGGAGAAAAAGTTGGTATTGGTGGAATTGATGTCGATATAGCTCTTGATCCACTTGAAGGGACAACCATATGTGCTCATTATAAAAATGGGGCTATGTCTGTTATTGCAGTTACAGAAAAAGGTGGGTTTTTAAATGCTCCTGACGTATACATGGAAAAAATTGCTATAGGTTCTGGTATACCTAGAGGTGTAGTTTCTTTAAAAAACGATATAGAAACAAATTTGAATAATTTAGCACAAGTAAAAAAATGTAAAGTTGATGAGTTAATTGTAATGGTCCTACAAAGAGAGAGGCATTTAGAGTTAATTCAGGGTATTCGAAAGTGTGGAGCTCGTATAAAGCTTATAGATGATGGAGATATTTCAGCTGTAGTATCACTAATGAAAGGAACACATGATTTATATGTTGGAATTGGAGGTGCACCAGAGGGTGTACTTGCAGCAGCAGCATTATTATCAATGGGTGGCTATATAGAAGGTAGGCTAATTCTTGATACAGATCATTTGAGAGAAAGAGCAAAAAAATTTGGAATTGAAGATATAAACAAAGTTTATTCTATAGAGGAATTGGTTAAATCTGACTCAATATTTATAGCTACAGGTATTACTGATAGTAGCTTAGTTCAAGGTATTAAGTATTCTAAAGGGTTTTTCACAGTAGAGTCTATTATTATCAAATCAACGGGTATTATGCATATTAGCAATACTATACCTGACATAACCTCTAGATAAATATGTTGTCACACTAATGAAAAATAGATTTATTTATAGAGTTATAGAATAGGCTATAATTTTGAATTTGGGTAAATCTGATTTTTGAATCTTGAAAACATATGTTCTATAATTTGAAAAAAAGGTAGAAAGTTTGTTTGCTTGAGTAAGTAATGTTGTATACATAAACAGTAATATAAAAAAAAGTAATTAGAAATAGTAGATAAGTTTTTAGAATTAGTATGATGGGCTGTAGGTTTAATGTGCGTAAGTTTCATGTTTTGGATTATTGAAAGCATGTATGCTAAACAAGAAGTAACTATAAAATGTTTATTACTTTCACAAGTGACCTCATGTACAAACGTTTATAATAGATTTGACATATAGTTATTATTTTTTAGAAATTTTAAGTATGTGTTTTTGTAAATTAGATTATTATATGACAGATTATGTTGTGTGTGCATATATAATCTGTGTTCTTTAAAGATTACTCTGTTGTTATCATAATGCATTACAATTTTCTTGAGTATATTCTGTTAGATATCAGTTGAAAGGGTATTTTGCGCATATTATATGGTTTGTATTTTTTGTAGGTATAAGGGCACTATATATTGTTGACTAGTCTTTTGTTCTATAAAAGTTAGAATATCTTATTTATATAAAATAGAAAATAAATTTTTACTAATCTACGTCAGTGAGTAAGTTGTCTTATTGAATATAATATTTGTTTGTGTTAGCGTTATGTTATGTTTAAATAACTATTGAAAGAAGTCTATTAGAGAATATTTGCTTTTAAAAAGTATAGTCATAAATTATAGAATGTCCTTAATAATATAAATTATTAAATATATATGCTGATACTTCATGAAGTTTTTTAGGGTATTTTCTGTAGTGGTTTTAGGGAAATTAATTGTCTTTAATAGCAGTCACTGAAGAGTTAATAATATCCTCTCAATAGTATACAGTATGTTTCAGTTATTGGATGGCTATATTCTATGAAATTTTTTTATTTCTATGACAACGTAAGTAAATAAGAATGTTAGTAATTGCTGCTGGAGTTATGCCAGGTATGCGCCTTGCAGAAGCAATAGAAGGTGGTTTTATATGTTGTAGCTTTTCTTGAATCTCTTTTGATAAACCGTGGATCTTTGAAAATTCTATATTGTTTGGAATATGTGTATTTTCTTCATCTATGAAGGATTTTATATCTGCATCTTGCCTACTGAGGTAGGGTGCATATTTTGCTTCGATTTCTACTTGTTCTGTAATGCTTTTATCAAAGTCTTGTGTTATTTCACAAGCCTTAAGTAAAACTTCTATATTTATGTTCTGATGGCCTAGTAAATTAAAAGCACTCCTTTTACTCCATCTTGAGATATAGGTATCTTGTATTCAGCAAGTTGTGTAGGTGTTATTATGGTATTTTTTAACATGTTTGTTAAGTCTGCTATTCTTTTCTTTTTCTCCTTTAAAGCAGAGTATCTTTCAAATGAAATAAGTGATATTTTATATCCTAATTCAGTTAAACGTAAATCTGCATTGTCAGAACGTAACCTTAGTCTGTATTCTGCTCTTGATGTGAAAAGCCTATATGGTTCAGATGTGCCTAATGTGACTAAGTCATCTATCATAACACCAATATATGCATCGCTTCTTTTTAATATAAAAGGTTCGTAATTTGAGTTAAGTGATAATGCAGCATTGATACCAGCTATAATTCCCTGTCCTGCTGCTTCTTCGTATCCGGTAGTGCCGTTTATTTGTCCTGCAAAATATAAACCGTTTATTTTTTTGTTTCTAAAGTATGATATAATTCTCTCGGATCAATGAAATTGTACTCAACACTATAACCGCTTCTGATTATATTAACTTTTTCTAATCCTGGAATTGTTTTTAGCATTTCATATTGTACGTCAATAGGAGATGAAGTGGTAATACCGTTAGGGTAAATAATATCAGAACTTAATCCTTCAGGTTCTAGGAATATCTGATGACTATTACGGTCTGAAAATCTTCTAACTTTTTCTTCTATTGAAGGACAATATCTAGGTGCTTTTATGTCTTTTAATAGATTACTTGCTGCTGCACGATGTAGATTATTTTTTATTACTTCATGAGTTTTATTATTAGTTGCAGTTAAATAACATGAAATTTGTGGTATATCTATTGATTTTGACATGTAAGAAAAAGGAGAAGGAATAATGTCTCCTTTTTGTTCTTGTAACCCTGAAAAATTAATGCTATTTATATCAAGCCTCGGAGGAGTACCAGTACGTAAACGTCCTAATTTAAAATTATATTCTTTTAGTGTCTTTGCTAATCCTATAGAAGGCTGTTCGCCAAATCTGCCAGCTGGAGTGTTGTAACTTCCTATATGTATCATTCCTTGTAAAAATGTACCAGTAGTTAATATTAATTTCTTTGTATATATTGTTTGTTGATCGGATGTTATAATAGCTTCAACAATAGTTATTTCATTGTTTTTTGTTATTGTGAAATTTTCTACAGATGCTTCTAATACTGTTAAATTTGTATAATTCAGTATTATGTCTTGCATAGCATGTTTATATAGAACTCTATCTGCTTGTGCTCTTGGTCCCCATACTGCTGGGCCTTTACTTCTATTTAATATACTGGAGTTAATACTAGCTTGGTCTATAACTTTTCCCATTAAGCCATCTAGAGCATCAACTTCTCTAACTACAGTACCTTTTGCAATTCCTCCAATAGCTGGATTACAAGACATTTCTCCAATTGTGGATATCGAATGTGTGATAAGTAAGGTTTTTGCCCCAATACGAGCTGCTGCTGCTGCTGCTTCACATCCTGCATGCCCCCCTCCTATAACTACTACGTCATATTTTTCCATGAAAAGATATATATTAAATAACTAAAGATTAATAGTAGTAATTTTGTTCAAATTGTCAATAAAGTTACCTTATGTAAAAAATGATATTATTTATGAATTTTAAAATTTTAATTTATAAGCTTTATAAATATATTGTGGGTAAAGTGAGAAAAAGATGTAGCTAATTGTGAATCATTGAAATACTGATTAGTCAGTTTTTAATATGTATAGCATGTGTTGATTATCTGTTTAATGAAAATAGTGTTGCTATGTATGTTAGTTTTTTTAGCGTTTAAGCTAGGAATATATTCTAGCTTAAATACATTAGGTGTAAAAATTAAAAAGTTATTGTTTTAGTATAATGAAGTATTGGATTATTTTACATCTCAAAAATTACTTACTGTAACTGAATATTTTAATATAACTTCCTTAATTCTTAGAAACAAATTATTAATCATATTCTGTATTTGATATTTTTAGATTGATTAAAAGATGTTGTTAGTAATGTTTTGTTCTTAGGATATCAAAATTAAGAATTATTTGAATTGAGGTTTATAATAAACTTCTATTTATGATATCTAATTTTTATATCGTCTTATGTTTTTAGCTTAATAGAAAGTATTATTATAAATTATTAAAATATTGTAATATTTTTGATTAACTAAAGATGTTTTATTGGGGATTTATAGTAAATTCGTATGTAGAATTTATATAGATTGATTTTGATGTTTGGTAGAGCTCTGTTATATATTGGATTTGATCTGAGATAACAGTCTACTGTGAAATTTCTACTGGCAGATATTTTGTGTTATTACAATGGTCTAAAATAAAAAGATCAGTGTCTAATATGGATTATATTGTATAATTGCAGGAATGTATTGGTGTATTGTGGTTTTACTTTTGCAAGGATAGTAACGTAATAAGAAAGTTTAAGTATTTGCTTTTTATGTTAAGCTAATAAAGATTTGATATACTGTGTAAAAGATATGAATGTTATTGTTTTATGTGGATATGGTTTAAATTGTGAAGAGGAAACTCTGTTTGCTTTTGTTAGAGCTGGAGAATCATTATCATGTAATGTAAAAGGGAGTATAGTCCATATTAATGAAATAGTATCAAATCCTAAATTGTTGAAAGATTATAATGTTCTTGTAATACCAGGTGGTTTTTCTTATGGAGATGATACTGGTGCTGGAAATGCTTTTGCATTAAGACTTTTTAATAACTTGAAAGAAGAAATAGAAGAATTTTTAATAAAGGATAAATTAGTCTTAGGTATATGTAATGGTTGTCAGATATTGATTAGGTTGATATCAAACTTTTCATGTGTGACTCTTCTAAATAATTCTATTAAGCAATATCAATGCAGATGGACAAAGATGAAAGTTAATCCGTCAAGTAATTCTGTATGGTTGCAGAAGTTGGATGAATTATATATTCCGATTGCACATGGAGAAGGTAGATTTTTGATTGCAGACAATTCTACGATCTCATCTCTTGAGAACAATATTGCGTTACGATATATTACAAATACAGGTAATTATGCGAATCAAGAATACCCTTATAATCCTAATGGGTCAGTTTATGATATTGCAGCATTGTCAGATGATAGTGGTAAAGTGCTGATAATGATGCCGCATCCGGAAAGGGCAATGTTTTTTACACAGCAAGATAATTGGACACAAATTAAAGAGAAGTGTTTGCGTTCTAATATTGATTATCCTGTTTATGGAGATGGAATGAAAATCTTTTGTAATGCTGTTCAATATTTTTGTAAGTGATACGAACTTATGTAATTGATGTACTGCTAGATTAAAGAGGACGAGTATTTTTGCAGATAATGTAGAGATTAAAATGTGTAAGTATGAGCTATATTTATATATGTACTAATGGGTAAAACTTGTTTTAAAATTATATTTAGCGTATTGTTTAATTAAATACTTGGTATGTTAAAGTGAAAGATTTTGATAGATAATATCTTAAAAGTATATTGTTACATACAGAAACCTGATTATGAAGGAATACAGTATAATTAGGATAAGTCTTTTAATTGTTGATTAGCTGTATGTTTCTCTAATGTGCAAATATTCAGTCTCTATTAAATATTAAAGTAATATGAATAAGTCTTTATGTGTTTGTGGATTTTTCAGTTTAGTAAATTAGTATTATTAAAATAGTGGTAGGTTACTAAAATGGTCTTATTAGTTTCAATATTGTTTATATAATAATAGTTTTAATTTTTTGTTTGCTGTTAAAACTATTGAATCCTGATAGGGTTGTTGGATGTTATTTTTTGAAAGATTGAATAAAGAATTCTTAGAAAATATTGTTAACTTAGTAAGTAATGAAGAATTATTTGTTTTTTTGCTTATAATAGATCATGTGTTTTAAAACTATAGTGGTCATTAGATGTGACAATTACATGGTCTATTAGTGTTATTCCTATATTGTTACATGCTATTGCTAGTTGTTTGGTAATGTCAATGTCTGCTTTGGAAGGTTTAGTATCGCCACTTGGATGATTATGTGCAATGATAATAGATGTAGCTCCTAAAGCTAAACACCTCTTTATTACTTCTCTAATATATAAAGGAGTTTGATTGACAGTGCCCGTATCTTGAACTTCATCTGCAAGAAGTTTATGTTTTGTATTTAAGTATAGTATATGGAAATTTTCTATGCTTCCATTGCCTATTTTTATTCTTAGGTATTCTATTAGCTTTTGCCATTGATTGATTATTTGTCCATTATCAATGTCTGCTCGCAAGATTCTACTTAATGCCTCCCTAATACAGAAAATTGACGATATAGATGCTTCTCCTATGCCAGGGACTTCTTTTAATTGAGTGGAATCAGCAAAAAAAACTTTTGCAAAAGTACCAAAATGCTTGATTAACCTTTTTGCAATTGGTTTTACATCTTTTCTTGAATGGGCAGAGCATAATATTAATTCTAGAATTTCGTAATCTAGTAATCCTTTGCTACCACCAGATAGTAGCTTTTGCCTGAGTCTTTTTCTATGACCAAGTTGTTGTTTTTTGCGTTCATCTTCAATATTCATGAACTTATTTAAAAATTTAATTATTTAAATATCAAAATTTTTTACTAATCAAGTCAATTAATTTTTTTTATAGTTATCAAGATATTTAATAAAGTGTGAGAAATTTTTTACTGCTGTACGAGGTTCTGAGCTTGTGAAAATTTGTGTAATATGTATTATAAAATTATTGATTGGTACTTGAAATTAGATTTCTTGATATTATATATGGTTTTAACCGGTAGTAGCTAGTGCTACTGATAATTTATTTTTACAGAGGTAGTGTATATGAATCTAAATATGTTACATGATAATGTGTTGATCGAGCCTTTGGAGGAGAGTCAAAGTAATTCTCCTATACAGCTTCCTGATTCAGCAAAAAAGAAGCCTACTAAAGGTAAAGTGGTCTCTGTTGGACCAGGAGTCTACAACAGTAATGGTAATATTCTTCCTATGACGATTAAAAAAGGTGATGTAGTTCTTTATCGCCAGTGGGCTGGTAATGAAATTGAATTTTGTGATAAAAAATACATAGTAATGAAAGAGAGCGATATAATCGCAAAAGAAGCATAGTTCATATGGTTTTAAACCATATTATACATGTGTTTTTTTTATTGGCTCAAGTATAAGTGGTTTTGGTTAATTTTTTATTAAATGGAGATTAAATAACATGGCAAATGTAGTTGTAACAGGTGAACAACTGGATAAATCAATTAGAGAGATTGTTCGTATTTTAGAAGATGCTGTAGGATGTACAGCTGGACCTAAAGGACTTACTGTGGCTATTAGCAAACCTTATGGAGCCCCAGAAGTTACAAAAGATGGGTATAAGGTTATTAAAAGTATAAAACCAGAAGATCCATTAGCTCAAGCTATTGCTAATATAATTACTCAAAGCGCTTCCCAATGTAACGATAAAGTTGGTGATGGAACAACTACATGTTCTATCTTGACTGCAAAAGTTATAGAAGAAGTATCTAAAGCTAAAGCTGCTGGAGCTGATATTGTTTGTATTAAAGACGGTGTACTTAAAGCTAAAGAAGCTGTGTTAGAAGCTTTGATGTCTATGAAACGTGAAATATTATCTGAAGAAGAAATTGCTCAGGTTGCTACCATTTCTGCTAACGGTGATAAGAATATAGGTAGTAAAATTGCACAGTGTGTTAAAGAAGTTGGTAAAGATGGAGTTATTACAGTTGAAGAAAGTAAAGGATTTAAAGAATTAGATGTTGAAAAAACTGATGGTATGCAGTTTGATCGTGGATATCTCTCTCCTTATTTTGTTACTAATTCAGAAAAAATGTTAGTAGAATTTGAAAATCCTTATATTTTATTAACGGAAAAGAAACTTAATATAATACAACCTATACTACCAATTTTAGAAAATGTAGCTAGATCAGGGAGACCTCTTTTAATTATTGCTGAAGATGTAGAAGGTGAAGCACTTAGTACGCTTGTATTAAATAAATTACGTGGTGGATTGCATGTTGCAGCAGTTAAAGCACCAGGGTTTGGTGATAGAAGGAAAGATATGTTAGGTGATATTGCAATTTTAACTGGAGCTAAACATGTCATTAACGATGAACTTGCAATAAAAATGGAAGATCTGACTTTAGCTGAATTAGGAACAGCTAAAAATATACGTATTACAAAAGATACTACTACTATTATTGGTAGTGTAGATAATAGCTCTACTAATGTACAAAATAGAATTAGTCAAATTAAAATGCAAATTGAATCTTCTACTTCAGATTATGATAAAGAAAAATTAAGAGAACGTTTAGCTAAACTTTCAGGTGGTGTTGCTGTATTAAAAGTAGGTGGATCAAGTGAAGTTGAAGTTAAAGAACGTAAGGATCGTGTTGAAGATGCTCTACATGCAACTAGAGCTGCTGTTGAAGAAGGTGTTGTGCCAGGAGGTGGTGCTGCATTGTTGTATACGTTGTCAACGCTTGATAGCTTAAAGAGCAAAAATGATGATGAGCAATTGGGTATTAACATTATAAAACGTGCTTTACAAGCTCCTATTAAACGTATAATTAAAAATTCTGGATCAGAAAATGCACCATGTGTTATTGCTCATCTATTAAAGCAAAATGATAAAGAACTTATTTTTAACGTTGATACAATGAATTTTGCAAATGCATTTACTTCTGGGGTTATTGATCCACTTAAAGTAGTTCGTATAGCATTTGATTTTGCTGTATCTCTTGCAGCAGTATTTATGACTCTTAATGCTATTGTAGTAGATGTTCCATCTAAGGATGATTCTGCTGGTAGTGCTGGTGGTGCTGGTATGGGAGGAATGGGTGGTATGGGAGGTTTCTAAACTTCTTTATTCTCCTGGTTGGAGTAAAATTTTTATGTTTTACTCCAGCTCTATATGTGTGTGTTACATTTATAATATATTAATTAGCTTACCAATTAGTACGTGCTATTTAATCGTTGATTATTGAATGTTGTATATTTTAAGTATTGTTTTATTATTTAATAATGCTGTTATTTCGGGTAATATAGGTTTTAATGTTAAAAGTCTGTTGTTAAATTAATGGGTTAAACAAAATTATATTCGAAATAGATTTTAAATTTTTATTATTGATTTTATTTATTGTAACCTTAATAAATGTTACTCAGTTATGTGGTGGTAACTGTGTAATTTAATTAGTGGTATTATTTATTTAAGGTTTATAGGTTGTTGTTATTGTGTTAGCACTTGTATAATAAAGTTATTGGTTAAAAAAAATTCTTAAATTGTGTAGTGTTTTGGTATAATGTTAGTTTATTGTTCTTACTACAATTTGTACCAAGGGGAATGTATATTAATGGTACTAAGTTTATATACTTCTACAATTCAGTTTACATTATAAATCATTAAACTATATCAAAGTAACCTATCTACCTAACATTCGAATTCAGAAGCTAATTTGTAGGTTTGTCCTGTCACATTACATTGAGTAGATGATAATTCAACAAACTTATCAGTAAAATCTTCTGAAAGTACTGATTGTGCTACTTCTTTGTTGGGAAAGCTTGAGCATATATATTGCTATCCATTAATGATGGATATACCATATTGACACATAATTTACTGTGTTTAGTTTCTGTAGCATATATTTGTATCATTGTTTCTAGTGCTGCTTTGCTTGATGCGTATGGACTCCAATATGGATACCTAGAAAGTGATTGTGTGACTTCAGATGTTACTGCTACTACTCTACCAGCTGGAGAGAGTTTAAGTAGTGGATCAAAATATTTGATTAAATGCCAATTGGATGTGAAATTTATGTCCATTATCCTTTTCCAAGTATTGTATTCATAATCTTGTATTGGGTTTAGATCGCCTACAATTGCAGCATTTAATACTAGTATATCTATATGTTTAAATTTGTTTTCTATAGATGATGCAAAGTTTTTTATAGTATCAAAGTCTTGTAAATCGACAGCTGCTAACATTGCATCACCTCCTGATTCCTTAATGGAATCATAAACAGAGTTTAATTTATTAATATTCTTTGCTACTAAAATTAGACAGGCACCTTCTTTGGCAAATCTTTTTGCAACAGCTGATCCTAAGCTTCCAGAAGCACCTGTAATTATTGCTACTTTACCTTCTAACTGTTTTTCCATATGGTACCTTGTTATTTAGATAATTACGATGATAAGCAGTATAAGTATACTTGGCAAGCAAAACAGCTGGTATGTATTTGTTATTTTAGTTTCTATTGGAGGAAATTTGTAAAATATACCTGTACATTATTACTGGTTGCACTTTATTTTATAAGACTGTTTTTTTAAATTTATATGTTTGTCGTCTGGGCTTAGTAGTATTATGAGTTTTGTTGTTAATATCTATAGGTAGTGATTATGCTATTAGATATAGTAAAGATAGTTTATATGTATAAATAATTTATACGATGTTTGTTTTTATTGAGTGAGAGTATATTACTGTAATAAATATTATTATTAATAAAACAGTATTTTTTTCCTATATTTAAGTTGCAATGTATCTTTAATTTTTTTAAATAATGCTTATATAAATGCTTAAGTATTGTGAGGAAGTTGAATTATGGATTTGAATAAGTTTACTGATATATCAAAGAACTTAATAATGCAAGCACAGACTTCAGCTATTGCATTAGGGCATCAGTCTTTAGTTCCTGAACATTTACTTAAGGTGATGTTGGATGATAAAGATGAACTTATTGAAGTTTTGCTTACTTCGTGTGGATGTGATATAGAGAAAGTGTACAGTGATGTAAGACTATCTTTAAATAAGTTACCTGTTGTTAGTGGGAGTGGTAGTGGCCATATACATCTATCTAAAGAAATGGCTCAGGTGTTAGAGGAAGCAATTAGTCTTGCAAAGAGAAATCAGGATACCTATGTTACTGTAGAGCGATTATTGCAAGCTCTTGTAATAATTAAAAGTAGTGTTTCTAATATATTGCTTGCACATGGTGTTACTCCAATAAAATTAGAATCGTTGATAGTTAATATGCGTAATGGAGCTAAAGCTGATACTGTTAATTCTGAACAAAAGTTTAATGCACTTAAAAAGTATGCTAAAGATATTACTGAGTCTGCTATGGCTGGAAAACTAGATCCAGTAATTGGAAGGGATGAAGAAATTAGACGTACAATGCAAGTTTTATCACGGAGAACAAAAAATAATCCAGTATTAATTGGTGATCCTGGTGTTGGTAAAACAGCTATTATTGAGGGGTTAGCACAACGAGTAGTAATAGGTGATGTTCCAGTTGGATTAAGAAATACAAAAATAATGGCATTGGATCTTGGTATGCTTGTTGCTGGTACAAAATATAGAGGAGAGTTTGAAGAAAGGTTAAAATCTGTCATAAATGAGATAGTATCTTCGAATGGAAGTGTTATATTATTTATTGATGAGTTGCATACATTGATTGGTGCAGGTGCTACAGATGGAGCTATGGATGCTTCAAATTTACTAAAACCTGCTTTAGCAAGAGGTGAAATACATTGTATAGGAGCAACAACGTTAGATGAGTATAGGCAGCATATAGAAAAAGATGCCGCATTAGCTAGAAGATTTCAACCTGTATTTATCTCTGAACCGACTGTTCATGATACAATTTCTATTTTACGTGGTTTAAAAGAAAAATATGAGATACATCATGGTATCAGGATCATGGATAGTGCAATAATTGCAGCTTCAACTTTATCAAATCGCTATATTACGGATAGATTTTTACCGGATAAGGCTATAGATCTGATTGATGAGGCAGCAAGTCGTGCAAGGATAGAGATTGATAGTAAACCTGAGGTAATTGATGAGCTAGATAGAAAAATCATTCAGTTAAAAATTGAAGCTGGAGTTTTAGAGAAAGAGAATACAGAATCTTCAAAACAGAGATTAATGCAATTAAATGAAGAATTAAATAAATTAGATGCTCAAGCAACAGAATTAAATAGTAAGTGGCAGGCAGAAAAGATAAAAATATTAAAAATGCAGGAATGTGCAGAGAAGTTGGACAATGCTAAAAGTGATTTAGAAAAAGCTCAAAGATCTGGTAATTTAGCAAAAGCTGGTGAATTAATGTATGGTATTATACCAGAACTTGAGAAGGAATTAAAAAAATGCGAGAAGTTGAGTAGTAATCTTTTAAAGAGGGAGGTTACTGAAAGTGATATAGCAAGTATTGTATCAAAATGGACAGGTATTCCTATTGAGAACATGATGAGTAATGAAAGAGAAAAATTGCTACGCATGGAAGAAGAAATAGGAAAAACAGTAATTGGACAAGAGAGTGCGATTAAAGCAGTAAGTGATGCTGTTAGAAGATCACGTGCAGGAGTACAAGATGCTAATAAGCCTTTAGGATCTTTTTTATTTCTTGGGCCCACTGGTGTAGGTAAAACGGAACTAGTAAAGACATTAGCTGAATTTTTATTTTGTGATAAATCTGCTCTTTTAAGATTTGATATGTCAGAGTTTATGGAAAAACATGCAGTTTCTAGATTAATAGGAGCTCCTCCTGGATATGTAGGATATGATCAAGGAGGTATGTTGACTGAAGCTGTTAGGAGAAGGCCTTATCAAGTGATACTTTTTGATGAAATAGAAAAAGCTCATGCCGATATTTTTAATATTCTATTACAGGTATTGGATGAGGGAAGGTTAACTGATAATCGTGGCAAATTAGTGGATTTTCGTAATACAATACTGGTTTTAACATCAAACTTAGGGCAAGAAATATTAATCAGCAGTCAGAAAGATGTAAATGAAGAATCTGTGAAAAAATCTATAACTGATATACTGCTTCATCATTTTCGTCCAGAATTTTTAAATAGATTAGATGAGACTATTGTATTTCATAGATTAACTAAGGAACATATAGAGAAAATAATAGATGTACAATTTTCTCTTTTACAAAAAATTGTTGCTGAAAAAAAGTTAACTATTAGTTTATCTTCTGAGGCCAAGGTATGGTTAATGGAGAATGGTTATGATCCTCTATATGGAGCTAGGCCTTTAAAAAGACTAATACAACAAAAAGTACAGAATAATTTGGCAAAATTAATTCTTGCTAATAAGATACAAGAGGGAGATAACCTTAGAGTAGATTTATTAGACTGTGATTTAGTCATTAATAAGCTGTAATATATTAGAAGAAAGATTAGTAGGGAGTTTTTTCATTAATTAGATAATTTGTGTAAAGATCAGATATAGGTTTTAGTTATTTAAGTCAGATTAAAAAAGATATGAGGTACTTAGATTTTTGTGATGAGTTGTATTCGATGTTTGTATGGTTTTGTGAGTCATAATTATGAAAAATCATTCTTTTTTGAATATACTTGTAAGTCAATGTAACAAATAAAGTTATGTTTGTAAGTTGGTACTGGATTTAAGTAGTGTAAATATTTATAGTTATTCAGGTCAGTGTTTGGTAACAAGAAAGTTATTAAAGTCAGAATTATTAGTCTACTTCTATATTATAAAAGTTGTGCTTGATTTGTGACACATGTTATTGTCGTGTAACTTATGATTCATGGAAATGATATCTTTAATGTTTTCTTGATCAAATACTTCAGGAATATACATGAAGTTACTCTGTAAAATAGGATAAATCTATATTTAGGACTTGGTTTTATATGTTATTGTCCTATTTAGTAAATTTTTCCTAACTTGGATAATAATGGATATTTGTAATTATTCAGATTGTTAAAGTCAGCAGTGTTAGCTTATGTTATAGAAATGACTAAGTCTGTCAAGAATACAGGATTGTGATTTTTAGAAATGTTATCTATTCAATACATCAATATTAATCTAATATATTGTAAGATGTTTTTTTCTGGATTTTAATTGTTTCAGTATAGTTTTTGTTGTCTTTAATAATAAATTTAAAGTTTCTTTAAGGATGCCTAACTTTAGTACTGGTTATAGAAATTTGATTGTTTTTATTAGTCAAAATGAATTCATGTACAGTTTTAAAGTTATTATTTCTTACTTATATGTTTTTGCAATAAGAACCTGTGTGTGGTTATTGGCAAAAGTGACTATTATTTGTAAGACTTGTAAGGAACTCTCCCTTCAATTGTAATGTTAAAATAATAAGTCTTAATTCCAAGTGTGTTTTTGCTATATTGGGCTACTAGTAGGTGCGAATTAGAATTGCTGTTAAATTTTCTATCTGTTAAATTGTTATATTCTGGAAAAAACATTGTTGTGTTAAACTCTGGAAATTCTAAGTGTTGTAACATGAAATGTACTTTAGGAATTTTGTTTTTATTATTAGTGCCAGGCATGATAGTTATGAAGCTATAGTTTCCTAAATTATCAGTTACTGCTTTTCCAGATCCAATAAATTGGTAATCGTACGTATCTAATTCTTCTGGTATAAGTTCTGATGTGCTGTTGTCATCTTGATTGTGTTGATATATTCCATGTGTATTTGCGTGCCAGATGAAAACACTAACATCCTTTACAGGTATGCAATTTATATCTGTTACTCTTCCGACAATATATATTAATTCTCCATCAGCTGTCAGTGGACTACTAATTTTACGTCTTAAATTATTTGATAATGAAAATTTACTTGGTTTATTGCTAAGATCGTAAATTTGGGGTGTTCTTTTACAGTTCACAAGCACGTCATCATTTGCTATTGTATTGTGTGTATATATTGTACTTATGAATAAACATAACAGTAACTTTGCTAAATAGTTCATTTCATTACCATAATTTGAATTTTGAATCATAAAAACTATAATATTTATCGTTTTATTATACCTTAACTTAGTTTTACAAGACATTATATTATGTTTTTTTAAATATTTTTGCTATAGTTTTTCTATAAAGTAATTATAGATATTTGATAATACAATTGTTAAGGAAAACATTTGTATATGATGATTTATAGTAAGCTGTTTACTGGCTTTACCCATATAATCAGTATAATTTTGAGAAAATAATTCTAATTTATGATACATAGAGTTATATAATCAATGTTTTTATGTACATATCTATGCCTAATAAAGCATATTTTTTGATTAATTACTAGTATTTTCTATTCTATGCAATTATTACATATATTATGTGTCTTTGTTACTTATTAAGATTATATAGGAAATCTATGAATATTCAGGTATTAATAGTGCTTATTAGGTGTGTAGTTTATGAGTATGTTTTAGTACTTGAATGAATGTGTGTAATGCTGTGTTTAGATTTTACTTGAAAAGATTATGAAAAGGATTAAAGTAAGGCTGTATATGTTATAACGCCAATTTAAGGGAAATATGATAGATATATCGTTTTCAAGTTTGATACCTGGAGTATCATTATTATTAAAGACAACTGCTATAATTGTAGGGATCTTTGAAGGTAGTAATCATTTAGAGGATAATAATGCATTAACAGATCGTAATGATCAAATTATGAAGATAGTGCAAGATTATAAGTCTTTTGATGGTAAATTTGCAGAAGTTTTACCAATTGTTGGATTAGATAATGAGTATCCTGTTGTTATAGTGGTAGGGTTAGGTAAAGCTGAAGATTTTGATGAGAATAAATCTTTGAAAATTGGAGGTGTTATATACTCTGAACTTGATAAAATGAAAATATCTAATGCTTCAATTATAAGTAATGGTGATAGTGATACTGTAGCTAATATTGCATATGGAGCATTTTTACGTAGTTTTAAGTTTGATAAATATTTTGTACAAAAAAAAGATGACAATCCAACTCATGTACATAAATTAGTTTTCTTCTCAAAAGATAATATTCAAAAAACTACTGCTTTGTTTAATGATTTAAAATCTGAGGGTGAATCAATATTTTTAGCTCGTTCTTTTGTCTCAGAACCTCCTAATATTCTTTATCCAGAAACTTATGCTCAGATGATATATGAAGAATTGAGCAAACTTGATGTTAAAGTTGAAATATTTGATGAAGATTATATGAAGGCAAACCAAATGATGGCACTTCTTGGTGTCGGACAAGGTAGTGCTAAAAAATCTAGACTTGTAGTAATGAGATGGAATGGGGGTAACGAAACAGAGAGTCCTATAGCATTTGTTGGAAAGGGAGTAACTTTTGATACTGGAGGAATATCTTTAAAACCTTCTAAAGGTATGTGGGATATGAAATATGATATGGCCGGTTCTGCTTCTGTTGTAGGTGTTATACGTACTCTTGCTGCAAGAAAAGCAAAAGTTAATGCTGTAGGAGTAGTGGGATTGGTTGAAAATGCTGTAGGAGCAAATGCACAGAGGCCAAGTGATATTGTCACTTCAATGTCTGGTCAAACTATTGAAGTGTTAAATACTGATGCAGAAGGTAGATTGGTCTTGGCTGATGCCTTGTGGTATACCCAAAAAATGTTTGCCCCAAAATTAATGGTGGATTTGGCTACATTAACTGGTGCAGTAGTTGTAGCTTTAGGGAATAACCAATATGGTGGAATTTTTTCAAATGATGATACTATTGCTAATCAATTAATCTTAGTTGGTAATGAGTCTGGTGAAAAATTATGGAGGTTACCTTTGGATGATGCTTATGATCAACTTATTAATTCTTCAGTTGCTGATATGCAGAATATTTCAACAAAAGGGTATGGTGCCGATAGTATTACAGCAGCACAATTTTTACAACGGTTTGTTAATAAAACTCCTTGGGTACATTTAGATATTGCTGGTATGGCATGGGATAATGAAGGTAATGAAATATGCCCTAAAGGAGCAACAGGGTTTGGTGTGAGGTTGCTAAATAGGTTTGTATTGAAATATTATGAAACTCATTAATTGTAATTATTTTATATTGATCTTACGATTAATTTAAAGTTGACTATAGTACTGCTATTAGATAAATTGTTGTTAAGTTATATTTAAAAGTTTCTCTTAGTAAGTAATTTGATACTTTTTTATTTAATAAGGAAGTATTTGTTACATTTTAAGGTTACTTGGTATTTAAGATAAAAAATTTGCTTTATTGTACAATAATATTTATACATGATTAATTGTGGATAGTTTAATTATATGGCGTCAATTAAGTTAGGTATTTTAATTTCAGGTAGGGGTTCGAATATGCAAGCACTAATCAGTGCTTGTGCACAAAGTGATTTTCCTGCAGAAGTATCTTGTGTAATATCGAATAATCCTAATGCAAATGGTCTTATTCTTGCACAAAAAAGTAATGTGAGGACCTTTGTTCAAGGGCGTCCATTAGATTTTGATGCTATTGATGGCATACTTGAAGAGCATCAGGTAGATTTAGTATGTCTTGCAGGGTTTATGAGTATTGTGCCTGAAAAGTTTATTAATAAGTGGCTACATAAAGTTATTAATATTCATCCTTCTCTTTTACCATCTTTTAAAGGATTAAGTGCACAATCTCAAGCATTAAAGGCTGGAGTAAAAATTGCAGGGTGTACAGTACATTATGTATATCCAGAAGTCGATGGTGGTCCTATTATTGTTCAAGCTGCAGTTCCTGTTCTTTCATCAGATAGTGTTGAGGATCTCGCAAATAGGATATTGAAAATGGAACACATTTGTTATCCTAAGGCTGTTAAATTGATTGCATTGAATAAACTCCAACTTGATGGAAATTTAGCTATATCAACAGAGCCATTGCAAATGTTTTACAGTGAAGTCCTGTAGTGTTTAATTTTAGATATCGAAATAATATACTTTAAATATGTTGTTTATGTTAGGTAATCTCTAGTTTTTACTTTATTAGTTTGTATTGTAACACCTTGCAATTTTAATAGTAGAATTGTAGGGTAAGAGTGTAAGAATAATCATTATTCTTTAGTAATCCATAGTCTAAGATTTTTTTGAATCTTAAAAACATGCTCTTAGGTGTCATATATGTTGAGCTATATGTGTATAACAATTTAATTTAATATAAAAGGTTTTTTGATGTTTTTAAGGTGTATTTATAAATTGTTATGTGTTAGATTATAAAGAAGTGCGTGTATGAGTTTAATAGAATTATATAAGGTGATATCCATAGCATTTTTTAATTGTTTTAGTCTATAATGAAACTGTTATGATGGGTAGTCGAGTATTTGTTGCTGTGTTGTGCTTGTTTGTTTTTTTATCCTTATATGTTTTGGGTAAGATGATAAGCTCTATACAGTATTTTTTTGTAATATCAAGTTTGTAAAGTTTATGTTTTCTCGTAGTTTTTAAAGAGTAGAGCTTAATCTATGAATATGAGTTACTTCAGTTTAAATTAATAGTTTATTATGCTGTTAGTTATAAAAGTATCATTTTTGTGATATTATGAAATATATACTCTTATAGTTTTTAGCTTTTGTAAATTTATGCCGTTTAGTTTAATAGAATGGAAGGTAGAATTTTCTCATGTAGATTATCAAGAGGCTATTTCTTTTATGCAAGAAAGAGTAGAAAATATTGCTAATGGTTTACAAAGTGAGTTGATATGGTTGCTTGAGCATTGCTCATTATATACTGCTGGTACTGGAGCTAAAGTTGAAGATTTGCTAGTTAAAGATTTATTTCCTGTATATGTTGCAAATAGAGGTGGTAAGTATACTTATCATGGTCCTGGGCAAAGAATTATTTATGTTATGCTAGATTTAAAAATGAGGAATAAGTGTAATGTTAAGTTATATGTTGAGACTTTAGGTAAATGGATTGTTAAAACTTTAAATCATTTTTCAGTGAAATCGTATTTTAATCCTAACTTGATAGGAGTATGGGTACATAGTAACGGTACTGAAAAAAAAATTGCAGCTTTTGGAATTAGAATAAGAAAGTGGATTACTTATCATGGAGTGTCTATTAATATTTCTACGGATCTTTCTCATTATTTAGGTATAATTCCATGTGGTATTAAGGAGTATGGTATTACTTCGCTTAAGGAGTTAGGAATTAATGTTTCTTATGAAGAATTCGATATTATCTTGAGAAAAGAATTCTATGAGATTTTTTCTAATTGGAAGTAGAAAGAAATAAAAAAAAGAATAATGTTGTGTATATATTCTGCTTTCTAACTGCATATGCTTGCTTATAAGCTAAGTGATATTAGAAATTTTTGCTTATATTGATCAGAAGTTTTTGCGCATATAGAAATTGTTTTCTACGAATAGCACTTTAATTCAAAAGTAATTAAAATAAGCCTAATGGATTTTCATACTTTTCATATTTCATACGTAATAAAAGTAAGTTGTTATAGGTAGGGTTACAGCATATGTTAGAATCTTTCTAATGTTTGTAGCATATTCAAAATGATAATTGTTTTGTATAAAGGCTTCTTGTTAATTAGATATGCAACTTGATATAGTTTCAAAAAAATATATATAATTTCCTTTAATGGCATGTGGAATAGTTGATAGTTGTTAATAATCTTATAGTTTGAAATATGATATCCTTTTGAAGTTATCTGCTAATGTTTTTATATATTATAGATGAAATGATAGTTTTTTGTTTTTAGTGTGGAATTAAATATTAAAAAGCTATTGGCTATATTTTTTTACTGCTTAAATTCTTGCATGTTTTCGCCAATATAGTTCTTAAAACTTTAATATGGCTTTTAAAGTTGTAGGATATTTTTATCATGAGTCGAAAGTAAAGATTTATATTGTTTAATGTTGTAGACTATTAATTAAGTTCTTCTTATCACTATGAGATAGATTTAAATGTTAAATTTTAGATATTTTTGTCAATATTACAGTACTTAAAACTTTGTATTGTCCTAAAGTTGTGAATTGATATTTTGATTAAATGAATAAAAAAATAGTGAATTTATTTTCGATGTAAAATTATATGAATGTTATTATCTATACTCTTTGAATTACTGTAATGTTAGAAAAATGTAGTTCAAATACTAAATTTCCATTTTATAGATAGTTTTTCCAGATACTATAGTCCTTAAAACTCTTCCTTTTACTTTACGATTATGAAAAGGTGAGTTTTTTGATTTGCTTGAGAATTTTGATATATCAATTACCCATTCTTGATCAAGATCTAGTATGATTAAATCTGCAGTAAAACCTTTTTTAATACGTCCTCTTGACACTTTAATAATGTCTGCTGGCTTGTATGTGAGCTTTGCAAGTAGATCCATTAAGCATATAGTACCGTTATGATACAGCTCTAAAGAAATTGGAAGCATTGTTTCTAATCCAACTATTCCAAAAGCAGCTGTGTCTAAAGGCAGATCTTTTGCATTTGTATCATGTGGAGCATGGTCTGTTGCTATACAATCGATAATACCATTTTTTAGTCCTTCTATTATACTAATACGGTCGTTTTCAGTACGTAAAGGTGGATTCATTTTTGCAAAACTTCCATGTGTTATAATATCTTTCTCAGTTAAAGTTAAATGGTGAGGAGTTAATTCACATGTAATATTTAGTCCCTGATTTTTAGCTTGCTTTATTATATTCAGATAATCATGTGTTGAAATATTTAAAACGTGATAATGTACTTTTTTTATTTTTTTCATGAGGGCAATATCACTACTTTTTATGATCGACTCTGAAGTATCAGGTATTCCTTTTAATCCTAATTCATATGAAACATTTCCTTCGTTTATACAACCATGATTTGATAAATTTAAATCCTCTGCATGTTGGGCTATAAGTGTATCTAACATACTTGAGTAACTAAAAGCTTGTCTCATTGTTAAAGCGTTCATTACTGGCATGCCATCGTCCGTGAAGCCGACTGCTCCTGCTTCTTTTAGTAATGCCATCTCAGATAGTGAGTTATCTGATTTTGTTATTGAAGCGTAGAACTCTATGTTAACATAAGCGCTTTCTAGTGCTCTCATTTTTATGTATTTTGCTGTTATTACGCTGCTAATAGTAGGAACAGTATTAGGTTGACAGACAACAGTCGTTATACCTCCAGCAGCAGCAGATTTACTTCCTGAATTGATGGTTTCTTTGTGTTCTTGACCTGGTTCACGAAAGTGTACATGAATGTCTACTAAGCCTGGCATTAATACTTTATTATTACAATCTATTACCTCGTTAATGCTGCTTGGTACACCGTTGGAAAATAAATCCCTACCAAAATCAATTATTTTCTTTCCTTTAGTAAGAAGAGATCCTGTAATATCTAATTTAGATTCTGGATCAATAATCCTGGCGTTAGTATATGCTATGGTATAATCTTCATACTGTCCGTTGCCTAACAACTCCCAAGATTGTTTATACATTTTTGAATTGCCTAGAAAATCTAATAAATGAATAACTTATAGATATAAAATACCTAACTATAACATTAGCTTTAAGAAATTAAATAGTCAATATTTTTTGTGTTAGTATGTACAGTCTATAAATATATAGATGTTTTTAAATGTAATTTTATTATAAAGAATAGTTTAGTATATGATGATTTGTAATATGTGTGTTTAATGCTCTAGTATATTTTTTACTAAGTTGCTATAGTTTGTTGGTGTATCTTAAATTTTATAATTTCTCTATCAGTGGTCTTGCTTTTAAGATATTTTTCATTCTTGTGATCTTATAAGCTAGATATATAGAATATGGCTTCAGTCTAATTATTATTAAAATCACACTGAGCTAAATACTTGCTATTATTGAGAATGTGTAGTCTTAAAAATAATAATTTATAGTATATTGATTTGTTTATATATTACATTACAAATCTAATTTCCTATCTTTTTATATTAGTCAGATAAATTTGTAGTATCTTTTTAGGTATAGCTAAGCAGTTATGATAATTTGTTAACATTGCTGTCAGTTATTCTTACTGGTGTAAATAAAATTTGCACTTCTTTATTTGGGAGATAGAAAGTTGATGATTTGCTCTGTAATTAGACGAGCAACATCTTTTTTGGACATTATTGGAAATTCTTGGTAATTGTCTTTGGTGACAATGGTAATTTGATTATAGTCGTTTCCCATTAGTTGTTCATTATTAATTGTCATTGAGTTACTAATAATCCAATCGCATTGCTTACTTATTAGTTTTGTTTTTGCGTGTTCTATTATATTTTCTGATTCTAATGAGAATCCGATTACCAATTTTGGTCTTTTTTTATGGGTACTTATACAATGTACAATATCTGGATTATATCTAACTTTAATATTTGTAATGTTGTGTTTTTTTATTTTTTTTGAAGAATATATAGGTGACCAGTCAGTCACTGCTGCTGTAAAAATGGCGATGTCTACTGGTAATAATTTTGTACAAGTTTGTAACATCTCTTGACAGCTTTTTATGTAAAATATGTTTGGTATGTTGTGATTGTGAATAGTTACTGGACCAGATACTAGGTTTACCTGCCAACCGATGTTATTCATGTGCTCAGCAATAGCATATCCTTGTTTACCAGATGAACTGTTTGTAATGTATCTGATAGGGTCAATAGCTTCTTGTGTTGGTCCAGCTGTTATTAATACACTAACCATAGAATATAGAGGAAATCATTATTAAAGTGTTTATTATAGTATGAAATTTATAATATTGCATGATAATTGTGTTGTCGTAGTGGACATAAATAAAAAACTCAATTATATAACTGAATTAATGTGCAATAAGGATGAAATCAAATATGAGAAAAGAGAAAGATAGTTTGGGAGAAATAAATGTTCCTGCCTGTCATGATTGGGGAGCACAGACGCAACGTTCTATTGATAACTTTAAAATAGGTTCTGAGAAGATGCCAATACCTTTGATAAGGGCATTGGGGCTTGTAAAATTGGCTGCAGCTCGTGTTAATGTCAAAAACGGTGATATTGATAAAGTTATAGGTGATGCAATTTGTGATGCAGCAAGTGAAGTAGTTAGTGGTAAATTTGATGATGAGTTTCCTTTGGTGGTTTGGCAAACTGGTTCTGGTACTCAAACTAATATGAATGTTAATGAGGTAATTGCCAATCGTGCTATTGAAATATTAGGTGGAGAAAAAGGTAGTAAATCTGTACACCCAAATGATCATGTGAATTATTCTCAATCTTCTAATGATACTTTTCCAACAGCAATGCATATTGCAGCTGTAAGTGAAACCGAAAATTTTTTATTACCTAACTTGAAAAATTTATATGATGCTTTACATAGTAAATCTATAGCATTTCAAAATATTGTTAAGGTTGGACGTACTCATCTTCAAGATGCAACTCCGTTGACTTTAGGTCAGGTATTTTCTGGTTATGCGTATCAAATTTTGCAGGGTATTAATAGAATAAAGTTAGCCTTAAGTAATCTACTTGAGTTAGCGCAAGGTGGTACTGCTGTAGGAACTGGTATTAATTCTAAGAGGCAGTTTGATGTTCATTTTGCAAATGAGATAAAAAAAATAACAGGTTTTAATTTTGTATCTTCTGTTAATAAGTTTGAAGCATTAGCTACACATGATTCATTAGTTGAGTTCAGTGGTGCTTTAAATGTAATTGCTGTAAGTTTAATGAAAATAGCCAATGATATTAGATTGCTTAGTTCAGGTCCAAGATGTGGAATAGGGGAAATAATATTACCTACAAATGAACCAGGGTCTTCTATAATGCCAGGTAAAGTTAATCCTACTCAATGTGAAGCTGTAACTATGGTATGTGCTCAAGTTATGGGTAATCATACGACTGTTACTATTGCAGGTTCAAATGGTCATTTTGAATTAAATGTATTTAAGCCGGTAATTATTTATAATGTTTTACAATCTATTAAATTGTTGTCTGATGTGAGTATTAATTTCTCACAAAAATGTGTGCAGGGAATAAAAGCTGATACTAAACGTATTTCATTTTTATTAAATCAGTCATTAATGTTAGTTACAGCCTTAAATAAACATATAGGCTATGATAATGCAGCAAAAATTTCAAAAACTGCTTTTGATGAAGGAATAACATTAAAGAGTGCTGCAATAAAGCTAAATTTGATAAGTGAAGAAGAATTTGATAAAATTGTTGATCCAGAAAATATGATACATCCTAGCAAATAAGTATATAAAGGGTTAATGTTGCTTTTCGTAAGTAAGAATATTGACAGTTAGCGTGTGTTATTATAACATAATAGAGTTTGATTTTATTTAAGTAGTTTTATGGCAGAAGATGATTACAAGGGTGTAATAAAGCAGTATATAGATACGGTAAAAGAAATAGTAGGTGACAGTAAGACATTTGATCAAATGTTTGAATCAGTTGTAAAAATTCAAGAAAGAGTTATGGCAGCTAATGCTCAAAATAATGAAGGAGCTTTGATTGATGATGAAGATCAAATAAAACGTATAGGGTCTTCTACTTCTGAGTTTAGCATTCAGTATAAAGAGCTAATGGAAGAGATTAAAGTAATAAAAAAGCGGATTTTGAGATTAGAACGTAAGATCTTAAAACCTAAGGAAGAAGCTTAATTCTTTATTTATGGAATATTTTTGTATTTCATTGCCTTATTTCTAACCAAAGTTTATGTTATTTAATAAATGCAGTTTAATATTGTAGTTTTTTACTATTTTCTAGGTTGAGCGTCATAAATATGTAAAGTAAGTATCTTTATGTATTATGTATATCTTTGTTGAATATATCATGTAATTTTATAAAGTATATTTCAGGGTTATGTTTAATATCCGGTTCTTGGGTAAAAAGATAAAATATTAAAAACTTAGTTACTTGTCCTTAATAAATATTATAAGTGTAACTTTCTTGAGGAAAGTTTATACTATTTACTAAGTGTAGTGTTATATATTTAAAGTGTATAAATTTCTAACTTTACTACTAGTGCCAAGTTTAACTGTTATGACATTATAGGTGTTATTAGGCATTATAAGTAACTTTATTTGCAAATTTATGAATATGTAATACAATTTTATAAAATAAAAAAGAGTATTAGATATCCTTATTTTTTAAGTATTCTTGCATTGATTCCACTTGAATACCTTGTTTCTTTAGTGTTCTAATTGCTAATGCTAACGCTTTTGCTCCAGGTATTGTTGTGCTATATGGGATTTTCTTGATGAGTGCAGTTTTTCTTATACTACTGCTTTCAGAAAAAGACTTTATTCCTTCTGAAGTGTTAATTACTAGGTTTATTTTTCCATCTTGTAGCAAATCTAGTATATGGGGCCTACCTTCTCTTACTTTGTTCACGTGTTGTGTGGTTATTCCAGCTTCATTTAAGTATTTAGATGTACCTGTGGTTGAAAAAATAGTAAATCCAATATCCTTTAGTATTTTTGTTGTTTCTATAATAAGTGGTTTATCTGAATTTTTGACAGATATGAAAGCTGTACCTTCTGTTGGAAGTTCGTATCCAGCAGCCATTTGTGCTTTTGCAAAAGCTATTTCAAATGATTTATCAATGCCCATTACTTCTCCTGTAGATTTCATTTCAGGTCCTAGTAAGACATCTATATTGGGAAATCTTGAAAAAGAAAATACTGCTTCTTTTACAGCAACATGCTGGAATTTCTTTTCTGTAATATTAGTGAGTTTCTTGCCGAGAACTACCTCTGTTGCAATTTTTGCTATCGGAATACCTGTGGCTTTTGCAATAAATGGTACAGTTCTACTAGCTCTAGGATTTACCTCAAGTATGTAAATCTCGTTGTCTTGTATCGCATACTGTATATTAATAAATCCTCTAACTTGTAATGCAATAGCTATTTTTTTTGTTTGTTCTGTTATAGCATCTGTTATTTCTTTTGTTAGAGTATATGATGGTAAAGAGCATGCTGAATCTCCTGAATGTATACCTGCTGCCTCTATATGTTCCATTATTCCTGCAATATATACGTTTTCTCCATCACATATAGCATCTACATCTACTTCAACTGCATTGGTTAAAAATTGATCTAATAGTAAAGATCCATGATCAAATATATTTTCATGGGTTGTTAGATAGTCTGAAAGAGAATTATTATCACGTATAATTGACATTGATTGACCACCTAATACATAAGATGGTCTTGCTAGTATAGGAAATACTAGCTTTTCTATTTGTTGTGATACTTCATATGCTGAATTGCATGTGATATTAGATGGTTGTTTTAAATTCAACTGTGTCAGTAGTTGCTGAAATTTCATACGATCTTCAGCTAAATCAATTGCGTCAAAAGATGTTCCAAGGATATTTATGTTTTTTTCTTGTAATACTTTTGCAAGTCTTAAAGGAGTTTGCCCTCCAAATTGGACTATTACTCCTAATAGAGAGTTAGTTTCTTGTTCTTTATATATAATATCTAGAACACTTTCTCTCGTTAAGGGAGAAAAATATAATTTGTCTGAAATATCATAATCTGTAGATACAGTTTCTGGATTACAATTTATTATTATGGATTCATACCCCATTTCTTTGATAGTATGTGCTGCATGTACACATGTGTAGTCAAATTCTATTCCTTGACCGATACGATTAGGACCACTTCCAAGAATAATAACTTTTTTGTTGTTTGTTATAAGAGATTCACATTCAGGATTATTAATAGTGTCTCCTTCATAACAACTATACATGTAAGATGTATTTGTTTCAAATTCTCCAGCACAAGTGTCTATATGTTTGTATACAGGTTTTATAGATAAAGATTTTCTTAAGTTTTCTACATATTCTATGGTGTTATTACTTAAATATGCTAATCTTGCATCAGAGAATCCTATTTTTTTTAGCAACAGTAATTCATTGGCTGTTTTAGGTAATCCATGATCTTTTATTTTTTGTTCATGATGTATTATGTTTTTTATTTGCATGAGAAACCATGGATCGTAACCGGTAATTTTATTAATTTCTTCTATAGTTATGTTATGTCGTAGAGCATCTGCAATAATGAATATTCTATCAGGAGATAATTTTACAAGGAAATTAAGTATTTGATCTATTTCTATATTTTTATCAAAGAATTCATTTAACCCGGAATATCCAGCTTCCAAAGAACACAATGCTTTTTGTAGTGATTCTTGGAAAGATCTTCCAATAGCCATTACTTCTCCTACGGATTTCATGGAAGTTGATAATTCTTTTTTTGTTCCTTGGAATTTATCAAAATTAAATCTTGGAATTTTTGTTACAATGTAATCTATACTTGGTTCAAATGATGCTGGAATAGCTTGTGTACAATCGTTTCGTATTTCATCTAGGGAATATCCTACAGCAAGTTTGGCGGCTACTTTAGCTATAGGATATCCTGTTGCTTTAGATGCTAAAGCTGATGATCGAGAAACTCTTGGATTCATTTCTATTACAAGTAAATCATTATCATTTTTTGGGTTTATTGCAAATTGTACATTTGATCCTCCAGTATCTACTCCTATTTCTCTTAATATAGAAAAAGATATGTCACGCATTTTTTGGTATTCTGTATCCCTCAAAGTTAATGCTGGAGCTACTGTTATACTGTCTCCGGTATGTACTCCCATTGGGTCAATATTTTCTATAGAGCAAACAACAATACAATTATCTTTGTTATCTCTCATAACTTCCATTTCAAATTCTTTCCACCCAACAATGGATTCATCTACCTGTACTTCTGATATGGGAGAAATACTTAGTCCATATTCTACATTTTTTTGAAATTCTTCTCTGTTGTAACATATACCACCTCCAATACCACCCAAGGTAAATGATGGTCTGATTATTGCTGGTAATCCTATATATTCTAATGCATTATTTATTTGATTTACGCTCCTTATAATAATACTTTTTGGGTATTTAACACCTATTTTATCCATCGCTTGACGGAATAAATTTCTATCTTCAGCTTTTTTTATTGCTTCTTTTGTTGCACCTATAAGTTTAACATTGTATTTTTCTAATATTCCAGCGTCGCACAGATTAATTGCAGCATTTAAAGCAGTTTGACCACCTACTGTTGGTAATATTGCACTGGGTTTTTCTTTTATAATTATTTTTTCGATAATATTAGTTGTAATTGGTTCAATGTATGTTGAGTCAGCTATTTCTGGATCAGTCATTATTGTTGCTGGGTTGGAATTAATTAGAATAATCCTATATCCTTCTTGTTTTAAAACTTTACAAGCTTGAGTCCCAGAATAGTCAAATTCACAAGCTTGCCCTATAACTATAGGTCCTGCTCCAATAACTAATATTGATTCTATATCTGTACGTTTTGGCATGGTGTATATAAAGAATTTAGCTCTTAATACTATAACTACTAATACTTAATCTTCAAATAAAAAAGTAAAAACTAATGCTGCTTAAGGAGCGCTGATCATCTTTTTACGTTTATATTGAAATAGCAGTTATTGTTAGAGTCTAAAGTAATAGGTCCTTCAATAGCTTGTTTGAGCTTTAAATTGCCAGTGTATTTTTTATGCACAATAGGAAGTAGCATATATAAAAAAGTGACTATAAGTAGTTAAAAATTTATTTAAAAAAGCAATCGAATTTCGAACTTAAATATATTAATTGCAATTTTAAGTTGCAAAGTATAAAACTTATTATAGTATTCTAATATTACAATAAAGTGTAAAATATTCTAATGGTAGCAGTAATGTTAGGTGTAAATAATTTAATCAATAGTACTACAGAAATAATTCTATGTTATCTTACTAAGTACAAACATGACAGTAAAACAAAGAGTATATTGCAGTCTTTGTTAGATGCTGTAAATGAAATAAAAGTCAACTTGCCAAAGTATTCTGAAATAGAAGCTGCAGAGCAGGTAATTAAGTGTGAAATATCTCAGCAAATAGAAAAAACAATAAAAGAATGTCTTTTAACGATATTTGATATTGATATTCAAGATAGAAAGAAATACATGTCTCATGATAAGATAGTAGAGTATAAAGGATATGTTAGTTCTCTATTGAATAGAATAGTAAAGTGCAAATCTCATATTGTATATGAAGGCACAGTTATGCCTAAGCCTAAGAGTAATGATGATTTAAAGCGTGAAAGTTGTAAGCATTCCAAATTATCTGATATTTGGGAGAGAAACAAACTGCTTAGTGAAGAAGAATTTGAAAATGCTTGTTTCTATTTTGACCTTGATGCTCATGATTTGAAAGAAGTTATAAATTTATATAGTGATAAGCTTGTACTTGCGATTATAGATATGGCATTTGTACAATTTCTTGTTGAAAAAAGGTATTTTCCTCCTGAGAGGGCAGAACTAAATGAAAAAATAGAGAGTAGTTATACAAAACTAACAAATCATATTATACTTCATAAACATTTTCAATCTATGTTGCAGTGTTATGGTGATCGTCAATTAGAGTCTTTACGTTCTGCTGGCAATAGAAGTGTAGGACAAGATTTAAAAGGTCTTCAAGCATATGATTTTGTTGACACTAAAGTAAGGTATTTATCTTCTGGTAAGAAAAATACAGGAAAAAAACTAATTACCTGGTTAGAAATAACTGTGTTTGTAACTGATTTCTTGTTTAATATTTGTGGGCTGTTGTTTGTAGCAATGCATATTTATAATGTACCTAATTTAATTAGTTTGAAAAATCTTTCTATTAGTGTATGTTCTGTAAATGTTATCTTAGTTACTATGGCTATGGCGCTAGTTTATATTCCTAAAAGATCAAGTGAAGAATATATGAATTCCGTAATAAATGATTTAACTGTGAAAAGTTTTGAGACTAATACTGAAAGTGTAAATTTATAATATTAAGGTTAATTGTCGGGAATTAAGTTAGAGTTGATAGTTAACGAATGTAGTGAACCTGATATTTTTAGTGTTTTTTGAATGTATTTATTGTTTTGGTAGTATAGTTATTTACTTTTTTATATTGTGTCATATGTAATCCATATGCTTGTTATATTGGTGTTAATGCATATTATCCTTTGAATAAACACAAATTTTCAAGTGATATATCAGTAGAATTTGCAAACCTTATGCAATTGAGGAAATAAAATTAAATCTAAATATATAAGGCATTTTACTAGGTTATATTCTTAAACCCAATATATTAGGTAATAATATGTTTTTAAATTACTCATAGAATCATTTTATTAATGTTGTATATTTATCATATAAATGAATGTTATGGTTAATTATATACTTTTTACAAACTATTCTGTAAAGTAAAACACCACGTCATGATTAAATATAATTGACCTATAAAACAGATAATGTAACCCTATAATGTGATGCTGAGATAAATCTATACTTTTTATAGGGAATTATACACATCTTTTAAGTTAATCTGCATAATCTTTTTTATAATACTAAATGCTTCATTATGTATATGAGCGTTGTGTACTCTAAAAAAATTCTATACCTTTCAAAAATAAAATAACTGATGTAATTAATGTAGCATTATCTCGTGTTGGATCATGTAATTTAAATGGCATGAAACAGGATTTTCGTGAATGACCTAAGCATATTGGATATTTTAATGCTTTTAATTGTGCAAGATTTTTCATTATGTATAGTGACTGCATACCATTTTTACCTATACCTATACCTGGATCAACAATAATTCTATCTCGAGATATGCCTCCATCTATTAGTTTTTCAGTATAATTCTTCAAGCATGATATAATTTCAGTAGTTGGGTTTTTGCCTTTTGGTATGAAATGACCTTTAATTAATGGTACCCCTAAATTATGAACAACTATAATTTT
Source organism: Ehrlichia sp. JZT12 (assembly GCA_028752135.1). Classification (GTDB taxonomy): domain Bacteria; phylum Pseudomonadota; class Alphaproteobacteria; order Rickettsiales; family Anaplasmataceae; genus Ehrlichia. The sequence goes on along the minus strand of CP082782.1, from coordinate 1,121,520 downwards.
AGCATTACTGTTTTTTAATACTGGTATCATATTAGGATCTGTTAATGCAGTACAATCATTTATTATATCTGCTTTTAATGCTAAAGCTTTTTCTGCAGTTTTTGCATTTCTAGTATCTACGCTAACTTGAATATTACGGCTATGAGCAATTTCTATAATTTGGGGTAGTATGCTTTCTAGTCTTTTCCATTCCTCTTCTTGTGTTATTAGAGTGTCATCACTTTCATATATATATCTTGGTTTACCTGATTCTGCTCCTACATCTATGATATCTGCTCCCCCATCAATTAAATGTTCGACTTGTTTTAATGCTTTATCAACGGTAAAAAATTTATTTCCATCTGAGAATGAATCAGGAGTAAAGTTTAAAACACCCATTATTTTTGTATTGAATTTCATTGTAAAACCCTTACCTTGATGAAAAAAATATAAATAGTATATGACTTATAGTGTTATATAAGCCTTGTAATTTTTTTTCTAATGGTTAATAGAATTTATTACTGTAAATAGAACACTACTATCACTATATGTACTTTTATATAATGAATTTATTAAACCAACAAGTGAAAAATATTAGATTTATTATAAAAAATAAAGAACTGGATATTTGTTAGTTCAACTTTATATGACTTAGATTAATTATGGTATTTTTTAACATTAGATGCCTTATTGTATAAAGATGTTGTGTGTTCTGAAATAAATATGTTCCTTTTATAATAAGAAAATTAAATCTATATAAAATATCATAAAAAAATAAAAAGCCGAGTGTCTATTAGTTTTGTTTTATGTCACTTAAATTGGTTTGTTGTATTTTTCTTAAAACTCTAAATGCTTCACTATGTAAATGGGTGTCATGTACTCTTATAAAATCTATCCTTTTTTGAAATAGAAAAATTGAAACAGTTAATGTGGCATTATTACGAGTTGAATCATTTAATTTACATAAAGAAAGAAAAGATTTCCGTGAATGACCAACATATATTGGATAGTTTAGAGTTTTTAGTTTATCAATATTGTTTAGTATATATAAAGCTTGAATGCTAGTTTTACTAAATCCTATACCTGGATCAATAATAATTCTATCTTTACTAATTCCTGCATCTGTTAGTTTTAAAATACATTTTTGTGCCCATGTTATAATTTCATTAATTGGGTCACGGTCCTCTGGTATATTATTCCCTTCGACTAGAGGAATACCTAAATTGTGAGTAATAATGATACTAGCAGAACTGTTTTGTAGAACTTTAATCATGTTGTCATCTGCTAATGTACTAACATCATTTATGTAATCTACATTTAGTTCTATAGCTTTTTCTGCAGTTTTTGCATGCCTGGTATCTATACTTACTTGAACATTATGACTGTGTGCAATTTCTATTATTGCAGGAAGTATATTTTGTAACCTATTCCATTCTTCAGGTTGGGTGATAGTGTTCCTACCATGTTCTGTATATAAATATCTAGGTCTTGTTGATTCTGCTCCTACATCTATGATATCTGCTCCACCATCAATTAGATGTTTAACTTGTTGTAATGCTTTTTCTACAGTAAAAAACTTTCCTCCGTCTGAAAATGAATCTGGAGTGTAATTTAAAATACCAACTAATTTTGTATCTGATTTCATTGAAGAATCCTCCTATAAAAAATGATATTATCAAAAGTACTCATACATCGATCATTTCTATCCCATAAATATTTAATTTGCTGTAGTGTTTTTCTAGAGTAAAAAACTTCCCTCTGTCTGAGAATGAATCTGGAGTATAATTTGAAATACCAACTAATTTTGTATTCAATGTCATTAAAAAATCTTCCTATCTAAAAAACAATGCTATAAGTATTAGTGAGGTGAATTGCAAAAGTAACCTTATTAACATGATTTTATTTCTATTCCTCATGTAGAACTCATTGCTAATGGCCATTAGTACTACTCCTGATATTAGAGATGTAACTGTTAATGAAATAAAAACTAAAATTACTATTAACAAAGTTGTGTTATTAAACATGTTTATAGAATATAAAATATGGTGCACTATACCATATTGTGTAACTTTGTTTCAATTAAAAATTATTTATATGAAAATTTATTAAATACCTGTATTGTTTATTTAATATAAATATATTGTGTTATATATACAATTATTAATTATCTAGAGGGACTTGTGGAAGGAGTAAATTTTAACTTTCAGGCAATGAAAGAACTAAAGAAAAGTATTTTATATACTAGTTTAGAAAAATGTAAAAGTGTATTTTGGTTTATTTTTTGGTTTAGTTCTGCTATTAATTTGTTAATGTTGTTTTTGCCATTATATACTTCTCAAGTTTTAGATAGGGTACTTTCAAGTGGTAGTGTATCTACTTTGATTATGTTGAGTGCAATAACAATTGGTGCTTTTGCTTGTTCTTCAATATTGGAAATATGTCGATCTTTAGTTATGTCTAAGGTTGGAGATTGGATAGATAAAGTTGTTACTCCTGATCTTATAGTGAAATCTATTGGATTAACTTCAGTAAAATCATCTACTTCAAGTGGAGAGGTAATTCGTGATTTAGGTGTTGTAAAGGGATTTATCACTGGATTTGGGATATTTTCATTATTTGATACTCCATGGGCAATTTTATATCTTGTTGCTATTTTTATGATACATACTGTAACAGGTTGTATTGCTGTAGTAGGAATAATATTGTTAACAGCTATGGCTATTTGGAATGAATTAGCTACGAAAAAGATATTGCAAGAGGCTAGTGAAGAAGGAATACGTAATATTAATTCAATTGATATTGCAGCACGTAATGCTGAAGTAGTTGAAGCTATGGGAATGGTTAATTATATTGTAAGTGATTGGGCTGAAAAGAATGATCGAAATCGAGCAATGCAAATTAAAGCACAAAATCGTTCAAATTTAATTTCTGGAATTACTAAATTTATTAGATCTATTTTACAGATATCAGTAATAGGAATTGGAGCATTTCTTGCGGTTTTAGGACATAAAACTGCAGGAGGAATTATTGCTTCATCGATTTTGATGGGTAGGACGTTAGCTCCTTTTGAAGCATCAATTAATACTTGGAAAATGTTGATATCTGCGCGGATATCTTATAAAAGACTGCAAATGTTACTTTTAGCGTCTCCGAAAAGAGAACAGACTATGTCTTTACCAGTTCCTCAAGGAAAAGTAATGTTTGATCGAGTATTTTTTACTCCTTATGGTGGGAATAAGCCAACTATTAAGGGTGTATCTTTTGCAGTAGAAGTTGGAGATATTGTTGGTGTTATAGGACCTAGTGCTTCTGGAAAATCTACAATAGCAAAATTATTGGTAGGTGTATGGAAGCCAATATCAGGTGTTGTCAGACTTGATGGAGCAGATGTTTATACTTGGAATAGGGAGGATTTTGGACGTTATATTGGTTATCTTCCACAGGACATTGAGTTATTTAATGCTTCAGTGAAAGTTAATATTGCAAGAATGATGCCAAATCCTGATGCTAGTGAAGTAATAAAAGCTGCTCAAATTGCTGGTGTACATGAATTAATTTTAAGTTTACCCAATGGATATGATACTATAATAGGGTCTAATGGTCTCATCCTGTCAGGTGGACAAAAGCAGATGTTAGGTTTAGCAAGAGCGTTTTATGGAGATATAAAACTTTTAGTGCTTGATGAGCCAAATGCTAATTTGGATGGAAAGTCAGAAGTAAATTTAATAAATGCATTACTCTATGCAAAAAAGAATGGCATTACTACTTTTATTATGACTCACAAGATACAATTACTTAATGTTGTTGATAAAGTATTAGTTATGAGTGATGGTATGATTAGTGGTCTTGGTCCTAAAGATGAAATCTTAAGTAAAATTGTTTCTAATTATAATGCACAAAATTCTCAACCAAAAAGTCAAGCTCAACCTTTGGCTGTTGATCCAGAAAATATAGAAAAGTAATTTTTCTGTATAAATTAGTGCAGTAATAGTTGCTCATAGAATATATGGAGCTATTTTGACTATATGATAAAGTGATGTATATAAATGATAGTTACAGAGTATCTTGTTCTAATAAAATTGGAATAGAACGTAGATTATAACGATTGAAAATATTATTATATATTTACTCAATTAGTTTATTAGTCAAAAAATAAGAGAAGATTATTTTTGTAATTGGTAAGTTGGGTTTTTAGTAGAATATAACAAGTTGCTTTGACCGTGTTATGAAGTGATGTGTATAGATAGTTCAATAAGTTAAGATAATATATAAACTGTACTAATTAAACTTGTTGTTAAATTATAGGGTGATAAAGTGGGTGGATATATTTATAATTATGTTTCTGTAGTTAATTAGTAAAGAATACTATTAGAAGATTCTAAATATATAATTTTAGTGAGATTCTTTCTGTTTTTATAAATGAGTTGAAGATGTGGAAGATATGAATATATGTTTTTTAAATTAAGAAATTGTGTTTTGATCTTCTGATATCCATTTTTTATATAAGTCTTTGACAAGGCAATACTAGATGATTTTTTTAATTATTGTAGAAAATCTGATTAGAATTAAATTTATTGATACTATTTTTTTAAACCTGATATTCTGTAGGATTATTATATAAGAAGTATAACCTTGATATTTACACATGCAAGACTTAATTAATATGTGTACTTTATGCAAAAAAAACATTGTTGCTAATTCGATCATAATTTGCAAGTTCCTTAGTATTGTTGATTTTATAGATAAAGTTTTGAGTAATAATTGTTCCTTGTTTTCCTAACAATACAAATATATTAAATTATTATTTGTAATGTATTGTGAATGATTTTTATTCATAAGGATGTTTTCTACTAAAATGGTTATCGGATACTATTTATGATAGCATTTCTTTGTTTTTAAAGATACCGGTTATATATTTGTTATTATAGAACTTTGTGTGGATGTTTGACTTAGGATAAGCATGTTTGTTATTAATTAATATTGATGTCTTAAATTTAGAGGATATTATTTAGATGTTAGGTTGATTTGGGCTTTATTGTTAATTCCTAACTAACTAAGTAAGTGATTGTTTTTTTATAAATTATGTGATGTTATGGTAAAAGCTATTGTTATTGATAAAACTGGTGGTTCTGAAATTTTAAAATATGTTAGTTGTAATATTGGCGAACCTAAAGATGATGAAGCATTAATAAAACATACAGCTATCGGATTAAATCGATATGATATTGAATGTCGTAATGGTTTACGTAAGAGTAAAAAATTTCCTGCTGTCTTAGGAGTTGAAGCAGTAGGAGTGATAGAAAAGTTAGGTAAAGATGTTGAAGTTTTTAATGTTGGTGACAGAGTAGGGTACTGTACGATACTTGGGGGAGCTTATTCTGAAAAAAGAATTGTGAATCAAAAATATTTAGTGAGAATACCAAGTGATATTACTGATCAAGTTGCTGCTGCAGTATTGTTTAAAGGCATGACGGCACATTATTTAACACATTTGGTTTATGCTATACGTCCTAAGACTTTTGCTTTAGTGCATGGAGCAACAGGTGGTGTTGGACAGATATTATGTCAGTGGGCTAGTCATAAGGGATGTAAAGTTATCGGAGTGATTAGTTCTGATGATAGAGCAAATATTGCTCTACGTTCAGGGTGTTCTTATATAGTAAATTGTAGTAGTAAAAATTTTGTTGAGCAAGTAATGGAAATTACTCAAGGTGTAGGTGTTAATGTGGTTTATGATTGTATAGGAGCTTCAGTTAGTCAATTATCTTTTGAATCACTTAGTCTTTTTGGTATTTATGTTTCTTATGGTCAAATATCAGGAGCTATCCCCAACATTAATGCTGCTATGTTAAGTTCTAGGTCATTGTTTTTTACTGCTCCTTTAGTCTTTCACTATAAACGTTCAAGCTTTGATTTAGCTATGACAGCTATGGAACTTTTTGAAGTAATAAGGAAAAATTATATAAAGGTTAATATAAATAAAATCTATAAATTTGATGATATAGTAACAGCACATCAAGATTTAGAAAATAGAAAACTTACAGGATCAAATGTTATTGTATTATAGATGTTTGTGTGAGGGATAATGGTTTTTTATTTAAATAAGCTTAGTGTTACTTTTCTTGAAAATGTTAATGATGCTTTATGTAATGAAATGGTGTTTTTAATATTAATATATGAGGTTATTACTACTACAAAAATACTATCTGAAATTGATCTTTTTGTTGATAAATGAATGTATTTAACTCATATTTGTATATGATTGTAAGTAATTACTATCAACATTTTATAGTGTTTTATTTATGTATATTCTTGTGACTGAAGAGATAGAAGATTATAAGAAAGAAGTTCTTTCAAGATGTTCAGTATCTAATAATTCTAAAAAGATTTAATGAAGTTTATGTACATTAGTTTAAAATGTTGAGTTTTATGATGATAATGTTTTGCTTATTTAATGTGTAGTAATAAATTATGGAGAAGAATTATAAAGGAAGATTTATGTCTTGAGAAAAGATAATTGTTATAAGATATATATTTCTGCTGAGGATTAGCCATTTTATTAATAAGTGAAATTGAAATAATCTTTTTTATGTTTATTTATAAACTTAGCAAATTAGTGAGTTTCTGTTGCTTATTGCTGTATAGTGAGGTCACATTTAAAATCATCACATTATCAAGTGATATAGATTAATTTTAAATAATTGTGAAATTACTCATCGATGTATAAAACTTCTGCTTTTTCTTGTATTATAGGGTTTAAGTAAATATATTTTTTCTTATATGTATAGTTGAGGTTATAAATTATATTGTACCATGATTTATTATGTATTGGAGGTATTCCAGTAATATATAATTCATCCTCTGCTCTAGTCATAGCTACATAGAGTAGTCTCAAATATTCATGATATTCGTTGATTTTTTGTTGAGATTTTAAGTTTTCACAGACATCGTTGATATCATTGCGGGGCCAAAATGGAGTAAATTCTTCATCAAATACTAACTGAGCTTCACTTTTTGGTATGGTTGTGGTATCTGATAAAAATACTATCGGTGATTGCATGCCTTTTGCATTATGTATTGTCATTATTTTTACGTAGTCTTTTGTGGCACTGATGTCACTTTTTATTTCTGGGTTGGTATTTTTTATCCAGTGTATAAATGATTGCAATGAATTTAAATTATTAGATTCAAATTGTATTAATAGATTGATAAATTCTCCTATGATTTCTGTATTTGATTGACCTAAACGTTCTGTGAATTTAAGTTTATGTTCTGATAAGATGTGGTAATATAAATTTAAAGGGCTATGTAATTTCGACATATTGATTAATTGTTTAAGATAACTTGATATATTACTGAACTTGGATTGTAATTCTTCCCATAGGTATCTGTTGTTCCTATTATATGCTAAACTGAATATTTGTTCTTCAGTGAATTTGAAAATTGGTGATTTTAATAATCCTGTTAAAGCTAGGTCATTTTCTGGTAGTAATAAAAATTCTCCTAAATTAACCAGATCCTGAATTATTATATAATCCATTATCTTAAATTTATCTCTTTCTAAAGTAGGAATATTAAGTTTTTTTAATGTTGTGATCATATGGTCTATAAAGCAAGTTCTGTGCCTTACTAATATTAAAAAATCACCTGCAGTTATAGGACGGTTCTTTCCTAGTAAAATTCTTTTATCTTTTATCCATGTGTGAATCTTGTTAGCAATGGTTGATGCAAGTAATAGGTTGGAATCTGGATCAATTTGATTTTTAGGCTCTAGTAGGAACCCTTGCTTATTGTTTTTAGTATTAAATATAGGCCATATTTCTACATATCCTGGATCATTTTTTCGGAAAATTTTATGCTTTATTTCTGTATTGCTAAAAGATATTTCGTGGCGAAAGTTATTGAATATCTTGTCTACTAATTTAAGAATAGGTGGTGTTGATCTAAATGATTGATTTAAATGTAATATTTGGTATTGAGTACTTTGTTGCATAAAGTAGTTGCACATGGGCTCAAAATAATCGGGTCTTGCATTTTGAAAACTATATATGGATTGTTTTATGTCTCCAACAATAAATAATGTCCTTGTTTCATCTGTTGTGCCTATACCAGAAAAAAATTCATGGCATAATTCTGAAATAATGTTCCATTGTTTTATACTGTTATCTTGTGATTCATCGATTAATATATGATCTACTCTGCTGTCCAAGCGGAATAGTATCCAATCTTTATATGTTGAGTTTGTAAGTAAGTTTAGTGTTAAATTGATTATGTCGTTATGGTCTAAATAATTTAGTTTTTGTTTGTCTTCTTGATATAATTTTATAAAGCGTTCTGCTATTTCAATTAGATGAATTGTACGTTCCGCTATCTTATTAGCGTAAAAAATTTTTATAAAGTCTAGTATATTTTCTTGTATATCTAAAATTATTTTCTCTACTTCAGGAAAAGAGCTTAATGTATTTTTTGTTATTATTAATGATGTAGGTTTTTTTTCTAGAGATGGTAAATTAAAAAATATTCTTACATATTCATTTAACTTTTGTATTTTATATTTATATGATAAGTTCATCCACTTAACTAGTTTGTCGCTAATTTTTTTATCTCTTATACTACCTTCATTTAAAATTTGTGTTAGAAATGTTAGTGCTTGATTATCGATATTTAGTGTCTGAGTTGTTTGTTCTCTGTTAATGTTAAGTTTTTTATATAGTAGATCTTTATTTAAATTATAGTGTTGTTTGCTTAATAATTTATATAGTAAGTCATGAATTGTATTTTCTGTTATTTCATGTGAGATAGCTGATAAATGATGTTTTATTGTAGGATCATAGAGTAGTTTATAGAATATTTTGGTGAAAGATTCTGTAAAATCTTTAATTGTACAATTTGGGGATATCCCTGCTTCTATAGGGAAAGTGGATATTAATTGATAACAAAAACTGTGTATAGTCTTTATTGAGAGTGATAAATTATGTAAATTGCTGAATAGTTCTCTTGCTCTTTTGTATTCTTGAATAGTGATGTTGTTTGGGATAATGTCTTGTAAATTTTTCTTTAATTCTTTATCTGTTAGTATTGTCCAAGTACTGAGTGTTGAATGTATCCGTTCTGTCATTTCATGTGCTGCTGCATTTGTAAATGTTAAACAAAGTATGTTCCTGTGACCTGTTATTAATAACCTTAAAACTCTGTTTACTAGTATTCTTGTTTTTCCTGTGCCAGCTGATGCAGATATCCATATAAAAGGATAAATAGGATTAGTTGCAATATTATTCATTTAATGTATAATCCAAGTGTTTTGATTTGTAATATTAATAAAAAATTATACTTATGACAGTAATTATTGTTGTAGGAAAGAAAAAGTTATAATTAGAGAGTTTTGGATATGAAAAAGTTATTTTTATTTGTTGCAATGGTAAGTTTTATCAACGCTACAGCTGGTTTTACGCATGGTATGTATCCTCATGATGATATGTTAGATTCTGAAATGGAGGATAGGAAAGTTCCTGTATTTCAAGATCAAGATATAGTTGATGATGAAGATATGCAATATGATGAGTTGGATAAAGAAGAAGATGATATAGGTGAATATGATCAACAAATGGATGAAGGAGATCATCTTGAGAGAGATCAAGAAGGCGTGGTAATGAAAGATCATGATGAGGATTCGGATGAACATGATGACAAGAAAGATATGTCTGATGGTAATATGAAGAAGAAAAAAATAAATTGAAAGATGGGGAAAAAAATCAGTTAAATAATATGCCTGAAGAAACTGAAGGTAAAAAAACCAATAAGATATTAAAAGATAATTTTCAGATGCAAGGTGATGAAGATAGAAAAGTTAATGTTTCATATCACTGGCCATTTACTAGAAGTCTTATCAAGGAAATTGAAAAAAGTGAATATGATGAAATGAATAATCACCTGCCAAAAATGTATACTGTTGAAGATTATTATCCACAAATTTTTTATTGTGTAATAAGTGATGATGTTTCTGGTTTAAGGTCATTAATTAATAAGCTTGAAGAATTAGATGTAAGTTTATCTACTGTATTGTATAAAGTACGTACTTCTGCTTCAGGGGATAACTTATTAGCTTATGCTGTTAGACATGGGAAATTAAATATAGTGAGGTTTTTATTATCAATAGGTGCTGCTTCAAATATTCCTAATTATAATAGTGAGACTCCTTTAAATATCGCAATAAAAAATGGTCAGTCAGATATAGTTGATACCATACTGACTATGCAATAATAACTATATTAATTAGTTTGTAGAGTTTGATATATGGTATAGTTTATTTAATATTTTTACTTACTGTTAATATAACAATATTAGTTTATGTATGATCAGGTATTATTAGTAGTAAAGAGTTTTTCACAAACAAATAAGTGTATATTTCCAAGATTTATAATTAAGTAGTATTAAAATATGTGGAAATTATGTGCTCAGAGTTAAGTATATATTATTTGAATATTTCTGTTCATGTTAAAAGTTTTGCTAGTTAATGTAACAGGATTAGTTTGTTGTATAATGAGATATTCTGAATGATATAAAGTTATATTTACGAGATTTTATAATTCAATAAGAATAAAGTGTTTGTGGCAATAGATGCTGTTGTATAATTATATACTGTATAAATGTTTTAGCGTATAATTCATGTCAAAAAGGTTTTTTACTGATTTATAAAACAAGTATTAATCTTACAATGGAGGAAATGTTATGAATAGTAGAGAATTCTATGACAAAGAATTAATGTATATTAATGGGTTTTCAGTAATATTTTGTGCAATAGTTTTTATTTTTCTGTTGTTATCTGGGGTATATTATGGAAATTTTGTTGTCATTGTACCCATGTCTTTAATGTCTTTGATCTGTACATTTATTCTACCAAGTGGATTTTTTGTGAATAATCCAAATGAAGCAAGAGTTGTTGAGTTTTTTGGGAATTATATTGGAACTATATTTAAACCAGGATTTTTTTGGACTATTCCGTTTGTTCATATGAGATCAATTTCATTAAAAGTGAGGAATGTTAATACAAGTAAGATCAAAGTTAATGATTTTAATGGGAATCCGATAGAAATAGCAGCTGTGATTGTTTGGAGAGTAATTAGTCCAGCAAAAGCCTGTCTTAATGTTACTGATTATCAGGAATTTATTAATATTCAAAGTGAGACTGCAGTGAGAGAGCTGGCTGGTAGTTATCCATATGATGCTGAGGACAATAGTGAGTCTTTACGTAATAATTCTGCTCAAATATCATCTAAATTGTGCAGTATGTTACAGAATAGATTAGGAATTGTAGGTATAGTTGTAGAAGATGCTAGGATATCACATTTAGCTTATTCTTCTGAGATAGCGCAGATTATGTTAAGAAGACAACAAGCAAAAGCTATTACTAATGCTAGAGGACATATAGTAAGAAATGCTATTATTATGGTAGATGAGATACTAAAGCATTTTGAAGAACAATATCAGATTACTCTATCTAATGAACAGAAGATTAAGCTTGTAAATAATCTTTTAGTATCTTTGATTTCAGAGCAGGGTGCTCAACCTACTATTAATATAGAATAAAAAATTATGTGTGTTGCAGATATTAATGTATAAAACTGAATGTACAAGAGATTACTAGTAATATGAAAACAAAATTTGATTATGGCTAGTGATATTTTGTGCATATGTTTGAAATTAAGCTTGTAGGTTTTTAATGTCTTTAATTCTATGATACTTTGATCTGTTGTATAATGTGAACAGCGTTTAGTACTTAGCTATATTAGCATGTTAATGTTTATATTTATCAAATATTGGAATGTTTTTGAAATTGAAATATCAAATTTTTGTTTAGTTAATTATCAAGATAAATAGTACAGTTGCTTATCTTTTTCTTTCACGTGATGTACTGCGATATTGATATCAACTAATGTTTATAAGTAATGTTATGTTGATCTAATTGTAAAATAATATGAAAGTTAAAATAGATATTAAATCTGCTTTTTAAGATACCAGTAAAAATGTGATCAGCTTTATACTACATATGTTATATAATGATATAACAAGAGCGAGTTTAGTACTAAATAATTAGGTTGATTAAATTTCATAATATTGATAATGCTTTTTTATCATAAATTATTGATTTAATTTTTAAGGCAACTATGTCTTACTTTCAATTATATCAGTATATTGAATTATTGCTAAAATTATGAATAGTATTTAAAAAATAGTGATCAATAAATCTTTATAAAAAAACTGTGCAAATATAGAAAAAGAGTAATAGGCGTTTACGCTTATTATTGTAGATTAATAGCAATATTAGAAAGAGAAGAATACACTATTCAATATGTGGGCTGATAGGATTCAGTAGAAATTAAAGTGCGTTATATCTAATTATCCAACTCTTGCTTTTTATTTATCCTAAGACTTGAATAAAAAATATTGTAATAAGATAGGTTAATTATGAATTATGATACATTAAATTTTTATGAAAATTATGATACATATGATATAGATTATATGTGTGATAGTGAAATATTGGAAGAACATATATCTTATCAGTCGATGTGGAAAGCAGTTATACTTCAAGCAATAATCGATTCAACATCTAATTATAGGAGAATGGAAAATAAGCTTGAAAAAATAAAAGCAACTAGTTGGTTGAATGATCTCTCAAAAGATTTTATTAATGTTTGCCATTTTGCTGGATATAGTCCTTTAAGTGTCCAAAGTAAGGCAAGAAAGATTATACTGGACAATAAAATTCTAAATGGAGATAGAACTAGAGGCTAGGCAATTGGAGACTCAACTTGTATAACCTTCAATTTTACTGTTAAGATCTGCAGGTTGAGATTTTGTGTTATTTATTCATTCTAGATGGTATTATTATTCATGATAATAATTAGTATTGTATTAATTCTGTTTTTTAAAAAGTTTTTTTGATTTTCAACTATTAGTCATGTTAAATATGTAAAAAATCAGTAGCTTGTTATAATTGCTATTGATTAATATATAAATCTCAACTTGTATAACCTTCAATTTTACTGTTAAATAATCTGCAAGTTGAGACTTATTTATTCTAAATATAGAAGAAATATTAAAAATATAAAGATAACTTTTTTATGTCACTTATATTAGTATTTTATGGATAGTCAAAAAATAAAAGAAGCTTTTATTGACTATTATTCTATGGTGGATAGTGGTAAAATTGTTTACGATGAACAACAAGTTGAATTGTTGAAGAAATTAGTACCATATTTATCTGTTGAAAAGCTCTGTTATTTCTTACCTGTGAAAAAGAGGTTAGAGAAAGTTGGTCTATATATATATGGAAAGGTAGGTAGAGGAAAATCAATGATTACAGATCTCTATTATAATTCTTGTAAAATAAAAAGAAAAAAAAGACAACATTTTAATCAATTTATGAAGGAAATACATAGTTTCTTGCATGAATTTAAATCATCTAAAGATCCACTTTATAAAGTTGCAAAGATGATGGTACATAATGTGGATTTATTGTTTTTAGATGAAATGCAAGTTTATGATATTTGTGATGCTATGATATTATATCGATTGTTTTCTGTGATTTTCAATCAAAAAGTGATTATTATGATGACTTCAAATTATGCTCCTACAGAGCTTTATCAGGATGGTATACAGAGGCAATCTTTTGAACCAGCAATATCATTAATCATGAATAGAATGCATATTGTTCATCTGTCTGGCATGCAAGATTATCGTACTGTTAAAGGTTTAGTACTAAGTGATGCATATTTTATAGGGGATAGTTCTTATACAAATTTATCTGATTTATTTTTTAGAATGACAGATCATGAAAGTATTAAACCTGTAACATTGTGTGTTTTTGGTAGAAATATTAAGGTGAGTAAAGTTTGTAATGGTATTGCTTGGTTTGATTTTGATGAGTTATGTGGACAACCATTATGGATATCTGATTATCAGGAAATAGTACGTAGTTTTTCAGTAATATTTATTGCTGGAATTCCTGTTTTTAATCTTTATAATCAGAATGAAATGCGTAGATTTACTATTTTAGTTGATGAATTATATGAGAATAAAACTAAAATTTTTTGCTCTCTTGCTGCAGAGCCTGAGTTATTGTATTATGTCCAAGAGATACCTGTAGATTTTCAGCGTACAATATCTCGTTTAATAGAAATGAGATCCTTATCCTACTATGACTCTTCAACTTAAGTTGTTGTGGTGAATTTTTTGATATCCTAAAGAAATTTACATATGTTTTAAAAAAACTGTTTAGGTTTAAGATATGTAATGTAGAGAAAATAGTGAGTTTTTTTGTTATAGATATATCAGTACTTAGTTCAAATAAGTTAAAGAGTCATAGTAGGACGTAGATATATTTAAAGATTTTTCTTGTTATGCAAGTTTAATTCTTGTTAGTGCAGGAGTGTAGAGCATCAAAACACATTTTATATTGAGCAGGACATGTATTTTTATTGCCGTATATGCATATATCTTGTAAACACTTAATGTAATCTTCATGATTACTTAATGTTGGAACTCTGAAAAACATATTTTCTTTTGATATTACTGCTTTGTATTCTATATCTAGTTCTACTAAAGTTTCAGAATTTTCAGATACGAATGATATTGGTACTAGTACTATAGGTACATTGTCTTTTTTTGCTTGATTAATTTCTGATAATGTATTAGGTTCAAGCCATTTCGTTGGGCCAATTCTACTTTGATAGCAAATCTTATAATCTAATGATGGTATGTTTAATGCTTGAATAATTAATGATACGTTTTCCTCTATTTGATGTTGATATGGATCACCTTGTTGTATTATGCTTAATGGTAGGCTATGTGCTGAAAATAATATTCTTGGTACTCCATAGTTTTTTGCTTTTTGATATTTTTCTATAATTAATTGACATTGTGCTTTTATATAGTTTTTATTGTTGTAATAACAACATGTTGTTGATGTAGGAACTTCTAACTTGATTTTTTTTATGTAGTGATTCCAATGTTGAATTGCTGATAATGTTGTGGTCGTAGAATAGTGGGGATATAAGGGTAATAAAATTATTTGATCTGGAGAGTATTTACATACAGATTCTACTGTGTTTTTAGCTGAAGGTTCTGAATACCGCATAAATATAAAAACTTTATATTGATTTTCATTATGGTTATTCAACATTAGTTCAAGAGAGGAAGCTTGCTTGTTTGTTTCTTCTAAAATTGGAGATTTTCCATTGAGATATTTGTATATTTTTATTGCTTTGTTCTTTCTAAAATATGAAATTAGTGTTGCTAATATAAACCTTAAGGGATTTGCTAAGCTTATTATATTTCTATCGTAAAATAGCTTAAATAAAAATGGCCTAACTTCGGATAGCGATTGTGGACCACCCAAATTGAATAATACTACTGCTATCTTTGACACGTATTAATTATTTACTTACCCTTTATAAAAGTAACATGTACTATGTTAATTATCAAGTAAAAGATACTTGTAGTCTATAATCCTCTGTCAGATCAAAAGATTAGTCATGTTGATTTTGCACAACAACAGTGTTTTTGTTCAGTAGTTTCTTCAATCTTTTCAATTTCTTCAATATGAGATTTTGTAAATGTTTTATCAAGATATGATATAGGGGATTTAAGAGAATTATTTTTTTGTATTATAATATCAGCACCTAATATTCCTAAACTACTTGCTACAATTAGATCTCTTAATCCTGCATATAATAGGCTAGTCATTTTTTCTACATTTTGTCGTGAGTGATCAAATTGAGATTTTGTATTTCCGTATTTTGCTATTTCGTATGCCATAGTTAATATGTCAAAAATAAGACTAAATGGTAATTCTATTGTTTCTATAGTGAATAAAGTAAGTTCTAAAACTGTTCTTATTATTGTTATAGGAGTCATTAATATAGCAAAAAACATAGCTTTAGCTACTGCTTTTCCTGGATATTTATTAGTCTTTTTGTTGAATATATTTTTTAATTTTAATGGGAATGTATTACCATTTGATTTTGATGAATGCTCTTGATTATTATTGGGATCTGTGAAATTAATGAAACTGTTGTCCTTACATTTAGGATTTCTGTATATAGGATGTACTATGCTACTACAGCAGTCTTTTCTTATTCCTGTTAATCTCAATGTTAAACAAATTGTTATCATCATTAATGCACATACTGTTCCGCATATTATAAGCATTGTTGTTTGATTGTATTGATCATGAAAAACATATTTTCCAATAAAGTGACTCACTGTGAATACTGTCGGCATGACTGTTATAACTTCAAGAAATGGTATAACATTATTTTTTATCTGATGTTTTATGTTATTATGGCTTATTTTGTAATCTGCATTATTTTCTGACAGTGAAAATTTACTATCTTTGCCAAAAAATTTACTATGAGTTGAATTGTAAAGTAGTGTTATATTCGCTAAATTAAAAATTAACCATCCTTTTAATCCACAAAGCAGTGAATTTTTTAATTTAATATGTAAATTTTTAGTATCTATTTTTTTTCTATCCATGATAATGATACCTGATTATTTTAATGGTTCGGATTATAATTTATTTTTTTCAGTAGTATATATATTTGTAAAATACTATTAACATTATATTATGATATGTCTAATGCTTTTTGTTAAGTGAAAATTTACTGATATGTATATGATGTAATATACAAGTTTACTTTTTTATTATATTTATTTAAAAAGTCAATGCGATAAAAGTACAAAGTACCCTAACAAGATTTCTCTAAATTATGAATCAATTGTTCTATTCTTAATAAAGTATGAGATAGTATACTATTGATGTCATTTTTAATTTTTAAATAATCATCAAAATATTTTTTATATACCAGCATCTCATCTTTTGTTTTTTTTAGTTGGGCTTTTAGTTCATTTTTTTCATCTTCTAACGTTAAACCTGCTAATAAGAATATTAGTGCATCGGAACCTTTACCTTTTTCTGCACTTGATATTGAATTTACTAATGTATTAAACTTATCAACTAAATTGAGTAAATGTGACTCTTCTGATTTATTACATGCTATCCTATATGTATTGTTTCTGACAGTAATTACAATAACTTGTGCATTATAGTTATTCACTTACTTGCTCCTTCTTTAAAATAGATTTTATGTTTTCTATTATTGAGTTTAATCTATTGATGACTTCATGGTAAGTATCTTTCCAATTGTCACATTCATTTGTTTTTTCTATCAGTTGTTGATTTAACTTGTTGTTTTGCTCGTTAAGTGATTTTATAGATTCTTGGTATTGTGTGTTGCTTTTGTTATCTAACTTTTCCTTTAATAAAGACTCTAATCGATCAAATGCCTGATCTAAATTTTGTTTTACTTCCGAACTATGAAAATTATTTACTTGATCCATAAATAAACCACTTAATAATATTAATACTTGATATAACTATTGATTAATGAGTTTTATAAACTTATTACTAGCTCTAAAGTATACCTTTTGATATTTGTTTTTTGCTAATCTTGTGTTGACAGTCTTAATATTGTAACTTCTTACGGTAAAAGATCCAAATCCTCTTAGTTCTACTCTACAATTATTTTTTAAGTAATCTATAATTAATGAAAAAAATATATTTAATATTTTAGCTACTATTTCTTCACTAAGAGAAGGATTTTTTTTTGATATATGCTGAATTAAGTGCGATTTTAACATAACATTTATCTACTGATATAATAATTAATAATTTGAGATATGAGCGAATTAAAATCTTCCATTATAGATTTGTGTGCTCTTTTAGATAGGACTTTTATTTTTTTTGTTTTAATATTTTGTGAATGGAGCCAATCTATTGCTTCATCTTCTCCACCAATCTGGTCAATTAATCCTATAGATAATGCTTCTGACCCGATATATATACTGCCGTCAGCTAACTTTAATACCTGACCTTTTTCCATTTTCCTGCGATCTGCTACTACATCAACAAAATATTTGTATGACTCGTTAACAATTCTACGTACTGATTCTTCTTTTTCTTCTGTTAATTCTTCAAAAGGAGATGTTGCAGCTTTTAAATTAGAAGACTTTATTGACTTTAAAGAAATTCCCATCTTTTCAGCTAGTGAATTTATACCAACATATTGCATTAGTACTCCTATTGATCCTGTAATAGTAGTGTGACGACCTATTATGTAATCTGCTGCAACTGCAGTCATGTACCCTCCTGATGCAGCAAAGTCATTTAATAATGCTACCACAGGCTTATTTTTTGAAATATTGCGTATATTTTGGTAAAGAATTTCACTGCCTGTTATTGTACCTCCTGGACTATTTATGTTTAATATTAATCCTTTAATATGATCATCCTTAGCAATCTTATTTAATAGCTTATTTAATTCCTCATTGGTTTCAATTTTACCATCTATATTAACTTTAGCAATATACTCATTGTCTAGAAAATTACTAATACTCGATATATCAATATAATTACTCAATATTAACAGGATGAATACCATTAAAAATGTTAAAGTGCGCCATAACTTTACTTTAGAATTTAAAGACTCTATTTTAAGTAATTGATCAGACATGAGAAGACCTATTTTAATGACAATATCATGTTGTAAGTTTCAATAAGCAATACTTCAGCTTCTAATTTATCTCCTGGAAAAAACTTTTTATTATCAGGTAAGTATTCCTGTTCAATTAGAAGGTTAAAACTATTTGAATCATTAAATACATCAACTAATATACCAGTATCTTCAACTACTTTAGTAACTGTAACTGGTATTTTGTCTCCTAGATTAGTTCTCTTTAATAATTCAAGAAAAGGATCATACTCTAACTGTTTTACTCCAAGATCTATTTTGCTTTTGTTTGCATTTATCATTAATATTTTTGCTTCTATAGAATCTCCAATACTGTATTTTTTCACTGCAGCTTCTGGTGATAAAGACCAACTTAACTCTGTGGTACGAATTAATCCTTCAATACCATCATTAAGTGTATCATCTTGGAATGAAACAAATATTCCAAGATTTGTAATATTTTTTATTTTTGTTGATACAATAGAACCTAAAGGATATTTTAGTGTAAATGCTTGCCATGGATTATCTTGACATCTTTTCATACTAAGGCTCATACGGCTTTTAGCTGTATCAATGCTTAAAACCTTGACCTGGATTTCTTCTCCTCTCATAAACAGTTGATTGATAGGTAAAGAATTTTTTGTCCAACTTACTTCAGATACATGTACTAATCCTTCTATTCCTGTCTCTAGCTCTACAAATACCCCATATTCTTCAATACTTGTTACAATGCCTTTATGAATGCTATCAACAGGATATTTTTTCTCGATATTTGACCATGGACTTTCTTCTAATTGTTTTACTCCCAAAGAAATTTTCTTATTTTCACGGTCAATCTTTATAATCTTTGTTTTTACAGTCTGACCACATGTAAAGGCAGCTGAAGGATGGCTTACACGGCTCCATGATATGTCGGTTATGTGTAATAATCCATCAACAACACCAACTGAAGGAGACTCATGTATTTCTATAAATACACCATACTTAGTAATACTTTTTACTTTACCTTCAATTATATCCCCTTCATTTAATTGACTGAGGTATAAACTTTTAGCATCTGCAAGGGATTCTTCAAGTATAGCTTTTCTTGATACAACAATATTGCCTTGCTTCTTATCCATTTTTAATATACGGAACTTTTGTTTTTTACCTAATAATGGGGTAATATCTTTTACTTGCCTTAGAGCTACATGACTTGCTGGAAGGAATGCTACTACACCCTTGATATCAACGGTATAACCACATTTTATTGAACTAAAAATCACTCCTTCGACATCTTCTTTTTTTTCTGCTGCTTCTTCAAGTTTTTGCCATAGTTCATCTCTAATAGCTTTTTCTCTGCTCAATACTACACTACCATTACGGCCTTCCATTTTTTCTAAGTATAGCTTTACTTTTGATCCTACACCGATATTTTGATAATCATCACCTAATTCAAATTCTTTTAGTGAGACTATACTTTCAGATTTTAAACCTGAATCTATTGTTACATACCCTTTGTCTATGCAAACAATAGTACCTTCTATTATTTGTCCTTCTTTTACACTATCATCGATAAACTCTTTTAATGCATGCTGAAACTCCGAATTATTTTCGTCATTGTTACAATCTTCTGCTTCGAGATTATGGTTAATAAATTTATTAGATTTTATTTTTTTAACATTATGTAAATAATTCTCTGACCCTAAATTTGTTTTTATTTGAAGATTTTCCATAAAATATAGCCTATTTTAAATAGCAAAGCAGTGAATTTTATATTATTATTATTTGCTACACTTTACAAGTAGGTTTTTATTTTTTCTTTAATATATAAAAATACCTGCTCTTTATTCATATATGAAGTATCAACATATAAGGCATCTTTTACTTTTATTAAAGGAGAAAATTTTCTATATGTATCTCTTATATCTCTTTGTATTATTTGGGAATATATTTTTTTATACTTTTCTTTTTTTTGAGATTGCATTTCTTTAAATCTTCTTTGTGCTCTAATAGATGCATGTGCTGTAATAAAAATTTTAAAATCTGCATCAGGGAACACTACAGAAGATGTATCTCTGCCATCGAGTACTATTCCTGGATTAGCTGAGTAAATAAGTTTGCGTTGTATGGGTAGTAGTGCAAGTCTAACATGTTGATATCTTGCTAAGATTGAAGCAATTTTACCTGTACTTTCGTTATTGTATAGTGTTGAATTGTTATCTTTTAGCAGTAGTAGTATTTTCTTTTCTAAATTCTCATCGATTTCTAAGCTTTTATGTGCAGCAATTCCAAATATTGCAGCTATTATTCTGTATAATTTGCCTGTATCTAAGTACTGAAAATTAAAAAATTCTGCTAATTTTCTTGCTAAGCTTCCTTTGCCTGATGCAGATGGTCCGTCAATTGTTATGACGAAATTATTGAAGCATTTATTCATAAATTTTGTATGAATATAGAATATAATGCTACAGCTGCTGCATTGGATACATTTAGGCTATCAATTTTTCCTGACATTGCAATTTTAAGTAGGAAATCACACTTTTCTTTTGTCAATTTGCGCATCCCTTTATCTTCTGATCCAAAAATTATTAGTCTTTTATTATCTAATTTTGTTTTGTGTAAGAATTCTCCTTCTTGTGCATCAAATCCATAGCACCAGTACCCTGCTTTTTTTAATAATTTCATTGTGTTAACTATATTCACTACGTGTACAACTGGAATCATATCTATAGCGCCGCTGGAAGTTTTTGACATACCACAATTTTCTGACGGAGAGTTGTGATAGGGTAGTATTATAGCATCTACGTTAAAACATACTGCTGATCTGATAATAGCTCCCACGTTGTGAATATCAGTTACTTGATCTAGAAGTATTATTGTTGAGTTTTCTGTATGGGTGTTTAATATATCCTGTATATTCGTTGAATTGATAATTGAAGCTTTTAATGCAATTCCTTGATGATTGCTGTTGTGTGGTAAGACTGAGTTAATGGAATTAAGAGTTACTTGTTTTGGATAAATATTTTTTTTCTTGCATAATTCTGAAATTTTGTACATTTCGTTATTATGTTTTATGAAATTTTCTGTCACTAAAAGTTCATGACATTTCCTATTTACGTTTTGTAAAGCGGCGATGCAAGCATGTTTTCCATAGATCCATATTTTACTTTTATCCATAAAAATATAGTTATTAATTTCGATTTTTTTTCAATTAGCTATTGACATATTGTAATCTTTAATTTAGTTAAATCAATTCTAATCTAAATTTTTTTGGTATCATTTTTTGTTTTTTTATGTTAGTTAATAGATTAGCTTAGATTTTTAGGAGGGGTGGCCGAGGGGTTAAAGGCAGCAGACTGTAAATCTGCCCACTAGCGTGTACGTAGGTTCAAATCCTACCCCCTCCACGGTTATGCGGGTATAGCTCAATGGTAGAGCACCAGCCTTCCAAGCTGGTAATGTGGGTTCGATTCCCACTATCCGCTCTTTATTTTTTTGAGATGGTTTAGGGTGTTTAAGGTATTTGTTTATGGTAGAAGAAAGGAAGCCACATATAAATGTAGGGACAATAGGGCATGTTGATCATGGGAAGACAACATTAACAGCAGCATTGACAACAGTATTGGCGAAAAGATTAAGTGGAGAAGGGAATAAGAGTGTAAAATATGATGAAATAGATAAAGCACCAGAAGAGAAAGCAAGAGGAATAACCATTTCAACAGCACATGTAGAATATGAAACAGAAAATAGACATTACGCACATGTAGATTGTCCAGGACATGCAGATTATATAAAAAATATGATAACAGGAGCTGCACAAATGGATGCAGCAATACTAGTAGTATCAGCAACTGATGGAGCAATGCCACAAACAAGAGAACATATATTATTGGCAAAGCAAGTAGGTGTAAAAGATATAGTAGTATGGATGAATAAATGTGATGTAGTAGAAGATGAGGAAATGTTGTCATTGGTTGAAATGGAAATAAGAGAATTATTATCAAAATATGGATATCCTGGAGATGATATAGATGTAGTAAAAGGATCTGCAGTTAAGGCATTAGAAGAAGAGACAGGCTCAGGTGTGTGGAGTGAAAAAATAATGGAATTGATGAATGCCTTAGAAAAAATAAGTTTACCAGTAAGAGAAAAAGATAAGCCATTTTTAATGTCAATAGAAGATGTGTTTTCAATACCTGGAAGGGGTACAGTAGTAACTGGAAGAATAGAAAGAGGAGTGGTAAAAGTAGGAGATAAGATAGATATAGTGGGATTACGTGATATACAGAGTACAGTGTGTACAGGTGTTGAAATGTTCCATAAAGCATTAGAAGCAGGAGAAGCAGGGGATAATGCAGGGATATTATTAAGAGGGATTAAGAAAGAGGATGTAGAAAGAGGACAGGTATTAAGTGCACCTGGACAAATACATTCGTATAGAAAATTCAAAGCAGAGGTATATATATTAAAGAAAGAAGAAGGTGGTAGACATACTCCATTTTTCTCAAATTATCAGCCACAATTTTATGTTAGGACAACTGATGTAACAGGAAATATAAAGTTACCAGAAGGAGTAGAAATGGTAATGCCTGGAGATAATATAAATATCGAAGTAAGTTTAGATAAGCCAGTTGCTATTGATAAGGGGTTAAGATTTGCAATCCGTGAAGGTGGTAGAACTGTGGGTTCTGGTATTATTACTGAAATTTTGGAGTAGGTGGGTTTTATGGTGACGCAAAAAATATATATTGAGCTCAAAGCATTTGATAGTTGTTTATTAGATAGGTCTGCACGTAGTATTATTTTAACTGCTAAGAGGAGTGGAGCACGTGTAAACGGTCCAATTTTTTTCCTCGTAAGGTTATGAAGTTTATTGTTAACAGGTCGACTCATATTGATAAAAAATCCAGGGAACAATTTGAAATTAGGACACATAAGCGTTTAATTAGTTTGCCAAAGGCAAATTCTACGATTATTCAAGCATTAATGAGTTTACAATTGCCTGCTGGAGTAGATGTAAAAGTTAAGGTAATTGGAGGTAACAATGGCTAAGAGAATAGGATTATTCATGGAGAAAATAGGTAATACAGCAATTTTCGGTAATGATGGAAAAAGGATGCCAGTTACTTTACTACATCTAAGGGATTCTTTTATTATTTCTGTAAAGAGCCAAGATGTTCATGGTTATAATGCAGCGATATTAGGAGTAGAGTCTGAAATTAATTTAAGAAATCCTCAATCAAAAATTCTTGAAAAAAGTAATATTACTGCTAAGTGTAGAATTTTTGAGTCCAGAGTTAATAGTATAGAGGGTTTAGTAAAAGGTGCTAAAGTTGCTATTACTCATTTTGTTGAAGGTCAATATGTTGATATTACTGGATATTCTTTAGGAAAAGGCTTTGCTGGTGTTATGAAGCGGCATAATTTTAAAGGTCTAAAAGCATCACATGGTGTTTCTATTGCTCATAGATCTCAGGGGTCGACAGGTCAATGTCAAGATCCTGGTAGAGTATATAAAGGTAAGAAGATGGCTGGTCATTTAGGAAATAGTAAAGTAACTGTACAAAACATTAAAGTAGTTTTGGTTGATCAGGAAAAATCTTTATTAGTTGTTAAAGGTAATAATATTCCTGGGGCTAAAGGTTCTTATATTTTTGTGAAAGATGCTGTAAAAAAATCGGTCCCAAAAAATTCTTTTCCTATATGTGCTGAAGATTTAAAGTTAGATAATATTGTATGAGATTAAGATGGAAGCTAATATAATAAATGTAAATAGTGATAAGGTTGGGACGATTAACTTAAATCCTTTAGTATTTTCTGTAAATCATAGGCCAGATATATTAAAGATGGTAGTTGATTGGCAATTATCTAAGAGGCGTGCTGGTACTCATAAAGCAAAGACTATAGGTGATATTTCTGGTACTACAGCTAAGCCGCATAGACAGAAGCATACTGGTAGAGCAAGACAAGGTAGTTTACGTAGTCCACAATTTAGAGGTGGAGCTGTTATTTTTGGTCCTGTAGTAAGGGATCATGGTTATTCACTTAATAAAAAAGTTCGTAAATTGGGTTTAAAAGTCGCTTTATCATTAAAGAATTCTTGCAATAAATTATTGATTTTAGATAGTATTGATGTTAATTTTGTAAAAACTACACAAGTATTGCAGTTTATTAAAAATTTTGAATATAAGTCTTTTTTAGTTATTGATAAAGATTATAATAAAAATGTAGTTTGCTCTTGTAGAAATTTGCATAATGTAACTTTGTTAAAGCAGATTGGAACAAATGTTTTAGATATTTTAAAGCATGATTGCATAGTTTTAACGGTTGGAGCTGTAAAGTATTTAGAAGAAAGGTTATTATGATTAATTATTTTAATGTTATATGTTCCTCTATTATTACAGAAAAAGCAGTATTATTAAATGAAAAGTTTAATAAGTATGCTGTATACGTATCTGTTGATGCTGATAAACAAAGGATCAAGAAAGCTTTAAAGGTAGTATTTGGTTTAGATGCTGTACGAATTAATGTTTTAAATCAGAAGGGTAAGAAAAAACATTTTAAGGGTATAGTTGGCCGTAGAAAAAGTAGGAAAAAAGTTTATTTTTCTTTATTAAAAGATCAAGAGTTTAAATATATGGGAATAAAGTAGTAAGATGGGTATTAAAAATTTAAATTCAGTAACAGCTTCTTTGCGTGGCACTGTATTATTAGATAAGTCGATGCTATGGAAAGGTAAACCTGAAAAGTCTTTAGTTAGTTATAAGATTTCAAGTGGAGGTAGAAACTCCCGTGGTGTTATTACTGTACGTCATCGTGGTAGAGGTCATAAACGTTTATATAGAATTATTGATTTCAAGAGAAATAAAGTTGGTATTCCTGCGACTGTTGAAAGATTAGAATATGATCCGAATAGGACAGCATTTATTGCTTTGTTATCTTATGAAGATGGAGAAAAGTCTTATATAATTGCACCTAATGGTTTAAAGAAAGGAGATACTGTTATCTCTGGTGATGGTGCTGATATTTTACCTGGAAATTGTCTTATGTTGAAATCGATACCAGTAGGAACATTTGTTTATAATATTGAATTAAGGCCTGGTAATGGTGGAGTAATTGCAAGATCTGCTGGTACTTATGCTCAATTAATGAGTAAAGATGGTGTATATGTGTTATTAAGATTAGGTTCTGGAGAAATAAGAAAGGTATTAGCTGATTGTCGTGCTACTATAGGTATAGTATCTAATTTAGATAATCAAAATGTAAAGTTGGGTAAAGCAGGAAGAAATAGATGGTTAGGTGTTAGGCCTACTGTGCGTGGTGTTGCAATGAATCCTATAGATCATCCTCATGGTGGAGGTGAAGGTAAAACTTCTGGTGGTAGGAATCCTGTTACTCCTTGGGGTGTTCCGACAAAAGGTAAGAAGACTAGAAAAAAGAATAAGTCTAGTAATAAATATATTAAACGTGTATCTGATAAAGGGTAGAGTATGTCTAGATCTGTTAAAAAGCCTCCTTTTTGTGCTCCACATGTTTTACGACTAGTGAATAAGGCTATAGCTCAAAATAAGTTAAATTCTATAATTAATATTCACTCTAGATCTTCTGTTATTTTAAATAAGTTTATAGGATTAACTTTTGGAGTTTATAATGGAAAGACTTATGTTCCTGTAAAAATCAATGATAATATGGTTGGCCGTAAGTTTGGAGAATTTTCTCCTACTCGTCGTTATACTGGTCATGTTGGTGATAAGAAGGTATCTAGAAAGTAAAATTGGTTAAGTTATGAGTAAAGTAATAGAGGCTAAGGGTATTGGATTAAGGTCTACTCCTTATAAGTTAAATTTAGTTGCTGATTTAATTAGAGGTAAGGATGTATCAGTAGCGGTTATGTATTTAAAATTCTGTAAAAAGAAGTCTGCTAGATATATCAGTAAGGTTTTAAAATCAGCTATTGCTAATGCACAAGCTAATTATAGTGTTGATCTTGATAATCTTTATGTAAAAGAAGTTTTAGTTGGTAAATCTTTTTCTTTACGTAGGATTCATGCGCGTGCACGTGGTAAGGCGTGTAAAGTCTATAAGCATTATGGTAATGTTATCATAAAATTGTTTGAGAGGATATAATTTATGGGTCAGAAGTCTAATCCTATTGGGTTAAGGTTAAAGATAATTAATACATGGGATTCTTTATGGTATGCTAATAAAGATTATAGTGTTAAGCTGCATGAAGATTTTTTATTACGTAAATTTATAAAAAAAGCTTTTTATCATGCTGCTATTAGCAAAGTTGTTATTGCTAGGAAAGTAGATGTAATTATGGTTAATGTATACTCTGCTAAACCTGGTGTAATTATAGGAAAAAAAGGTGCTGATATTGATAAAGTAAAGCAGCAAATTGTTAAGATGATTAATAATAATATTGAATTAAATATCGTAGAAGTAAAAAAACCAGAATTAAAGGCAGTTTTAATAGCAGAAAACATTGCACAGCAGTTAGAGAAGAGAATATCTTTTAGGCGTGCGATGAAGAGAGGTGTGCAAAATTGTTTAAAGATAGGTGGGAAAGGAATAAAGGTTAGTTGTGCTGGTAGATTAGGTGGTGCTGAAATTGCTAGAACTGAGTGGTATAAGGAAGGGAGTGTTCCATTACATACTTTTAGAGCTAATATAGATTATGGCTTTTCTGAAGCGAAGACAGTTTATGGAATAATAGGTGTTAAGGTTTGGGTCTATCTTGGTGAAACGAAATCGAGTAATGAGTAATTAGTGAGTAGATATTATGTTTATACCTAAGAAAACTAGATATAAGAAGGATTTTAAAGGGCGTATTAGTGGTAATGCGAAAGGTGGGTATACTTTATCTTTTGGGTCTTATGGGTTAAAAGCTTTAGAGCCTGGTAGATTAACTTCAAAGCAAATTGAATCAGCTAGAAGGAGTATTTCAAGAGCTTTAAAGCGTGTAGGTAAAGTATGGATTAGAGTATTTTGTCATACTTCTGTTAGCAAGAAGCCTATGGATGTTCGTATGGGAAAAGGTAAAGGTAGTGTTGAAATGTGGGTATGTAAAGTAAAGCCTGGTAAAATATTATTTGAAATAGATGGAGTTTCAGCAAATTTAGCTAGGGAAGCGTTAAGGAAATCTCAAGCTAAGCTTCCAATGAAATGTAAGTTTATTAGTGATGAATTGTAAAGGTATTGAGTATGGATATTATTGATATCAGGTCTAAGACTAATAATGAGTTGGATGAGCTATTGTTAAATTTACGTAAGGAGTTACTTGATGCTGTATTAAGTAAGAAAATTGATAAATCAAGTAATCATTTTTATTATGCAAATATAAGGAAAGATATAGCTAGGGTATTGACAGTATTGAGTGAGAGAAAACAAGAGGAAAAGCATGTCTAATAAAGTTTTAACAGGAATTGTAGTTAGTGCAAAATGTAATAAAACTATAAAGGTAATGGTTTCTCGTATGGTAAGTCATAAGACATATAAAAAAATAGTCAAGAGACGTAAAAATTATGTAGTACATGATGAATATAACCAGTATAAATGTGGTGATGTTGTTAAAATAAAAGAACATATACCTATATCTGCGACTAAAAGATGGATTGTAATTTAAGAGGTAATGATTTATGATACAGAAGAATACTTTATTAGATGTCGCCGATACTTCTGGTGCACGTAAAGTGTGATGTATAGGGTTATTGAATGGTAAAAAGTCTGCTTCAGTTGGTGATGTTATTGTTGTTTCTACTAAAATAATTACTCCACGAGGAAAAGTTAGTAAAGGAAAGGTTTATAGGGCAGTAGTTGTTAGAGTAAAAAAAGCAGTACGTAGATTAGATGGAAGTGTTATAAGATTTTCAAGTAATGCTGTTGTATTAATTAATGATCAAGGTGATCCATTAGGGACTCGTGTATTTGGTCCAATTAAAAAATTACCTTTTGGTCTTTTTTCTAAAGTTATGTCTTTAGCTGTAGAGGTATTATAAAATGGGTATGAAGATTATTGCTGGTGATGATGTTATAGTAATTAGCGGCAAAGATAAAGGGAAGATGGGCAAAGTAATTAAGATAGTAAATAAAAAGTGTGGTAGCAAAGATGTGCTTTTTGCATTAGTTTCAGGGGTTAATGTGTGTAAAAAGAGTGTTAAAGCAACTCAGAAAAATGATGGTGGAATTGTAAATGTTGAAAAGCCTGTAAATATTTCAAATATTGCATTATTTGATTCAGCACTTGGAATTAGAACAAGGGTAGGGTATAAGTTTATTGGTGAGAAGAAGGTGCGTTTTATGAAATCTTCTGGCAAAGTTATAGAATAGGTTGTTTTATGTTAAAGGATTTATATAAAAATCAGATTATTCCATCTTTAAAGACTAAACTTGGCTATAGTAATGTAATGCAAGTTCCTAAGATTGTGAAAGTTTGCTTGAATATAGGATTAGGGATCAGAGGTTCTGATAGTAAAATTATGAATTCTTGTGTTCGTGATCTAGCTTTGATAGCTGGACAAAAACCTGTAGCAACTTATGCAAAGAAATCTATTGCTGGATTTAAAATACGTAAGGGTTTTCCTATAGGATGTAAAGTTACTTTAAGAAATAATAAGATGTATGAATTTTTAGAGAGACTCATTCATGTTGTTCTTCCTAGGGAACAAGATTTTAAAGGATTGTCTGTTAGTCAGTTTGATGGTTGTGGTAATTTATCAATTGGTATAAAAGAACATATTTCATTTTTGGAAATAGATTATGATAAAATAGATAAAATTTTAGGATTAGATATTAATATTGTAACAAATGCGATTAACAATCATGATGCTAAAATGTTGTTAATGGAATTTGGTTTTCCATTTATTTAATTAAAGGGCGTTTTATGTCAAGAAAATCTGTTATACAAAGGAATTTGAAACGTATATCAATTTCTAGTAGATTAAAGAATAAGAGGGATGAGCTAAAGGCTATAATTAAGGATCAGTCTGTTTCTATGAATGATAGGTTTTTAGCTCAGGTAAAGTTGTCTAAACTTCCTAGAGATTCGTCTTATATTAGAGTAAGAAATAGATGTTTAATCACTGGAAGGCCTAGAGGTTGTTATAGGAAGTTTAAGGTTTCTCGTATTGTTTTACGTCAGTTAGGTTCAATTGGACAGATACCTGGATTGACTAAGTCTAGTTGGTGAATAATTGAAGGGGGTAAGTAGTGTCGTTGTCGGATCCTATTGCTAATTTTTTAACAAGTATACGTAATGGGCAATTAAGTATGAATAAGGTAATAGTAGTTTCTTATTCTTATGTTATTCATGCTATACTAGAAATTTTACTTTCAGAAGGGTATATAGATGGCTTTACAGAAAAATTAAAAGGACCTAATATAAAATTTTTGAAGTTAAACTTAAGTATTACAATGGTGCGCCTGTAATTAGTCAGATAGCTAGAATATCAAGACCGGGTAAAAGGTGTTATTGTTCAGCTAAGAATATGCCTAAGTTTTATAATGGGTTAGGTTTATATATAATATCTACGTCTAAAGGAATTATATCAGATTATAATGCTCGTAAGTCTGGAGTTGGTGGAGAAATTTTATGTGGTGTTTTTTAGGAGATAATTGATGTCAAGAGTTGGCTCTATGCCTATAGCTATTCCTAGTAATGTTCAGGTAGATTTAGTTAATAATCAGCTAGTATTAAAAAATAATGAAAATTCATTAAAATTGACTTTAGATTATGGTATATCTTGTATTATTGCTGATGGAAAAATTACTTTACATGTAGACAATGAATCCACTAAATCAAAGGTAATGTGGGGAACTTATAGAAGTATGATTAATAATTATGCTATAGGATTATCGGAAGGATTAATGCTTGAGCTTGAAGTTGCTGGTGTTGGGTATAAAGCTGAAGTTAGTGGTGAGTATTTATCTTTATCATTAGGCTTTAGTCATGGAATAAAGTATAAAATACCTAAGGGTATTGTTATTCAGTGTGTTAAGCCTACTCAAATGTTAGTTAAAGGTTTTGATAAACAAAAAGTGTATATGGTAGCATCTGATATTTGTTCAATTAGGAAGTATAATCCATATAAAGGTAAAGGTATTTCTATTAAAGGTAAGTACGTTTATAGAAAGGAAGTTAATAAGAAAAAGTAAAGGTTGAGAGAGTAATTAGTTATGGTGTCTGATTATAGTAAGTTTGAGAGGCGTAAAAAACGTGTCAGGTTAAAGTTAAAAAAGAATTTATCTTTATTAAGGTTATCTATTTTTAAATCAAATAGACATTTCTACGTTCAATTAATAGATGATAGTTGTGGTAAAACGTTTGCTTCAGCATCTACTTTAGAACGTGAAGTTGTTGCTCTAACTAATAGGAGAGTTAACAGTGATTCTGTAAAAATTGTTGCAAAGCTAATGTCTGATCGATTAAATAAATTAGATAATTGTAAGAAATTTGTTTTTGATAGAGGTCCATATAAGTATATGGGGATAGTTTCTGAATTTGCAAATGAACTGCGAAATTATGGTTTTGAATTTTAGTAAATAGGTTTTATAGTATGGATGTTGTAAAAAAATCACGGAATGCTCATGGTTCTAATGATTTTTCTGAATTGATAGTTTCTGTTAGAAGAGTTGCTAAGGTTGTTAAGGGTGGTCGTAGGTTTTCATTTTCAGTTTTAGTAGTTATAGGTGATGAAAAAGGTAAAGTTGGTTGTGGGATAGGCAAACATCTTGAAGTATCCGAAGCTAAGGTTAAAGCTGTAAATGCTGCTAGAAAAAATATGATCAGAGTTCATTTGCGTGAATCTAGGACTTTACATCATGATATAAAAGCTAAGTTTTGTTCCAGTAAAGTTATGTTAAGGTCGGCTAAGGTTGGTACAGGTATTATAGCTGGAGGGTCAATTCGCTTAATTTTTGAAGTTTTAGGTGTACAGGATGTTGTAGCAAAATCTATAGGATCTTCAAATCCGCATAATGTTGTATATGCTGTTTTTACTGCTTTTAGGAAAATGTTGTCACCAAAGCAAGTAGCTAATAAGAGAAGTAGAAAGATAGGTGATATTATTGAAAATAGGTAGTTTATGAATGCAATAGTAAAATTAAATAATATATTTAGCGGATTACCTAAAAAGAAAAAAGCTAAAGTTTTAGGTAGGGGTATAGGTTGTGGAAAAGGTAAAACTTCTGGTCGTGGTCATAAAGGACAAAAAGCAAGATCTGGAGTTTCTATAAATGGTTTTGAAGGAGGACAACAATCTATATTCACTAGGTTACCTAAGAGGGGTTTTAATGCTTTGGTTAAAAATAAGTATTCAATTATTAATTTGTCTACTATTCAGAGATTAATTGATAGTAATAAAATCGATAGTCTTTCTAATGTTACAAAGGAAGTATTATATAAATTAGGCATTATTTCTTATATAAAAGAAAAAGTTAAAATTCTTGGAAATGGTAAATTAAATAGTGCAGTAACAATGGAATATGATTTTATTTCAAAATCAGCAAAGTCACAGGTTATTTTATTAAATAATATACCAGAAAATAAAAGTAATATTTGAATTTATAGTTAGATAATCTTATGTCACAAAAAATGGAGTTATTATCTTGGAATAAGGATAATTTATTAGGTAAGCTTTGGTTTACGTTATTAGCTCTTATTGTGTATCGCTTAGGTACATATATACCTATTCCTGGTATTAATCCAGATGTAATTGATACAATAGTCACAAAACACTCTGTTGGTGTTTTAGGAATTTTTAATGTATTTTCTGGTGGTGCATTAGGTAGGATGACAATTTTTGCTTTAAATGTTATGCCTTATATAATCTCCTCAATAATTATGCAGCTATTATCAGTTACCATTCCAAAGCTGAATGAGTTAAGGCAAAATGGTGAATTGGGTAGAGTAAAAATTAATAGTTATATACGGTATATAACTATTATATTTTGTTTAATTCAGGGTTTTATAATTTTACTTGGGTTAGAGAAAATGAATACAGAAACTAGTATTGTAGTCATTGAACCTGGATTATTATTTCGCATAGTAGGTATCAGTAGCCTATTAGGTGGAACAATGTTTTTGCTTTGGTTAGGGGAAAGAATAAGTAAAAGTGGGATTGGTAACGGTATTTCTATGATCATATTTACAGGTATCATAGCTGAATTACCTGGATCTTTTTCTTCTATGTTTTTGTTAGGTAAGAATGGTAATGTTCCAATATTTGTAATTTTGTTAATAATTTTAATATTTTTTGCATTATTATTATTAATTATTTTTGTTGAAAAGTCGTATCGAAAAATACTAGTACAATATCCAAAAAGACAGATTAAAAATAAGTTATATAATAGTAGTTCTACTTATATTCCATTAAAAATTAATATCTCTGGGGTTATACCTCCTATTTTTGCAAATGCTTTATTATTGTCTCCGATTACTGTAGCAAATTTTCATCAGGGTTCTGCATGGTCTGATTTTGTGTTAATGTATTTTTCATCTGGTAAATTGTTATACATAGTATGCTACGCAATATTGATAGTATTTTTTGCGTTTTTTTATATGACTTTTGTTTTTGATGCAAAAGAGACATCGGAATTATTGAAAAAGAATGGAGGTTTTGTTCCAGGTAAAAGACCTGGGAATAGTACTTGTGAATACTTTAATTATGTGATAAAGAGATTGACTGTTTTAGGTTCGGTTTATTTAACAGTTATTTGTATCATTCCTGAGCTTGTTAGGTATAATTACTCTGTTTCTTTTACCTTAGGGGGAACTAGTTTTTTAATAATAGTGAATGTAATAATTGATACATTTTCTCAAATTCAAACGCATTTATATTCAAGCAGGTATAGTACGTTAATTAAAAAATCTGAATTATGGAAAATAAAATAAATATACTAATGTTTGGTCCACCTGGCTCTGGTAAAGGTACACAGTGTCGTATTTTATCGCAAAGTCATAGTACTATTTTTGTAATTTCGACTGGGGATTTATTGAGAGGTGAAGCAAAGCTTGATAGCGATACTGGTAGAAAGGTCAGAAGTATTATAGAATCTGGTGATTTAGTGGATGATGATTTAGTATGTGAAATATTTTCAAAATCTATTGCTAAAATAAGAAGTGGGTTCTTGTTAGATGGATTTCCAAGAAATTTAAGTCAAGCAGAATTTTTAACTAAAATTTTAAAAGAGTATGATACTCAAATTGATATAGTTATACAGTTACAGTTGGATTTAGAAACAATAAAAAGTAGGTTATCAGGTCGTATTTTATGTAAGAATTGTGGTCAGGTTTCTAATTTAAATTTTTTTAATAGGAAAGTTGATAAAGTTGTGTGTAGATTTTGTAAAAGTGATCAATTGGATTATCGTTATGATGATAAAACAGAAGTAGTAGTGAAAAGAGTTAATCAATATAATGAAGAGATTAAAAAATTAGAAACTTATTATAGTGATAAAATTGTGCAAATTGATGCAGATAGATCAATAGAGGAAGTTGCTTGTAATATTAAAGAAAAATAGAGCGTTTAATTATTGGTTGACGTTAATCTGCAGATTTGCTATATTACAAAACATTTATTATCTTGTGGAGGAAAGTTAGTGGCGCGTATAGCTGGAGTAAATATTCCTACAAATAAGCGTGTAGTTATTGCTTTAACTTATATATATGGTATTGGTCTTTCTTTAGCTAATAGGATCTGTGAGGGTTGTAATATTGATCATAATGTTCGCGTTGTGAATTTGAGTGATGATGAAATTATTAGAATTAGGAATTTTATTAGAGAAAATTATATAGTAGAAGGTGATTTAAGAAAAGAAGTTAGTATGAATGTCAAGTTTTTAACTGATATAGGTTGCTATAGAGGATTAAGACATAGAAAAGGGTTACCTGTTCGTGGTCAAAGAACGCATACTAATGCTAGAACTCGTAAAGGTAGATCAAAGTTACCAGTTGCTGCTAAGAAAAAATAACAAGGTGTATTATGAGTGTAGTATATAAGAAGAAAAAGAGGAATGTTGTAGTTGGAATAGTTCATATTCATGCGACGTATAATAACATCATTGTAACAGTTACAGATCAGCAAGGTCATTCATTAATATGTACTTCTGCTGGAGCGTGTGGTTTTAAAGGTTCTAAAAAAGCAACTCCTTATGCAGCACAAGAAACTGCAAGTCATGCTGTTAAGACAGTTGTTGAACAAAATGGAATGAAGACAGTATCTATTAAAGTTTCTGGTCCCGGTGCAGGTAGAGAAGCAGCTATAAGAGCTGTACAAGCTTGTAATTTAAATGTTACGTCTATTAAAGATACTACTAGGCTTCCGCATAATGGATGTAAGCTTCCAGGAAGACGTAGAGTTTAATGTGTTTATTTAGTAATGTGTGAGGTTCTATTGTGATTTTTGATGAAGATTGTAATTCTGTTGCTCAAGATTCAGGTTACATGACAGTAGGTAATGCTTACTCTAATGGTATAGGCTATATCTCAATGAGTGATAATTGGAGTAAGTTAACAAAACCTTCTTCTATAAAGGTAGTTGCTAAGGGTGTAAGTCCAAATAAAGCAGATTTTATTATTGAGCCTCTTGAAAGTGGTTTTGCCTTAACTTTAGGTAATGCTTTAAGAAGAGTGATGATGTCTTCTTTACGTGGTTTTGCAGTCTATGGAGTTGAAATAGAAAATGTTCTACATGAGTTTACTTCAATATCTGGAATAAGAGAAGATGTAACAGATATCCTCTTGAATATTAGTATGATCAGGGTAAAACTTTCTGGTATGAATAGTAAAGTTCTATCTCTTAAGGTAAAAGGTCCTTGCGAAGTAAGATCTGGAATGATAGCTGATACTGCTGATTGTACTATACTTAATAAAGACTTATTAATCTGTACTTTAGATCAAGATGTAGACTTTAATATAAAAATGTATGTTAATGCTGGAAAAGGTTATGTTCCTGCTGTAAAACGTAAGTCAATTAATAAGCTTGGTGTAAGTGATGTACCAGTAAATTTTATTGCTACTAATGCTCTTTATAGTCCTATTAAAAAGGCTTCTTTTAAAGTAGAGAGTAGTCGTATTGGTCAGTTTACAGATTATGATAGATTAATTATGTCTGTGGAAACAGATGGATCTATTTTGCCTGATGAAGCAGTTGCATTAGCTGCAAGAATTTTACAAGATCAGTTTCAACCGTTTATCAATTTTGATGAAACTGATGAACCTCATAAAAAAGTTGATACTAAAGATACGTTACCTTATGATTCTAACTTGTTGCGTAAGGTTGATGAATTAGAACTTTCAGTGAGGTCTTATAATTGTCTGAAAAACGATAATATTACTTATATAGGAGATTTGGTACAAAAAACTGAGTCTGATATGTTAAGAACTCCAAATTTTGGTAGAAAGTCCCTTAATGAAATTAATGAACTTTTAGCAAGTATGAATTTGCATTTAGGAATGAAAATTGCAAA
The DNA here is from genome assembly GCA_028752135.1 of Ehrlichia sp. JZT12. Classification (GTDB taxonomy): domain Bacteria; phylum Pseudomonadota; class Alphaproteobacteria; order Rickettsiales; family Anaplasmataceae; genus Ehrlichia. The sequence goes on along the minus strand of CP082782.1, from coordinate 1,085,521 downwards.
TTGGCCTCCTGAATCTATTGAGAGTTTAAGTAAACAATATAGTGAAAATGAATGAGGTTGTGTTATGAGGCATCATGTTGCTCATAGAAAATTTTCTCGTACCAGTGCTCATAGAACTTCTATGCTGTTAAATTTATGTATATCTTTAATTAAGCATGAGAGAATATCTACTACTTTACCCAAGGCAAAGGAATTGCGTCCTTATGTAGAGAAGCTTATTACTATTGGTAAAGTTTATAAAGACAAAAATCTGGTATATGGAAAAAGGCTGCTAATATCTAAGATTAAAAATTCTGAAGCAGCTGATAAGCTAATTGATGTATTATCGGTACGTTATAAAAGTAGAAATGGTGGCTATACTAGAATTATAAAGAATGGATTCCGTAAAGGTGATTGTGCTCCTGTGGCTATTATAGAGCTTGTTGATAGACAAGTAGTAGCTGAAAATAAAGCTTAATTTTTTTCCATTATGTAGGCATCCTCATAATTTTATCTAAAGTTAATTTATTATGAAATTTACACTTTCTTGGTTAATGCAGTATCTTGATACGGATGCTTCTCTGGAATTAATAGTTGAAAAGCTTAGTGATATTGGAATGGAAGTAGATGATCTGGAATATCGAGATCATTTGAAAACTTTTGTAGTTGCTCAGGTATTAGAAGTAAATCCTCATCATGCAGCTCATAAGTTAAAAATTTGTAAAGTATTTGATGGAAAACAAGTTTTACAGATTGTATGTGGTGCATCTAATGTAAGAGCTGGTATGAAATCTGTATTAGCGTGTATTGGTAGTACAATTCCAAAAAACCAAATTACTATCGAAGTAGTGAAACTTAGAGGAGTTGATAGTTATGGTATGCTCTGTTCTAAAGATGAATTAGCAATAGTAGATTATAATATTCCTGATGATGGAATCATTGAATTACCTGATACCTATAATGTAGGAGATCCTTTTTTTCCACATGATCCGATAATAGAAGTAAATATTACACCAAATCGTGGAGATTGTTTAGGAGTATATGGTATAGCTCGTGATTTAGCTGCTACTGGTATAGGGAAATTAAAACCTGTAAATTATGGAAGTATTGATTCTTATTGTTCTGATGTTGTCCCTGTTGAAGTTTGTTTACAAACTCAAGGGATAGTAAAGGGAAGATATATTAAGGGAATAAAAAATTGTGATAGTCCTAAGTGGTTAAAAGATTATCTTTTTGCATGTGGAATGAAGTCTATTTCCTGTGTTGTTGATATAATAAATTATATTATGTTATCCTTTAATAGACCTCTTCATGTATATGATGCAAGTAAAATAGTGGGGAATAAGTTAATTTTTAAAAAAGCTGACTCTCAACTAGAATTTTCTGCTCTTAATGATAAAAAGTATCTATTGGGAACGGAAAATATTATCTCTGTGGATTTAGATGGTACTATTCATAGTGCTGTTGGGATAATAGGTTCTAACGTGAGTAAGTGTTCATTAGAAACAGAAGATATTTTTTTAGAATCTGCATGGTTTAATCCTATAGATATTGCGTTATCTTCAAGAAAAATCAAATTATCCACTGATTCTAGTTTTCGTTTTGAAAGATTCCTCGATCCTAATTTTATAGAAGATGGTTTAAATTTAGCTACAGAAATGATATTAGAATATTGTGGAGGCATACCTTATAGTATTGTTTCTGCTAATAACTATGACTCTAGTAGCATTGAATTGGATTTTTTCCCGGAATCTGTAAAAAAAGTAGGGAATATTGATATTTCAATAAAGCAAATTTTTAATTTTTTGAATAGTCTTGGTTTTATTATAAATACTAGTAATAAACCATGGAAAGTTATTCCTCCTTCTTGGAGGTCTGATATTTATCATTCTTCTGATCTTATAGAAGAAATTCTTAGATTATATGGGTATGATAAAATTTGCGAAGAACCTCTCCCAAGTATTTCTTGTCCTGTTGAAGCTGTTGATAATTTACACGATAGACTAAGATTGGTCTTGTTAGCAGAAGGATTGATGGAAGTAGTAACCTGGTCATTTACAAGTATGGCATTTGCTAAAAAGCTAGGATATGAAGAAGAAATAATGTTAATAGATAACCCTATTAATAATAATTTGAACTTGATGCGTCCTACTATTTTGTTAAATTTATTGCAAGTTGTTTCTGAAAATCAAGCATATGGAAATAATGAAATAGCTGTTTTTGAGATAGGTCAGGTATACAATATTAGTAATGTGTGTAGCAATAGCAGTTATGTTGTAGGCGGAATAAGATATGGAAATAATTTGCCTCGTAATCTTTATAAGACTGATAGATCTGTTGATATTTTTGATGTAAAATCTGATGTTATTGCTATATTGCAGGAACTAAGTATTGGATCTGATTCTATAGATTTAAGGAAATCTGGTAAATCTTATCTTCATCCTGTAAGATCTGCTGATGTATATCTTAATGATATTTTAATAGGATATTTTGGGGAATTACATCCTGATATTGTACGTTTATATGAAATAAAACGTCCTATAGTTTGTTTTGAGGTGTTTTTGTATAAAGTTCCTAAAATAGATGTAATATGCAAAGAATTTGTGGACTCCCGTTACCAGGTTGTAAAACGTGATTTTGCTTTTTTGATTAATAGGGACATAAGTATTCAGTGTTTAATAGATGTTGTAAGGAATACTAATAGTGAATTAATAGATAATGTTTCAGTTTTTGATTTATATGAAGGAAATAACATAGGTAATAATGTATTATCAGTTGCATTATCAGTTACTTTTAAGCCTGTTGATCATACATTAAATGATCAGGAAATTAAAGATGCATCTGATCTTATAATTAATAGTGTAGCCCGGGTACTTGGTGGAGTCCTAAGGCCTTTTTAAGTTGATTTCTCTAATAAAATTTTATTTATATTGATATCTTTTAAGTGTTTAGTAGAGTTTGAAATCTTTTTAAGTGGTGTCTGCTATGGAGGATAGTTGTGTATTAGTATGTTTGTATCTTCTTTTTAATGTTGATTAGATATGTTTTTCTTGAACACTAAACTGTATATCTTAAAAATTAGTGTTTTCTATAGTTAAATCCCTTTTATGGTTTTGATTCTTGCTTGTAAGATAATGTAACGGTATGTATTGATTATATAGATATAGATTTAACGTTATATTTCTAATCAACTTTTACTTAGAAACTATTAAACAGTAGAAAATGTTATTTCTGGATGTAAAGTTATAACAGACATAAATGAACTATTTATCAAGTTTATAGTTCGAAAATTTTCTAAACTTTTATGCTTTCCTCTTTTAAATTTGTTGTGCTTTTCCTATATTATAGCAGTACTAAGAATTTATATTAAAGGAGAAGGAAGTAATATGTTGTTATTGATGTGTTTTTCCTGTATTTGATTTATTATTATGTAAAATGGTGAGAATTTTAAGAATATTCGATCTATAGCAATCTTCTATCTTAAAATTTTATTAGTTAAAAGATGTATAATCTCTGTGCGGTTGTACGTATTTGCATCCACTAATAGGTAGCATTTTAATAAGTTATTGATTAGCTATATTAAAATTTTGCATTTTTTTAGGATTTAAGATAAATATACGTATATTAATATTTTAATATTATTAATGAATATAACATTAAAAAAACCTTATACTATTGTTACGCAAAAATTTAGGTTATAATAAGAACTTCTTGATATGTTGGATGCCAGTATTACAAGGAATTGGCATAATTATATATTTTTCTTTGGAAACAGAGCCACAAGTTTATGTATTGATATCTGTTGGTTTTCTGTTATTGGTAAGTTTAGTTTTTGTATTATTAAAAAAGTGTACTATTTTATCTTTGTCAGTCTTTCTTATATTATTAGGATTTGCTAGTGTTGGAATAAAAGCGTATTATTTTGTTGGTAATGTATTACAACATAAAGTATTTATAAAAGATATTATAGCCACAATTAGGGAAATAAGTAATAAGCAGTCGTATAAACGATTAATTGTGTGTAATATGGACGATATTCGATACAAAATAGAATGTGTACGGCTGGAATCTCGTACTCAGTGGGACGAAGATATTACAATAGGAGATAGAATTCGATTTTCTGCAGTTATTTATCCTCCTCCAATTTCAGTGTCTCCTTTTTCTTATGACTTTTCACGTATAGCGTATTTTAAAAGTATAAATGCAGTTGGTTTTACCGTTAGTAAGATTCAGTTGTTTGAAAAACATCAAAATAAGACAATTAAAGAATATGTAGAGTTGATAAGGCTTAATATATACAAAATGTTACTCAAAGGTTTGACAGAAGATAGTGCTAATATATTGAGTGCATTATTGATTGGAAAGAAAGATGGAATAAAAAATAGTATAATGGAAGACATTAGAAATTCAGGAATAGCACATCTTTTTGCTATTTCTGGATTACATTTATCTTTTATTGCTAGTTTATTTTTTTCTTTGTCGAGAAGTGTATTGGTTTTATCTAGAAGATTAGCAGAAGGCTATAACATAAAAAAAATATCTTCTGTCATAGCTATTATAATAAGTTTAGTGTATTTGTTGATTGCTGGTGTGCCAGTTTCAGCTCAACGTGCTTTTATTATGGTAAGTTGTGTTTTTATAGGTGTGTTAATTGATCGGTGTCATAATAATTTATGTTCTATAACAGTTGCTTCATTTATCATATTGTTGTTTTGTCCTGAATCTTTGCTTAGCCCAAGTTTTCAGATGTCTTTTGCTGCTGTGCTTGCTCTTATTGCTAGCCGTGATATTTTTACTAAGCTTGTAATTCCAAGTAATATATTGCAATATTTTTTTCAATAGTTTTAAGCTCATTAATTGCGAGCTTAGCTACACTTCCTTATGTTGTATATCATTTTAACTACTTTTCTATTGTTGGAGTCTTTACAAATTTGCTAGCAATCCCGATTACTACATTTTTTATTATGCCACTGGGATTATTATATATTTTATTAAGTATTGTAAAGTTGCAGTTCTGTGTTTCAGGCATTATAGAGAGTTCAGTGAAGTTGCTTATATATATATCTAGGTCTATGTCTGAAATGAAGTCTTCAATAATACCATTTCATGCTTTTTCTTCAGTATCTATATTAATTATTACATTAGGATTTTTATTTCTGTGTTTATGTAAGGGTAATTTAAGATTTTTGGGTTGGTATTAATTATATTAGGATTTATTATCGGAGTTAATTATGTAACTCCAGATATTCTTTTTAATGCACGTAGTATTGTTGTTAAAGAATCAGATGGTCGACTGTATATAGCTAGTCAAAAGAATCATTTAACAAGTTTTGTAAATCTAACCTGGGCAAGGCAAAATGGTCAAAAATCTGGAATTACATAGGTAATAGTAAGAGATTAGTTTGTGAAAAAACTAAAGGATGTATATATAGCAAATTTGGAAAAAAAGTTTTAATTGCTTATGATGCTGACTATATAATACAGAATTGTTTAAATGTAGATTTAATTATACAGTTTGGTAAATTTTTGTATCCGAGACAATGTGTAAAACAATGTATTATTTACGATAATACTAAAAATCTAGAATCATATTTTATTTGGATTACGAGTGATAGGGTAAAAATTGATAAAATGTCTGGTAATAGGGTATGGAATACTTATATATAGAGTGTTTTATAAATATGGATTATTTTCGATAATAGTTAGTAGAAATATATCGTTATGATGTAGCGAAGTAATTTTTGGTTTTTAAGTAGGGATATGTAAATACCAGTTTTTCTGATAGTAATTAATAGACATGTATTGTGATATAGCAAAGTAGTTTAGAAGTAAGATATAATTTTATTTGTTGATAGTAAATTTTTCTTAAAGTGATTGTAGAGTTTTTTGACATTTATTGATTAATTAGATGTTATATGTTAGAAAGGCAGCTTAATAATAGTTGATAAAAGAATGAAAAAGCATTACATGGAATTCATCCTGAAAATAAGTTAATACTAGAATTAACTGATACTGTGAAATAGCATTATTTTAATATAAGAAGGGAAGGCATTGTAATGCATTCCCCCTTATCTAAGATAAATAATTTATTCTTTATGAGTACTCAAGCTAATTTTAAATATTTCTTCTTTATATTTTTGTAGTAATATGAGTATTGCAATAGTATTGCTGATTAGTATCAATGATATAGAAATATCAGCTATGTCCCATAAAAATTGCACTTGTCCTAATGCTCCTATTGGAATTATTATAGTGTATATAATTTTCCATATTTTAATACAGAGACTGTCTTTTCCACCTGTAAAGCAATGTAAAGTGCTTTTAGCACAAACAAACCATGTGAAAATAGTTGTAAACGAAAAACAAAACATGATTATTATAAGAATGTAATTTATATACTCTGACTCGAAAGCAGACTTAAATGCTGCAATACACATATTTGTACTTTCTAGTGGGCCAAGCCATGTATTAGTTACAAGTATAACAAGAGATGTAATGAATGTAATGATTACTACTATGAATGGAGATATTAAAGAAATTAAACTTTGATTTGTTTTAAAGTGTTTACTTTCGCTATTTATAGAAGAATGAACAATTCCTTCTAGCCCTAACCCTATATCAGTTGCAAATATACCTCTAAAAGTTGCTACTTGCATTATATGGAATGTTTCTAATATAAATACTCCTATCATGCCTGATTTAAAACTGTCAAAAGTAAGGAAACTAGCAAACATTAGTTTTATTGAAGGTATAATATTTGCACTGAATTTATATAATACTAAATATGATAATATCAAATAGGCTATAGCCATTCCTGGTACGATTTTTGAAATTAATGCTGTAATACTTTCTAGTTTTAGCGTTGTAATAATAAAAAATATTAAACACATGAATAATCCTGCTATTATTGGAGGTTTGTTTATCAATTCCATTGGTATTGATAAAGAGTTAACTTGAACGAGATTACCTATTGTAATGGCACATATGGTTATAAGTAGGGTAAAAATTATAGAAGCTTTTTTTGTTTTGAATGCGTGTTGAAAATATATAGCTGGTCCTCCAATATACTGTTGATTTACTTTAGCTCGTGTTTCTATACTTAAATAGCAAGTTACATATTTTATAATTGAGCAAAGAGTAACTATAATTACCATCCATAAGACAAAACCTGGACCTCCAGATTTTAATGCAACTGCTGTACCTGAAATATTCCCAACTCCTAAATTTCCTCCAATAATTGTACATAATGCAGCAATAGAAAATGATTTATCTCGGTATTTACTTTTTGTGATTAGTGATATTGCATCTGGAAGTTTTGTGATTTGTAGGAATTTTGATTTAATTGATAAATAAATACCTGTAAATAATAATAGAAAAACTGCTGGGAAAGATAAAATTAAGTTTAGTAGATCCATGGTATCCCTCATACAAGTTAAAAGCGAAAAACTTACTACAATTGGTATGCTATTTGATAATTCCTTGCTTTATTTTAAGAATATAAACGTGGGGTTTTTAGATAACTTACCAATCTTGATGACATTTCTTTAAAACTTATTTTTAATGTGTATTTATTGCCAATTAGTATATAATAGTATTCCCTGTTAGCATATTTTACGAGAACATTTTGTGCTAGTACACGAAAGCGCCTTTTAACTTTATTACGTATAACAGCTTTACCAACTTTCTTACTTACTGTGAAACCGACTCTAACAGTACCATCTTTTAAAATTCCTTCAGGATTTTTTACAACTTGTAAAAATAGGCCAAACCCACCTATAAAAGCACCATAATCTCTTGCAAATAAAAGTCCTTCCTTTTTTTATTGTGGATATTCCATTTAAGCGCATAAAACACGACGACCTTGAACTCGCCTGCGATTTAAAATTCTTCTACCCATTTTTGTAGACATTCTAGCTCTAAAGCCATGCCTACGCTTACGTACAATTCTGCTAGGCTGAAAAGTTCTTTTCATATTAGAACTCCTTGATATAGTATTAAAACTGCACTTACTAACCTACATGTTACTGTAATGCTTGTCAAGAGAGATATTTAGTATTTTTTTTATTTTATCAAAAATAGTAGTACTATTTCTTATGAATTTCATTTTTAGTGGATGAGTATAGTAAAACATCATTTTATGAATTGTAGGTTTTATTTAAGTTTACAAGGTATTATAAAGTAAAATGTTTACTATTAATTTATATAAAACTTAAAAAATGTGAATGTGATAAATATATGTAATAGACCATTTGCTTTAAAGTTGTTTTTATTGTGGAAAGCATTATTGTTAATATAATAACTAATGTTCTACTTTCACTGTGTGTTCATATCAGGAGAATATATGTTATGTAAAATTAAAAGTATTCTATCAAATTTTGATAAGTATTGTTCATTGGCAAGGTTGCATAGTGCAGATATATGTTTATTAGCAATATTTCCTAGTCTTACTAGTATAGTTTTAGTATCTCATAGTGTAATAAATTCATGTTTTTATATGTTTTTGTGTACTATAGGAGGATTTATTATGCGATCAGCTGGATGTGTAATTAATGATATTTGTGATAGGAATATAGATCCACACGTTGAAAGAACAAAAAATAGACCATTGGCAAATAATAGTTTAACTGTTGTCCAAGCATTAAAGCTATTGTTGCCGATGTTATTATGTGCATGTATGTTGCTTATATTTACAAATCCTTATACGGTTAAAATCAGTATTATATGTATGATATTAATTGTGTTGTATCCATTGTCTAAAAGATGTTTTACTTGGCCACAATTATTACTTGGATTAGCTATTAATGGTGGAGTATTAATTGGGTGTAGTATGGTTATTGGTCATTTAACATTGAGTGCTGTATTGCTTTATTTAGGGTGTATTTTTTGGACAATAGGCTATGATACTATATATGCTGCGCAGGATAAGGAATATGATATTAAGTTGGGAATGCAATCTACTGCAATAAGATTTGGTGATGATATTAGATCATGGATTGGTAGATTATACACAATTGTTATTACAATGTGGACATCTGCAGGTATAGTATCTATGTTACACCCTGTTTTTTATCTTGTAATCTTAATAATTGCTGCAATGTTTTATTATCAGTATAAAAAGTCAGATTTTGACAACCCAGAAAAGTGCAAGTATATGTTTAAAATGAATATATATGTAGGTTTAATTCTATTTTTGGGCACTTTATTTAGTAAAATTATTTAAGTATAAAAATTGCTTGTAAATTATTGAGTATTTAAATTAATGCAAACATGTGATTTTTCTAAGACTTATATATCTGTAAATCTGAGATCATTGACTAGTCATAAATGTTTTTTGTAGATAAATTATAAGATGTTATAAAGTTAAAATATTTATTATTGATTTCGTATAATTAAACTTAAAAAATATAAATGTAATATAAGGAGCTATTTGCTTTAAAGTTGTTCTTTAATTATAGAAAGCTATTTATATATAATGACTAATGTTGTACTCTTAGTGTGTGTTTATATTCAGGAGAATATATGTTATGTAAAATTAAAAGTATTCTATCAAATTTTGATAAGTATTGTTCATTGGCAAGATTGCATAGTGCAAACCTATTTTTATTATCAGTATTTCCTAGTCTTACTAGTATAGTTTTAGTATCTCATAGTGTAATAAATTCATATTTTTATATGCTTTTATGTATTGTAGGAGGATTTATTGTACAGCCAGCTGGATGTGTAATTAATGATATTTGTGATAGGAATATAGATCCACACGTTGAAAGAACAAAAGATAGACCATTGGCAAATAATAGTTTAACTGTTGTCCAAGCATTAAAGCTATTATTACCGATGTTGTTATGTGCATGTATGTTGCTTATATTTACAAATCCTTATACGGTTAAAATCAGTATTATATGTATGATATTGATTGTGTTATATCCATTATCTAAAAGATGTTTTGCTTGGCCACAATTATTACTTGGATTAGCTATTAATGGTGGAATATTAATTGGGTGTAGTATGATTATTGGTCATTTAACATTAAGTGCTGTATTGCTTTATTTAGGGTGTATTTTTTGGACAATAGGTTACGATACTATATATGCTGCACAGGATAAGGAATATGATATTAAGCTAGGGGTGCAATCTACTGCAATAAGGTTTGGTGATAATATTAGGTTATGGATTGGTATATTATATACAATTGTTATTATAATATGGACATCTGTAGGTGTAATATCTATGTTACATCCTATTTTTTATCTTGTAATCTTAATAATTGCTGCAATGTTTTATTATCAGTATAAAAAATCAGATTTTGACAACCCAGAAAAATGCATGTATATCTTTAGCACGAATGTATACGTAGGTTTAATTCTATTTTTGGGCACTTTATTTAGTAAAATTATTTAAGTGTAAGAATGCTTGTGAATTATTGAGTATTTAAATTAATGCAAACATGTGATTTTTCTAAAGCTTATATAAAGTCTTGTTTGAGTGAGTTTGTTACTGGTATAACAGTTGTTACTACGGTTAGTCAAGATGGTAATAAGTACGGTATTACTGTTAACTCGTTTAATTCTGTTTCTTTAGTACCACCAATGGTATTATTTTCAATTGAAAAGTCTGCTTCTAGGTTTGAAGTTTTTAATTCATGCTCGAAGTTTATTGTTAACATATTGAGCGATAAACAAAAAAGTATATCTCAGGATTTTGCAAAGTGTAATATACAGAATTGGGAAGATTTTAGTTGTAATATTATAGATGGTATTCCGGTAATTGATGGTGCTATATCATATATATATTGTGCAAAAAAACATGTATATGATGGTGGAGATCATAAGATTATAGTAGGTCAAGTCATACATTGTTCTAAGTTAAATAATGATGGGAATCCATTGGTTTATTATAGAGGAAAGTACATGATGATAGGAGGTATATTATGACAAAAGTAAAAATAGGAATAGTAGGTTGTTTAGGTAAACAAGGAAAACGTTTAGTCAATGAGATATCTGCAAGTAAAAGTGCTGAAGTAAGTGCAGGACTTGTTCGTGTAGGTAACACACATGTTGGCCAAAACTTAGGAGAAGTTGTTGGATGTAATTGTGATGCAAAAATTACTGATTCTTTAGAACATCTTTTTGAAGTTTCAGATATTGTTGTAGAATTTACTAATCCTGAAATGATGCTAGAGTGTATAAAAATGGCTGAAAAAAGAAGAAAGCTATGCTAAGTGGTACTACTGGACCAGCTGCTACAGAGGTGGTTTTTGAAGATCATGTAAAAAGTATACCATTTTTATGGACTACAAATGTAAGTTTTGGTGTTAATATTTTAGCAAAACTAGTTGAAGAAACTGCAAAAAAGTTATTTGATTATGATGTTGAGATATGGGAGATGCATCATAGATATAAAAAAGACTCTCCATCTGGTACCTCGTTAATTTTAGGAAAAGCTGCAGCAAAAGGAAGAAATGTTCCATTTAAAATGGCTCAGTATGTAGGGGGTACTCAACAAGAAGCTAGACAAGATGTGAATACTATTGGATATGCTGTGTCTAGAGGTGGAGGTGATTTAAGCGATCATAAGGTTATGTTTGTAAGTGATGAAGAGATGATAGATTTTAACCATAGAACGTTAAATAAAAATCTCTATGCAAAAGGAGCTCTAAAAGCAGCTTTATGGTTAGTCAAACAAGCGCCTGGTGTGTATACAATGTCAGACATGATGGCTGCTGAAGTAGTTGTTTAATTAGGGTTGATATGTCACAACAAATTCATGCTTCAGCTCGGAATTTAAGCTTATGGTATGATACAAATCAGATCTTATATGATATAAGTTTAGATATATATAAGAGAGAAGTCACAGCATTTATAGGCCCTTCAGGATGTGGTAAATCCACTTTCCTGAGGTGCTTTAACCGTATGAATGATTTTATATCTAACTGTAGAATCAAAGGTGAATTAAATGTTGATGATATAGGTGTATACTCTGTCAATACTAATGTAGTTTTGCTTCGTGCAAAGGTTGGTATGGTTTTTCAGAAACCCAATCCTTTCCCTAAGTCTATATATGATAATGTTGCATATGGACCAAAACTTCATGGACTAGCTAAAAATAAGAAAAAGTTAGATGAGATTGTTGAGAAGAGTTTGACAAGTGTTGGGTTATGGGAAGAATTGTGTGATAGATTAAAAGATAATGCTTTTGAGTTATCAGGGGGACAGCAGCAGCGTTTATGTATAGCACGTGCTATTGCTGTCAGGCCAACTATGTTGCTTATGGATGAACCATGTTCTGCTCTTGATCCTGTAGCTACGAATGTTATTGAAAATCTAATACAAAATTTAAAGAAAAACTTTACTATTATCGTAGTTACTCATTCCATGAAGCAGGCTAAAAAAGTATCTGATAGGGTAGCAGTTTTTGATTCTGGTAGAGTTGTTGAATACAATACAACTCAAGAAATTTTTCAAAATCCTCAATCAAGTAAAACAAAAAGGTATATAGTTGATCAATTATAGAGTTTTTCAATACTGTAAAAGTTAATACTATGATAGCTTGATTGCATTATGAATAGTTTTTTTAACTTAAATTTGGGGGGAATTGATTGTAGCATTTGTTACCTGTAGAGGTATATTAGTGCAATATATGACCTTAATGGTTAGTCGAATACAAAAAAATAAAATATATGGCTGATCAGTGAAAAATTTTTAATAATATGGAATGTTTTATGATCATTTATTATGAAATAATTTCCTAGATAATGTGTAAAATCTCTAGTAGTCTGGTTATGTGGTACATTTATTTACAAAAATGTCTTTATTTAATACTGTGATACTTAATTAGAAACCCATTTCTTCTGTTCTTCTTCTAATGTATTGTTGAATATTGCTTCTCTAATGGAGTGCATTAGGTTATTCATAAAATATATGTTATGTATTGTAATTAAACTGTAAGCTAATAATTCTTGTGCTTTTAGAAGATGATTTATATATCCTCTTGAATGGTTAGAACATGTAAAACATAGACAATCTGATTCTATAGGGTTTGTATCTGTTTTAAACCTTTCGTTTCTTAAGTTTATATATTCTTTAGTAGGTGTTTTCCTATATTTGACTTTTACTAGTGCTCCACCATGTCTAGCTAATCTTGTTGGGTATACACAATCAAAAGTATCGATACCAACTTTCACGCCTTGGAATATGTCATCGATGTTGCCTATCCCTAATAGGTGAATAGGATGCTTTTTATTTAATTTACTTGCTGTAAATGAAACGATATCATACATTTGTTGTTTACATGCTCCTAGTGATCCTCCAATTGCATGTCCAAAAAATGGCATACTGTTTATAAAGTCACAGCTATTAGTTCTTAAGTCTTCGTAAATTCCTCCTTGAATTATTCCATATAATGCTTGAGAATTATCGTTGTGTTGTTTGAATTGATTAATGCATCTGATGGCCCATCTATGACTCATGTTCATTGAATTTTTTGTATAATCATAACTGATGTGAAAATGTGTACATTCATCTAGTACAACAATTAAATCTGCTCCTAATTTTTGTTGGATCTGTATAGATTTTTCTGGAGTTAAATGATATAAGCTACCATTTATGTAAGATTTAAAAGTTGCACCGTCTTCGTTGATAGAGACTAAAGTTTTTGCATTATAATGTCTTCCTGCACTTTTAATCTCGTTTGAAACTGATCCATGTCCTAAACTGAATATTTGATATCCTCCTGAATCTGTAAGCATTGGTTTGTTCCAGCCAGTAACTTTGTGTAAACCGCCTAATTTTTTAATAATATCTTCTCCAGGCTGTAACATTAAGTGGTAAGTGTTAGATAATATTATTTGTGTATTAGATTCTTTTATCTTTGATATATCAACGGACTTTATTGCTGCTTTTGTAGCACAAAATATGAAAGCTGGAGTATTGATTATGCCATGTGGAGTGGCTATAATACCTAGCCTTGCGTTATTATATTGATGTGTAATTTTAAAATTGAAGTTTTTATACATGAATAATATAGAATTTTAATGTTTATGATAATATTTAATTATTTTTCTAAGTTTTTGCTAGAAATTAGTTGAAAAATATTTGCTAATTTATATTTTTTCAATGATAATGTAAGCTGGTATTTTTATTTTGGAGTTATATTAATGGCTGTACCAAAGAGAAAAAAGTCAAAGTCACGTCGTAATATGCACCGTTCACACTGTAAATTAAAGGTTCCTAATATTGGAATTGATAAAACAACTGGAGAATATAAATTATCTCACCATATATGTTTGGGTGGGTATTATAATGGAAAACAAATATTGGAAGTGGATAATAACATATAGTTTTTAATGTTTTTGTTGGAAATATGTAAATGAGCATAATATCAATTGCAGTAGATGCTATGGGTGGTGATTTTGGCCCTGAAGCAGTAATTAGCGGGTTAGATTTTGCTCTAACAAATTTATTGGATAATAGAAACGTTTCTTTCAATATATATGGGGAAGAAAGCCAACTGTTGCCCATGTTAAATAAGTATAAGATAGTTAAAGATCATAGTTTACTTATCAATACTTCAGAAGTAGTGCTAGCAAATGATAAGCCATCATTTGCTCTAAGAAGGCGTAGATCTTCTAGTATGTGGTGTGCAATTGATAGTATAAAGAATGGAATAACATCTGGGGCTATATCCTCTGGAAACACAGGAGCTTTAATGGCTATATCGAGATTTCTGTTAGGAACACTTCCTAATATAAATCGTCCAGCTATTTGTACTGTGCTTCCTTCTAAATGTGGGAGTTTTGTGTTATTAGATTTAGGTGCTAATATCGAATGTGATGCAGGTTCTTTATTTCAATTTGCTGTTATGGGTAATGCTTTTGCAAAAGCTGTATTGAACGTAGAAAATCCTAAAGTTGCATTACTCAATGTTGGTCAAGAAGAAGTCAAAGGAACAGATGTTATAAGAGAGGCATTTTCATTATTGAAACAAGTTGAAAATAAGATGAATTTTTACGGGTATGTTGAGCCCGTCGATATATTGGATAATGATGTTGATGTTGTAGTAGCTGATGGGTTTTCTGGTAATGTTGTATTGAAGGTAGCTGAGTCTGTGGCATATACTTTTACCTCAATTTTCAGAGAGTCAGTTACTAGTTCTGTTATAACAAGATTTGCTGGATTGCTGCTTAAAGGAAGGTTAAAAAAAAATTTTATGAGATTTAATCCAAAAATGCATAATGGAGCTATATTAGTTGGGTTGAATGGTGTTGTAGTAAAAAGCCATGGTAATGCTGATAAAATAGCTTTTGCTCATGCTGTAAAGGTAGCCATAAATGCTGTCAGTAATGATATCAATGCTAAAATTATTCATGAATTAGATTAAAATGGTATTTATGAGAAGGTCTAGTATATTAGGGGTAGGTTCATATTTACCTAAGAAATTAATAACAAATGATAATCTTGCGTTGACTTTGGAAACTAGTGATTAGTGGATAGTTAAAAGGACAGGTAATAAACAAAGGCATATTGCTGCTGATGATGAGATGACTTCAGATATGGCAGTAAGAGCATCAAAAGTGGCTTTGGATGATGGATGTATTGACAAAGATCAAATTGATTTAATTATTGTTGCTACTACTACTCCAGATAGAACATTTCCTAGTTGTGCTACTTTGGTTCAGTCAAAACTGGGATGTAAAAATGCTTTTGCTTTTGATATTCAAGCTGTATGTTCTGGGTTTATATATGCTATATCTGTTGCTGATAATTTTATTAAATCTGGTCAAGTTAATACAGCTCTAGTTATAGGGGCTGAAGTTATGTCAAGGATTGTAGATTGGAGCGATAGAACTACATGTGTATTATTTGGTGACGGAGCAGGTGCTATAATATTGACTAATAATTTTAAAGGAAATAGTGGTATTATATCGACTATTTTATATTCTGATGGGACTCTTCATAATTTACTGTATACGAATGGTGGTACAGCGTATAATGGTGTTGCAGGGACAATATGCATGAATGGTACCGTTGTATTTGAACACGCTATTGAAAAATTGAGTTCTTCAATACTTAAAATTTTGAATCAACATGATTTAAAAATAGATGATATTGATTGGTTTATTTTACATCAAGCTAATGTACGTATTATTGAGTTAGTAGCACGAAGGCTCAAGATACCTTATGAGAAAATGGTTATTAGTATTGATCAACATGCTAATACTTCTGCAGCTTCAATTCCTTTAGCATTATCCTATGCAAAAAATTCTGGAAAATTAAAAAAATATGATATTGCTGTATTAGCAGCAATAGGTGGTGGCCTTACATGGGGCGCATGTTTAATATGTATTTGATACTGATATATTAATATGGATACTTCACATACTATAAATTATATGTTTATAGTACTGATTTTTTATAGGTTCTACTGTTTTAGATTCTAGGAAAGATAGTCAAAGTAATACTTGGTAAAAATATAGATCAATCAAGTATTTGCCTATGTTATGTGTTGAGATAAGCAAGCATATGCTGAAGGTCTTAAAAAGTGAAGTTGTGTATGTGCTAATTTTAAAATAGGTGTGTTTGGTAAATGTGAAACAGCAAGCTGTTTGTGTGAATATTTTGATTTTTCAATTTTATATTGGTAGATATTTGAGATGTATTAGGATTTGTTTATAGTGCTGATTTTATTAATTTTACTATTTTAAGTTCTAGAATATCAATCCAAGAGTTTTACCTATATTGTGTTTAAGGTAAGAGCATGTTCTAAGAATCTAAAAAAATGGTTTATATTGTTAATTTAAAGGCATATGTTTGATAAATGTGAAATTGCTTACTTGAATGTTTTTATCTCTTGGATTTCAAAAGATGTAAAGTTAGTGTTTATAAAGAAAAACAGCACTTTTTGTAAAGTATAAAGTTATATATTATCTGGTTGAATTAGTTATTACTTGATAACTGAAAATTACTTCCTTAGTTTTTTAAAGAAGTTAGTTATGAGTTTTGTGTTGTCTTCTTCTAAGATTCCACCATATGTTTCTGGTACGTAATTGCAGAATTGAAAAATTCTTGCTCCATTTTCTATAGCACCGTATTTTTTGTTATAAGCACCAAAATATAACCTACGTATTTTAGCTAGTGAAATTGCTTGTGCACACATTGCACATGGTTCTAATGTTACATATATGTCGCATTGATTTAATATGTGATTGGATAGTATCTTACATGCTTCTCTTATGGCAGAAATTTCTGCATGAGCAGTTGGATCTTGATCTCTTATATTTGAATTATGGCAACAAGATATTACTTGATTATTATATACTATAACTGCGCCTACTGGAACTTCTAGTAAATCTTCCTGTGCTTTTGTAATAGCCAGTTTCATGTATGTATAATTAAACACTGTTTTATTTTTTAATAAAGATAGCATTATATAATAAAAAGAAGTTGATTTATATACGTGTATTTTATCTAAAATGAAGGGGGTTACTATTTTTACAGTTTTATGGTATAATACATTGAGGATTTTTAGCATGTTTGTTATGTATTTTGATATTCTTATTTATTTGATTGCAGCTCTAGGTATTTTAGGCATATGTGTTGCACTCTTTATTTTATATAAAGGTTGTATACATGAGCATATTTTAAAAATATTTTATGATTATGAAGATGAGAATGAGCTAACAGATGAAGAAAAATATAAAAGATATATAGAAAAGAAACAGCGTGGACTTGTAAAACGTCAAATGTTAGCAAATGATATTGCCCAAGATCATGTTCAGTGTGAGAATAATGTAAAAATTGTTGATATTATGGATCCTATAGGTCACTGGACTAAACTTATAATGTCAGAAAAATTGCAGAGATTTGCTGGATTAAGATTTGATAAAAATCAAACTGGGTTTTGGCAAATGTTTGTTAGTATGAGATCTTTATCTCAGGGGAAACATAGAGGAAGATCTAAATGATTTTTTTGAATGACTGTGAAGTACTTAAATAATCTGTTGATATATAGTATATGTGTATTGTTTTTATAATATGAAATATATGAAACTTAATTATATTTTACTTCTAAAATATTGATATGGTGTTGATAAGTACACCCTAGTTGGTTGATAATAAGAATTTTAAATTAGAGTTAGAAAAATGTTAGTTTATAAAAGTGATTACTTAATCAGCAACATAATATTTTGGTTAAGTAGTTTTATAAAGCAATGTCTTGTAAATAGCATAGTGATTTTAAGCTAGATAATTTCTGTAGTAAACGATTGATATCAGCTCTGTATATATTAAGTGAATCTGTGTTTTTTATCTTGATCAGGTCGTAGTTGTTATAAATATAGCCTTAGTTTTAAAGAAACATGTATCTATAAAAAATAGTAATATGGATTTATTCGTCAAATTTATTTTAATATAACTACTGTGTTATGTAAAGTTGATCAAAATATTAAGTTTTATTTGAATAATAAAAGATAGGTTCTTAATATATGTGTAATGCTAAGCTGGCCTTTCTTTTATATGTGAATAATAGTATAATTTCTTCATCTATTTAAGCTTAGGGAAGCTAGTGGAACTTTGAAATGTATATAGGAAAGTTAAATAGATATATGTGTTTTTTTATAAGTGAAAGTAGGATCATTATGGATGACTGTAATTAAATGACTTACATAAGTTTTGATCTTAAATTATTGTTAATATTGCAACTATTAGGAGGGTGTTTTGGAATTGAAAGCGAATACTAATAAAAACTTTGGACAGGTGATGTCTGAACTTCCTTGTAATATTGAAGCTGAACAAATATTATTAGGAGCAATGTTACGTGACAATAGAATTTGTGATGCAGTTGAAGA
This sequence comes from Ehrlichia sp. JZT12, assembly GCA_028752135.1. Lineage (GTDB taxonomy): Bacteria > Pseudomonadota > Alphaproteobacteria > Rickettsiales > Anaplasmataceae > Ehrlichia. The sequence continues at coordinate 1,066,701 of CP082782.1, read as the reverse complement.
TATAATAACAAGTGATGTTTTTTTTGATCCACTACATCGTCGTATTTTTGAACAAATAATAAAAATTAATAAGCGTGGATTGATTGCTAATGAATTAAGCTTAAAGATGTTTTTTGATAATGATGAGGCATTAATTGAATCTGGTGGAGTTGAATATTTGGCAAAAATAGCAGCAAAGGCAAGTATAATTTTTGATATTAAAAATATAGCAAATATAGTTCTTGATGCTTATTTAAGGAGATGTCTTATTTCATTTGGGCAGGATTTAATAGATGGGGCATATAATTATGATGTTGATAATCCTGCTATCTATCAAATAGAAAATGCTTCTCAAAAATTGTTTTTGCTTGGTAATCAGGGAAAATATGATAAGAGTTATCATCAATTTGCACTTTTAGTAGCAAACATTAAGAAAAGGATAGAATTTGCAAAACGTAATGAAGGAATGTTACAGGGGATATCTGTAGGATTTCGTGATTTGGATCAGTTGTTGAATGGATTACAAAAGTCTGATTTACTTATTTTAGCTGCTCGTCCCTCTATGGGGAAAACAGCTTTAGCGTTAAATATGGCATTAAATGCTTGTAAAATTTTAAGTAGCAATGGTCAGTTTAGTGGAATGCATATTGGGTTTTTTTCATTGGAAATGTCAGCTGAACAGTTAGCATCCAGAGTTATTGCTATTGAGTCAGAAGTAAGTTCTTATAAAGCGTTATCTGGAAAAATTAGTGGTGATGAGCTTAATAAAATTCTTGATGCTAGTAGTAAAGTATGTAATTTACCTTTGATTATTGATGATTCATCTAGCATATCTATAAGTAGTTTGAGAACAAGGATTAGAAGAATGCATCAGGTTTATAATTTAGGAGCTGTTTTTATAGACTATTTACAATTAGTTAAGGGTACAACAAAACGTAGTGGAGAAAATAGAGTTCAAGAAGTCTCAGAAGTTACGCAAGGGCTAAAAGCTATTGCAAAGGAATTAAATATTCCAGTAGTAGCTTTATCTCAGTTATCAAGATTAGTTGAACAACGTGATGATAAGAAACCTCAATTATCAGATTTGAGGGATTCTGGTAGTATAGAGCAAGATGCTGATGTTGTAATGTTTTTGTATAGAGAAGAGTATTATGAACTAAGAAAACAGCCTACTGAAGGTACAGCTAAGCATGTTGAATGGCAACAAAAAATGAATTCAATCAGTAATATTGCGGATGTATTAATTTCGAAACAGCGTAATGGTCCAATAGGGAATATTAAGTTATTTTTTGAAGCAGAAAAAGGTAGGTTTAAAGATTACACAGCAAAATATAATCCTGCAGATTTTAATTGTTAAAAATGTAAAGAAGTTATTTATATAAAATAACTTCTATAACAATGTAATGGCTAAATAGGAGAAAGGAATAATACAAGTTTAATTTTAAAAGTATGATAAGGATCTATTATATAACTATAATTTACTAGTGTAATAGCTCAATAATTTAATTTTTGAATATATGAAAAAGTAATAGTATATGATTAGGGCTTTTTTGATGTACATATTAACTTAAAATTATAGGAAGATTTTTACAAATAGTGTTTACACATTTAAGTTTATATGTATGTAATATATTTATATGGTAGGTCTGGTTTTAATGTATAACCTTATCTTAATACATTATAATGGAAGTCTATGTGTAATTATGTTAAACATTTGTAATTTGATTATAAAGTTTATAATATATTTATAATAAAAAGTAGTGTGGTTATCTAGTATTGATAAACAAGAAAATCTAGAACTGTACTTAAGTTATTGTCTTTTTTGGTTCATATTCTAATACATGTATTGGCAATATTTGCTAATAATTTATTTTTGAAGAACTAGAATGGCGTTTGTTACTGTAGATAAATTACTATTATATTTTTAAATTTAATGTGAAATTGTTTATATTGTTGTAATAGTGTTGTTTTTTAATATTTGCTCAGAGATAAGTTAACACCATTGTGTTACTATAAGGTTATAGAGGTTTTGAGAATTTATTTCTGTGATAGAAGTGCTTAAATTTTTATGCTTATTATTTAAAACTTGTTTATATGTTTAGATTTTGTCATGAGTAAGAAAGCAGGTATTGTAGGAGCAGGGTTAGTAGGTAGATTGCTAGCGTTAAGGTTATTGCAAAATGGTTGGCAAGTTACTTTGTTTGACAAGTTTGGTAAAAATGATATGCAAAGCTGTGGTGCTGTGGCTGCAGGTATGCTTGCTTTATATTCAGAGTCAGAAAAAATGGAACAAGTTGTTTTTGATTTGGGTATGAGATCATTAAACTTATGGCCAAGTATTATTAATAGCATGTTAGGCAATACTTCTTTTAAAATGCTTGGCAGCTTAGTTGTAGCGCATAGAAATGATATGCCAGATCTTGAAAGAATGAGGATGTTTATAAGGAAAAGGTTATACATTAGTGATTTACAAATAATAGATGAAGCTATATTGAAAAAACTTGAACCTGATCTTTCTTTCTCATGTGGATTATATTTGTCTGGAGAGGGTCATATCGATAGTTCACAGTTTTTTTATAATATAAAATGTACTTTAGAAAGTTATAATGCTATTTGGTATGAGTATACTACTGTAACTAAAATTGTAGATAAAGCAATTATTGTAGAAAACAAAAGGGAATATAAGTTTGATTTTATTTTTGATTGTCGAGGTGTAGATGCAAGAGGTGATTTACCTAATTTAAGGGGAGTAAGAGGTGAGATCATATCGTTATATGCTCCACAGGTTAGTTTAAATAGACCTGTTAGACTGATTCACCCTAGATATAGTATATACATAGTTCCTAGAGCAGGTTCTAAATTTGTTGTTGGAGCTACTGAAATAGAAAGTTATGATATGTCTGAAGTATCAGTACAGTCTGTGTTAGAGTTATTATCTGCTGCTTATTCGGTACATAAAGGTTTTGCTGAAGCAAGAATTATAAATATGTCAAGAAATTGTAGGGCGGCTTTTCCTAATAATTTACCTAAGATATATTTAGAAGGGAATAATTTGGTGAGAATTAATGGTTTATATAGACATGGATATCTATTAGCACCATCTTTAATAGAAAAAGTAATGCTATTATTGGAAGGACGTTTGAATAATGATGCACTTATTGAAGTAGTTGATAAATTAATCTAATGTAAGTATGTAGGGTAGAGTTTCTGACGCTGAAAGAAAAGTTGATCATGTGAAATTGTATAGGAATACAATACATTGAGAAATAGTTTATAATAAATATAGGATTTTTTAGTGGTTAACAGTAGTTTAATAAATTTTTAAAATATAATTAGTTAAGTTATACTCTTGTAAATTTCTTAATGCTATTTTTGTTAAAATTTTCAAGTTCATCAAAGTTAGTAAAAAATTATAATAATACAGTAGTATACCTTGTTGTGTATAGTCTCACGTTTGAATAGAATATAAATTCTTCTAATAGTTAATTTTTATTTTTATGATATGATTCTATGCTAATTATGAAGTAGTATTCGATGAATAATCAGTTACGATACTAATATCAATTATTTTAATACTATTTTCATCAAAATTTTCAGGCTTGTTGAAATTAGTAAAAAGTTGTGGTGGTGCAATAATAGATCTTGCTGTGTCTGATCTCATATTGATGAGTCCTAATTCTATTGCTAGAGGAACTTGGTTCTTTCCAATAGTGACCTCTAATTCTTGATCTTTTAGTATTACTTTCCCGTTTGATTCGCGTATGCTGTATTTTATATTTACGTTGTCTCCACAGCGGATTTTATAAACATTTCCTTCATAATCTTCAATAATGTTGTTAAAAATCAGTAAGTCATTAGTTCCATCAGGATATGTTGAATCAACAGATATTAACTTTATATAGTATTGCTCTTTTAAATTGCCTTCTTCATCTGTTAATATGACAAGACGCTCTCCTCCTTCTTCCATATCTTCTATTGTGTAGTTTAATTCTTTTATAATACTTTCTCCTAATTTTAGTTTTATTTCCTGCAATACATTTGTTAATGCTTGAGTGAGTACGTTCTTACTGTCATCGCTATATGAAAACTTGTGTATGATTACAGATATGTCTTGCCCGCATAATGCTTTTGTCCCCTTTCCTTTTGTGATATCATGTATCTTAAAAGAATCTGGTTTTATAATTTTGTGCTTTAAGTTCTCTAAATATTCAGTTAGCCCATTTTTTTGTATATAATAGTCAATACGAGCTTCAATTATTGGCCTTAGCAAAGAGTACCCGATATTTTGTGTAAGAGAGCTTTTAAGCGTAATTTTATATGGCTTGCCATGAGTTTCATTGCTGTTGTTTATTGTTGTTTTTGTATATAATGTTACTAGTGCTTTGCATGTGAATGTTATAGTGAATATAATTAGGCAAATATATAATAATTTATAAAGTATTTTTTTCATCATTTTTATAAATTTTTTATAAACCTAGCTAAATTATGTAAAGTATCTGCTTTATATGAAAAAATAGTTAAATGTTCAATTGATTTGTCTATTAGATTATTCATATAATTTTTAGCATCTTCATTGTTTAGTATGTTGAGAATGTTATTTTTGGATTTGTCTTGTTCTGCATCAATAATATCATCTTTTATTTGAAAAGCGTATCCAAGGTGTAATCCGTAGTTAAATAGAGAGTTTAGTTCACTATCTGATGAGCCTCCTAATATTCCCCCTAATTTGCATGCTATAGCAAAGAGTTGTGCTGTTTTTAACATGTGTATATTCTTTATCTCATCTATGTTTTGAGCTATTGTTTCAGTATCAAGCACTTGTCCTTGTATCATACCCCGATATCCTAGAGCTTTAGTTAGTAATTCTATTATACGACAACGTATGAAAGGAGATTCATTGATTGTTGATAATATTTCAAATGCTAAAGTTAATAGTGCATCACCAGTTAATATTGCAATTGCTTCACTAAATTTCTTGTGTGAACTTACTTGCCCTCTACGTATATCTTCATTATCGATGCCTGGTAAATCATCATGTATTAGTGAGTAAACATGTATGATTTCTACAGCTGCGCTGATAGGTAAAGTTCTCTCTATGTTAACGTTAAATATTTGAGCAGAAGCGTTAATTAAAAAAGGACGTATATGTTTACCAGGTGCAAATATAGAGTACCTCATTGATGTTAATAATATATCTTGATTGTTTTCTGGCAATATGTTCTCCAGTTTGTTAACGAGTAAGCTACTATAGTTTTTTATTAAATCAGATATGTTGCACTGCAAAATTATTCCTAACATTGTGTTCTAATGTTCAAGATTATAAAAAGCTAAAAATAATATGCAATGTAATTTAGCAAAAAGGTTGATAGTATTTGTATTTTTAGTGGTTAGATTTTGTTTTAATGAATTATTTATTTTATAAGCATATTTTATGTATATAAATTTACATAAGTGGATAAGCTTCTAAGAATAATATTTGACTATATGGATATTCGTTTTATAATTAGCCAACATGACTCCTTCGTCTAGAGGCCTAGGACCTCACCCTTTCACGGTGGTAACACGGGTTCGAATCCCGTAGGAGTCACTGTTATTTTTTCCTGTAATAATTAGAATATAGTTAGGTAAATACTTTGCTAATTGATAGTATTTACTGTATTGAATTGCGTGCTTATTTCATTTCTCATTCTAAGTATAAATTTCTGGAAAAATATTTACATTTCTATATATTGTGTTTTGTATAATAAATATATACAATATATATTGCATAGGCAGTTATTCCTATTAATGTATATAGGATTGTGGTGGTAAAAAAAGATATAAGGTATAAAGTATGGGGACAGTAATTGTTGATTATGAAAGGAATAATAATCTTACGGCTTTTGGTAAAGCTGTATTATCTGATAGGTATTTACTTGAAAATGAAGATTATCAGCAATTATTTGTAAGAATTTCTGAGTATTATTCAGATAATCCAGAACATGCACAAAGATTATACGATTATATGAGTCAGTTATGGTTTATGCCTGCTACTCCGATATTAAGTAATGGTGGTACAAACAGAGGATTACCAGTTTCATGCTTTTTAAATGAAACAGAAGATAGTTTAAGAGGTATTGTTAATTTATGGAATGAAAATGTATGGTTAGCATCAAAAGGTGGAGGTATAGGCAGCTATTGGGGAAATTTGCGTTCTATAGGTGAAAAAGTACGTGGTAGTGGTAAAACTTCTGGTATCATACCGTTTATTGTTGTACAAAATGCTTTAACTTTAGCAATTAGCCAAGGATCGTTACGTCGTGGTAGTTCTGCAGTATATTTACCTGTTTGGCATCCAGAGATTGAGGAATTTCTAGACTTAAGAAAACCAACAGGAGGTGATCCTAATAGAAAGGCGTTGAATATACATCATGGAGTAGTATTATCAGATAAATTCATGAAATGTGTTGAAAATGATGAATCTTGGGATTTAATAAGTCCTAAAGATCAATCAGTGCTTTTTACTGTAAAAGCACGTGATATATGGATAAAAATTCTGACAACAAGAGTTGAAACCGGAGAACCATATATCTTGTTTATTGACCAAGTTGATCACAACAAACCTGAAATTTATAAAAAGTTAAATTTGAATATAAAAATGTCAAATTTATGTACTGAAATTACACTTACTACTGGGTATGATCATTTGAATAAATCTCGTACAGCGATATGTTGTCTTGCATCTTTAAATCTCGAATATTATGAACAATGGAAAAATAGTACATTGTTTATTGAAGATGTTATGCGATTTCTTGATAATGTATTGACTGATTTTATAGAGAAAGCTCCTACTGAAATGGAAAGAGCGAAATATTCTGCAATGCGTGAGCGTAGTATAGGTGTTGGAGTTATGGGATTTCACTCGTTTTTGCAGAGTAAAATGATACCATTTGAATCAGTAGCTGCTTCAATGTGGAATAAAAAGATATTTTCTCATATAAAAAAACATGCTGATGTAGCATCTTATCGTATTGCTATGGAAAAGGGATCTTGTCCTGATGCACAAGATGCTGGTGTTGTAGAAAGGTTTGTAAATAAGTTATCGGTTGCTCCTACTGCATCAATTTCTATTATTGCTGGTAATACTTCTCCTGGAATTGAACCATATGCAGCTAATGTTTTCACTCCTAAAACTTTAACAGGTTCTTTTATTGTAAGGAATAAATTTTTACAGAAGCTTTTAATATTAAAAGGTCAAAATAATGATCAAGTATGGTCTTCTATTTCAACTAATGAAGGATCTGTGCAACATTTAGATTTTTTAACTGAGGAAGAAAAGTTAACATTTAAAACTGCATATGAACTTGATCAAAGGTGGATAATAGAGCATACTAGTGACAGATCAAAATATATATGTCAAGCACAATCTGTTAATATTTTTCTTCCTGCTAATGTTCATAAAAGGTATTTGCATAAAATACATTTTCTTGCCTGGAAGAAGGGATTGAAAAGTTTATATTATTGTAGATCAAAATCAATTCAGCGTGCAGATAAAGTTTCTCATGGTGCCTTGGAAAAATCAGTTGAGCAATATAAACAGATAACAAATTTCGATTATGATGAATGCTTGTCTTGTCAGTAAATATGTTTGTATAAAGTTGTAGATGAATTTATTATTTAGATTTTAAAAGTTAGTTTAGTAATACTGGTGAATATTAATTAATGTAAACTAGCATCTATTTTGTGTAGTATCAAAAAATTATTGGGAATAGTATTTGTGGCATAATGTATGTTATACAAAAATGTTAATGAATTTGTTAAGGCTATGGATAAAGCGAAAAGAGTAATGGGTTTGGATTTTGGAGAAAAAAAATAGGTATAGCTTTAAGTGATAAAACAAATTTAGTAGCTATACCTTATAGTATTTATACTCGGAGAAGTACTAGAAAAGATTTAGGGAGCGTGTATGATATTTTCATAAAGAATAATGTAGGTTCAATAGTAATTGGATGGCCTATTGAATTAAATGGTATGGAAAGTGAAATGTGCGAAAAAGTAATTTTATTTGCAAATGGAATTATAGAAAAATATGAAATTAATATTTATTTACACGACGAAAGATATAGTACTGCTATGGCTACAAGAGTTGCTAAGTTGGCTAATATTAAAAGAAAACAGTCCCAGGAAATGGATGATAAAATTGCTGCTCTATTAATTTTGCAGCAAGTACTTGATATAATAAAAATTTATCAAATATAGAGAATATATTTGAGAAGTTATTTAACCGTTGATTTGTGTTGTTCATTAGTTTGTTCTGTATTTACATAATTCATTATATTGTCTGATCAGTAAAAATGAAATTTACTTGATTGGTATTAATAGATTTTTTTAGGCTATCATTTATATGTGATGTATATACTGATTTATCTATTATTATGGATAAAAGATGGTTATGTTGCATATATGTTTTCTTATGGAGATAATGTAGTAAGCTTGTTTAGTTAGTTTTTTTCATGTTTCAAAAATTTGAAAGTTAAGTGTTGTTTATGTTAGATTGCAGTTTTATTACAATTCTGTATGTTGATATGTAAACTATAAATAAAAACACTGCTTTAGCTTTATATGTTGGAATAGCCAATTTTTTTATGGATTTTATCTATATGTTGTTGTAGAAAATCGTTATTGAGTATTATAATAGAATTTCTTTCTGGACCTGTGGAAATTAAATGTATAGGAACTTTTAAAATTTCCTCTATTTTTCTTATATAAGATATTGCATTTTTGGGTAAGTCTTTATATGATACAGTACCGAATGTACTAGCTTGCCATCCAGGAAGTGTTTCATATATCGGCTCTAGGTTGTTTTGTATGTGAGGTGATGCTGGAAGATAGTCATATGTCATGTTTCCATATTTATATTTTACGCATATTTTTATTTCACTGAATTGGTCTAGTACATCTAGTTTGGTTATGACTAAACCTGATACTCCAGATAATATAATGGCTTGCCGTGCTAATACTGCATCAAACCATCCACATCGTCTTTGTCTGTTACTTACAGTACCAATCTCTTTTCCTGTTTCAAACATAGCTTTACCTATGTCGTTATTTTGTTCAGTGAAGAATGGACCGTTACCTACTCTTGTTGTATAAGCTTTTATTAATCCTAATACATAACATTTATTTGAAGGATTAATACCAGATCCAACCCATGCTTGTGGTGCTATGGTATTGCTTGATGTGACAAAAGGATATGTACCATGGTCAATGTCTAAAAAGGTACCCTGTGCTCCTTCAAAAATTATTAATTTATTTGTTTGAGTTAAATCATGTATTACTTTCCATACCGGTTTAACAAATGGTAATATTTTAGGAGCAATATCCAAAAGTTCATTAACTACATTATCTACTTCTATGGAAGGAGTGTTCATATTTTTTCTGAGTAGATTATGATATTTAAGTAGATGATTTACTTTGTTGTATAACAAGTCTTTTGTATCAAGTAGGTCACATACCCTAATGGCTCTTCTGCTAATTTTATCTGCATAGCATGGACCGATTCCTTTGTTTGTGGTTCCTATGGTATCTTCTCTAAGTTTCTCAAATAGTATATCTGCTTGCTTGTGTATACTTAGTACCAATGGGCAAGATTCAGATATTGCAAGGCTCTGATCTGTGATATTAATGCCGCTGCTCTTTAAGTTATCAATTTCAGAGATAAGAGAATAAGGATCTAAAACTACTCCATTGCCTATTATTGATAGCTTATTATTATGTAAAACAGAGGATGGTAATAAATTTAATTTATAAATTTTATCGTCTATTACTATAGTATGCCCTGCATTATTGCCTCCTTGAAATCTTACTACAGCATCTGCACTTTTGGATAGCCAGTCTACGACTTTTCCTTTACCTTCATCACCCCATTGTAACCCTACAACTACTATATTTACCATAGCTTTTCTGTATAAATCCCAAGTCACACTAACAAAATAAAGAAATTGTGTCAAATTATTTAATAGCCAAGATATTCTGCATATGTGTTTCTAAAATTGATTCAAGAAGTGAATTATACCTAGAGGTTGTAATAGAAATTTTGATAATTGCTATAGATATGAATAAATATAACATTTTATGTGATGATTATCAATGATCTAGATTTTGTTGATATAGTAGTTGTGATATAAAAATGCTTTTTGTAACTTTCTATTTAAAATAAAAACAACACATAGCCTCAGTACATAAGGTATATACAAGTGTAAAGTGTTGTTTTTATTTATATTAAAATTAGTTATTTTGATTGAGTGTATTATTATTCTCTTCTAAGACAGCATCATTATTATTGTTATCATTATCATAGTCGTCATAATCATAATCATCGTCGTTATCATTATCATAGTCATCATTGTTATTGACATCTTTGTCGTTAGGTTTACTTGATGAATTTTTTCTTGAGAACTTTCAGATAATGTTACCACGACTCTACGATTTTTAGCATGAGCGTCTTCAGCTTCTTCTGGGTTGCTTGAGTATACTAGAACTGCTGGTTCAGATTTCCCTTTTGATTTTACAGTAATCCTGTTTTCTAAAGATTTATCATGAGCTATTATAAAATCTTTAACTGTATTTGCTCTTCTTTCTCCAAGAGCTAAATTATATTCTTCTGTTCCTCTAGTGTCAGTATGTCCAACAATAATAATCTCTGTATTTGGTTCGTTTTGTGCTTTCTGTATTAGTGTTTCAAGTATTGCTTTATCAGAATCTTTTATTGTTGCTTTTCCAAAGTCAAAATATATTTTTTCAATAGTTTTCATATTAGAAAATACATGATTAGCATTTACTAGTGGAACATGATTATTATGTATGCAACCACTTAAAATTAAGGATAGTAGTATGAATTTCGTAAATATTAACTTATATTTCATAAAGCCTCAACTGTTATTAGAACAAGATTATGAAGATCATTGCTTAAAATTATCTTAAGTCAAGAGAAAAATGAAAGTATAAAATCTTGCTACATTATAAGGCGATATACCTAACTTAAAAGCTTAGTCAATGCTATTTTTTTTAAGTTATATGAAAATATCTAACAATTTTTAGCATGATTCATCATATAAACTTTATTTTATATTGTATTAATTTTATGATAATTCTATTGTCTTTTGTAGAATAACAGGGTATTTATTGTGATAAATAAAACATATTATTAATTAATTGATAATATGTTTGTGATTTTAATAACAAGTGAAAATGTGTTAAGTTTAATTTATTGAATCGGCATTGTTTGTTTAATAATGTAAATTACGTGCAATATGTGCAAATTGCTTATGTAAGTGCCTATTAGTTGAGTGGTATTGTGTTTATTGTTTTGACGCGATATGTTAGTTATAAAGTGTTCTTATGGAATACTTTGGAGATATTATCAAATGTGAAATTTTTGTGAAAGATCAAATATTGATGTTTTGTAATGTATTAAATAGTTAGTATATAGATTATCACAATCAACTATTTAGTTAGAAATATGTGATGATGTTTAGTAATAAATATTTTTGTTGTTAATATTTTGTCTAATATAATGTATATACATATGTACATTGTGTGCTGAGTATATGTTTTAGAAAAATTCTTGCATATCCGTTGATATTATTTAATTAATTTTTGATTAACTGACTGAATGAATTTAACCTACGGAATATTATACATATGAAACATTATAAATTTTTAGAGCAAGTTTTTGATAAAATTGGGAATATTAATTCCATTATTGGTGTTTTAGAGTCTGATAAGAATAATTTGAGTAGTAATATAGATTATATTTGTACACTTCAAGAAATTAAACATGAAATTGTTAGTAGTGAGATGGTCAGTGAAATGATACAACATTCTTTAGCTAGTAAAGCTAAATTGAATGATTGGGAAATTGCTAATTTAAATCATATGGAGCTAATATGTAAAAATGATAGTTCTGTTCCTGTAGGTTTAACTATAGATCTTTGTAAAGCACGAATGAAATGTAAAAATTCTTGGATGTTATTCCATAATGGTAATGCATCTGTTCAGGATGTGTTAGTTCTATTATCTGAAATTGTAAGAATAGTAAATGAGATTGTATCTATTAAGGCTGAAACTTTAAAAATTTCTAAGTATGATGTTATTTTAGGAATTCAAGATTGTAAATTAAATACTAAAAAAGTAGATGCTATGTTTACTGAAATAGGGGCTTTCTTTCGTAAATTTATAAGTGAGGTCAGCAATAAGCAGAAACAAGACAAAATTTATTATCCAAAAGATATTGATAAAAATAAACAAATCCTTTTAGGGTATGATTGTCTATCTTATTTTGGTATAGTAGAGGATAATATAGGTATTATACATCAGGATTATGCAAGTCAGAGTTATTCATTTGGGAAAGATATTTGTTTTGCAATTGATTATGATGAAAGTAATTATAAAGTTGGATTGAAATCTTTGCTGAAAAAAATAGGTTATAGGTTGTATGTTCTAAATTTGCCTGTAAAATGGCATAAGCAACCTATAGGGTGGAATGTAAATAATATTATACCTGAGGTTTTAGGGTTATTAATGTCTAATCATTTAATGATGAGCAAAGAGTTTGTAAAGTTTATATCTCCTAATTTAAAAAAACAGTTTTCTTTTAGAGGTAGAGTTGGACATTATCAAAACATTCATTATTACTTTAATCAAGTGCAACCTAGTTTATTTATGCATAAGTCTGATGAAATAACTTTATTAGCTCATATTATGTTGCGATATACTTTAGAGAAAGAAATGATAAGTGATTCTTTACAAGTACAAGATTTGCCAGATGCTTGGGTTCAAGGAATGAAACACTATTTTAACATTGTTCCAAAAAATGATTTTGAAGGATTTCTACAAGATGATTATTGGATAGATGGATTATTTGGATATTTCCCTTGTTATATGATTTCTACTATTATTGCTTCTCAGATTTTTACTGTAATGAAAAATAGTAATTCTAAGATTTTATCTGAAATAGAAAAAGGAAATTTTTCATCGTTCCTTTTATGGGTTAATAAAAATGTATGCGATTATGGAGCGAAATACAATAGTATGGAATTTTTGAGAAAAATTACTGGTCAGAAGTTAAATGTTAATTTCTATAAGAACTACCTCATAGATAAATATCTAAATATGTAATTATTGTGATATGTATTTACGCTAAGTATGTGTAATTAATTTTATGAGGTAAAGTATGAGTAAAGAATATGATGATATGCTAAATATGGCTAATGCTGTAAGAGTACTTTCAGTAGATGCTATACAGAAGGCTATTTCTGGACATCCAGGAATGCCGCTTGGTATGGCAGATGTGGCTACAGTATTGTTTGTAAAGTTTTTGAAGTTTAATCCTAAAAACCCTGATTGGTTTAACAGAGATAGATTTGTTCTATCAAATGGACATGGATCAATGTTATTATATTCTATATTATATTTCTTAGGATGTTTAGATATAGGAGAAATAAAAAAATTTAGGCAGATCCATTCTTTAACTCCTGGGCATCCAGAATATGGATGTACTCCTGGGGTAGATGCTACAACTGGACCATTAGGTCAGGGTTTAGCTTCTGCTGTAGGTATGGCAATAGCGGAGAAGATATTGTCTGAAAAGTTTGGAGATAAAATTGTAAATCATAATACTTATGTTATGGTTGGAGATGGGTGTCTTATGGAAGGGATTAGTCATGAAGCAGCATCTTTAGCAGGGCATTTGCAGTTAAACAAATTAATAGTATTGTTTGATAATAATAGTATCTCAATAGATGGTCCTACTTCTTTATCAGTTTCTGATGATGTTAAGGCTAGATTTTTATCTTATGGATGGGAAGTTTTTGAAATAGATGGACATGATTTTAGCCAAATTGAGTCTTCGATTAAGGATGCTAAGGCATCTGACAAACCTTCTTTGATTTGTTGTAGAACAGTTATTGGAAAAAATGTTCCTTCAAAAGAAAATACTTGTGCAGCTCATAGTTGGCCATTTGCAGAAGAAGATATTGCTTTGATGAGGGAAAGGTTGGGATGGAATTGTAAACCATTTGAAACTCCAGAAGAAATACTTCAATTGTGGAAGAATGTTGCTAGTAGGTCAGAAGAAGAATATAACGCATGGGTTAATCGTTCTATGGAGTATAGTAAAACATCTAAAGATTTTATACATGTTATGGAAGAAGGGGTTTCTGACGATGTTTTCTTAAATTTAAAGGTTTTAAAAAAGGAATTACATGATTTAAATCTTAATGAAGCTACTCGTAAATCTTCTGGCAGAGTATTAGAGGTTTTAGTAAAAAATACAAGTAAGTTAATAGGTGGTTCTGCTGATCTTACTGTTTCTAATAATACTAAGCCAAGTTTTGTATCAGTAATTAATAAGGATAATTTTTGCGGATCTTATTTACATTACGGGATTAGAGAGCATGCTATGGCAGGGTGTATGAATGGAATGGCACTACATGGTGGAATAATTCCTTATGGTGGTACATTTTTAGTTTTTTCTGATTATTGTAGACCAGCAATGAGATTATCTGCTTTAATGAAAAAGCAAGTTATTTATATTATGACACATGATTCGATTGGAGTAGGGGAAGATGGACCAACTCACCAACCAGTTGAACATTTGTCATCTTTGCGATCAATTCCTAATATGTATGTTTTTAGACCAGCTGATGCTATTGAAGTATTGGAGTGCTGGGAAATTGCATTAAAGTTGACCAATGCTCCATCGGTATTTATCTTATCTAGGCAAAATGTTAATTGTGTGCGTAATATATATGTTGAAGAAAACCTATCTGGTAAGGGTGCATATATTATCCGAGAGTATGAGAAAGATTTAGATGTGACTATTTTTGCAACAGGTTCTGAAGTAGAGATTGCATTAAAGGCGTCTGATATCTTAAAGGGTAAAGGGTTAGATACTAGAGTAGTATCTCTTCCTTGTTGGGAATTATTTAATCAACAAGATAAGAAATATATTTTTAATTTACTGAATAATAAAAGTATAAAGGCCGCTATAGAAGCTGCTAATTCTTTTGGCTGGCATCGATATATAGGAGAGGACGGAATTTTTATAGGCTTAGAAGATTTTGGGATATCTGCTCCATCTAAAGATTTATATAAGCATTTTAAGATTACAGCAGAAGATTTAGTAAATAGAATACTTGATAAATTAAAAATTACTGCCATGTAAGTTAATTATATGTCATGGTAAATTGAGATTTTTTGTAAATTTAAAGTTTAAAAAAATACAACATTTGTATGAACATGGTCACTTTCCTCATGTATTTATGTTAATTTTATTTTATGATTCTTTAGGTTGTTGTTAGGAAAGATTAGAGCATTGAAGATATTTAATCTTTTTTTGATAAGAGTTTAAAGATTTAAGTTTATGGCAGATTATGGATTTTTAGTAAAAATTTTTATAAATTTAAAATCTTAAAACTATGTATGTTGAGTAGAGAGTTATATTTTATAATTTTACATTATTGTTAGGAGAGGTTGATTAATTAAAATAGTTTTATTGTTATTTAATAGGATAAAGATTCAAGTCTTGTAACATATAGGTTTTTTGTTAGTAAGTTTTGTGAATTTAAAATTGCCTATATTAATGTGAAAATGGTGATAGTCTATTGCTAAAAAATTAGTTTTAAGTTAGTAAACTTTGCTCTGTGTGTGATTGTAATTTAAAGTGTTGATATTAAATTATCTTTTGTGAGAGAAATATACTACCCATTTTGATTGCTTACAAAATACTATATTAATGATGTATTATATGTGATTACGTTTATATAATTTAGAATGTGTAAAAAGTAACTTGTATTAGATAGAAGTTTAATATTTTTGAGGGTATATAATTGAATCCTCAATAAAGATTGGAAATTTTAGTTACTATAATTTAAATATTGTATATGATGATTTTGTAATTGTTATTGTTAGATTAAATGTTAATACTTACTTCTTGTGTTTTGTTATTTTGTATGGGAATGATGTTAATCTATGTAGTTTGTGGAAAGACTATATATGATAAAATACTTGCTGCAAATTTATTTGGAACATATTCTGTAGTTTTGATTGTGATTATTGGAATTATGAATGATTCATTATCGCTAATAGATGTTTCTTTAGTGTATGCATGTATTAATTTTATTTCTACTATTGCGTTCATGAAATTTTTTCTTCGTGGTTCTTTGGGAGATGTAAAAAAATGATAGAATATTTTGGTGCTGTAATTCTAGGGCTGGGGATATTCTTAGTTATTACTTCTATTGTAGGGATAATGAGGTTTCCTAATTTTTATACAAAAATACATCCTGCAGGTATTACCGATTCTTTAGGAGCATCTTTTATTTTAATTGGTGCTGCTATGCAATCTGAGTTTTCTATTTTTACACTTAAAGTTTTATTGTTGATTTGCTTTTTGTGGATTACTAGTACTACAGCTTCTTATGCTTTGGCAAATTCTGCTTATCATAACGATAAAAAAGGTAAAAATAATGCTGACTAATATTAATTTTATTATGAATGTTGTTTTATCATTTTTTCTGTTAGTTATATCTTCTTCTTTAATATTATTTAAAAATCTTACTGTTAATGTAGTAATAATGTGTATATTTAGCTTTTTAATGGCATTGTTGTATTTAGTAATGGATGCTCCAGATGTTGCTATTACAGAAGCATCTGTAGGTGCTGGTGTAAGTACGGTTTTAATGTTGGCTGCTTTATCATTGCTTAAGATGAATGAAGAAGAAGTGAGTTCGTGTATAGAAATATTTCCAATGTTTATTGCTTTGGCAATGTTCATGGGTTTAATGTATGCAGTTCCTGATTTGCCAATTTTTGGGGACCCTAACTCCTTTGCTAATACTCATGTTGCATCTTATTATGTAGAGAATACTTATTCTAATATAGGAATTCCTAATTTGGTAACTGCGATTTTGGCAAGTTTTCGTGGATATGATACTTTTGGGGAAACAGTTGTAATATTTACGGCTTCTTTAGGGGTTTCTTTATTACTTGCTAAGGATAATGATTATGCTTAAAGACCCGGTTTTACGCACAATATCTATCTTAATGATTCCAGTGATAGTATTATATGGGTTATATGTACAGTTTCATGGTGATTATAGTCCAGGTGGGGGGTTTCAAGCTGGAGTTATTGTTGCGTCTGCGATTATTTTGCATAGTATATTGTTTAGATTAAGTATTACCTTAAAAGCAATATCTCCTTATATCGTTAAGTTAATTGGTGGTCTTGGTATACTTGTATACGGAGGCACTGGCATTGCATCAATGTTATTTCAAGGTTCGTTTTTATCATATTCTGTTTTAATGAATGATCCAATATTAGGACAAAAGTTAGGTATATTTCTTGTAGAGTTGGGTGTTGGTATGACTGTATGTAGTTCTATGTTGACTATTTATTTTAATTTTGTATCTTGGTGTAAAGAATAATAACTTATTCTTTTAGTAATTTTGTTTTGAATACTTGTAATTCCAATATATGATTTTTAGTTGTTTTAATTATATTATATCTGTAATGTTAATGATTATGGGAT
Organism: Ehrlichia sp. JZT12; assembly: GCA_028752135.1. Lineage (GTDB taxonomy): Bacteria > Pseudomonadota > Alphaproteobacteria > Rickettsiales > Anaplasmataceae > Ehrlichia. The sequence goes on along the minus strand of CP082782.1, from coordinate 1,049,152 downwards.
TATATATTGCTGTTGCTAATAGAAATCTTGTAAAAAAGTTAGTAGGATTAAATGTGTTTCAAACTTCTATACTGTTATTTTATATCTCTATAGGTTATGTTTATAATGGTGTTGCACCGATTTTAACTGATAAAGCAACATTGTATACAAATCCTTTGCCTAGTGTTCTTATGTTAACAGCAATTGTTGTAGGAGTTGCGATTTTAGCAGTTGGTCTATCGATAGTTGTAAAGATAGATAAGGCATTTTCTTCAATAGATGATAAAAAAATACGCGGATTAACAGATAGTTAAGAGTTAACATAGTGATATTTTATTTAATGTAAAATTATAATCATTGATTATAAGGTGTTTTTATCTTTAAAATCTTGTCTATGTTGTTATAATTAAAGGCTATTAATTAAGTGAGTTTTAGGTGTAAGTCTGGTGTCAAATTATAATAAAAGGATATTAATTGATGCAGTATATCAAGATGGGATTAGAGTAGCAGTATTACGTGATGGACAGGTTGTAGAATTTGATCAAGAATCAAAAAATAAGAAGTGTTTAAAGGGTAATGTATATTGTGCTGTAGTAAAACGTATAGAACCATCTTTACAAGCGGTATTTATTGAATATGGTGCGAATAAACATGGGTTTCTCCCTTTTTCTGAAATATCATTAGATTATTATAATATTCCTGAAGAAGAAAAGGAAAAACTATATCAGGTTTTATATGAAGACACTGATACAAAGAGTGATGATGAGATAAAATCTGGTGAAGATGCTGTTCCATGTGAAGGTAAAGATGTCCATGAGCAATCAGATGTTGATAGTTATAGTGAAAAGTTGACATTGTTAAAAAAAGATAATTCAAAAAGTTATAGTAAATCTAAATTACCTTTTTATAAGTTGTATAAGATACAGGATGTAATAAAGCTTGATCAAAAGTTGATGGCTCAAATTGTAAAAGAAGAGCGTGGAAATAAAGGAGCAACTTTTTCAACTTTTGTTACTTTAGTTGGTAGATATTGTATATTTATGCCTAATTCTGGGAATAAAAATAGTGGAATATCACGTCGTATTGAAGATGCTGATGATAGGAGAGTTTTAAAAAATTTTTTGAGTTCAATAAAATTACCAAAAGAATCTGGAATGATTATTAGAACTGCTGGATCTAATAAGAGTCAGAAGGAAATAGAGCAGGATTTATCGTATTTACAGTCAACTTGGCGAAGCATACAAAATAGTTATATGAATGTTACTGTTCCATCATTGTTATATATTGAAGGAGATATAATAAAAAGGACATTACGTGATTATTGTGATGAAAATACACAAGATATAATTGTCTCAGGTAGATATGCATATGAGTTAGCTAAAGAATGTGTTAAATTTATGTTTAGAAATAGGGTACGTCTTAGGGTTTATAAGGGCAGTGTTCCTATTTTTTCTTATTATAAAATTGAACCTCAAATTTGTGAACTTTATGGAAATATAGTAAATCTACCTTCTGGTGGATATATGGTTATAACGCCAACAGAAGCTTTAGTATCGATAGATGTCAATTCTGGTAAAATGACAGGAGAAGATAGTATTGAAGAAACAGCTTATAAAACAAATATGGAAGCTGTAAAAGAAATTGCCAGACAGGTTAATTTACGTGGATTATCTGGATTAATAGTAATAGATTTTATTGATATGTTAAAATATAGATATTGTAGATCAGTAGAATCTGAAATTAAAGAGGCGTTTAAATACGATAAGGCAAAGGTACAGTTTGGATATATAAGTACATTTGGATTGATGGAAATATCAAGACAAAGAGTAAAACAAAGTATATTAGAGGCAAATACAGTACAGTGTTCACATTGTAATGGGGTAGGTAGAGTAAGATCTTTTGAATCGTTTTCTGGGGATATATTACGAGATGTTAGATATTGTGCTAATAAGAATCGTAACAAATTAATAAATATTTCTGTTCCTGGACAAATGGTGGAGTATTTTTTCAATAACAAACGTCAACACATAGCTGAAATTGAAGAAGAATTTAGTGTATCAGTTAAGTTAACTGTTAATCAAAATCCGAGTAGTATTTCTGATTTTAGTATTAACGTTGAAAATGATGATGTAGTAAGTAAGAATAAAGATGTAATAAATGTATTTACTGTTGATTATAAAGTTTCTGAGGATGATGAATTAGAAGAGGAAATAAAGAAGAAGTCTAATGGGGATATATGGATAAAGAAATGGTTAAACCGTATATTTTCACACATTTAAATAAATTCGTGACTGTTTGCTAAATAGGGTTGTAATCTTGTAATTTGGTTATTATATCTGTGATTATAGTTTTGATTTTTAGGTAGGGGGGCTATTTATGGCTGTTATAGGTATAGATTTAGGTACGACAAATTCTTGTGTTGCAGTTATGGAGGGAGGTGATGCAAAAGCTATTGAAAATAGTGAGGGAGCTAGAACTACTCCTTCAATAGTTGCATTTACTGATTCGGAAAGGTTAGTTGGTGATCCAGCAAAACGTCAAGCTACTACAAATGCTAAGAATACTATATATGCTAGTAAAAGACTTATAGGACGTAGATATCAGGATGTAAAGGATATAAAATCATCTTATGAAGTAGTGTCTGCTAAAAATGGTGATGCTTGGATAAAAGTACTTGGTAAAGAGTATTCTCCTAGTCAAATTGGTGCATTTGTATTGGAGAAGATGAAAGAAACAGCAGAAAGACATCTTGGACATAAAGTTGAAAAGGCTGTTATTACTGTACCTGCATATTTTAATGATGCACAACGTCAAGCAACAAAAGACGCTGGAAAGATAGCTGGTCTTGATGTTATTAGAATTATTAATGAGCCTACAGCTGCTGCTTTAGCGTATGGACTAAACAAAAGTGATAAGCAAAAAGTGATAGCAGTGTATGACTTAGGTGGTGGTACTTTTGATGTTTCAATATTAGAGATTGCTGATGGTGTTTTTGAAGTAAAAGCAACAAATGGTGATACAATGCTTGGTGGGGAAGATTTTGACCATGCTATTATGAATTATTTGATGGACGATTTCAAGAAATCTACAGGAATAGATCTACATACTGATTCTATGGCTGTACAAAGAATTAAGGAAGCATCAGAAAAAGCAAAAATAGAATTATCCAATCGTATGGAAACTGATATAAATTTACCGTTTATTTCTAGTGACAGTACTGGACCTAAGCATTTAAGCTTAAAATTAACTAGAGCTAAATTTGAAAATTTAGTTGATGATTTAATTCAAAGAACTATCGAACCATGTAAGAAAGCACTAAAAGATGCTGGAATATCTGCAGATAAGATAGATGAAGTTGTATTAGTAGGTGGGATGACTAGAGTTCCAAAGGTAATACAAAAGGTAAAAGAATTTTTTGGTAGAGAGCCTCATAAAGGTGTTAATCCAGATGAAGTTGTTGCAATAGGTGCTGCAATACAGGGAAGTATTCTTGCTGGGGATGTAAGGGATGTACTATTATTAGATGTAACTCCATTGTCTTTAGGTATAGAAACTTTAGGTGGTGTATTTACTCCGTTGATTGAAAGGAATACTACTATTCCTACTAAAAAGTCTCAGGTATTTTCAACAGCAGAAGATGGTCAAACTGCAGTCACTATTAAGGTCTTTCAAGGTGAGAGAAAGATGGCTATTGATAATAAATTACTAGGTCAATTTAGCTTGGAAGGTATTCCTTCAGCTCCTCGTGGTATGCCTCAAATTGAAGTGACATTTGATATAGATGCAAATGGTATAGTTCATGTTTCAGCGAAGGATAAAGCTTCAGGTAAAGAACAAGCAATTAAGATTCAATCATCAGGAGGATTGAGCGATGATGAAATTCAACGCATGATAAAAGAAGCTGAACAAAAGGCTGGAGAAGATGAAAAACGCAAGAAATTTATTGAACTAAAGAATAGTGGGGAGAATTTAATACATTCTACATCAAAATCTTTGAATGAGCATGGGGATAAAATTTCAAATGCTGATAAGCTTGAAATTGAAAATGCTATTAGAGATTTAAAAGATTGCATAGATAGCAATGATATAGAGAGTGCTGATAATATGCAACAAAAGCTAGATCATTTAATGAAAGTATCTATGAAATTAGGAGAAGCTGTGTATTCTAATGCTAGTAATGCTGAATCAAGTAGTAGTACTACAGCAAACAGCAATACCGAAGAAGACTCTAAAGTTGTTGATTCTGATTATCAAGAAATTGATAAAGGTGATAAAAAATAGTTCTTTTTTTATGTATATATAAACGAATTGATAGATATACTGTATTGTGTTAGGATTCTTGTAGGAGGTTTCTGCGTTGTACGTTGAAGTTAAGTTAGTTCCTCGAGCTCGATTAATTTCTTAGGGAACTGTCACTGTTAGTTAATGGAGACTAATAAATGGTGCCCACCTTAGCTTAAGTCTCAGGATATTCAGAGCATAGACGGCAATGGCGGTTTCTTCCTACCGAAGTTATTATTGTTGTTTTTTCTAACAAGATTTTATCATGTCTAACAATGAATATACTTTAAATGATAATGATGTCTTAAATTTTCCTGCTATTGATTTATTTAATATAGTATTGGATGTAGAAAAGTATCCAGATTTTCTACCATGGTGTAAAGCAGTTTATGTAAAAAGCCGTAAACAAAATGTAATAGTAGCTGATTTATTAGCTAGTTTTAAAGGTTTAAGTGGTCAGTATACATCGCATATTGTATTTAAAGAACCAACTGTAGATCAAGAAGGATGGATAAAAGTAGAAGCAATAGAAGGATTATTTAAATTTTTGCATAATCAATGGACTTTTATTCCAAAGGGAGAAAATCAAACATTGGTACAGTTTTACATTAGTTGTGCGTTTAAAGTACCTATGCTACAGTCTGCGTTTAATTTGGTTTGTGATCGTGCATATAAAAAGATAATTACAGCTTTTAGAAATAGAGCAGATATTTTATTGAACTAGTGTTGTTGATAAAGAGAAGTTATTCATTTATTTTTAAATTGCAAAAAATAAACTATGCAGGCATCAGTCTAATTATAAAAGATTAAGAGAAATTTTTTGTAAATTATGTTTAAAGAAAGCTTATATTTTAGTTTGAATATAAGATAATTATAGTTTTTATAGTAAGCTGGTAATATTCTATTAGAAGTAAACTAGTAATAGATAGAAAAAATTTATAATTATAGTATCTGTGTTCTTTTGAAACATATATAAATAGGAACAATATGCTTAGTTATAAGTGTCTTATTAGATCTATCTTATACTGGAATTTATCTTTTTGTGTTGAATAGTATGTATTATCAATGTTATATAAAAATTTAATGAAAAAGGTAATTAATGATAATATTAAGTTTTTTTAAATTTAAATTAAAAATTTACTATTACTCTTAGAGTTTTTTAATGATTTTTTGTAATTATATTAATATATTGATTTTATTAATATAAATATTATCCTATATGTTTAACCATGCTAGATAGTCTATTATTGTAATCATATATTTTACACTTTCAATAATTTATATAGCGTTTTTTATTGTTTTAAGTACCATTTAATATTAGTTATGCTATATTGCTTAGAAATAATAAATAATATAAGTTGAGTTGTTATGGTTAAGTGTATCAACTATTACTCTATTATGTCATTTTTATCGTTCCCGTATTTTATAACGTTATTTATATTAGAGCTGTTATTGCATGACTCCGTAAGTGATACATATAATTATATACCTTTATTATTTTTTGTGTTTTCTTTTATTATTGTTCTGATTTTTTTGTATATTGGGAATATAAAAAAGCATGAGACGATTTTATATCTTTTATATTATTTAAGTAGTGTATGTGCTATTTCTTTAGAGGACTTACCGTTTGTAATTATAGCATTTGAAGTAATGGCATTAAGTGCAATAATGATAATTGCTAGTGAGTCTTGTGGAATAAATCAGAAGTCAGTAATACATTATTCTTGTATTCATTTTCTAGCTGGTGTGTTGTTACTTATTGGTATGTCTGGCGAAACATTAAATATGATTAATATATTTAGTATGGAATATAATAATTATTATAAATTATTTATTCTAGTAGGTATATTAATTAATTGTGCGTGTCTTCCTTTATCATCTTGGGTTCCTGATGCATATTCTTCAACTTCTCATCATAGTATTATAGTTTTATCTGTATTTACTACTAAAGTTTCGGCATTTATTTTATTATGTTTTTTTCAAGGGGAGAAAATATTATTATTTTTAGGTATAGCAACGTCTATTTATGGAATAGTTTTTTCAATATTAGAGAATAGTATAAAACGATTGCTTTGCTATAATTTAGTAGGACAAATGGGGCTAGTTATTACAGCAATAGGGTTTTCTTATAATATTGGTACAGATATTCGTGGGATAATTGTTTTACAGTTAATATTATCTATAGCTTATCAGACATTATTATTTATGGTTGCTATTTCTGTAATAAATAGTACTAAAAAATTTAATATTAGTGAAGTTGGTAAACTATTTACTAAAATGCCTATAGAAGCGATAGGTTCAATAGTTGCTATATTAAATATGGGAGCTTTTCCTGGTACTGGTGGATTTGTTTCTAAATTTCTCATAACTCATAGTGTAAATAATGCAGATTTTACTAATGTATTAATTAGTAAGTTGTTTCTGGGGTGTAGTATCTTATTATTTGTTAGTGTAGGAGTAAAGTTTTTTTGGTTTACATTTATATCTAAGGTTGTAGATAACAGCATTATTAAAAAAGTAAATCTTGGATCTAGAATCTCAATATTAACTTTAACAGTTATTCTTTTGTATTTTGGAATATTAGGACATTATTCTCTGTTTGATAAATTGAGTCGGACAGAATTGCATAGTGCGGTATTACAATGTGTTTTACAGTGTGGTTTAGTATTTGGAGGTGTATTATTTTTTATCTGTTTCCGTTCAGTTTTTAGAGGAAGAATAAATTTTGAAATGGATATTGATTGGATTTATAGAGTGTTATTTATGCGTATAATATCACTTGCCAATGATTTTTTATTGTGTGTTCATAGTATTCTTGTTACGATATTAAGTAATACGTTAAGTAAGAGTACATTGCTATACTCCAAAGCTAATGAGAAAGTTATGAGTATATCAAATGTTAGTTCTTTAGGGCTTACTATAATGTTAGCTATGTCATTTATTATTATTATGGTCATTGTATACTTATGTTTGAATCTTTAACTAGTAGTTTAACTAATGTACTCCAAAGGATGCAAAGTAAACATGTTATTTCTTCTGAAGATTTTGATATTGCAATGGAGGAAGTAAAGGTTGCTTTGCTTGAAGCGGATGTTTCCTTATCTGTAGTTAAAGATTTTATTAATAATGTAAAAGAAAAGATAATTGGCGAAACTACAGTAAAAGGTGTATTGCCGACACAAATGATAATAAAAAGGATACAAGATTGTTTAATTGAGATATTAGGATCTGAAAAACAAGATTTAAATATTTCTGGAAGTTCTTTTTCTGTTATTATGATGGTAGGGCTTCAAGGTGTTGGTAAGACCACAACTTCAGCGAAGTTAGCATTAAAACTTAAGAATAAGAAAAAGAAAGTATTAATGGCATCATTGGATTTATATCGTCCTGCAGCTCAGACTCAACTAGAAATATTGGGCAACCAAATAGAAGTTTCAACTTTGCCAATTATTGAAGGTCAAAGTGCTATTGATATAGCAAAAAGAGCAGTAGAAAATGCTCAAAATGGTAATTGTGATGTTTTAATTTTAGACACTGCAGGAAGGTTACATGTAGATCAAGTTATGATGGAGGAGCTAAAAACCATTAAAGATCTTACTTCTCCTACTGAGGTAATTTTGGTTGCTGATTCTATGATAGGTCAAGATGCTGTAAATATAGCCAAGTCATTTAACGAGAGTATTGGTGTTACAGGTGTTATTTTGACTCGTGTTGACGGTGATGCTAGAGGTGGTGCTGCATTATCAATGAAAATGTCTATTGGTAGTCCTATTAAATTTATTGCAACTGGAGAAAAGTTAAGTGATTTAGATGATTTTTATCCAGATAGAATTGCTAAAAGAATATTAAATATGGGTGATGTGGTGTCTTTAGTAGAGAAAGCTACTGAAGCTGTAGGTAAGCATGCTATAGATGAGATGCAAAAAAAAGCGCAAAAAGGAAAGTTTGATCTTAATGATTTAGTTCAACAATTAAAGGCTTTGAATAAGTTAGGTGGAATTGCTAATATTTTAAAATTTATGCCAAATTTTGGATCTGATGTTAAGAAGCAAGTTTCTGGGATTGCAGATGATAGTAGAATAAAACAATATATAGCAATTGTTAATTCTATGACAAAAAAGGAAAAAGAGAATCCTAAAATATTAAATGGTGCTCGTAAAGCTAGAATTTCAAAAGGTTCAGGTGTACCAATTAATACTATTAATATGCTGATAAAACAGTTCAATCAAATGAGTAATTTGATGAATAAGTTTAGTAAAGTTGACTATAGTAAATTTAAGAATGTAGATTTAATGAACTTATTAAAAGATAAGGGTAGTGTTTAATTATTATTTTATTGTAGAGGAATTATAATACAGAAAATAGTAGAGAATTTATCTCACCTAATTATACAGGAATTTAGATAAGAAGTATTTCTAATCTAAATTTTGACAAAAAAGTTCTAAATAATAAATGTAATAGTTCTATAGTTGATTAATATTATAAGTTTGACAAATTGTAGTGTAAAAACTGAAAAAAAGTAATACGGAGTTTATATTATTATAGAAAGTTCAAGTATTTCTAGCTTGATTGTTTATAAGCTAGAGAAAAAAGAATTTCTGTAAATAAGGTTTTCTAGATTGCTTAGCTAAGGTTTTGGTGGAGTTTTTTTATGTATTGGATTTTAAGTGTTTGTATCAAACTTTTAGTTGGAGATAGTCTATAAAATATTAGTTTTGTAAGTTTGTTATTAATCAATAATAAGGAAGTAATATTAAACAATTATTGAAGTATACGTTGAAAGTGTCTAAAAAATTGTAAATATCCATATCTTGAATTGTTTATGTATAAAGTACCAATAAAATATTAAACATTTAACTTACTTAGGTTACTTCTAAATAAGAAAGGGTTTTTAGTATTATGTCCAATATAATAGATCGATAATGTTTCTCTTTTCTTAGTTAGGTAGATATATTAAATAATAATTTGTCTATATGTTATTGAATAGTTTTGAGTAAGTTGTTTTTTATGTATTTACTATAAATTTATCTTATTTTTTTTGTTGTTTCTATTTAAGTTGTTAAAGAATTTTATTGCATGGAATCTGTTTTTAATGTGTAATGTGTAAGCTATTATTGTGTTGCTAGTTAAATTTAGCATTATAACTTCTTGTGATTTTATACAATAGTTTGGTAAGGTATCTTCATTGTCATTTTGTTATGGCTTATTCTATTGTTGGTGTAAAGGTATTACTGTATATTTTATTACTTGGTAACTATCAGAAAGAAATATGGATTATGTAAACAGAAAGTGTTCTATGAATGCTATAGTTGGTACAACTAATGCAGGAAAGTCAACATTAATTAATATGTTAGTGGGACGAAAAGTTGCAGCAGTAACTTCAAAGGTACAAACTACTAGAGTGAGAATGCATGCTATTTTAAATAATGAGAATGTTCAGTTGATATTTATAGATACACCAGGTATTTTTTCTCCAAAGACAAAGTTAGAAAGGTTTTTAGTTAGGCATGCATGGATGTCTCTTAAAGGTATTGAAAATGTAATACTATTACTTGATGTGAAAAATTATTTAAATAAAGATATTGAAAAAATCATTAGTAGAGTAAAACGCTCTAATATTAATACTATTCTAGTAATTAATAAAATTGATGTGGTATCCGAATCATCAGTTAATAGAGCAAAAGAATATATGTATTCATTGCATAATTTTAATAAAACTTTTACTATATCGGCATTGTATGAAATAGGATTAAGTAGTTTAATTGACTATTTATGCGAAATTTCGCCTAGTGGTCCTTGGTTATATCCCGAAGATCAAGTTAGTGATGCACCTTTAAAGTTTTTTATAGCTGAAATTACACGAGAAAAGTTATTTATAGAGTTGCATCATGAGTTACCTTATTCTTTATCTGTAGTCACTGAAGTTTTAGAAGAAAAAGAAGATGGAAGTATAGTTGTAAAACAGGTAATATATGTAACTAGAGATAGTCATAAAATTATTATTTTAGGTAAGAAAGGTGAGATGATAAAGAAAATTGGTATGGAGTCTAGATCTGAACTAGAAAAAATACTAAATGTAAGAATACATCTTTTTCTATTTGTAAAGGTTAGAGAATTTTGGCAAGATCATTTAAATGAGTGTGTAGGATATGTTGAATAGTTTATTAGTTTTTGATATAGAAACAATACCAGATGTGGATGCTTGTAGTAATCTTTTAAGTGATTTTGATAATACAACTGGTTTGATTGAAAAAAGAGAAGCATTAACAAATTACCATTTAGAAGTTACGGATGGTAAGAACTCTTTTTTAAGACAACCTTTTCATAAAATAGTGGCTATTAGTTTTCTCAAAGCAGATATTAAAAGGATGGGGGAGTATGAATCTTTTCATTTACAAGAGATACGTTCTGGTGGAAAAATAGATTCTACAGAAAAAGACTTACTTAAAGGATTTTTTCAGTATGTATCATCTTTAAAGCCGAGATTTGTATCATTTAATGGACGTACTTTTGACTTTCCGGTATTAAAGTATAGAGCAATGGCACATGGTATACAAGCAGGGTGTCTATATAAAATTGGGGATAAATGGAATAATTATTTTCAACGATATAGTATAGATTGGCATTGTGACTTATTAGATTATCTTTCTGATTTTGGTACTTCAGCTAGAGTGAAAATGAATGAAGTATGTTCAATTTTAAACTTTCCTGGTAAATTTGGTGTTGATGGATCAAAAGTTACATCATTATATGATGATAATAGAATACAAGAAATCAGGGATTATTGTGAAACAGATGTTATTAATACTTATTTAGTATATTTAAGGGTAATGCATTATCAGGATAGGATTACAACATTAAGTTATAACGATAGTATAAGTGATTTGTTATCATATTTAGATGCAAGTCAGAAAGAACATTTAAAACAATTTAAAATTGAGTGGGATAAATCCTGTAGCGGAAATTTTTATTTTTAAGTACATATTTAGAGTTAAGTTAATATATTTATATATTTACTAATATATCATTATTATATTAGTAGGTTTTTTTGGAATCTGTTATGCGAAATGTGAAATATGTATTATTTTGGCTAGGTTTTATAATATTAGTAACGTTATTTGACAGTACAAAAAATGATATTACTGATAATAAGTACTTTAGTAAGTTTTTTGATAATAATACAGTTCAACCTAAAAAAGCTAGTTATGTTAGTGAAGAAGGGGTTGAATTTCGCAGAGCTAAGGATGGCCATTTTTATGTAGAAGCAATAGTGCATGGAATACCAGTTACCTTTCTTGTTGATACTGGAGCTACTGATGTTGTATTATCTGTCGAGGATGCAAAAAAGTTAAAACATCACTTAAAATACTTGAATAAAAAAAAGACTTATCACACTGCTAATGGGACAATAAAGGCTTTCTATGTGGAAATATCTGAAATGCAGATAGGACAATTTGTAGTTAACAATGTAAAAGCAAGTATTAACGTTTCTCCCATGCGTACATCTCTTTTAGGAATGAGTTTTCTACAATATTTTAATTTTAATATGAGTGGAGATCGATTGATATTAAAGTCTTATTAAGATTCTTTATATCATTAGAAAATGTAAATTTAAGTAGATTTATTCTGTGATAAATTTACTATCTATGTATAGAGAGTTTGTTTTAGTAGTAAATATTTATTGTTACTTTGAAGTGTTCTAATTGGTATGACTATTTAGTTGTTGCTTTTATAGTAAGCATACACTTTTTTGCCATCTTTCTTTTTTACTTGGATATATTTTCAATTTAATATTAATGAAACTAGATTATCATTTGTGTGGGATATATACGATAAGTTAATGTGAATTCTAAATTTGGAAACTTATATATATAAATTAACTCTGAGTTTATCGTTTTGAATGCATTATTTTTTTATGTAAATTTTAATTCATATTTTTATATGGTAGTTATGGGATTTACTGTAGATGATTTTAGATTAACATATTGCTTTTTCGCTGTATAATGTTTATTGTTAAAGTAAAATCTTATATATTTCAGTTAATAATGAGTATATGGCGGTTATTTTTTATATTTTATAATGCATTATATGAAGTTAGTAAGAGAATTGTATATTAGTTTCAAACTTACTTTAGGAATATAAGGAGATTTACAAAATGTACTAGGTTGAGATAATGATAATGTAGTGTAATTTTTGTATCTTTTTGTTATATAGGTTAAAAATTTTGTGCAATTTGCAAATTCTATACTGCTGAAATACTACTATTTTAAAAATGTAAAATATTAGGTGTATGTAAAAGTGCAAATATTATTTTAAGTGTTGCATTTATAGATTGGCTAAAAGAAAAAGCTGTTATACTTTATTTTGTATAGTAGTATTTAATTTTTGTTTTGAAATATGAATTTTGTAGAAAATAGATTGAATCAACTAATTACATTAATGGGAGAATGTAAAATTGATGTTCTATTATTGTATAATACAGATGAGTATCAATCTGAATATGTACCAGTTAATAAACAAAGAATAAAATGGTTATGTGGTTTTTCTGGATCAAATGCTACTTTGGTAATATCAAAGCAAGGTAAACAACACTTTTTTACTGATGGTAGATATTTATTACAGGCTGCTAAAGAGTTAGATCTTGAATATTATCAAGTACATGATGTTTCTATTCTAACACCGTGGCAATGGTGTGTGGAAAATTTGGCGTTAGATACTGTGGTGACTTATGAGTCTTCATTATTTACTTTGAGTCATATAAGAAAATATGAAGACTGTGGTATTATATTAAAGCCAATAGATCAAATTTTAATTGATAAATTGTGGGTTCGTGAGCTTGATATAAAACAAAAAATAGTAGATCATCCTATAGAATATTCAGGCCTAAAAAGTTACAAAAAGTCTTGTGAAGTTACAAAGTATTTATGTGGTAAGGATGCTGCATTGATTACAGATACTGATGTTATTTCATGGATTTTAAATATACGTAACAAAGAATTTGTTTATAATCCTTCAGTATTATCTAGAGCAATTTTGTATAAAAATGGGAAAATTGACTTGTTTATTGATGATGTAAAATCTGTAAACATTGAGTATGAACATCTTAGTGTATATTTTCTTGATCAATTGTTTAATGTTTTAAAGTCTATAAAATCGATAGTGATAGATGCATCCACTATACCAATGAATATTTTTCAGTGTTTACAACAGAAAGATATATTAATTAAAAATTTTGATGATTGTCTTTTAATGAAGGCTGAAAAAAATAATGTTGAAATACAAGGTGCAATTAATGCTCATATTAGGGATGGAGTTGCTTTAGTTAATTTATTATATTGGTTGGATATTCAATTGCATAGTAACCAGAAAGTTACGGAATTAGATGTTGAGTCAAAGCTACTGAGTTTTAGGCAGGATCAGGATTTGTTTCAGGGTGAAAGTTTTGCTACAATTTCTGCTTTTGCGGAAAATGGAGCTATAATACATTATAAAGCGAATAGTAAAACAAATAAATTAATTTGTGGAAATGGATTATATTTATTAGATTCAGGTGGGCAATATCTTGATGGTACAACAGATGTTACACGTACTATTGCTATAGGAGAACCTACGTCTGAGCAGATTACTAATTTTACTTTAGTATTGAAGGGGCATATAGCAATAGCGATAGCAATGTTTCCTTTAAAAGTTAATGGTGGAATATTAGATGTATTAGCTAGGCAATATTTATGGAGAAATGGGCTTGATTATCAGCATGGTACAGGTCATGGAGTAGGTAGTTTTTTATCAGTACATGAAGGTCCTTATGCTATTTCTTATAACAATAATATTGTATTAAAGCCGAACATGATCTTATCTAATGAGCCAGGGTATTATAAAAGTGGTGAATATGGAATAAGGATTGAAAATCTAATATATGTAGAAGAATGTCTAAATGGATTTTTAAGGTTTAAACAATTAACATGTGTTCCTATAGATTTAAAATTAATTGATGTTGATATGTTAAGTTCAGAGGAAATTAATTATATAGATGAGTATCATGATTTTGTATATAATACTATTGCTCCATATGTAAATCAACAAGTGAAAGATTGGTTGTATAATGCATGTCGTAAATTAAACGATAAAAGATAGCATATTGTTTAATCTAAAAGTAATTGTATTATATATATTCAAGAAGTTTATTTTTGCGATTGCTTATATGTAAGGTAGCAGTTCTATCTTAAAGTATATATTTAATGTATTGAAAATTATTAAATAGTAATTTAATTTTATTGATAATATTTTTATTTTATGTATGAGGTTTTTATTATAATAGAATTGATATGTGAAATCGAATTTTAATTATGTAATATAAAGAAAAATATATTTAGTTTGAAATGTCTTTATTTAGCAGATGATCAGTTAGGAAAATTTTTTCCAATAATAGTTAATTTTCATTCTTTTACTAGTGTACTAGAAGCAATTAATGACAATAATGATTGATTTGTTGGGTTATCAGAAATCTTTATATTTTTCCAACAGATTTTTTTTGCAGTTTCTGCAACTTTATTGCTAATGACATATATGATGATACTTGCTGCTTTATGTTCCATATTATGCTTTTTTATTAATTCGATGAATATATCTGCAGTTCTTGAGGAATAGAATAATATAGCTGATATCTTGTCTTGTAATAGTAAATTATAACAATTCTTACTGAAATATTTTCTGTCTATTGTGTTATATACGATAACTTCTTGGAAATTTTTTATGCGGTTAATAAACATATTCTTGAGATTACATGTAATCTCTTTTCCTCTTATGTATAGTACATTATTTCCATTGTAATGTTTTAAATATGATATAATGCCATTTACATTATTGTTGAATGATTTTATAGATGTAAAACCTAATTTCTCTCCAATTTGCATTGTATTATGGCCAGCAGTAATAATAAGTTTATTCCTATTTTTGGTGATTTTACTTAAAGCAATTATGCTATGCTGACTTGTGGATATTATAAAATCGAAATCTTCTACATCTATTTTAGCTCTTAAGTGTTTTATTGAAAACATTGGTTCAATATAGACATTGAATCCTATTTTGCTTAAATATTCTTTTATTTTTAAAGAGTCTTCTTTTGGTCGTGTAACTAGTAAGGACTTCATATAATAGGTAGTGTATAGTTCCTAAAAAATATTAGCATATAGCATATATAGATAATCAATCTAATATTTAAATTTAAAAGGTCGTCAAGAAATTTGAAATATTGGTTTAGTAAAGGTAATGATCATTATTGTATTATCAGCAATTATTATTTTATATTGGACTAATTTAGTAGTAAGTTATTAATATTAGTTATTATCTTGATTGGATTATTAATGATCAATTACATTTGTGTTGCAGAGGGTGTATAATATGAGATTTATATGTAGGATGAAAAATTTTATATCAGTAATTTTATTGCTTACTATATTGGTTATACCATATAAAACGGTATCAGCAGATTGTGTAAAATATAATCAAAAAGATATAGTAGTTGGACTATTGTCTACTGAGTTTGTCAGTTATCCTAATGAATATAAAACAGCTAAGGAGATTACACAATTACTTCAGGGTTATGGGGTTCGTGTAATTTTGATGGATTATAATGTAATTATGAAATTAGCTAGAGATGAAATAGTTAAAGCCAATGAAACTTATGAGAAAAGTTATAAAATATCACGATATGATATTATAGAGAGTGTTGTTGCAAGATTTATAGAGCAAAATAATATTAGCAGAATATTGATACCTGGTAACTATTATAATATCAGTTCTTTACCGATTGCTCCTTCTTCACACAGGCAATTAATTACCAACGCTGTTGTTAAAGTTATTAGCAAAAATCAATGTATACATCTTCTTGGTATATGTGGAGGTCTACAAGGTATAATGCATGCAAATGGTATTGAAATTACAAGAGTGGAAAATATGATTACTTCTCATCCTACAGTGAAATCACATGTTATTTCGATGCCTAATCCTAGAAATGTAGATGCTAATTTACACAAAATAATTATTTCCCCTGGCAGTAGACTATCGAATATCATTGGTAATTTAAATAATGGATTGTCTAAAAAACAAGTAGTATATTTTCCAGATGCACACTCAGAAGCAATTAATAATCATATAGAAAATATTACAAAAATGTATAATTTAGGATATAAAATTATTGCTTTATCAGAAGATGGAATTATCGAAGGAATTGAAGATAAGTATGGTAATATTCATTTACAGTTTCATCCCGAGTATTTAATGATTAATGGTAAAGAAAAATCTGATGGTACTGATAGAAATGTATCACTTCTAATTGCAGATGCAATAATTAAGGATTTCCTTTTTCGTGATTGAAAATTTTCAGTAGATATTTTTATGATAAAGTGTTGCATGAGTATAGATTGATCAATGAATACTGAAGTATTATTGTATAGTAAAAATGAAAAAATAATAAGTGGATGCAATATTAAATAGCTAAATGTTGTATATGATATTTGAATATATATAAAGAGCAATTTTTTATTTAGAGCTAAATTTTAATAAATTATAGACACTATGCTTAACTAGTTTTTGGGTTAGGTATTATGCAAGTTTATTGATTGATATCAAGTAATTAACACTTCAATTACGAGAATATCGAAGAATTGTGTATAATTATCTTACTGACGTTGTAAAATATTAAAGGTTTTAATGTTGAGAAAATTTAGCAACTGGTTTTCTGTAATATTGCAGCATATATTCAAAATGTTTGATGAAGAATATAATACGTTAGATTGAGAAAGATGTGTATTTTTTGAACATAGAAAACAAAAAATAGATTTATAGGCAGTATGTAAATCTAATTATTTTGCTATAATAAAAATAACTCTATTATTTGATTAATATAGATGATAGCTGAAGTCTTACTTCCAGTGCCTATTAATAATACGTTTTATTATAAGGTTCCGGAAAACGAATCTTTTCTTGTGGGTGAATATGTTCTTGTGCCTTTTGGGAGTAGACTTTTAGTTGGTGTAATATTAAGGATAAGTGATGCAATTCCATTAGATTGCAAGGTAGATATATCACAGTTGAAAATTATAAATTCTAAAAGTTTTTTGCCGAGAATTAATGTTACGTTGCTTAATTTTATAAAATGGGTCAGTGATTATAATATTGTTCCTACTGGGTTAGTATTAAAGATGGTATTGAGTAATGTAGTAAATGTTAAATCTTTTAATAAACTTAAGTTTTCTCCAGAAGAGGGTACCAAATGTAGTAATATTCGTATTGATTTATCTGATGAACAAAAAATTGCTTATAATAGTATTATTGATAAAATATCAAATTACTCAGTTGTAGTACTGGATGGAGAAACTGGTTCCGGTAAAACAGAAGTTTATTGTGAAGTTATACGTGAGTTAGTTAGAAAAGATAAGACTGCACAAGTATTAATTTTGCTTCCAGAAATAGTGTTAACATTACAGTTAATAAGACGTATAAAGCATTATTTTGATGGTTATTATCCGATAGAATGGCATTCAAACTTAAAATTAAAGAGTCGTAAAGAATATTGGTTGTCGATAGCTTATGGGCATTCTTCAATTATAATAGGTGCAAGATCTGCTTTATTTTTACCATATAAGAATCTTAAGATGATTATTATCGATGAAGAGCATGATTCATCATTTAAGCAAGATTGTGGAGTAATTTATAATGCACGTGATATGTCTATCGTATTAGCAAAGCAGCTTAATATACCAATAATTTTATCTTCAGCTACTCCTTCTTTAGAGGCAGTTAGCAATGTACTGAAGTCTCAGTATTATCATGTAAAATTAACGAAAAGGTTTGGGAGTGCTAAATTACCGTCAGTTAAGATTGTTGATTTATGTAAAAGCAAGATGGTAAATAAATGGTTATCGTACGAACTTTATAATAATATGTTAGAAGCCCTGCAGAGACAGGATCAAGTAATGCTTTTTCTAAATCGTCGTGGGTATGCAAAATTAAGATTATGTAGAGCTTGTGGATTTAAAATGCATTGTAAAAATTGTGCAACATGGCTTGTAGAGCATAAAAAAAGAATGTACTGTTGTGTCATTATTGTGGTTATTCTTGTTCAGTACAAGATGAATGTAGTAATTGTTTAGATAAATCATCTTTTATATCTTATGGAATAGGAGTGGAAAAAGTAGCAGAAGAAATAGCTGCACTAATACCAGATGCTAAAATTGCAGTTATAAGTAGTGATATTAGTAATAAAGATATCAATGTTACAATTGATTTGATAATGCATGGAGAAGTTAATGTTATTATTGGTACTCAAATAATAGCAAAAGGACATAATTTTCCTAAATTAACATTAGTTGGTGTAATAGATGCTGATTTAGGATTAAATAATAGTGATTTACGAGCTACTGAAAGAACGTATCAATTATTACATCAAGTATCAGGACGTTCTGGTAGATTTGTGGATAAAGGTGAAGTAGTATTACAAACTTATGATGCAAGTAATCCTTTAATAACATCATTAGCATGTTATAATCGTGAATTATTTTATAACTTGGAACTTGAATCTAGATTATTAGCAAATATGCCTCCATATACGAGACTAATAAGTATAATAATTAGTGGGAAGGATGAAGTAAAAGTAATAAATACATCTCAACAAATAGTGAAAAATCTACCAAATACTTTAACTGTTCTTGGTCCAGCTCCGGCCCCTATAAGTTTTTTAAACAAACAGTATAGATATAGAATTTTAATTAAGGTACAAAATAATGTTATGATACAAAAGTTACTTGCTAAATATAAAGAGTATTATACAAAAGTAAACCGAGTAAAGGTTACTATTGATGTTGATCCAGTGAATTTTATGTAGTTAATTGTGTATAAGATTAGATTTAATATACAGAATTAGTAGCTTTATTATAAGTAAGTAATATCATTTTGTATTATTAGAGAACAAATAATATAGAGTTTTACTGTTTTGGTAATGTTGGTATGACTAATGTAATGTTTTAATGCTAATGTATTATGTTATGCTCTATCGTAGAATACAGAAAGTTCAATTGAATCATGATAAAGTTAGATTTCTATAATGCTTATTATGGATAGTTGATTGCTTTATAAGCATGCTACTGTAAATCTTGTAAAAAGTTGACTTAGAATAATGACTGTTGGTGTGTTAAATGCAATTTTATTATTATGTGCTGTTGATACATAAAAAATTTTTTGTTTATATTTTCATAGTTTTGGGGAATTGAGATTTATATTTGACTAATGTTACGATGTTGTTATAATAAGCAACTGTTATTAGGGTTTTAAGGTTGTAAAATGAGTAGGGTTTGTGATATTACAGGTCAGGCTAAGTCTTTTGGAAATAAAGTATCACACTCTAATCGTAAAACTAAGAGAACTTATTTAGTAAATCTGCATAATGTTACTCTACTAAGTGATGTTTTAAATAGGAAGTTTAAGCTTAAAGTATCTAGTAGGACTTTAAGGACAATAGACTATAAAGGTGGTTTTGATTTATATTTACTTAATACGTCATCAAGAAAATTGACTGATAAAGCCCAAAAAATTAGAAAAATGGTCAAGAGTGCTATGGTAAAGCGTGTTAAAGCTTCTTTATAGTCTCTATGACAATTAAGTTCGAACCATAACTTATTGAATGTTTTTAGTTTAATAATCTTACATATGGGGTTTTTAAGTATAGTCCCTTTGTAGATTGAAATATCTGTGTTAGCAAAATATTTTATAAGTTCTTGCTTTTTGGTTTAGTTAGATAGATAATGTGTCTTATAATATGTTCAGTATTTTAATAAAGAAAAATAATACTTTATTTTTCAAGTTAATATTCTATTTGTCTGAAATAATATGCTTTTTGTATATTTTATTTATATATTAAAGGCTTCATTTAGAAATTAATAGATTTGAAAATTTTGATAAGTATAAACTTATAGTTATATGATATAACAATAAGTGTTTAATTATAAGATTAATTAGTAATTAAGTATAAATAACAGTATAAATTATTCAATATTTAAAACATTGTTATGATTAAGCGAAAATGAGTTTTTATAGAAATATAACATATCATGTTTTTGCAGTTTTATAATATTTTATTTTCTAAATTCATGAAAGATGCTTAAATTTCATAATTATAAAATTTATTTTTTGTTATTGGACCTTATAATATATCATACAAGAAATACTAATATTTGTTAAATCAAGATTCAAATAGCCATTTTTAAGTTATTGTATATTAAATTTTCTGTGACTTACATAATAGCTAAAGTTATGGATATTTATGTAGTAGTACATTTTAGCTGCTAATTTTAATCTCATCTTACATACATTCACTAATTTATGATGGAGGATAATATATATATTATTAACTGTATATAAAATGCTAGCCGCTCAAGTTAAGGTATTTTCATAAGTTTGAGGTGTGATATTAATATTATAACTATGCGATATTGACTATGTATGAAATACTCAAAGTTTATACTACATACAATAAATATGATATTTATTTATTAAATTTTAAGATAACTTCATTTTTTAACATATCTTCATAGGTTTGACGATGGCGAATAATATTATAACTATTTTTGTTAACAATGACTTCAGGTACTAGTAATCTGGAATTATAGTTACTTGACATTGACGATCCATAAGCACCAGTTGTACATATTGCTACTATTTCTCCGTTTTGTAAGTCGTTTATGTGATAATTGTATGCAAAAGTGTCGTCAGATTCACATATTGGACCTACTATATCAAATGATTCTATTGGTGTTGACGAGATGACTACTGGTATTATTGTATGTTCAGCATTGTATAGTGCTGGGCGTATGAGATCATTCATGCCAGTGTCTAATATTAGATGCTTTTTTTCTTGGTTATTTTTATGATATAATACTTTAGCTAATAATATCCCTGTATTTCCTATTAATGCTCTTCCTGGTTCACATATAATCTGATAATTTTCCTTTTCAAAATTATTTTTCAACAAACTTGCATATTCTTTAATTGTTGGGAATGTATCTGAGTTGTTATATGGTATTCCAAGTCCACCACCAAGATCTACTCTTGCTATTTGAATATTGTGTTGTTCAAAGTTTTTTACTATCTTTTTAATTTTATCGATTGTTTTTTGAAATATGTGTAAGTTAGAAATTTGTGATCCTATATGTACAGAAATTCCTGTTATTCTGATGCCTATAAAGTTGTTATTAAGTACTTGATCAAGTAGTTCTTCTGGTATTCCAAATTTATTAATTTTTAATCCTGTTGTAATTTTATCATTTGTATCTGCACTGATATTTGGATTAATTCTTATAGATACTAGTGCTATTATATTTTTCTGGCATGCAATTTTATTGATAAGTGATAACTCTTCAATAGATTCTACATTGAGTTGTAATATTCTATTATCTAGTGCAAAATTTATTTCTTGTTCAGTTTTTCCTACTCCAGAAAAAACTATTTTAGTTGGTGAAATTCCAGCTGCAATAGCGCGACGTATTTCTCCTTCAGATACAACATCCGCTCCAGCTCCAAGTGAGCTTAGAAGGCTTAGAATAGATAGGTTGGAGTTTGATTTTACTGCATAACATATTATGGAGTTAGGGGGTAAGTTATCTTGAAATTGTTTATAATTACTTTTTATTGCATTTAATGAGTAACAGTAAACAGGGGTTCCTATATTTTTTGCAATATCTAATACATTTACATTTTCTATATTGAGTATATTGTGTTTATACTGAAAAAATTGCTGAGCAAGAAAAAACATATAAAACCTCAAAGTTTAGCAATTAAAATCTATAAAACATAGATTGTTGTTTATAGCATGGATCTTTTCTATACAACAGTCATAATTTATAGTCTCTATTAAGTATATAAAAAATAATAGAATGTTGTTATATCTGGCTGCGTATAATAGTTAAAATAGTACGATTGATTATTTAAAATGTATCTGCAAAAGATAGTAAAACATAAGACAAGAAAGCATTTAAATGTATTGACTCAATAAATGAACTTTATGCGCGTAATTGTATGTAAGTGTTATGCTGTACAAGTGAAAATTTGAAGTAGAATGTAAGAATTTGTAGTAAATTGTATCTGTAAAAATATACTTTAGTGTTGAGTTACAGAAGTAAGGAATAATAAAACATTGAATAAAAATTATTTACCTAATGAATAAACACTTGTATTACAGCTATTTGTAAATTTATACTATAAAGGTAAAACTTGAGATACTAAAGTTCATGGTAGATTATATGTTGGAAATATACTTAATCTTGAGCTGTAAAAGTAAAGATATGGACTTTGTATTGAAGAAATAATGAAAAGTATATGGAGTAGTATACCATAAATATAAATCACTAAGATTCCACATGGGTTAGTATCGCTATGCTTAGTAATATGTGTTGCGTGTTTAATAAGTTATAGGTTAGTTATTTACTTATTGTAGCAACATATGGCTACTGCTTATAAGGTATTGTGTATATAAGTTTATATAAAAAATTAATTGTAAAATGCGTAATTACTAAGTGATGTTTAGAATTGATTATTTGAGATATGTATATTAATGTTTAGTTAATGTAAAGAAATATATAAAAGTTTATAATAAATTATGTATTTGAATCAATATAATGAGAAAATTTGATATTAAGTTTCATATAAAGTTTATTGTTGATTTAGTTGTTCTAGATCATTTATTAACATTTGTATATCGTCTGGAAAATCAGAATGAAATTCTACATATGTGTTTTTTGTGGGGTGAATAAATCCTAATTTATGTGCATGAAGAGCCTGCCTTTTTAAAGTATTAATAATGCTACTTTGTTTTGCATATTTTATACTTTTACTATTATTCTTACCATATTTTTGATCACCTATTATAGAATTTCCTATGTGGCTCATATGTACACGTATTTGATGTGTTCTTCCGGTATATATTCTGCATCTTACTAAACTTGCTATGTTACTAAAGTGTTTTTTAGTAGTGTACTCAGTTATAGCAAGTTTTCCTTTATGTGCTGAATGTGTAACAGTCATCATTTTTTTATTGTGAGGTTTCGTACCAATGTAATTTTTTATAATGTTGTTTTTTGGATTTGGTAGTCCCCATACTACTGCTAAATATTCTTTTTTGATTTGTTTCTTGAGCAGTAAATCAGATAAAAAATAATAGGAGTTTTCATTTTTTGCAATTACCATTAACCCACTGGTATCCTTGTCTAATCTGTGAATAATTCCTGGCCTTGTTGCTTTCCCTATGTAACTTAAAGTATTTCCATAATGTGCAATTAGTGCATTGACTAATGTGTCATTGTTTGTTCCTGCTCCAGGGTGTACGGTTATTCGAGGTGCTTTGTTGATTATGATTATGTCATTATCTTCGTATAAAACTGTAATTGGTATGTTATTATTAGGAATGATTATAGAATTAGTTTCTTTTATTGGTATGTTTATATTATATATGTCATTTACTTTTGTAAGGTGGTTATTGTCTTTTATAGTAGTATCAAATAGAAGAATTCTGTTGTCCTTGATTAATTGTTGTACCCTGTTACGGGATATGTTTAATTTTATTGCTATAAATTTATCTAATCTATTATTTTCTTCTCCATTTTTAATAAAAATTTTTTTCTCCAGCATTTTTATAGTTTATAATTCATGCTTAAGTAATATACTATAGTTACTAATTATAGTCAAGGTAGTGAAATATTGCTTGTGGTGTTGTGAGACCTGGATAAAATTTTTTTGCGATTTTTAAAGTTAATAAAGATTACCTTTTAACTGAGAGTATTTGAGAAAATGATAAAAAAAATATTAATAGCTAATAGAGGTGAAATTGCATGTAGAGTAATGAAAACTGCTCGTAAGATGGGAATATCTTGTGTGTCAATATATTCAGATGCAGATGTTTATTCTTTACATACTTTATCTGCTGAAGAAGCAATCAATATTGGTCCTGCTCCAGTAGCGCAGAGTTATTTGAATATGGAAAAGATTTGTGAAGTGGCTTATAATGCTGGTGTAGATGCTGTACATCCTGGGTATGGATTTCTGTCTGAAAATGCAGATTTTCCTGAAAAACTTGAACAATATAATATTATATTTATTGGTCCTAGTGCTGCGTCAATAAAAATGATGGCTGATAAAATTACCTCTAAGAAAATTGCTGAGTCTGCAAAAGTCAACATTATTCCTGGATATATGGGAATTGTTAATTCTTCTGCTGAAGCAAAAGAAATAGCAAAATCTATAGGATTTCCAGTAATGATTAAAGCAACTGCTGGAGGTGGTGGTAAGGGTATGAGGGTTGTGAAATCAAGTGATGAGATGGATCAAGCATTTACCTCTGCAACAAATGAAGCAGCAAAAAACTTTAGGGATGGTAGAATTTTTATTGAAAAATATATTGAATTGCCAAGGCATATTGAAATACAAGTTATAGCTGATAAATATGGAAATGTTGTTTGTTTGGGTGAGAGAGAATGCTCTATACAACGTTATAATCAAAAAGTTATTGAGGAAACGCCTAGTCCGTTTCTTGATGAAGAAACAAGACAAAAAATGTATGAGCAATGTGTGAACTTAACTAAAAAGGTTGGGTATTATTCTGCTGGGACAATTGAATTTATTGTTGATCAAAATAAGCAATTTTATTTTTTAGAAATGAATACTAGGTTACAAGTTGAACATCCTGTTACGGAACTTGTTACTGGTATTGATATAGTTGAAGAAATGATTCGAATTGCTAATGGTGAAAAGCTAAAATTTACTCAACAGGATGTAAAATTTGTTGGCTCAGCTATAGAAGCTAGAGTTTATGCAGAAGATCCTATGAAAAATTTTCTACCTTCTAGTGGAAGGATTGTTTATTATTCTGCTCCTGTTCCTAATGATCATTTGAGAATTGATAGTGGTATATTTGAAGGAGCAGAGGTTAGCATGTTTTATGATCCTATGATTGCTAAAGTTTGTACATATGGTAATAATAGAGGTGAAGCAGTTAACTTTATGCAGAAATATTTGAATGAATTTTATGTAGGTGGTATTGCTAATAACATAGATTTTCTATTGTCTGTATTTCATCACCCTGTATTTATATCTGGAGATATCAATACGAAATTTATTGAACAATTTTATTCTAATGGTTTTCAGGGAGATTCTTTAACAGAGAATTGTACTAAGCTTTTTATTTTGACTGCATTATATATATTTTTTCAAGATGAGTATGGTAAGCATGAAAATGAACTACATTATAGTAAAGAACTGAGCGTCTATGTTGATAATCAAGAATATCTAGTTAATGCTAAATATGAAGATAGTAAAGTTCTTGCAGTTTATAATCAGTGTACATATTTAGTTTCAGGTAGATGGAATGCAAATTTTAAAATATTAGAAGTTCAAGTAAATGAAGAGATTTTTTCTGTAAAGGTTGATAGTAAATTAAATAAATATAAGTTCAGGTATAGTGCAATGAGTGCATTGTGTGGAGTATATAGGCCTTGTGTGTCTAAATTACTTTCTATAATGCCTGAAGTAAGTTTAGAAGATGTACGTTCTAATAATGTATGTTCTCCTATTTCCGGAATGATAGTTAAAATCTATGTTAAAGAAGGTGAAGAAGTACAGCCAGGACAATCTTTATTGGTGATTGAAGCTATGAAAATGGAAAATGTGATATATTCAGATGTGAAAGCAGTTGTTAAATCTATATTATTTTCAGAAGGTAATAGTGTTTCTATTGGCGATGTTATTATAGAGTTTGATTAATATGATATTGGTTTTATATTTTAAAAATTTGTATCATGTAAAAAGATAGTTGTTTAAATATTATTGTTTAATATGTTTCTGTTATATTCAAAAAAATAATATGTTAAAATCAACTGTAAGTTTTTTAGAAGTGTAAGTTATGAAATCTTAAATGAAATTTCTGTATCTATTTTGACTAAAAAATTTAGTATATATAGATAAGTTGTATGTCTACTGATTTATAATTATCTAGTGTATTGAGGGAATGATGTTATTAAATAGTACATATGATAATCAATCTTTAATCAAGTTTATAAGTTCCATTGTTCAAGAAAGTGATGTAATAATAAAAAGTCGTTTCTTGCATATTGATGTTTTATATAAGAATAATTACGAAAAGGAAAAATTTTTAAATTTATTACCCTGTAATATTGTTACAAATGATTCGGTGAATTCTAGATTTATAATAAAAAAGTCAGATTTAATTCATTTTAAAACAAAAGTTCATAATCCTTTTCGTGTAATTGCAGGTAGTAATGAATATAATATCAGATTGATAATGTATTTGTTGTTTGAGGCAACAGATCTCTGGAAAACACATTGTTTTGATATTTATAATACTGTAAAGGGTGCTTACAATCATGATATGCGTATAAGTGGAAGTTTTTTTCAAAAATCGATAAATTATATATTTAAAAGCAAGAAGTACTCTGGAAGGATGAGTGAAGATTGTATAAAAGATCTGAGACCTTTATGTTTTCCAGATCCGGAATTATTAAAGAGTAAGATACATATTCATTGTGATGGGAGTTATCATATTTTTTTATCTAAAACAAGGAGATATGAAGATAGTGTTTTATTTAAAGTAGTAAGTGATAAATTGCAGATACTAGAGTTACAAACTACTAAATTACTTGAAAGTGCTACATTGTTAAAATTATTATCTGAAAAAAATGTTTAAGAAGTTTTATTGATTGTATTCAATCAGGAGATGGTGAGTTATTAGTAGTACCATTTAATCTTTTTCATGAGACGTTAAGTATATTACTAAATGATCAAGTAACAGTTAAAAAAGTTGAAGGTTTATTAAAAGAACGTCAACGATGTGATATGATCAATAGCTTTGTTTATAAATTTTTTCAGGATAAAAATATAGACTTAATAGATTCTAATATAACAGGATTAAAAGAAGCACGTAATATATACCGAAAGTTATGTGCTAATAATAGTAATTCATTAGAAGCTAGATCAGAAGTAGAGGAAGCTATATTAAGTTTACAGAGTATAAAATTGAATATTACAGCAAATCTTGATTTTTTTATTAAAATAAATGGTGATGAAGGAATTTTACGTGCTCAACAGTATTTCCGAGGATTAACATCACTTATAGATTCAGAAATAAGTTTTTTGAAAGGTTTTAAAGGTATTTTAACAATAAAAGATCTAGAGCTTTTTTTAAAGGTTACTTGTAAGGATATACATTATGATATTAATCAATTGCTGACTATTTGTGACTTTTTTACACAGAAAAAGGTTGTTGATAGAAATGCGATATTAAAATTCACAAGAAAGGAAATTTCAGAATTAACTAAATATATGAATCATAGGATACTTCTGTTAAAAGAGATTGTGAAGTATATGAGTAATAATACAAAAGTAAAAAGTTTAGATGAGAATTTTGTTAATAAAAGAGTAGTCAGTGCTATAATAGGTGACCATCCAGTATTAAGTGCAGAGTTTATCAAAAATAAACAACTAATACTGTCTATCAATATATCGGAATTACTTGAATTGGTAGAATATATTGATGGAGAATGGACAGTAAATGAAGAAAGGAAAAATAAATGGCTTTTGCATCAGTTAATATTGCATCCTTTAATGGATTATCTAGATATTAATTTATCAAGTGTACCTAGTGATTTATGGGATAAAGAGTTAAATGAGGAGCTCTTTTTGGATATTTTACGATCTATTGTAAGAAATAATAGTACGAGTAAAAAATTTGTTTATGAAGTTAAAATTAGTCGTTCTTTAAGGGTATTTCAAGTTTTGTATAATGTATCATATTTTATACCATTTTCTTCTTTATGGCTTTACTATATCAATCCTAGTAATTATCGTACTGTTTCAGGTTATGTGGGTAATAGTATTAGAGAAAAACTGTATACAAAGAATAAAAAAATTCCTGTTACATCATTTTCAAGTAGGATTATAAAGGGTCTTAAGTTAAATGTTTCAGAAGAAAGATTTGTTGAAAGTTGTTATGAAGCTAAATTTTTAAAGCGCAAGATCCGTAGAGATAATAATACAGCAGGTAAATTTGAGAGACTAAAAATAGCATTGAGTTCTAATAAGTTTATAGCTTATGTGCTTTTAGGAATTGTTTTTATAGTAACTTTAGTGGGTGCAATTATTGGTAGGGTATTTGTATATCTGAATATTGTTCCAGGTATTTTTATTGATAAGCTTATTGATTGTGTTCAAGGGATATTTGATACTTTATTTGTAATAGGTGGGTTAGATTCTGTTGTAGATAAAACATTAATTTTAATTTTAGATATTGCAGGTATTGTTGTTAGAATTATTGATTTTGTTTTATTGTGTGGGTTGCTGTTGGAATGTGTAAAGTTTGTTATTCAATTGATATATTTAATTGTTAATCATATTTACAGCATATGTGAAAATGTTTATAAATCTTTGAAGCTTTATGGGTTTAAAGATTCATGCATTATTTTATTTACTAAAATATGCTGTACTAAGGAAGTTAAAGCTACAAGTTCTTCTATTTTACAGAATGAAGATAATGTACAAGGATATGACATATATAGTAGTCTTGGAGAAACGTTAAATAGAATATATGATGAAACTAGAAATAAGAACGATATATTACTACAGATTAATAATCTAACTAAGGATCTATCTTCACAAATCAACCAGATTTTATGTTGTGGTAAACCAAGACTTGAATTTTTATTAAGAGATTTTGAGACTAATACTTCTAAATTAACTCAAGATGTAGTAGGAAATGTTAATTATATTACATTGAGATATGAATTTTCTTATTTATTGAATAATTATGTGGAAAAATTTAGTTATTGTGAACATAATGAAAATTTAAGTATTCTTAATAGTGTAAAAAAAAGGGCAGAACTTTATGATAAAATTACTGCTGTCAATTTACAGACTAGATACTTTCAAAGGAACTCATGCATTAAAATACATAATTCAGATGATGTAAAACTTATTTTTAATAAAGTAAATAGTATGCCCAACATCATAACTGTGAAATTGCTGAATAAAAAGATTGCATTGTTAAGATGGGCAATACATATGTTAGACATCCATGATGTTTATCGTATTAAAAATAGATCGGAATTAGTATTTTTAAATACCAAAATAGATCATAGTATTACTGTTATGTTGTATGATTGTATTTTAAGATTAGAAGATTATAGAAAACAATTACAGTTTGGTAGGTTAATTTCTGAAAATTTTGTAAATACTGATATTGATAGTAATTTTTTACCATATATAAGAGATGTATATTATATCTTGCAAGCAATAGATAATAGTTTAGTCCTTAATGGTCAAACAGAAAGTATGAGAATATTTTTTAATACTTTTTTTGATAGTAAATTATTGTTAAAAAAAGCCATCAGCTCAAGCTAAAGATTTGGCTAGTTTTATTAAGATTGATAAAGGTACAATATCTTGTTTTTCTCGTGTTAAGAAATCCATTTGTGAATTCATAGAATGTTTCCAAGACCCAAAAAGTATTGTCATATCTTTCATCATATATTATTTAGTCCGTTTAACGAATTCAGTTACTTTACTTAATATTGTTGATTGTGTAGCACAGGTAACTGATCATATGTTAGATATAGTAATGTTAGAAAGATTGTATGAATATTTTACTAAGACTAATTTTGGGAAATTGTTATTAATCGAATTTTATCAGAAAGGTATTTTGTTAAAAGACATTAGTTTTATGCTTTCTGAATTTAACTTAGGATTTTTGTGTGATTATACACAACAGGATACCAATTCTTTACACTGTCAGGATATTAATTATTTCATATATTCATCTTCTTTTCATAGTGGAAATGTTGCTCAGGAAAGGTTATCGCTTGTTGTTAATGGATTTGCGAGAATTGTGTATGAAGGAATATTGATAGGAGTAATGAAACAAGTTATTAATTGTTTTAGGAAGAAAATGGTATATAATGTTCAGTGTTTTATGTTGAGTGAAAATATAGTATCAGATTCAATCAGTGTGAAAAATGTATCTGATAATTGTGATCCTACTAATTTAGCAGTATCAAGTTTGGAGGAAAAGATAAATTATGCTAATAGTGAAGATAAAGAATTTTTTCTTGTAGATAGCATATTGACGCTAGGTGAAAAATTAAGTTCTGATGTTGTTAAAAGTGTTGATCATTAGTTTTTATATTTCAGTGATACGTTTTCTATAAAGATGTAAGTGGTATGTTTTAGATGAAAGAGGGTAATAATTACGGACTTGGATCAGATAATTCAGATGATATAAAAGGATCTAATGAAGAGGTAAATGGTAAAGTTGGGAATGTTCTTCATGATACAGTAATATTAAGTTCTAATATAGACACGGGGAATGATTTTAGGGCGCTTGGTAGAATTAAATTAGAAGATTTAGAAGTTCAAGAGTCTATTTTAGAATTTGAGGGTGAATTTGATAAATTTATTGTACAGCAAGCTGGAGATTATGGTTATGTACAAGAGAATGAAAGTGAGCAGGATATATTAAATTCTATAAGCGTTAATGAAAATTTTGAAGTAGAAGAATCTTTATTACAGAAAATATTAGATTTTTTTCGGCAGTTATATCAGAACAGTGAAGAAGTTATAGGTTTTGATTATGAACTTGATCCTTTAAGACGCAGAAAGAAGAAAAAGAAGTTCATATTAGAATCTATTATAGAATTTTTAAAAAAGCTTTTACGCAATGGTCAGTCTCTAAATCTAAAGGAATTATTAGATAAGCAGATTTTAGAACTGCAAGAGGAGTTGAGTAATGAGCTGGATCCTGCATTGAGAAAATTGTTGCAGGAGAGGTTAATGCTTTTATCTGAACTGAGATCTCAATTAATGGGAATAGGAATCAATTCCAGATTACTTTTTAATTTCTTTATGCTATCAAGTTTAGTAAATACTGTTTCTGCATTACAGCAAGATGCTGCTTCTACTAGGAAAAGTGCCGAATTAGATGAAACAATGGGATTGCTTGTACATGGGAAAGATATACATAGCTCTGAACAAGGTGCTTTTGGATCTCAAGTATCTAATGTGAGTGATCCTTCAAATGTATTATTTGTACAATGTTATATACCTGGTGTTTTATATGGCAAAATGAATGAATTGCCTTATAAATTACATGATCAATATTTTTTTATTCAGAGAGATATGTCGTTCCATACAATGCCTAATATAGGCATACAACGTGGAATAATTTTAGCTATTATAATGCGTGTAATAGATACTGTAGTTAGTAAGGTAAAAAGCGTTGTTAAGGAAGCTATCAATATGTTAGATCGTGCTCCCTATAGACAGTATTCTAAAGATGATGCTTCTAATGTCAAACCTTTCAATCCTTCAAGTTATAGTTATATTGAGAGTATTAATTTTAGCCAAGGTGCAGTACTTGATACCCAACAGGTAATGGGTCGTTTATCTTTATTAAGCTATAATAGTGAAATTAGATTCTCATATACTTCGCAAGCTTGTAGTACTTACGTGCAAGAGATACAAGTGACTCAAGTAGAGGTTCATCAAAGTAGTGTAGTGGGTATTGGTCGTATGCAGTAAGATTATTAATATTGAAACTGGAAATTTTAATAATATTACTTATTTTATATGAAATTTGATTAATATGTAGTGTAACATTATGTATGTGATGAATAAACTGCGTAGTTTTAGGAGTGTTGTGCTACTAAATATCTATAAATTAATAGAAACTTTACTATGGCTTGTTTTAAATACTGTCATATAATTGGTATTGTAAAATATAGATTTGATTAGATATAAATTGTAGAATTTGTATAAAATAGTTAATAATTCTTATAGGGAAGTGTGTAAGCTATGAAAGGGTAGAATAATATGCTTTCTTGACATTATTATTGATGTTAGTTATCCTATCAGGAGTAAAAGTTTAATTTCTGAATTTTGTAATATGAAAAGTAAACCTGATTGGTTAAAGGTACGTATGCCTACAGGGAATGCTTTTCATGAAATGCGCAACTTGATGAAATTATACAAGTTAAATACTGTATGTGAAGAAGCTGCTTGTCCTAATGTTAGTGAATGTTGGAATAAAAAGCACGCTACAGTAATGATTTTAGGTTCTGTATGTACTAGAGCATGTGCGTTTTGTAATGTTGCTACTGGTATTCCAGATAAACTGGATCCTCATGAGCCTAAAAATTTAGCTATGGCTATTAGTTCACTTAAACTTCGACATGTTGTGATTACATCTGTAGATAGAGATGATTTAATAGATGGTGGTGCTGGACATTTTGTAGAATGCATAGAAGAAATACGAAAAAGAGATCAGAATGTTACTGTTGAGATATTGACTCCAGATTTTTTAAATAAATCTGGTGCAATTGATAAGATTGCAGCAGTAGCTCCTGATGTTTACAATCACAATATAGAAACTGTTCCAAGGTTATATGCTAGAATTAGACCAAAAGCACGTTATTTTCATTCTCTAAATTTGCTTAAAACAATCAAAGATAAAAATCCAAAAGTGTTTACTAAGTCTGGAATAATGTTGGGGTTAGGTGAAACAAAAGAAGAAGTGTATCAAGTTATGGATGATTTAAGGTCAGCAAATGTTGATTTTATGACAATTGGCCAATATTTACGTCCTACTCCTAAGCATGCTGTCGTTGACAGATATGTTACTCCTGAGGAGTTTGAACATTATAAATATGTTGCATATTCTAAGGGGTTTTTGATGGTTGCTTCAGGGCCGTTGGTTAGATCTTCATATCATGCTGAAGAAGATTTTCAGAAATTAAGGGAAAATCGTATTGCAATGTGTTCTGTAGATAAGCCATAATTAAGTGGGTTGCTTATATGTAAATCTAATGATTATAAAGTTGTTTAAATAGGTTTTTAATAGTTTTATTATTATACATATTGTATTTATTAGGTTTTTATATCATGTTGACAAAATATTGTAATACTATGCTAATGGTACAGCTGCAAAAAATTTCATAAAAAATATGTTGTAATTGATAATGTCAACTCCAAGAATCTTTGTGTAAAAAATAAGTGAAATAGAAATATTATCTAAGAGTGCATTGTTATAGTATTTTGTTAAAAGTATATTCCCGTTCTGGTACTTAAGTTTAGTGTAAATGATATAAAATAAATTTTTTAGAATTTGATATCTATTAGTAAGTATTAAAATTAGTTGTGCTTTGATGATATATATTTGATATTTTATTATAAACTTGTAAGATCTGTTAATACATTTTATAAATTGTATAGTACTCTGCACTTGTAGCTCAGTGGATAGAGCGTTACCCTCCGGAGGTAAAGGTCGCAGGTTCAAGTCCTGCTAGGTGCACGTATTTTATTATTTTATAGATAAGAAAAAAGTTTGTTCTCCTCTTATTAAAAAAGAATATTCTTTAAATCAGTGGTGAATATATATTGTATAATCAGAGTTGAATCTGTAGCTTATATCTAATAGATGATACTATACCTAATGCTTGACATTTTTTGTTATTTATATAGCAAGTGATAGCAATTTTTCTCTGTTTGTTAATTATAAAAACAATATGGGAATGTGGAATAATTATAATGCTTCAATTGAGTTATATTTTTATTGTGCTGCTTATATCTAAAATTATGTTGATGGTTTTTTAATAATTCTTATGCGTGAAATGTTACGTAATGTTATAAGCAGCCTTCAGTGTATTTATATTGAAGTCAATCTTATTTGTACACAGAATATTTAGCTTATGGGTAAAAGTACATTTAAGCTATAGATTAGTTAAAAGATAAAGTGATCGAATTTTTTTCTTATGAAGGTTACTATAAGATTTAGAATTAATAGAGTTAAAAGTAGAGCTACTATAGCAATAGCTGCTAACTGAATAAACTCAATGTGTGGATTGCTTGCCCACATGTATATCTGTACAGGTAATACAGTAGTAGGGTCAAAAAAGTTTTGAGGGATATCAACAATAAATGCTACCATTCCTATCATTATTAATGGAGATGATTCACCTAAAATTCTTGCAATACTTAAAATTGCACCTTGCATAATACCAGGTAATGCTATAGGGAATGAATGATGTAGAATAACTTGCATGTTTGATGCACCTAATGAGAAAGCAGCATCTTTTACAGATGATGGTACTGCTGTTAATGCTTGTTTTGTAGATATTACCAGGTTTGGTAGCATCATTAAAGATAATGTTATGCCACCTATAAATGCTGATGAACGTGGTATGTTGAAAATATTAATGTATATAGCTAATCCTAATATTCCAAATATTATTGATGGAACAGATGCAAGATTTGTTATGCTGACTTCAATTATGGAGGATAGTTTGTTTTTTGGTATGAGTTCACTTAAGCATATACCTGATGTTATGCCTATTGGTAATGCAAATGTTAAACATATCATTATTGTGAACATAGATCCTATTAGCGATCCAATAATTCCGGTATTTTCAGGAGATATAGAGTTGTATTTTGTAAACAGTGCATCATTGAAAGATTGTTTTATTCGTTTGTCATCTTTTAATTTTGTAATAATTTTTTTATATACTATATGATTTATATTATCTTGTTTGATAATTTTATTAAATTTAGTGGAAGATTTAAACCACATATTAAACTTAGTAGTTTGTGGATGCTTGGATAGAAAATCAGCTAAATTGTGGTGTGCAGTATCATTTATGATACTATAAATTATTTTTTTATTATTAGGATTTGAAATATCTATAGTATCTGAGAATAGTTCTTCTAAAGATTGATTAATCGAATTTATTAGATTGCTTCTTAATTTCAATTGATCATTTCCTGCATTGTTATTGTTAATTTTTATTGATAGTAAAATTTTTGTAGTTGTTAATGCATTATACCCATTGTTGACAATGCTACCCAAAATTATGAAAAGTATACCTAAAGAACTAATAAGTGCAGCCATTGATAGAGTTGACAGAATACGGTCCTTCCTATTTTTTAAGGATATACGTGAGGAAATATGACGATATTTCAGTAGTTTGCCTAATTTTTTTCTTATGTACATGTTATTATAAAGTTAACCTTTGGTATTAATATAACATTTAATTTTAGCTGCGATTTTTTTTTATTAAAAGTGTTTTTATATACAATAAAAATATATTAATTTGGCATATACTTTAATTTTAATGGATTAAGGTATATAGTGTAGTATATTATGGTCTATATATTTTTGTCATGTGCTGATTTGCTTGAATATATACAACATTAATATTAATTACTTAACTATAAAATGGGAGAACAAATATGTTTACTTTACCGGAACTTCCATATCATATGGATGATTTAGAGCCATACTTAAGTGCTCAAATACTAGATTATCACTATGGTAAACATCATCAAGGTTACGTTAATACTTTAAATACTCTTGTTGCAGATACAGAGTTTGCTGATTTAAAGAATGAAGATCTACCTTCTATTATTCAAACTACACATAAGCGTCCAGAATTAAAATCGATATTTAATAATGCTGGTCAAGTATGGAATCATAATTTTTATTGGGAATCCATGAAAAAAGGTGGTGGAGGATCTCCTAAAGGAAAATTATTAGATAAAATAAATGAAGACTTTGGAAGTATAAGTAATTTTTATACTGCTTTTACTAATGCTGGAACAAAACATTTTGGTAGTGGATGGGTATGGTTAGTTCTCTCTGATAAAAAAAGGCTTCAAGTATTGAGTACTGCTAATGGGGATACTCCTATTACTGAGCCTAATACTTATCCGTTACTTACTATGGATGTATGGGAACATGCTTATTATCTACATTACTTTAATTCACGTCAAAATTATATAAATGCTTTTTTAGAAAATTTAGTAAACTGGGATTTTGCGACTAAAAGATTTTTAGAAGCTTAACTTCATACAGATTTCATATTGTTGTTTAGATAGCCTAGGTAATGAGATTTATTGTTATTAATTTTTTTTAATAAATTTTATTTTTTATAAAATTGATTTTATAAATACTACTAATAGTATAAGAATTAATGTAGTGTGAAGTTTAAGTTGCTTAGGTTAAATTTATAATACTTATTTTAAGTTACTTCAAAAGTAAAATGAAAATGTTTTTGAGTTATAAGTTAAATTTAGGGAATTTTTATTATATAAAGATGGGTGTTTACAATTAATACTCTGTTAAATTGTTATTGTTATGTTTAAAAATTAATGTGTGTCTACCTTATAGTAGAAATATTAATAAAGTTAGATTTTTAATATATGTAATTTACAATTAATCTTTAAATTATATAAATATATTTTTGGTATATATATATGACAGGTACTGTTAAAACAGATCAATTATTTAAGGGTTTAACTAGGCCTACTATGCTTTTTGGTGTTAGTTATATATTTGCAATGTTAAATTTTATGATTTGCATCATGATATTTATGTATACTAACGATTTCAGAGCATTATTTATTTTAGGACCAGGGATACATGGGATAGGTTTTTTAGCTTCATCAAAGGAACCTTTATTCTTGGAGCTATTTATGCTTAGAATGAAAAAGTGTAGTAAATGTTTAAATAGATTTTACCATAATGCTAATTCTTATGATGTAATGTGATGTTAAAGTTTCGGCAATTGCAGACTAAAAAAAGAAAGGTAATAGCACGGGAGTATCATGAATCTAATTTTATTCCTTATAGCGGACATTGGAATTCTTCTACATTAGTTACAAAAGATGGTTCTATGCTTAAAGTCATTAAATTATCTGGTTATGCTTTTGAAACTGCTGATGATGAAGATTTATCTATACAAAATTCTATCCGCAATCAAATGTTAAGAAGTATATCTTCTGCATCTTTTGGGTTATATTTTCATATAATTAGGCGTAGAAGGAATGCTTTTACAGAAGGGTTTGCTAGTGATAAGGTATCTAGTACTTTTGCTAATTATGTGAATATAAAGTGGAGAGAAAAGCATGCAACAAAACAGTCTTTTACTAATGATTTGTATATTACAATAGTAAGAGAAGGTGGAAAAAAGGGAGTAGAATTCTTATCAAATATTTTTAGTAAATTTGGAAAAGTTACTTCGCAGGATGCATGGATGAAAGATTTACATGCTATTTATGAAGATTTAGATGAAGTAACAAATCGTGTATTCACAAGTTTACGTAATTATATGCCAAAAGTTTTAAGTGTTCGAGAAACTCCAAAAGGGGTATTTTCTGAAATCATGGAATTTTTGTTGCAAATAGTAAATTGTGGATCCTTTCAACCTGCATTATTTCCTATAGGTGACATATCAAAATATTTACCTATGCACAGGTTATATTTTGGGCATAAGACTATACAGATAGTTGGTCATAATGAGTGTAAATATGCTGGATTAATTAGTTTAAAAGAGTATGGCCAGACGACTTCTGCTGGTATGTTGGATGCATTTTTGCAGTTACCTTATGAGTTTATCATTACACAATCTTTTAGTTTTACTAACAGACAAAGTGCTATTACTAAAATGCAGATTCAACAGAACCGTATGATACAATCTGCAGATAAGGCAGTATCACAAGTAGTAGAAATAAGCCAAGCTTTAGATGATGCAATGAGTGGTAGAATTGCTTTTGGGCATCATCATCTTACTATTTTATGTACAGAGAAAAGTTTAAAAAGTTTAGATAATGCATTATCTTTAATAGAATCAGAATTGTCTAATTGTGGAGTATATCCAGTTAGAGAGAAAATTAATTTAGAGCCAGCATTTTGGGCTCAATTGCCAGGTAATTTTGAATATATAGTACGTAGTGCTATAATTAGTACGCTAAATATGGCTGGATTTGCATCTCAACACAATTATCCAATTGGAAAAAAATTTAATAATCATTGGGGAGAAGCTGTTACAGTATTTGATACTACTTCAGGAACTCCTTTCTTTTTCAATTTTCATATTCGTGATGTTGGACATACTGCAATTATAGGTCCAACTGGAGGTGGAAAAACAGTATTAATGAATTTTTTATGTGCTCAAGCTATGAAATTTTCACCAAGGATTTTCTTTTTTGATAAGGACTATGGTGCTGAAATTTTTATTAGAGCATTAAGTGGGGTTTATATGGTAATAGAACCGAGAAATCCTACAGGATTTAATCCTTTGCATCTTGATGATACTCCAGATAATCGTACATTTTTAATGGAATGGATTAAATCTTTAATATCAGTATTCAATGATAAATTTACTTCTGAAGACATAACACGTATTAATGATGCTATTGAAGGTAATTTTAAGTTAAAAAAAGAACATAGAGTATTGTGTAATTTAGTACCATTTTTAGGGTTAGATGGTCCTAATACTCTAGCTGGATCTATATCTATGTGGCATAGCAGTGGATCTCATGCAGCAATATTTGATAATAGTGAAGATTTATTGGATTTTAATAAATCGAGAGTTTTTGGTTTTGAAATGAGTCATTTATTAAAAGATCCAGTATCCCTTGCTCCTGTATTATTATATTTATTTCATAGAATTAGTATTTCTTTAGATGGAACTCCATCTATTATTGTTTTAGATGAAGCATGGGCATTAATAGATAATCCAGTATTTGCACCGAAAATAAAAGATTGGTTAAAAGTTTTAAGAAAATTGAATACATTTGTAATTTTTGCAACCCAAAGTGTTGAAGATGCTAGTAAAAGTGCTATCAGTGATACCTTAGTGCAGCAAACTGCCACTCAAATATTCTTACCTAATTTAAAAGCTACTAGTGCTTATAGAAATGTATTTATGTTAACTGAAAGAGAATATACCTTAATAAAACATACAGATCCTAGCACAAGATTTTTTTTAGTAAAACAGGGTGTTAGTGCAGTAGTTGCAAGAATTAATTTAAGTGGTCTTGAAGACATAGTAAGTGTTTTATCTGGTAGAGCAGAAACAGTATTGATGTTACATGATTTGATAAAAGAAGTAGGTGATGACCCAAATGTTTGGTTGCCTATATTTTACGAAAGAGTAAAGTATGTATAGTGTTAATTAATTAAGTATTCTTTATAAAAGAGTTGATTATGCTAAAAGCTAGTAAAAATATAATATATATATTAATTTTGTTTTTAATTAATGTTAACTTTATATATACTAAATCTGCTTTAGCAGTAGAAGTAGAAAGTGAAAAAGTAGCTGTATATAGAACAAAATTAGCTAGTAGTCCATTATGTGGTAAGATAGATGAACATGCTAAATATGCTGGAATGGTAGGTTTTAGTGCTGGATTTGCCCTTATTGCAGCAAGTGTAGCAATGGTTATGACTGGTGCAGTTACTAGTGTTGGATCAGGAATTGGAGCATTGATTGTATTTGGTATAGGGATTGCCATGGTTTATGTGGCAATTATTAAAGCTGCAGCTTTTTTTGCTTGTAATTGGGCTTTTGTTCGTCATCCAGTCATGCGTATTGATGAGTATGATATTAAAAAAAATCTAGTTACTGGTGGTAATGCAGGTGAGTATAAAGAGTGCTCTAATCCTACAACTCAGTATCCTGGATGTGCAAATGCAGATATTGGTTCTGAAGAAGAATATTTTAGATGTCTTGCAACTAAAACCAGTACTAGTGGTACTGAGGCTTTTAATTTAGCGGATGCTAAGGCAAATGAGCCTTTATGTTCGTCTAGAAAGTTTAAAAAAGCTGATGGTTATTATTGGCCTAAAAACAGGGTATCTAGTTCTTCTTATATAGAAGTTTGTTATCGTAACCCCATAGGTGCAGGTGATCCTTTTACTATGCTTAAAAGGTTAGTGAGTGCTTCATCAGATGATATTAATGAGTTATTAAAGAAGACAGGTTATCCGAGAGAAGCTGATTATAGTACTCAGGAAATAAAAAAAGCTAAATATGCTATGCAAGGAACTGTGGAATGTGCAGTTTTACAAGCTGGACAATCGAAAACAATTCACACAGTCACTTTTCAAGCTGTGGAAAAAGCAGATAAAATATGTGTTAATGCAACTAAAAGTGGAGGGTTACCTTTATGGCCTCAGGTTGAAATTGGATGTCATATGAGACCTAGTGGACCTCCAGCTCCAATGTGTGAGAAATCTAAAGAAATTAAATCAAGTGAT
Organism: Ehrlichia sp. JZT12; assembly: GCA_028752135.1. Taxonomy (GTDB): domain Bacteria; phylum Pseudomonadota; class Alphaproteobacteria; order Rickettsiales; family Anaplasmataceae; genus Ehrlichia. The sequence goes on along the minus strand of CP082782.1, from coordinate 1,008,756 downwards.
GGTAAAAGAATTGAGGGATATGATAATTCTGCATGCTATAGTTGTTATATAGATCCTGCATGCAAAGGTGAAGCTGGTGTTCATGTAAAATCTCCTTTTCCAGTCACTTCTTTAATAGTTTCTTGTATTAAAGGGTCATTAGATAATATATTAACTGGTAAGTGTCAATATGGTAATAGTCAAAAGGTAGGTTTCTTAAAGGTTGCTCAAGATAAGTTAAAAAAAGCAGTTATGGCAGTTCTAATATTGGCTTTAATATTGTTTGCAATTAAAGCAGCATTAGGAGGACTGCAAAGCCCGGCTGAGTTATATATACTGATAATCAAGTTTGGATTGGTAGTGTATTTTACTCAAGGAAATGCTATGTCGTATTACTATGATCAAATAGTAAAGTTATCAATAGGATTATCAGATATAGTTTTACAAGCAGGAGGTAAAGAAACTATATGTAATTATACTGAATCACAGTATGATGATAAACATAAATATCTAGCTCCATGGGATAAATTAGATTGTAGAATGTTATTTTATTTGGGGCAGCAATTAAATGGTGGGTCTGCAACAATTGTACTTGGAGTGTTTTTAACTGGAGGTCTTTTCTTTGCCAGTATGTTATTTAATATGAAATTAATGTTATGTTTGGTTGCAATTTTTGCAGTGTTAATGATTTTATTTATTGTGATATGGCTAGTTTATATATTTTTATTATCACTTATTGCAATTACTATTTTAGTATTAATTTCTCCTTTGATGATTCCTATGGTGTTATTTCAAGCAACAAAGGGATTTTTTGATGGATGGATAAGACAATTGATGGTTTATACATTGTATCCTGTTATTCTTTTTGCTTTTTTGGCGTTGTTGTTTACTGTATTTGACAATTTATATTTTGAAGATCTTGATTTTGTAAGTGAGGAAATACAAGTTTTAGATGCTAAGAGAATTACTTTTAAATTAAAAGATAGTAAGCAGTGTGATGAAGAGAAGTATAGATATAATTTAGCTTGTATGTTTGGAAATATAAAATTTTTAACACAACCTGCATTTTTTGGATTTAATGCTTATGCTCCTGATTTTAAGCGTGAAGCTGAAATGTTATGGACGAAGTTATTAATAATGGTTCTTGTAGGATTTTTATTCTATCATTTCTTGTCGTCTATTACTTATATAGCAGCTGAGCTTGCAGGTGATCCAAGAGCAGGGCATGTTGGTTCATCATTTAGTCCAAAATCAATGGTGAATTCTGCAATGAATTTTGCAGCTAGACATCAAGGACGTGCAGGACAAAAAGTAAAGGATGCTATAAGTAATAGATTGAGTAATCATGGAAAAGATAGTTCAGGTGGAGGGGGCAAGGATGAGATTTCTGGTGGAAGTAAGTAATAAAGTTTCAAAAAGTGCTAGATAATCATCTTTTTAATAAAAGATTTACTTTTTAGATGTTTATTTAATGGTAAAGAAGGAATTAAAGAATAGAGTTTATTAAATATAAGGTTCTTGGTTGTTTGTAAGAATTTTGTCAAGATATTTGTATATAAATTGTGGTTATGTTAGGTTGGAAGAGCTGATTTTATGATAAGAGTAGTGTTAGTAATCAGTATCTTACTTCTTTCAAGTTGTGGATATCATGGATGTATTAAGCCTAAACATGTTTTGTTTGATGAAGATTCAAGTGCTGTAATGGCTGGATTAAAAGAAGGAGAAACAAATCATGTTGCATGGGTTAAATCTGATTTAGTGTTAGCTGGTTATAAATCTCTCACTTTTAGCGTTGATACAGTTGATGTGAATTTTTGTAGTAATACAAAGAAAATAATCAATGTCTTTTCTGGTGATGGAAACACTAAAGAATCAAAAGAGTTTGAATTGAATTTCCCCAACATAATGGCAGGTGAAAAATTAACTTTTAGGTTATCTCCTGCTTTTGAATTTACTGTAGATAAAAATGTATGTGAAAATAATAATGCTAGGGTTTATGTTCAGAATGTTGATAAATGTATGAAGAATTATCTAGATGAACATTATGCTATTCTTACTGATAACTACGATTTTCAAATGAATAACATTATGTATCTAGAAGATGCAAATTATAGTACAGCAGTAGATCAGAAAAGGGAGTGGATTAATTTTCCAGCTAAAATTATATATCATATGGATAGCAAATCATATAATGATTTTATTAAAAAAATAGATGATAAAAATTCTCAGGAAAATGCTCAGTTTAAGGAGGAAATGTTTTATCTTTGTGCTACAGGTAAAGACTTAGAGGATCGAGCCCTTGAAAGTGCTGATAAGCAAATAGAAGAAAAAAATGGAAGAGGTCAGCAGTCAAGTGGTGAAAAAGAGAAGTTAACATTGCAGATTAAAAAGGATCTGTTAGAAAAACAAAGTAATATTAGAAAAAAATACAGTAAGCAGTACGAAGCATATGCTATAAATATGATATGTGGAAATCTATGTAATATCCCTGGTTATATTGGTCAAGAAAAAAGATCAGAAAATTGTTTTGTTACAGAGGAGTATAAAATACCAGATAATTGTTCAGCAGATAATTTTGCAGCATGTACTAAAAATGTTAAGGATAGTGTTACTACTTTGCCTTTTGTTTATTTAAAGCATAAATCAAATAGTGGTGGTAGTTCTGCTTCAGACGTTGCTCTGTTGACTAATCATGCTTATTCTTTTAGTAATGCAGTTCCAGATAAAGATTTATATTTAGAATTACGTCCACCAGCTGGTAAGCGTTTAACTGGTCAATATAAAATTGAAGTAATTAAAGATTGTAGCAATCATGTTAAGGATAGTTTATATTATATCGTATCTAAAGGTGTACCTAAAGTGCAACCAGGTGATGGGGACAGTAAAAAGATTGATTTTGTAGATAATGAAGATGTGGTTATCACATTAACAGATAAGGATAGGGCTGGTGAATTATATTTTGGTGTAAAAGATAATGGAGATGGATATAATAATAATACTGGTTATTTCAAAGTTCTAATTACTGCAAAGAAGAAAATACCTAATATAATTTCATATATGGTAGAACAGTTAAAAGCTTCTTTAGAGAGGGGGTTATATGGAACTTCAGATACTAATTCTGGAGGTGTTCATGTAATATATAATAGTATTATTAAAAATACGCATTTTATTAGAATAGCTAATGCATTATTAGTATTATATGTATTGATACATGCATTATTTTATTGTGTAGGTTTTTCTAGGGCTTCTATTTTTGATTTATTAGTTATGACGCTAAAAATTAGCGTCATAATTTATGTAATTGGTCCTAATAGTTGGGAGTTTTTTAATGATCATTTGTTTAAACTATTTACTGAAGCTCCAGTACAACTTATTGCAATAATGACAGGTCAAGATTCTGGTAAAAGTACTAGTTTTGAATTTTTGGATTTAATGTTATATAGGTTCTCTTTATCTGATACTTGGTTGCAAATTTTAGCATTATTATTTACAGGACCAGTAGGGTGGATTAGTGTAACTTTAATTTTTTGGGGATTGATTGTTTTATTTTTGACTATAGCAACTGCAGTTATTACTTATTTAATATCTATTATACTTATAGGATTATTGCTTAGTATAGCGCCTTTCTTTATAATTTGTATTTTATTTAAGCGTACTAAGGCAATCTTTGATGCATGGGTGAAGTCTTTGGTACAAACGGCTATGCAACCAGTAATAATATTTGCATCTTTTGCTCTTTTAACTCAGGTTATAGATAGTGTTATATATGCTATGTTTAATTTTGAATCATGTGATTCATGTGTTATTCAACCTGTATTTGATCTTGGAATAATGAAGATAAACATCTGTCTACTTGAATTTTTGCTACCTTTAGGATTTTCTCCTATATCAACTTTTAGTGATAATATAAGAGATGCTGTAAATAGTGGCCCTCTTGTATTTGTAGGTTTACCAATGCCTATTGTTAAAATACTAATATTTGTAATAGTAGTTAATGCAACGAAACATTTTATTGGTTCTTCCGGAGAAATGTGTACATCAATTTTTGGATCATTTGCTAATTTATCAATGGTTGCTGAGAATGCAAAGGAAAGTGCACTAGGAATTATTGGTATGGATCAAAATAGTAGGATGCAAAGGGCAAGATATGAGCAGATGAGTAACTTGAATAATCAAAGTAGTGATGGTGAACGTAGACGTGGTTCTTTTGATTCTCAATTGCCTATAGATAGTAATACTAGACAATCACGTAGTGGTATTTCAATTCCTGAAAATCCTCCATCTAGTTTTGGTGGGTAAAACATATGAAGAATTTATTTGTTATATTATTACTATTATCTGTTACAGGATGTGGAATTAATTGTATAGAAGGTAGTCAAGGAGTTAGTGGTAGTTCAGTTGTTATAGAGGTTCCACCAGTAGCTGAAATGAAATCTGATAAATTACAACCTCATTGGGTTGATACTGGATTAAGGGTGAATGCAGATCAAACTATGAGATTGACAATTGATGGTGCATTAAATATGTGTCCTAAAGATTCTCTAAATCCAAAAGAAGTAATAGTTCAAGCTCTTAATTGCAATGATGGTACTGTTGATTATACTGATGAGTCTATATATGCTAATATGGAAAAAACGTGTAAAGATATAAATTTCAGAGTATATCATGGAGGGCGTCTTATAGATGTTTTTCCTTCAATAAATGATGGAGATGTATTTAGAGTTTCTTTGGTTCCTAGGAAAGTGAGAATAACAGATTGTAGTCCTTCTGCTTTAAAAGACTTAGGTGTTATATATTACTCTGATAATGAGGTTTTTGAAGATGATAAATGTGAAAAACCTATAAAAGCTGAAAGTATATGCCAACATGGTATAAAAAGATTTTATATGAAAGTGAAAGATCAAAAAAATGAGTGCAAGTTATTTGAAGGCATGTCTGCAATACCACGTTTACAAGGTACAGAAGTTTCAGCATTAGTGGATAACACATATACTCCTTATGGAAATAAAGTTTTTTATGATAAAAAGTCAAAAGAAGATTGGATTGAAGCTCCTTTTGTTTATGATGCTAGAACAATTAAATTTACTGATGTTAAAAAATTGAAAAGCCAATGCGAAATTATTAAAGAATTAAATAAAAAAGAGCAAAATAATAAAAGAATGATAGATTATGTTAATACTGAAGGCGATTCTCAACTTGATTATTATAAAGAGCAAAAAGCTAAGGGCACTATAGCCTTGGAAGTAACACAAGAGACTATAGATGCTATAAGGAATTTTACTACTTATGATATTAATTGTACTTGTGGTACTATATGTAATTCCAGTAGTGTGTTAAATCAATTTAGTCTTCAAGGAAACAAAAATACAATCGCTACAGTATCAAATATGTCTGGAGATTGTAATATTGCTCCTGATTATGGTGGAACTACACCAGAAGATATAGCTAAAAAAGTTGCTGATTCTGGAAAGATAATACAGGGATTGTCTGCTTATTTTACTTTTGAAGGTGTTCAAGATCGTAATAATAAATTTAAATGTTTTCCAGATGATTCTCCCGGTGAAACTTGTTATCAGACTATTTTATCTAAGCAAATTATAAAAAACAGTGTCAAACATGATGTTAATTATACATATAACTCAAATGTGCAAGGTCCTGCAAAGTTAAGTTTTGCAATATTGGGTAGGACAGGGGAATATGATAAATATTATGGAGGATATCACATTCATGTGGAACGCATATGTAATTTTATGTATGGGAGAAAGTTATATATGTACATAGGTGATAATCCTCCGACTGTGCTGCCTGGTGATAATGATACTATTGAGTTATTTGTACCTGATCCTGATGCTAAATCTGATAATAACAATCAAAAATCTGGAACTGGTATATATGTAATAAATGAAAAGACTGCTGATAACAAGACTGGTAAATCTGGAAAAATTTATTTGGGTATTGATGTTAGAGGTTATGAGAATCAGTTTGATTATACTAATTTACCGGAAATTGAATCAGAGAATAAATATTCTGTTAATTTTTTTGTTAAACAGTGGAATCCTAATTTTTCTAAGGTATTTGTTATGCTTAGAAATTCTCTTTTACGTATTTTATATGGATTACCTAAGGATACAGAAGTTAAAGAGATATCTGAAGCAATGAATATGGTACGTGAGAAAAAATTAACAGGTGCAGTTCAACAAATATATACAAATCAAACTAAAGCAGGATCATTATGGAGGGCAGTACAGGCATTATGTACTCTATATATAATTTTTACAGTATTTGGTTATGTTGTAGGAATTATAAGGTGTACTAAATACGATTTAGGAGTTCGTATTGCCAAGGTAGCGGTAATTGTTGGTCTATTGAGTCAAGGTAGTTGGGAATTTTTTAGTGATCATTTCTTTTCGTTATTTATACAAGGTGTTAGTGATCTTATATCTGCGTTTAATGGAGAATTAGATGGAGATAGTTCATTTGCATTTTTAGATTCGACTATAGGAGTATTGTTGACAGGAGAAGTGTGGATTAGATTGTTGACATTAATAGTTACAGGACCAATAGGATGGTTAGTATTTGTTATGATTTTATGGGCTTTTGTTGTATTTTTTATATGTGTTATTGAAGCAGTTATAGCATATTTATTTACTATTCTTGGTGTTGCATTTTTGGGAACTTTAGCTCCTATTTTTATAACTTTTGTTTTATTTCAATTGACAAAAACGCTTTTTGATTCTTGGGTCAAAATGTTAGTCAATTTTTCATTACAGCCTATAATTTTATTTGCTGCACTTGCATTTTTAAATCAGGTAGTATTAACTACATTGCATGATGTTACAAGATTTACTGTTTGTAATCAGTGTTTAGCAGGGCTTGATCTTCCGAGTAGTGTTACTGAAAAGGGTGCTCCACATGATATTTGTCTGCTGCCTTTGTTATCTCCTGTAGGATATTCGAGTGATTTATCTATGGATGATGCAGTGCGAGAAGAACAGTTTAGGGGTGGTGGGTTATTTTTTGGACTTCCTTTTGGAATTACATCAGTTTTAATATTGCTTATTACAGCAAATGCTATGAGAGCATTTAAAGGAATGTCTGAAAATATTGCTCATTCTATATCAGGAAGTATAGCTGGTCTTGGTGCAAGTGTACATGGGGCTACTCAAGCACTAGCATCTATCGTAGGATTGGATCAAGAAACTCAAAGTATTATTGAAAGTGCAGTAAAGAATCGTAGGTTTACTGGTAAGTCAGATGTGAATATTGTTAGTAGATCTGATGCTAATCCTATTCATGAGGGAGAATCTGTAAAAGATGATGGTACCGGTAATACTGGTAGTAATCATGGTGGGGCAAATGGTGATCATCCTGGAGGTATGCAAAATCCTACTGGTAATGATTCTAGTGCTGGTGGTGATGCTAGATCTCAAGCAAGTAGTTCTGGAACTTCTAGTAATGGAGATTGTAGCAATGAAGCTGGTGTTTCTTCAAGTGTACGTTATCCTGATAGTACGTTACCTCCAAATGCTGGTGATGTTCTTGATACTGCACGTTCAACTTATACAGATGCTTCTGCTATGGAAAGTAGGATACAAGATACTTTATCTTTAGGTACTGGTGATAGTGCATCATTAGAATTACATAGTCCTACTGATAATTTAGATAATGCTTTTGATAGTTTAGGTGTGGTGCAAAGTGGAATTGATACTCCTGGACCAGATTCAAGTATTTTAAATGTTACTGATAGTCATGTAAGTACAGGTATGAATGATACTGTTAATATGGGGGCAAGCGGATCTGGTAGTGCAGGTGATTATACTGCTGATGCAAGTTTCAGCACGAGTCCTGATAGTCCTACTGCTACTTCAGGTCCTACTGTTGATAGTTTAGATATGACAAGAAATGATGGTGATGCTCCTAGACCAGATTCAGGTGTTCTTAATGCTACTGATACTCATGTAAATACTGGTGTGGGTGATAATATGGGAGCAAATGGGTCTGGTAGTACTGATAATGATTTAGAAACACGAAGTAGAGGTGACTATACTACTGATGCGAGCTCTAGTACTAGTCATTCTGGTGATTCAAGTACTAGTAGAGATCATCCTATGGAAAGACATTCTGAGATAGATGAAAAAACTTCAGATCATGAGGAAAAGGAGTAAAAAATCTGTAAATAAGGATAGTTAAGAGTAAAAGACGAATATATAAAGATTGAAGAGTAAATATGTGTAGTTGTGTATATAATTTTATTAAAAAGAATTTTGTAAAATTATTGTTACTTTTATTGATAACTGCATGTGACTCTAATCAACATCCAGTACCTAGGTGTGTGCCAGCTGAATTATTTGCTGATGGTACTACAACTTCTGTTTCCGCATATTTTGATAAAAATGCCGATGAATTTATTGCTGATGATAAAAAATTGGGGAATGTTATTGAGAATGATCAGGTAGTTAGGTGGAAATATACTGGCTATATAACCAATGGTAAACCAATTGTATTGAAAGCTGAGGGAATGTGGACTTCATGGGTGAAAGATAATAATGCTCAAGAGGATAGGACTAAAGCCAGTTTTAGTGATGATGATGTTGAGTTTTATGAGAAAGTGTTATCTACTGAAAGAGTTTGTGGTCCTTATACTGAAATAAAGAAGAACTTTGTTGCTAGTGGTAAAAAAGAATGTGAGGTATCCTGTAAATTAATATCTGGAGTTAAAGATGATACAGATAAAGGAAGATACGGCCCTCCTTGTTGGTTTAAAAATGGATATGGTGCATATTTATTATTTAAAAGACCGAATGATCCAGAGCCAAATGAAACACTAGATTATATGAGATATCCAGTTTCTCCTGTTTTACATATAGGGTATACACCACTGGAGTTAGGTGGTGAGAATAATTTTTCTAGCCAAGGTAATAAAATTATAGATCATTTGTGTAACGAGATAAAGTTGGATGCAGGATGGAAAATTTATATCAAAATATTGGATAGACACTATTACGATAATGTTGGAGGATATGCAATTACATTTATTGAGGGTATAGATAAAGAAGTAGGATCTTCTCCTTTTGAATGGGTACGGCAAAAGATAAGAGGTGAATTAGACAAGGCAGGGCAACAGCTTTTTGAGCGGATAGTTGGGAATCCAGTTTTTAAGAATTTTGTTTTTAGTGTTTTGACTTTATTTTTAATCTTTGGATCACTAGCTTATATCTTTGGTATGGTACAGAGTCCGTTTGGTGATGTGATTGTTAGGATATTAAAAGTATCATTGATAATGCTATTAATTTCTCCAAGTAGTTGGGATTTCTTTTATAATCATCTACTTCGTTTATTTATTCATGGTACAGATCAGATTATTGCTATGATTAATAGTCATTCAACCTCTTATAAACCAGAAACACCTTTTGCTTTTATGGATGATATGATAGTAAATAAAGTTTTCTCTCCACTGATCTGGAAAGTAAAAATTAGAGCATTAATTATTGCTAATTTTGGATCAATATTTGCTGCGTTTGTGATTATTATTGCTGTACTTTTATATGTTGCATTATGCATGTATGCGTTTGTTATATATTTGACTGCGTTTGTTGGTATTACCTTCTTAGTTGGATTACTGCCATTGTTTTTATTAGGGATTCTTTTTTCTCAATTTAAAAGCTTATTTGATGGTTGGTTAACACAATGTATAAGCTTTGCAATGCAAGCAATATTAATATTTACGCTGCTTTCATTGTTTGGTGCACTTATTATGAATTACTATTATCGTATTTTCGGGTTTACGACATGTTATAATGAGTGGCTAAAAATAAAAATTTGTGTATTTAGTGATTCGTTGTGTTTACTAGACAAGAGGGTATTTGGATGGACTCCAGGACAGTATTACGATCCTAAGGTTCTTGGGTTTTTAGCCCATCTTTTAATCTTAGTGATTATAAACAGTCTAATGATCAAAAGAATCCTAGTAAAGCGAGATATAGATTTACCGGTGGTGGTGCATATATTAAAGTTCCACCTGAACTTAAACATGAAGATTTTAGATATGTAGATTATCCATTCCTTGATCCAGATGCTAACAGTGATGGCGATCCGTTTGGTCTAAGTGTAGGTAAGAATAGCCATTTTAGAAATCTGTCTCACTACATTAATGCGTTACTTACTACTGATAAAGGTTATGCAGCTGCAAGATTGATAGAGAATATAAGAACAGAGTTGGATAAGTTAGAAAAAGATAATCATATAAATGCTGAAAGTAAGAATAAAGTTTTAAAGATTATTGATGATAGGGTAAATCAAGATAAAGCTGATAAAAAAAGTGCGTTGGATAAATTTAAAGATCAAGATTTCAAGAATAAAATAATTGATAGTTTAACTACTGATGTAATAGGAGATGCGGCTTCAACTCCTACTCCTCAAGAAGAGTTGCTTAAGCAATATGATTATAATTTAATCTTAAGGATTAGAGCTGGAGATATAATATTGTGGTCAGAAGTTGGTTCTTTATTCTTGGCTGCGTTATTAATATGGCAAATGCGTGCATTTATTCAAAGTGTAGCAGTGTCCTTAGCGGGTGGTAGTATGATGTCTCAGACTATTGCTAGCATGTATGAGGGCGGATTCCTTAGAATTTTCTCAGAAATTCCAGTAATAGGTAAGATGTTCGAGAAAATTGATAATACAATAGATGGGTGGAAATTGTGGTCAGGTAATGTGATAACAAAGGTGGCTCGTGCTCCTTTGAACCTGTTACATAGGGTTCCTGTATTGGGTAAAGCTGTTAAATTTACTGGTGGTGCTACTAATGTATTAACTTCTTCATATAGTGAGCATGATAGAGATTTTAATAATGATTTTAAACAATTAAATTACGTTCGTGCTTTCATAGGTGCTCATTTAGGATTTTCTCCATTAGATGCTATGAAATATTTGGGAGGTCATATTGCAGGAAAGATGACAGGCACTGTAGATGGTGGATTGATTCATAATATGATTGAGGATCGTAAAGCAGCATTAGATAGCTTAAAAGCACATATATTAGGACCTGAACAATATAAGCCATTGATTTATATTCCTAATAAAAAAGACGAAGATGATGATGATAGTAATCCTTTTTCTAAAGCTTCAAGTAAGAATAAAAGTAGAGCATTACTTGATGATGAAGGAAATGTATTTGTGAATAAGGAGAATTTGAAAGATGCACTTGAAGCAAGAGAACAGCTTAATACAATGTTAGTCAATGCTAAGGATGAAGGTGCATTACAAAAAATCAAATATGATATTGATAGACTTGATGATGCTTTGCGTAATCACTTAGGAGAAAATTTCGATACTGTAATAGGAGATTATGCTAAATCTTATGAGCCGATAGAACATCCTCAAGATTTACTGGATGCAGATTTATCTCAGCTTGATGCTTCTTCAAGCTCTAGAAGTGGAGATCCATTACCTAGTAATACTCCGCATTTGGATGATGCAATGCAATTTCAATCTGAATCTGAATCTAGCGTTCCTTTAAATGTTATGGATGAAAGTGTAGTAAGGCCAGATATTGAGCATCATTTGGCAGAAGGTACATCTACAACATCATTTAATGATAATGTACCAGGAAATGCAGAATCGTCTGAGAAAGTTTTAGGTGATGAGTTTGGTGGTAGATATGCTAAGTTATTTGCAGATGAAGGTACTGCAAGATTTGATAGTACAGCAAATGCTACTTTAAATATTACAGAAGAAGGTGTCACAAGGCCAGATCTTGAACATAAATTAGATGCTGATACAGCTACAGCGTCATTTGGTAATGATGTATCAGGAAATGAAGCATCATCTAAGAGATTTTCAGGTGATGAATTTAGTGGTAGAGATGCTGAGTTATCTGTGAGTGAAAATGCTGCAAGATTTGATAGTACAGTAAGTGCTCCTTTAGATATTACAGATGAGAATGTAGCAAGGTCAGGCTTTGAACACTTAGGAGAAGATACAGCTACAACGTCATTTGGTAATGATATATCAGGAAATGAAGCATCATCTAAGAGATTTTTAGGTGATGAATTTAGTAGTAGAGATGCTGAGTTATCTGTGAGTGAAGATGCTGCAAGACTTGATAGTACAGTAAGTGCTCCTTTAGATATTACAGATGAGAATGTAGCAAGGTCAGGTTCTGAACACTTAGAAGATACAGCTACAACGTCATTTGATGGTGATGTATCAGGTAGTACATCATTATTTGAAGGTGTAGATAAATTTTCGGATGTTGAACCTTATAGTGATAAATTGCCTGCAGATGAAAATGCTGCTGAAGTTGATAGTACAGAACGTAATATATTATTACATGTTGAAGAAAATTCTCCTATAGTGGAAGAAGGATTTATTGCACAGGTTGTAAAGCATGATGATATGGATTTAGAAAGAACATTAACGGTTGCTGTTTCAGCGAAACAAGTACATAGTGATACAACACAAGATAAAGAAGAAAGTGTTTATAGAGAAGATAATGTAGAACCTAATGTTTTAGATGTGGGTTATTTGGAAAATGATGTGGATGGTAGTAAAGTATCGACTGATCATTATCACGATGGACCTTCGCAAGGTGAAAGTTCTAATTTTGTTGAAAGTAGTGAATATAAGGTTAATGAATTTGAAGAACCTAAACATGATGTTGATATAGAAAAGGTGGAAGAATCTAATTTATTTAAACAGGATGAAACTTCAACTCATACTGCAGCTTCTTTAGAAAAGGGAGAAACAGGTGCTCCTGATCCTGTAGTAGAAATAGAAAGTGTAACAGATAAAGAGACTGATGTATTTAAATTTCCTGCAGAGTTGAATATTAGTGAAGGTAATATTTATGATGTAAGAGAAATACAGCAAGAAGCAGATCCACAACTGTTTAAGCCTGAAGAAACTCAGGGTAGTGAAGATGTAATATCTAAAGAGACAAGTGCTGAAGCTGAAGATGATTCATTATTAGATGAGATAGAGAAAAAAGATGATATATCTAAGCAATATGATGAAAGAAAAGATACTGATGAAACAGCTGATGATTCTAAAAAGAAAGTAGAACACTTTGATGATAGTCCTGAGGTACCTGCGAATATGATTGCTCAAGCTATTGATGCACAAGATCTACAGGTAGGTGCAGAGCAAGACTTGAAACAGGAAATTTTATATACTGCTAGTGTTGAGATACCAAAACAAGAGAAGGATGTTATTGAAGATAAAAGTGGTGCTAGTCATATTTTTGTTAGTAGTAGTATTGATGATAAACAAGGTAGTGAGACTGAAAAAGTAGATATTAAGAAAGCACCTACTGAGAAAAAGGCTACTAGTAAGAAAAAGGATTCTTCAAAACCAAGTATTTTTGAAGATATTAAAATATTGCTTAATCAGTATGGGAAACAAATGTCAAATGATTTATCTGATGTTTTTGATAATTTTTTCAAAAATAGAAGGAAGCAATCTAAAGAGGAAATTGATTCAATGATAGCATATCTTAATGATGCAATATCATCATTAGAATCTGAAAAATCACGCCTTAGTAATTCTGATGAAATACAAGCTATAGAGGAAAAGATTAAAAGTATAAAAAGTACGATAGCATCTATTTTATCAAATCAGGAATAGCTTAGAAGAGACTATAAAAGTGAAATTGACTTGTATTAATAGAAAGATCATTTTTTGTATTTTCCATTAATAAAGAGTCTTATAGTTTTATACTTAAATTTTTATTTCTACGAGTGCAATGTTATTGCAATTATACTGCTTGTAGTTATCTATAGAATATGGTAGATAATCTGAGTCAAATCTTACAGGAATATCAAATTCATAGTCTGCATATATTTCTATTCCATTATCAGGTGGAATGTTGAATTCTAATTGTCCATTAGAAGGATTAACGGTAAATCCATGAGTTTGTACAGTGTTGTTATAGTAAATTTTTACTGTATTGATTACTGGCTTTGTTATTATACGTACATATGATTGTTGGCCAATTTTGTATGTTTTAATGATCTGGAAATTTCTTTGTTGACTATTTCCTGTGCCTATTTTTTGTTTTTTTGCTTTATAGTCTGACCAATCTTTAAAACGAAATCCTATGGCTCTGCCTTTATGAATATAGAAAAAACTAATTAACTTTGATAATTGTTCTTCTGATTTTGCACTATATATTATGTTGTATTTGTTACGTGGATATGATAAGTTGACTTTTCGATATTCTGTTCCATTATTTGTTTCGATAATATTTGTTAGAAATTCTGGACCACCAGTTGATCCGTAGGAAATGTCTTCTGGAAATCTTATTTCATTAAATGTCATTTTAGTTTGTTACCCTTATGTGTGATTTGATTAATGATTTGTAAAGAGAATTTTTAGAAATTTATTACATGAAATGTGTTTGTCTTGTGCGACTAAATTTATCAGTTATTTCCTTAGCTGTTAATCATAAATGTTCATAATACATTATATATGTGTATTAACTTATATGTAATCATAATGTTAAAGCTAGTAACCAAGCTGGTCTATGTGCCAGTTGATCCAAATCCTTGAGTTCCACGTTTTGTCATATCATTATCAAAGTTTTTAACACAATTCCATGAAGCATATGCAACAGGTGCAATTACCATTTGTGCTATTCTATCTCCATATTTTATGGTATATGATTTATTTCCAAGATTGGTTAAAATTACCATAATTTCCCCACGATAATCAGCATCTATAGTTCCTGGAGTATTGAGTACAGTGATGCCAAACTTAAGAGCTAACCCAGACCTTGGCCTAACTTGAGCTTCATATCCATGAGGAATAGAAATTGCAATACCAGTATTTATGCATGCTCTTGATCCTGGTTCTAATACAACGTGTGGTGCAATTGCTGAATATAAATCCATACCAGAGCTGTTTTCTGTTGAATAAGATGGAAGTGGAAGATCATTGTTATTTAACTTAATGATCTTGATGAGAACATTTTTACTAATAGCTTACCTCATGCTTTTTAGCATGATCTTAATTAATTTTTAGTATTAGTCAATAAGGTTTTTTTGCTTAATTTTACTATGAGTTAGTAAAAATGTACTGTATTATCCAGTACTAAGATATTTTTACCTTATGAAACTTTTTTCTATAGAACATTTACTCTATAAAATAGAAGATGTGTTGTTTTTTTATTTATATTCTCTAAGTTGTCTAGGTATATTGAATGCAATGTTTTCTTGTGTAATTTCTAAGTCTGATAGTTTAATATTCATATGTTGTTTAAGACAGTTTATTATCTCTTGTATTAATATTTCTGGGGCTGAGGCTCCTGCTGTGATACCAATTTTTTTTACTTTTTTTAGATTATTTAAATCAATTTCTTTATAAGAATCTATTAAAAAAGAGGGAACTTTTAATTCAGCTAATTCTTTTAGACGGGTTGAATTAGAACTATTCTTACTTCCTAAAACAAAGATAATGTCTACTAATTCTGATAAATATTTTACTGCAGTTTGCCTATTTTGAGTGGCATAACATATGTCTTTTAAATCTGGCCCTTTGATATTTGGAAATACCTGCTTTAATTTATTAATAATTTCTTTTGTATCATCTACACTTAAAGTGGTTTGGGTAACGTATGCAAGTTTATCTGGATTAGTTACTTCTATATTGTCAATGTCACTTAAGTTTTGTACTAGTATTATGGGAGTATTTATTTGTCCTATGGTACCTTCTACTTCGCGATGTCCTTTATGACCTATCAAAATTACTTGATATCCTTCTTTATTATATACTTGAACTTCTTTATGTACTTTATTCACTAATGGGCATGTTGCATCAATAACTTCTAAATTACGTAATTTTGTAGAGTATTCTACTTGTTTAGAAACGCCATGTGCACTATATATTAATATTGACCCATCTTCAGCTTGGTCTATTGTATCTATAAATATTACTCCTATTTTTTTTAGATAATCTATTATGTGTTTGTTATGTACAATTTCGTGTAGTACGTAAATTTTTTTTTTATCACTGTAGTACTTGACGGCTAGCTCTACTATTTCTATTGCTCTTGAAACTCCAGCACAAAATCCTCTTGGTTTAGCTAATATAACTTCTATATGTTCTTGAGGATTTTTATTCATTGTTTACCTAACTTTATTTTTAATTATATAATATGATAATTGTATATTGCAATATACGAAATGTGATAATTAAAGTAACTGTATATAAATAATTGTAAAAAAAGTAGAATATCGTAGAATATTAGTAATATAAAAAGAGAATTTAATTACATACATTAAAAATTATATACTCAATCTATTCTTAATTGAATGTATTTGTAGTTTAGCAAATTGAATACTTTGTACTGTTATTGATTACAAGAGCTAAAGCATAAGATAAGTATTAATAATTTGTGTAATTAGAATTTATAGTAAAAATAATTTCTCTGTATATTTATGAAAAGAGTCAGTGGTTCTTTTGTTTGCAAAATTAACAAAATAGTAAAATTATAAACAGCTATTGTAATACATGAATTTTAATGTAAATAAGGTTGTAAAATTTGGGTTATATGCAAGCATTATTCCTGCATTATCATTATTTGAATTAATATATTTTATTAGATAGGTATTAATTAATCTTTCATTTGCTTGAATTAACAAAATTATTAAAGTACAATTGTTATAGTATGTATAGCGACCTTGTGGTTGTTTACAAACATTAGGCTATGTAATGACTTTGGATTATATGTCTTATAAAAGAGTACCAGTCATTCTCTCTTTTATTAAATTAATAAAACTATTAAATATATAACTTGTATCATTAGGACCAGGACCACCTTCAGGATGGTATTGTATTGATATTATTGGATAATTATCTACTCTAATACCCTCTATTGTATTATCAAATAATGATCTATGCGTTATCTGTACATTTGTAGGTAGTGAGTCTTCTTCTATAGTAAATCCATGATTTTGACTTGTAATTTCTATATTATTATTTACTGTGTTGTATACTGGATGGTTACTGCCTCTATGTCCAAATAGCATTTTACTAATTTTTATACCCAAGGCTAATGAAATAAGTTGGTGCCCTAAGCAAATACCTAGTATCGGTATCTTTGATTTTATTAAAGTTTTAATTTCTTCTACAGTATGTTTCGAAATTGCAGATGGATCACCTGGTCCATTTGATAGTACTATACCTTGTGGCTTTAGTAGTGAAATCTTTTCAACTAGATTGTCTTCATTTCCTGAAATTATATGGATTTTACATCTTAACTTTGATAAAGCATTTAGTATACTTGATTTTATCCCAAAATTGATTACTACTATGTTGTATAATGGTGATTGCTTGGGTATGATAATGTTGTGTTCATTTGTAAAATCTTTAGCTACAGCTAAACAATGTTCTGTATAATTGTATCCTAATGCTTTCTTTTGTAAATCTGCTAAATTTATTGAGTTAATGTCATTAAAATTATGTATTATCCCATTTTGTGACCCATGGTTACGCAAATGACATGTTAATGCTCTAGTATCAATTTCAGATATTCCAGATAAATTATTATTTATCATCCAGGACTCCAAATTAGAATAAGATGTTGAATGAGATCCTTCTGATATTGTTTTTACTATGATTCCATGAGCTAATATTTTGTGATGTTCAAAATCTTTGTGATTTATTCCAATGTTGCCAATATGTGGAAAAGTAAACGTAATAATTTGACCAGCAAATGATGGATCAGTTATGGTATGCTGATATCCTGTTATTGAAGTAGTGAAACATACTTCACCAATAACACTATCATTTTTCCCTATTGATTTCCCAAAAAAATGTTTCCCATCTGATAATACAAGCACAGAATTGTAATAACTTGTTAAATGAGACATTGTTTACATAAATAAAACTGACAAATTTCAGAAATTATATAGCAAATTCTTTTAAAGTTAACTATATAATTTATTTTACTGAGTATGTTTTTGGGTAAACATCTGTACTTAAGAGAGTAGAATAGTATGTTTTGATGTTTTCATATGTGAAGTTGATAATGTTTGCTCACGAATATCTTAGGATATAAATTGTGTTTATTATACTTCTGTACTGTAATGATATATTGCAGTATTGTTTAAGATGTTATACAAGTGCTTTATAGGTAATGTTTGTTGATGTTATCAAGTAATGCTATATTAGTAGCTAATATTTGAGTAACGTGAATATCTTAAATAGGCTACATGTTGAACGGTTCTATAAATAAATATAAAGTTTTTTATGTTAAGAGTAGCTATAGTTGGATTACCTAATGTTGGTAAGTCTACTATTTTTAATAGGCTTACTGGTAGAAAAGCTGCAATTGTTAGTAATATTCCTAATTTAACGAGAGATAGAAGAGAAGGAAATGCTGATTTATGTGGTTTGAAATTTAAGTTGATTGATACAGGTGGAGTTGATAATAAAATAAAGTTATCGAGTTTAATATTAGATCAAGTAAAGTTAGCTATTGAAGCATCAGATATAATATTTTTTGTTGTTGATGCAAGAATTGAACAAGATGATAAAAATGTAGAATTTGCAAAATACTTACGAAAAAATACTAGGAAACCTGTAGTCATTATTGCAAATAAGTGTGAAAGCCGTAAAAAATGTTACAGTATAGATTATTTAGAGTATTTTAATTTTATAGGTCCAGTTTATATTTCTGCAGAACATAATTTGGGAATGGTTGATTTATATGATGTATTGTTGTCATTTGTTACTGAGCATGAAGTAGAAATTTCTAAGTTTGCTAAGATTAAGCTTTCTATTGTTGGTAAGCCTAATGCAGGTAAATCGACTTTTATTAACACTTTACTTCACGAGAATAGAATGATTGTTAGCTCTGAACCTGGAACAACTAGAGATTCTGTAGATATAGAATATAAATATAAAGATCATACATTTATACTGATTGATACTGCTGGTATGCGTAAAAAAGCAAAGCTGGTTGAAAGTATAGAAATAAATTCTGTACATAAATCTATTGAGTCGATTAATAGATCAGATGTTGTTGTATTAATGATAGATTCTATTTGTGGTATAGAACAGCAGGATTTGTCAATTGTTGAACTTGCAATACAAAAGGGTAAAGCTATTATAATTGTACTAAATAAATGGGATATGATTTCTAAAGAAGATAGAACTACATTGTTGAAAGATGTTTATAGTTGTAATAAGTTAAACTTTGAAGTTCCGATTATAGAAGTTTCTGCTCTTAAAAATATTAATTGTCATAAAGTAATAGAGAAAAGTTTAGAATTATATAATTATTTAACAATGCGTATAGCTACTCCTATGCTTAATAAGTGGTTAAAATTGGCTGTGGAATACCATAAACCACCATTGTCTAATGGTAAAACAGTTAAGCTGAAATATATTACGCAAATTAAGGTAATGCCTTTAACTTTTGCTGTTGTTATAAATGGTCTTCATAGTATTGATCCAACTTATCAACAGTATTTGATGAATAGCTTAAGAAAACATTTTTCTATTAAGGGAATTCCAATAAGGTTAAATTTCAGAAAAAATAAAAATCCATATAGTATTAGTAGTTAATAGTATCGTTTATGGTATTAATGAAATTGTTGTTTACTGAGGTTAAAGAAAGTTTATCATTTTAGTATGAAGAAAAATTTGTAAGTTGTATTTGCAGCCTTGGATAATGATGAAAGGCATTACTTGTTATGTATCTCTGTTAGAGATTATTTAATATTATCGTCCTGTGTTTCTTTTTAATCTGGCCTCAATAAATATTACACTTCTTATAGAAAATACATTTATTTTTTTCAATGAGTTAGAAGGCTTTTTTCTATTAGGAATAATTTCCATAAATTAAATTTAGAAATAAATAAGATGTTTTATGGTAGTAATAGTTTTCAAGTAATTTTTTATGTACTGCTTTCAATATAGATTATATTCATTTGATTTTGTAATATGTAATTTGTGATAGATAATAAAACCTAAGGTAGAAAATTTAGATTGATTATATATACCTTATTCTGATATTTTTTAAGTAGTTTAAGGGGTATTTTTCTATGGGAAAATGATTTTTGAAATAAAGAATTACTAAAGTATTGGAGTTAATAACTTCTTCTTTTATGGACAAATTGATTGTTTTTATATTATTCTCATAGGTTGATTAATGATACATAACTTAATAGTTACATTTTTATTAACATATGATAGTTATAAGTATATTTGTGTTATTAAAAAGTATATATTAATTACTTAAATGTACTCGATTAACGAAATGCCCGTCATTTCTTTTGGCTTTGCTATATTGAGAATTTCTAGAATTGTTGGTGCAACATCGCATAGCCTACCATTTTTTAAACTAATCTTTTTATTATAATTACAAATTATAAATGGTACAGGATTTAACGTATGTGCAGTATATGGCATATTATTTTTCGGATCAAACATTTGTTCTGCATTACCATGATCTGCAGTAATTATTAATACATTATTAGTGTTATATATACAGTTTAGTATCCTATTTAAACATTGATCAAGCACTCCTATGGCTTGTTTTGTTGCATCTATATTTCCAGTGTGTCCCACCATATCAGCATTTGCATAATTTGCAATGATTAAAGAATATTTTTGTAGCTTGATTTTTTCAATAATTGTATCGGTAACTTTGTATGCAGACATTTCTGGTATTAAATCATATGTTGTTGTAGAAGGTGAAGGTATAATAATTCTATCTTCATTTTCAAATAAATCTTCTTTGCTACCATTAAAGAAGAATGTAACATGTGCATATTTTTCTGTTTCTGCAATTCTTAGTTGATGCAGTTGATTGTTAGCAATAACTTCTCCTAGTGTATTGCTTATATTGTGGTTAGGAAATAAACATGGAATATTAATAGTATCTGAATATTTTACCATACCTATTGTGTTTTTTAATTTGATATGATTATCAATTTGAATATCTCCTATAATTGTCTTCATAATTTGTATGACTCTATCACTTCTGAAGTTTGTCATGATAAATCCATCTGATGGATTTATTCCGCAATAATTGCCAATTACGCAAGGTAGTACAAATTCATCTGTAATACCAGCAGTGTAACTATCTTGAACTGCTGATATTGGATCTTCATAGCGTTTACCATCTGCAAATGCTATTGTATTATATGTTTTTATTGTACGGTCTAATTTATTATCGCGATCCATTGCGTAATATCGCCCACTTATTGTTGCAATATTGACATTATGTAAGTATTTGATGTGATTGCATAGGATATTAATATATTTTATTGCTGATATTGGTGGAGTATCACGCCCATCTAAAAATATGTGAATTGCCACCTGCATTTGTAGATTAGATAGTGCATCAATAATCTCAAACATATGTGTTTGAGAGGAATGTATGCCTCCATCAGATAGCAAACCAGCTATGTGGCATATACCATTATTTTTTTTTACTTTTTTTATGAATTCTAGTAGGTTAGGGTTTGTTCTTATATTTTTAATTTCATTGTTTATTTTACATAAATCTTGGAGTACAATTCTTCCACTGCCTAAGTTCATATGTCCAACTTCTGAATTACCAATTTGTCCTTCTGGCAGTCCTACGTCTAATCCATGAGTAATTAAGTGACTTTTTGGATATTGTGAAATAATGTTATCCCAACAAGGTTTATGAGTTTGTGCAATAGCATTGAATTGATTATTATCACCATTACCCCACCCATCTAGTATACATAGAATTACAGAATTATTAGTCATGTTTAAAAAAAATATTTTACTACTATAGTTATACCATACTAGTAAGTACTAGTAGATATTTTTATTAAATTAATATGTGATTGATGTTTTATGTTTTGCTTTACTTAGCCTCAAATATTTCTTTATGCTATGATTGAAGAAAAGTTGAGAGCTTTTAACTGTGTTAGTTTTTTTTGCTGGGAATTTTATTAGTAGTATGTATCTAGATTTGTTATATAAATAATTTTAATTAAATTTTTATATGAAAAGTTAATAGTAAATATCTGATATAATAGTATTTATTAATTATATGAGATAAGGATTTTGAAGTGATCAAATGTTTAAATATTATAGAATTAACTTTACACATGATAGGAGATTTTTGATCAGAGAAGATAGCACAAGGATAGTTTATTGAACTTATTAATCTAGTTAATGTAAAAGTAGTTGATTTCTTTTTGTAAGTGATATAGTTAGTTAATATGTATAGTAATTTTTGATATCTCAATGATAAAATTAAGTGTTGTCTTCTTACTTGTTTTAATTTTATGTTTTCCGGCTATTGCGTTAGCAGATGATGTTATGGAAACACATGATGATCAATCTGTTCAATTAAGTGATGATTTTGATATAACTTATAGTGAAGATATTGATACTCATTCTAAACAGTTGATAAATAAAAGTATAATTTCTTTAAAAATGTATAAAGGTGTTATTCCTGCTTTTGCTGATGGTAAAATCGTATTCTTAAGTAGAGATGGTGTTTTGTGTTCTGTAAGTGGTCAAAATTTGACTGAATATTATTGGAAATTGGATATTACAAAAGGTGCTAAATTATATAGAGCAAGCATATTGTATTCTGAAAACATGGTGTTGTATGCGGCAAATGATAACGTATATGGTATTGATTTCAATACTGGAGAAATAAAGTGGCAAAAGTCCTTGAGAAGTGTAATAGCTGGTTCTCCTATTGTTGTTAATAATAATTTAGTAGTTGTTACAGTGGACAATTTCTTATACTCTTTTAATATAGCTAATGGTGCATTATCATGGAGTATTCAAGAATCACTCCCTGAAGTAAAAAGCTATAATTCTTTATCCTCAACTTCTTATGGTGAAGTAGTAATAGTATCTTTTTCTAATGGAAAAATTGTTGCTTTAAATTCTTTGAATGGTCTGAAAATGTGGGAAGCTGATATATCAAGTAATATAGTAAATAGCATTCCTTTTAATAATGGGGTTTCTTTACAATCAACAGAAGGGACTGTTATTGTTGTAGATAAGTTGCATAATATATCAAATATTGATATTGAATCTGGTAAAACACGTTGGTCAAAAAATTTAAGGGTTCAAAATGTATCTCAGATTGAAGGTACTGATATAATTGGTATCATTGATGGTAAACTTACATTATTAAATATTAGTACAGGAGAATTTTTGTGGCAATATGATTTATTGCGACATGGGAAGTCAAAAATTCAGTGGAGTACACCTATTGTAAAAGATGGTCATGTTTTCATTATTAGCAGCGATGGATGTGTTGTAGTAGTAGATTCTAAATCTGGAGATTTAAAACTAGTAAATTATATATTATCATCATCTTACTATGTACCAATATTTGTTAATTCTTCTGTGTATTTTGTAACAAATAAGAATAAGATAATTGTTTTTCATTAAATGTTGTAGGATGTTATATGCAAAATTATGATATGGTAGTCATTGGTGGGGGACCTGGAGGTTATAAATGTGCAATTAGAGGTGCTCAGCTTGGCTTGAAAGTTGCATGTATAGACAAAAATGAAATTTTAGGAGGTACTTGTTTAAGAGTGGGGTGTATACCTTCTAAGGCTTTATTGCATTTTTCCCATGAATACTATCATTTAAAAAATATATCTGCTGAAACTGGTATAACATTTGATAATTTAAGTTTTGATTTAAAAAAAATTATGTCTTTTAAAGACAAAAATGTTGCTGAATTAGGAAATGGAATTAGCTATTTATTTTCTAGTAATCAGATTGATTACTTATCTGGTATTGCTAAGATAGATTCTATAAATACCGGTAATTTTGCTATTACTGTTACTGGAAGCAATGGAAAACAGTCTATAATAGGTAAACATGTAGTTATTGCAACTGGATCTGAAGTTGCAAATTTTCCTGGTATAGATATTGATGAAGAAAGTATTGTATCTTCTACTGCAGCTTTATCTTTTAAGGAACCACCAGAGAGATTAGTAGTTATAGGGGCTGGAGCTATAGGATTAGAAATGTCATCTGTATGGAGTAGATTTGGTTCTAAAGTTACAGTTGTTGAATTTTTAGATAGAATTGCCCCTAGTATGGATGGGGATATAAGTAAAGCACTTCTTACAAATTTGAAAAAACAAGGAATTGATTTTAAGTTATCGACTAAAGTTGTTTCAATAGAGAAGAAAAATAGTAATTTAAGAATATATCTTGAGTCTGTAAAAGATGGTAAATCTGAAGTAATGGAGGTTGATAAAGTTTTAATATCAATTGGAAGAATTCCATATACTAAAGGTTTATTTGATAATAACTGTATAGAATGTGACTCTAAAGGTTTTATTAAAGTTAATAGTAGATATGAAACAAATATACCTGGGATTTTTGCTATTGGTGATGTCATTGGTGGTGCAATGCTTGCTCATAAAGCAGAAGAAGAAGGTATTGCTGTTGCGGAGTTAATTTCCGGACATATTCCACATATAGATTATGAGATCATTCCATCTGTAATATATACGTATCCGGCTGTTGCATCTATCGGTAAAACAGAAGAAAGTTTAAAGAGTATTGATTACAGCTATAGTATTGGTAAATCTAATTTTGCAGCGAATAGTAGGTCAAAGATCACAAACAATTCAATAGGTTTCGTTAAAGTTTTAGCATCTAAAGAAAATAATGCTATTTTAGGTGTACACATTATAGGTTCGTATGCTGATACTATAATCAATGAAGCTTGTGTTGCTATGGCTTATAGAGGATCATCAGAAGATGTATTTCGTATTTGTCATTCACATCCGGATGTTAATGAAGCATTTAAAGATGCATGTGAAGCAGCATTTTTGAAATAAGCTAAAATTTTGATAGTGCGTTATCTGTGAGGTGAAGCATTGTGTTATATAGGATATTAAATTTAAAATTACAGTATAAGGTAGCATTTTTTATTTTATTATTAGCTGTTATTTGGATTAGCAGTGGAAAATTTAGATCTGATAATGAAGATAAGGAGATAAGTCTTTCCGATAATAGTTTTATTAATGTTCAGGTGATAGAGTCTAATGCTCAAGAGAAAATGGTATACCTATCTTTAATGGGTGAAATAGAAGCTTTTCGTTCTGTTAATATTATACCAGAAGTTAGTGGTAAGGTGTTAGATGTATTGGTAAAGGATGGTGATTATATAAAAGGAGGAGATACTTTAGTTAAGGTAGAGAAGTATGAGAAGGTAGAGCAGTTAAACCAAGCTAAAGCTTTACTTAAACAAAGGGAACTAGAATATAAGGCTTCACAATCTTTAAATGAGCATGGATATAGGTCTGAAATAAATGATACATTCTCCTTTACTGCTCTAGAGGCGGCTAGAGCGGATGTAAAAAGAGCGCAGATTAGTTTAGATAGTACTGAAATAAAAGCTCCTTTTTCTGGATTTGTAGATAAGATTAATGTGCAAGTTGGTGAATTAATATTGTCTAATTCAGGATTACCGGTTGCACAGATAGTTGATTTTGATAAAATAAGGATAATTACTTATGTTCCAGAGAAATATTTAAATAGGATAAAGTTAGGCAATATTTGTAAAATCCTAATTACAAAAGATCATGAAATAGATGTACCTATTGTTTTTGTTAGTAAAATAATAAATCGAAATACAAGAACTTATCGACTTGAGATGTTGTTAAATAATAATGATTTAAAAATTTTGACTCAAGGAGCTATGTATTCAGTAAAAGTTCCTATAGGAAAGTATAGTTCTCATAAAGTTTCTTCTTCTGTATTAGATCTAAGAGATAATGGTGATTTAGGTATTAAAATTATAGTTGATAATAAAGTAAAGTTTGTACCTGTTGAAATTGTTGATTATGAAGATAATGGAAATGTTTGGATTATTAATGCTCCTGATACTATTAAATTAATTACTTTAGGACATGAGTATGTAGAAGATAATGCGCATATTGACAATATATTATAGTTAGTATGAATATTTATTTTACATTTATTTAATATTAATTAACCAGTTTTTTAGTATTATAAAAATTATGTTGCAGGTTAATGATGCGTATTCTACAATGTACAAAGTTCATTTTTGATAAAATATAGTGGTAACAAAAGAAGGTATAATTGAAGCTGAGGGTATTGTAATCAAGTTATTACGTGATGCAACTTTTATGGTAAGGCTTAATGACAATTATGAAATTATAGCACATGCTTCAGGTAAAATACGGAAGAGTAAGATACGTATACTAATGCATGATAGGGTATTAGTTGAAATTAGTACTTATGGTATTAACAAAGGGGAAGTAGGAAAAGGTAGAATTATTAGACGATTGAAAATTACAGATGCTTGAGTTTAGTAATTTAATATTAGCTTCTTCATCAGAGCGAAGGTTGTCCTTATTAAAGCAAATAGGTGTAATTCCTGGGGAGGTAGTATCTCCTAATATAGATGAGTTTATTTTAAATAAAGAATTACCTAAAGCCTATTCTATACGTATGGCAAGAGAGAAGAGTATTAAAGTAAAGGTGTTATATCCTGAAAGATTTATATTGAGTGCAGATACTGTTGTTTGTTGTGGTAGAAGAATATTACCGAAAACAGAAACAGAAGAGCAGGCATTTGAATGTATTAAGCTAATATCAGGACGTAGGCATAGAGTATATACAACTGTTTGTTTATATACTCCTGATAAATTGCATTGCAGAACTGTAATGACAGTAGTTAAATTTAAGCGTTTATCTATGCAAGAAATCAATTCTTATATAGCATCTCAGCAGTGGAAAGGGAAATCAGGAGCATGCAATATACAAGGTGATGCTGGTAAGTTTATATTGTCAATTAATGGATCATACTCTGCTGTAATAGGCTTACCTTTATATGAAACTTACTCAATTTTAAGCCAGTACTTTAGTATATAACATTTTATAGTTGTAAATTTTCTATATTTAAAGATACATAATGAAGTGTAGTACAGATGTACTGTTATATTATTGCATAATAAAAGGAGATTTTAGTTGGTATTTTGCTATATGGTATAGAGATACAATATAGATTTTTTATGCTGTATTTGATAATATGAATAATTACGAATGCTATATCTAATGGGATCGTGATAAAGAAAGTTATATCATTGATTTTTTAAATAAAATGGTAGCGTATTGTCATAGTGTAATAGATATATAGATATAAAGTATGCTTATAAAGATGGAGTAAATTTATAGAATAAAATTTATTAAAGAGAATACAAGTATTAATATAATTGGCTATGCTAGCCTTGAATGTTTTTATATATTGTCCTTATTACTATAGAATGATGTTGTGGTTAATAATAAACTTCTTGCTAAGAATATTGGCAATTGCTAAGATAATAAGCATTTTAAGGTAGCTCTAATAAAGATAGATCATATTTGGTTGTTAATATCTTGGATAGTGTTATCGTAAAAATTGTATTTCGCACATGACATAACATAATGGTCCTGTTATGTTAAGCAGGTTACTGTCATGGAGGAGTTAACTATTATGGAATTAGGAGAATAAAATGGTTGATTTGCCAAAATTTGCAATGCGTGATTTAGTGGAGTCTGGTGTTCACTTTGGACACAAGGCAAGCAGGTGGAATCCAAAGATGGCGCCATATATATATGGAGTACATAATGATATTCACATTATCAATCTACAAAGTACAGTATTCTTACTTAAAAATGCATTGAAAGCTTTATATGATATAGTGCTTAAAAGAGGAAGAGTATTATTTATAGGAACTAAAGTTCAAGCATCTGCTATTATTGCTGACGAAGCAATACGTTGTGGGCAGTATTACATAAATAATAGGTGGTTAGGAGGTATGCTAACAAACTGGGAAACTATTTCTTTATCAATAAAGAGACTTAGGGAATATGAGAAATTGATAGAGAATGTAGATAATCAGTTTACAAAGAAAGAATTATTACTTTTTGAAAAGAAAAGAGCAAAGCTTGATAGATCGATAGGTGGTATTTGTAATATGGGAGGGTTACCTCATGCTTTGTTTGTGATCGATACTAATAAAGAACATATTGCTATTAAGGAGGCAAATAAACTAAATATTCCTGTTATAGCGGTATTGGATACTAATTCTGATCCAAGTGGTATAGATTATCCAATTCCTGGTAATGATGATGCTGTACGTTCTATCGATTTTTTCTGTAAGATTGTATCAGATACTATATTAGAAGCTATACGCTCTGATTTAGCTAAATCTGGTATTAATGTTGATGGTATTAAAGACTTCTCCGTAGAAAAAAGAGAAGATCTTTTGAGAACAAATAAAGATAATAGAAATAATAAAGGTGGTATTGTACATAATACTGAAAATATTAAAGAAGAAGATCTTATGGGGGGAAGTAATAATGAAGGTTGATATTAGTGCAATAAAAAAATTACGTGATCTTACCGGTGCAGGTGTTGGAGATTGTAAAGATGCATTAACCTCTTGTGCAGGTGATATAGAAAAAGCAAAGAATTATTTGAGAGAACAAGGTATTGCAAAAGCTTATAAAAAATCTACAAAAGATGTATGTGATGGTTTAATAGCAATTTGTATCAATGGAAATAAAGGTGCAATTTTAGAAGTAAATTCAGAAACTGATTTTGTTGCACGCAATGAAAAATTTCAAAAGTTAGTTTTAAGTTTAGTTTCTTTAGCTAGTCAATATACTGTTGATAGTATAGAGAATTTTTTAAAATGTGAATATACTAGTGGTGTTACTATTAATGATGAAATAATGAGTAATATTGCAATAATAGGAGAGAATATTCATTTAAATAAAGTAGGCTGTCTATCTGTTAATAGTGGGGTTGTTTGTGGATATATTCATAATCCTGTAGTTGATAATCTTGGTAAGATAGGTGCAATAGTTGCGTTGGAATCTACTGGTGATAGTGAACAATTGAAAGTTTTAGCAAGACAAATAGCTATGCATATTGTTGCAGCAAAGCCCGAAGCACTCTCTGTAGATGTTTTAGATAAAGATATTTTGGATAAAGAACGTGAGATTATCAGGAAACAGGTTGATCAGTTAAATAAGCCAGCATCAGTTGTAGAAAAAATAATAGATGGTAGAATGACTAAATTTTATCAAGAGGTTGTTTTATTGAATCAAATATTTGTAATGGATGGTCAGTTGACAATTTCTGAACTAATCAAGAAAAAAGAATCAGAGTTGGGTTCTAATATTAATCTTATTGATTATAAATTATTTACTATTAATAAATAGTTGTATGTAGGTCTTAATTTGTAGTATTTGTAGGTTGATTTATTTTTTGGCTATAGATTCATACTTGTTATCGTTTTATAAATGTACATGCTATAGGTATTATATATAATTTGGTGAAAATGGGTTGTAATCTATCTTGTGGGAAGGGTTAATATACTTAAGGTAATTTATGCTTTTGAGTTAAGATATTTAATTGTTATATATACAGTTATCTTAAGTATTTTATATTGTAACATATTAAAGTTGATAAGGTGGTTAGATGTATATATTATTTATAGTAGAAAGCGTTTAAATTTACGGGAATAAATGTAATTGTTAAATGAGAAATTATGGATATTACACCGATTATTTGTACTAACCAAAATGTAATTACTGGCTATGGTACAGGTAAATTTTTGATAAATGATAATGTATATTTAGGATCTCATATAGTTTTTCCAAATAAAATTATTTCTTATTTGAATCTTAGTATTTCTAACTTAGAGGATATAATTGGATTATTAGATACAGCTTTAGATATAGTATTAGTTGGTACTGGTAAAGATCATATATTTTTACCTAATGAAGTAAAAAATAATTTTTTAAAGAAAGGTTTCAATCTTGAGCATATGTCTACAGGGGCGGTTTGTCGTACATATAATGTTCTTTTGTATGAAGGTAGAAATATTTGTGCAGCTTTAATATCGTTATAAGTTTTTATGTTTGAGATTGTTAATGAATATTTTTTTATTAATGGGGTGATTGCTATATTAATTGTGAGCTTAGTTACAGGATCACTAGGTTCATTTATGATATGGAAAAATCTTTCATATGTTGGGGATAGTATTTCTCATTCATCTATTCTGGGAGTAGCTTTAGCTATCATGCTAAATGTTAGTATGTCTAGCGGAATTTTGTGTGTCTCTATTATTTTTGCTTTATTACTATCTTACAGTATGAACAAAATTTATTCTATAGATACAATATTAAATATTGTGACTAATGTAATTATATCTTTGGGAATGATACTATTATCTTTTTTTCCATCTGCAAACAGTAACATTATACATTCACTGTTTGGGGATGTGTTAATGTTAACTAGTAAAGATCTTTTAGTAATGGGTTTAGTAGCATTAGTAGTAATTATTCTTATTGTATACAGATGGAAATATTGGTTAATTATATCAATAAGTAACGATTTATCTGCATCAGAGGGTGTAAATATAGGATTAGTTAAGCTAGAGTTTCTAGTTATATTATCTATTTTTATTGCTTTTGCAGCTCAATTAGTAGGTATATTGTTAATTACTGCGTTTTTAGTTATTCCTGCAGCAGCGGCAAGATTAGTATCGAAAACTCCGTTGCACATGATAGTAATGTCTACAATTATTTCTATATTTTCTGGCATTATAGGACTTTTATTATCGGAAAGATTTGATATCTTTCCTGGCCCTTTAATTATTATAGTATCATTTATGTTTTTGTTATGTATGTACTGCATAAACAAGTTAATTAATTAATTTTAAATAATCAATACCAAGAAAGTATTACTAGTCGTATATTTGATAAATCAGGCGGCTAAAGCGGAATAATGGTGTGATACAGTGTAAAATAACTGGATAAAAGATAATATATTAATAAATGTTAATCACTTTTCGTTAAGTTAATTTTAAATAAAATAGTAGATGCTTTTGTGATTTTTACTATTTTTATGAAACAATGTATTGAATACTAATAAGTTATATATCAATTAATTTTAAGAAAAATCCTACCATTATAAACTTTTATTAAAGTATAGGATATATAATATTTTTATCAACATATTTTTTAAATAAAGATTATATGTTAATTCTATAATACCATATGTATAGTGTCAGAAATAACACAATGGAATTAGCATATTACACTCAACAAACAAAAGGGAGAGGTAATGTTGTTATTTAACACTGCTGCTGGGCAGACAGCTGGTCTTGTGTCTGGAACTATAGCTTTGATATTTGGTTTAGGTGCTGTAAAGCGCTATTGTGGTGGTAGCAAAAAGAGCGATATCGTAGCTTGGGTTCTTCTTATTTTAAGTATTGGCCTTGTTATGTTCTTTTTATTGTATGGTGGTACAAAAGACCCAGCAACAGCTCTAAAATTTAAGATATATGGAATGATATTATCTAGTTTTTTAGTTATCTTATCTATTACTAGTATAATGTTAAAGAGAAAGAGTATAAAACAGGATAAGGTTAGCAAACAGAGACAAGAAATTCATTGTTTAAAAACTAAATTAGCTAATTTAGAAATAAAATTGAGTATTCTCAGTAGATCAATAGACTGGGCTTTCAATGATTTGTATCCTAATACTAAAGTCTCTGTTAATGTAGAAGAAAAAAATTTAATATCATGTAATAAAAAATTCTGTGATTTTTATATTTGTTGTAAAATAGTAAAGCTTATCATTTTAAGTATGGCATTATTAGTATTTTTATATCAATCTTTTGATGGACCAATAAATGAAAGTCCTGGATTTAGTGATTTATTTATGTATTGTACATTAGTATCGCTATTCTTGGTGGTATTTGTAGTAGATCAGTTAATGGTTTATTGTAGTAAGACTGAATATGGTCTTATTAAGAAGGAAAATAATAAGGTAATAAGTAGTTTAAGTGGTGAATTGAAAGTTAAACAGGTAAAGCATGATACCTTGTCAAACTTACTTGATGAGTATAATATTATGTGTGATAACGCATATAGATATAGTCCTGATAAATTTAAAAGAAAACAGGATAGAATATTAGATGTGTTAGGTAGGATGTAGAATTTATATGCATTGCATTGATTAATTTCTGTATGAAATTTCCTATTAATTTTTATATAGTGTAGATATTTACATAGTTTGGGTTTTAATCTATTATTGATTGAATGTTTATTTAATATCAGCCCTTGATATTATAATGTAATTTTGTTTTCTCTTGATACTTTACTTTTTATCCTAAATCTTGTATAGGATTAATATGATGTATACAGATGTGTGATTAAGAAGTTACATAATAATATTTGTTGTATCAAATTAAATATTATCAGTATCTCTTAATCATTCTATTTAGGTATACTTAATTTATATGATATAATAAATAATGTAACTTAATATAAATAAGTGGGGTAATTAGTTAATAAAATATGCTTGTGTAATAGGATATTACTTTTATAATACTAATTCTAATGTTATGTACTTTAATATCGTTTTATGTTATAAATATTGAAGGGTAATTATGAGCAACGGTGAAAATAAAGAATCTGGATTTAAAAAAAGTTAAAAGACGAGATTTTTTAGGGTTAACTACTTTATCTATGGCAGGTATTGGATTATTTTCATCGATTTATCCTTTGATAAAGTTTTTAAGTCCGTCTGCAGAAGTAATAGCACAGTCAACTGTTGAAGTAAATTTGTCAGATATTAAAGAAGGGAAAACTAAGGTTGTAAAATGGCAAGGTAAACCTGTTTTTATACGTAAGCGTACTACACAAGAAATAGAAGAAGCTAGATCTGTTAAAATTGAAAATTTACGACATCCCCAATCTGATCAGGAACGAACACATAAAGGAAGAGAAGAATGGTTAGTTATGGTTGGTATTTGTACACATTTAGGGTGTGTACCAGTTGAGGTTGATGATGGCAAACAAGGTTGGTATTGTCCATGTCACGGTTCTAAATATGATACTTCTGGAAGAATTATTAGTGGACCAGCTCCTCTTAATCTTCCTGTTCCTGATTATTACTTTTCTGGAAGAGATGTTATTGTTATTGGTACAAAAGGAACTGATGTTGCATAGTTTAATATCGAGAGGTAGTTGATATGTCTGGGCATGACAATATGAAAAAACCCGAAGGAAATGGTATTTTAGCATGGATAGAATATAGGTTGCCAATTTGTTCTTTTTTAAAAGGATTAGCTTCATATCAAGTACCAAAGAATTTGAATTATGCGTGGAATTTTGGTTCATTGGCTGGTATTGCTCTCATATTACAGATTATAACAGGTATATTCCTAGCAATGCATTATACGCCACATGTTGCACATGCATTTAATAGTGTTGAAAGAATAATGCGGGATGTTAATTATGGTTGGTTAATACGTTATACTCATGCTGTTGGAGCTTCATTCTTTTTTATAGTTGTATACATACATATATTGCGTGGTTTATATTATGGTTCTTATAAAAGTCCTAGGGAATTAGTTTGGTTTGTAGGGATTTTTATCTTTTTTGCAATGATGGCAACAGCATTTATGGGTTATGTGTTGCCGTGGGGACAGATGAGCTTTTGGGGTGCAACTGTAATTACTAATTTATTTTCTGTTATACCTTTAGTTGGTCAGGATATTGTACAGTGGTTGTGGGGTGGTTTTTCCGTTGATAATCCAACGTTAAATAGATTTTTTGCATTACACTATTTACTACCTTTTATTATAGTGATGCTTGCATCATTACATGTATTAGCATTACATAGATTCGGATCAGGAAATCCTAGTGGGATAGAAGTAAAGTCTAAGAAAGATACTATTCCAATTTATCCTTATTTTATTGTTAAAGATTGTATAACATTTGGTATATTTTTTGTATTTTTATTCTTGTTTGTATTTTATATTCCAAATTATTTAGGTCATCCAGATAATTATATTGAAGCTGATCCTATGGTTACTCCTCCTCATATAGTGCCTGAGTGGTATTTTTTACCTTTTTATGCTATGTTACGTTCTATTCCTGATAAATTGTTAGGGGTAATTACTATGATTAGTTCCATAGCAGTATGGTTTTTATTACCTGTATTGGATAAGTGTAAAGCTAAGAGTGGTAGCTATCGTCCAATTTTTAGGATTTTTTATTGGTTATTTGTGGTAAATTTTTGTTTTTTAACTTGGCTTGGTGGTCAAGAAGTAAAAGAGCCATTTGTAACACTTAGTAGGTTATCTACATTATATTATTTTTCTTATTTTTTGATTGTTTTACCGATATTATCTAGGTATGAAAAGCCAGTTATGCTTCCAGATACGATAAGTGATACAGTACCGGAGATGAAATAATGTTAATGCGGTTTTTTGTTTTGGTAATTTGTTTTGTTTGTTTTTCACATATTTGTGTTGCAGAAGATTTTAAGCATTTATCTCCTAAGAAAATTAGTTGGAAGTTTGATGGTATAGTAGGTTCTTTTGATAAAAGGTCTATACAACGTGGTTATCAGGTTTATAAAGAAGTATGTTCGTCTTGTCATTCTATGAAAAGAATAGCATTTCGTAATTTACGTGACATAGGATTTTCTGAAGATGAAGTAAAGGCTATTGCTAAATCGTATCAAGTTATAGATGGGCCAAATGAATCTGGAGAAATGTTTGAGCGCCCAGGGATTCCATCAGATTATTTTGTATCTCCTTTTCCTAATAAAGAGGCTGCTATGGCTAGTAATGGTGGTGCATTTCCACCTGATTTATCTTTAATTATTAAAGCTAGGCATAATGGTGCTAATTATGTGTACTCGTTATTGACTGGATATGAAAGTCATGAAGCTGATGAAGGTGGGTTATATAGTAATCCTTACTTTGCCACTGGTAAGATAGTTATGGCCCCACCGCTTTCTGATTATTTAGTTCAGTATACAGATGGAACAGATTCTACAGTTAAAGATATGGCATATGATGTAGTGAATTTTTTGCAGTGGGCAGCTGAACCTGAAATGGAAATGCGTAAAAAACTAGGAATTAAGGTTATTAGTTTTTTATTAATACTAACAATCTTTGTCATATTTGTAAATAGAAACCTATGGAAGAGTCTTTATAAAAAATAAGTTAGAGGTTATATTTGCTTTAAGTATTGTAGTTTAATGTTTTTTTGGTGAAAATATAAGCTTATTTACTTATGTGTTAATCTAGAGATTTATAGTATTGATTTAAATCTTATATTAAGAGATAGAGTTATTTTAATTTCATGTTAATTGATATATAATTATGACTTGTTTAAGATAGCATTACATTGTTGTATGTGGTAGCACATATAATATAATGTATGGCATATATAATATATATTTTCGTGTATTTTACCTAAAGTTTTGGAAGCTGTAAAATTGATACAAGATGTATCATAATTATAATATTACTTAGTGAAGTAAAAGTTATATTTTTTATTATTTTTTTAGGATATAAAATATAATTTTATTATTGATAATAATTTTTAGTGCTATATACTGATATAGCATAATATTACTATTGTTTTTTCACAATATAATTAGTGTAGTGTGTAACTAATTAGGTATATTTTATGAAAATTCCTTTTGTCGTTTCTGCTTTAACTTCTTTATTAGTATTGTATTCTCATAGTGCTTTTTCATCTCAAGCACAAGGTAGCCTTTTTTTGTATGATAAAAATCATGAGTTAGAAAATTCTGTAAAATCCGAGAAAGAAGATATGGCTAGTGAGATATCTGTGGATAATATTGTCAAAGCTCCTGTATATTCAAGTTTTAATAACATTGAAAGAAAGGGAGTGCGTCTTAAGTTTAGTGGTGATGCAATGTTTTATATTTGGAATTCGGCCAACAATGTTAAGGAAAATTCAGATATTATTTTCTATTGCAGCTTAAATAAAAATTGTACATTAAGAAATTTTAATCAAGATAACATAATAGGTATTGGAATTGAGTCAAGTCATGATAAATATGGAAATACATATGCTGTAGATTTGATATCTCATATAAATGGTAAAAGTTTTACTAATGAAGAATCTAAAGTTACTGTAAAAACGCCTTATGGTGATTTATCTTTTGGCTACC
The DNA here is from genome assembly GCA_028752135.1 of Ehrlichia sp. JZT12. Lineage (GTDB taxonomy): Bacteria > Pseudomonadota > Alphaproteobacteria > Rickettsiales > Anaplasmataceae > Ehrlichia. The sequence goes on along the minus strand of CP082782.1, from coordinate 972,773 downwards.
AGAAAGGGGTAGAATCTGTTATGAGATTCGATGCTTCTAATATAGCTGTTGGTGGTACTCGTAGTAACTGGATACAACATTTGAGAGGTGTTCCTCCAAGTTTAATAGGTAGGCGTAGTGGGAGTTATTATATATATAATTTTATCTTTAATCCTGGATTATATACTGAAGGTATAATTCGTAATTATTGTGATGTAATATCTAATACGCTATCGATTTGTTCTATTAATTTATATAATGGAGAATCTTTAGTGGATTCAATGAAGATTATTTCTGATTTAGAAATGAATATTAATCAGTTTTCGGGATTTGTTGATAGTCAAATTAAAGATATGAGATCTTTCAACTATAATATCCAGAGTAATTTGGAATTTATTCTTAAAAATTTAAGAGACGCTTTTGTTAGTTTGCGCAATGTTATTACTCCATCATATATTAAATTACTTCCTGAAGTGCCTTTTAGGTTATCTTATAAATCACAAGATTTTATGGGATTGAAATTTGGAATAAGTTATGTTCCTTTTTCTTATGACGGGTACTTATTAGTATTGGATATGCTTAATAAGTCTGTTATAGGATTCTCGTACAATAAAGATGATCTTGAGATTAAAAGCGATTCTAGGGTTAAGTTTAAAGATGGTGTGGATATTTATTTCATCAATCCAATATATCAAAGAATTATTAGTGGAGGAATTTCTTATGCTTATGATATGAATGACATAAAATTCAGTGCTTCTGTTGTGGGTGAGTACGGCAAGAATATGTCTTATGATGAGCTTTATAGTAGAAGTAACAGTAAAAAATATAATGGTGACACATATAATGATTTACAGGGTATAGCTATAGGATTAGGAATTGATTATAATAAGGTAAAAGTTGTAGGTGCTTATGGATATTTAGGGAAATCTGGAATTTATATACCAAGGTGTGATATGTCACCTAATAAGGAAAAATGTGAAATATATAATGCTTCTTACATTTTTGGTAAACGAGGAGATCAATATGGACCCTATATTAATTCAGATCGTGTAAGTTATGATAACTATTATTGGGATATAGGTGTTGCTTATCAATTTAAATCTTTGGATCTAAGTATTACGTATTTTCAAAGTAATAGAATAGGTCATATATTAAAAGATATCAATTTAGGGTTTGAATATAACCTTTTAAAATATAATGGATTTGAAGGTAGTTTATTTGGTAATTTGCATCATTATATTTTTGATCAAGTAAAGAATACGTACGAGCCTGGTAATCTAGACGTAAAAGGAAAAGGTAATGTTTTAATGTTAGGTATGAAATTGAAGTTTTAAGTTTGTATTTTAAAGTATATATAATGCAGATACTGTGTTGGTATAAATGGAATATTATTTTGAATATCTAAGAATCATAATTTATAAATTTTAATTTTTTTTTTTTCATAAATGAGATTTACTGCTCTTTAGTTTTTTAGTTGGTAGTATTTGTTGGATATATACTAAGCAGGGTTAGTTATTATATAATTTTGTTAGTAATCTTATTTTCTTGAGGAAAGTGTAAGTATTGAATAGCTATTTAGTATATAATTTTTAGATATGTTCACCGCTATAGAAATTTTCTTAAACTGAGATGAATTGCTATACAATATATTTTATTACTGTAGCAATAACTTAATCTATTGTCATACATAATAAAATACTGTGGAATTTATGTGTGATTGTAAAGATAAGTTAGTATTGCTTATAAAGATTTTAGATACTAAATTTGTAAAAATTTCTCACAAGGTTGGTATATCATTTAATATTTATCAGAGTAATTTTTTAATTTATATAACAGAAAAGTGTGTTATACGCTATCGAGGGAAAAGTATATTTAGGTGGTTCAAATATATAAAGTACTATAATGTTATTGCTATAATAATGTTAATATTTTTACATTTATTATATATTTCGCGTTACTTACTTGGACTTCTAAGTTTTATTGTATGATGAAATACAATTCTTTAAACTGTGTTTATATAGTATAGGTATGCAGGTTATATGACACTAGTAGAATTAAACTAACTTAATTAGTTAATTTCTTATTGAAAAAAGTATAATTTTTATGTATTTTATTTTATATTATCAATAGTAAATCTATTATTTTAGTTAATTTTTTACTAAAAGTTGTATAAATTGCTTTGACATACTGTTGTTTGGTTACTACTATATAGCTTATATAGTGTTGTGGTAATATTAATATGAGACTTACTTTAGTTGTATCTGCTCTAAGCTCTATTTTAGCATTGTATAGCAGTAATGCATTTTCGATAAATGTGCTAAGCTTAAGTTATGATGAGCATAAAGAACAAGTTGATACGATTGATGAAAAAGGTCTATATAAGATACAGAGATTAAAAACTGATGATCATATAAGCTATGGCTCAAAAATAGGACGAGCTTTAATAAGTGGTCAGGCTATATCTTATATGTGGGCTTCATTAGATAAATTAGGGGTGAATGGCTATACACATGATATATCTGGTGCATATAATAATTGGAGTGCAACTTATGATTCTATATTACGTGTAGGTGCTGAATTAAAACCAAGTAATTCTAGCATTAAATATGGTGCGGATTTTCAAGTAGCTGTACCTAGTGTTAAAGGGATGAATTTTGAAAAGAAATCTGCTTTAAATAGGGGATCTAAGATATTTGCTGCTACTCCTTATGGTGATTTTTCAATAGGATATCAGGAAGGATTAGAATCTCTTATGAAGTTGGATGCTTCGAATATAATTGCTGGTGATGAGAGTAATGGTTGGACACAGCATATAAGGGGTGCTTTGGCTGAGAGAAAAAATGCTTTTGGATATGAAATGTATCCATTTCTTTTGTCTCCGGGTTTATATAGTGAAAATGTGTTTAGAAATAATGATAATGCTGTATTAAATTCAGGTAGTAAAGATTTGGTTAATAATTTACCTTTAAGAATATCTTATAGTTCACCTAGCTTTATGGGATTAAAATTTGGGGTCAGTTATTCTCCTTCAGGTTATGAATTTGATCTTTTTAGTAAAGAATTTGTTAAAGAAGTTGCAGTCGTTCGTTATTTAACGTTACCAATTGGAGATCTAAAGTGGAATAGGACTACAAACTTAGTTGGTATAGACCACGATGAAGAAGAGCTCAATACTAACAAAAGCATCGTAGGCAGAAAGGTAACACCAGAATATATAAACGCAATTCTAGGCAAAAACAACAAAGAAGAAGGAAAACAACTATATTATATAGATCTTTATAAGAAGGTTCCTTTACTTACTCAAGTTCCAAAAAGTACAGAAAAAGCTTTTTTTTGATGGGAAGTATGAACATATATTAAGTGGTGGTATTGTTTTTAGTTATGATTATGATGATGTTAGATTTAGTACTTCTGTTGTAGGTGAATATGCTCATCATAGGGTAAACTTTTATGCTCAGGATTACTCTATTTATCCTAATGCCTATAATTTACAAGGGTTGTCTATTGGGTATGTAATTAATTACCATAATATTAATTTTGCAGGTGCATATGGTTATTTAGGTAAATCTGGTGTTGTAAATGAATATGATCATTATAGTGTTAGTTATCCTCTATATGAAAGATCTGATTCCTATTATTGGGATGCAGCATTGGGTTATCAATATAAGTCTTATTATTTTAGTATTGCTTACTTTAAAAGTAGAAAGAGTGATAACATATTACAAGATGCTAGCTTAGGTATTGAGTATAATTTGTTACAGGGACAAGGTAAAATGAGGTGTAAGTTATTTGGTAATTATCATCATTACAGGTTTTCAGAAATTGCTGTTATTGATGATAAAATTCTTCTTCGCAGTGAAGCTACAAAAGAAGACAAAATAGCGTTAGCAGCAGAAGTTACGAAATCTTATAAAGCAGGGCATGACATGACAGTAATAAGTCCTAGAGGATTTGATAGTAGGGGTTTTCGTGTACAAGAAAAAGATGGTGTTGGTAATGTATTGCTTGTAGGTGTAAAGTTAGAGTTTTAGGGTAGCATTGCAATTATTGAAAGAAAGTATTTTTATGTTATATTGTTTATATGAATTTAATGTTGTAGCTTATTAGTTACTACATGTATCTTTAAGTCTCTGATATTCCTATATTCATTATTTATTTTATATCACTATGAGTTAACATACTCTATTCCATGTACATTTAGATATATTAGAGTTGAAAATTTCTACATAATCAAGTGTTATGCTGTAAATTATTTTATTTTTGTCTTGATTTTATTTAATAAATTTATATATTTCCTTAGTTTAGTAGATTTTATTAATAATATAAAGATTATTTCTTGACATTCTTTACTATAGTTGATTAAGTATAATTAATATATTTATTTTGTTAAATTAACTTTTGGTGATCTTTATGAAGAAGTTTTTGTTTTCTACTGCCTTTGTTTCTTTGTTATTCTTATATAATGTTGATGCTTTTTCCATTGCTGTAAATCACGTGAATAATAATAATCATAGAAATCATAAAAAATTAGTAGATGTGACAAAAAATGATGAGTGTTCTAAGCAAGCAAGTTTATATCCATTAATAATGAATTATCACAAGATTGATGTAGGAGGTAAGATATTATCTTATGTTTGGGTTGCAGATAACTCAAAAGGGATGTATGATCATGGAGTAAAATTAGATGGTATTTTTAATATAAAATCTATCGGTACTAATCCTAATCTTGGAGTGTCTTATGGAGCTAATCTTCAATTGCAAGTACCTGCTATAAAGACTAAAAATTTTCTTCCTGCAGTAAGAGGTTATAATAGAGGAGCACAATTATTTGTTGATTCTTCTTATGGAAATTTTTCTTTTGGATACCAAGAAGGAGTTGAATCTATTATGAAATTAGATGCTTCTATGATAGGATCTGGAGATAATAGTGTTACCTGGGTTCAGTATACAGGATTATTAGATATAAATCCGGCAACAATTAATTATCATGTATTTCCTGGGTTGTATAGTGAATCTTTATTTAATGAAAGTTATAGCACTGCTCTTGTTCTGACTGTGAAAGATAGAAATTTTATTAATAATTTGCCATTTAGGATATCTTATCAATCTCCAAATTTTATGGGTGTGAGATTTGGTATTAGCTATTCGCCACTAGGGTATGATAAGAATTTATTTGAACGTGTTAGTGGGTATCATATTCTTGATCTGAAACTTCCGGATTCTGGGAATCAGCCTAAAAATGTAAATCTGGATATAAGGGGTATAGTTCCAACTGATAAATTTGAATTTATTGGAGGAGCTTATGATAATATTTTAAGTGCTGGGTTATCTTATGATCATTCTTTTGATAGTATTGATTTTCAGGCATCTATTGTAGGAGAATATGCAGCAAGTGATCGTCAAAAGTTTGATAATCAACAATATATAGCATACTCGTATGTTGAAGATTTGTCAGCTTTTGCCCTTGGTACATCTATTACTTATCATAATATAATGCTTGCAGCTTCATATGGATATTTAGGAAAATCTGGTTATTTAAGTTATTTTTCTCATCCTACTCACCCTGTTATCAAAGAACAAAAACCACATTATTCTGAAAGTGGGTATACTTATTATTGGAATATTGGTGCTAAATATATATATGATAAAGCTTCAATAAGTGCATATTATTTTCAAAGTAATAAATTCCATTATAAATTTTGTAATTTTGATATAGGACTTGATTATAATTTGTCTATTAGTAATAGATCTAAAGGACAATATAAAATTTTTGCAAATTATCATTATTTTGACATACAAAGTAGAAAATCTGCTATTGCATTGAATGGTAATGTAATGTTATTGGGTATGAAGTATGAGTTTTAGGTATAATTGAGTATTTATCTAGGTATTATTATTGCTTGGTTTTAATTTTGTCTTTATGTTTACTGTACAGTAAGTAATTATTTATATATTGTTGTTTTTGTTCAATGTTTTGTTCTTGTATTGTATAAAAGAAACTAAAATATAGAGTTGTTTTTATATTATGAAAATTGGTCAAATTAATTAGAAGAAAAATATGTCATACTACAAAGGAGTTAGAGAAGTAGTACTAGATACTGAAACAACTGGGTTAGATGCGGATGGAGGAGACAGAATTATAGAAGTAGGCTGTGTTGAGTTAATAGATCGTGTTTTTACCGGTAAAGTATTTCATGAATATATTAATCCTGAGCGTGATGTCCCTTATTATGCTACGAAGATTCATGGTATTACTGTTGATATGCTAAAAGATAAACCTAAGTTTTTAGATATAGCAGATAGATTTTTAGAATTTATTGATAATAGTGTTTTAGTTATTCATAATGCTGGATTTGATCTTAAGTTTATTAAAATGGAATTCGATAAAGCTCAAAAAAAATATAATCCTGAATTTCAAGTTATTGATACTCTTATTCTAGCTAGAAAAAAATTTCCTGGAGTTTCATCTACATTAGATGCTTTGTGTAAAAGATTTAATATTTCCTTGCAAGATAGAAAATTTCATGGAGCACTATTAGATGCAACATTGTTAGGGAAGGTATATGTACAATTAATGGGAGGATTGCAAAGATCTTTAGATTTTTCAGATACTAACAGTATATTGAGAAATAATAATTCAAGTATTAAACGTGAACAGCTTTGTATTAAGCCAAGATTTCATGAAATAAGCAAAGAAGAAATAGAAAAACATAAAACCTTATTGGAAAAAATAAAAAATCCTATTTGGAATAATGTATTTTATACAGAACCTAAAGGATATTAATTGAGCTTATATTCTTAAATCAATAATAGAATTTATCGCTTCCGTTTTGTCAGGAAAATTATATTTATAAATTTAAGAATATAGTATTTATAAAAAGGTATAAAATGTTCTAGTACGCTTGTAATGATGAATGAATTTTTATTGTTATTAATTGTGTCAAAAATGATTAAATCCTTTTTTATTTGGAGTTACGATATTTCCGTAATTATCATAGAGTGTTACAGAATTCCCTTCTGTTATTTCTCCTATTTTTGTTATTTTTACTCCGCTTCTATAAGATATGTCTTTTATTAAGTAAGAGAATTTGGGATTGATTGTAAATATTAATTCGTAATCGTCTCCTCCCGCTAAAATATAATCGATATATTCAGGAATATCATTGATAATTTTTTTTGCTTCATTTGATAAAGGTATTCGATCTAAGTATATTGATGCCCCTACTTTTGATGAATGACATATATGTTCTATGTCTTGTATTAAACCATCAGAAATATCTATACATGAAGATGCAATTTTGTTGATGTTAATTCCTAAATTGATTCTTGGCTGAGGTAAATCATATTTACTTGTTAGATTATAATAATTTTGATTTATAACTTTTTGGTATATTAACAATCCTAATGCTGCATCTCCAATATTGCCGCTAACATATATGAAATCTCCAGTTTTTGCTCCAGATCTTTTTAGTAAATTGTTGTTGCTTGTTCCAAAAGCAGTAATGCTAATTATAGTTATATTTCGTTTATGTGAAGTAGTGTCTCCTCCTAGTAGCTTTATATTAAATTTTTTATGTTCTTCTTCTAAACTATTAGTGAAATTTTTCCACCAATCTTGAGATATATCGTGAGGTAATACTAAACCTAGGCAATAACCATAAGGTATGGCACCCATTGCTGCAATGTCTGATAAATTTACTCTTATAGATTTTTTTGCTAATATACTTGGGTTGTAATTTGGAAGAAAATGTACTCCTTCTATGAGGATATCTTTTGTTACTAAAAGTTGGTTCTTTGTACAGTTAATAATGGCAGCGTCGTCTCCTATTAATGAATTATTGTCTAGTCTATATATGTAGTTTTTAATATAATCGAATTCTTTCATAAAATATTCTGAATATGTATTTAATGTATATTTAAATAATAATATTATTATTTGTTATAACATAGTTTGTATTATTAGGATTTAGTATATGTATAAATTTGTGTTTTTTATGCTTATTATAACTTACTGATATGTTTTATAAAGGCAGGAGTATGTTGCTAAAGAAAGTAAAGAATATTTTTAAATGTATATATTATGCTATGATTGATCTGGTTAATCATGATGGTATGGAACATGCAGGGTATTTATCATTTGTTATATTGTTATCAATTTTTCCTTTTTTAGTGTTTTTTATGGCATTGTTGTCAAATATAGTACAATTATTGAATCAATATGATATTAATATTAGCGAAAAATTGATTTTATTAATTGCTGACAATATTTCTAACGAAATTATTGCGGGATTAATGCCACGTATTCAAGAAATAATATCAGGCCCTCCACATAGTTTATTAACTTTGGCAATAATAGGTACAATTTGGACTGCTTCATCTGCTGTAGAAGGAATGAGGACTATATTAAATAAAGCTTGTAGAGTTTCTAGTCCGCCTTCCTACCTTTTTCGTAGATTATTAAGTATTTTTCAATTTCTTGTTATTACTTTGGCAATAATTATTGCTATGATATGTATAATTCTGTTACCTGTTATTTATGAGATGTTAGATAAGAATTTGGGATATTTTAAATATGCTATTAGTGAGTTAGTATTGTTTATATCTATTACTCTAGTATACTTTATTGTACCTAATGTTAAACAAGATCTAATGAATGTAATACCAGGTGCAGTATTAGTTACTTTTTTGTGGACTTGTTCATCTTTTGTTTTCACTTGGTATATAAGAACTTTTCATCAATTAAACATAATATATGGTAGTTTAGCTAGTATAATTGCATCTTTACTGTTTTTTTATATTTTGAGTGTATTTTTTATATATGGTGCAGAATTTAACTATAGATTAAAAAATGCATTATATGATTAAATGAGTTTTATAATCTAATATTAATAATGGTTTTTTTATTTATTAACTTTTATAAACAATTAAGTAAGAATACTGGATAAAAAGGTATTATAGAAATTAAAGAAAATTAATGGCATTATACATGATTAGCATAATGCCATGGTAAAAATGGAAGAACTACTAAAGGATCATAAATATAAAGGAATTAAATTTATTCTCCTAATCATGAGGCGCTTCTCTTGACTGATTATTGAATGCTTGGTATATCTTAGGGCTGGCTATTACACCTGCTAGTCCACCTTTGTATTTGTCTGCACTATTTAATAGATTATTATTTGCTACAAGTCCTGCAAATGCTCCACAAGCTGCTGTAAACACTATAATCAGCATTAAGGGATTTATGTTAGTTTGAGGTATAGATAACTTTGGAAAGATAGCATTAGCTAATTGCATTGCTATTGTAATTCCAGATAATGTAGCAAGAGTAAGTGCTAGTACACTACCTAATGCATGCCCGGCATTTCGTGTAACTAATGCTGTATTTTCTCCTATAACACCTAATTTTTCTTTAATATTATTTGACATGGTATTAACCTATAAAAATATTTAAATCTATTTTAATAAAATATTAAGTATAAAGCAATAAAATATATTAATTTACTTAGAAATATGATAAATGTATTGTTAATTATTAATTTTTAATTATATATGTCAATAAGATTTATTGAGTTTTATATAATTTTTTTGTGTATAAGATAAAGATTCTGCTATATGATCATATGATATAGTTTCTTCTAGAAGTAAATCTGCAATGGTTCTCGCAACTTTGAGAATTTTTATATATTCTCTAGTAGATATGTTTTTCCCTTTTAATGCTTTTTCGAGAAGGTTTTTTCCTGATTTGTTTGGAATTAAAAATTTTGTTGCTGCTTCTTCTGACATTGTTGCATTGTTAAAAAACGTTCCATAACGATGTTCTTGTACTTTTCTAGCCAGTACAACACGTGCTTTTATTGTTTTTGAGTTTTCTATATCTTTGTAATTGTTGTATGATAATACATCTATATACGGTACTTCTATATGTATATCTATCCTGTTATTTAATGGACCAGAAATTTTGCCTTGATATTCAATGGCACATTTAGGAGCCTTAGAGCAAGATTTTAATGGATTACCAAAATATCCACATCTACATGGATTCATTGCTGCAATTAGTTGGAAATTAGCTGGATATTTTATATGAGCATTTGCTCTTGAGATAAGGATTTCTTTGTTTTCTAGTGGTTGTCTTAGAGAATCTAAGACTGCTCTTGGAAATTCTGGTAATTCATCTAAAAATAATATACCTTTATGAGCTAAGGTAATTTCTCCTGGTTTTGCATTTCTTCCTCCCCCTACCATAGCTGCTGTAGATAATGAGCTATGTGGATCTCTAAAAGGGCGAGTAGTTGAAATTGATTTATTAAAATTTTTTGTAATGCTTGTTATACTGTTTATTTCTATTATTTCTTCATAAGTTAAATCTGGTAATATTCCAGGTAATCTTTTTGCTAGCATTGATTTCCCAGTTCCTGGGGGACCTACCATTAATATATTATGACCTCCAGCAGCAGCAATTTCTAAAGCCCTTTTTGGTATAGATTGGCCTTTTATATCTTTCATGTCTAAGTATTCTGCATTTTTTATTGGTATATTATTGCTTGGAATGGCTATAGGTTCGTTTTTATTAAAATAATTAATTAGTGATATCAAGTGATTGGGTGATAATATTGAAATGTTTTTAATAAGTAGTGCTTCGGTTCCATTATCATATGGGCATATTATTCCTATTTTTTGTTCCTGAGCACTTATAGCTGCAGGTAATATCCCGGGGACTGGGGTTATTGCACCATCAAGTGATAGCTCTCCTAATATGATATATGGTAAATTATTGATTTTTGGTATTGTTCCAATATTCATTAGCAAACCTATAGCAATAGGTAAGTCATAATGGCTGCCTTCTTTAAATAAATTTGCAGGAGATAAATTTATGGTAATTCTCTGTGTAGGTAATGATAGATTTATTGAATTAAAAGCTGCTCTAATTCTTTCACGGGATTCAGCAATTGCTTTGTCTGGTAGTCCAACAATATTAAATGCTGGTATGCCTTTTGCAATGTGTATTTGTACATCAACATTTATTGTGTTTATTCCGCAAAATGCTACACTTTTGACTTGTGTTGTCATATCAATTTTTAATTAGTGAACTCAGGATATTCATATGTAAAAGTGCTAATTAATTTTTTTCAATAACTATTGATTAATAACTTAATATATCTTATTTATTTCTTAGTATGTAAAGTAATTTTTAATCTTTTATAATATTAAAATTGTGTATATTACTGTTGTTATGATAATTGAAAAATGCTTTTGTTGTTTTTAAATATCTTGATTTTTTTTAAATCCAAAACCTAATAAATACATTTCTGATGAATCTTTTCTACTTGCTTTTGGTTTGAAGTATTTTACAGATTTAAAATAACATTTCATTGATTGGTAAAATTCTTTTTCGTATTCTCCCTGTAGAATTTTAGTAATAAAAATTCCGTTGTCTTGTATAAATTTTATTACAATATCAAGTGACATTTCGCATAAGTTGATGATATTGGCATGATCAACTTGTTTATTACCACATGCTTTAGGTGCCATGTCAGATAATATTATGTCAAACTTTTTTCCATAAAATGTAGTATTGAGTAAGTCTATATTATTAGCTATGTCACACTGGATAAATATTACATTGGGTATTTTATCCATATTTTGCATATCAATAGCAAAAACAGAACTGCTATTACCATGTGAGACCTTTTGTGCTGCAACTTGAGACCAACCTCCAGGTGATGATCCTAGATCTAATACATACTGACCTTTTTTAAAAATAGAAAACTTATTATCAATTTCTATTAATTTAAAAGCAGCCCTAGATCTGTAACCGTGCTTTTTTGCTAAAAGCACATAAGGATCATTTAACTGTCTATGCAACCACCGTGTGGAAGAAATTTTACGTCCCTTAGCAGTCTTTACAATAGTAGATATATGCTTATATTTGTTATATTAAAGTAAAATCATAAATTATTTTTATTTAATAACAAGAATTATTTTATTGATATAATGTATATTATTGGTAGGATATATGTAATATTTTTACGGAGTGTGGCGCAGCTTGGTAGCGCACTTGGTTTGGGACCAAGGGGTCGGGAGTTCAAATCTCTCCACTCCGACCATTTTTGTTATACCGATATTGTTAAGTAACAGTATTCTATCAAAGATAAATTTCTGTATATTCTTTTTTTTAGTTATGTAACTTTTAGCAACATGTTGGCAAGAAATTTGAGATAAGGAGCTACCCACTGTTTATTTTTTATATATGATTGCTACATTGGAGTGTTTATGTATATGTTATAAAAAATAAAAGTGTAGTAGCATTATTACGTTTTAATATTGTAATCTCTATCCTTTTATACGTTAAAAGTGTTTAAAATTAGTAAATAGTACTTTAATGTCTATGCTATTGCAAAGTAGTTGTTGTACTACGCTAGGTTTTTAATGTATATATTATATCACACCGAAGTTTTTTAAACTTAACAAGCAATATTTTATACTGGAAAATGTATTTCCAGGCAGACGAGATTAACAATAATACTTAGTTAGATTATAATAAAATACTATATATTCTAATATTAGTGAAAATCATGGTCGTACTGACTACTTTGCTGTGGTGTAGCAGGTGTAGGACTGGGACTATGATCGTGGTGTTCTGGACTGTGTTGAGGATCGTGATTTACATCATCTAACCCATGACCAGCTGCTGCTGCTATCTCTTCATTGGAATGAGGGTAGTCGTCGTGTGCGTAAGGATCTTCATGATGGGCTTGTAAACCTTCTCCATCATCTCCACTACTAACGGCACCTTCATCACCAGCACCACCACCTGCTGCTTCTCCAGTAGCATCTCCTTGTTGTAGATCTGGTAGTAATTTAGGCAATCCAAAGATATTCTTTGTGAGCTCTGATCCAAATGTTACTGTGGTTGGCGTATTTAATCCTAGAGATGTAACTGAAGCAACTATATTACCGGTTGTGCTATCAAGAAAACATGGGACATTTTTATAAAACCAAGCAAGGTATACAAATATAGAAAAGACAGTTTCATCATCTTCTCCTCCGTGTCCATCACCAGCATGTTGTTGGTGTAAATAAGATTGCAGGGCAGATACATTTATTCCACCACTTTCAGACCCTTCCATAAGCTATTACTACTGTTTGTTATAAAAAATGATAATTTATATTATATTATCTAATTGTAAATATATTTTTAATATCTGTATTTATTGAAAAAAGATCCTTTACTTAAAGCTTTCATATATATTATGGCTTTATATATCAGTAGTCCTGTGTAGAATTGTTTTAATATCGATAGTATTTCTTGTTTAATGTGGATTGTTAAATTAGAAATTATTTAACTAATGAGAGTTGAGCTTAAGTAAACTATGTAAAGATAGGTGATTTTGAATATGTGAATAAAATAAGTGTTCATATTAAAGTTATATTCTGATATATAATAACTTTTCCAACTTTTTTTATTATATCTTTAATAATTAGAAATTTAACAGATCTTTTTGGTTTTTAACTTCAAGTATGTTAGCAGAAAAATTAATACATGTTATATTGTCAAGTATAGTAGTAGTATTATTATCTACAACCTTTAATGTACTTAGAACATGATTAATCATATGCTAAGGTCTGTATTAAAGTTTATCAAAATGATACGTATGCTATTATGTTATTTGTAAAGTATATGCAATTACTCCGAATTTTTGATTTAAATAAATATTTGCTTCTTAAGATGAATTTTGCTTTTATGCTTTTTCATAGGTCTGGTATCATAATAATTCTTAAAAAATTTAGTACGCTTTTCAATAATTTTTCTTCTGGTGTTAAAGTATCATATTTTATCTTTTAGTAATGGAATATCTTTTTAAACTATACGAAATACTTGGAAAATACATGTCCATAGCTAACCTATTAGTATAAAACTTTACTTTTATAGAACTACATGTTTTTTAATATTATTTATTTGTTGTCATGTAAAAGTAAGTATTGCACTAATAACTTTAAATGCTATAGAATGGTAATTATAGAAACCTAAAACATATAATTAAAGTGATTATATTAGATAAGAGTTAGAAATATCTAATTTTGTGAGTCTATGGACTTTATTATTTCTTCTCTATATTTTAATAAAATTGTGTTTTTATCTGTCAGAAAATGTTTTTTTAAAAAATATCCTAACACATTTAAACTTAACTTAAAGTCAATATTAGAGTATTGGTATGGATAGTTATTATATACATCATATAATAATCTAGGTAAAGGTAATAAATTTTTTTGATAAGGTAAGCCTACAGTTTTTGAGATTGCTTTTCCAGTTTTTGGGGAAATAAATATTAAGTTTTCATCTGTATTGTTTACAGCACATTTTGATAAATCCAATCCAAATCCAAGTTCTGATAGTAAAGTTAATTCTAATTCAAGATATTTAATTTGCCAGTTAAGATCCTCTGTTTGTATTGAATTTATAAAAATTTCTAGACAATGATAGATAGTATAATTTTCTTCATTTTCTGGTAATACTTGGTCTAGCATGAAAGTAAAAAAAGCTATGCACATTGTTTGTAGGTTATTTTTTATGTAATAATGTAAAGTAGATCTAATGTGCTCATATTTAAAGCAACCTAAATTGCTTATTAATCTTGAGCTCCATGTTACATTTATATAATCTCCTATTTGTACTCTATTGATTATTTTTTTTGAGTATCTTACTAACCCTTTTTTTAATCCATGTTTTTGAGTAAATATGGAAAGAATTACTTGATTATCACTATATTTTCTTATTGCAATTACTATTCCTTGATCTTGCCATCTCACACTAAAGCTCATTTTTAATAGTTAGTGTATTATCATAGTGAATAACGTGTGAAAATGAAATTATAAAAAATGTAGGTCTATAATTTTAGAAATTATTATGAATAATAAGATGGTATAAAAATAAATTTGTTTTTCAGTTTTATTTCTATATAGTATTGAGATTTGTTTAGGATAATAACTCATTTCGTTAGCTTTAGATACAGAACTCAGTAGAATGTTGTTGGATATAGAAAGGGTAATCATAGTCAAAATAATAGAAATTATAAATCAGAGTTATGGGTTTACTATAGAAAAAGATTCCTGCACACAAATGTATACAGATAACAGTAGGTCATTATTTGATTACAATACAGTAGAGGATATTAGAATAGATAAATTATCTAATAATCTTACAATACTATTCTAGAGATAGTCCAAGTTAGATATTTAATAGTTTTATTAACTTAATAAAAAAATAACTGATGTGTGTTAACAGTGTATTATACATTAATATTACATTGATTTAACTATAGGACATATCAATAAAAGTTGTATTCACATATAAATTCAAAATTACATACTTCAGTGATTTTATTAATTTGACAAGGAAAGTAGTAACTTATACCTTACTCATAATAAATATTTATGTTATTTTTTTTACGTTGATTAAAATTTACAAGTAGTATAGGTGGTAGGTTATTTTATAAGTTGAGCATTCTAAGTGATGCTGATAATGGAAATTTTATATAAATGTGCTTTTGCTTTAGTAAATGTTGAAATTGCTTACTTTTAATATTACTTGGAAACTGTATAATAAGGTAAAATCTATAAGAGAATTATACTAAATGAATTTAATTAGTACCATAAGAAATTCTATAATACAGAGATTACGTATATTAAATACTAAGCAAATTGTAGTATTAGATGATAATTTATTAGGTAAGTTGATAGTTGATTATCCGAATAATCCTGATCATGGAGATTTGTATACTAATGCAGCTTTGCTTTTGGGTAAACATGTTAAAAAAAATCCATTGGATATAGCGGAAATTTTACTACGTGAATTTTCTACAATTAAGGAGATATCAGGTGTTAATGTTGTAAAACCAGGTTTTATTAATTTTAGTATTTCTCTTGATGTGTGGTATAAAGTGATAATTTCTATTAATACATTGAAAGAAAACTTTGCTGCTGTTAATTTGGGACATGGTCAAAAGGTTAATATAGAATTTGTTTCTGCTAATCCTACTGGGCCAATGCATATAGGTCATGCACGTGGCGCAATATTTGGTGATGTCCTGGCAAATTTGTTGGAAAAAGTGGGATATCAAGTTGTTAGAGAATATTATATTAATGATGCAGGTGCACAAATAGATACATTGGTTGAGTCTGTATATTTGAGGTATAAAGAAGCCACAGGTGAGGATATTGTAATAGGTAGTGGATTGTATCCAGGGTTATACTTGAAGGATATAGGACAATTATTATATGAAAAATATGGTACGGAATTGTTGGAAATGGATTCAAATCAAAGGATGCAAATTATACGTGATGTATCTTTAAAACATCTTCTTGCTTTAATTCAAGATGATCTTGTGTTGTTAGGAATAAAACATGACGTTTTTACTTCAGAAGCAGAGTTGTTAAAAAGTAATATTGTTGAAAAGTGTGTAAAACTTTTGCAGGACAAAAAATTAGTATATTATGGTGTTTTAGATCAACCTAAGGGTACAGAAGGTCAGAATTGGAAACCTAGAATGCAAATGTTATTTAAATCAACAAATTTTGGGGATGATGTAGATAGAGCTTTACAAAAAGTAGATGGTAGTTGGACATATTTTGCAAATGATATAGGATATCATTTTGACAAGCTTTCACGTGGATTTCAGCATATGATTTTAGAATTGGGTTCTGATCATATTGGATATGTTAAAAGATTAAAAGCAGCAGTTAAAGCATTGAGTGATAATACTGCTACTATAGATATAAAGCTACATAATATTGTCAATTTTCTTGATAATGGAGTTCAAGTTAAAATGTCAAAAAGATCTGGTGAATTTTTAACTATTAAGGACGTAATAGAGAAAGTTGGAAAAGATGTAGTGAGATTTATAATGTTAACACGTAAAAGTGATGTGGTTTTGGATTTTGATTTTGTTAAAGTAGTTGAGCAATCTAAAAATAATCCAATATTTTATGTGCAATATGCTCATGCTCGTGTCTATTCATTATTACGTAATGCTCCAGAGCTTTTAAGAATGGAAGATACGAATTTTTCTGTCTTATCTTTAAAGGAAGAAATATTCCTAATTAAGTTATTAGCAAATTGGCCAAATATTATTGAGATATCTGCTAAGACTGCAGAACCACATCGTATAACTTTTTATTTAATAGAAGTTGCAGAGGCTTTTCATGCATTATGGGGTTATGGAAATAAAAATGCAGATAGACGTTTTATAATAGATAATGATATAAATCTTACTTCTGCAAGAATATACTTAGCAAAAGCTGTAGCCTATATTATTGATAATGGATTAAAAATATTTTCTATAACTGCTTTAAAGGAAATGAAATAAGTAACACTGATTGATGATATTTATCTTTATATTATTACATTTAAATGGAAAATATACAAATAAAACTGGAAGAAGGGGGTTTGTTTTAGTAACTTGTGTTTTTGTTCTTATATAATTTATCTAATTTTTTTAGGTAAGCTTTATGATAATGTTTTATATTTGATTTAAAATGTAGTAATAAAGTTATAAGGTTTTATTTTTAATCTACTTTTACCATTGTAATATTCTTAAGTATATTTTTAAATACAGATTGCTTTATATATTTTAGCTAGATCATTATCTTAAGCTAATATAGCGTTTTCTATAGCTTTGTAAGACTTGTAAGTAGCTATATGTAGTTATCTTTTCTAAGATAAATAAGTTTTTCAATATAATAAAGACATTATTTAATGCTAAGTCTAAGGAATATTGGGATTTGACTCTAATTAATTTTAGAATATATAAGATACTACATTTATGTTATTGTGTTTTCTATATGGTATCAGATATGCAATATAGATTTGTTGATTTTTATAACTACCTTATTATAGAGTTTACTTTGTTTTTCTTAGCATATTTGGTATTTTGTTTGATATTTATTCTTATTATATAGCTTTTAGAATGGATATTGTGAATTTATGCTGATATTCACAAATGCAAGAAGCTTTTTATATAGTTATAGATATTTTGCATTTTAAGGTGTTACTTTCTTTAAAAAGATAGAAACTTCTTTATCTTTCATTGTAGCTTTATAATATTCTTGAATATTTGAAATTGACTCTTCTATGGTAAGTGATATAGATAATGTTTGTTGCATTATATATTGATACCATACTTTAATGGAGTCTTGAACTGTTTTGTCTTTAGTGTGTATAATAATATCAATTTTATCAGAAATATTAAACTGATTATCTTTTCTAGATTGTTGAATTATTCTTATAATATCTCTTGCGATACCTTCCATGATTAATTCTTCTGTGAGTTCATTATCTAATAGTAATACACCTAATAGATTTTGGTCTCGATTTATAGTACATGCAAAATCATTGTGTACTTTAAGAGTTAAAGTGTATTCATTGCTATTTATTATATAGTGTTCTGCTTCTTTTGTTCCAAGAAGTAATTGCTTGTTTTCTAATATTTCCCACTTGTTGTTTTTTAATAAAGATATTAAATATTTGACTTTATCTGGTACTCTTTTTCCAAGTTCTGGAAAGTTTAACTTTAATTGAAATGATGCAATATCAGATATATCAGATTTGAATAATATATTTTTTACATTGATTTCTTCTAGTAAAATATTTTGATATTCTATAGGTAAATTAAGTAAATTTGGACAATTATAACTGTATATAGTTATGTTATTAAGTGGTTGTCTAATTCTAATATTATGAGTGTTTCTTATAGATAATGCATAATTACATATACTCATTGTTAATTTCATATGTTGGATATTTTGTTTATCTTGATCATTTAATGTTAAATGTTTTATATTTGGTAATGATGATAAATGTACAGATTCTTCTTCTTGAAAATGCAATTTTTGCCAAATTGCTTCGGTAATAATGGGTAAAAATGGAGCAGAAATTTTTAGCATATAGTATATAACAGTATATAAAGTGTTGTAAGCATTTATTTTATCTTGATCAATTTCTGATGACCAAAAGCGGCTTCTGCATCTTCTGATATACCAGTTATTTAGTATTTCAAAGAAATTGGTAATGTTATTACATGCAAGTTTTATGTTATATCCAAAGCTATTAGTATTTTGATCTATTTCTTCCATGGCGTGAAATATAGACTGTATAGTATTAATACACTCACATATTATGTATCTGTCCATAATATTATTTAGTCCGTTTAGACTTGTAAGAACCTTTGCTTTTATTTTGTCGATATTAGCGTAAAGGGTAAAAAAGTTATAGCTATTCCATATTGGTTTTACAACGTTACGCAATATATCTCGTATCATTACTCCTTCTCTATCTAATAGTAAATCTCCTCCGTATAACACTGTATGAGATAACATAAGGAATCTTAGAGCATCAGAACCATACTGATTAAACATTTCCATTGGATCAGCATAGTTATTAAGCCTTTTTGATAATTTTTGTCCTTGAGTATCTAATACAACACCATGGCATATGCAATTTTTGAATGGAGGTTTATTAAATAATGCAGTGGATAGTATAAATAATGTATAGAACCAACCTCTAGTTTGAGCTATGTATTCTGTTATAAAGTCTGCTGGAAAATAACTTTCAAAAAATTTTTTGTTTTCAAATGGATAATGAAGTTGTGCATAAGGCATTGATCCAGATTCAAACCAACAGTCGAAAACATCTTCAACTCGTCTCATCATTGATTTTCCAGTTGGGTCATCTGGATTAGGACGTACTAAATTATCAATATATGGTCTATGTAAATCATCTATAGATGATATATCAAAATCTTCTTCTAATGCTTTAACATCATGGAATATTTTCTTTATTGATCCATATACGTCAATTCTTGGATAATTTGGATTATCAGATTTCCATACTGGTAAAGGTGTTCCCCAAAATCTATTGCGTGATATTGCCCAATCTTTAGCATTTTCTAGCCATTTACCAAATTGTCCGCTGCGAATGTGATGAGGTATCCAATTTACGGTTTTGTTCAGCTCAATCATTCTATTTTTTATTTTTGTAACCTCAACATACCAGGATGACATAGCTCTATATATCAATGGAGTATCAGTACGCCAGCAATGTGGATAATTATGTAAATATTGATCTGTCTTAAAACAGAGATTTTTTTGTTTTAGTATGTTGATAATTTTATCATTTGTTTCAAATACATGTATATTTGTAAAGTCTGAAATTTTATCAGTAAATTTTCCTCCATCATCTATTGGGCAGATAGTTGCTAGTAAATTGGATGTGCCTCCTTCTATATGTGGAATACCTTGTTTTTGACACAATATAAAATCATCTTCTCCAAATCCTGGAGCTATGTGTACTATTCCTGTACCTTCATCTTCTACTACAAAATCTGCAGTTAAAATTTTAAATGCATTCTTTATATTAGTAAAATATTCAAATATAGGTTTATAATGCAAATCTTTTAAAGTATTGTATGATATATCTTTATTATATATTTGATATTCTATATTATTTTTTTTACAATGCTCTTGAAAATTTTTTAAGTATTTATTAGAAAAAATAAACATTTCCTTATTTATAATAGCTCCACAATATTTAATATTTGGGCTAATAGCTAAAGCAAGATTGCAGGGTAAAGTCCAAGGTGTAGTTGTCCAGACTAAGATTTTATATGTTTCCACATTATCTACTATAAAAAATTTTGGATTTTCTAATAGTTCAAATGCTACAGTAATAGTTTTACTAGTTTTTTGTCTGTAAGCATTGTCCATTCTAGTTTCAAAGTTTGACAAAGGTGTCTGACATGCCCAACTATATGGTACAATTTTTACAGATTCATATATTAACCCTTTATTCCATAATTCATGAAATGACCACATTATTGATTCCATAAAGGTTAGATTCATTGTTTTATAGTCATTTTCAAAATCTACCCATCGTGCCTGTCTATCTACATATTGTTTCCATTCTTTTGAGAATTTCATTACTGAACTGCGGCAATGGCTATTAAATTTTTCTATACCAAATTCTTCAATTGCTAATTTTCCTGATATTCCTAATTCTTTTTCTGATAGCATTTCAGCAGGTAGTCCATGACAATCCCACCCAAATCTTCTTTCAACTTTGAATCCTGCCATTGTCTTGTAGCGAGCTACTGTATCCTTGATAAATCCAGTTAATAAGTGTCCATAGTGAGGTAATCCATTAGCAAATGGTGGTCCATCATAGAATATAAAGCTTTTTTTTCGTCTCGATTGTCTACAGATTTTTTAAAGATATTATTTTTTTTCCAAAATTTTAATACATCTTCTTCTATTAATGAAAAATTTGGTTCTCCAATTGATTGTGAATAATATTCTGTCATAGCATCTGTTATTGAGTATAAAGATTTTACTATACACATATTTATGTAAGCTGCAATCATAGTCTGTATTAAAATATGTAAAAATTATTGACTCTTATTAATATTCATAGCATTGTTTTAAAAAATTTATGTTGAGGAGTTTATGGAAGTGGAAATAGATGATAATGCACCATACTTTGAGAGTCTTGATACTTATAAAGGTATTAAGAATATAGTGTTGTATTTTTATCCAAAAGATGATACTCCAGGTTGTACTAGAGAGGCAAAGGATTTTCAAGCGGCAATTGATGACTTTGCTAATTTAGATACTGTTGTAATTGGTGTTTCTAAGGATAATGAGAAATCTCATGAGAATTTTAAGAAAAAGCATGATATATCTTTTGAGTTAATATCGGATGAAAATTCTGAATTATCAAAGCAGTATGGTACTTGGGTAGAAAAAAATATGTTTGGCAAGTCTTATATGGGAATAGATCGCTCAACATTTTTAATAGATAAAAATGGGAAAATAAGAAAAATTTGGCGGAATGTAAAAGTAAGTGGACATGTTAATAATGTTCTTGAGATAATAAGGGAAATAATATAGTTCCTTAATAAAATGCAGAAAAGAAAATTGAATATTAGGTTATATGTAACTTGTTCTTTGAATAAATGTTCTATCATTACATTAGATAATCTTATGTCTCATTATGTATGCCATGTAATGCGAGCTGTAAATTTGGACAAAGTTAAACTATTTAATGGTAAAGATGGAGAATGGATAGGTGAGATATTTGAATTGTCCAGTAATGTTAAAATTAGAGTAAATTACTTACTTAGAGAGCAAACTAAAAGTAAGAATTTAGTATTATGTTTTGCTATTATAAGAAGCACTGTGCTACACAATATAATTAGGCAAGCAACAGAGATGGGGGTAACATTGATACAGCCTATCTATACAAAACACATAACAACTAGTAATATAAATTTAGAAAAGTGTAAAAAATGGGCTATTGAAGCTGCTGAACAATGTGAAAGACTTGATATTCCAGAAATTTCTTCTCCTATTAATTTTACTGAGTTAAGAAAATTAAAAACTAATGATATGAGTTTTGTTATTTGTGATGAAACAGGTAAGGGGAAACAACCGGCAGAAGTTTTGAAAAATAAACGAAATGTTTATGTTATTATAGGTCCGGAAGGTGGTTTTTCAGATGATGAGTTGGATTTTGCGTATGACTTTTGTGATAATTTGTCTTTAGGGTCAAGAATACTAAGAGTTGACACTGCAGTTGTTGCTGCTTTATCTTATGTTAATGAGTATTATAATGAACTATAAGGATAGGTATCGTAATAAATTAGGCAATTATATTTATGTCATGCTGTTTTAAAGTTTTTACATTTTAAAGAAGTTAAAATTGTAAGAAGTATATTATAGAATTGATAAAAAAGCCAAAAGGAAATATATTAAAAATTAACCTACATGCATGTCTAATGTGTTTTGATTCATATGATATGAAATTTTACTTTGAGGTGCTCTTAAATATTCTGTTTAATAATTAATATTAATTTTTAGTGAAGGAATAGGCTGATGGTATAATGATTTTGTATAGAGAAAAAAATGTAATTATTGTTGGATATATTTATGTGTTTTCTTATGTGGAGTTTTAAGAACTCTTTTGGATTACTATATTGTGAATCAGTTGTTATAGCTTATTTATATAGTTTTATTATTTTTTTAGGTGTTCTAAATTTTATCAAAATGGGTATAATTGTGTTTATTGCGTTGCTAATGTAAGTTATTATTTTTACTATAGCATTTAAAAAATTGAAAAGAATTAGATAAAAGAGGATATATAAAACAAGGAAAATGCACTTTTTCTTTCTTTTAAATTGTATAGATAACAAATTAACTAAAAATTGACATAATGAATTAGTATATTAAATTATGTAATAAGTGTATCACATATGTAGAATTGTGGTTATTGAAGATATTAATCAGCATAAGATTGAATTACGTAAGAAATATAGGAAATTAAGGAAAGAAGTGCAGAATAAAGAAGAAGCATCTTATGCTTTATTGCAAAATTATATTAATAATGTAATTATAGAAGAATTATCTATAGTTTCCGGATATATGCCTATGGACGGTGAAATTGATGTCTTACCGTTAATGAACTATTTAATTCAACAAAAACATATGGTAGCGCTTCCTGTAGTGGATAAAAATAGTAAGGTATTATTATTTCATCAATGGAATACTTCTAATTCTGTTATTCCGAATGTTTTAATAGTTCCTCTTGTTGCATTTGATAAATATTTGAATAGATTAGGTTTTGGAGGTGGGTATTATGATAATACTATCTCTACATTAAGGCCGCATTGTAAAGTTATAGGGGTAGCTTATGATTTACAGTTGTGTGATAAAGTACCTATTGAAAGTCATGATCAAGTGTTGGATATGATACTTACAGAAAAGAATGTATATAAAAAAGCATAAAATTTTAAAGAATTTGCTTTTATATGATGTGTTTAATACTATATTTATAATATAGGTATTTTTTACGTACTCTAGACGTTTATTGTGGTTTATTAATCAAGTTTATTTTATATAGGTTTGATTTAAAAGAGTTATGTTTAAATTAAGATATTAATAAAATTCATGTAATGATGAATAACTAAGTTAATTTTGCTGAGATAAATTTAGAGATTGATATATGCATACTCCTGTTTTACTAAAAGAGATGTTAAATATACTGTATCCTCAGAATGGTAAAATATATGTTGATGCAACATTTGGAGCAGGAGGATATAGTAAAGCAATTTTGAATTCTGCTGACTGTAAAGTTTATGCTATTGATCAGGATGAGCATACTGAAATTTTTTATAAGGAGCTGCTAGAGAATTTTCCAGATAAAATACATTTTTGCGTTGATAGATTTAGTAGAATAAAACAAATATTGCATCATGCTCAATTAGAAAAGGTTGATGGTATAATATTTGATATAGGAGTTTCTTCGATGCAGTTGGAAGATGCAAATCGTGGATTCTCTTTTTCTAAGGATGGGCCGCTTGATATGAGAATGAGTCCTTCTTTAAATAGTGTTAATGCGTCAATGTTTGTTAATACAGCTTCTGAAAAAGAAATAGCAAATATTATATATCAATATGGAGGCGAAAAATATTCAAGAAAAGTTGCTAAGGCTATTGTTGATACTAGAAAGACAAAAACGATAAAAACTACAAGTGAACTTGCATCTATAATTAGGTCTGTAGTATCACGTAGTAAAAATCATAATATTGATCCTGCAACAAGAACATTTCAAGCGCTTAGAATATGGGTCAATAGGGAATTAGAAGAGTTAGAACAGGGTATAATTTGTGCATCTGATTTGTTAAATCCGGGGGAAAAATTATAGTAGTTTCTTTTCATTCGTTAGAGGATAGAATTGTAAAGGTGATATTTAAATTACTGTGTAATAGAGATATTACATTGAGTAATTCAGGGTTTCAATTAATTAATAAGAAGGTTATTAGGCCAACTCTTGAAGAAATATCTGGTAATCCTAGAGCTAGGTCTGCAAAATTGCGTGCTATATTAAAAGTATGAATATATATTTATTGTAAATCTCATGATGTTTTATCAGTGTTGTATTCTAAATAATATATTGGTAATTTAAATTTTTTTATTATATTAAATTTAATAATCAAGTTTAAACTTAGTTGATAAGTGTTTGATATTTACTGAATAATGAATAACATAATGCGAAGTAGGAATAACGCTAAAAATTAATTTTATTAAAAAGAGATTTTGTTATCTAGTAAATAGAGTTATTCATAATTGGAAATAATTAATAAAATTTTATATTTTTATTGATAAAAAAAGTGTGTTAGAGAATTGTAAAGCTATATAAAAAATAATAACAAATGTAATCTAGAAAAAGATATAGTTGAGTTTGTTAGTCAATTTATATCTGAAATTTTAAGATAAGTTTTGTTGTAATAATTTAGTGGTGAGTAAGTGAATTGGTAATTTTTATAATAGTATAATTAAAGTATTATACACATTCTGGTTATGCTATTTTGAGTGTATATCTATGGTTTTTGTGAACATGCAATGTTGGATTTAAGTTATCTTATATAATTATTTTTTTATGGGCTAATAATGATTTTAGTGTTAATCTGCATTTATATATTGTCTGCTATATCGTTTTCACTTATTTATGCTTTAATAACATTGGTTATAGAGTGTTTTTATATTAATTAGTTTAAATATAGTATTTAAGGTATTATTTTTCTTGGTGATTAATTGTTGAGGATAATTTTTTACTATGTATTGAAGGTTCACTTTTAATATTGGTTAAAAATTATTGTTTTTTTTATTTTTTATAGAAGGAATTTATTATTATGTATTGAATGGATCATATATGTATGATTCAATACTGGAGTTTATTTTATTTATGTGGTTGCTTAAGGTAGATAAAATTGGATTGCGATTATTTTTTATAGATGATGTAAATATTTCTTTTTTTGTGTAATTCGATAATAATTGCTTTTTTTTATCTATTTCTTTTTTATCTAGTAAATCACATTTGTTTAATACTATAAATTCTGTTTTGTGGGATAATTCTTCATTATAAAGTAATAGTTCTTTCCTGATGGATTGATATGAATCGATAATATTATCTGATGTGCAATCTATAAGATGTAGTAATATAGAGCATCTTTCGATATGTTTTAAAAATTTATCTCCTATTCCATAACCTAAATGTGCTCCAGGGATTAATCCTGGTATGTCGGCTAATACTAGTTCTCTGTTGTTAATAAAAGCGACTCCTAAATGTGGTTCTAAGGTTGTAAATGGATAATCAGCAATTTTTGTTTTTGATTTAGTACATGAAGCTAAGAAACTTGATTTTCCAGCATTAGGTAGTCCTATTATACCAACGTCAGAAATAATCTTTAATTTTAGTATAATGTGCTTTTCTTCTCCTTCTTCTCCAAAAGTAAAATGTCTAGGTGCTCTGTTAGTAGAAGTTTTATAGTTAGCATTTCCTATACCACCTTTACCGCCATATGCTGCTATGAATTTTTGATTTTGAGAGTTGAGATCTGCAATTAATGTACCTTCTTCATCATATAGTTGAGTTCCTATAGGAACTTGTACAATAACATCTTTGCCTGATGATCCAAATTTTTTCTTACCAGATCCATGAGTTCCATTTTCTGCTTTTATGTGCTGTTTATATCTAAAATATAATAAAGTGTTGATATGGTGGCTTGTAGAAAAAATAATATTACCACCGTTACCACCATTGCCACCATCGGGTCCACCAAATTCAATAAATTTTTCACGCCGAAAGCTACTGCATCCATGTCCACCATTTCCTGCTTTTAAATGAACTTTTGCCTCATCGATAAAGCTCATAACGCTCCATAATATATTGCTGAAATATCTAATAATTTTTCTATGTATAACAACTCATTATACTTTGCTAAACGTTCAGATCTAGATAAAGAACCAGTTTTAATCTGTCCACAATTTGTTGCTACAGCTATATGGGAAATTGTAGTATCTTCTGTCTCGCCTGATCTATGGGATATTATTACATTATAGTTATTTTTTTGAGCAAGCCTTATGGCATTTAAGGTTTCAGTTATAGTTCCTATTTGATTCGGTTTTATTAGTACTGCATTTGCTATATTGTTGTTGATACCTTCTTGAATTAGCTTACAATTGGTTACAAATAAATCATCTCCTACTATTTGTATTTTCTCTCCTAATTCTTGTGTGATGAGTTTCCATCCTGATTTATCTTCTTCTGCAATTGGATCTTCAATTGAGATAATAGGATATTGTGAAACTATGTTTTTATAGTATGCAACTAACTCTTGAGAATTTAATTCTTGATCTGCAAATTTATATTTTTGGTTTTTATAGAAAGTGGATGCAGCAACATCTAATCCTAATGAAAAATCTTGATAAATTTTATATCCTGATTTTTCTATGGCATCGATAATAATTTCAAATACTTCAGTGTTATTTTTAATGTCAGGGGCAAATCCTCCTTCATCTCCTACATTAGTATTATATTGTTTTTGTTTAAGAATTTGCTTTAATTTGAAAAATACTTCAACTGACATTCTAATTGCATCTTCAAATTTATTAGCTCCGTTTGGAATAATCATAAATTCTTGAAAATCTAGATTATTGTCTGCATGCATTCCACCATTGATGATATTAATAAGTGGAGTTGGAAGAACTTTTGCTGTAATTCCTCCCAAGTATTGATATAAAGGAATATTTAATGTTAAGGCTGCAGCTTTTATGGTTGCTAGTGATATTGCAAGTGTGGAGTTTGCTCCGATTCTTGATTTATTATTTGTTCCGTCTATTTCAATTAATGTACTATCTATTTTTTCTTGATTTAATACTTCTATGCCTATAATTTGAGGTGTAATCTCTGAGTTAATTAGGTTAATTGCTTTTGTTACACCATATCCATGGTAATAGCTTTTATCATTGTCTCGTAATTCTACAGCTTCAAATTTTCCTACTGAAGCCCCTGAAGGTACACATGCTCTAGCTCTAACGTGATTTGATAATACTACTTCTACTTCAATAGTAGGATATCCTCTGCTATCTAGAATTTGCCTGGCTAATATGTTGTTAACTGTTGCTCTGGACACAATGCTACCTTTTCCATTTTTATTAACAAATTTCAAACATGATAGTAATAGCTTTTGTGTAAAATGTAAATGTATTCTCAGATATATGATTTAATTAAATAGAGCAACAATGTTATTGACATATTGTATTATATTAAGCAAAATTACTGATCTGATGATTCGTTTATAAATGTTAGAGAAGTATTATGTTCGCTATTGTTGAAACTGGTGGAAAGCAATATAAGGTAAAAGAACAAGATGTCATAAGGATAGAAAAGTTAGATGTAGTTGTAGGAGAAGAGGTCACTTTAAGTAATGTGATTGCCTTAACTGATGTTAATAACAACATTCTTTTTACACAAAATGCGACTGTTACAGCTTCAGTTCTTGAACAGTGTAGAAATGACAAGATAATAATTTTTAAGAAGAAACGTCGTAAAAATTATAGGAGAAAAAATGGTCATAGGCAATATATGACTGTTTTGCGTGTTACTAAAATTAATAATGTGGAGTAAAGATTATGGCTACGAAAAAATCTGGTGGTAGCTCCGGTAATGGTCGAGATTCGAGAGGTAGAAGATTAGGGGTAAAGAAATTTGGTAGTGAAAGAGTAATTCCTGGTAATATTATTATACGTCAAAGGGGTACAAAGTATCATCCTGGAAAAAATGTTGGTATAGGGAAAGATCATACTATCTTTTCTAAGATATCGGGAGTTGTTTATTTTAGAAAAGGAAATTCAAATAAAATGTTTGTTGATGTTTTAGAAATCAGCTCTGCTTCTTAGTTACTTTTATTAAGGGCCTGTAGCTCAGGTGGTTAGAGTGCACGCCTGATAAGCGTGAGGTCGGAGGTTCAACTCTTCCCAGGCCCACTTAAATTCAATCATATATGATAAATGTATTTTTGTTTTTTAAAGTTTATATATATTTAGTATAATCATGTATCGATGTGTTTATATTGTAGGTCATTATTAAAGTTTGTTAGTTTAAATTAATTATTTCTCATATTTGTATAAAACTTATGTTAAAAGATAGTGACAAGATATTTACTAATCTTGATGGTTTAAGCTCTCCATTTTTAAAATCTGCAAAAAGTAGAGGTATTTGGAGTAATATTTTAGAAATATTAAATCTAGGACAAGAACATATTATTCAAGAAATTAAAAAATCTGGATTGCGTGGTAGAGGTGGAGCAGGTTTTTCTACAGGCATGAAGTGGAGTTTTATGCCAAAAATTAGAAAAGGAGGACAAGCAGCATATTTAGTTGTTAATGCTGATGAATCAGAACCTGGCACATGTAAAGATCGCGATATATTAAGGTATGAACCACATAGACTTATTGAGGGTATATTAATAGCTGGATTTGCAATGAATGTAACTACAGCTTATATTTACATTCGTGGTGAATTTTATAATGAATATTTAGTGTTATCTGAAGCTTTAAAGGAAGCATATAAAGCAAAATTGATTGGAAAAAATGCATGTAAATCTGGTTATGATTTAGATATTTTCATTCATAGGGGGGCTGGAGCATATATTTGTGGAGAGGAGACAGCTCAGCTTGAATCTCTAGAGGGGAGAAAAGGTATGCCAAGATTAAAGCCTCCATTTCCAGCTGCAATAGGATTATATGGTTGTCCTACTACTATTAATAATGTTGAAACTATTGCAACTGTTAGTGAAATTTTGAGGAGGGGTAGTGGCTGGTTTGCATCCCTTGGAAAAGAAAATAATACTGGTACCAAAATTTTTTGTATATCAGGACATGTTAATAATCCATGTAATGTAGAAGAAGAATTAGGAATTCCCATGAGAGAACTGATAGAAAGATATGCTGGAGGTGTTCGTGGAGGATGGGATAACTTATTAGCAGTAATTCCTGGTGGTTCATCAGTACCAATGCTTCCAAAAGCTATTTGTGATACTGTAACCATGGATTTTGATTCTTTAAGAGCAGTACAATCAGGATTAGGGACTGCAGGATTAATAGTTATGGATAAATCTACAGATTTAATAGAAGCAATAGAGAGATTATCACATTTTTATATGCATGAATCTTGTGGACAATGTACACCATGTCGTGAAGGTACTGGATGGATTTGGAGAATCATGAAACAAATGGTAAAAGGTGAAGCTACATCTGATGATATTGATTTATTATTAAACATTACACATCAAATAGAAGGACATACTATATGTGCTCTTGGTGATGCTGCTGCTTGGCCTGTACAGGGTTTAGTTAGACATTTTCGTGATGTAATTGAAGATCGAATTAAGCATTATACAAGAAATCATAAGAAGTATATATAGTTATATTTACAATATTCAATGAAGCTGTTATTGTAATGACTATTTTTATTAATATATTCTTGTTCATGTATATTTTGACTGTTAAGAACAATAATTTTGTAGTTTGTTTTTTAAATGTTGCTTTTGATTAAAGTATTAAATTTTTATTCGCTAAAAACTATTATAAATTAAAGCATATATATTGTGCTAAGTATGTTATTAGTCTATATAAGTTAATTGTTACTATGATTTTGATGATTTAGATTTACATTAGTACTTATTTTCTTTAAAGTAATGTGCGAACTATGGTCATTATTCTTTATGTTTTTTGATTATAGAAAGTTGTTAAAGATATATGTTATTTAGTAAATAAAAAGGATTTATATAAATTATCTAATAATATTGATTATTTTATATCTAATTTTTGTTGGTAAATTAGTAAAAATATATACTATATTTTAAATTAGGGAATAATTTAAAATTTATTTCTCAATAATATAATAAAAGAAATATACTTTTTTATTTAAATATTAAAGTATGTCTTTATTAATTAGATATTTGAAGATTAAAAAAATATATTTTCAATTGAATTTATTGTGTTATTTGTGTAATATAGACAGCATATAGTATGTTACCTGAAAGTTATATGAGTCTTATATTCGTGTTTATGCATGATGGTTCTCCCCTATTATTTCCCGTGCGCAGAGTACAATATGATAAAAGTCGCAATGTTTATTATCCAAAAGAGAGTGTTATGAAGGGTTTTCTTGCTGAGGATGTTCATGAGAATCCTTTTTTTCAGAGACATCCCCATTATGACCTTTATGGATTTCAGTTTGACAGCTTTTATTGTGTTACAAGTACGTCTTTGGGAACAGAGATGTTAATCTGTTTTGGTAAAAATAGGAAAGGAGTATGCGGATATATGGTTTGTGCAGTTCCTGTACCACAGCATCGTTATATATTAAGGTATGGTGTGAAGTTATATGAAAGGACAGTGTTCTCATATGGAGTGGTTAATCCAGAAGATATATCTACTAATGAAAAGACACGGGATTTTGTAAAGGGGGTATACAAGTTGAATAAGTGTCGTATGAAAATTGTTAATGAAAAAGATGACCCTCGACCTGTAATATTTGACTTTATTGATAATGAAGGTGTGTATTTTCATAGAGCATGGGAACCAATGGTATTACAAGATGTTAAGGTTAGCCAAGATAAAGTATACTACATTATGGGGTTAAAAGAATAACAACAAATTGCCTATAAATATTTATTATTTTCTAAATGGTATTGTAAAATCAACTTTTTTAAATCCAGTTTGTTATATTGAGAAAGAGTTAAGTTTATGTATAAAATTAGAACCATGTATATGGATGGAATTATTTATAAATGTGGTTTTGCTAAATTATGATAATAAAGTATAGATTGCCATATTTAGATATGAGTGTATCTTAGTTGGTTTCATTTTTTACGATGTTAGTTCTATTACTATCCTATTTTTCGGTATGTAGTTTATATTGTTGAATAACATCTTATAATCTCTGTATAACAATCAAAATCTTTTTTTATTACCCTTAAAAATTAGTTCAAATATTAATATATTTCTATAAGTGCTATAAGTGTAATTATAAATAAATCAAATAATAGGAAACAAATTGTTAAATGTTGAGCTTTTTTTGATATTATACTTGTGCAGAAATTGTGTCTATAGTTATACATATATTTAAATGAGAAATGTATTATTTATTGCTTTTTTTATATTGTGGACTATAAGATTTATTCTAATTCTTTATTGAAATCGTGGAATAAAAAGCTTTAACAAGGGATTTTAATTCTATAGTTTTTTATTTAATTTAATTTTTAATTGATCTTGTTTAAATTTTAAATAAGATAATGTAAAAAGCTAATAATAGGGAAATTATAATATGAACTTAATATTTTTATTCTCACGAGAAGGACTGCCTATGCTTGTTCCTGCTAATATATGTAAGTTTAATAGAAAAGATGGTACTTATGTTACACAAGATGAAAGTAAGAAATTGGCTGATACTAGTACTGAAATTGACTCTGAATTTCGTAATAATATGTATGGTGTAAAGTTTAAAAATTATTCTGTTATTCATATTGATAATTATAAAAATTTTAAGGGAAAGGCCTGTTTTTTAATTTATAATGACGGAACAGGGTATAGTAAATTTGTAATTTTTTTCTTAAGAGAACTGTCAATATATTCTATAGTAAATAATGGCATAATATTGACTAGAGATATATTGATAGGATGTGGAATAAGTAGACATGATGGTTATTCTATTTCTCCAGGATGTAGAAAAGTAACGCCATTATATAGTTATGTTAAGAAAAGAAATTTATTACAACACGAAACGTATGAAGTTATATTGTTTGTGTATCCTCAAGGTTTACCACAAGTATCTTATCGGCGTACAGTAGAAGATACAGAACGTCATACCTGTCTTCCTCTAATTCAAAAAAGAATTGCAATGTTGTTTAATCATGTGTTTGATATTCAGTTAATAGGTCCATTAGTAGAGGATATGCATGAAGGAGATGCGTATTATCTTGATTATTTTAGTGAAAAAGGCAATTTATTTTATACTAGAAAAGTTACTAAAAACAATGTAACAAAAACTATAAAGGTTAGTACGGTAGATATTGTTCAGTGTATAGGCAGTGCTGCTTTAGAGAGATAAGAGTAAGAAATAGCATGTATAGATAATTTTTCTAAAAGTACTTAAAATTTAGTAAGTTATTTATTAAGCAATGGGTTGTAGATATTTTTTGTCAATATTTATATTTCTGTAATAGTTGTATTGTTAATCATTGAGTAATGACCGTTAAATGATGTAGCTTAAGTCATATAATTAATGGTTTACTTGAACATTTTATGTTGTTATACTCTAAGCTAATTTTTATTGGATTTGTTAATTATTAACAGATATAAATGTAATGATTTATTTTTTATTTCACTTTTTTACAGTATTAATAGTATTGTCATCTATAGCTGTAATTTATGTATCTAATCCTGTCTATTCAGTCTTATTTTTAATTTTAACATTTTTTATATCTAGTACTTTGTTTGTTTTATTAGGTGCAGAATTAATAGCAATGCTAGTTATAATAGTATATGTAGGTGCTGTAGCTGTATTATTTTTGTTTGTAGTTATGATGTTAGATATAAATTATTCAAGATTTAAAAATGGTTTTACAAAGTATCTTACTATAGGGTTACTTTGTGGAATTATATTGCTGGTTAATATAGTGTTTATTATCAAACAGTCTGCAACAACTGAATTAGTATCAGATCCTATACCTTATACAAGTAATGTTATTGCTATTGGTAATTTAATATATACAAAATACATGTATATATTTCATTTATCTGGTGTATTGCTTTTAATATCAATAATTGGATCTTTAGTATTAACTTTACGTACTAAAGGTGGCAGTATACGTAGGCAAAATATAGATGCTCAAGTTAGACGATCATCTTCTGTAAAGTATGTTAATGTAAAAGTGAAAGAAGGGGTAGATTATGAAGATTCTAACTGATGCTGGTATTACTTTAAATCATTTTCTTATTTTAGGTGCTATTCTATTTACTATTGGTGTATCTGGGATTTTTATTAATCGTAAAAATATAATTACTATTTTATTGTCAATAGAATTAATGTTATTAGCAATTAATATCAATTTTACTGCATTTTCGGTATATCTTGACAATATCCTGGGACAAGTGTTTGTAATGTTTATATTAACAGTTGCTGCTGCAGAATCTGCAGTAGGTTTAGCTATTATTGTAGTGTACTTTAGGAATTGTGGAAATATTGATATTGAAACAGCAAATAAGATGAAAGAATAATTAGTATGATTTTTTGCGTATTTGCTAAGTGGTAAAATTAAACATGTAATTTGTTGACTAATTAAAATTAATTACTTTAATTGATTTATGATCAATATGATTGAGGATCAGGTTTATGGTTAAAATTGAGCTCTTATGTGTTTTTTTACCTTTGATAGGTGCTATTTTGGGTAAAATGATAAGTAATAGGTTATTTGCTCAGTTCTCTACTGCTTTTTTGATAATTTGTTCATCATTATTATCGTGGTACTTATTTTATAATTTTGAATATAGTTATGTTATTAACTTATTTCCTTGGATTGAAGTTTATAAATTAAAAGTTTATTGGTCATTATATATAGATTCTTTAAGTGTTATTATGCTGATTATAGTTAATACAGTGTCAGCAATAGTACATTTATATTCGATAGGTTATATGTCTCATGATACAAGTGGACCTAGATTTCTATCTTATTTATCATTATTTACATTTTTCATGTTAATTTTAGTAACAAGTAATAACTTTGTACAGCTTTTCTTTGGTTGGGAAGGTGTAGGTTTATGTTCCTATTTATTAATTGGATTTTGGTTTGAGAAAACTTCAGCTACTAAAGCTGCTATGAAAGCATTTATTGTTAATAGAATAGGAGATTTTTTTTTTATATTAGGAATTATAGCAGTATTTTGGGTATTTGGATCTTTAGAATTTGTTAAAGTGTTTGGTATGCTTGATTCAAATTATACTATAGGTGTAGTTAATTTTTTTGGTTATCAAGTACCTTATATAGATATGATATGCTTATTACTTTTTATTGGCTGTATGGGAAAATCTGCACAGATTGGATTACACACATGGTTACCTGACGCAATGGAAGGTCCTACTCCTGCATCAGCATTAATTCATGCTGCAACTATGGTGACAGCAGGTGTATTTCTTATTGCTAGGTGTTCTCCATTATTTGAATTGTCATTAATAGCCCGTAATGTTATTCTTACAGTTGGAACATGTACTTGTTTATTTGCTGCAACTGTTGCTATTGTACAAAGCGATATAAAAAAAATTATTGCATATTCAACCTGTAGTCAATTAGGGTATATGTTTATTGCATGCGGGTTATCAGCTTATAGTGCTGCTGTATTTCATCTCATGACTCATGCTTTTTTTAAAGCGCTATTATTTTTATGTGCTGGTAATATAATTCATTCTGCACATGAACAAAACATTTATAAAATGGGTGCTTCTTGGCGTCAAATACCATTCACTTATATATTGACTTGGATAGGGTCTTTAGCATTAGCAGGTATTTTTCCTTTTGCTGGTTTTTATTCAAAAGATTTGATTATAGAGAATAGTTATCATATAAATACTGTTACTTTTATAGTATGTAATTTAGTTGCATTTTTAACTTCTTTTTATTCTTGGAGATTAATTATATTAGCTTTTCATGGGGTTGATTTTAAAAAAGATTCAATATATGAGTCAAGGAAAATCATGCTTTTACCTTTATTGGTATTAGCGGTAGGTTCTATATTTTCCGGTATGTGGGGAGAAAACATATTATTAATTAATAATGTTGTATTTTGGAAAGAAAGTATAAAACTGCATACACATGAAGAAGTTGGGTTTATTGTAAAATCATTACCATTAATTTTGAGTATTCTTGGGATAATCTGTGCTTATCTAAGATATTTTTATAATTATTTTAGTAGTTTAAGATTCAATAGGTTATTTAAATTTTTATATAATCAGTGGTATTTTAATGAACTATACAATTGTACATTTACAATACCTGTTGGATATATTGCTAGTTTCTTTTCAAGGGTTGTTGATAAAAAAATTATTGATTATTTTGGGTTAGGTGGTATTACTAGATTAGTGAATTCCTGCTCAAAAGGTAGTGTTAAGATACAGACTGGTTTTATTTTCGATTATGCATTTATCATGCTGTTAGGGTTGATAAGTATTATCATGTGGTTAATTTATAATAATGTAGGACTTTAACCTATGCTATTTTTAATGATTTTGTTTCCAATATTAGGGTCATGCTTATTAGCAGTGAGTAATTTTAAAGCAGAATCATTGTTTGTAAAGGTTATTTCTTTATTGTGTGTTACTGTTACATTTTTTATAAATGTTATTGTAGCTATTAAATTTGATTATTTATATCAAGGGTTTCAATTTGTATATGATCTAGCACAAGGTTTTTCTGTAGGAATAGATGGATTATCATTGCCGCTTTTATTATTAACGACTCTTTTGTTTTTATTGTGTGTTGTTTTTACCCTATATAATATGGAAATAAGTAATTTACGAATGTTTCTTGCTTTATTATTGTTACTAGAAGGGCTAACTGTAGGAGTATTTGCTTCTCTTGATATAATAATGTTTTATATCTTTTTTGAATCTGTATTAATTCCTATGTTTTTCATCATAGGAATTTGGGGGCATGAAGATAGGATATATGCTACTTTCAAATTATTTTTATATACTTTAGGTGGGTCTTTGTTATTTTTAATAGCAATACTATATATATACTTCTTTTCTGGTAAAATAAGTAACATAGAACAATTAAGTTATGTTTTATCAAATTACTTAAATCTAACTGCACAGAAGTGGATATGGATTGCATTTTTTATTTCTTTTGCTATTAAGATACCTATTATACCTTTTCACACTTGGTTGCCTGATGCTCATGTTCAAGCTCCAACAGTTGGGTCTATCTTATTGGCAGGTATTCTTATTAAAATTGGTACGTATGCATTACTTAGATTTTCTCTTCCTATGTTGCCAGAAGCTAGTGTATATTTTTCAAATTTTGTAATAATATTAAGTATTATCGCTGTAATCTATGCATCATTAATTTCTTTTGTACAGACTAATATTAAAAAGTTAATAGCATATTCTTCAATTGCTCATATGGGGTTTGTTACTGCAGGGATATTTTCTTTTAATGAGTATGGGATATCAGGTGCTGTATTTCAGATGATTAGTCATGGATTAATATCAGCCGCATTATTTACTTGTGTTGGTATGCTTTATAATCGTACTCATACTTTAGAGATAACAAAATATAGTGGTTTGGCAGGAATAATGCCTAAATTTTCTATTATGTTTATATTTTTTTCTATGGCTTCAATTGCTTTGCCTGGAACTTCAGGGTTTATAGGGGAATTTTTATCTATATTAGGAGTTTTTCATTATTCTAAGCTATTTGCGGTTTTGATTGCTATTGGAGTTATACTAGGTGCTGTATATATGTTATTTTTGTGTAAGAAAATAATTTGGGGAGTACCAAACTGTGATTTAATTGATTGTAATCTTAGTAAGAATGAGTTATTTGTTTTAACTATTTTGGCTATTCTTATATTATTACTTGGATTGTATCCTTATTATGTCTTGTTAAAATGCTTAACTCCATTCATGGAGCAATTTTCTTTAAGAAATTTTCTACTTTAGCGGCATTTGAGATTATTATGTATTGGAATAATTTTATTTATATAATACCTGAAATTTTTTTGGTTAGTTCATCTTTAATCTTCCTGTTGTTAGGGATTGTACTAAATAAAAGAATTATACATGTTTTTTCATTAGTTAGTTTACTTGTTACTATTGGTATTGTTGTACTAAATTTAGAGACTGGATCAAGATTAATTTTTGATGGGCTTTTAAAATCTGATTTGTATATTTCTATTGCAAAAATTGTAATTTTATTTTCTAGCAGTAGTGTTTTGTTTATGCTTATAGCATCTAATCGAGAATATTGCTATGAATTTTCTATAATGATTTTATTTGCAGTCTTTGGATTAATTACTTTAATTTCTGCAAATAATTTGCTTTCTTTTTATTTATCTTTTGAAATACAGAGTATAACTTTGTATGCACTTACATGTTTTGATAAGAGCAGTACTAAATCTTCTGAATCTGGTATAAAGTATTTTGTATTAAGTGCATTATCTTCTTGTATAATGCTGTATGGAATTTCTATGTTATATGGTTATACAACACATGTTGGATTTTATGAGTTATATAATTTCTTTACTCATAGTGAAAATATTCCATTAGGAGCTATTTTAGGGGTAGTACTCATTTTAATTAGTATGTTTTTTAAATTATCTGCAGCACCATTTCATATGTGGGTTCCTGATGTTTATCAAGGTACGTCAACTATTATGACGGCATTTTTCTCTATAGTTCCAAAGAGTACATTTATACTTTTATTAATTAGGCTGTTGAATGAGGTATTACCTGATTTGTCTAAGGATTGGCAACAAATCATCATTTGTGTGTCTATATTGTCTATATTTGTTTCAGCATTTGGAGCAATAAGACAAGATAATTTAAAAAGGTTATTTTCTTATGCAGCTATTGGACATATGGGATATATGTTAATTGCATTAGGAATGAATACTTTTGCAAGTAATACAGCTGCTGTGATGTATTTATTATTATATATTATCATGAATATAGGACTTTTTTCTGTTTTAATACAATATCAAGATGATGAGTGTAAATTATCAAGTTTAACAGGATTGCATAATAGATCTCCTATAATTGCATTTTGTCTTGCTGTAACTATGTTGTCTATGGCAGGGATACCACCTTTAGCTGGTTTTTTTGCTAAATATGATATATTATCTAATTTGATGGAGAATGGTTTTATAAAAATAGCAGTAACTTTTGCTCTTGTGAGTGTAATTTCATGTTATTACTACTTACGGATTATTAAGGTGATGTATTTTGATTCAAATGATAATTCTAACAGTGTGACAATAAATGCAAAATTGTCATTAATTTTATTATTTACAGTATTGATTAATCTTATGTTTTTCGTTTTTGTTGGTTATATAAGACATATTATAGGTTATTTGTTACATTTTAATTTTTTTAATGGATAATAGTCTAAATATTAGATTATACTGTATTGAAATTATTAATATTATAGAGTATGTGAAAACGGTTTCTATATTTGGCTCAACTGGGGCTATTGGTCAGATGATTATCGATATAATTTTTGCTGATCTTGATAAATATCGAGTTAAGGTATTGGTTGCAAAATCGAATGTTCAGTTATTAGCTTTTCAAGCTAGATTGGTTAATGCAGAAAGGGTGGTGATTTCTAATGCTGATTTATATCACGAATTAAAAGATTTATTGTTTGGTACTAATATTAAAGTAAGTGCTGGAGATTCTGGACTAGCAATGGCAGCGTCATTAAATGTGGATTATGCAATGATGGCTATTG
Organism: Ehrlichia sp. JZT12; assembly: GCA_028752135.1. GTDB lineage: Bacteria > Pseudomonadota > Alphaproteobacteria > Rickettsiales > Anaplasmataceae > Ehrlichia. The sequence continues at coordinate 933,399 of CP082782.1, read as the reverse complement.
TAGGGATAGCAGCACTTATACCTATGACGTATTTAATTAGTGCAGGTGTTAAAGTAATTGCCTTAGCGAATAAGGAGAGTGTAGTATGTGGTGGTACACTATTACTTAATTTGGCAAAAGAAAAAAACGTTAATATTATTCCTGTCGATTCAGAACATAACGCTATTTTTCAAATGCTTTCTAATAATGGAAAAAGGGATTTGGAAAAGATTACTTTAACTGCTTCTGGTGGACCATTATTATCTATGGATTATGAAAGGATGAAAAGTGTAACGATTCAAGATACAATAAAACATCCTGTTTGGAAAATGGGTAAAAAAATATCTGTTGATAGTGCAACTATGGTTAATAAGTCACTTGAAGTCATAGAAGCTTACTATTTATTCTCAGTAAGGGCAGAAAAGTTGGATATAATTATACATCCTGAATCTATAATACATAGTATAGTATCTTATATAGATGGTTCATCTATTGCATTTATGTCTATACCTGACATGAAGATTTCAATTATGTACACATTATTCTGGCCAAATAGAGCAAATGTTCTATGTAAGAAATTAAATTTAGCATTATGTAATCAACTTACGTTTATGAAACCTGATATTTATAAATTTCCTGGGGTAAAATTAGGATTTGAGATACTGCGTACATCAAACATTCATGCTAATAGTATTATTTTAAATGCTGCAAATGAAGTAGCAGTAGATGCTTTTTGAATAAGAAGATAGGGTTCTTAGACATCATAAATATCATTTGCAAAACTTTGGATTTAGTTAATTATGGACGTATTAATTCTTTATCAAATATTCTTGATTGTGATGTTACAGCTAGAAAAATAGCAAATAGTATTATTGGTAATTTGTCTTAATGGTAAATATGTATTAAAATTGTTTGCAATTATTGTATAATTTAGTTAACATCTGATTTGTTTTAGCTAAGTGTTATTTATATGACAAAATTTCCTATTGTTATTCAATTCCATCATATGAACCTTTGCTGTAGTTAGTAATGTGGATTTTTTAAAAAATTATTAATTATTGCAAATGGGTTTCTAAGGGTTAGTTATATATTTATTTTGATATTATAAATAATGCATTTACTTAGTATGGTATATTTAGTATAAATGTACTGTAATAAGAAGTATGTCTTATAGGTGTTAGATGTTTAGGCGTGGTATCTCAAATATATTATTGATATTAATTTTATTTTTGATAGTTTCTTGTATAAATAGGAGTGGATATCAATTTAGTAGGAAATACTCACCTATTTATAATCCTGATGGAGAGGCTTTTGATAGTAATGTAGAGTTTTCTCGTGCTTATTCAATCTATAAAGAGCGTAGAGATGCATTGGTTTCAGGTATTGGTAACAAGAATGCTGTAAAGTATGAAACAAAAAGAAAAGTACAAGTAGAAAATGTGGATCAATTACTAGAAAAAATATTATCTGAAAAAGAAGATGATGATTTAATGATAGATGGTAATGGTATTAATTTAGTTGATATAGCTGGGGCTAAGTTTATAGATCTTGATAGTGATGATGTTGTTGATGATGATATACATAGTAACAGCGTCACAGATAAGCATATCAAAGTAGGTAGCAGTAGTGAATCTAAAATTATTAAAGCTGAAAGTAATGATAAATCATCTAATACTAAAGATAAAAAGCCTGAGGTTACTAGTACTAAAATTCCAATAATTACAAAAGATGAAGATAAAACTTCTAATGTTAAAGATAAAGAACCTGAGGTTATTAGTAGTAGAATTCCAATAATTACAAAAGATGAAAACAAAACTTCTGATGTTAAAGATAAAGAACCTGAGGTTATTAGTAGTAAAATTCCAATAATTACAAAAGATGAAAACAAAACTTCTGATGTTAAAGGTAAAAAGCCTAAGGTTGCTAGTACTAAAATTCCAATAATTACAAAAAATGAAAATAAAACTTCTGATGTTAAAGATAAAGAACCTGAGGTTATTAGTACTAAAATTCCAATAATTACAAAAGATGAAAACAAAACTTCTGATGTTAAAGATAAAAAACCTGAGGTTACTAATAATAAAATTCCAATAACTAAGGGAAATGAAGACAAAAATAATGATAACCAATCTGATAATGAAGAATTAGTTACTAAAGATCGTGATAATGGGTTGCGTTCGTTATTAAAATTTTCAAAAGATGATGACAAACAAAAAAATGATGATGATGTAAATAGTCATGTGTTGCTTAAACCTGAATCTGATATAAAACAATTGCCAGAACATGATTCTGAAGAAAATAGTAAGCAAAAGCATACTCATAAAGCTGTACATTTTCTTTCATTTTTGAAAGAACCAGAAGGTGTTGAAGAGGATATACAAGAAGTAAAACATAGTACTAATCAGGATAATGAATCATTGAATATGGAAAGAGATGTAAAAGTAATTAATGAGCATAATCCTATTGCTATAGATCATAATGATCAAAATGAACAGGTAAAGATTTCTCAAGAAGAAAATAATATTCCTATGCGTATTGTGGAACAAGTCGAAAATATGACAAATAATGATGAAGAAGATTATACACTAGCTTACTACTATGAATATGAGAATGTAGCTTCATACTAAAAAATAATAATTCTTTAATATCTTAGTTATGTCTATTTTCCTGGTGAGTAATATTGTTTTTTATATATAATTATAGTGTAAGTAAATTTTCCATTAAGAGAATTATTTTTTTGTCTAGAAGAGTTTTATGTAATTTTATTTGTTAATAAATAAATAAGGTTGTTTTTGTATGCATTGTGATGTTATAGATAAAGTTTTAAATCAGGAAGAATTGTTTAGTTATATTAAAAAAAATAAATCAACTTATGAAGTTAAAGTTGGTGATGTAGTAATTGGGGGGTAATAATCCTGTAGTAGTCCAGTCTATGGCATTAGGTGGTTCTGAAAATGTTTATCAAGATGCATGTGAGGTTTTAGAATTAGCAAAAGCTGGTTCTGAGTTGGTAAGAATTGCAATTAATTCAGAACAAGCAATAAAAAATGTTCCTTATATTAGAGATGTATTGGTAGAGCATGGTTTTAGTGATAAGATGATAATAGGATGTGGGCAATATGAAATTGCTAGATTGATAAAACATTATCCAGAATATGCATCTATTTTAGGTAAAATACGCATTAATCCAGGTAATATAGGTTTTGGAAATAAGAGAGATAAAAACTTTGATGATGTTATTGAATTTGCAATAAAACATGATATTCCTATTAGAATAGGAGTAAATTGGGGAAGTATAGATAAGTATTTAACTGCAAAATTGATGAATGATAATGCATTACTTAATAATCCTAAACCAGATTATATAGTTTTACAGAAAGCATTGGTTATTTCTGCTATAACAAGTGCTAAACGTGCAGAAGAAATTGGTCTACCTAAAAATAAAATAGTTATATCTTGTAAAACAAGTAAAATACAGGATTTAATATCTGTTTATACAGTTTTATCAAATGTTTGTAATTATCCACTGCATTTAGGATTGACAGAGGCAGGATCTGGTATAAAGGGAATGGTTAGTAGTACCGCAGGAATATCTTATCTATTGCTAAATGGTATAGGAGATACTATACGTGTTTCATTGACTCAGCAACCTGGTGAATCAAGAGTTATGGAAGTAAAATTATGTCAAGAGATTTTACAAAGTATAGGTTTGAGGAGTTTTACTGCACAGGTAACGTCATGTCCTGGATGTGGTAGAACTAATCCTAAGTATTTTCATCAATTAGTTAAAGATGTAAATGATTATATAGCAAAGCGTATGCATGTATGGAAAATTGCAAATCCTGGAGTTGAAAATATGGTTGTAGCAGTAATGGGTTGTATAGTAAATGGTCCTGGTGAAAGTAAACACGCTAATTTAGGTATTAGTCTTCCTGGTTATGGTGAAAGGGCAGTAGCTGCAGTATATCAAAATGGAAAGAAATTCTGTACTTTAGAAGGTGATAATATTTTTGAGCAATTTGTGTCAATTATAGAAAATTATGTTAATCTTTATTATCATTGATCATAGGAAAGGTAATCATATATAATGAAGTCTACAGATGGTGAAATGCCTTTTTTTAAACATTTTGAAGAATTAAGATATAGGGTATTTTTTTGTTTTATATTTTTTTGTATTATGTTTGGTACGTGTTATTTTTTTTCTGAAAGAATATACAACTTTTTATTGGTTCCTTTAATAGATTTAGAAGGTTCTAATTCTGAGTTTTCTTTAATATATACTGATTTGACTGAAGCTTTTTTTGTATACTTAAAAGTTGCAACTATGGCTGCTTTATTGTGTTCTTGTCCTGTGTTTGCATGGCAATTTTATCTGTTTCTGGCTCCTGGATTATATAAGAAAGAGAAGTTAATATTGTTACCATATTTGATAGCAACACCAGTACTATTTATTCTTGGAGCTGCAATGGTTTACTATTATATATTTCCTTTAGCTTGGAGATTTTTTATTGCATTTGAAAATAGAGATGCTTCAATGGGTGTGCCGATAGAATTTATGCCTTCGGTTAGTGAGTATTTAGATTTAGTATTACAGCTAATGTTTGCGTTTGGAGTTGCATTTCAAATACCTATATTTTTAACTTTAATGTCTAGAATTGGTATAGTATCTGCAAAAGGTTTGGCAAAAAAGAGAAGAGTTGCAATTGTGGTTATTTTTATTATTGCTGCTGTATTGACGCCACCTGATGTACTGAGTCAGATAGGGTTAGCAATACCAATGTTATTATTATATGAAGCGTCAATTCTGGCGTGTAAGTATATTGAGAAGCAATAAATAATGTTGTAGTTGTTATAGAAATGTTTTTTATATGTTATGGTATAGTATAAATTCCTTGTTTGGTTAACAATAAATAATGAGAAAAATTGCTGAAATATTCTTGCAAAGAAATAGAGTATCAATATTTCTGTTAGTATTAATACTGATATTTGGTTGCTATTCTTATATTAATATTCCCAAAGAAAAAAATCCTGAAGTTAAAAAACCTGTTTTATCTATTCACAGTGCATTACAGGGTATGTCATCTGAAGATATAGAAAAACTTTTAATACATCCTATTGAGCAAGAAGTGAGATCTATAAAAGGTATTAATAAAATTACTTCAGTAGCTAAAAATGGATATGCAAGTGTTATATTAGAGTTTAATGCAGGATTTGATTATAAAGAAGCTTTGGAAAATGTAAGGTCAAAAATAGATGCGATACGTGCCAAATTACCTCAAGAAGCAACTTTTCCTGTAGTACAAGAAGAAAATCTGAGTTTATTTCCAGTATTAAGTATAGCTTTAATTGGTGATTTACCTGAGAGAGCATTATTTAAAATTGCAAAGAATTTACAATCTAGATTGGAAGGGTTGCCTAATATACAAAGTGTTAAAATTATAGGAAATCGTAAAGATGTTGTTGAAGTCAATATTTCTCCTGATGTTATTAATAGTTATAATTTACAGATACAAGATGTGGTTATGGCTATATTGAATCATAATCAATTTGTAAATACTGGAAATTTTAGTTCTATGGTTGGAAGATATTCTATACATCTATCAGGTTTTTTAAAAAGTGTACAAGATATTATGAGTATACCAATAAAAACAGATGGATATTCCATTGTAACTGTAGGTGATGTTGCTAGTATTAAAGCAGTATACGAAGATAATAAAGAGTTTGTTAGAGTAAATAATCATCCAAGTTTAGTGTTGGAAATATCGAAGCAATCAGGTAAAAATATTATTGAAACAATATTTCAAGTTAAAAAACTTATAAGTGATTTACGTAATGTATTGCCAAAGAATTTGTCAGTTGTTTATTTACAAGATCAGTCAGAAGAAATATCAGATATTTTAAATGAACTACAGAATTCTATTTTAATATCAATTTTACTAGTTGTAGTAATTATGATGATATTTATGGGAACTAAAACTGCATTATTGGTTGCTGTATCGATACCAGGATCGTTTCTGCTTGGTATTATTGTTATATATTTAATGGGGTATACATTAAATATAGTAATTTTGTTTTCTTTAATTATGGCTGTTGGCATGCTTGTTGACGATGCTATAGTAGTTACTGAATATGCTGATAGAAAAATGATTAGTGGTTTAAGTAAAGCAGAAGCTTTTAAGCAAGCTGCATATGATATGTTTTGGCCAGTTGCGTCATCTACTCTGACAAAGTTAGTAGTGTATATTCCTTTATTATTTTGGCCAGGAACTACTGGTGAATTTATGAAATACATTCCTATTGCATTAATTACCACTTTAAGTGGTTCATGGATTATGGCATTAGTTTTTATTCCAGTTTTAGGGTCTATTGTTGGAATGCCGTCAGTAACTGATAAAAAAAGTATTGCGAAAATTGTTGCGATAAGTACTGGAAATTTTTCAGAATTGGGAAAGTTTAATAAGATTTATGCATATATTTTAGGAAATGTGCTTAATCATCCTAAAAAATTTGTTTATATGATAGTTAGTATATTATTTTTATCTACATTAGGATATTTTACAATTGGTCCAGGTATAGAATTTTTTCCAAACATTGAATCAGAAAGAATGCTAATTACTGTAAGATCAAGTAACAACTTATCTATTCATGAAAGAAACAGTATATTACAAGAAATTGAGCAACGAATTTGTAATATAGATGGAATAAAATTTTTATATACAAAGGCTGGTTTATTCGAAGATTCATTAGGTATAGATAATATTATTGGAAAGATTCAAGTGGAGCTAAAGAAATGGTCTCTTCGTAAAAGGTCTTATAAAATATTAAATGAGATAAAAAGTAAATTACACGATATAAAAGGTGTCATTATAAATATAACAGAAGAAAAGATGAAACCAGTTACAGGAAAGCCAGTACGTATTGATATTAGTTCATATAATATAGGTAAGATTAATGATGTTACAAGTAAGATAATATCAATAATGAAAAGTTCTCCAGGATTTGAAAATATTGAGGATAATAAATCATCATTGGAGATAGAGTGGAAAGTTGATATTGACAAAAATAAAGCAGCAACATTTGGGATTGATATTTCAATAATCAACAGATTTATGGAAATGATGACCAATGGAATATTATTAAATAAATATCATCCTGATAATGTTGATAGTGAAGTTGATATCGTTGTCAGATTTCCTAAAGAATACCGTAATTTAAAGACGTTAGATAATTTATTTATTAATACTTTACGTGGTTATACTTCTGTAAGTCACTTTATTAATCACAAAGCTCAATATAAAGAAGGAGCTATAAATCGTATTAATGGGATGAGAACAGTAAGTATAGTTGCTGACTTATCTAATGGATATTTACTAGAAAATATGGTAGACTTTTTAAGTAAAAAATTAAAAGATAATTTGGATTCAGAAGTTTTAATTGAAGTTAAAGGAGAAATAAAAGATCAGAGAGAATCACAAAAATTTTTAGTAAAAGCATTTTTCCTGATAGTTATACTTATTATGTTAGTTCTAATTACAGAATTTAACAGTATATATGATACATTAATTATTATGACAGCTATCTTTCTCTCTACTACCTGTATATTTTTTGGATTTTTCGTTACTAATCATGTTTTTTCAATGGTTATGGGAGGTGTGGGGATTATTGTATTAGCTGGTGTAATTGTAAATAATAATATATTACTTATTGATGCTTTTTATGTTAATATGAAGAATATAGATAATAAAAAAAATGCAATAATAAATGCAGCTTTGTCTAGGGTTAGACCAATATTGTTGACGGTTATTACTGGAATTGTAGGGTTAGTCCCTATGATGTTGCGTATAAGTTTTGATTTTATTAATAGGCAAGTTATTTATAATTCTCCATCAAGTCAATTGTGGTTTGAGTTATCTTATACTATAGCCATAGGTTTATTTTTAGCTACTATAATTACTTTATTTTTTACCCCTGCATTGCTTATGATAGGAAAATATAATAGAATTGTAAGCTGATTGTAGAATAGTGAAGATGAGTTCCTTGTTAAGAGAAATTACTTGACTTGGGTAATAATTATAATATAAACTGCTACCGCGGGTTTATCTGGATATGTGTCATTTTTAAATAATCAGGTGCACTAAATCTTAATTTTTGGTACATAGGTTTTTACTAAGGGTTTTTATGGTTAATCTACAAAATTTTGATAACTTAGAATTAATAAGGGTGGCAAAAGATATTGCTGATCAAAAAGGCTTAAATTTAGATGTAATAATAAAAGCCATAGAAGAAGCTATCCAGTTAACTAGTCGTACTAGATATGGAAATTGTAAAATTAAAGTGACAGTCGATAGAAAAACAGGTGTTGTTGCTACTTATCGACAAGTATTAGTCATTAGTGATAGCGGTGAAGTTATTATTCCTGAAAGTAAGGAAAATGAAATTGATACTGTTGATATAAACAAGTACAAGTTAATTACTTTGACAGAGGCTAAAGCACTTGATGAAAACGCGCAAATTGGAGATATAATGTTGGAGCCTCTACCTGTTATTGATCTTGACTATAGCTCAGCTAAGATTGCAAAGCAAAAAATTGCACAAGTTATTATTTCAGAAGAGCGTAAAAAACAGTATGAAGACTTTAAAGATCGCATAGGAGATATAGTATATGGCACTGCTAAGCGTATAGAATATAACAATGTTATTGTAGATTTAAATGGAAATGAAGGTTATTTATCATCTTCTAATTTAATAAAAGGAGAAGTATTTCGTGTTGGTGATAGAGTAAAAGCTCATATAGAAGATGTAAGGAAAGAAAATTCAGGGCCTCAAATATTTCTTTCTAGAATTAATAAAGGATTTATGGAGCAGCTTTTTAAACAGGAAATACCGGAAATATATGATGGAATTGTAACAATAAAAGCAATAGCTAGAGATCCAGGTTCAAGGTCAAAAGTAGCAGTATTTTCTTCTGATAAAAATATTGATCCAGTGGGTGCATGTGTTGGTGTGAGAGGAGTAAGGATTCAAAGTATTATTTCTGAATTGCATGGAGAAAAAATTGATGTGATCTTATATTCTCCAGAACTTGCTAAATTTATAGTTAATGCTATAGCTCCAGCAGAAGTTTTAAAAGTTATTATTGATGAAGATACCGAAAAAGTAGAATTAATAATTCCTGAAAATCAGTTAAGTTTAGCAATTGGTAGATACGGGCAAAATATTAGATTGGCATCTGAGTTAGTTGGTTGGAAAATAGATGTTATAGGTGATGAGAGTGAATCTACTAGAAAAGCAAAAGAGTTAAGTGCAGGATCGAAGATATTTGTTGAAGGGTTAGATGTTGAAGAAATCATAGGTCAGTTGCTGTTTACTGAAGGTTTCGTTAGTATTGAAGATATAGATCAAGCATCTGTTAGTGATATTTCTGCTATAGATGGTTTTAATGAAGAGATTGCAGTAGAATTAAAAAGTAGAGCTGCTGATTATTTGGCTCGTAAAAATGCTGAAATGCAGCAAATGCTGGAAAATTTGTCTATTGATAAAGATGTCACAATGCTACCTTTTTTAAGGCTTAGTGATATTGTAGCATTATCTGAGAACGGTATTAAGAACCTAGAAGATATAGCTGGTTTATGTACAGATGAATTTTACGATATTATTCCTGATATTGCATTAACTAAAGATCAAATTGACTCTATTATATTAGAGTCAAGAAAGAAAATAGGGTGGTTGTAATTTTATTTTGGGTAGTTGTCTATGAATGAGTCTAAGAGTGTTGTAAATAGTGGGTTAGTATCAGGTAAATCTGAGCGTACAACACTTAAGCTTAGTGATAAGCTAAAGCTATCTTCAAATATACAGCAAAGTACAAAATTTTCTTTAAAAAAATCTATTACTACTGTAGAAGTACGCAAAAGCAAAAAAGAAAGGATATTGATAATATTGTACAAGCTTCTGCAGTACTACAAAATGAGAATATTTATCAAGGTGTTGAAAGTGAGAATTCTCTTACTATCCAAGAGCAAATTTCACGTATGAATGCACTACAAAATGCTAATATTTATGAGAAAAAAGAAGAAGTTAGTGAAAAACAAAGTAAAGAAGAAGTTATTGATAGAGTTGATGATATTGTAGAAACTACTCAAGTTAGTGCAGGTGATAATGTTATGCCTGTAGTAAGTAGTGAAGATACTATAGAACAAACAGTAGCAATAAATGAAGTGGAAGCTAATAATTTATCATCAGAAGATACATCAAAAAATTTAGATCATATTGAAAAAAACAAGAAGAATCTCAATCTGGTCAATCTGGTGATCAGCCTGATGTTAGTCAGGATAGTAATCAGCCAGTTATTGATAATATAAGTGATTTGTTACAATCTAAGAATATTGAAGAGAAAAAACTCAAAAAATATGAAAAAGAGCATGAAGAAAAGAAAGGAAATCCGAAAAAAGTAATGTCTAGTAACATGTATAGTAAACATGTAAAACTAGTGATTGAAGAAGAATTAGAAGATAATAATAAGCAGGTTGTTCAATCATATAAAAGTAAAAAGAATCGTTCTGTTAAAGCTGTAAAAAATAAAGTTACTCGAAAAGTTTTAATCCCTAATAAAATTACTGTACAAGAATTAGCTAGTAATATGTCTGAAAGAGTAAAAGATGTGCAACATATATTATATCAAATGGGAAGACGTGATGTTAAACCAACAGATTTTTTAGATTCAAGTCAAGCTTCTATTGTTGTAGAAGCTTTTAATCATACTTTTAAGTTGGTTAATGATGGTAAATTGGAGGAAGATTTATATTCTGATGGTGATGATGCAGAACTACTTCCTAGAGCACCAGTAGTCACTGTAATGGGACATGTGGATCATGGAAAGACTTCCTTACTTGATGCGATACGTGAGTCAAATGTTGCAGATGGAGAATTTAAAGGTATTACGCAGCATATAGGAGCTTATCAAATAATAATTGATGGGGATAAAAGGATTACTTTTATTGATACTCCAGGACATGAAGCATTTACTGCTATGAGAGCCTGTGGTACTAATGTTACTGATATAGTAGTATTAGTAGTAGCTGCTGATGATGGTATTATGCCTCAAACAATTGAGTCAATTAATCATGTAAAAGCCGCAAATGTAGCAATGGTAGTTGCAGTTAATAAAATTGATAAGCATGAAGCTGACCTTGATAAAATTACTAATAGTTTACTAAATCATGGAGTAGTAGCAGAAAGTTTAGGTGGAGATGTTATTGTTGTTCCTGTATCAGCTAAAGAGAGAATAAATTTAGATCAATTAAAGTCAAGCATATTATTAATGGCAGAATTATTAGAGTTAAAAGCTGTTTATAATACTAGAGCATCTGGTGCAGTGATTGAGTCAAAAATTGATAAAAATTGTGGAGTTGTAGCAACTTTAATAGTACAGAAAGGAACTTTAAAGGTAGGTGATATTATTGTTGTTGGGCATAAATGTTATGGTAGGGTGCGTAATATGATTAATGGAGAAGGAAAGAGTGAAAAAATTGCTATTCCTTCAAAGCCAGTAAAAGTGTTAGGATTAAATAATATACCTAATTCTGGAAGTAGTTTTATTGTTGTAGATTCTGAAAAGCAAGCACGTGAATTAATCGATTATCGGCAAGAATTATTGAATACAGAGTTAGAGTCGAATGTGAAGAAGAAGGTAGATGCTAGCATATTATCTTATGATGTAGTTGATGAATTAAATGTAATTTTAAAGTGTGATGTTATGGGATCTGTTGAAGCAATATGTTATTCAATAGGCAAAATAACTCATGAGGATATAAAATTAAATATTTTATATAAGGGTGTAGGAAATATTACAAAATCAGATGTTCTATTAGCAGAAACATCTAATTCGATAATTTTAGGTTTTAATGTTAATGCAGATACACAGGTAAAAGAGCTAGCAAAACAAAAAGATATTGAGATAAAGTATTATTCGGTGATATACGAAATAATTGATGATGTCAAAAAGATAATGAGTAGTATGTTAAAGCCGTTGCAGCAAGAAGTACAAGTAGGTACTTTATCCATAAGAAAAATATTTTCTTGTGGCAGTGGAGGAAGTGTACTTGGATGTTATGTAGTAAATGGGTTAGTAAAAAAAGGTGCGTTAGTAAAATTAATACGTAATAATAATGTTATACATGAAGGAAGGGTAAAAGTCCTACGTCGTTTTAAAGATGATGTAAAAGAAGTTACTTCTGGCTTTGAATGTGGTATTTTACTAGATTATTCAAAGGAGATATATCCTGAAAGTGATATAATTAATGTTTTAGAGATAGTAGAAGAAATTAGAGTTATAAAATGATTTATAAATCTGAAAATTTTAGAAATTTAAAGGTTGCTTCAGTATTAAGTAGAGCAATATCTAGAGTACTAATGCAAGATGTTTTTTCTATTAGTGGTTTAGTTACTATATCTAAGTTAGAAGTGAGTAATGATATAAGAAATGCTACTGTATTTGTTATAGTTTCACAGGATTGCTTAGATAAAGAAATGATAATTAAAGAACTAAATGATTCATCTTATTTTATTAGAAAGGCTATATTTTCTCACGTAAATCTTAGGTATATACCTAGGTTGTATTTTAAGCTAGATCATTATTTTGATAATTTAGTTAGAGTAAATCAGTTATTAGAATCTCAATAGTTTGCAATTTTGGTTTTATTGTATAGGTTTGTTATATATGTACTAGTAATGTATATAATGTAAAGTTATATTCTATATGTTGTCTTTTGAAACTATATACTTATTTATAATATAGGATTTTGCCTATTAAAGAGGAAATAATTTTTTTAGAAGTTGAGTGTTGAAGTGTAATATTAACTATAAGGTTTCAGTTCTAAAACAAGAAATTTTAAGTTTTTTTAATATATTTATAAGTGGAAGGATATTGTGATATATTTTTTGTAGTGTTCTTTTAATTGTTGATATTCAATATATGTTCTACCTAGTATTAAGATTGTTTTTAATATAAGTAGTTGTTTACTGAATTGGAATTGTTGATGTAGTTTAGGTAAATTAAGACATAGATATAATGAAATACTATATGTTATTTTTATTTTTGATTATATTTATTCCTTCAGTAATTATAGAGAAAATAAAAGTAAAATACAAATAGTTGTGTGATATTTTAATATGTATTCCATCTAATACTAAGATTACTCCTAATACTAGTACAAACATCACAGCTATAGTTTTGATATTGCTGTATGTAGTAATGGCTTGTATTATGTAATTTGAAAATAAAATTGTAAATATGATGGATAATATAAATACTATTTGAATGATGATAATATCATTAGTGATTCCAATAGCAGTTAATATTGAATCTATAGAAAATATTAAATCAACTAACATTATTTGTAATATTACGAGATAGAAATTTGATTTAAACTTCTTGAAGTGTTGTTTAACATTTCTATTATAAATATCATGTAATATTTCTGATAAACCTTGATATATTAAAAATGCTCCTCCAAAAATCATAAATAAATTATTAGGTGAAAGATGAAGTTGTGATAAGTATATGATAGGATTGTTTAATGATAGTATAATTGATGCTCCATATAAAGCAATAATGCGCATTATTAGTGCTAATGATAACCCTATATACTTTACTTTATTACGTAATTCAGGTGATATTTTTGTAACGGCGAGTGAAATAAAAATAATATTATCTACTCCCAATATTACTTCTAGACTTAATAAAGTGAAAAATTTGATTATTATATTACCTTCAAACATGTGTGATATTTATTATACTCTTAGCATTGCATAATATGTTATTTTACGTATATAATATTAAAAATCTATTTCATCATATTGACCTATAGTTCTTGGATTTTGGTTTATCAACTTATTTTTAATTCTTAGATGTTAAAATTTTTTAAATTATAAATTTGGGGACATTAGTGTTATCAAAAAATCTTGAGGCTAGTTTACACAAGGCATTGTCAATTGCATTTGATTTTCATCATGAGTATGCTACTTTAGAACATCTTTTATTAGCTTTAACTGATGATATAGATGCAAGGCGTGTTTTTTATGCTTTTCGTGTATCAATTGATAAGCTGAAGATTACTATTATAAATTTTCTAAGATATGAAGTCCCTACTTTGATTGATAAAAGTATAGCAGAAGTAAAGCCTACCGCTATATTTGAAAGATTGGTGCATAGAGCTATTATTCATGCTCATACTTCTGGTAAAAGTGAAGTAACAGGTGCAAATATTCTTGCTGAAATTTTGTCAGAGAAGGATTCATACAGTGCCTGTTTTTTGCATGAGCAAAATATAAAATATGTAGATGTTGTAAACTATATGTCTAATAATAATTCTTATATTGGGGAATTCAGTTTAGATCATGAGTTTGCTAGAGATGCTGAATATGGAAAACAGCAAGTAGGTAGCATGTCTAGAGATATATTGATCAAAGATAATGAAACTTTAGATGCATATTGCATTAATTTAAATGAAGCAGCAAGAAAAGGAAAGATAGACTATGTGATAGGAAGGTCATATGAATTAGATAGAACTATGGAAGTTTTATTGAGAAGAAGAAAAAATAATCCGCTATATGTTGGCGATCCTGGTGTTGGTAAAACTGCAATTGTTGAAGGTTTAGCATTAAAAATTATAGAAGGTGATGTACCTGATCAGTTAAAGAGAATGGTTATATATTCTTTAGACATGGGTGCACTGTTAGCTGGAACACGTTATCGTGGAGATTTTGAAGAAAGGATAAAATCTGTGATTAAAGCTATAGAAACAAGAGAAAATGCAATATTATTTATTGATGAAATTCACACAATTGTTGGAGCAGGGTCTACTAGTGGTGGATCTCTTGATGCTAGCAATCTATTAAAACCTGCTTTAGCTAGGGGGACTTTGAGATGTATTGGGGCTACTACTTATAAAGAGTATAATAATAATTTTGAAAAGGATAGGGCTTTAGCTCGAAGATATCAAAAAATTAATGTTGAAGAATCTTCAGTAAGCGAGACGCTAAGAATATTAGATGGTATAAAATCTTATTATGAATCACATCATCAGGTTAGATATACTAATCAAGCAATTAAATATGCTGCAGAGTTATCGGATAGGTATATTTCAGGAAAGATGCTTCCGGATAAAGCTGTGGATGTTATAGATGAAGCAGGAGTGTACTGTAAATTGCATAATACTGGTAATAATGTTATTACTGGAAATGATATTGAACATATAATTTCAAGAATTACTGAGATACCATGTAGTAATTTATCATTTAATGATTTAGATAGAGTAAAGAATTTAGAAATAAATCTAAAACAAAATATATTTGGTCAAGATTTCGCAATTTCTAATCTTGTAGACTCAATAAAGATTGCTAAAGCAGGATTAAGAAATCACAATAAACCTTTAGCAAGTTATTTATTTGCTGGACCGACTGGAGTAGGTAAAACTGAACTAGCAAAGCAGTTAGCAAATCATATGGGTATGAAGTTAATCAGATTTGATATGTCTGAATATATGGAATCTCATGCTGTGTCTAAAATTATAGGATCTCCTCCTGGATATGTAGGATATGATCAAGGAGGATTGTTGACTGATTCTATTGCAAGACATCAATATAGTGTACTGTTACTTGATGAAATAGAAAAAGCTCATAGTGATATATATAATATTTTATTGCAAATAATGGATTATGGGTGTGTTACTGATACTTATGGAAAGAAAGTTAATTTTCATAATGTAGTTATTATCTTGACAACTAATGCTGGTGCTTTTGAATTAAGTAAGAATTCTGTAGGATTTGTTAGAGATAAAAGTTTTAATTCTGGAGATAATAGAAAAGCAATTGAAAGAATTTTTAGTCCTGAATTTCGAAATAGATTAGATGCTATAATTTCATTTTCATCTTTGGATCGACAAGTCATGTTGCGGGTAGTGAAGAAATTTATTGACCAACTTAAAGAACAACTAGCCAAAAAGAATGTACATGTAGACATAGGTGATGATGTTTTGACATATTTAGCAGATGTTGGATATGGTGATGAGTCTGGTGTAAGGCATGTAGAAAATATTATTTCTGAAAAAGTTAGGAAATATTTAGCGGAAGAAATACTATTTGGAAAGTTATTTAATGGTGGAAATGTGAAAATTAAACTTGATTCTAATACTAATAGCTTAGTATATGACTTTTGTACAGAAGGATAGACAATTACATCATATATATAAAGTATAAATTATTACTGACATCCAGAATTATAAAATATATATTGTCATCTATATAATTCATCCATTACTCAGAGCATATAAATTTATTTTGATAATATTTAATCTATATAAAAAATATTTGAATGTTTGTTTATAACAAATATTTATATCTAAATGACAGTATTGCTGTAATGTGTAGATTCTATTTATTGAGAATATTCTTATTGTATTATTGTAAATAAAATAGGAATTTTTAAATATTAATCTTATTATTTATTTTAGTTATAATAAATATTAATTATTATTAAATAATATTTAATAGATAAATTATTATTTATATGCAGTATTATTCATATAATTAATATTTAATATTTATTTTATTTTGATATACAGTTACAATATTAATATTTAGCTGATTTTTTTATATTATTGTTAATTTATGGTATGTATTTGAATGTTTAATACAAGTTCAAGTTTTTCTTTATCTATTGTTTACTTCATAATATTGTTGTTACTTAGTGTTATAATTATGTATATTGCACTATTGTGCTTTAAACAGAAAAAATCCTATAATCGAAATAACTACTATAGCTGCTTTATTGCTATGTCTGTTGATTTCCACAGCTTATTTAGCATTTATCGTCAAGGTATCTAATAAATTAAGAGTAGGTTTATTTAATAAAAAATATGAACAGATAATATTGGAGCTTCAACCTAAGTTAAATGAAGAAATAGTTGAAAATATTGGAATTTTATTGTTACGACAAAAGGAATTCTTAGAGAGCGTTGCAAGTTTTTTATCTGGTAGAATGAGTGATGAAGACAGAGAAAGAATAATAGAAAAAATAGGTACATGTTGTAAAGAATATGGACTTGGCTTAGAAAACTTCAAATTGTTGATAGGTCAGCAAAATCAAATGCTAAATTCTCTGAACTTTTTAAAAGGTGCTTTAGGGTTTTATGATTGTAAACAAGAATATGATAGTATAGTAAGTATACAAGGTCTTCTTTTAAATATTTTTAATCGTATCCAGCATGAACAAGAAAAGTTTTTTACTTATTTAAAATTGCGTGATTCTTCAGTTTTTCCTGAGGTTCTACCTTCCATTTTCGATATGTTACATCCAGTGGCAGATTTATTGAGAATAATGGGAAGATTAAAAAAAATTGATTGTCAGATGGAATTCCAAGCATATTGTCAAAAAAAATATAAGTTTAATATTAGTGAAACATTACAGCAGGAAGTTTTTTTGAGAAATCAATTAGCAAATGTCTTAGTAAATGGTAAGTCATTAACAGAAAGGATTACAGAAATAAAATCTGATATTAGTTGCTTAGATATGGACATTAATGATTTTAAGAAAAAATGTGATCTTTTTTCAAGACAAGGAAGTGAATTAAGAGATACTTTTTTAAGATAACTAAGTATATGGATAGTGACTTTAGAGAAGAATATAGTCGATTACAAAAATTAGAACGGGAAATACAAGAAGATAGAAGTAATGAAAATTTGGCTAAACTACACTACGTATTATTAATGAAATTGCCTAACGTTATTAAACATAATCAAAAATATAAACAACAGGATATTCAGGAAATACTTTCTTCGGAGTCAGAACAAATTTTTGATAGATTTGCTGATAATATGAAAAAAGTGAAAGTTTTTATGGCTGAAAAACAAGCATTAAGTGCTAGAATACAAAATATATCTTCAAATGTTGTAAAGCCATTAAAATTTATATTTCAAGAAAGAAAAAATGGGATCATTGATATACTGCATGAAGATTTTGATGAATTATGTAAAATCACTCAGCCATACTTTTGTATAGATATATTCACTAGAAACAGAGTTTATAATTTACTATCATGTCTTAAAAATAAACCATTGTTTAGAGAAATAAAAGATATTATCAGTGAATTAAAAACGTTTAAATATAATGTATCAAGAGAATTAGAAGTATATACTCAAATTCAAGAAAAAAGTATAGTTGTTGTACTAGCAGAAAGTCATTTAAAGGAAATATTAGATTCAGTTGATTTATTGATAGAAAAAGTACAGACTTTCCAAGTATATGATCCTTTAAGAAAAGGTGCATTTGTTTTGAAAGATGATGGTGTATATCAATTAATTGGTAATGTTCTTGGTGAAAAAATATTAGATATTGAATTATCCAGAGTTGTAGACGTTAATAAACCTAAAGTGATAGAAGATAGTTTTATGTCTATGGATAAAGAATATATAAGAACACAAGAATTAGTAGCTAACTTGGGTAAAATATATGATTTTTAGAAATAAAGCTAATAACATTGAATAGAATAGCACATGTAGAAGCAAGCATTGACAATTTATTTAGTGATAGTGAAATAATACTGAAGGTAAATCACTTGCTGGATAATCTAACGGAAAAAATTGAATAGAGGTGTTAGCAGTGATTTAAAGACACAAATTTGTGACAGTATGAATAATCTCAAAAAAATACTACCTTATGCTGAAACATTAAACAAAGAAGCAGCAAGTGAAATACCATACCAACTTACGCATGAAGAATTGGAAAATATATTAGGACAGTTAAACAATGCAGAAACAGTAGGAAGGTTTCGAGAATTACTAAATGATTTTTTTAATTGTAGCAACCAAATAATGCTGCAGCAGGTACTTAGTGAGTTTCAAAAAAATGAAGATAAATTATTACTGAAAGAAGAAGAAGTACGGAAAAAATATGAAGAGTTTAATAGTGAATTATGCTATTTAAAAGGAAGATATTTAAAACAAGATAATCTACATGAATCGTTGCAAGAGTTAACTAAACTATTAAGTAAGTGTCGATTAGAAGAGTTGCAAAATGATGACAAGATGGAAGAATTAAAAAGTTTATTTAATAAGTTTTGTGAACAGGAACCGCAACTTGTCAATAGAGAGTTAGTTGTCTTATTAGATGAATTTATGTTGAAAAATCAAGAAGCAAAAGATCAGCTAAAAGAATTAGAGTTGCAAAGAAATGTTGAAGAAGGATTAAGGAAGTTATCACAGAGAAGTACTATATTAGACAACGCTTTAGATGAAGAATTGAAAGATCAGATATTATCTTCAATACAAGTCCTGAAAGATAAAGTAAGTAATCCAACAGTAAAAGAGAATTTAGATACATGGGAAGAAATGATACCTGTAATATATAAGTTTTCGAAAGATTTAGAACAAGAGTATGAAGACTTACAACAAACATTTTATGTAGTAGTGCAAAAGTCAAAAGCATTATTCTTGGAAACGTTTCCAAATATAGAAAAAGACATAAACAATGTAAAAAATGCAGAACAATTAAAAGAAATAGTTGAACAAGTAATAGAGCAGATAAGAGAAGGAATGTTTGCTTCAGCCAGACAATCCATGGTAAGAGAAGTAGAATTTATCATCTCTAATTTAGATGATATGATAAATTTTTTGATGAGTTAAAACCTTTTATACATGGAGATCAGTCAGATTTTGTACATACGAGACAATCAGAATTACAAGAAATGAATAGTTTAAAAAGTGCATTTATAGAATTTAAGGAAATCTTAGGAAAGGAAGAAATACAATCAGAAGATCAAGAAATATTAAGTAGGGTAAGTGAAATATTGCAAAAAACATGTCAAGGAAATGACGCATTAGAATTAACAAATGTTCCATTAATAGAAGAATTTAAGCAATTGAATAGCTCATCAAGTGTATGTTGTAGTTTATTATATAGTATGTTGCGTTTAAACTGTATTGTAACAGAACAAGGTGAAATTTTGGAAGGAAATATTGAGGAATTAATGAATAAAATGAAAAAAGGGGATCATGGCAATGATGGGGATAAAGAAAAAGTTAAGGGTATAATTAGAGAGTTGTTGCTGTCTTTACATGATGATTTTATGTATTATCCTAGTGATCTAGAAAAGCTAAAGGACATAAAAGCAATATTTACCTATAATTATTTAGGATGGGGAAGTACAGAATTAATAGATACATTTACCAGATTCGAACATACTGTAAATTTAATAGTTAAATATATCAATACTAAGAGGAGTATGAAGGATCTAAGTGATGAAATATCAAAAATAGAGCAGAGTATAGATGTGAAATATGGACAAAGAAAATCACTTGAAAGAATGTTAAAATACTATGAGCAACGTATTGAACAAAATAAAGTTCCTGGTGAATTAAATGAGTATCTTGAACAAATTAAAGTTGGTATTAATGCCGTTGATGTTCATAGCTTTTCTCCTGTTAGGTCACAGTAACTAAAACTATTAAAATGTGTATTTTGACATTTTTAAGTCTTCTTTTATATGATTAAGCAAACATACTGAAATTTTTATATAATAGGTATTAAATATTTAAAGTAGTGATATATCTTAATATTATTTACGTCAAATGTTTTATGCGTTCGACAAAAGAGCAATTCTACCTCTTCTTTTTTATATACAAGATATAAATGCGTCAAAAGTAAAAATATGTGCTTTATATTTATATCACTTATGAGAGTTGTATATCTGTGATAATATCAGAAATAGGTTACAATAAAAATATTGTAGCCATCCCTAAGAAAATTAAAAAAGATAAAGTATCACTTGTAGCGCATATAATTATAGAAGAGGATATAGCAGGATCAATCTTAAAGAAGTTTAATATCATTGGTATAGCAGCACCCAAGAGAGTTGCTATGGAAAAGGTGATTATCATAGAACTTCCTGCTAGTATTTGGATATTAAGATCTTGTCCTCTCATCATAAGTGCTATTGAAGATACTATTGCTAGTATCAGACCATTGATAAATCCTACAGATAATTCTTTAAAGAGTAATCTATAAGCATTTCTGTGAGTGAGTTGCTTAGTAGATAAAGCTCTAATAGTTACAGTCAAAGCTTGTAGTCCTGCATTACCACTCATAGATGCAATTATTGGCATTATTACTGATAATGCGATGAAGTGTTGTAAGGTATTACTGAATATTCCTATAATCATTGAACTAATTGTTGCTGTAATAAGATTTATTATTAACCATGGTAATCTTTTTATTACCGTTTTTAGCAATGAAGAACTAATATCATTATCTGATACCATTCCTAAATGTAAAACATCTTTTTCTGCTTCCTGATGCATTACATTTAATATGTCATGTACTATTATTGAACCTATAATTCTTCCTTCTTTATTTACAACTGGAGCTGATAATAAGGAATATTTTCTAAAGATTTCTGCAACTTCTTCTTGTGTTGTTTGTGATTTTATAATTTTTATATCAGTTTTCATTAAATTTTTTATGGTTTGAGTATTATTTGCACAAATTATATTATCTAGTCTTAAGTATCCTATAGGATTTAATTTTGGATCTACTATGAAAATTTCATAGAATTCTTTATTTAGCTTGTTATGTTGACTTAAAAAATTTAATAGTTGACTTACAGTCCAATATTCTGGAGCAATAATAATATCTTTGTGCATTAATCTACCAGCACTTTCTTCTGGATATGATAGCAACTCGTGAACGAATACTTTATTGCGCCTTGGTAATACATTTAAAATACTTGTTTGGCTTTCTTTGTCAAGATCTTCAATAATTGCAACAATATCTTCAGTGTCTAATTGAGATATTAAAGATGCTACTTTCTTTATTCCTAAAACTTTGATTATTTCTTGGCGTAAATCTGGGACAAGGTGAATAAGAATGTCTTTTACTAGATTGTCATTGATATTATTTAGGAGTTCTTTGCGATGTTGGTAAGTTGAAGTTAGTATAAAATTTGCAAGTTGTACATTGTCTGATTTATTTATTATTTCTTGTATAATGGGAAAATTTTGTGTTTCTAATGCTTCAGTTAAAGAGTTACTTGTTTTTTCATCTAATATATAGTGTAAAGTGTGGCCACTTTCTAATGTAGACATAAAATATAGCCTTTAAGTTATGGTATAATATATTTTTAAATGCAAAAAGTTATCAATATATAAGTATTGAATTTATATAAATAAACCTTAAATATGTTTTTAATTTTAATAGTAATATTTAGTTATTCAAGGTAATATTATTCGAATTTAAATCATTGACTAAAAGTCAGAATTTATATATTGTATCTACCAGTTTTAGCCCCTATGGTGAAATGGTAGACACGGTAGACTCAAAATCTATTGCCTGAAAAGGTATGCTGGTTCAAGTCCGGCTAGGGGCACTCAGAAAATGACAATTGTTAATTGTTGCAAGTTTTTTTTATTACATTACAATACTCTTGAGTTTGAATAACTACATTGAAGTGTGGTTTTTTTCTTGCTGGTTTTTTATTGTAAGGTACAAAATGTCAAATTTAGCTAGTAAAGCAAAAAGTAGAGTTAAAACTAATAGTAAAAGTAAAAATAGTGCAAGTACTCAAGTTGATGAATTACAAGAAAATATAGGACTTGTAGTCCGCGTGATGACTGCAGTTGTAGATGTAAAGTTTACTAATGGTAAAATACCTAAGATACTTAATGCACTGGAAAGTCAAGAAATATACAATGGAAAAAAATTAGTTCTTGAGGTGTCTCAGCATATTAGTGATAATATTGTAAGGTGTATAGCACTTGATAGTACTGATGGCTTATCTAGAAATGATAAGTTTATTGACACTGGTTCTCCTATATCTGTTCCTGTCGGTCGGGCGACTTTGGGTCGAGTTTTTGATGTGTTGGGAAATACAATAGATGATCGTGGTCCATTGACAGACTCAAATTATTCTGTTAAATCCATATATTCAGAAATCCCTAAATTGACAGATCAAAAAATTGCAACAGAAATATTAGTGACAGGAATTAAGGTTATAGACTTACTTGCTCCATATCTTAAAGGAGGAAAAGTTGGTCTATTTGGTGGTGCTGGAGTAGGGAAGACAGTATTAATTATGGAATTAATACATAATATTGCAAAAGCACATAAAGGTGTATCGGTTTTTGCTGGTGTTGGAGAACGTACACGTGAAGGAAATGACTTATATCATGAAATGATAGAGTCTGGAGTAATAAATTTAGATGAGCAAGATAAATCTCAGGCAGTTCTAGTGTATGGTCAGATGAATGAACCTCCTGGAGCAAGGTTAAGAGTTGCATTATCTGCTTTGACTATGGCAGAATATTTTAGGGATAGTGAAAACCAAGATGTTTTGTTTTTTGTAGATAATATCTTTAGATTTACCCAATCTGGATCTGAAATTTCAGCTTTGTTAGGTAGAATACCTTCTGCTGTAGGATATCAACCAACTTTGGCAGCTGAAATGGGTGCAATGCAAGAGAGAATTACTTCCACAAATAATGGGTCTATTACTTCTGTACAAGCAATATATGTACCTGCCGATGATTTAACAGATCCTGCTCCAGCTACTTCTTTTGCTCATCTTGATTCAACAACTGTATTGTCAAGGCAAATATCTGAATTAGGTATATATCCTGCTGTTGATCCTTTAGATTCAACTTCTCAAGCGTTGTCTGTTGATATTGTAGGTCAAGAGCATTATGAAGTTTCTAAAGAAGTACAGCGTATATTGCAAACATATAAATCTTTGCAGGATATTATTGCAATTCTTGGAATGGACGAACTTTCAGAAGAGGATAAGCTTATAGTAGCAAGAGCAAGAAAAATTCAGCGATTTTTATCACAACCTTTCCATGTTGCTGAGGTATTTACAGGTAGTCCTGGTAAGTTTGTATCTCTTGAAGATACGGTATCAAGTTTTAAAGGATTAGTAGAAGGAAGGTATGATCATTTGCCAGAAGCTGCGTTCTATATGGTTGGTAGTATAGATGATGTTATAAAAAAAGCAGAATTACTTCAAAAAGAAGGTAAAATATGACGAATAATAAGTATCTTTGTATTGAATTTATTACTCCTGATACTTTTTTGGAAGTACATAGAGTTTTGTCTATGACTTCCTATACTATAGATGGGGAATTTGTAATATTGCCTGGGCATGAAAGGTTTATTATAGAGTTAAGGTCTGGGCTTATTAAACTAAAACTTGATACGGGTACTAGTATTTTCTATGTGTTGAATCCTATACTAAAAGTTGATTCAGATAATTGTAAAGTTATAGCAAATCAACTAATTAATACTAATAACATTGATACTGTAATGCTTAAGCAATGTAAAGATGATATAGAGAAGATCTTACATAATATAAATGATAAAATACTTGTTGAAATGGCAAAAAAACAATTAACTTTTATAAATGATATAATTAGATAATTTATGAAAATATTTCTTGATACTGTAGATATAGATTTTTTACAAGAATTTAGTGTTACTGGCTTAATAGATGGGATTACAACTAATCCATTGTTGCTTTCAAAGTCAAATTTAGAATGTCAGGATTTAATACTCAAGATGTGCTCATTGATAACAGGTCCTGTAAGTATTGAAGTGATTTCTACATCTTACAAAGATATGATTAAGGAAGGTCTAGAGATATCTAAGATTGCTGGCAATATTGTTGTCAAAGTTCCTTTAACTTATGATGGATTAATTGCATGTAGAGTTTTATCTAGTGAGTACAATGTAAAGGTTAATGTTACTCTTTGTTTTTCTGTTTCTCAAGCAATTTTAGCAGCAAAGGCTGGAGCCTATTTTATTTCTCCTTTTGTAGGTAGATTAGATGATATAGGTCAATCTGGGATGAAATTAATTGAAGATATACGTGATGTTTATACTAAATATCATACATTTAGTACCAAAATTCTTGTAGCATCTGTGCGTAACCTTACACATGTCATACAATCTGCAAAGATAGGAGCTGATATAATTACAATTCCACCATCGATTTTTAAACAAATGTTTTTACATCCTTTAACTGATAAAGGTCTTGAAGACTTTTTACGCAGTTGGAATGTTTCAGGTAAAAATATCTTTTCTTAATAATAGATTAATAATAAAAGTTGTTGAGTTTTTAGTTAGAAAATATAGTGTTATATCTGTACAGTCTCATATATAATTTTTTTGCTATATATGATATCTTTTTTTATTATTATAGAAATATATCATTATTCCTTATTTTTGCTTAAAACTGTGTTAATTGCTTTAGCAGCATTATGTTTTTATAGTGCTGCTAAGTAATTTGTACGTGCTTGTTTATATGGTACCTGAGTTCATTAATTTGTAAGTAAATTATCTCTAAAGCACTTTAAGTAATTTCTTTAATCGCATTTTATAAAATGCACTTTTTATAAATAAAAACTAAAATGATAATAGTAATGTGCATTTGCCTTCAAATAAATTATTGATATACTACCAGTTACGAATAATAAGGAAAATCATATGGTATTTGATAATAATTCAACGTTAAAAGGTGAAGATAATGTTGTTGTTGAAAGTTTAAAGCGTTACATAGAAAGGATTGAAAAATTAGAATCTGAAAGAGAAGAAGTAAGTCAGTATATTAAAAAAGTATATAACGAAGCAAATAGTAATGGTTTTAATCCCAAGATTATAAGGCAAATAATAAAATTGAGAAAAATGAAAAATGATGTTAGAGAAGAACATGAGATGTTATTAATGACCTATAAAAGAGCACTTGGAATGTTAATTGAAATTGATGAAGATATGTAATTTTTTTTATGTATTACTATATAAGGACTTTTATTTTCTTATTTTTTGTATAAAATGTTTGATAATTTTAGATAAACTTATTAGTTATTAATAATTTAATTTTTTAAGAGGTTAAATTATGGAATTAATATTGTTTATGGATAGGAATCATTTACCTTATTTATCTCATGCGGTGAATTATAAATTTGATAAAATTCGATCCGAATTTCATACTGACGATAATACTGTAAGATCTAAACTTTATCCTAGTGAAGATCTCCTTGATCCTCATGTATATCATGATACTACTTTTAATAAATATTGTAAGTTTTATAATGAATTCCTTCCAAAGAAGCTTATGCTATTGACTGGAGAAAAAATTTAAATCAAGATGAGATATTTCTTATGTTTTTCTTTAAAGGTGAATTTGAAAGCATACTTAATAATTGAAAAGCATATCTCGACGTTAGATCTTATATTATAGCAAATGTTGAAAATCATACTTATGTGGAGATATTTAATAATGTATAAGGTATAAACATTTATACTTTACGAGCCCTTTTGGAGAAGAACGACAGTATTATCTTGATGTTATATGTGGGGGAGATAAATGTGTAAGTGATAGAGTATACTGTAAATCTTCACTGGTTTCATCAGTGGTGAGTAATAGTGGAATTCAAGAGTATAATGTGTTATTAAAAAGTGTATATGATATTGTGTAATTAATTAATTTTTTTAATAGATTCCAATAATTGATCTTGAGATTCAAAGAATAGTGCATTTGGAAATTGGTTTTTAAACCATGTATATTGCCGTTTGGCATAGTGTCTTGTATGTTTTTGAGCTGTTTCTATTGCTTGTTCAATACTAATTTTTCTTTGTAAATATTGAATAATTTCTGGAACACCATGAGATTTCATCGCAGGAAAGTGTGTAGGTACATTTAATGATAATAGATTTTCGATTTCTTGTATCGCAAATGTATTCATCATATTAAGAAAACGTTCATTAATTCTTTTGTATACATAATGTCGTGGTGGTAGAAGAACGCAGAGTTTGAAATTATTAAATAGAGGTTTACGATTTGTGTTTTCTCTCCACTCAAATATAGAAATACCAGTTTGTTCGATTACTTCATATGCTCTTAATAATTTATGTGAGTTATTCTGGTGTAAACATTTTGCTGCAGGATCTTTATTTATTAACAATGAATAAAATTCTTTATTTCCGAGAGTTTCAAATAACTTTTTTGTTTTCTCTCTAATGTCATTTTCTATATTAGGAATTTGTGACAGTCCATATATTATACTGTTGATATACATTCCACTACCCCCAGTTATTATTGGTAGTTTTTTCTTCTTTAAAATAGATAGGATTTCTTTTTTGAGATCTTTTACCCATAATCCTACAGAGTATTGTTGCATTACTGATACATACCCATATAATCTATGTAGAATGGAAGTATTTTTTAAATCTGGTTGATCGGTAATTATGGGAATTTCTTTATATATTTGCTTTGAGTCACAGTTTACAATTACTCCATTATTATCTTGCGCTATTTTTAAAGATATTTTAGACTTACCTGATGCTGTAGGTCCGGTGATAATTAATATATTATTCATGTTACTTATGCATAATTGGTTTAATTGTTGTAGTATGTTATATAATTATACTAAAAATGTAGTATATAATAAAGAACTAGAAGTAGTCATTTTTAGTTACAAGATTTAGTTAAGTTAGGTAAGTAAATGGGTGATGATCTAAACAAGGATTCAAAGTTTGCTAAGCAATTTGCAGCTAATAGAAAGAGCGGAAGTGGCAGTTTTACTGAAAAGTATAAAAATCCTAATGCTTTGCCTAATCAAGCGGCGAGATTTTCTGAATTGCAGAATAGTAAAAAAGAAAAAGATATTCCTTTTTCTGATTCGAAGAGTGTATTAAGGAAAAGTAAGTTAAATAATAAAAATTTTGCAGAATCTACTAGGAAGAGCAGATTAGATTGTTTGTTTCTTGTACGTGGCAAGGATAATGGAAGAGCTGCTTGGCATTACGTATTAGTGGATAAATCTAAAAGAGAAATGTTTCTTGCTAAAAGCAGATCAGGTTCAATAGATGTTGCATTATATGGACAGATACTATATTCTGGGTGGGGAGAAAATCCTCCAGAGAGTATTGTCAAAAAAATTGAAGAAGAATTTGGTGTTTAGTTGGTAATCTATAATATATCTTTACTTTACTAGTTATTTTGCTAAATTTTTTACTAATAAAATATATCACTCGAATTTATTGCTGATAAAAGGAAGGATTTTGTGCAAATACAAAAAGTTATAGTTGTAAATTTAAAAACGGATATCAGTAGTATAGTCAACTACATGACAAGTTTTAACATCTCAGTAATTTTAATAAGGTTGGACAATTCTAATAATAATTTACAGATTCAAGAAAATAATAATCTAGTAGAATTTATCGGTTTAGATGATGATTTATCTTGCCTTAAGGAAGTGAATTGGGTAATCAATATCGATTGTGATGAAGATAATGTAGATTCAATATATAATATATACAACAGGGTAATGCCTTATCTTAGTGATAATGTTATAATCTCATCTAGTTCAGTTTTTTTATTTGATATTATCAACAGTATATCTAGTAATATATGTTATAACCTAATGATAGCATGTTTCCCTTCTTATGCTGGTACAGTAAAATTAATAGAATGTGCGTTTTATGAATGTGATGAAAGGAAAAGCATTATCATAAAAGTACTAAGTAATAAGTTTCCTAATTTGATTGTATGCAATAATACTCCAGGGCTTATATTAGAAAGAATATTGTCGTTTTGGTTACTCATTTCAATAATAGGTGCACATAAATTTAACATTCCTATAGAAGAAGCTGATTTTATTATAAGTAATAAGTATATGGGTGTACCGCATGGTATATTTAATTTGTTAGATGATATTGGTTTAAATAATTTCATATTAACAGTGCAATTTTTAGTAAAGCGTTTGCCATGTAATGATCATTTATGTGAGCTATATAATTTTATACCTGAGGTAGTATTGCAAATGATATCTGATGGATATACTGGTATAGCTAGTGATATAGGTGGATTTTATCGTTTTTATGAATTATATAATGGAAATAATAATCAAGTTATAGACTTGCGTACTGGCTTATATAGGTCAGTATTTTCTATTGATCAAGGATTCATAAATATTGATAATTTATTTAATACTGACAATAAATATGGGCAATTTATGTGGTATATATGGTCTAATACCTTAGTATATGTTGCATCTCTAATTCCAGAGTTATCTTTTGATATATCAATAATCGATAAAGCGATAAAGTTAGTGTATAACTGGAAATATGGTCCATTTGAAATTATTGATTTGCTAAATGATTATAATGGTAACAAATTATGGTTTTTCAATTCTGTTAAACATAATAATTTACCGCAAATTTTATCTTTTAAAAAGAGCATGTATAATGATAAAAGACAGTATATCAGTATAAATGGAAGTTATGTATAAATTTTTATATAAGCATTACGAGAGAAATAAAGTTTAACCTTTACAAGAGCTGTGAACTTATTTATAAGAAATCACATTGTGTTTTAAAAAATCAACAAGAAAGAAAACTATAGAGAGTATATAGTTTTTAAATTCTATATTTATAAGAATTCTTATATATTTTTATTGTTTTTTCCATAATATATATTATGTACTTTTATAAGTATGAGATTATCTCATTAGTAGCAATTTATGTTTTAAAAAAATCAACAAAGAAGAAAATTCTATGGAATAGAATATTTTATTCTATTTTTAAGGATGTTTTTTATTCCAGTCTTTTATAATCATACACAATAAACTCTAATGGCATAATTCCTGATATAGCCATTTTTATACTAGACAGAGAGAAATTCACTAATACTTTATGTGATTCAACATGAGATGTTATTCCATTAATAGCAATCTGTGTTTTAAAACTAACAATAGCATTGTTTAAAGAGGTAAAATCCTTTGATAAGAGCTTAACGTTGTTAATGGTTGTATTAATTGATAAGGTTTTCGAATTATACTTAGAGCTATCGTTATAACGTGCAGAATTTATCATTTCTTTGAATGCTAAGTATATTTTTCTTGAAGAATTGTTTTGTATAAAGTTAAATTGGCTTTCTAAGTCACTATGTGAATATGACTCATATCTCTTTACGTATTGAGCAACAAGATATTGTGATAATAATATTTCTTCGCTATCTTCAGTATTAGTACTTAATTTTTTTATTACAGAAAATTCATCAGTATAACGGTCGGTATATTTAATGAAAGAAAAATCTGTTTTTAATGGAAAATATGAGAACATATTTAATGTTAGTAGTAATAGCATAGAGGATAAAAAAAGTGTTATTATTAATAACCATGCCCTTTCAGTAATGCACAATAAATAACGACTACAGTACCAATCTATTGCATCTTGAAAGTATTTACTGCTTCCAATATATTTATCATTATTGTTGTTTTGATCATGATACATAAATTCTGCTTATAAATAAAATATGTAAAATAGTAGTATGACCTTTTAGCCCTATATCTATCATAGAGAATAGTAACGATATACAGTTAAAATATATATAATACTCTATTACAATTTGTATATATAAATTTTATTGATAAAGAATTTTTTATGAATTATGTGATTGTATTGATACAAAAAATTTTTCTATAAGTTTTTATTAAAGATTAGTATGATTTTATAATTAAGGGTTTTTGTTAATTGAGTATAAAAGCCAATAGCCTATTGTAAAAAAAAGAATAAAAATATCTATTATTAGATGTTAATGTGTATTACCATGGTATGCATTTTATAACTGTGTACTGATATATGTTTTATAAATTCAGTTTAAAAATTTTACTCCCTATAATTTTTGCAGTAATTTCATGCTACATTAACCAGTTATGGATACTTAAACTTGCTAAAAATTTAGGAGATATTTTTATTGATTTACTCAAATTAATTAGTTTACCAATAGTATTTTTTTCTATCACATCGACAATTTCTGGATTAGCAAATTTAATTGAGGTAAAAATTCTAATAAAAAAAACCGTGTTTTATACTATATTTACTACAATTATTGCAGCTACTGTAGCACTTATTGTGTATTTGTTCATAGATCCATCAGATAAAGAATTTATATTTAATATCAATGTTGAAAAACATATAAGTGATCAAGATTACTTATCATATTTAATTTCTATATTACCTCATAATTTTATTAAAGTATTTTTAGATAATAATGTAATAGGATGTGTTATCCTTGCATTTTTAATAGGAGGAGCATTACTCTTATTACCTGATAAAACAAAGCGTAAATTACTTAATAATATTTTTGATGCTCTTTTTGATACATTTTTAGAAATAGCAAAACTTATACTAAAATTGATGCCTATAGCATTATGGTCATTTATCACTGTATTACTGTATAACGTAAAAGATGGCTATAATTTATCGAATATTCTAAAATATTTGCTGTGTATCATGACAGCAAATTTTATACAAGCATTTATAGTTTTACCTTTACTGTTAAGATTTAAAAGAATTCCTGTTATTAAAACACTTTGTAGTGTTCTGCCAGCACTTACTATAGCTTTTTTTCTAAATCTTCTACAGCTACTTTGCCAACTACTTTACGTTGTGTTCAGGATGATTTGAATGTATCAAGAAAAGTATCATCTTTTATATTACCAGTTTGTACAACTATCAACATGAATGCTTGTGCTGCATTTATATTAATTACAGTACTTTTTGTGTCAGAAATGAATGCTTATACTTTTTCTATAGGTGAGATGTTTTTATGGATATTTTTTGCAACAGGGGCTGCTATTGGTAATGCAGGTGTTCCAATGGGATGCTATTTTATGGCTATGAGCTATTTAATATCTATTAAAATACCATTGAATATTATGGGAATTATATTGCCTGTATATGCAATAATAGATATGTTTGAAACTGCAATTAATGTCTGGTCAGATGTATGTATTACTCAGATAGTAAATAAAGAATGTAATATTTCTAATGAAGAACAATAAATAATAGAGCATTGCTACCATAATACAACTATGAAAAATAGTAGACATTATATACTTTTTGTATATACTACAGTAGTTACTTTAATGGATAGAAATTTAATTACTTTATAAACTCTTTATTATTCATATATTTTCTTAGAGCATATGGTATAGTTATAGATCCATCATTATTTTGATAGTTTTCTAAGATTGCAATGATAGTTCTCCCTATTGCCAAAGCAGAACCATTTAATGTATGTACAAATTTGCTGATTTTATTGTTATTGCTTATAGTATTATATTTAGCATTCATCCTACGTGCCTGAAAATCTTTGCAATTTGAACAACTTGAAATTTCTCTATACTTATTTTGACTTGGTATCCATACTTCAATGTCATATGTTATACTTGCTGAAAATCCCATATCTCCTGTACATAACATCACGACTCTATACGGTAATTCTAATCTTTTTAGAATTTCTTCGGCAATTTGTGTCATTCTTTCTAATTCTATTTCTGATTGTTCTTGAGTAACAATGCTCACTAATTCTACTTTATTGAATTGATGTTGTCTCATCATGCCTCTTGTATCTCTGCCAGCGCTTCCTGCTTCCGATCTAAAACATTGAGAACAAGCAGTCAGTCTAATAGGTAAATTGCTTGCACTTATATTTGTATTTGATACTAAATTAGTGAGTGCTACTTCACTTGTTGGAATGAGGCGAAAATTTTCTGTTGTTTTAAAAGAATCATCAGCAAATTTAGGTAGTTGTCCAACTGCATACATTGCTGATTCATGTACTAATATGGGATGAGATATTTCTGAATAGCCAAATTCTTGAGTATGAATGTCTAACATAAAATTTGCTAAAGCTCGGTCTAATTGAGCAAGCTGATCTTTTAATATTACAAATCTTGGTCCAGAAAGTTTTGTAGCTTCCTTAAAGTTCATGAGACTTAATTTTTCACCTAGCTCATAATGTGTCTTTATTGGAAAATTAAACTCTGTTTTGTTCCCATATCTTCTGATCTCGATATTATTACTTTCGTCTTTTCCAATAGGTACTCTTTTATCTGGTATGTTTGGCAATGTATTAAGAAGATCTATTAGTTGAGAATCTTCTTTTATTATACTATTAATCTCGTTTATTTTTTCTGTTATTTTTTTTGATAATTCTATATGTGTATTACATTGAACACCATCTCTTTTTAATTTTTCAATTTCTTGAGTTATTTGGTTACGCTCTTTTTGTAAGGAGTACAATTGTGTTAATGAATGTTTTTTCTTATTATCCATCTCTATTATTTGTTGAGCAACTTTTTCAGAATTTCTACTTTGCATTGCATTATCAAATAGTTCTGGATTATTTTTTATAAAATCTATATCGTGCATGAGTATTTGAGTATAAAGTTAAATATATATGTTATAATATAATAACAACTTTAATTTATGTATAAGATTTTATTTTTTTATAACATATATATTTATAAAATGTTACTTTTACTTTATCTGACCATAACTTCTTTTTTGTATTGGCATTATCTCACTAATATTTCGTATTAACCTGTCAAAACGAGTTAGAGCAGGTTCAAAGATTATGCTGTTAAGCATTGGATTTTCACTACTTTTGCATCTATTTTGTAATTCTTTTTTAAGTTAGATCTACTAATTTTGCCTTTTCCATAGCATATTATTTCTCCATGTTTTTGTAGGTCAGATATATGAAAGATTATTCCAAAAGGATTTTTTATTTTTTCTGTGTAATTAATACTCCTAGTATTAAAGAGAAAATGTTCCATGTTTTGTTTTTCTACTAATAAACAATACCATACTTTCTTAGTACCATCTTTTCTTCCTTTCATTAGGAATATGTAATTTACCTCTCTACCCTCTTCATGCAAGACTATGTCATTCTCTTCAAATATACATTGATTATCTTCTGCAACAATGCCAATGCATATAGAGTTATAAAACCAGATGTTATTTTTTTGTTGTGAAAATTGGGCTTCATAAACTTCCATATCACGAATTGTATGTATCATATTTGTATACCTATTAATAATATATATACTATTAATATTACTAATTTAATATTATTAATAGAAAAATATTAAATTAATTAATATTTTTCTTATTAGAAATGTTTTATTACAAGAAACTCTAACATAGAAGAAATCTTATTTTTATTGTACTTATTAATAAATGATATAAATAAGGTTTAATATGACTGCAATAATTATTATGTGTATTTTAGAGGGGTTATTAATAGGTTTAATGAGTTATTTTATTGCATTGAAAAGTAGAGTATCGAAGTTTGATTATCAAATTCTAATTATCAACAGAAATGAATTAGAAAAGCAGGTGGAGAAGCTGGAATATGAAAATAATGCCCTAAAAAGTAAAAGCAGTATTTTATGCAATGAACTACAGGATATAAAGCATAAAGTTACAGTATTAGAGCTTGAGAAAAAGAATTTAGAACACGTTATTGGTTTATATAAGAATGAATTCACAGCAATTGATGAGAAATATAAGTTATGTTTTGAAAATCTAGCAAATCGTATTTTTGATGAAAAAACAGAGAAATTCAATAAAATATCTCAAGAGAATTTAACTAATATATTAAATCCTTTACATGAACATATAAATTTATTTAAAAAGAAAGTAGATGATTCTTTTAGTATGCATAATCGAGAGCAGTTTTTATTAAAGAAAGAAATTGAAAGAATTGTTCTTGCAAATGAAAAAATTACTTTACAGGCTGAGAATTTAACGAATGTTTTGAAAGGAGATATAAAAATTCAAGGAAATTGGGGAGAGATGATCTTAGAAAAGATATTAGAAAGTTCTGGTTTACGAAAGAATCAGGATTATGTTTTGCATGGAACGGGTATGGATTTACAAGATAATGAAGGTAATAAACAGCAGCCAGATGCTATTGTTAATTTACCAGAAAATAAGCACTTGATTATTGATTCAAAAGTATCTTTGGTTCATTATGAAAAGTATTTTTCAACAAAATCAGAAGAATCTAAAAATGTATTTTTGAAACAATTTATAGCATCTGTAAAATTGCATGTTAATGTACTATCAAACAAGAAATATCAAGATATTGGTAAATTGAAAACACCAGATTTTGTATTAATGTTTATTCCTGTAGAAGGTGCATATTCTCTTGTAATGCAGGAGGATGTTATGCTACATAATTATGCATGGAATAAGAAAATAGTAATAGTATGCCCATCAACACTATTTGCTACTCTAAGGACTATTGAATCTGTATGGAGATTAGAGCGTCAAAACCGCAATACTATAGAAATAGCACGTCAGGGTGGAGCTCTATATGATAAAATAGTTGGGTTTGTATCTGACATGCAGAAACTTGGAAAGCAGATGACTATTTTAAGTAGTGTCTATAATGATGCAATGAAGAAGTTATCAGAAGGACATGGTAATATTTTATCACGTACTGAAAACTTAAAACATTTAGGTGTTAAGACATCAAAAAAAATACTAGAAAATTTTGATGATAATAATTCATGAAAAAAATATACATTTTAAGAGAAAATTATAATCTATATTAAATAAATTTTTATCATAAAAATAGCTTCTTTGGTAATATAAGAAGAATATCTAATGTTTTAGATTACCTTATCAAACATTATACTTGTTAGTAATTAAGTTGAACTGCAAGGAAAAATAAGTAGTGTTAATTCCTTATAACTATAATTAAAGTATACTTTTAGGTATTACCGATAAATCTCTAGTAAAATATTTTATCTTCTTGTTATTGAAATGGTATTAATTTTGTATTATGGATTTATATATATTATTATAAGATATGTTTAAAGCTAAAAGAAGGCAAGACTCAAATAAAAGAGAGATAAGATGGATTTTAAAATAGAAAAAAATGCGGATATGAATAGATCTGAACATACCCCCTCTATATACAGGTTGTAATAGGATAATAAGATGAAATGGGGAAACCTTGTAATATTAAAATAAGAATTCTAGTGTTAGAAGTATTACCTAGTTTAAGACTCTATATTACTTCCATTTTACTACTGGAGGCATAGACATCATTATAGCATCTGGGTTTCCATCCGTTAATAAGCCGAATTTTGTACCTCTATCATAAATTAAATTAAATTCTACATACCTTCCCCGCTTAATTAATTGATATTCTCTTTCTTCTGCAGTCCATATTTTATTCATATTTTTTCTTACTATTATTGGATAGGTATTTAATAAAAATTTTCCTACTTCTTGAGTATAATGAAAATCAGCTTCCCAATTTCCTGAACTTATATTATCGTAAAATATACCACCTATTCCACGTGCTTCTTTTCTATGATGTAAAAAAAGTAATCGTCACACTGCTGTTTAAATTGTGGATAGTAATCCTTATTGTGCTGGTCACACATTTTACGTAAGTTATCATGAAAAAATTCTGTATCTAATTTATTCTCATATGTTGGAGTTAAATCTATTCCTCCTCCAAACCAATGTTGATTAGATATACAAATAAATCTAGTGTTCATATGTACAGCTGGTACGTATGGAGAACACATATGTGCTACAATAGAAATGCCACTTGCCCAAAATTTTTTGTCTTCTGTATCAGTGTTAAATACACTAGGATTCATAGTATTAAGTAAATCTAGAGATTTTGTAACATCACCGTATACTTCTGAGACGTTTATACCAGCTTTTTCAAAAACATTCCCATATATTATAACAGAATGCCCTCCTCCGCCCCCAGGTCTATTCCAATCTTTATAATCCACTTGTGGCACTACACATGGTGAGAATTCTTTTTCTATCGATAAAAATTTAGAAAGAACGTTATTTTGCAATTTTTTAAACCAATCAACTGCTCTTTGTCGTTTTTCTTGCATAAACATTATAAAAAAATAACAGAAATTAACTTTACTATTATAAAAGCTTATTTAACTACATATAGTATCAGTAATTATGTTACTGTCAAAATTTATTAAGATATACAAATAATAAAAAGGTGATAGTTAAAGAAATAAATATAGGATTAAGCGTGAAAGGTATGTTACTGTGTTTTCTCAGTAAATAGAAATAGTTATATACATTTGCATCAACTCACTTAATTTATAGTTTTTTTCATTTGTATTAATGATATTCTCTAGAGAAAGCAATACATTTAATAGTAACTGCTATGAATCTTTTAAAAACTTCATAGGTCATAGTAGCCTTATAGTATGAATATATGTACTATAAGGTACTACTGATTTTTAAAATGAATACTTTGTACCCACTAAAACAACATAACCTGAATAATTTCCATCAGGTATGGGTGACTTATCAACAGTGAAGTAAGTAATATCAGAATAAATGGATATTTTATTAGGTAAAGATTTTTCTAAGCCTAATGTGTATACTGAAAGAGAATGTTTATTTTGAGTCTTTTTACCAATTACATCTTTATTGTTATAAACTGAAACATAATCATGTTGATCTTTCGTTTCATCTACATCAATAGTAATAGTTACATCTTTATTGTTGTAAAAGTAAGTTAAGCCAATATTATAATTATTGCTTGTAGTAAACTTGATTCCTAAATCATAAAACTCATTGTCACTTATTTCATCAACTATTGGACTGCCACTTACGTTAGGATATATTCGAAACGTTCCTATACCAGATTTACCTAAGCTACCGTATGATCCTACGAAGGTAATAATATTTTGGTAATTGAGCAATATGCCAATACTGTAAGACATAATATCGTTATATTTATGCAAATCAAGTTCCTTGTTTAGTTTATTATTTGACCTATTTAGAGTACCGTACTCGGCAACTCCTGATAGAGTGTAATGAATGTTGAATAACTTGTTCTGATATTTTATTCCTCCAGCAACAACATTATTATATATGGTAAAACCTTCATCATTTATTTTAGGAATATAACTAAACCCAACTTCTATTCCTTTAAATTTTGGTATGTAATAACTAATGACTGGAATAGATGCACTTAAACCATGATAGGTAGTATATAATGTTGGTCTAGACCAAATTGTATCATCTGCATGTGAACCGTAAGAATTTACTTCATAACCATAGTGATAAGTTTCAAGTGATACATCATTCTCAATAAGTTTTGGATTTGGTTTAAAGCAAAAACTTATTCCATGTACTTCATTATAGTCAGATAAAGACAGACTTAGATCAGGACAAAAAATTATCTTATCCTTTAAGCTAGTATAGTTTAACCAAGTACCACCAATACCACCTGAAGCTACTGATATATCTGAAGATGAAATCTTCATACTTTGAGTAACTGGATCAGTTAACCCTATTTCTATACTTCCTGCTTTAGGAGATTTTAGAAAGAGATATGCAGCATTTGGGTTAGCCTTCACATCCAGTATATCAGGTTTAAAGTGACCATTAGGATTTACACCATTACTCATCATGACTGTAGATAATTTTATGAATGATCCTACAGTAATATAATTATTTATGTTATGTGAATATAATAAACTAGAAGCTGCACTGAGGGCAAGTCTTGTAAGATATTTATCATTAATACCATATTGTAGCTTTAAAGTACCACTAGCTGAAACGTTATTAGCACAAACCTGATTTATTGTAAGCAAGTAAGCTATAGTGGACATATATAATACTTTTCTACACACTTATTTTACCTTAACTAAAGAAAACTTAGGTTCTAAAGTAACATTAACTATTGAAATAATCAAGGATATAAAGAATATTTAGAGACTTTTTAAATATAGAATTTTTACCTATCCTCTCTATAGACATTCAAAGTAGTATATATATTACTATTATTGATTTGTATAGATGTAATTTATGTTTTTCTAGTAACTTAATTCTATTGAATGTAGTACATAAATAAAGGTAATATAATGCTGATTAACAAAAAAAAAAAATATTTTATATCCTAATATTGTTGTATATTCTTATGATATATAAGATAAAATTTAAATTTTTTTAAAATTAGTACATAGTATATCATAACATCAATATTTAAGTAGTTTTAAGATTATTCCTTAGTTCTTGTTATTATTTATAATAAATGTTACATAGTAAATCTAATTTGTATCATTTCAGAAAAAGTGACCTATATTTAGTAATTAGAAGTGTACTAATATTGATTTTAAATAGTATTTGGAAGTTAACATATTTTTTGTTTCTCTAGTTGTAGGTTTCTTGGTTTTGTAAAAAACTGTATATTCAGATAATTTATGTGTTTGGTAGTTCACTATAGCATATCTAATATAAATGAAATAAGTGAAACACTTCTTCTTTATTTATAAAGAATATACCTATATGCTGTATGAATACAGTTATGATAATCAAGTAGTTTTAACTACCGATGGTTTTTGATTGTCATATAGATAATTTTTTATTCTCGTGAGTTATATTTCTGTATTTAGTACCATAGTACCAGTACCATGTACAGTGAATAGTTCCAATAATAATACATGAGGTATTCTACCATCTATTATATGAGCAGATCCATAGCCTTCTTTTACTATCTTAATGCAGGTTTGTAATTTTGGAATCATACCTGCGTTTGCAATACCTTTAGCAATAAGACTTTCTGCATCAGTTACTGGTATTTCAGATAATAAATTGCCATCAACGTCAGTAACCCCTGATACATTGGTTAAAATGATTAATTTAGCAGCAGCAAGAGCACTTGCGAGAGCACCAGCTACTAAATCAGCATTTACGTTATAAGTGACATCATTTTCTCCACTACATACAGGTGCTATTACTGGAATAAAATCAGATTCTTCAATGAAGAATAGTAAATCTGTATTTATGTTATGTGGTTCTCCAACAAAACCCATATCTAATATTTTTTCAACATTGTTTGATTGGTGCTCTTTATAAGTATAACAGATTTTCTTTGCTTCTATTAAATTAGCATCTTTACCACATAATCCAATAGCACTGCCTCCGGCTTTATTGATTAATTGTGTGATTTCTTTGTTTAATAATCCACATAGTACCATCTCAACAATTTCTAGGGTTTCGGCATCAGTGACCCTTAAGCCATTGATAAATTTACTTTTCTTGTTTATTTTTTCTAAAAATTCGTTAATCTTGCTTCCTCCTCCATGTACTACTATTGGATTGATGCCGAGTTGCTTTAACAATACAATGTCATGAGCAAAGCTTTCTGCTAGTTTTTTATTTACCATAGCAGCTCCACCGTATTTGATAATGAATGTTTCACCAGAAAACTGCTGTATATATGGTAAAGATTCTGATAAAATTTTAGCTGTGTTGAACCAATCAACATTTCCTCTAAATTGCTCAATGTTTAGTCCAGTATTTTCTTTATCACAGTTATTTTTTAATACATTGTGCAATTTCATAAGTTAACTCCTCTATTCCTTTTTTGCATTGGCTACTAACCCTGATTATTGGATATACAATAAAATCTAATTTAAAATTTTTAATATAACTTGTAGTAATATCAAGCATTTCTTTTTTTACACGGTCAATTTTTGTTAATACTAACTGATAAAATATTTGGTGCAACTCAAGCCAATTGATAAAATCTAAATCTATGTCTTTAAACCCTACTTTAGAGTCTATAAGTAATATAACTTTTAACAAGTTTTTTCTGTTCAATAAATAATATTCCATAAGGTAAATATAGTTATTAATAGTCATTTTGTCTGCTTTAGAATATCCATATCCCGGTAAATCAGCTAATATTATTGAGCCTTTGTTAATGAGGTAGAAATTAATTTGTCTGGTACAACCTGGTTTAGAAGATGTTTTAGCATTTTTTTTGTTGTTTGTTATTGCGTTAATTAAGCTAGATTTACCAGCATTTGATCTACCAGCGATTGCAATTTCTGGTGCTGAAAAATTAGGTAAGGATTTTACATTAGTAGCTCCTATAATAAATTCACATTTTGACATTATAGCTTTTAACTTCATAAGTTGTTAGTACTCGATTATAAAAATGTAAAGCATATTAAATATGTGCTTAAATATTATCACATATAAAAATTTAAAGAAAAAAAATTTACAATCAGTGTCACAGATGATATTATGTCGATAAGAAGATATGTTGATAAATCGTTAGTTAAGTGGTAGCAAAGCTATGAGCTTTGATAGTAGTTTAGTAGAATTGTCTCAGAAGTTTTATAAGTTAAAGCATATATTAGAAAACCCAAGTCAATTAAGTGTTGATTCTTTTATTGCTGCGTCAAAGGAATATTCAGAATTATTACCCGTAATATCAGTAATAGATCAGTATAATACTTTACAAAAAGATATAGTAGATTTAGAAGAATTAATAAATAATTTAGAAACTGACGTTGAACTCAGAAATTTAGCTAAAGAAGAATTCTATGAAAAGCAAAAGCAGTTACCTAAAATTAAGCATAAGTTAAAATTATCTCTTCTACCAAAAGATAAGGATGATGCACGTAATGCTATTTTAGAAATTAGAGCAGGTACAGGTGGAGAAGAAGCTGCATTATTTGTTACTGATTTGTATAGAATGTATACAAAATATGCTGAACAAAAGAATTGGAAATTTGAGCAGATTAACTCATCTTCAACAGGTATAGGTGGGCATAAAGAAGTTTCTTTATGTATAAGCGGATCTAATGTATTTGCAAGGTTAAAATTTGAATCTGGAGTACATAGAGTACAAAGAGTACCAGAAACAGAATCTTCTGGAAGACTTCATACTTCAGCAGCAACAGTAGCGGTATTACCTGAAATCGAAGAAGTTGATTTAAAAATAGATGATAAAGATCTCAGAATTGATGTATACAGATCAAGCGGACCGGGAGGTCAATCAGTAAATACCACTGATAGTGCTGTACGTATTACTCATATACCTAGTGGAATTGTTGTTATACAACAAGATGAGAAATCTCAACATAAAAATAAAAGTAAAGCTCTTAAAGTTTTAAGAGCAAGGCTCTATAATCTTGAAAAACAGAAGAGAGACGCAGAGATTTCACAAATGAGAAAAAGTCAAATAGGATCAGGAGATAGATCTGAACGTATAAGAACATATAATTTTCCTCAATCTAGGATAACAGATCATAGGATAAATCTAACGCTTTATATGTTAGATGATATTATGAAAGAAGGAAATTTAGATGAATTTATTGAGGCATTAATAGCTGAAGATGAGGCAAATAAATTAAAGAATCTTCATATCTAATTGAAAAAAGAAATTAGTATTACATATTTATTTTTATAAAAATGCTAGTTCTACAGGGTTGTGATTTTTGAAATGGGTTGTGTAAGATTTAGTTGTGATGTTTATTTGGTGTTGAATTTTTTAAAAATAGCTACTCTATATTGTTGAAAGGACTGATATATTGTTATTTATTATAGTGATGTAGAAAGACGGAGTTTGTCATACTATAAGTATTAGATATAAGTGTGTATAATGCTATAAAATATTATAAATTAAGTATTCTGGCTATTGTGTTGAATAGCCTTATTTAAAATAGATAATATAAAAATTATATTAGTGTAATAAATAATACTATAGTTTAGTTGTAACCACCATCAACTGATGTTTAAAATTTACTTCATGAACAATATATGAGATGCTAGAAGAAAAGTTGCCTAATAATTATGTATTAGTCTTTAAAAATATTACTAGATTGTATTTATGTAAATCTCAAGTTTTATGTTTAGAGTTATGATAAATTTAAAAGAAAATACCATGTTAGTGATTAATATTATAGGTATAAATCTTAAGCCTCTGTCTCTTTATAAAAGCTATAGTGATTTTACATAAAACATCGCGTTACAATAATTGATTAGGTAAAAAATAGCTTATATGTTAAGCTTGCCAATTTGAATAAACTACTCCAAATTTAAGTAGTAACTTGCTGAGACTTATAAAGGCAGATTGTCATGTTTACGCAGGATTTTATGTATTTTTTTTCCTTGTAGAAGTTGGAGAGATTTGAATAAATGTTTTCTAGTACAAGATGGTAGAATAATATCGTCAACGTATCCTCTGGAAGCTGCTACGTAAGGATTTACTATTTTAGCACGGTACTCATCAATAATATGTTGTCTTTTTTCTTTATCTGTTTCATTTCGAAATATTATCTCAACTGCCCCTTCAGCACCCATTACTGCAATTTCAGCATCTGGCCAAGCAAAGTTGATATCACCGCATAAATGATTGGAATTCATTACTATATATGCACCTCCCTCTGCTTTACGTACAATTACACTAATTTTGGGTACAGTAGCTTCTGCATATGCATACAGTAGTATTGCCCCGTGTGCTATAATACCAGAATGTTCTTGGTTGACTCCTGGCATAAACCCTGGTACATCAATGAAAGTTATAATCGGAATGTTGAAAGCATCACAAAAACGTACAAATCTTGCACCTTTTCTTGAAGCATCAATGTCTAAACATCCAGCTAAATGTAGTGGTTGATTTGCAACTAGCCCTACGTTACAGCCTCCTATTTTACCAAAACCTATAATGATGTTTCGTGCAAAATCTGGTTTTATCTCGTAAAATGATCTCTCATCACATATTTTTTCTAGTAACTCGTACATATTGTATGGAGTAGAGTTATTTTTAGGTACTAGTGTATTTAAGGATAAATCTTCTGTATCTACAGAGTCTAATGTTGATTGTAGTTTTGGTATTTCCATGTTATTAGATGGAATAAAATTCATAAATTTGCGAACTTGTAACAGTGCTTCAATTTCGTTATCAAATACTAAATCTGCAATACCTGTTTTATTAGCATGTACTTTGCTCCCGCCTAAGTCTTCTTGACTTACTTCTTCATATGTAACCTTCTTTATTACATCTGGTCCCGTTACAAACATATACGAAGTATTACGTACCATAAAAATGAAATCAGTCAATGCTGGAGAATATACTGCCCCCCCTGCACATGGACCCATAATTAAGGATATTTGTGGAATTACACCAGATAAATTAGTATTACGTTGAAAAATTTCTCCATAACCAGAAAGTGAATCTACTCCTTCTTGTATTCTTGCTCCACCTGAATCG
The DNA here is from genome assembly GCA_028752135.1 of Ehrlichia sp. JZT12. Taxonomy (GTDB): domain Bacteria; phylum Pseudomonadota; class Alphaproteobacteria; order Rickettsiales; family Anaplasmataceae; genus Ehrlichia. The sequence continues at coordinate 889,510 of CP082782.1, read as the reverse complement.
TTTATTCCAATAACAGGAATTCCTAATGTAGCAGCTTTATCCATAATGTTGCATATTTTTTTTGCATTTGATTCGCTGAGTGATCCTCCAAACACAGTAAAATCTTGAGAATAAACGCATACTCTCTTACCATTAATTGTACCATATCCAACAACTACACCATCTCCAGGTATTTTAGACTTATCCATAGAAAAATTTACAGATCTATGCTCAATAAATGTTCCATATTCTTCAAAAGAGTTATCATCTAATAAAACTGTTAGCCTTTCTCTTGCTGTTAGCTTTCCTTTGAGATGCTGTTTTTCTATTCTAGATATGCCACCACCATTATGTGAATTTAGTTTCCTATTTTTTAAACCCTGTAATCCCGCAAAATTCATAGCAACCATAAAATAATAAGAATAGAATAAGGAATATTCTTATCACATTTAATGAAAATGTGTAAATTTTTTATAATTATATTCAATATAATATAAATTAAACCTCTATGAATAATATTATATAAAATATTTTTTCGTATAAAAATAAGATTTTATAATATTAATTTTGGAAGTATATATTATACGAATTTCCATTTCTATAATTTCAAAATTTCCATGATATTTTGTTTATTACAATGATAATTTCGTTTTGCATAAACAATAATAACAATCCTGGATCTTATCTTCTTCATCGTAGAAGTCAATACGCAATGGGTTATGTATTTCTGAAGTAGTAGGAGTAAATGATATATAATTTTTTGCATCTAAAAATAATTTCTTTACACTACGAGTACTAGTTGCCCCTGATGTAATATATCTCTTTTTATCAAGAAGTAGACATGGGTACTGTTCTATATTGTGAAGATATCTTCTAAACATACCTTTGTCCAATAATGCGATAAGAAAGATTTCTACACCATCTGAGTTAAGCCCACGTAATATGACTACTTCTTCTTTGAAGTTTGGATTACTAACAGTAGTAAACCTATTAAAAATAGCTCCATATATTGGATTATCATGACAAACTCGACGCATGTGATGAGGAATTTCTTCCTCTTTTATAAGCACACTATTTAGTACTGGATCATTTGTGATAAATTTACCTTGACAGTATTGATATTTACGTCCTTCTGATAAAAAGAATGCTATTTCATTTCCTTGTGATCTAGTTAATAAAAGTACTAATTGCATAACCTACCCTATTTCCACACTTTATAAGATACATAAAATTTTTATCTATATATTAATTTATTATAATATTTATTTAACTCTACTACAATAATTATATTAATCATAATAACTATATTAGCATACTAATATGTTACTTAGTCGTTAATCATAAATGTTATTTCAATTTCACTGTTTCTTGTGTACAAAACAGAAAAAGCATCGATTTAATTTTGTTTTAACCTGTGACTTTTTCTTTCTACAAAATGACATTGTTAAAATTAAAATTAATCTATGTTTTAAAAGGTGGATAAAGCCAATTCGTTTTATTCTATCTATAGAAAGTTAAGTTGCTGGTTTAGTTTTGACTTTGCTTGATAGTAAATTGATAGTTAAGTCAAGATCGATAAAAGAACTTAATGATTCTATTTTTAATATTAATGGTTCATTTTTGGTAATTTTGTCACTTAAGGGTTTTTCTTTTCGATCTATCTGTGTAATAATATCTAATATTATATTTATGTTTGCATTAAGTAATTTAATTTTATTTTCTTGAGATAATGGAAATAATTTATCTTTTATTTTACTTTCTAATAATATTTCTAGTTTTCTTAATATATCTTTTTTTATCTCTAATTTTTCTACTATTTTATACAACCTTAGACTTCTTTCTGTTATTATTTCTGTTAATTTTACTAATTTCTTGATTCTTATATTTAATACATTTTGTAGTGTAAATTTACTTTCTTTTTTTGTATATGTTTTTCTTAAGATTGCTCTTAATATTTTATTTAATGCTAATATTTTTTTCTGAGTTTTCTTGTTTTTTCTCTAGACTCTTGAGCTTGAGTTATTTCATTTTTTTCTCTTCTTGGTTGTTGTATTAGTAACCTATATTCTTGGCTTCGATATATGCCTTCTATTATATTTGAATTTCCTGTTTCTTTTAATTTTTTCATTATTTTTTTTAACTTTTCTTCTCTCTTCTCTAATTCTTCTTCTTCTTCCTCTATTGATCTTTCTTTTATATTTACTGTTGCTCCTCTTAGGTGTAATACCATTTCTTGTGTATCTAATTTATTAACTGTACTGAAGAATTTTTGTTTTAATGTTGTTATTGTTATGTTTTTTCTTCTTCTGTCTTTAATAGTTCCTCTAGTTCTTCCTCTTGCGTCTTTAATAGTTTCTCTAATTCTTCCCCTTCTGTCTCTAATAGTTCCTCTAGCTCTTCTTCCTCTATCTCTAATAGATCTTGTCCTGTTTCTATATCTAATAGTGTTTCTTCCAGTAGTTTAGAAAGATTGCGTGATTCTATTAAGTATGGATACGAATGATAAACTATATTATATCTTGCTTTATTCATTTCACAGATTACACGAAATGGGTAGTATAATTCACTATGATATCTTGTAGGATATTTTATCTTTAGGATTAGGTCTCTTGCAAAATTTATATCATCTCTAGTATAAACTGTATTATAAAAAGGTATGGATTTAGTAAATTCATAAGTTAATTTTTTTATAAAATGAGTAGCTTCACGTGTAGTTATGCTATTTAACTCTTTTAATCTCGTTTGTCTTTTAAAGTGTTTTAAAAAGATATCTTCAATGTGAAATCCAAAAGATTGCCTATATAAATTGACAGATTTGACAACTTGAGAATTGACAATCTCTTGTGTAAAAAATCTTATACCTGTTTCTAATAAATTATCTATAGGTAGGTCATTTTTTATTTGTAAAGTTAAAAACAATCTTTTAGATTTAGTGCTGTCAATACTAGATAAAGTATAATAACTGAGATCTGATTTTTTAACGACTTTACAAATACAAAATACTAAATTAATAAACGTATCATAATATCCTTGCATAAATTTATTGGTGTATTTCTTGATATTATTACGGCAAATATCATCAAGATATTGTTTACTTGCTATATTGTATATACCATTAGCATTTTTTATACATCTGTGACTAGGAACTAGTGCATATTCTTCATCACCTACTTTGATAAATATAAGCTTCATATGTTTGATTTATCAATATATTTATAGATGTTATTAATATTTTATTAATAAATGTCAATAAAATATTAATTACTATATTCTCTTTCTTAGGTGATTAATATATGAGTACAATTCATCTATAAATAAAACACATCTTATTTTCTACTTTTTTATAAAATTAACCCTATATTCCTTCTATACGAGAGACAAGAATATTATTTTTGTAAATATAAATGACAAATTGCATCTGCCAGTACATTTACTGTTATTATATTGACAGAAGTATAAAACAATAAACTTAACTCTTGCAGTATAAGGTATAGAATCATTATAATCGTTTTATTATAAAAAGAAAAAAACTTATACTAGTTTTTTTATATTTGTTTAATTAGTACTTGCATTACACTGCATATATAAATGTGCAAAGTCCTGTCCACCATTAATGACAAACAATAATACAATGGAGATATAATCATGAAGTTTATATGAACTACTAAATTTATAGTGATTGATTTTATATTAACCTACTAATTAATCAAAATACTAAACTCCTATTAAGATTATCACTATATTAGGTTTTTAACTTCACTTGATCCTGATAACATTGGATTCATTATAGAAGTAGAGGTTAATTTTGTTTGACACTTTTTTAATGATGGTAGCTCTACTGTAATTGATAATTCTGTTATATCTTCTTCTTTGCTTACTGCTGCTCCGATACTGCTCTGGAATTTGGTATCAGATTTAGTATTGTTTTCTCTATTTCTTCTAATTTGTTTTTTTTTCTATTCAATGCATTTGTTACTTTTGCAAATTCTGCCTTTTCTTTTTCTATCTCTTTTTTTCTTTCCATGAATTTTTTTATTCTCTTATCTAATTTTTGTAGTTTTATATCTAGTATGTTTTTTTGTTTAAATAAGTCGATTTGCAATTCATTACTTTTGTCTCTTAAATCTTTTTTTAGTATTCTCGTTTTTTGTATTGATTTAAGTTGACTTATTTGTTCTTTTATATTTTATTGTTCTGTAGTTAATTCTTTTATTATTTTTCTTAGTCTTTTATATCTTTACTCAACTCTTTTATATTTTTATATAATTCTTTTTCTATTATTTCTAATACCTTTTCTGATATTTCTAATTTTTCTTCTTCTATTTTAAGTGCTATTTCTTCTTTACTTAATACTAATTCTGCTTGTTCTATCCTATTTTTCAATTTTTTTTCTATACTATCTAATATTCTGTCTCTTTGCGTTTTCCTACTCTTCTTTTTCTCTAATTCAACAAGTTGTAAATTAATTGCTATACACATATATTGATACAATAAAAATGACATACATTATATTATTTGTAATAATTTGCTAAGATTATCAATAATTTTAATAGCAATATTAATTTAATTTATTATAAGTAATGCTTCATATAAGTGATATTACTTGTATTATTTCCTCTAAAATAAATTTACTGGAGACTATGAAATTTAGTTCTTTCTATTTTTATAGGATTTGATGAGAAAAATATTATACTTTTTTATAAATCACAAATATGATGTCTTCTTAAAGTAATAAAATTAGAAACATTTATTCAGTGTAATGTGTCCCATGCAAAAAGATTTATAATTGACAATATGAACAAAAAAAGGTACTCCTACCACCTTGTTTCATCATTGAAATAGGATTATTACATTTATAGCATAACTTCCCTGCTCTATTGTAAACTAACAAATGATCTTGAAAATTACCCTTTATTCCAAATGGAGATATAAAGTCTTTAATACTTGATCCGCCGTTCTTTATTGAAAGTAATAAAACGTTTTTAATATTACAAATAAGATTTTCGCACTCTGTAATTGATATATCTTTTACAGACCTGCTAGGTAATATTCCTGTCATAAAAAGACTCTCTGTAGAATATATATTACCTATGCCAGTTATTATTTTGTTATCCATCAGTAAAGATTTAATATTTGTAGTTTTTTTATTGAAAATTTTATATAAATAGTCAGCACTAAATTCATTGGATAATGGATCAACTCCAAAGTCTTGAAAAAAATTTATGTATTGATCATGATCTAACAATATAACTATTCCAAATCTTCTTGGATCATGAAAAATAAGTAATTTATCATCACTCACAAAGAATATTACATGGTTGTGTTTTTTCCCAATATAATCCTTTTTAAAAATTAATTTACCACTCATACCCAGGTGTATAATTATATAATACTGATTGCTAAGGACTAAAATAATATATTTACCCTTTCGAGTGATGTTGCATATTTGATGGCCTGCAGTCATACTGTTTAAATTTTGTGTAACCTGCATACGCAAGTTATATTTGTTAACTTGTACTTTTAATATTATCTTGCCTAAAATTTCAGCAGATAGTGCATTGCGTACTATTTCGACTTCAGGTAGTTCTGGCATCTTTGACTTGACGTTGTTTTTGTTTTCTACGAAGTAAGTTAGCCCTTAATGCATTTGATAATGCTTTTTTTTATCTATGTCTTTAATTTTTTTTGACTTATTCATAATAAAAAATAAAATAAATTGACTGGGCCGTTATAGCTTAGTGGCAAAGCACGTCATTGGTAATGACGCGACCTAAGTTCGATTCTTGGTAACGGCACATGGAATAACTATATTATAGTATAAATATTTTGTACACAATCTTCTTAAATAATAAATCGGCAAATCTTATATATAATATGTCTATAATATATTTGACTTTACAAAACTATTCATATACTAAAAAATTCTAGTCTTTACATTAATAAGATTCCATTATTTATTATGTTACACCATGTAGTCACTAGATTTGCCCCTTCACCAACCGGACATTTGCATTTAGGAGGTGCAAGAACAGCTTTATTTAATTGGTTATATGCTAGACATAACAATGGGAAATTCTTGTTACGTATTGAAGATACAGATAAGAAAAGATCATCTAAAGAACTTATAGATTCTATTATTGACGCAATGGCTTGGTTGAATATTTCTTATGATGGAAAAATAGTGTTACAATCAGAAAATATATCAAGACATGTTGAAGTTGTAAATAAATTGGTATTGAACAACAAAGCATATTATTGTTATTGTTCTGAAGAAGATATAAGTAGAGAAAGAGAAGAAGCAAACAGAAAGGGGTTATATTATAAACATGATTGTGTATGGAGAAATAAAAATTTGCTAGATAATAATCTTTCTGGCGTTGTGAGATTAAAAGCTCCAACAGAAGGTACAACGTCATTTGATGATGAGGTATATGGTAATGTTGTGATAAATAATGAACAATTAGATGATATGATTTTATTGCGTTCTGATAATACGCCAACTTATCTTTTATCTGTAGTTGTAGATGATCATGATATGAATATCACACATATTATTAGAGGTACAGATCACTTAACAAATACAGCACGACAGTTATTAATATACAATGCATTAAATTGGGAACCACCTAAATTTGCTCATATTCCATTGATACATGATGAGAATGGAAATAAGTTATCTAAGAGGCATAAAGCATTAGGTATACATGAGTACAAAAATTCAGGCGTATTACCAGAAGCTGTTTTTAATTATTTAATTAGGATGGGATGGAGCCATGATAATGATGAAATCATTACTATGGATCAAGCGATAAGATGGTTTTCTATAGAAAACATTGGGCAATCTCCATAAAGGTTAGATAATAAAAAGCTAGAATTTTTAAATAATCACTACATTAGCGTAACTGATGATGCAATAATTTTAGACATGATAATACCAATCATAGAAAAAAAAATAGGTCATGTAATAGATAAAGTGAAAAAGGAATATTTATTAAGAGGATTAAGTGAACTCAAAAAGCGAACAAAGAATTTAATAGATTTAGCTGATGAGTCTTTGTTTTATGTTGAAGATATTCCAATTTCTCTTGATCAAGAATCTATTATGATTATAAAAGATTACAAAGATATATTTAATATGTTACATAGTAATTTATCGGAAATTTCGGCAAATAAATGGAATAGTAATACACTTACATCAGCAATAAAGAATATTGCACAGAGTTTAGATATCAAAGTCAACATTATTTATCATTGTTTACGTGCATCTATAATTGGAAGAATGAATGCTCCAGGTATTATTGGAATAATGGTTAACTTTCAACAAGATGAATGTCTTAGACGAATAAGGTATGCAGTGGATGTTATGTAAAAAGAGCAGAATTTAATCAATAGTCATATAATTGGATTTGAAACAGCTTGTTATATTGATTTAACTTTTATCAGATAATATTTTTAAGTATACCTATTTAACATATTAAGCTACCCTACTCTTATTTTCAGTCAAGATACTAAGATTTATGCAGTAAATTGGGTTCTATCAGGATATTAAGCAAAAACAGTATAGCACAAATACGGTGCTACAATTGTATATTAGTGATTACCTAAATATGAGCTTACTTATTGTATTCTGTCTTATATATTTTTACTAGAATATAAATTTTTAATAATGATTTTATCGATATTGATTTAATACACATATATATACGTTTTAATGTGTTCAAGAGAAAGAAATAAGAAATTACAGAACTATTCTGTTTGCAAAAATATTAAAAAATAAAAGGAAAAAAATTTTGTAAGGTTATGCGAATATGAATGTAACGTATATTAATATTCCAAAGTCCACCATAAAATTGAAATAAATGATTTGCATATTGATTCAATTAGTAAAAATAATTTAGAAGATATTTAGGATTTAAAAGAAAAGATTATAACGAATAATATTTATATAGTTAATTTTTTAAATAAATTGAAAAATTTAGATTCTGTGATATAATAGACAATGTGTGTGAATGAATGGTTATATGAATGTTAGGTAGTAATAAAGATGGTATAATAAATATCGATTTATCAGCTATTAATAGTATTGCGGTAAGTCAAATTTTGTGTATAGGAAACACTGCAAGTGATGGTAAGTTAAGAATATATGTTTCTAAAAATTGTGCACATAGAAAAACTTCTTGTAATTCATATAAAAATTCTTTGTTCTTGTTAACATGTAACTCACTACCTGAAGAAGTAAAAGAGGTTCTAATAGCTGAAAATGAGTTATTGCAAAATAATTCTAAAGCACATGGTATGTCAGTAACACTAAATATGTATATCCTAGTAAGAGAAGAAAATATTAGTCTTTTTTTAAAGGAAGTATACTATAAAATACTTAGCAAAAAGCAACTAATTTTTGATAATCTTGGTATGTATGGTACTTGTGTACTAGCAAGAATAGTTAATACCAAATATTCATTTAATGAGCGTAAAGCTTTACAAAATGTTGGAAATCAGCTGTTAGCTAGTGCAGAATATAGAGCCTACGATTTAGAAGAGGAAAATATAAAAAAAGAGAAATCTTTTCAGAACTATGAAATTTTCATTCGAACTCTGAATAGCATTGAAGGTACTACAATAAATAAAGTAACGTGTATAGGTAATACTGAGTTTGAAGACAATCACTTAAAAGTATACGTTAATAATAAAAATCAAAAAAATGAAGTTTCACCTTATGGAACATCTTTATTTATGTTTGTATGTAAGGTTCCACATAAAGTAGTAAAAGCAGACACAACACTTACTGGAATTTCACTGGGGTTCAAGAAGAGAAGTTCTACAACATCCAGAAAGAGTGATAGTTTATTTTTTATAGTGTTCTTGCTAGTTTTTAAAGATACACTTTGCACATTTTTACATGAAGTATATAACAACAAGAAGTCCTGCAATATCATTAATCCTAGTAAATATGGTAAGGTTGTATTAGCATATCCATTACAAGATAATATACCATCAAATTTACATTGTTTACCCTGGGAAGCAGAAATAATAAAGGAATTAGGAATTCTAGAAAGTGCAGTGGAGTCAAGATTAATAATATTAGATGGCAATGAGTCTAGAACTCAGCTATCTTCTGCTGGGAGTGAAGTGAGAGATGATGATACACTTAGAACTCGTCTATTGTCTTCTGAGAATGAAGTGAGAAATTATTCTACATTTAGCTCATTTCAGGAAGAAGAAGAAATAACACATAGTGGTAATAGTGGTACATTTTCAAAATTCAGAGAAAGAGTGCGTACATTATTTAGTAATGTAAGGCATAATCGGATTGAATATAGAAATCTGAATCATCAATAAACGATATAATGCAATATTGAGATACATTAGTATATTGTGGTAATACAGTGTTTATATAGTGTGTTAGCGTGGTTTCTGATAAGAATATCATGTAGCATTAGTTTAATTATCAGGATATAAATTAACCAAAAAGTATATAAATGTAAATAATGGCAGATATTTTTTAGTTTAAATAAAGACCATAGTATATAACCTGGCCTATTAAGATACAATAAAAAAGTTTTTTACAGGTAGTCTCGATTCTCCTATATTCAGCACATCTATTTTAAATCCTAATTTGAAGTTCGTACTATACATTTATTTTCACTATATTGTAAATTGCTATCCATACACTACGAGAAATTTAGCTAAAAAGTTTGTTCCTTATTGAAAATTATAGGTATGGGCATTGTGAAAGATATGTATCAATGTATAATTATTATTTAAAATAGTTGTAGAGTGTTGAATCTCTGCATTTGTAATGTCTTAGAACAAAATGGAATAATGGAACAAAGGTTTTGAAATCCGGGATTAGAGTGGTATAACATCGCTATGTACATTTTATGAAAAGTGCTAGAAAAGAAATGTTCTTTAGGAAATAACATTGGGAGAAGAACAAAGTATTATATATAATAAATATGTTACTTTAAGTTGTCATATAGTATCAAACATATATACTACAAATATATAAAGAAGATGTTTTTTAAGGTTTTAAATAGTTTTAACAGAAGCAATAATATTTTTGTACAATGCATACAATAAATTCATGCCTAAGTAGTTAACTGTTTATTATAAGAGTACATAAAATTACAAAAAGTAAGATAATTATATTGGAATAAATGATTTGCATATTGATTCTATTAGTAAAAACAATTTAGAAAATATTTATGATTTAGAATTTAAAAGAAAAGATTATAACGAATAATATTTATATAGTTAATTCCTTAAATATATTGAAAAATTTAGATTCTGTGATATATCTAGAGTAAAGCAATGTGTGTGAATTAATGGTCATATAAATGTTAGGTAGTAATAAAGATGGTATAATAAATATCGATTTATCAGTTATTAATAGTATTCAGGTAAATCGAATTGTGTGTATAGGAAGTACTGCAGCTAATGGTAGGTTAAGAATATATTTTTCTAAAAGTTGTGCATATAGAAAAACTTCTTGTAATTCAGAGAAAGATTCTTTGTACTTGTTAGTATGTAAATTACTACCTCAAGAAGTAAAAGGTAGTCTACTAGCTGAAGATGAGTTATTGCAAAATAACTCTAAAGCATATAGTATGTCAGGAACAGTAAATATGTACATCCTAGTAAAGGAAGAAAATATTAATCCTTTTTTAAAGGAAGTATACTATAAGATACTTAGCAAAAAGCAATTAATTTTTGATAATCTTAATACGTATGGTATTTGTGTACTAGCAAGAGTAATTAATAACAAATCTCATGATTCATTTGATGAGTTTAAAGCTTTACAAAGTGTTGAAATGTTAGCTAATGCAGAATATAGATCTTATGATTTAGAAGAGAAAAATATAATAAAAGAGAAATCTCTCCAGAACTATGAAATTTTCAGTAGAACTCTGAATCACATTGGAGGTATTACAATAAACAAAGTAACGTGTATAGGTAATACTGAATTTCCAGACAATTACTTAAGAGTATATACTAATAATAAAAAGCGAAAAGATAAAGTTTTACCTTGTGAAACATCTTTATTTATGTTTACATGCAAAGTTCCATCTCACATAGTAAAAGCAGACACAATACTTACTGGAATTTTAACAGTGTTAAAGAGCAGTATAATACCCAAAAGGGGCGACAGTTTATTTTTTACAGTGTTCTTGCTAGTTTTTAAAGATAAACTTACCACATTTTTAGATGAAGTATATTATAACGAGAAGTCCTACAATGTCACTAATCTTAATGAATATGGCAAAGTTGTATTAGCATATCCAGCATATCCATTAGAAGCTAATATATCATCAAAAAAAAATTGTTTCCCCTGGGAAATAAAAATATTGAAGGAATTAGGAATTCTAGAAAGTGCAATGGAGTCAAGATTAATGATATTAGGTGATGATACACCTAGAACTCAGCTACCTTCTTCTGAGAGTGAAGTGAGAAATTATTCTACATTTAGCTCATTTCAGGAAGAAGAAGAAATAACACATAGTGGTAATATTAGTGCATTTTCAACATTCAGAGAAAGAGTGCGTACATTATTTAGTAATGTAAGATCTAATCGGATTGAATATAGAAATGTGAATCATCAATAAATGCTAGTAATATTACGATACACAGCATGTTGTGGTAATATTGTCTTTTATAAGTATGTTAATGATTTCTGATGCATTTAATTATTAAGATATAAGTTAAATAAAGATCATATTTAAATACTAATGCTGAAGTTTGCATTCTACATTTGTTTTTACTACATTGTAAATTGTTATCCATACACTACGAGAAATTTAGTTAAAAAGCTTGTTCCTTATTGAAAATTATAGATATGGCAATGTGAAAGATATGTATCAATGTATAGTTATTTAAAATAGTTGTAGAGTGTTGAATTTCTGTATTTGTAATGTCTTAGAACAAAATGGAACAATGGGATAAAGGTTTTGAAATATGGAATCAGAGTGGTATAACATCACAATGCACATTTTATGAAAAGTGCTAGAAAATAAATGTTCTTTAGGAAATAACATTGGGAGAAGAATAAAGTATTATATATAATAAATATGTTATTTTAAGTTGTCATATAGTATAAAACATATATACTATAAATATATAAAGAAGATGTTTTTTAAGGTTTTAAATAGTTTTAACAGAAGCAATAATACTTTTGTACAATGCATACAATAAATTCATGCCTAATTAGTCAAATTTGCTGTTTATTATAAGAGTACATAAAATTATAAAAAGTAAGATAATTATATTGGAAAATGATTTGCATATTGATTTAATTAGTAAAAACAATCTAGAAAATATTTATGGTTTAGGATTTAAAAGAAAAGGTTATAACGAATAATATTTATATAGTTAATTCTTTAAATATATTGAAAAATTTAGACTCTGTGATATATCTAGAGTAAAGCAATGTGTGTGAATTAATGGTTATATAAATGTTAAGTAGTCATAAAAATGGTATAATAAATATCGATTTATCAGTTATTAATGATATTAAGGTAGATAAAGTTATATGTATAGGAAGTACTGCAGCTAATGGTAGGTTAAGAATATATTTTTCTAAAAGTTGTGCACATAGAAAATTTGAGTGTAATTCACGTAAAGATTCTTTGTTCTTGTTAGCATGTAAATTACTATCTCAAGAAGTAAAAGGTAGTCTACTAGCTGAAGATGAGTTATTGCAAAATAACTCTGAAGCATATGGTATGTCAGGAACAGTAAATATGTATATCCTAGTAAGAGAAGAAAATATGGGTTCTTTTTTAAGGGAAGTATACTATAAGATACTTAGCAAGGAGAAACTAATTTTTGATAATCTTGGTATGTATGGTACTTGTGTACTAGCAAGAGCAGTTAATAACAAATCTAATGATTCATTTGATGAGTATAAAGCTTTACAAAGTGTTGAAATGTTAGCTAATGCAGAATATAGATCTTATGATTTAGAAGAGAAAGACATAAAAAAAGAGCAATCTCTTCAGAACTATAAAATTTTCAGTAAAACTCTGAATCGCATTGGAGGTATGACAATAAATAAAGTAACGTGTATAGGTAATACTGAATCTTCAGACAATTACTTAAGAGTATACGTTAATAATAAAAAGCGAAAAGATAAAGTTTTACCTTGTGGAACATCTTTATTTATGTTTACATGTAAAGTTCCATCTAACGTAGTAAAAGAAGACACAATACTTACTGGAATTTCAGCAGAGTTAAAGAGAAGTTCTATAATACCCAAAAGGGGTAATAGTTTATTTTTTATAGTGTTCTTGCTAGTTTTTAAAGATACACTTTGCAGATTTTTTGAAATATATACTCAGCAGAAGTCCTATAATGTGAGTAATCTTGGTCAATATGGTAAAGTTGTATTAGCATATCCATTACAGGATAATATATCATCAAAAAAAAATTGTTTACCCTGGGAAATAGAAACATTGAAGGAATTAAGAATTCTAGAAAGTGCAATGGAATCAAGATTAATAATACTAGGTGATCATGAGTCTAGAATTCAGCTATTTTCTTCTGAGAATGGAGTGGGAAACTATTCTTCATTTAGCTCATTTCAGCAAGAGGAAAAAGAAGAAATAACACATAGGAATGATGGTGGTGGTGCATTTTCAACATTTAAAGAAAGAGTGTGTACATTATTTAGTAATGTAAGATCTAATCGGATTGAATATAGAAATGTGAATCATCAATAAATGCTAGTAATATTAAGATATATAGCATGTTATGGTATATAGTTTTTTATATAGTGCATTAATGATTTCTGATGAAGGGTATCATTTAGTATTAGTTTAATAATCAGGATATAAATTAAATAAAAAGTATATAAAATTGCAAATAAGTGATAGGTATTTTTTATTTAAATAAAGATTATATTTAAATCCTAATGTTGAAGTTTGTATTTTACATTTTTTACTACATGTGAATTGTCATTCATCACTACGAGAAATCTAGCTAAAAAGTTTTTCCTTATTGAAAATTATAGGTATGAGCATTGTGAAAGATATGTATCAATGTATAGTTATTTAAAATAGTTGTAGAGTGTTGAATTTCTGCATTTGTAATGTCTTAGAACAAGATGGAACAATGGAACAAGGGTTTTGAAATCTGGGATTAGAGTGGTATAACATCGCCATGCACATTTTATGAAAAGTGCTAGAAAAGAAATGTTTTTTAGGAAATAACATTGGGAAAAGAACAAAGTATTATTATATAATAAATATGTTACTTTAAGTTGTCATATAGTATAAAATATATATACCATAAATATATAAAGCAGATATTTTTTAAGATTTTAAATAGTTTTAACAGAAGCAACAATATTCGTTGTACAGTGCATGTAATAAATTCATGTTCAAGTAGTTAAATTTGCTGTTTATTATAAAGAGTACATAAAATTATAAAAAGTAAGGTAATTATATTGAAATAAATGATTTACATACTGATTTAATTAGTAAAAACAATTTAGAAAATATTTAGGATTTAAAAGAAAAATTTAAATTTTGTGATATTTTAGTAACAAAGCAATGTGTGTGAACTAATGGTTATATGAATGTTAGGCAGTAATAAATATGGTATAATAAATCTCGATTTAGCAGCTACTGATAACAACATCAGGGTAAATCGAATTGTATGTATAGGAAATACTACAAGTGATGGTAAGTTAAGAATATATTTTTCTAAAGATTGTGCAAATAGAAAATCTTCTTGTAAGTCACATAAAAATTCTTTGTTCTTATTAGTATGTAACTTACTGCCTAAAAAAGCAACAGCAAGTCTATTATCTGAAGATGAGTTATCGCAAAATAATTCTACAATATATTATACTTCAAGAACAGTAAATATGTATTTCCTAGTAATGACAGAAAAGATTAATGCTTTTTTATTAGAAGTACATAGTAAGGTACTTAGAAAAGAGAAACTAATTTTTAATAATCTTGATATGTATGGTATTTGTGTACTGGCAAGAGAAGTTAGAAATACATTATTAGGTAATGATTCATTTGATGAGTGTAAAGCTTTACAAAGTGTTAAAAATCAGTTGTTAGCTAATGCAGAATATAGATCCTATGATGTAGAAGAGAAAGATATAATAAAAGAGAAAAGTCTTCATACCTATGCAATTTTTGCTCGAGCTATAGATTTGGTTAAAGGTATTATAATAGAAGAAGTAAAGTGCATAGGTAATACTGAACCTGGAGACTATAACTTAAGAGTATATATTAATAAAAATCGAAAAGAGAAAATTTTACCTATTGGAACATCTTTATTTATTCTTGTATGTAAGGTTCCACATGACGTAATAAAAATAAGCCCAACACTTAATGAAATTTTTCTAAGGGCAAAAAGTAATTCTTTAATATCCAGAATTATTAATGAGTTATTTTTTATGGTGTTCTTGCTAGTTTTTGAAAATAAACTTCCCAAATTTTTATATCAATTAAATACTCAGCAGAAGTCTAGCAATGTAGTTATTCCTAGTGAATATGGTAAAGTTGTATTTGCATATCCATTACGAAATAGTATAAAATTAAAAAAAATTGTTTATCCTGGGAATTAAAAATACTGAAGGAATTAGGAATTCTAGAAAGTGTAATGGAGTCAAGATTAATAATATTAGGTGAAAATGAGCCTAAAACCCTACTACTTTCTTCTGAGAATCAACTGGGAAATTATTCTTCATTTAGCTCATTTCAGGAAGAAGAAGCAGCAATAACAACTAGTAGTAATGGTAGTGCATTTTCAACACTCAGAGAAAGAGTAAGTACATTATTTAATAATGTGAAACCTTCTCAGGTTGGACATAGAAACGTGAATCATCAATAGTGTATATAAAATTGTAAATAATGTATTGCCATGCACATTTTATGAAAAGTATTAGAAAAAAATGTTCTTCGGGAAATAACATTGGGAGAAGAACAAAGTATCATATAATAAATATGTTACTTTAAATTGTCATATAGTATAAAACATACATACCATAAATATATAAAAAAGATGTTTTTTAAGATTTTAAATAGTTTCAATAAAAGCAATAATATTTTGTACAATGCATACAATAAATTTATGCTTAAGTGGTTAAGTTTGCTGTTTATTAAAGAGTACATAAAAGTATAAAAAGTAAGATAATTATAAAAGTAATTTAGAAAATATTTAGAATTGAGGATCTAAAAGAAAAGATTATAACGAATAATATTTATAAGTTAATTTTTTAAATACATTGAAAAAATTTAAATTTTGTGATACTCCAAGTGAAGCAATGTGTGTGAATTAATGGTTATATGAATGTTAGGTAGTAATAAAGATGGTATAATAGATGTCGATTTAGCAGTTATTAATAGTATTAAGATATATCGAATTCTGTGTATAGGAAGTACTACAGCTAAGGGTAAGTTAAGAGTATATTTTTCCAAAAATTCTGCAAACAGAAAATTTTCTTGTAATTCATGTAAAAATTCTTTGTTCTTGTTAGTAGGTAAATTACTGACTCAAGAATCAAAAAAAAGTCTACTATCTGAAGATGAGTTATTGCAAAATAGTTCTGAAGTATATTGTACGTCAGGAAAAGTAAATATGTATATCCTAGTAGATATAGACAATATTCATGATTTTTTAAAGGAAGTATACTATAAGGTACTCAGAAAAGATCAACGAATCTTTGATAATCTTGCTACATATGGTGTTTGTGTACTGGCAAGAGTAGTTAGAAATAGATTATTAGGGCATGATTCATTTGATGAGTATAGTGCTTTAAAAAGTGTTAAAAATAAGTTGTTAGCTAATGCAGAATATCGATCCTATGATTTGGAAGAGGAAAATATAATAAAAGAGAAAGCTCTTCAGAACTATGGAATTTTCAGTCGAACTATAAATCGTATTGACGGCATTACAATACAACAAGTAAAGTGTATAGGTAATACTGAACCTGGAGAACATCGCTTAAGAGTATACCTTACTAAAAATAGAAAAGATCAAGTTTTAGCTTATGGAACATCTTTATTTGTTTTTAGATGTAAGGTTCCACTTAACGTAGTAAAGAACAATGTGACACTTAATGAAATTTTACTAGGGTTAAAGAGCAGGTCTATAATATCCAGAAAGAATCCTGGTTTATCTTTTATAGTGTTCTTGCTAGTTTTTGAAGATAAACTTTGTAAATTTTTACATGAAGTATGTATTCAGTCGGAGCGTTGTGATGTTGATGATCTTAGACAATATGGTAAAGTTGTATTAGCATATCCATCAAAAAGTAGTACACCACTAAAAAAAAATTGTTTACTCTGGGATTTAAAAATATTAAAGGAATTAGGAATTCTAGACAGTCTAACAAAATCAAGATTAGTAATATTAGGTGAGAATAAAGTGGCAAATCATTCCCCATTTAACTCATTTTATGAAGAAGAAACAACACATGGTAGTAGTGGTGCTCCATTTTCAATGCTAAAAGAAAGAGTAAGTACATTATTTAATAATGTGAAATCTTCTCGGATTGGATATAGAAATGTAAATCATCAATAGGTGTATATAAAAGTGATATTAAGATACATAATATTATGGTGGCATAGTTTTTTATACAGTGTGTTAGCATGATTTCCGATAAGAGTATCATTTAGTATTAAAGATCATATGTATAATATGCCTAATTATATTTTAAACTTTAATATCTGACCTATTGTTATAATAAAAAAAGTTTTTGCAGAGATAATCTTGATTCTGCTATATTCAGCACATCTATTTTAATCCTAATGTTGAATTTGGAGATTCTACATTTGCTTTCACTACATTATGAATTATTATCCATACAAATATAAGGAATTTAGCTAAAGAGTATAAAAAGTAAAATAGCTATATTGGAATAAATAGTTTTAATACTGATTTAATTAGTAAAAATAATTAAAAAATATTTTTAATTTTAGGATTTAGCAAGGAATATTATAAGAACAATACCTTTAAATTAATTTTTTAAATCTATTGAAAGACACTTCATAATATTTTATAATAAAAGATTGTGTGTAAGTTATGGTTAAATACATGTTAGGTAGTAAGAGAAAAAACATACCAAAATGTAGTCTAATGCATCTCGATTTATCAGATATTGATGGCATCAAAATAAAACAGATATTGTGTATAGGAAATACTAGAAGTGATGGTACTTTAAGAATATACTTTTCTGAAGGTTCTACAAGTAGACGATTTTCTTGTAACCCATCTAAAACTTCTGCGTTCTTAATTAAAGGTCAGCTTTTACAACAAGAAAATCTACTACCTCAAGAAGCAATGAATACTTATAAGAAATTAGATCATGATGTTTTGGAAAAAGTGTGTACATCTACATCTTAGTAGAGAAACAATATCTTGATTTCTTCATGAAAGACATATACTATAGAGCACTTAAGAATCAGAAAGAAGTTTTTAGCGGCCTTCATAATTATGCTAGTTGTCTATTTGCAAGATCTACTAGGATTAAAAACTTTAATGAACATGAAGCTTTTAAAAGTCTTGAAAATCCTCTTCTAGTTAATGCAGAATATATATCCTATAATTTAGAAGAACAAAATTTAGTGCAAGAGAAAGTTTATCAGAATTATGCAATTTTTACTGCAGCCGTAAGTAGGGCTTATGGTATTGAAATACAAAAGACAAAATGTATAGGTAATACTGAGGTTGACAGAAGTTGCTTAAGGATATACATTACTCAAAATCAAAAAGAAGATTTTTTTCCTCTTCCATGTGGAACATCTTTATTTGTTTTAAGATGTAAGTTACAGTCTGGTATAGTCAGTACAAGTTTAATATTTAATGAATTTTCACGTGGATTTAAAAGCTCCGCTGTATTCCCTAGTAAGGATAACAATTTAACTTTTACAGTGTTCTTATTAGTTTTTTCAGATAAACTTGAAAATTTTTTACATAATATACATACTAGAGAAAAGTCTTATATTTGTCCTTATAAGCTTAGTAGTTATGGGCAAGTTGTATTGGCATCTCCGTTAAAAAGCTATGCCCCATTATCAAACATGTATACATCAAAAGACATAGAAGTATTAAATAAATTAGGGATTCTGCAAAATGTTATAATACCAGAATTCATATTATTAGATAAAAGTATGTCTAAAGATCAAATATGTCCTCAACAAAAAGTAGCAAATAACTCTTCATTTGGCTCAATGACGAAAGAAAGGCAAGAAGAAGTAGTAGAGGAGGCAGAAGAAGCATTATCTGGTAATGATAGTATGTTTTCAAAGTTTAGAAGGAGCGTAAGTACATTGTTAAGTAGACAATCTTTTAATAATTTTGGATATAGAGAGATTAATTAGTAATATATGATGAGCAATAAGATATAATATGTTTTATCATATGGTTTTAATTAATATATTTAGTATTAATTTAGTTGTTGAAATAAGCAATTGATCAATTTAAATATATATTTTTTTAGAACATTATATACCTTATATAAGCAGTAGTAGATAATTTATTTAAATAAATATCACAGCTATAGTATGAATCTTACTTTATGGCATTAATATCATATTCAACATATCTGTTTTAAAAAGGAATAGCTTACTGCCATTGTGAATTACCATATCATACAACTAATTAGTTTTAGAAAATTTTATGATTTTTGAATTATGAGTGTAAGCATTATCTAGATATATATTATGTATACTTTTAGTTTATGGTGAACAACTTTTAAGGATCTTATAAATGAAGTATACATAAGTCTATAAAGAATTTTTAATTTGAAGTGTTCGTGTAGGATATTAAGTTTTTATGTTTATGAGACGTTCGAAACAAGGCATTGAAAGGATTATGAAATCTAAGACAAAATCACATACTTCGACATTTTATGAAGAGTGTTGAAAACGTTAAAAATAAATATGATGGTATGTATAATATAAAAGGGCCAAACTAAATATTTATCATACATTTGGAAATATGTATATCAATTGTGGGTATTCTATATCAAATAATTATTGAGTGAAAAACAAAGCATTTATAATACGTAATAGACACATTATTTAATGTTATTTTTTGCAGATGCTGTAATAAATTTATGTTTAGGAAATTTAGATATTTTATTAAGTATTGATAATGAAAATATGAGAAATAAAGTAATTATATTAAAATGATAGTTAAAATACTAATAAGAACAACTTAAAGACATTTGTAAATTTAGGATATAAGAAAAATATAGTTTGGATAGTACTTTCTAAATTAATTTTTTAAATATATTGAAAAGTTTTCTGTAATGTCTTACAATAAATGTGTGTAAATTATGGTTATAGATATTATGCTAGGTAATAATAGAGAAGAATTACACAATAATAATAGTACAATATCTCTCGAGTTGGCTTTTACTTGTAACATTAAAGTAATGAAAATTTGGTGTATAGGAAATACAGAAGCTAATGGTGAATTAAATGTGTATTTTTCTAATGATCCTGCAGGTAGAGAATTTAGCTGTAATCCGCGTGGAGCATCTTTGTTCTTATTAGTATGTAGTTTACCAGATAGTGAAATAGAAAAAATTGTTCCGCATGAAGATGACTTATCAAACAGTAATTCTGTATGTTGTAGCAATCTAACAACAAGAAGAAATACTGTACATATGTATTTCTTAATAAAAGAAGAAGATCTTGAGCATTTTGTAAGAGACGTATATTTTAAAATACTTAGAGGAGAGCAAAAGTGTTTTGATAATGTTGGTATATATGGTCATTGTATAATGACTAGGTTAGTTAAAGAAAATTTAATATTAGGTACTGATGTACAATTCGACGAAAGTAATGCTTTAAAAGATACTAAAATAGATACCTTACTCAGAGCAAAATATATATCCTATGACTCACAAAAAGAAGAGATAAGGAATAAAAAATCTCTAGAAGATTATAAAATTTATGGCCAAATTATAAATAATTGTGGAAGTATTATAGTAAAAAAGGCGAAGTGTATAGGCAATACTGATTCTCAAAGCCAAGTCTTAAAAATATACGTCACTAAAAATTTAAAAAAATTAATCCTGTTCCGTGTGGAAAGTCTTTATTTGTTTTAAAGTCTATTTTGCCGTACGAAACAGTAAAAGGATATTTATCACTTGTTGACCTTTTAGAAGTATTTAAAAAAGAGTCCATATTTTATAGACGTAATACTTTATCCTTTAATGTATACTTAGTAGTTTGTGAAGATAAACTTCACAGATTTTTATCTGATATATATGTTCAAGACAATCTTTCTGTTTCTAATATTAGTCAATATGGCAAGGTTGTTTTTGCAATTCCAACAGGTGGTACTTTATTATATCCAGAATCAGTAGCTATGGAAGCCATGAAAACAGAACTTGAAACATTGAATGAAGATGAAACTGTATCTAAATGGCAATTATTTTCTTCTAGGCAGAAAGTAGGCAATTATTCTAAGTTTAGTTCAATGGATGGAGAAGAAAAGGACAAAGGAAGTAGCACAACATCTGGTAGTATGTTTTCAAGATTAGGAGGAAGAGTGAATACATTATTCAGTAATATAACACCTTTGAAGGAAGTTCAATATAGGGGCATGAGTAATTAGTAAAAAAAGTATAGAAGTAATAAAGGTAGTATTTTTAACATATTGTGGTGGCATGGTTATTTATAAGAAAGTGCAGTTTTAATATTGTTTAGATTATTAAAGAAAATAGTAGTACATTTAGTTTTAATAAATTAAGATCTATAGCTAAATTCCAGGTGTGTTATATGCCTATCTTAATAAGAAAGTATGTATGTTTATAAATAATAGTAGGTATTTTTATGTTTAGTAGTATGCTTAATCACATGTTATGTCAAGCTTTAGTATCTAGCAATAAAGTGAAAGTAATAGGAGTTTGTTCCATATCTGGTCTTAATTCTAACACATCCAATGCATCTGGTGTTCAAAGTAATAAAATATTACGTGGTAATATTAAGTGTTATAATGAATTTTTACTGCA
Source organism: Ehrlichia sp. JZT12 (assembly GCA_028752135.1). Classification (GTDB taxonomy): domain Bacteria; phylum Pseudomonadota; class Alphaproteobacteria; order Rickettsiales; family Anaplasmataceae; genus Ehrlichia. The sequence continues at coordinate 867,549 of CP082782.1, read as the reverse complement.
TTGCAAATTTTCATCTAATACACTAAAGAAGTATGGAGTTTTAGAAAATATTTGTAAGGTATTGGATTATGATTCTGAGTTCTGTCCAAAAAATATATATTGTTATGTATACTTTTCAGTTTATGAAGAAAAACTTCGTGAATTTATGGATAAAGTATGCATAGGTGTTTCTAAAGAAGGATTTCAGTATGTTAATAATATTAAATTATATGGTACCCCTGTATTTGTTAAGCCTTTAAAAGCAGGCAGTATAATTGATCAATTTTCTATTTTGCAAGAGTTACAACATCTAGGATTAGAAGAAATAACATTACCTGAAAGTGCTAAAAATGCCAGACAAAAAGAAAATTCTTCTAGAGAGCATTCAGATGACAAGTATTCTTCAAAAGAAGATTTATCATGTTTAGGAGCAGCAGCATCTGTTGAAGTACAACCACGTTATAGTTATTCTTTTTATACAGCGCTCCAGAAGTTTAAAAAATATTTTTCAATAAAACATTCAAGTGATAGTGTTGATAGTGATTTGTCAGAAGAAAGAGAGGCACTACGATTATTAGCAGTATTAGAAAATACTGATGATGAGCATGTACTAAAGCATGAAGCACTTATTACAGATCTTAAAAATCACTTTTCAAGTAGAGCACAAGCATGTAGTTCTGTATCAGATAATAGTTCTGAAGATTCAAAAAGCCCTGATGTTAAAGATTGTATTTTTTATCTTGGGCATGGTAAAGATATGGTATGTAAGACTCATCGAGCAATGGAATCGCCATCAGAACCTACTAAGAATAGTGATATTTATGAAATAATGTCACCATCAGAACCTACTAAGAATAGTGATATTTATGAAATAATGTCACCATTAGAACCTACTAAGAATAGTGATATTTATGAAATAATGTCACCATTAGAACCTACTAAGAATAGTGATATTTATGAAATAATGTCACCTTTACAATCTAAAGAATGTACTCATACAACAAGTGATGATACCTTAAATAAAAGTACAACTCAACAAAGCGGTAATGATGAATTAAAATTAGAATCATCACAGTTATTATCAGAAATAAACATAAATCCTCTACAAGCAGGTAATGGTGATCTGAACATCCAGAAATAGTGTTACAAATAAGAAATATGCGTGTGTATTTCTTATATTAATAATGCTGTCTTTTTTTAATGAATATCTTTCTATATAGGTAATAATAGCTCTATATAACACATAAATAAAAAATTATATAATATTTATTTATTAGGTATAGTAGCTTGCAGATGCTTTTTTTATTTACATTGAAAATATATTATTAAAAAGATTTATTTATTGATTTAATTAATTAAGTTTTTAGTTGTAGTACTACTGATATTTATGGTACAATAACATTTGTTACCTCTCATTTAAATGGTTATTATATGTTTTCACATAGGCTGAATGTAAAAAATGTTTTAGAAGATATCTTAGAAGAAGAAGATATCTTAGATGGACAAGATCAAGCAGAAGCAAATTTCTTAGATGGACAAGATCAAGCAGAAGCAAATTTCTTAGATGGACAAGATCAAGCAGAAGCAAGTTTCTTAGATGGACAAGATCAAGCAGAAGCAAGTTTCTTAGATGGACAAGATCAAGCAGAAGCAAGTTTCTTAGATGGACAAGATCAAGCAGAAGCAAGTTTCTTAGATGGACAAGATCAAGCAGAAGCAAGTTTCTTAGATGGACAAGATCAAGCAGAACAAAACCAAAATGCCTTAGTAGAAGATATCTTAAACGTTTTAGAGAAATACCTACAAGAAGAAGAAGACATCTTAGAAGAAGGAGATAAGATACGTAAACATCTAAGTATTTTAAATATAACAAAATCTGATAAGGAGTTTGATGATTTTTTAAAAGAGGAAAGAAGAAATTTTAACTATTTTCTAACACAACAAAAACAACAATCATTTTATAACTATTTAGAATACAAAGAAAAGAAGGTTATAAAAAACTTATGTGATGATATTCATAAATTATGGAAGGAGGATAGCTGTCCTGACGTAAAAGCAATGCTATGTATAGGTTACACTAAAAATGGAAGCCTAACAGTATTTGTTGATGATGAGAATGAATCCAAGAATAGATATCAAGTATTACCATATGGGAATTCTATATTTGAGATAAATGTTGTAGGATCTAATGCTTTATTAATCAATAATCCAATACTGCAAGACCGCTATATGCCTGATCCATCAGATCAGGAAGAGAACAATGGGTATCTAAATTATGACATATATATTTATGTACCTGAGAAAAATGTTAAGCAATTGCTTACTGACTATTATAGTAAATCAAAATCTTGTCTTCTTGATCATGGTGAAGTTATTTACGTGAGAATACATACTCAAAAGGAAGATCAATTTAAGGTTAATTTACCTTATGAGTTAGAAAAGTATTACAAGGTATTAAAAAACGGAGAAAAAGAATTACAAGCAAATTTTCTTTCTGTTCAGAGTAAATTTGACATGAATATACAAAGACATCTATGCAATCAGATGCGATTTTTGTGTAGTTCTGAATCCATAAGAATAGAAAAAATGCGATGTGTAGCTCATACTCCTGAAGATATAGGTGAACTGATCATACCTATAATATCCAACAAGAAGAGAAAAGCGTTATCAGCTTTAAAGAAGAATCACATCAATCCTTGTGGAGACTCTTTATTTAAGGTGGCTATAACGTTACCAGTTTCAGGATTGTTATTTAATCCACAACTAAAATGTTTCTTCTATCCAAAATTAGCGGAGCATATAAAGAAAAATTCATCTATTCGCTGCGAGTTATATTTTTATGTAGAAGGTAAGAATATTCAAAACTTTATAGACATTACTAAAGCAGCTAAAAAGTCAAATAATGCAAGTGAGATTCTCAATTATGCTAGTCTTAAGTTTGTTATGGTACATACAGGTAAAGATCCGTCATTTGATTTATGTGAAGAATTACAAAGCCAGACAGATTTGAAAATAAAATATTTTGTTTTGAGTGAAGAGCAAAAAGAAGCTAAGAATGGAAAGAATCTCATAAGCTACTACGGACTGTCATCTGATTCAACGTCTTGTGATGATTCTATCTCGGAAAAAGAAAAAAATGGAAGTCAAGAAGAAGAACACACATGTAGTTCAGCAGAGGAATATGATGATGGAAATTTGTATAATACGCTTTCTTGTGAAGATTTATTAGAAGCAGTAGATGAAAACATACAAAAACCTTATAGAAGAAATACTATCTCAGTTACGAAACTTGATAAGCCAGGCAATAAAAGTTTGAATACTATTTTTTAATTGTTGTCTTAGTATATTGTCTATGCATATTATTTTTAACTTTATTCATAGGGTAATACTTTCATAAATTTGAGGTTATATTAAGTAATTACCCTAAAATATGCTTTTCTATCTTTTTACATCTTAGTAGTGTTGTAAGGATTAATTTTGGTATAAGTAGTTATAATTTAATTAGGTATAAATAAAGAGGTTTTATATTATGAAATAACTTACAAAAACTATAATATTTATAATGTATATAGTTATTCTTTAGTAAAAGAATTATATAATATATCCTTACTCCTTTTTTGGATATTGATTGAAAGTTAAAAGTATTACTATCCCTAACACATTAGGTATAACTTCTTCTAAGATACATGACTTAATATTATCAATAAAAACATTAAATATATATATATATAGAATTATGAAAAGAAGAAATTACTCTTGTACTATATATATACTTAGCAACTTTTTGTTTTTAGAAAAAAACAGAATAACATAAAATTTTGCAAATATGAGTTAATGTGTGTTGTTGGTATTTTACAAGGAGTATTATTTTTTATGTGTGGCAATAAAATATTTTATGTTTTTCAACAGTTAGAACTTCCCTACTTCTTCATACCTTTTAGAAAAAAATAAATTTTGAGTTTTTAAATACGTGATTTCCAAGAATGTTATAGAGAATTTTAAAAATAAACAAAACAATCGTATGCTATTTTATTAATATTTAATTTATTATTACCTGTTTTTTTGTAGATGTTTTATTTTTAATATTCTATGTATAATAATATTGTGGAAGCAATACACTATTATAAATGAACTATTATGCAGTATAAAAGGCAATTGTATCTTTAGTAGAAAATATAAAGCTAGAATACTTTGTTAATGAGATATTTTGGCACGAGTATTATAAAATTCAATCCATTACCACTTTTAGAATGACAATTCGAATTGTAATGTGATAAATTTATTTAAAGAGGACAGCAATGTAATAGTATTTTACTTTTTTTTAACAGATTTTTCTCAATAAATTATATGATTAATAAAAATATTAGGAATAACAAATATATACCAACAAAACAAACTAAAAGTTATATAGCATTAATATAAATTATTTATAAATATGTCTAAATAAAGTAAAAGACATACATTATTTATATAATCCAGTAAACTCTATGATATGCTAAATAACATTAGCTACTTAATTAAAATGGTCACTTTATTGAATTAACATTTAGGTGATTTAATAATTTATTAATAAGATATGTAAACTAACTATACTGGTTATTAATACTCTTGTAATAATAATTATATTATTAATACTATTAACTAGTTTATCAACTGGTATATTGTATATGGGAGACTTAAGCGTAGAAGAAATAAGACAAATAGTAAATGATGAGTTGTGTATAAAAGTTAAAAAACTGAATTTTGCTTGTGAAGAATGTTATTGTATAGGTCACACTCCAAATATTGGAAGTGAATTAAAAGTGTATATTTCCAGAACTAATGAAAACAAAAAAAATCTCAATCCACGTGGAAACTCTTTGTTTCTGTTAAAAGTGCAATACCCTACTCATATTATAATGGCAAAAAATTGTCTAGTATCTAAAATTGATCCCCTATCACCTACTGAAGCACAATTAAATACTATACCTGCAAGTATATACTTTTTTGTAGAAGAAAAAAAACTTGGAGTTTTTATTGATGAAGTGATTAACAATAATAAACCAAACGCTACTTTTCGATTATCTGACTATGGTAATATTCTATACACTAGACTATATAGAGAATCTAGTGCTAAAAAATACTTTGATGAATTTTATGCTTTAAGATCTGTTGCAAGAAGAAAAAAAGAACTTGAAAATGCGAAGCTTATATTACAAGTTAGCTTTGTTTCGAAAATATTAAATTCTATATCTTGTGTTAAAGTAAACAGAATAGAAAGAGTATAAAAAGATTATTAGGAAATAGTGGAAAATTCTATCATTATAACTAATAACTTATATTAAAAACAATAGTTATATATTTATATGGTATAAAAATTAGCAATTTTTATATTATTTTTTATTACAAGTTAATATAATAACTACTTTAACTACGTCATATATAATCTTAAATTAATATATAAAAGTATATAAATTTTAATCTTGTCAAAAGAATTATACAGAAGTAAAATAATAACACGTGTTAATTAATGGTTAAGTATTATATGTTGAATAACTATATGTTGAATCACAATGATAAACTTCTCAATCAAGCCTTTTGTTCAGAGATATTGAAAGTACAAAATATTAAGCTTAAGAGTGCGTATTGTATAGGTCACAGCCCAAATTACCCTAACGGTAAAATGGAAATATATATTTCCGACAGTTCTAGAAAGAAGAAACCGTTACCTCAACCAAAAGGGCAATCATTATTCTTGTTAAAGTTTAAATGTCCAGCTGAGATAGTACAGCATCACAAGATGTTAAATGAACAATATGGAGTAAGATTATTAAGTAAAGAACTTAAAAATGGATTTAAGGTTGCAGTTTATCTCTTAGTAAATGTCATGAGTTTGATATGGCTGAGAATGATCTTTTAAAGAACAAAAATATTAATCAAAAGTTAGAAAATTATGGCTCAGCTGTATACGTAAGGGCATATTCACATCGTAATCAAAAAAAACATTTTAATGAGTTGTTTGCTTTGGCTGGATGTATGCCAAAAAATTACGAAGTATTATCACCAAAATTTATTATGGCTGATTATAAAAAATTTCAGCAATCATTGAACAATGAGCCTGATCTATTTGTAGAAGAAAATTTACCTCCTGTGTCATCAGGCGACGAAAAATTATCACCATCATATAATGACAAACAACGAATGTCAGTAGTTTGGGATAATTCAAGTCCATATTGTAGTAACGCAGTAGATTCTTCACGAGAAGAAAGTTCATCTGCTTTTTCATCATCAGGTGAAGAAAAACAAAATGAACCAATTCATCCATCTCAATTAGTAGGTGGTGCAGAAGGCGGCCAAAGCCCTGTTGTACGTCGTAGTCAAACACCTAGATTAAGTAGACCTAGAGGAGTTCGATTATCATCTAGTGAACAGCTACTATTAGATTTATCGGACTTTTTATTAGATCCAGATATTTCAGATCTTAGTAGTTGCTTATCGCTGGTACAAATTGATAGTAAAAAAGAAAAAGTGTGCAAATAATCCTTTTGTACACAGGCTTTTATGAAAATATAGAAGAAGTATGTATTTATTCAATAATTTATACTTCTTCATTTTACTTAGTGTAATAAAAATGTAAGTAAACGTATTCTTTATGCTCTTCTTAAGAATCTGATATTAAATAAACTCTTATATAAAATAACATTCTGTCTATTATCTTTATACTTTATGGTAGAATTATAAAAATAGTAGTTATTCATGAAATATATTACAAACATAAATATAAGCAAATAATTATAGTCTTTGAGCATTATTATAAAATTATTGATTTGCTGGTTAAGTATAGTTATTAACAGATATTAAATATATCTGTATACCATTTTCATGATATAGATGAAATAATAGCACTTTATATAAGTATATATCATGATTATTCAAATGATCACAAATATCAATTGAGTAATGCTTAATTTCAGTTTAGAAGATAAAAAAAAATATAATAAGGTTTTATGCAATAACATTGCACGCGGGGATTTAGTAATTTATAGTGCTCTCTGTATTGGCAATAGTGAAAAATCCTAAAAAGAATTAACTATATATCTTAATGCAGGTGATGGATATATTATAAAACCTGAAGGAAGAAGATCTGTTTTTCTACTTGAGGCTAGTGTTAAAAAATCCACAGTGTTATCTGACCCGATATTAATGGAAAGCAAAGAATATCAAGCTACAAAGAGTAATGATCAATCTGATATTATACTGGAAATATATGCAGTAGTGTTTGAAAATAGTTTAAAAGATTTTCAAGAAGTAATATCAAATAATATACGTGAAAATAAACATACTAGATGTATAAACTTTTGCCCTATTAAATTTATAAGACCAGAAACATATGTTAAATGTACAAATATTTCTAGTTTTTGCAATGTTAAATTTGTAAAACCAAAAACATACGCTGATCTAAGTATCGGTTTTAATGCAAGAAAAAGCTTGTTAGAGATCGGTGAATTCAGTGATGCAAAGTTTGTAACACTAGGTGGACCATCAACAATGATTACAGTAGATTCACCATTAAAACCACTAAAGAAGGATAACAGTGAAGGAATTATAGACAACAAAATACATGAAGTTATTCAATATAAATGAGATATACAGAAACTTTATATTAAACTAATAATTGTTTCGAATTAGTTTTTTATACTGAAAGCTAAAATAGCATGAGCATTAGATGATAAATTATCAATAATTAAGAAAGCATGGCTATACAATATAGGTCAGTTTTCTTTTCTTTAGTATAAAACTCTTTTAAGTATGGTACATGTTGTTAAAGTAATACTAAAAATAGGTATAGTAGTTGTAAGGGACTAAAATTTATACTAGTTGATAATATAGTAAAAGTAAAAAATTAAAAATATTATTATTTTTACCAGAAGTTGGATTAAAACATTATACATCAATGATCAACAAAACAATTAAGTCATTCACAGTCAAAACAATGTTTATGTATTTATTTTTTTAGGATAAAAAAGTATGAAACTCCACCCTATTTCAATATTGTATAAAATAATTTTATACGATACATTTTTTAGTATAAAACTATTCCAACACTCTAATGCAGATTTATAACTATGTATTATTAAAATTCAATATTAAGAATTAGCTACACTTATCATTTCTAGAACATAAAATCCTATTATAATAGGTGTACATGAAATCACCAGAATAAAGAAAAATGCTCAATGCCTTGTAAAATTAACTTATATGTATGTAATAAACTCACTATATTGCTTAGTATGCAGTTGTACAGTTTTACTATTGCTAGATTAGGTGATAGTTTAAATTCACAAATATTTTACAATAAATACGTTTTTAAGTCATCCTAAAAATTAGAAAGTACTGGTGGCTTATAGGATAATTAGCATTTATTTAAAATATGTATTATATGAAAATATTATCTAAATTAGTGAACAGAACTTATAACATTTATGTAATCTTGTATATATTTAAGATGTTTTAAATTTGTTATGGCTTTACTTAGAAACATAATATAAAATTGATCCCAAGACGTGTTATAACATCATAAAAAAATAGCTTTTTATAGGTCGTTCATATTATAATAGTATGTAAATGTACATAATAAAGTAAGGGCCAATTTCATGTTAGGTATGTTAGGTAATAGTTTAGAAGAACAAAAGTTTTATAATAGCAAAGTGTGTTTTGATTTATCACTAGAAGAAGGTATTAAATTATTTCGAAGCTATTGTATAGGCAATACTGATCAAGAAAGCGGGAAACTAAAAATATATGTTAATCCAAGTTATAGAAAAAAAAATCGTATTGTATCCAGTGGAAAATCAATGTTTCTATTGAAAGGAATTTTACCATATAGTGCTGTTAATTCTGAAATACGTAGAGAAATTGTAAAAAGAGAAGTTATTTTTCCAGGAGATGATAATTATTTATATGTACATATAATGGTGTTGGTAAAAGAGAATAAATTAAGTGAATTTAAACAAAAAGTGCATCAAGTATTAGAAAAATAAAAAAAATGTTGTTTTTACCAGTGTTAGCAGATATGGAGTTGTGAAGGCATGTTATTTTCCAGATTTAGATCAAAAAGGATGTTTTGATTTGCAATATGCTTTAGAAAATATCTCTGATGTAGATGCAGATTTTGTATATCAATCTATTCAAAGCCAACAACCTTTGATTAATCTTTTTTCAAAGTTAACAACAAAGTTCCATAATGATGATTATAAACAATTATAAAGCCTTTGTATGGAACGCCTAGTGCTTTTATAATTATAGTATATCTAGAAAATAACAGAGAAATAAACAAATAAGGAAGTAAATAAAGGGTTTATGTTCAATAAGCAAGTAGTTACTTAGGTTTATTGTTAGTTATATGCTTTCCCATTTTATATCTCTTAAAAGAGATTTATTTGGGAAAGCTATATTATACTGTTTATGATTTTACTATTACTTCTTCTTTTACTTTTTCTGTATCATATTCCGCTAGAGATGTTGTAGGAGACTCAGATCGTTCATAATCACTTGTTTCTACTGTATTTTGTTGATTAGGCAAATTAATTGTGTCTACATCATAGTTTGCAGCACTTTGTAATGATATTGAATATATAAACCATATACAGAAACCAACAGCAAATATAGTAGCACATGCGCTAAACGAAGTAATTATATTCTCAACTGCAGTGCTGTTTATCGTCATTGATGACAGATAAGGCTTCACATAATTTGCAGCAGCAATTGCAAAAAAACTAATTAAAGAAACACAACTCACTAGTATAATTTTTTCTGGAATAGAATAACAACAATAATCAACTTTTACTTTTGTGTTAGACTGATCTTCCTGAATTTGTTGTGCTTCATCAGTTTGATGTTGTGGTAATAATTTTTCACCATTACTAACATGGATACCTAAAGAAGAATCTGAACTTAATTGTTGTTTGACACTCTTATCCTTTTTGTACATTGAGTTTCCTAGTAATATAACAATAGCAAATAAAGCAATAGATACAATTAGGGAAATTGCCATAAGAATATAATCCTGCGTAACATCTTTAGTGCTCATCATTGGTATACAATGTATAAGTATAGGGATTGTAGCAAAAGCCATGCCCAACATACTAAAAATAACTAAAGAGGTTATTGTAAAAATTCTTGATTTGGTAGAATGAGTATATTTTATGTTTAATATTTTAGATAACTTATCCCTATGTGATATAATAGAAGCACCACCCTCTTTTTGTGTACTGGTTACAGGAACACCAAAACCAGGATTTAACCTTTCTTTACCATCTTTGTAAGTATCAACACTACTACTAGCACCACTACCTTCACTTTTAGACATAGGAGTAGCAATAGTATCAGAATCCTTGCTGACACGAAGTTTAGTTTCATCTTCACTGTCATCACTACTATCAGTAGAAGAAGCAACAGAAGCAGCAACAGGAGTAGCAGGAGCACCATTAGCAGCACCATCAGCACCACCATTAGCATCATCATCAGCAGCACCATTAGCAGCACCATTAGCAGCACCATTAGCAGCACCATTAGCAGCACCATTAGCAGCACCATTAGCAGCACCATTAGCAGCACCATTAGCAGCACCATTAGCAGCACCATTAGCAGCATCATCAGCAGCATCATCAGCAGCACCATTAGCAGCAGGAACAGAAGCAGAAGCATCAGCAGGTGTTACTTTTTTATCAGAACTATCCGTATGACTATCACTATTAGCACTGGCTGTTGTAGTATTTTTTTGATTATCACTCTCTTTCGCCTCATGTTCTTGAATTTTACTTTCAATTTGATTAAGTTTACTTTTAATATCAGCAACTTTACTGTTAAATTCATCGTCAACTTCAACTTTGTCAGTGGTATTATAATGTTCTTCAATTATATTAAATTCACCTTTTATTTTATTAATTTTATCTTCGATTGTAGTGTTATCATCAGGAATAATGATACTATGCATATCATGCTTACTTTCAATATTTCTAATTCTTTCCTTAATGATACTAAGTTGAGAATCTTTTCCTTGTGACTCATTTGCATGCATATAATAAACTCCTAAATATCCTAATTATATATAATTTGTTATTGTACTTTCTTAATTTATTTTCTTTATTAGCAATACCTTGATTTACTATAAGAAATCAAAAAGTTAGGTTTTCAGACTATTACTTTTAACTCGTAGTAATCTATTAATACGAATTGACTAGTATATACTAAAATTTTAATATACTGCAATATTGTTATAAAAGTCTCTGCAGAATATATTACGGTATTTGTTCTTGTAAAAATCATTATATTGTTTTGATCTATAGCTTCTCTTCTCCTCTTTTTTATTTTTTGATAATATTCTTAAAAGTTCACTTACTTTCATTAATAAAAGTATAAGTTTAAAGGTAGCAGATGATTCTCCGCTAGGTTTAAGTTTCGATAATTGTTTCATAATCTTTTCATCTACCCTTTAAATATCTTTAATTTTACATTAAAATATTAAATAAGTAAATTAAATTTTATTAAAATAATGTGGTGAAAATTATAGAAAAAAACACAATTAATTCTTGCATATTCATTATACATATATTAACGTTCTGTTAATGTTTTATATCCAATAAAAAATTATGCAACCAGAATTAATATTACTTATATCTAATACTAATAATAAATTAATACCATTTTTCTCTAATTCTACATTATATACTTGGAATAATGGTATACCAACTACAAACAATGATATTATAAAAAAATCTTTATTAAACAAGTCTCTTAAAGATATAGAAAAGGTAAAACCTGACTGTTATTCAGTATATGGTGCAACTTTTAACAAATTTTCTACTGTTAGTAGTGTAGGTTATTATAATGAGTTAGTTATATTACATGGAGATAACCTTTGTGGTAAAAAAGTATTTATAGTTATTTCATTAATGAAAGACTATTTTAGGTCTTTTTGGATGGTATAAACAATAATCGATCTTTTAGTTTTGTAGGATCTATTGTCGGGTTAGGAGAAGAAACCCTTGGCCTTACCGATAAACAAATATTTCTTCGTTGTAGAAATATGATAACTCTTAAATCCGATACTTCAAAGATAAGAACCTATTTTCCATGTTTTTATTTCTTTAATGAAGAAGGAAGGATTGTTGACTCTGTATATTGTTCAACTAAATTGACAAAGGTTGATATTGAAAGATGTGCTGAATTTAAATTAAAATGTTAATTAATACCAATATTTATATACCTCTCTACATAAAGGTCTTAAGTTATCTTGAAAAATGCTATGATCGTTATACATATTGGTTGTACTCAGCCCAGTTTGCATAATTTATTTTTATCGATTACTAGAAATATCCTTAAACGTCTGATTAATGATAACCATAAAATCTATAGTTATGAAATTCTGGATCTTTTGTAATAATCTTCTAATATACTTACTACTTGATATATTATTCTTTATTTTAGATAAAAAATCAGAGATAGGGCTAGAGTATAAGACATAAATTTTTCTGATAGCAAATACCTATTTATTATTGTGCTAGTATAATCACTACACTTAATACATAAATCTCTAAAATAAAATATTAAAGAAAATTTTGTTTACTGATAATGTGTTAAAAATATTTACATTAATTATAAATTCTCAATTTTTACAGTTTTACTTTACACTCCCTACTCTGTAGCAACAAAAGGAAAACTATATTGTAATTATTATAAAATTTTTAAACCCTCTAAAATAAATAATAATATAACCCTTGATATCTTTTACAAACATTGCACTCGTTTTTAAGTGTTTGTTTTGCTAATTTCTGTATAAAAAAACTGCTGTAATTTATTCTGTAATTATATTTTCTTTTTTCTTGTATCCTATGAGTATCTCTTTTATTTTATCAGCAGTTAGATTTTCATAGTAATCATCATTTATTTGTACAACTGGTGCATTAACACAAGCACCTAAACATTCTACCTCCTTTAGAGTAAATAAATTATCACTTGTGGTTTCTCCAATGTCTATATTTAATAACTCTTTACACGATTTTAAAATGTCATCACTGCAACATAACCAACATGGAGTTGTTCTACAAACTTGTATTAAATATTTACCAGTAATAGATAAATTATACATAGAATAAAATTTAGCCACTTCATATACATGTATTGGCTGCATATCTAAGAAATTTGCTATGTAATCCATAGCAGATAATGGAATAAAACCTCCACATTGCTTTTGAGCAATATGTAATAATGGCATTACTGCACTGGATTTTCTATCTTTAGGATATTTATTGAGTGCATCATTTGCCTCTTTTAGATTTTCTTTATTAAACTTAAATTCTTTATCACTATGGCTTGAATTGGCATTTTTTTTTGCATTAGTAGACATTACTTTTACCTATCTATTTCCCCAAACACTATATCTAATGATCCAATAATAGCTGTTAAATCAGCTAACATATGACCTTTTGCCATCATGTCTATTGCCTGTAAATGAGCAAATCCAGGAGCTCTAATTCTACATCTATATGGTTTGTTTGTTCCATCAGATACTATATATACACCAAATTCTCCTTTTGGAGCTTCAACTGCAGTGTAAGTTTCTCCTGCTGGAACACTATAACCTTCTGAGTATAATTTGAAATGATGTATTAATGCTTCCATGGATTCTTTCATTTCTGATCTTTTTGGTGGAGCAATTTTTCTATCATCTGTTTTTATTGGGCCATCTGGTATACGATTTAAACACTGCTCAAGTAGTTTAATAGACTGCCTTATCTCTGCCATCCTTACTAAATAACGATCATAACAATCTCCATTCTCTCCAATAGGAATTTCAAATTCTAAATCTTCATATATTTCATAAGGTTGACTTTTACGTAAATCCCAAGGAATTCCACATGCTCTTAACATTGGCCCTGAAAAACCCCAATCTAGAGCTTGCTTTTTTGATACTACTCCAATATCAACATTACGTTGTTTCCAAATTCTATTGTTGGTTAGCAAACTATCGACATCATCTATGAACTTAGGAAAAGTCTTGGTAAACTTAAATATATCATCTATTAAATCACTAGGAATGTCAGCTGCTACACCTCCGGGACGAATATATGCGGCATGAAATCTTGCTCCTGAGGCTCTTTCATAAAAATTTAAAATCTTTTCTCTTTCTTCAAACATCCATAATAAAGGAGTCATCGCACCAATATCTAGTGCTTGACTCGATATATTGAGTAAATGATTTAATATTCTAGTTAACTCACAAAAAATGACACGTAAATACTTTGCCCTAATAGGTATTTCACACTTGAGCAACTTTTCTACACATAGGGAATAAGCATGTTCTTGAGCCATAGGAGATACATAATCAAGACGGTCAAAGTATGGTAAAGCTTGTAGATATGTCTTATATTCAATTAATTTTTCTGTTCCCCTATGCAATAATCCAATATGTGGATCTATCCTTTCTATGACTTCTCCACCCATTTCTAAAACTAAACGCATTACACCATGAGCTGCAGGATGTTGAGGACCGAAATTTAATGTCATTGGTGTAATCTTAACTTGATCAGACATTATATTAAATTACCAAGTATATAACCTTAAATTATGTCAGCACTAATGTTATCATGTCAAGAATAAGCTTCTATCGGAACAATAAAAAAACATACTTCTTATTTGATTTGAAATATATATTTTCAACAATAAGCTTTATTGTGTTACTAAAAGTGTTGATATAATCCAATAATAATCTTAAGTTTTATATATGCTCTAGAACACAACAGCATAATTTATTAAGTCATTGTTTGTTATTAATAAAAACGTCACAAAAAAGTGAGCTAATGTACTCCTTTATTCGCCAAAATATATTTTTTCATTTATTAATTTTAATTATGTAACATTATAAGTTGCAATAAGCAATCCAATAGTGAATTCATATTTTGGTTTAAAATATGACATTAAGGTTACTGATATACAAAGAAAATTCTAATTTTATAAAATCTTGATTGTAATGAAATAGAAGGAATCCTGCTTGAATATAGAATTAATTTATTATTATCAATGTATTAGATGGAATTTTATATAATGTACTTTAAAAAACTAAATATACACTAATAGCAAAACTATAGAGTATAATAAAGTTATAGAAAATAAAGTAAAGATCTTACTTGTTAAAATTTATTAACTCTAACATAATATCAAATATTTTATTTCTTGTTATTATGTTTTGCTGTGAAACTCAGTTATGCTCTACAATATGACAATTAGGTTTATTATCCGTATTTTTCTTAGGAAGTGAATCTGTACACAGCAAAACTCCTGAAACCAATATTACCCAAAATAAAGATATAGGTAAAAACACTTTCCAACCAAGTCTCATTAGCTGATCATAACGATACCTAGGAATAGTAGCACGAATCCATATAAAACAGAATAATAATACTACTATTTTTAGTATAAACCACACAATTCCAGGAATCATATATAAGAAGCCAATATTTAAAGGAGGATACCAACCACCAAAGAAAAATATTACAGCCATTGCATTAATCAATATCATATTTGCGTATTCTCCTAGAAAAAATAATGCAAATGGCATAGATGAGTATTCAACATTATATCCAGAGACTAATTCTGATTCTGCTTCTGGTAAATCAAAAGGATGTCTATTGGTTTCAGCCAAAGCTGAAATAAAAAACACACATGCCATAGGTAACAACAATAAATCTATCCAATAAGGCATACTGTGTCGTGCTATAACTATTTCACCTAATTTTAATGATCCAGTGGCTAATAATACTGTCACTACAGTTAGACCTATTGATACTTCATATGATATCATTTGTGATGCTGATCTAATTGCACCTAAAAAAGCATAATTTGAATTACTTGACCATCCAGCTATTATGATTCCATAAACTCCAAGAGAAGAAATAGCAAGAATATATAACACTCCAATGTTTATGTTAGCAATGGCACGAGGTATTATCATTTCTTGCCCATTATTTATAATTACATCAGCTCCAAATGGAATTACAGCCCATCCTAAAAGAGCTAAAGTAAAAGTAATAATTGGAGCAACAAAAAAACATATCTTATTTGATTTAAAAGGTATAATTGGTTCTTTAATAATAAGTTTTATTGCATCAGCAAAAGGTTGTAATAACCCAAATGGACCGACAACGTTTGGTCCCTGTCTTAATTGTATTGCTGCAATAACCTTGCGTTCCATATATACTAAATAAGCAACAGATACCATAACTGAAATTATTGTTATCATTATTTTTATAAATAATCCAGCACCGTTACTTATATAAGTAAAAAAATCTAAAAAAGTATCATAATAACGCATATTGACCTAATTTTTATTTGCAAAAGCTTTTACACAATTTGCCATTATAATCGATGCACGACTAATTGGATCTGTCATATAAAAATTAAAATTTCTAATAGTAAATATACTATCTTCTTCTAAACTGATATCTCCATTAGTTGAAGTCCATTTATTGGAAATCAAATTGCCAATATTTTCTTCATGAAACTGTTCTCCTAAGGTTGATAACTTATTTCTCACACAATCTATACTCTCATATTGCATATCTACTTTTAGACATTTAGATAACTCTGAAATAATTAGCCAATCCTCCTTAGCCATTCCAGGTGGAGAAACAGCTATATTTGTTCTCTGTACTCTACCCTCAGTATTAACATAAGTTGCATTTTTTTCTGTATACGCTGCACCAGGTAATATTACATCCGCAATTTGAGCTCCTTTATCTCCATGATGACCTTGGTATATAATGAACGAAGATTCAGAACATGTAATATCAACTTCATCTGCTCCTAAAAGGTATAAAACCTCTATTTCACTAGAATTTATGCCCTTGACTATATCATGGATTATATTATTGTCAGAGTTAGGTACAAATCCAATATCTAAAGCTCCAGCCCTAGCAGCAGCTTTATGTAAAACATTAAATCCATTCCAGTCATCTCTTACAAGATCAAACTTCTCTGAAATTCTGACAACTAAGTTAAATATAGCCCTACCATTTTCACCTAATAAAGCATCTTGTCCTATTATTATCATAGGATTCTTTGCATGTCGTAACAATTGAGAAAAAGGTATTCTTTCATGTAGTATGTCATCTAAAATCGAACAACGATTTCCTAAATTTTCTACTTTATAATTGAAATTGTCATATAACCCCAAACTAGCAATTTTGAATTCTCCCTGTAAATAGCGTTTACGCAATCTTGCATTAATTATCGGTGCTTCAAATCTTATATTTGTATTGACTAATAAACACAGATCTGAATCCTTTATATTAGATATTCCAGTATTAAACAAATACAATGATCTGTTATTACTAGGCAATACTGAACCATCTTGTCTACATTCTATATTATAGCTTCCTAACTTATGCATTAATTCTTTTAGCAGTAGCATAGATTCACAATCTGCTAGATCTCCAGCAATTGCCGCAATCTTATTACCAATAGTACTATTAATTTTTTTGGAAATTACTTTAAATGCTTCTTCCCATGTTGCAGGTAATAAATATCCATTTTTTCTTATATATGGTCTATCCAATCTCTGTAATTTTAATCCATCATATGAAAAACGAGTTTTATCTGATATCCATTCTTCATTTACTTCTTCATTAAGTCTGGGCAATATTCTCATGACTTCTAATCCACGTGTATCAACTCTAATGTTACTGCATACAGCATCTAAGACGTCTATTGTTTCACAATGACGCAATTCCCAAGACCTAGCTTTAAATGCATATGGCTTTGAAGTCAATGCTCCAACTGGACAAAGGTCTATTATATTTCCAGACAATTCTGAAGTGATACATTTAGAAATATATGTATCTATTTCCATGTTTTCTCCACGACCTAGAGTACCCAACTCGTAACTACCAGCAACGTCTGACAAAAATCTAATACATCTAGTACAATGTATACACCTGGTCATTGTATTTTCTATCAGTGGACCAAAATTTTTCTTTTTTACAGCTCTTTTTCTTTCCTTATACCTACTTTTACCTCTCCCATATAACATAGTTTGATCCTGCAGATCACACTCTCCACCTTGATCACAAATTGGACAATCTAGAGGATGATTAATTAATAAGAACTCAAGTACTCCTTCCCTAGCTTTTTTTATCTTATCAGTATTAGTTTTTACAACCATGCCTTCTGCCACAGGCATTGCACAAGATGCTACTGGTTTAGGTGGACCTCCAGCGATTTCTACTAAACACATTCTACAGTTACCTGCTATAGCAAGTCTTTCATGATAGCAGAATCTTGGTATCTGTATACCTGCAATCTCACAAGCCTGTAGTACAGTAACTCCATCTTCAACATCTACTTCCAAAGAATCTATAACTAGCTTAACCACGTATTACCCTTATATACTAGCCCACTCTATAAAATTACCTGAACTATCCTGTACAAGATCACCATTATCGTATTGACAAGCCATAAAGATTTGTCCTAATTCTCTATCAATGTACTTAACTGGTTTTATAGCTTTACCATTATATACCTTTTGAGCCATACCCTTTTTACGCTGCAACGGATTATTTTTGCTTGCTGTCTTTGCAACTTTAGCTCCTTTTTTAGCCATAATACCCCCTAGTTATAAAATCACACAATTGTAGCATATTTTACCATTTTGCTCTTTGACGTCAATAAATTATATAGTTAAAACCTTTAATGCTTTGTTATTTCTACTTTTGTTTTTTTACATTTGAAAGCATTTTTTGAATTGATTGATTTATATAAAATATTACTAAAACTTAATACTGTAAATATGTTTTAAACTTGTATAAAAAAGTATGATAAAGCACTTAATTTTATGATTAATTAAAAAGTATATATTTTGGTATTTTACAAAAGGGTTATGCATCTATATTCTGCACATTTAAAGCATTATTATTAATGAAATCGCGTCTTGGTTCTACAAAATCACCCATTAATACTGAAAATATTGAATCAGCAGCTTCACAATCAGATATCTTAATTTTAAGCAAAGTTCTTGTATCAGGATTTAATGTAGTATCCCATAATTGATCTGCATTCATCTCTCCCAACCCTTTAAATCTCTGTAGAGTCATATCCTTTTTACCAAATTCAATAATATTGTATACCAAGGAAGTAGGTGAATCTATTTTTATGTTATTATCTTTTGTAGATAAAATTGGAGTATTATCAAACACTTCTTCAATTCCATTACACATATTAATAACATTTACAATACCCTCTGAACCCATTATAGAACTATCAATATAATATTTATCAACTAACCCATGAGACAACCTATATATACTTATTTCATCTTTCTCAGGTATTTCAACACTCCACTCATATTCACAAAAAATTTTATTCAGGTGATCAGATATTGCATTTGCAGACTCAAAACTATACTTTTTAAAGAAAATAATTAACGATTCTAAAACATTTTGAGGAATTACTCTATTATAAGCCTTGGTTACCTTACTAATATTTATACATTGATGCAAAAGCTTAGATAAACTATCTCCTGAATAATTTTTATTTCCAGTAAGAGTTAAATCCTTTACAGCATTATTAATAATATAATCATGAAGCATATCATCATTTTTTATATAGAATTCTTTTTTATGTTTTGTAACCTTATAAAGTGGAGGTTGAGCAATATATAAATACCCTCTTTCTATAATTTTACGCATATAACGGAAAAAAAATGTTAGTAATAAAGTTCTAATATGTGACCCATCAACGTCTGCATCTGTCATAATAATTACTTTATGATAACGTACTTTTTCGATATCAAAATTCTCAGTTCCAATATTAGTACCTATTGCAGTAATTAGTGATGCTATTTCTGCTGATGATAATATACGGTCTAGACTTGCACGTTCCACATTCAATATTTTTCCTTTTAAAGATAATACAGCCTGAGAACGTCGATCACGTCCTTGTTTCGCAGAACCACCTGCAGAATTACCCTCTACAATAAATAATTCAGATAACTCAGGAGACTTTTCTTGGCAATCCGCTAACTTTCCTGGCAAAATAGTAAAATCAAATCCATGCTTACTCTTTATAAGGTCTCTTGCTTTACGAGCAGCTTCTCTCCCTTTAGCAGACCTGATTATTCGGTCCATAATACTTGTTGCTAACTTAGGATTAGTCTCAAAAATATTTGTTAATTTTTCATATACTATATTCTCTACAGCTGTTCTAGCTTCAGAACTTACTAATTTGTCTTTAGTTTGAGATGAAAACTTAGGGTCAGGAAGCTTTATTGATAATACGCAAGTTAATCCTTCTCTTACATCTTCTCCTAAAATGCTTACTTTAGCCTTCTTTAAAAATCCTTCATTTGTCGCATAATTATTAATACAACGTGTCATAGCTGATCTAAACCCTGCAAGATGAGTACCTCCGTCCCTTTGTCGTATATTATTTGTAAAACATAGCATGTTCTCATAATAAGAATCATTCCAATGCATTGATAGTTCTAAACTAATTCCATGTTCAAGCACAATTCCTTCTATATGAACAATTTTAGTTACAGCATTTTTATTACGATCAAGATATTTCACAAAACCAGAAGTTCCTTTATCTTCTATATCACCAGCTTTAGTACTACCTTTTAAACCAAAAGATGAATTTAATGCTGGGTTACTCCTTAGATCTTTTAGATTCATATTGATATTAGAATTAAGGAATGATAACTCTCTTATACGATTTTCTAATGTTGCATAATTAAAATTAATAAACGAAAAAATATCTTTCGATGGTAAGAAAGTAATTTTAGTTCCTTTTTTTGTAATATTATCATTAACAACAGATAATGGCTTAACTGTTATACCATTTTCAAAACGCATGAAATATTCTTTATTATCGCGCCATATAGTTAATTCCAACCAACTTGAAAGAGCATTTACAACCGATATTCCAACACCATGAAGACCACCTGAAACTTTATAACTATTATGGTCAAACTTACCACCAGCATGCAACTGTGTCATAATTACTTCAGCAGCAGATATACCCTCATCTTGATGCATATCTACCGGTATACCTCGACCATTATCTATAACAGAAACTGCACCATCATTTTGAATAATAATATCTATTCTGTTACAAAAACCGGCAAGTGCTTCATCTATAGAATTATCAATCACCTCATATACCATATGATGTAATCCAGAACCGTCAGCAACATCACCAATATACATACCTGGTCTTTTCTTTACTGCATCAAGCCCTTTTAAAACAGTAATTGAGCTTGCATTATAATTGTCCATAGCAAGATTATAGTTAATTAAGTTAATAAACATTATATCTGCAGAAAAATTTAGATAAAGTAAAAAAAATCTTTAATTAAATTTAGAGGACCATTATGAAATACATAAGTAAGCAATTGCACAAGATGTTAATTTATAAACTTTTATATTAAAACAACTAATGTAAATATTATAATTCTAGTATGATAATATATTAAATAGAATATCTAATAAAAAAGCTGTATATTTAACTAATAATAATTCTTCTTAAATTTGACGTGAAAAATTCAGTATAAACATAAAATGCTTTTTATCACAGAAAGATTGAAGTTATAAAATGGCAATAGTCCAAACTGCTATATAAACAGAACTTTAAAAGAAGTTTTATTACATATATAAAAAGGACAATTTATATAGTGAAGTTATATTATGTATCATGTTAGTTATTTATAATTTTTAACTACATTCAAGAAACCACAATAATATTACTATTATTACTAAGGTATAATAAGATTAATCATACTTATATAGTAGCTTTCTAAGTTTTATGTAAAAATAATATTTCTTGGCTATGTAGCATTACTGTATTAAGCTAATACATATTTTTTCATATTCTATCCAGGATTGAGTATATGGCTACGCTCTTTTTTATTAATATTCAGCATATAAATACTTTAATAGTCTATCTGTAAAAATTCTATATAATCCATCTAATAACATATAAAATAATTCAGTTCTGAATTGAATATATTTTTAAATATAAAAGGCATATAATGAACACATTACTGGAAATAAATGATCTAACATATAACGATATAGAATCTCTTTTTAATCTTACAATACATTACCTATATAATAAGAAGGTTAATCATAACATTTTAAATGGAAAAGTTATAGTTAACTTATTTTTTGAAAGCTCAACGCGTACTTTATCATCTTTTGAAATTGCAGAAAAGTCATTAGGTGCACATTCTATTACCTTAAATATCAATTCATCGTCAATTAATAAAGGAGAAAGTATAATAGATACAATCTCTAGCATTAATGCAATGAATCCAGATTTAATAATCATAAGGTCACAATATAGCCAATTTGTGAAAAAAATATCAAGATACCTTCCTGATTGCTATATAATAAATGCTGGAGATGGAAATTATGAACATCCAACACAAGCATTGATAGATTATTGTAGTATACGCTATATAAAAAAACATATACATAATTTAAATATATCTATATGTGGAGATATATTACATAGTAGAGTAGCAAGATCAAATATAAGATTACTGTCTAGATATGGAGCAAATATATCCTTAATTGCTCCTCCAACTTTAGTGTGTAATTTAACAGGTATATCACATATATGTCATGATTTTATTGAAGGAATACGTAATGCAGATATTATTATGCTATTGAGATTACAAAAAGAACGCATTGTTAATTGTGTTATTCCTTCAGAAAAAGAATATTCTTACCTTTATATGTTGAATTCTGAAAAACTTTCATACGCAAAATCAGATGTGATAATTATGCATCCAGGACCTATAAATAAAGGGATAGAAATATCAAATAATGTCGCAGAAAAAAATTCTATAATTTTGTTGCAAGTAAAAATGGGTGTTGCAGTACGAAAAGCTATACTGCATTATTTACTGTGCAACAATTAACAAAACGTGAGCAATGCGATATAAAATTACTATAGAATATAATGGTTCCAACTTTATTGGTTGGCAAAGACAAAAAGATTTGCCAAATTCTATTCAAGAAATCATTGAAGAAGCAATTTTCAAATTCTCACAACAACGTGTTATATTATACGTAGCAGGAAGGACAGACGCCGGTGTACATGCCTTAGGCCAAGTAGCTCACTTTGATTTAACAACAGATCTTGACACATACGTTATAAGAAATGCAATAAATTGCCACTTAGCACCTCATGCTATTGCTATCTTAAGTGTGGAAAAAACAGATGATAAGTTTCATGCAAGATTCTCGGCAAAAAAACGTCACTATTTATATAAAATTATAAATCGTTATTCACCTTTAGTCCTAGATTATAATCGTGCATGGTTAGTACGTACTCCTTTAAATGTCGAAAATATGATACAAGCGGTAGAGTATATAAAGGGAAACCATGATTTCTCCAGCTTTAGAGGAAAACATTGTCAGTCTAAGAGTACGATAAAAACAATAGATAATTTACAAATCATTCAGAACAATCAATCTATAGATATTTATATTGCTGCTCTATCTTTTCTACATCATCAAGTACGCATCATTGCTGGTACATTAGTAGAATGTGGAAAAAATAATTTCCCTCCAGAATATATAAAGAATATAATAGAAGCAAAAAACAGATCTTATGCTGGTATGACAGCTCCATCCTGTGGATTATATTTTGTAAAAGTAGATTATTAAATTAGAAAAACCCATAACATAATGTACTTGTTATAACTTCTATGATAAAGATTTGTAATTTTTATTCCAAAAATAACGATAGATTTTAGCAAATAATAGATAATATTAAGGCAAGTGTTTCATTATACTATGCACAATAAAAAATATCTTAAAATACATGATTTTACTTGTATTGACTATATTTTCTCTGCTATATTACTAAAGCATTTTTCTACATCCACATCCCCAATAGCTGCCGCTTTTTTATTATGCTTGTCTTTAGAATTGTCTTTCACTTCATTATCGCTAAAGTAGCCACAACAGAATTTTATTACATTACAAGTCAAGGCAATACAAGAAATAGTAAGTAAGAGTGCTGTACCATATACTGCAATTTTATCCAAAGTAGCAGAAACTTTTTTATCAAAAATAAATACATCAAAACATAATGAAGCAACTGGTATTAAAACAGAAAAAATAAATAACCCCATGTTATATAGTGTGCTTATATTTTTATAACACTTTACTTCTTCAGACTCTTCCTCATGTTGTTCAAAGGTAAAATTCATAACAAACATACTTAAGAATATTACCAAGAGTAATATTGAATTAACTTTATATGCCTTATTTAAATTACTTACCTCTAATGATTCACAAATAAGCCAAAGAATAGGTAGCAATTGACCCAAAATTACACTAGTAAAAGCTAAAGCTTTTAGGGTTCTTTTTACTGTACGATTATCCTTTTTCAACATTACTTTATCAATTTTCAATACATAATTATGCTAATTATGTACTATAAAAATCAATATTGTCAAGACTGCAACTATAAATTCATTTATTTACATAATCCTATATTAAAAATAAATATAATACAAATACTATATAGGTAAGTTAGTAACATGTTGCTAAATAACAAGAAAAATATGCAATATACAAAAAATAAGTAAAATATTTATTTGTCTTTTAAATAATAAACATAAATATTTTTACAATAATAACTTAAATATAATTATTATTTATAGCATATGACTCATGTTATTATCTTTATAATTTTTTTAAATTTATTTATTCAAAATAAAAAAATTTATATGTAATTACATTTTGTATAAATTAATTTATGCTTTTGCTTGCGCAGTACTACTATATCCATCAACTTTTGTATCTTTCATAGTAGCATCTTTAGCTGTACACTTATCATCACATATCTCACTACGAGACTTTAAACTGTTTAAGAACATACAAAACCCATAAATAAGACACACAGCCAAAGCAATTGCTAACGCTGTATACACAATAGATTTATATAAAATAGGAGTAATATTACTAGATGGATTGGACATATCAAAACATAATGCAGATGTTGATGCTATAAAAGTAAAAAGCAAAATATCCAATAACGAATATATGGCCTGCGATTAGTTTTAATTTCTTCTGTTCCTCAGTTGATATATCTTTGCTTTGTTTTGATTCCTTCTGTTCCTCAGTTGATGTATCTTTGCTTTGTTCTAATTTCTTCTCTTCCTCAGTAGTAGGTGAAATAAATAATTGAGTAATTAGGTCACTCACCAAAAGGATGCTAGGTACTATTAACAAAATTACATTAACCTTATATAGAATTAAACTGTGCACTCCTGCTAGCTCACAAATGCACGAAACAATGGGTAGCAGCATAACAGAAAGTGCAAAAGTTATAACAAATAAAAAAAACATTATATCGTCTATAAGGTATATTAATTGTTTTGTAGTTGATAGTTCTTGATTCATAATCTTTATTAATTTAAATTTATATCAATTAATAATATTAATATTGTCAATATTATAGTAATTAACATAATTTTTAAAAATTTTTATTAAAATAAAAATAAAGCTATTTTCCATACAATTTTGTAAATTGACTTATTATCGTCGTGTTTATACTACAAAGTTCACATGTTTTCATGTCTTTTATATCTGTATGATTTATACAGTTTGTAATTCAAAAAATTTTGAACTACACCAATTAATCACCATTTCTGTAAGTGAATATTTTTAACTATATTAAATGTCTTAAAACATAATACAACGATTGATATCAAAACATCTATACAAAAACTTTACCTAATATTTGTATTTAGAATCTGTAGTTACTAAATATATTCATTCAATTCTTTCTTTTTAAGATTATGATTACATATTACACTGTATCTATTATTTAAAAAATTTATTAAAAAAGTATACTACCCTATAATTGAGAATATCAGCAAAATCTCTAGGTTTTTTCTCCATATTAATTTATAGCACAACATATTTATGTACTAATTGATCTTTTAGTAATAAAACTCTTCATACCTTTTGACTTAGTTTGATTTTCATACTGTTGTTAATTCTAAATACTTAAAGAATTCATACAATAATACTACTGTATTATACGCCGTTTATCAAAAATAAAACTAAGCTATGTAAAATATAATAAACTAGTATTAAAATAACAATAACTGAACCATACTAGATTCCTGCTACTGGTGGCTTTGATATAAATAAATAGAACAACAAATAGCAATATCTGAAATGTAGAATAGAGAATTATTTTATAAACATATTCATAAATATATACATTAATAAATCATACTGTTTGTGAAAACATATTACATATAGCATTACTAACCTTAACTGAATTGAGAATTTCAAAATATCTTAAATTAATAACCTATTGCTAAATTGACGTAAGAAGCTATCATGAATACCAGTAGCTAGTGTATCCCTTTTTAACAGTTGCATTAATTTTCTTTTATCAGTTTTAATATTTTTAACTTCTACTATTTCTTTGGTTTCAGGATCAAATGTTAGTTTGAGTACTAGAGATTCATATTCTTTTGCTGAAAAGAAGCGCTTTTTATAAACATTATAAGAAACATAGTACCACACGTTACCTTGTACAATAGATGGATTTCCTATAAACTGTACTACTTGATTTTCAGAATCCCCTACCTTTACTTTATCCCATAAGCTAATTTCTGATATAGGATATCCATGACGTATAACTGTAGTATGACAACTACTCATTAATAAAAATAACGCTACGTAAACAACTCTAGCCAGCATAATACCCCAAGAATAACTACCCGTAAATTATCATAATTTAGTTAATTGGTCAATTTTATAAATTACATATTTTTACACCTAAGTTTTGAAAAAAACATTCTAAGTGAAAATCTATTAAATCCTATCTTTCTAAAGCTTGATCAATTAACTTTATAGTATTATTTACTCCATATAATTTTATAAAAGATCCAAATCTAGGGCCTTGACTTTGCCCTAATAAAATCTCATAAAAACTTTGAAAACAAGAGCGTAAGTCATTGAAATAATACTTTTTAGATAAAGAAAATATACTACTTTGTATCTCTTCAGCAGTAACATCTTCTGCAAACTCATTAAGCATATTTTTCAATTCTTCTAATATAATTCTTTCATCATTATCCGGTTTTTTATAAACCTTATTAGGTTTGACAAAATCATGATAATATTTAACAGAAAAATCTACTAATTGACATAATACTTTATTGTTTTGTAAATTATCACCATTTTGGTAATTTTTAATAAATCCCCACAGCATTTCGTTATTTTCAGCATTACAAGCTGATGCTAAATTTAGCAATAAAGAAAAACTTAACCCAGCAATATCAATTAGCGGTACGTTTCCATTATGAATATGCCATACAGGATTATCACAATTAGAATTTTTATGGTAATCATCTACTAAGTATAAATAATCATCCATTGATCGTGGGATTATATCAAAATATAATTTCTTTGCTTTCTTCGGATTTTGTATTATGTATAATGCTAGACTCTCAGCTGGAGCATAAGACAACCAATCCTCTATTGATATACCATTACCCTTAGATTTCGAAATCTTTCTACCTTCCCTATCAAGAAATAATTCATAGCAAAATAAAATCGGTGGCTCACTACCTAAAATCTCACATATCTTACTAGATAACTCTGCAGATGGTTGTAAATCTTTACCATATGCTTCATATTTTACATTCAACGCTGACCACCGCATTCCCCAATCTGGCTTCCATTGTAATTTACACTTTCCACCTGTAACTGACGTTTCAATGACTTCCCCATCGTCATTCTTATAAGATACTGTACCTAAAGTGGTGTCAATATCAATAATAGGTACTTGTAACACCTTTGATGTTTTAGGACAAATTGGTAAAAAAGGACTATAAGTTTTTTGTCTCTCACTTCCTAGTGTAGGAAGCATTATATTCATGACTTTATCGTAGTTTTTCAATAGTAACAATAATTTTTCATCATATATACCTTCATTATAACATGATGTAGCACTTTTAAATTCATATTCAAAGTTAAACAAATCGAGAAATTTACATAATAGCATGTTCATATGATGCCCATAACTTTCATAAGTACAAAAAGGATCTGGTACTGCAGTTAAAGGCTTACCTAAGTAATTGTATATCATGTCTTTATTAGGAATATTATCAGGTACTTTACGTAGTGCATCCATGTCATCTGATATAACTATGATTTTTGTCGAGATATTAGGAGATATTTTACGTAATGCATTCATTATTGCTGTAGTACGTAATACTTCTCCAAAAGTACCAATATGAGGAAGCCCTGAAGGGCCATAACCAGTTTCAAAAATAATTTCTGTATTTTCCCCAAACTTTTTTAAGATTTTTTCTGCTTCTTGAAATGGCCAAAATTTATACTGTTCCATCACTATATACTTATCGATAGCTTATAATTTCACCATCTATAGCATAAAATGTATAAAGTAGCAAAATATATAGCATGACATATATCAATATGCTACAATAAAAAAGTGACTTATTATCAAAAATAAATGGCATTATTAACTGATAGGCTATAACTTTCTACCATTCTATAAAAAATGATGTGCATAATTAACATTATAAATCTAAAATAGTAATAACCGTGGTAAAAAAACAATATAATCAAAAAAATGGATACCTAATAAATTCAGTACTATTATATTTATTTAAATTAAATTTTTATATAAAAAACCACCTTAAGGTAGAAGATGTATAATTTCAGTAATCCAATTTTACAAACAAATCAACTGTAACTGTTTTATAAAACCATATAAATACCAGTAATTATATTGGACCATAACAAAAACACCCACAGTTGATTCTAATATATTAATATCGTAAATAGACAAACGTTAAATATTATTGACGTTTACACTGGATCATCATGCAAAACAGCACGACGTTGTTTCATTTTCTTAGGCACAACTTCTTTTTTGCGACCACTTGCAGACTCAGATAAACGAAACTTTATATAGTTATCTACAATTTCATTAAATTTATCCATATGATCACGAAAAAAGTGATCTGCTTTCTCTATAACATAATATTGCATATATTCACTTTTAATAGAATTGCTTAGTCTAGTGGCTAATTGAGATACTGCAACCTCATCAGAAATACTATCTTGGTCACCTTGAATAATTAATCCAGGTACAGGACAAGGGGATAAAAACGAAAAATCATACTTATTTGCAGGAGGTGATACTGCTATAAATCCTTCTACTTCAGGGCGTCGCATCATTAATTGCATTGCAACCCATGCTCCAAAAGAAAATCCAGCAACCCAAAAAGGAGATGATGCTACATTATTATTTTGCAACCAATCTGCCGCTGCTGCACCATCACTTAACTCGCCTATTCCTTTCTCAAAATTACCTGATGATTTACCTACTCCGCGAAAATTAATTCTTAACACAGAAAAACCATTGTTTGCAAATATGTTATATAGGTTGTAAACTATTTTATTATCCATATTTCCACCATATTGAGGATGAGGATGAAAAATTAAAGCAAGTGGCGCACCTATTGTTTTATTATGATGATATTTTCCTTCAATTTTACCAACCGCACCATTAAAAAATATTTCTCTCATGAATTAACTTCCTTAAATAAAAAAACGAGAATAAAGTAAAGTATATTAATAATAAGAAAAAAATCCAAATTAATAAAGTATTTTATAATTTACAGATCAAAAAAATAAAATGACTAAAATACAGATATTTAATTTAGATTAATATTATCATAAAAAACACATTTTATCAAATAAAGTCATTTAATATTACAATTTTATTTTAATTATCAATAAAAACCTACTTGACACAAGGTATATTAATGATACATTATCAGGTTGTTGATAATAATCAAAGAATCTGGTTTTGCAAATATGGATATTTCAACAAGCTTGAAAACTGTGAATATGGAAATTTTATATGTTGATTACAACAAAGTTACGATACGCTATAATGTTCATGGTAAAGTTAGCTCAAGAATATTATACATCACAAGATCAAGATAAAGTACAACCAAAAAAAATGTCACATATTGCAAATAGCCAATCTCTTTCTGAAGGTTATCTCGAGCAAGTTATTGTAAAGCTAAAGAAAAAATGCTTAATAAATGCTATAAAAGGTCCAGGTGGAGGCTATTCTTTAGGGCTTGCTCCAAAATTAATTACTCTTAACCTTATCCTTGAATCTATAGGGGAAAAAGTAAAAATTACAAGATGTAAAAACGGTGCTACTGGTTGCATATCAAATAGTAATAGATGCGTTACTCATAATCTATGGGATAATATAGAGAATTATATTAAAAATTATTTAAACAGTATTTCATTAGAAGATATATTAAACAACAATCTGAAGTACAATGGCACATTAAACAGTAATAATGATCAGTATATATACGCTGACTATAATTCAACATCTACTATACTTCCTATAGTAAAACAACAATTAAATAATTTACCTTCTCTAGATATATATAATCCATCATCAACACATAAATTAGGACAAAATACAAGAAGTATTATAGAAAATACGAGAGAAACAGCTATTAATCAATTAAACGCTAAAAATTACGATGTTATTTTTACATCATCTGGTACAGAAGCAAATAATTTAGTCATTAATAGTACACATTGTTATAAACATTTAATTTCTTCTATAGAACACTTATCTATTATGAACTATACTACTAATGCAGAATTAATACCTGTTGATTCTAATGGAATAGTATGCTTAGATACACTAAGTAGTCTTCTATACAAGTTTAAGGATCAAAAAGTCCTTGTTTCAATAATGACAGCAAACAATGAGACTGGAGTTATTCAACCTATAAAAGAAATTGTAAAAATGTCACATCAATTTGGTGCAATAGTACATACAGATGCTATACAAGCATGTGGAAAGATTAATATAGATATTGAAGATTTAGGGGTAGATTTACTTACAATTTCATCGCATAAGATTGGAAGCATTGCTGGAGCCGGAGTACTATTTTTTAACAGTAAAAAAGTTAATATAAAGCCTATGATATTAGGTGGACATCAAGAAAAAGGATTACGTGCAGGAACTGAAAACGTTATAGCAATTCACTTGCTGCATACATCATTAAATAACTTAAAAAATTCCGTAGATAAAATGTCCGCTATTCAGAAACTACGTGATAAACTAGAAGAAGATATATTGAATTTAGTACCTGAAGCTAAGATATTTGGTAAAGAAGTAATAAGATTACCAAATACTAGTTGTATTTCAATGCCTAATGTAAATAGCGAAGTTCAAACGATAAGCTTTGATATTCACAATATTGCTATTGGTAATGGATCTGCATGTTCTTCTGGTATATCTGAGCCTTCTCATGTTTTGGCTGCAATGGGAATAGCTGAAGATGTAGCTAAGAATTCAATAAGAATCAGTCTCAGTCCTGATGTCACCAGTAATCATATAAAAAAAATAGTAAACTGTTGGTATACAACATACCAACACAATCAACTAATGAAATTAAATTAGGTAAAAGAATAATGCAAAAACTAGAATATTACAATATTATTAACGTTATCAGTAATAGGTTATAAGATGGAAAAAGAAGTACAACAACAGGTTAATTTACCAATATTTCTTGATTATCAATCCACAACAAAAACTGATGACAGAGTATTAGAAGCTATGATGCCATATTTTCAGCAATTTTCTAACCCTCATTCACGTAGCCACTGTTTTGGATGGAAAGCTGAATCAGCTGTTGAATTAGCTAGAGAAAGAGTTGCATCTCTAATAAATGCTGAAGCAAAAGAAGTGATATTTACCTCAGGTGCAACAGAATCTAATAACCTAGCAATAAAAGGAGTAGCAAATTTTTACAAAAACAAAGGAAATCATATAATAACAGTACGTACAGAACATAAATGTGTTTTAGATTCATGTCGCCACTTAGAAACAGAAGGATTTAATGTAACTTATTTAGACGTACAAAAAAATGGAATTTTAGACTTAAATTTATTAAAATCATCTATCACTGATAAAACAATATTAGTGTCAGTAATGATGGTAAATAATGAAATCGGCGTCATTCAGCCAATAGAACATATCGGAAAAATCTGTCATGAAAATGATATATTTTTCCATACAGATGCAGCTCAAGCTTTTGGCAAAATGCCAATAGATGTGAACAAAATGAATATTGATTTGTTAAGCATATCAGGTCATAAAATATATGCTCCAATGGGAATAGGAGCACTATATGTACGTAAACGTCAACCAAGAGTGCGACTCACTCCTATAATAAATGGAGGAGGACAAGAAAGAGGTATGAGGTCTGGAACAATACCTACACCATTGGCTGTAGGATTGGGAGAAGCAGCACGTATAGCTCAAGAAGTAATGGAAGAAGAAAATGCAAGGATAAAAGAATTGCGAGATATTTTATATAATGAAATAAAAAAACATTTATCATACGTTGTGTTAAACGGTGACTATGAACAACGCATCGCAGGAAATTTAAACTTGAGTTTTCCATATGTCGAAGGAGAGTCAATAATTATGGCAATTAATAATTTAGCCGTAAGTTCAGGATCAGCATGTACATCTGCTTCTTTAGAGCCATCCTATGTTTTACGTGCTCTAAATATTGAAAAAGATTTAGAGCATTCATCTATCAGATTTGGTATAGGTAGATTTACTACAAAAGCAGAAATTTTATATGCTGCAGAACTTATTGTTAGTAGTATAAAAAAATTACGCGAAATGAGTCCTTTATGGGAAATGGTACAAGAAGGTATAGACCTTAATGAAATTAAATGGGATGTACATTGATTTTTTTTATTATACACAAAAAGTAATTATGAGGTAATTTTATGAGTTATAGTGAATATCTATTAGAGCACTACAAGAATCCTAAAAACGTTGGTACACTACCTAAAGAAGATTACAATGTTGGAACTGGATTAGTAGGAGCTCCAAGCTGTGGAGATGTAATGAAGTTACAGATAAAAGTAGATGATAATGGCAAAATTATTGATGCAAAATTTAAAACCTTTGGATGCGGAGCTGCAATAGCAGCAAGTTCCTTAGCAACAGAATTAATAAAAGGCAAAACAATAACTGAAGCACACCAATTAAAAAATACCGTACTAGCAAAAGAATTAAATTTACCTCCAGTAAAAATACATTGCTCTCTGCTTGCAGAAGATGCTGTAAAAGCTGCAATAAATGATTATAATATGAAACAAGAAAGTAGAAAAAATGAAACTTCTTCTTCTAATGACTAACCTATAATTATTGATAAAAAGTAAGGTTTCTTTATGAATAACGAAATTTCTCTATCTTATAATAATCAAGACAAAAGATATAGTTCACAAATAAAATATTTTATAGATAGCAAAATTACAGATAAATCCCCTATTATTATCACAGAAAATGCTATAAAAAAAATAAGAGACCTTATCAAACAAAAAGAAAATACTGTTATCGGAATTAGGATAATGGTAAAACAAAAAGGATGTTTTGGGTTCAAATATAGTATTGAATATGCATATGATATCAAGTTGTTAGACGTACAAATTAAAATAGAATATCAAGATGAAAATTTCATTATTTTAATTGATCCAAAAGCAATGATGTTCATTAATGGAACAGAAATGGATCATGTAGAAAACAAAATATCTTCAGGTTTTACATTTAAAAACCCAAATGAAAAGGGAAGATGTGGATGTGGAGAAAGTTTCTATGTATAAGGACTATTTTTCATTATTTAAACTAGATCTACAATTTTCTATAGACATACAAACACTAGAAAAAAATTACGTAGCATTGCAAAGGAACCATCATCCAGATTTATTTTCTTTGCAATCTGAAAAAAGACTAGCATCAGAGATCATAGCAAAAGTAAATAAAGCATACCAAATTTTAAAATCTCCTATAAAAAGAGCAGAATACCTTTTAGAAATCAAAGGAATTACTATTAATAAAAATGATATAAACAATATAATAGAGGAAATATTTACAATAAAAGAAGAAAAAAATATTAATGTTCAACATCAAATCTTGTCATGTATGAAAGCCATAGAGAATGCTTTTTCTATAGAAGATTTCAACGAAGCTGCTATACAAGTTATAAGATATAAATATCTGAGTAAAATTCAGGAAGATAGGAGTATTACTTAATGCAATTGATTAACATAACAGAACCAGAAAATAATAAAATTACATGCTTAGCTTTTGGAATAGATTTAGGTACTACTAATTCTTTAATATCTATGGTTGACAGCAATGGCCAAGTTATTATATTTTCAGATGAACATGGTAATTCACTAATTCCTTCAATAGTCAATTATACAGCAAATAATGAAGTACAAGTTGGCCATAATTACTCTAACAGTAAATGCAGTATTTCTTCAATAAAACGACTCATGGGAAAATCTATTAAAGATATTAAAGAATTATCTTCAGATTTATTGTTTCATATAACTGATAAAGGTGATGGTATACATATTAATAAACAAGATAATACACATGTCACACCAGTTGAAGTATCAGCAGAAATTTTAAAAAAACTATGTCAAATTGTAAAAGATAGTACTAATTTAGAAGTAAAAAAAGTTGTAATCACAGTACCAGCTTACTTTGATGAAGCTGCAAGAAAAGCTACAAAAGATGCAGCACATCTAGCCAATCTTGAAGTATTACGTCTATTAAATGAACCTACTGCAGCAGCATTAGCATACGGGATTGAAAAATCAGAATGTGAAAATAATATTTACATAATATATGATTTAGGAGGTGGTACATTTGATGTTTCAATTTTAAAACTACATAAAGGAGTATTTCAAGTATTAGCAACTGGTGGTGACGCAAATTTAGGAGGCGATGATATAGATTACTTACTTGCAAAATTTGTATATAACCAATATGTACAAGAATATGATATTAGTGATGTAGTATTTAATAAAAAAATATTAAATGATTTAATTCCAGATATAAAATACGCAAAAGAATATTTAAGTGAATATAATAGTGGAAGATTTACCTTTAAAATTAATGATAAACTCTTCTCTTATGAAATTAGCAGAAATGACCTAAACAATATAATATCAGACTTATTAAACAAAACTTTAAACATTCTCATATCAACAATAAACAGCATAGAGCTTAATATCGATAACATTGCAAAAGTAATATTAGTTGGTGGAGCTACTAAAATGCCTATAATTAAAGATATGCTAAATAACATATTTCATAATAAGGTATTTTGTGATGTAGATCCTGAAAAAATAGTAGTGATTGGAGCTGCTTTACAAGCTAATTATCTCTCTAACCCACATATAAATAATAAGAATATCTTGATAGACACCTTACCACTTTCACTAGGTATAGAAACTATAGGTGGTATTGTAGAGAAAATTATACCAAGAAATACACCAATACCTGCATCTGCTACACAAGAATTTACTACTTATGTTGACGGACAAAATTCTATACAAATTCATGTTTGTCAAGGAGAACGAGAAGTTATAGAACATAATAAATCTTTAGCAAAATTCGATTTAAAAGGAATACCACCGTTACCTGCAGGTACTGCAAAAATTGAAGTAGAGTTTAAAGTTGATATGGATGGCTTATTAATTGTATCAGCACAGGAGAAATCTACGGGAATAAAGCAATCCGTAAGTATTAACAACACATGCAAGTTAGATCAAAAAGAAATCGAAGATAATGTTGTAGATTCCATTAAAAATTTTGACTATGACATGCACATGCGTTCAATAGCTGAACAAAAAGTTGAAGGACAAAGAATCATCTCTATTATTAAAAATGCATTGATTGAAGACAAAAACTTATTGTCAAAATCAGAATTATCCTTAATAAATAAGGCTATCCAAAATGCTGAAGAAGTATTCCTCAATGGAAATGCTGATAATATAAAAAATGCAATAAATAATGTTGAATTACAAGCATCAAATTTTCTAAAAAAACGAATGGATTTTTTATTTAAAAAAATCTATTGATAACTGTAGTATTAATAGTTAAATAACTTATATGTATTGGAGGTTATAATTGTGCCATTGATAACATTTATTTCACCAGATGGAAGTAGGAAAACATATGAAGCCTATGACGGGGAAACATTATTAAGTTTAGCACATAGAAATAATGTAGACTTAGAAGGTGCATGTGAAGGTTCTTTAGCATGTTCAACTTGTCATGTAATAATTGACCCAAGTTGGTATAGCATTGTTGAACAACATAATGAAATTTCCGATGAAGAAAATGATATGCTTGACTTAGCATTTGGATTGACAGATACTTCACGTCTGGGATGTCAAATCATTTTGACAAAAGAGCTTGATGGGTTGTGTGTATTTTTACCTAGTGAAACCCGTAATATCTCATTTGTAAAAAATAGCTAATTGGTTGAAAAATGAAATTTAATAAAAAATTGATTATAATACCATCAATTATATTGGTATCACTTTCATCATTATACGTAGGAGTTTGGCTTGTTATAGCAACTCAGGTGAAATCAATTATATCGAAATCTTTTGTATATGCTAATATAAAATATGAAGATGACATACAAATTACAGGTTTCCCTTTTACTCCAAAGGTTAAAGTATCAAATATTAAAATTAATCCGTCCTCACTAAATATAATAATTCCATCACTATCAATAAGGTATAACCTCTTAAGTAATATACTAGAAATGTCAGGGTCAGATCTTACATTGAAATTAGAGAGTTCTATAAAAATTACAAAGGATCAGCTAACAAGCGTACTACAATGTAAATTAAATGATAAGTTTAAGTTATTAGTCAAATTATCTGAAAATCTATTGCTTTCACTGCTAAAAAACAAAAGAGAAAAAAAAGCATATTTCACTTCATTAGTATATGAAGATAACGGAATCAGTTGTAATAATAATAGCAACATTGTAAAAAAAAGTTTATTTTCCATAGAAACCAATGAATTACAATCTCCAGATAATTTATTAACCAAATTGCAATATAAGATAAATGCTGAAATTATGAGTGATGTAACTGATACGAATTTGAAAGTAAAAAATACCTTAATGACTTTAGTTACATCAGATATTGACTTCAAACAAATTGATGTAGATGTAGAGAATATAAATTTAAAGCTTAAAGACTCACTAATTTCAGCATATGGAAAGTTATCTCTCCCCTTCTCAATAGACAATAAACTCAATGATGAAGCATTAATTATCGAAATAAGTAATTACAAAAATGCCATAAAACAATTAGTAGAATTATTTTATTACAAATCAAAACAGAGAGATAAAATTTACTATGCTTTACAAGAGTATATATATACAATATCTCAAAAGAAAGATAATGGTAATATTGTCCTATCAATAAATGAAAAATTTAATCCTTTTAACTTGTTTATAGAACAAATTTCTTATAAGGATTTCGTTAATAAGGTAAAAGATATTACAAGTATTATAGAGAATCGTGAAGTTAAAAAATAATTTAATATTTATTGCAGTAACATTGATATCAGTATTATTATACTTTTCTGCGTACCCTTTTTCAATAGATGAAAAGTTTATTGATAATAATATGGAGTTACGTGCAGTTAATTTATTCAAGATAGTCAGATGTTTAGTTTGTTCTGGAGAATCCATTTATGAATCACAATCACAGTTAGCTTACGATATGCGTATAATAATACGTGAGAAAATTAAAAATGGTTACAGCGATAATCAAATAATTACTGAATTAAGAAATAATTATGGTAACCAAATAATTATTATTCCTCCCTATAATCTATATACTTACCTGTTATGGATATTACCTGCTTCTATTTTTGGAATAGGAATATTCTTAATAATAAAGTTCCTTTATAGCAAAAAGCCTAATACTAACTAAAACTACTATAGAGTATAAAATATTTACTATTTTCAGTACTATCAACATTTAAAAACATAACAATACCTATGTTATTAATGCTAACAATTAACTTTAAAAACTAAATTATGATTTTTGCGCTGTTAGAATATAATTTACAGAAATGTCCTCAGATAACTGCCAGCAATTTTTTAGTATGCTAAAATTTATTCCCTTAATTCCTTTTAAAGATACATCATGAAGCAAAAACAAATTTGCAAGTTCTGAAGGTTTAATAAACTTATTCCATTGATGAGTACCACAAGGAACTAATCTCAAAATATATTCTGCACCTATTATTGCATACAGTAAAGACTTGATAGTCCGATTCAATGTAGATAAAAATATTATTCCATTATCACTTAATACACTACATATATTTTTTATAAATATTGGTAGATTATCAACATGTTCAACTACCTCCATAACAGTGATAATATCGTACCTTTTTTGAGAATCAACTAAAGCCCCAACAGTAGTACAATGATAGTCTAAATTAGGTAAATTACGTTCTAAAGCATGTGACCTAGCAACATTGATGTTTTCTTCACTAGCGTCTATACCAACAATTTTCATACCTAAACGAGCAATAGATTCTGATAATAATCCTCCTCCACAACCCACATCAAGAACTGATAATGATCTTAAATCAGTATCAGGTATAACCTTCCTTATATAATCAACAATATACTTCATTCTTAAATGATGTATCTTATGCAAAGCACTAAATGGCCCTTCTTCATTCCACCACTTATCAGATATCTTAGAAAACTTTAACAATTCATTTTTATTAACTGTCTCATTCATAAATAATATCTATTTTTTCTATTCTTTGTGTATGTCTTCCTTCAGAAAACTTTGTATTAAGAAACTTACAAGTTATAGATTGGGCTTCCTGATGACTAATATACCTAGCCCCAAGACATAGTACATTTGCATCATTATGTTCACGTGCTAATTTAGCTACTTCCACACTATAACACAAAGCTGCTCTAATTTTCTTATAACGGTTTGCCACAATGCTCATTCCAATACCTGTACCACATATTAAAATGCCAAACCCTACATTATTAATAACTTGATTAACAACATCCTGCACATAATCTGGGTAATCTACAGCAATATCAAAGCGAGTACAACCATAATCTTCTACTACATAACCCAAATTTTCTAAATATAGCTTAATAGCTAGTCTTAATGTCACTCCAGCATGATCAGAAGAAATAAAAATTTTTTGCATAATCGACACAATTTAACATAATTCAATACTTACATAAAATAACATGAAAAGTCAATATTATAAACATAATACAACCTAAACGCTAAGATTTCTCTTTACAACCTTAATATAATTGTGTAATCATACTTTGGTTATTAAGTGGAGTTTAAACTCATATATGAATACAGAAAAAGTTAATCAAGAGGATTCAAAGAACATAGTAAGGTGTACTTTATCTTACTTAAATAATATAAAGTCCTATACATCTACATTTAGGAAAAATATAACAGAAGCTTTTGAATCTAAATTAATTACAGAAGATCAGTTCACTTACATGTCATCTCACGTAACAAAATTTATAAAAAAGATAGAAATATATGAAAATTTATTTTCAGAAATATATAAAAATCACATTGCATGTGAAAAATGAAAATATTCCTACTCACTATGTACATTTTGCATAATTGTTTGTGTAAGCATTGTATTTATATCTAAATTAAGCAAAAATTTTCTTTTTCATCAAGTACTAGTTTTTTATACATTACTAAGTGATCATACTTACTGTCCTGTTTTTTTTATTGGTGAAAAATATTTTTATTTATATTAAAAAGTCTTTATGGTGATATTTTTTTCTTTGTAATTTTAGATCAGAATTAGTATAAAACATTTTATAATACAATCTAGATTAGTAACCTTTACTTAGAAGTTTACAACATTATACAAGTGTACATCAAGAAAATATATAATTCCTATTTTTCCTTTTTTGATTTTGATCATGTCAAAATATATTCATGGCATATAAGTAGGATAATATTCTTTATTTGATTCAACATTGATATGTTATCAATTCTCTACGAGAGATATAGCATAAGTAATACTCTTTCTTTTTTAGTAAAACTCTTTTAATATTTGGTCCATAGTAACTTAACAAACCCCTATCTATTACTTCCACCTTACAAATCTGATATCAAATTGCAACACAACAAAATTTGGAATTCTCATATTAATATTCTAAAATTTAAAACATATAACAAAATTAAAGAAATAGATAATTGTCATTTTTTAGCATACCAAGAACTTCATATTTCTTACTAAGTGCAACTTTTCCAAAAACAATCGCAATGGATCTAAGAATATTATGACTTTTTTCCAACACATTTAAAAATTGTACTTCAGTTACATAGCCAGACAACACAAAGTACCAACTATCTATTATAATTATAACTGATATATTTAAGTTAACAATAGCAGTAGATTTTTTAACAATTTTCATTTATGCTTATATTTTTTTCCCTCATTCACATATTTGTGAATAAACATAAATATACATCACTCAATAAAAAAATTTTAACCCTGTTACAAAAAAATAACTAATATCTCAATACTCAGATACTGCTCACTAAATTTTTTATTAATTTCACAGAATTATTAAATATATCATTTTCTTCCTTAGTTAACTGTAACTCTATTATTTTCTCAACTCCATTTTTTCCGATAACTACAGGAACACCCACAAATAGATCATGAACTCCATATTCACCTTTTAAATAAGCAGAGCAAGGCAATATTAATCTTCTATCATTTAAATATGAATCAAGCATTAGCACAGCAGATTCAGCAGGAGCATAATAAGCTGATCCTGTTTTCAACAAACCTACTATTTCTTCCCCTCCTTTTCTAGTCCTCTCTATAATCTCATCAACTTTATCTTGCGTAATCATACCTATTTTGATTAAGTCTGCAATAGATATTCCACCAACTGATGAATATCTAATTAGAGGTAACATCATATTTCCATGACCACCTAATACTAAAGAATTAACATTATTTACTGAAACATTTAGTTCTTTTGCAATAAAATAAGAAAATCTTGCTGCATCAAGTATACCAGCCATTCCAACAATCATATTGTCTGATAAATTTGAATATTTATACATAGCTAAAACCATAACATCAAGCGGATTAGTAACTACAATAACAAATGCATTAGGAGCATATTTTTTTATATTACCTGCTATTTCTTTTATAATATTGACGTTGGTATTAATTAAATCATCACGGCTCATACCAGGCTTTCTAGCTATTCCTGCAGTGACAACAATTGCATCAGCATTTTCAATATCAGCATAATTATTAGTACCAAATATTTCTCCTTGATACCTTCCTATAGGAGAAGATTCAGCCATATCAAGAGCTTTTCCTTTAGCTAAACCATCATTAGTATCCAATAACACCACATCTCCTAAATCTCTTAACCTACTTAAATATGCTACCATACCTCCAATATTACCTGCGCCAATAAGAGCAACTTTTTTACGTTTAATCATATTATATCCTATACTAAATTTATAAACTTTATATAATTATACAAACATAACAACACCTAAAAATTAACCTAAGTTCTCAATTTTTTAGATTCTACTATAATGCTAATATCAGCATTCTTTCCAAGAGCAAAAGGTTTATATAATTTCAAATAACAATGACAAATTTTTTTATCTTTAATAATATAAGCTAATAAATGTGATGCCATTGTCTCTATCAATGAAAAACTATTTGTATTTATAAAACCAACTAGTTCATTCACAAACACACTATAATCAATAGTATCATTAATATCTTGTATAAAACCATCAGTCTGCTGAATAGTTAATTCACAATCTATTATTATCTTTTGCTTCAGAACTCTTTCCCAATGACGAAGACCTATACAACAATACACAACTAATCCACTTATTTGTATTTTCATTTATACAAATCCTTAAATATGAACAAAATGTACATACATTATATTTATAAATTTTCAATAGCAATTATTAGCATAACTCTTACTTTATTATAAACTTTGCTGATATTAGAACTTCATTTTTTTACAAAATATTATTGTATTTAACTTCATATAGTATAAATATCAGTATTAAAAATCTATCTTAGAGTTATATAAAATGTTTTTGTATAAGTACTTACCTTTTTTAAAAAAAATAAACATGATCAATTTAATAATAGCATCTGTTATTCAGGAGGTATCAGAAGGTTTACCAGTATATTAATAGACTTAGCAATACTAATATTTGTCTTACAAACAATACACAATATATATTCGTATTTTGTCATATATAAGCAAGAAGACAACACCATGATAAAAATCACAGAAAAATATAAAATGAGTGTATCATTAACTGAGCAAGAAACACAAATTAAAAATAAATATGTATATAAAATTATCATTGGGCAAATTATTCAAATGATTGTGTTATACATATATGCTACATATAGTTGGGTAAAATTTTCTGCAACATTAGGAAAATTTCTTACAGGATTAAGAGTTGTTGATGCAACAAATTTCCAAAAAATAACATTTCTTCAATCAACAAAACGTGTTTTTGCTTCTTTTCTTTCTTGCATTCCATTTTGCATAGGAATACTGTGGTGCAACTTCAATCACCGTAAACAAACATGGCATGATAAGATTGCAAATACTGTTGTAGTCACAAATACAAGTTTAAAAAATTATCATAACAATAATTAAATATACCTATATAGGTATTTAAATACATAATTAGAAATATAAAATCACTATTGTTGAATATCTAATTAGATAAATTTAATACATACAATAGCTTGTATACTATAAATATCTATACCCTACCTTAAATATTATACTAATAAAATACTTTTAGTCTTACTTATAATATATTGTTATTCAATGCCCAATTTTATATTAACTTACTCGTATTATTATAA
Organism: Ehrlichia sp. JZT12; assembly: GCA_028752135.1. Lineage (GTDB taxonomy): Bacteria > Pseudomonadota > Alphaproteobacteria > Rickettsiales > Anaplasmataceae > Ehrlichia. The sequence continues at coordinate 824,667 of CP082782.1, read as the reverse complement.
TAACATCCTATCATGTGCACTTTTTATTAGGTTATTAGCATTATATTTCTTTATAATCTTTAATGGTATTATTTTCTATAAATATACACACTATGCAACACTTATAAGACACAAAATTGTTAATATATAAATCCTAGTAAGTATCTTTTTTCTATTATAAATATATAATCAATATTATTGCAAGCTTAATTCATCTGCTTTAAGTTCTAAAGTTATATTATATAAATAAGCTTCAACATATTGAAAATCATAGTATTTTAATACAGCACTTACAAAGAATACAAAAAATACAGAGAATTTTTCTATAATTAAATATGAAATTTGATACTAATCTTTTAATAACTAGCATATAAATTAATATATTTCTTTATCTCAATCTAATATTCTTCTGACATTTCAGAACACACACTAAAATATATAGTTAAGTATCAGCATTCCTAAACGACTTTTTACTAAAAAATTCATGAACTTTACTATATAATAGCTATGCTTTTTTAATACTATTGATCAACATGTACCAATTCATATATAAAAAGGTACAATATACCAATATAGAATTTGTTCACCTTAAGTACTATTTCTAATCATAATAGTAATAAATATAACGTATACATTTACTAGACTCTTAAGTCTTACCTTTAAAATTTAATTATATTTTTTCCAGAATTAAACCAATTTATATTTTCTAAACTTCAAGTTATTCTAAGGGCTTACACTATGAAAATTGTTTTAAGTTCTCTAAAGGCCATCTTGCCTTTGGAGTAAAATCTAAATTTGAGGTATAACCCTTAGCTAAATTTTCAATACCAGCCCATCCTACCATGATTCCATTATCAGTACATAACTCACCTGGAGGATATAATACTTCAAAACTATTATCACGTGCATACATTAATATACGATTGCGTAATTGTTGATTAGCAGCTACTCCCCCTGCAACTACCAATTTACTAATTTTATGATCTATAGATCTTGATATTAACATTGCATTTCTAATCCTATTGACAAGTATATCACCAACACAATCTTGAAAAGATGCTGAAATATCACATACCAACTCATGATCTATGCACTGCTGATTTGCAATAATATTTTTTACAGCAGTTTTAATTCCAGAGAAAGAAAAATCACATCCAGAACGATGAACCAATGCTCGTGGTAAAATAAATCTTTTGCTATTACCCATTAAAGATTTTTTTCAATTATTGGACCTCCAGGATATCCTAGATTCAGCATTCTCGCTACTTTATCAAACACCTCACCTAGTGAATCATCTAAAGAAGAACCTAATTTACAATAATGACCTACATCATGTGCTATTAAAAATTGACAATGTCCTCCAGATATTATCAATACTAAAAAGGGAAAATCAATTTCATAAAACATACGAATGATTAAAGCATGAGCTTCTAAATGGTTGACTTCAATTATAGGTTTATTAGTTACACTAGAAATTCCTTTAGCCATCATTACTCCTACTATTAAACTTCCAATAAGCCCCGGTCCAGAAGTAACAGCTATAGCATCTATATCTTCTAACAAAAATCTTGATTCTTCTAAACAATTGACAGTTAATTCATACAAATAATTTATATGAGCACGAGAAGCAATCTCCGGCACAACACCACCATATGGAAGATGTTCTCTCTGTGAAAGAATTTTATGTGATAAAACTTCTTTATTACTATTTACAATAGCAACTGCAGTTTCATCACAACTCGTCTCTATTCCTAATACCGTTTTTTTGACCATGTATAATTTTATAACATATTTTTAATCTATAGCACCAATCTCTTTATAGTAACGTTTAGCACCATTGTGTAAAGGTAAAACATCTGACCTTACCATATCTTTTACAGTAAGAGTTTTTAAAGCTCCAGTAATACCACGAAGCTCATGAAGATGAGTTACTAAGGATTTTACAACTTTATATGCTAAGTCATCACTTAAATCAGTTGTCGTAACTAAAGACGCTTTCACTGATACAGTCCGTATATCTGATGAACTATTATATAAACTACCATTAATAATATCTTTTTGATAATAAGGATACTTCATATGTAAGTCATTAATCAACTTATCATCTAAAGGAATAAATGTTATAGCACAAGTTGCAGACGCTTCTTGAATTAAAGCATTAGGATGTCCAATAACATCCACCATTACATCAATTTTATTATCACATAAAGCTTGAGCTTGCTCTGAAGACTTTAGTTCTGCCATAACAGAAAAATCTTTCTTGCTCCAACCTTTCTCCTTTAATAATTTCAGCATAGCAACTCTCACACCAGTACCAGGACTACCTATATTTACCCTTTTACCCTTGATATCATCAATCACTGATATATTTGAATTTTTTCTAACAACAAAAGTAAGATATTCCCTATGCAATGACGACAACAGCCTTAAATTCTCCATTGGAGGCATTTTCTCATAAAAACCAAGCCCATTATACGCATAATATTCCAAATCTGATTGAACAATGCTTATATCCATATTTGAATAACGTATAGAATTTAAATTATATACACTACCAGTAGTAGAAGAAATAGAACAAATTACTTTATTATTAATATCCTTACCATAGTCACTCGCTATAAACCTGCATATGCTACCTCCTATAGGGTAATATACACCTGTCATAGAACCAGTACCAATTAAAATATATTGCTTACTATTCTCATTATCTACTGAGGCAATCGCAGTATTAAAAAACACACTAACAATACATAAAAAAGTAATCAACATTTTTTTCATCAGTTTTGCCTCACATCTATAGCACCATATATTATATTACAAAAGCTATCCAATTTTAAACTAGCACCACCAACTAAAACACCAGATAATTGATTTATACCCATGACATCTTTAACATTATCCTGGTTTACTGCTCCACCATATATTATATCAGATGTGCTATTATATGATCTGATAATATCTAAAGCTTCAACTATCATATCAATAGAAGGTATTTCATTACCTCCTATTGCCCAAACTGGTTCATATGCTATAACAAACTTACCATCTTTAGGAAAAGAATTATAGCACTGATTTAACAAAGCATCTTTCAGCCTATTATTATCTCTATCTAGCAAAGTTTCACCAATGCACACAATTGGTATTAAACCTGATTTTACCGCAGAAATTGCTTTCAATTGAACATCAGAATCAGACTCATGAAATATATTCCTTCTTTCAGAATGTCCTACTATTACATAACTACACCCACAATTATAGAGCATTTGAGGACTAACTTCTCCAGTATACTTACCCTCCATCTCATAAAAACAATTTTGCGCACCAAACTTAATATTAGGAATACAATCAACTAAATTAGACAGAGCAATAAAAGGAGGACATAAAACTACCTCCAAACCACCCTTTATACTAGATAAGCGATTACTTAACCCTTCTGTAAAAGAAGAAAAGGTAAGAAAGTCACCATACATCTTCCAATTAGCAACGATGAGCAATGACATAAAACTACTAAATACTAAACGTGCCGGCTATAAGAATTGAACTCATAACCCCCTGATTACAAATCAGGTGCTCTACCAATTGAGCTAAGCCGGCTAGAATGTTTAGCAATTCTACATATAATATTATAAAAGTCAACAGCTATAAACCATAATTTCATATCTATTCATATTATTTTGGAGTACAATAATTGTAATGATAACTTATGATATATTATGAATTATAGTTACATAAATCCTAAAAAAGAATTAAGCCAATGTTTTATTTCTTCCACTAAGATTACAGATAAAATAGTTAGTTATGCTGGTAACATAAGCGATTACTCAATAATAGAAATTGGCCCTGGACTTGGCACAATGACTCATTCAATATTGAAAAAAAATCCAAAAAAATTAATCTCTATAGAGAAAGACAGTAGGCTATCATCAATTCATCATAAAATAGTTAAAGATTTTCAAGGAAAATATGAATTTATATTGTCAGATGCATTACATGTTGATTTACGAAATATAGTAAAACCTCCAGTAAAAATAATAGCCAATTTACCCTACCATATCGCAACAGCACTCTTAATGAAATGGACAAGCTATATCAATTTTTTTACTAGCTTTACACTGATGTTTCAAAAAGAAGTTGCAGATCGTATAGCAGCACAACCCAACAATAAAAATTATGGCATCTTATCTATACTTATCCAATTACTATCTGATGTACATAAAATGCAAGATTTTGGACCAGAAATATTTTCACCACAACCTAAAGTACACTCATCTGTAATCAATATCAACGTTCTACCAGAACCTAAATTTTGCGTAGACTATAGTAAACTATATCAAATATTAAAAATAACATTTAACCAACGCCGTAAAATGATACGTACTACATTAAAAAAACTTATAAATAATACAGATGAAATTTTATACTCCCTTAACATTGATAATAATTTACGTCCTGAAAATTTATCAATTAAACAATTCTGTCAAATTGCAAATTGTATATGACTTAAAAAATATTACAAATTAATTACGTAGCAAAAATTACACAAGCTGCAGTTTTATAATACTACACATAAAAAATCTACTAATACTTTCGTATTTTTTAATAAAAAAATATCTATACAATAATAGTAGGTACTTAATAATATGTACAAAATTTCTGAAAGAATCTCACCTATAGACTGTACAATTTGAATAAATACAGAAAATCATTTAACTAACTAAAATGATTTTAAATTATGCTTATAACATAATTGATATCTAATACAAAAATTTTTATATAAAAATATAGCTAAGTTTTCGGTACGCCTTTTGAAGTCGAATACTGGAAATTTAATGGAGAATTAGGATATACTATATGATACATATGATGACATGCAATTGCAGATTCTGAAAATCCCGTAAGTATTAATTTTATTTTTCCTGGATAAGTCGCTATATCACCAACTGCATATATTCTATCACGATTTGTTCTATAACTTACATTATCTACAATGATTTGATAACCTTTTATTTCTACTCCCCAATTTACTATAGGACCAAGATCTGCAGACGTACCAAAAAATGGCAGTAAATAATCAACCTGTAATGTCATCTCTTCACTATTCGTAATATTTTTAACAATTATAGAATCTAACTTACCATCTTTACCACACAGTTCCTTCACTTGGTATGGAACAATAATTTTTATTTTGCCATCTTGTGATAAATTCTTTATCTGTAACTCAGTATTAGGAGCACAACGAAAATTTCTTCTTCTATGTACTATGTATAACTGCTTTGCAATCTTAGCAAGCTCTACCGCCCAATCAGCTGCTGAATCACCTCCTCCAGCTATCATGATATTTTTATTGTAAAAATCCGAAACTTGCTTAACCTGATAAAATACCGATTTACTTTCATAGTCACAAATATTATCTATAGGAAGACGATTTGGACCAAATGCTCCAGATCCAGCAGCTATTACAATAACTTTACATTGTACAACTATTCCTTTACTAGTTTTTATTAAAAAATAATCTGAATGATCTTCTATGCTTTCAGCTAACTGTCCTAATAAATATTGAGGATTAAATGGTTCAGACTGCTTTTTTAAATTATCTATTAATTCCTTACCGTTAATTACTGGATAACCTGGTATATCATATATTGGTTTCTCTGGATATAAAGCCACACACTGACCACCAATTTCACTTAATACATCAATAACACAGCAATGCATCTTAAGCATACCAGCTTGAAATACAGTAAATATTCCAACAGGTCCTGCTCCTATTACTGTTATATCAGTTACATAATCAGCCATATATACCTATATATTCAAAATATTATATAATATCTTAAACTAAGCAGAAAACTTATCTAGCAATTGTTCTATAATTATCTGCTGTATAGTAGAATTAAAATAATACATAATATTCAACTCTTAGAATATAATAAAAACAGTCAAAATCACATATTTAAAAACATGCTATACAAAAAAATCAATCAGTATTCAATCAATAAAGCTTAAAGCTAATCTTAAAGCACTATTTTGAAACTAACCTTTATAAATATTTAACAAAATAAATTATCCAGCAACAGTTATATTATTTATTCTTATTGTAGGCGAATTTACTGAACCAAAAAATACCAAATCATTTGCAACTGACATTTCAGCAAACATATGTTGTAAATTACTAGCAATAGTAATCTCATTTACTGGATAAGATATTTTTCCATTTTCTATAAAAAATCCAGCTGCACCTTGACTATAATCACCAGTAATTAAATTAACACCAAAACCAAAAAGATCAGTAATATAAAGCCCTTCTTTTATATCTAACATTAACTCTTCGACAGAAATATCACCATTTTGTATGTAAAAATTGCTAACTCCAGGACTTACTGATGCATTAGAATGCCTTATAGCATTTCCTGTACTTTTAAGCTTAAGCCTATTAGCTGATCGTATATCTAAAATCCAAGTATTTATTATACCATTTTCTACCACTAATTTCTTATTTCCAACAATTCCTTCCCCATCAAAAGGCCTAGAGGAAACACCAGCAATCATTAGTGGATCATCTACTATAGAAATATTATCTGGAAAAACTTTAGTATTAATACAATTACTTAAAAATGAAGCTTCATTAGCTATATTGTCACCCCTTATAGCACTTGCAAAATCCTTCAATAATGTCCTAGCAATCCTATTTTCAATTATAATTGGCATCTTACAAGTTTGTACTTTTTTAGGATTTAATCTACAAACTGCTCTTGATGCAGCTTCTTTCCCTATCTTTACTGGATCTTTTATATCACTAAAATTACATACAGAAGAAAAATCATATCCTACTTCCATTTTGTCATCTATACTAGCAATGACAGAAATACTACTAGCAAAATTAGATTTACTATAAGATCCTACAAAACCATTTGAAGTTGCTAAGACAGCAGTTGTTATACCATGAGAAAATGATGATCCTTCAGAATTGGTAACCTTGCTACTATAAGATAATGCAGCATTTTCCATATCTTCAATAATCTTTTTACATTGATCAAGTGTAACAGTAGTTTTATCTAGTATTTTTAAATTATCACTACTTAGTAAATTTTCTTCATTAATAATATCATCACTTAAAGAAATATACGGATCTCCTGGAGCTAGCTTTGCCATTGAAATAGCTTTATTTATAAGTTCTGTAATATTAGAAAATTCATTAGAAGATATACAAGCAAACTGATTATTATTTACAATTACCCTGATCCCTATCCTACATTCCTTGGATTGAATAATTTCATCAATCTTATGTAAACGTTGTGATAATGACAATCTATCATTCTGGTAAATTATTACATCACCAATATAGCCCATATTTTTTATCTTTCTTACAGCATCTTCAGCTATATTTAAAATATCCAATTTTTTCCCCCACTTAATTAATACTATTAAAAAACTCTCCCCTAAGTGCCATATCATTCTGGAAAACACCAGTAGCATAACTTGTATGTAATAACAAATTATTCTTATCATCCTTTTTCAAAACAAGCAACACATTCATGTATTGCTTCAATTGCAACAATAACCCCTTTAGGGATTAGATAATTATCTAAAGCTTCTGCTATTTCTACAGTTAATTTCTCTTGAAGCTGCAATCTTTTTGTAAAACAATCAACTAATTTAACAATTCTACCAATACCCAATATTAATTTATCAGGAATATATCCGATATTAATCTTACCTTTCATTGGAACAACATGATGTTCACAATAAGATGTAAATTCATTATTCTTAAATATTATTACACCATTATAGTTACTACTATTGGATAATAAGGCATTTTCCATAATTGAAGATAAGTTTACCTGATATCCTTTAAAGAGCTTTTTATAAAAATTTAATGCATGCTTAGCTGTACTAGCAAGACCTTCTCTATCTGGATCATCTCCTACCCACCTTATTAATAAATTAATTGCTTCTTCAGCTTCACGATCAGAGGGTCTGCTATATTTCATAAATTAGTACTTAATTAGTTTAATGACTCAAAACCACTAATTATTTCTATTAAATCAGTAGTTATAGAAGCTTGCCTAGAACGATTATATTCTAATGCTAACTTATCCAACATACCTCTAGTAGTACTATTTGCTGAGTCCATAGCAATCATACGGGCACAATGCACGCTAGCAGAGTTTTCTAAAAATGCAATATATATTAAATTTAACATATAACCTAAACTTATAGCAGATAAAACATCAACATATGTTGGCTCATATTGATAATTTTCTCTCAATAACATAGGAACTTCAATATTACAAGGAATTAAACTCTGTGCAGTAGGCTTTTGAAGCATAGTATTATAGAATTTATTAAATAGTATTACAACACTATCAAATTGATCAAAATTAATACCACTATTATACATAAATATTTTAAAATGTAAAAAATCTGTAACATATTTAACATTAGAAAATACATTTAATATCTTGTCTGAATACTGATTGAACATAATATCATGCGCTTTTTTGCCAAAAAATATTAATTTTATATCTTTACCATCCAATTCCAATTTTTCTACATAAGACTTAGCAAATTTGATTATCATGTTATTAAAATTACCACATAATCCTCTATCAGAAGACATTATAACTAATAAAACGCTGCAGCCTTTATTAGATGGTCTACTAACATCATTGTTTTCAGTATCAGTAATCGTATTACAATCAATAATATTATGTAATTCTGACAAATACCTTTTAGCACTATCCAATCTTTGTTGAACACGATGAAGCTTAGCGGCAGATATCATCTGCATAACTTTAGTTGTCTTTTGTATGGATTTTATACTTTTTATCCTTAATAAAAGAGCTTTAAGATTAGCCATAAACCTTAAATCATAAAATACCTACCACACAGTATATTATCTTTTATTAGTTATACAAGAATTTTATTAAGATAAAATATTATTATTTTAAATATCTTATAAATAGCATACTAAATCATAATAATATTTAAAATAGCTGTAAAAAAAACTTATTTATCTCAATGTATTAGTGACTTAATCACAAAAAAATATGAAATTTTTTATAACTACAGTCTTTTCATTATGTAAGTATCTAATTTAGAAAAAATATCAATTAGAATCATACACAAATAAGTTTTCTTTACTCTCACATACTATTTTTGCAAATCCTAATTTCCACATCCTCATTATTTATAATACATTTATCCCTATAAAACCATCTATAATACAAATATAACTTTGAATCTTCATCTTGGTTTTGAGTTGTCACTATGTAAAATAGAAGGAGAAGGAGAAGGAGATAAAGCTTGCAAGCTATCCTTAACTTCTTGTCCACCTTTAACCCCTACTAATCCTTCAGCAATTTCTTTAATACTATCAGTATCAACATTATCAACACTTAAAGAAGATTCACTACATGATCTCTTAAGCATTAGTTCACTTTTACTAAGCTTTGTCTCAGCTAAAGTTTCCTTTGATACTTTACTACTTTCAGCACCGCCTTGCACAACAATATGTTTACTATCCTTCTTCTCAGCTTTTTCAATATTACCAAAATCTCCCAATGCTCTAGATTTAGAATCTTCTCTTCCACCAAACTTTTCTGCTACTCTTTGACCAACCCTTTCAAAAAATGTTATACTTCGATGTCCTGATTTAGTTTGTGATGTATGCAATTTTGTAGAAGCTTGCTCTCTACTGCTTTTTTCTACTCTATCCATTGTACTATCAGTAGAACCCAATGGAACTGCCCCTGATACCATACCTGATGATCCAGGTATAGATTGTAACGTTGCAGCTTGATGTTCGTGATCTTCTTTAGTAACTGGTTCAAAAAGTGTAGTATTTTCTTGCCTTGTTGATTCATTTGAATCTCCCATAGTTTTAGGCTCTAGTTCATCCTGTGGTATACTAGCAGGTTGCGCGCCATCCGTTTCATCGATTTGTAGTGACCTAGCAGACGATGATAAGACTATTTCTTGCATCTCTAATACATCAATCTGATCACTGATTTCATCTTTTAAGATAGGCAAATTTAACAACTTTACTGCATCCTCTGAATCTTTACTTGCCATATCACTTCTAAATTCAGGATCTAATTGATCACCTTGACCATCCCTTCTAACTCCACTACTTTCTTGTACATGTAATGCTTCATCCACATCTTGATAAATTGGCTCATATTCATCATATTCGCTGCCTCGATCACTAAAACTTAACTCAGATGTAGCTTCACGTGCTGCAGCTTCTTGAGTAGAATGTTGTGATATTATTTCATAATCTTCCTCCTGACCTCTATCTTCTAGATCTGTTGGATCTAATGTATCATTTTTTCGTAAGCCTTCACCTAAATCAAATTCTTTATTTCGCCATTTTCCATTAGCTAAAACATCTTTTAAACAAAGTCCACCAACGTAAATTTTACAACAATCAAAATTTATTTTTTCACCATACATTCCATATTTCTTTGCATCTTCATCGCTTAACGATATACTTCCATCAGAACCTATAATAACATTAACTACTTGCCGTTTACTACCCTTAGGACGAACAGGCTGCCATGATACCTTAAGTTTTATAGATCCATCAGTAACAACATAATTTCTCTTGTTATCAATACTTTGTACATATCCTTTATCATTGTCAGAAAACTGAAACTTGACTGACTGAAGGCCATTTTCTTGACAAAATCTACTGTTCAATAAATCACTAGATTTTAATTTTCCATCATTAATCTTAGCAGATAATATACCCCCATATACACTAAATTTTACATCTTGATAACTCATACTTTGCCCTAATTTTACATAAGGCTTTAATTCTGTAATACACTGCTTTTTAATATTATAATAATCTTTTCTACTCTCTACTATAGAGTCTAGAAGATTAATTGGTTTCTCTGATAACTGATCTAATTTCTTACTCTTATCAATATATGATACAATATCAATTGGGGTATGACCACAGTGATTTTTTGCACTAAGTGAAGCACCGCGAGATACCAAAAATTTTACAAGATCAATATGTCCAGGTTGAACCATATCAGCTTGAGCTGAAGCTATGAAAATTAATAATTCATGTAAAGGAGTATTACCATGTTTATTTTTTCTGTTGATATTACTCCCAGTCATCAATACTGCATTAACCATATCATGTGAACCAGTAGTAACAGCTTTATGCAGAGATGAATTACCAGATAAATCTACATTATTTATATTATCAATAGCATAATTACTACAGAGATACTTATATAAATCATCACTACCAGCTCCAGCAGCATTTACCAACATAGTATGAAAATCACAAGAATCTGATATCTTGTGCTTATTGAATTTCATTTCCAATTTTTTAAATATAGAATAAGCACCAGGAACATGAGCAAGACTCTCAATCGTATTTTCATATTTGGAGTTTCTATGATTAAATAATAAATCTTGCAGTAATACTGGATCACTTTTTCTAAATGAGATACAATACCAGAGAAAAGTTCTAGTAATTTCTCATTATTACCATCGACTTTTTTAGAAGCAACATCTAAACATAATTTCTGTAAAACATTATTACCTGTAGAATCTGTATTAAGTAAAGTTTTCTTAAGAGCACTATCATTTAATATCTGCTTTAATCTACCAAAGTTTTCTTGAGAAACATCATCATACTTAGAAGAATCATCACTTAAAATATCCACACAAGTTTTATACAGTATATCATTAAATCTTGCTTGCAGAACTTTAGATTTAGCAACTTCACTACTTAAATTATATATTGAACCACGTTTGACAAATACACCACGGGCAGAATCAAATCGTTTAACAGAAATCCTTTCATTTTCAGATAATACTGCTAATGAATTCATAAATGCATTAACAACACCTTTATCGATATCTGAATCCTTTAGCTTTGCTTTATCATTTAACTCTGCCTTTGTTTTTTCCAATATATCAAGTGGCGTATTACCAAAATTATTTTTCTGATTAAGAGAAAAACCATGATTTTGCAGAAACATAGAAAATGAAGACTGAACAGTTTTATTAGATAATAACTCAGGGTTATTATTAATAAACATTGCAAAATTATGTAATAGAGTATTACCATTAGCATCAGTAATATTCGGATTTAACTTTCTACTAGAATTCAGTAAAGCTTGTATTAAAGCAATATTATTATTTAAAAAAGCATCTTCAGCAATAGCAATAGGTATTTTTGATAAAGGTTTAAATTGTAATACCGCTACTGGATCATCAATCTTATCAAGTACTGCTACATATTCTGACATGTCAGCTTCATCAATAATTAATGACTTGATCTCATTCTGGAAATCTAATATTTCTTTTTTAGCTCGGCTAATAATGATTTCACCTTCTTCCAATAGTGTTTCTTCTTCAATGTTCTCATCATCTAATAAGGTTTCTTCTGCTTTTTCTTCTGTTTCCTTATCCTCTTCTCTACCCTCTTGTGCACCACTTTCTCCATGAGATTCAGCAGGTAATACTCTTGTTTCTGCACTTTCTTCACTGTATAATTTATATTCACCAATCAATAACTCACCCTTTTTAACAGGATCACTAGTACTTTCTATCTCATGGAATAAATCTGATCGTTGCTGGGAAACAGTATACCCTTTTTCACTGGCTAACTTACTAAGAAATTTATAAATACCCCTGTTCCCACTGCTAAAAGCACCAACTAAAGTCTTTTTTATATAATTTCGTGAAGACTTCTTAAGATTGCCATCTAGTTTTTCTCCTAACGATGTTATTAACTTAACAGCTTCATCACGTACCTGAACATCTTTTCCTTGACTACTAGCAGCATAAACCGTTAATCCTCTCTTTTGAGCATCTACAGCTGTTACTAATGTTGGATCATTTTCAATTAGATTTTGAAATTCAAATTTACCATTCTCGTCTTTAATTCCACTTTTAGCACAAAGATGAGCTAAATGTGCTTTATCTGCTGTTAATAACTTTATATTTCCACATGATGATTTAACATTCTCATAACTTCTATAATCAGAATTGAGAGCAAGAAAGTGAAAAAAAGACAATCCATTTGATGGATTAATATGATTCACCATATTAGTAATAAGATCTTTATATTCTACTTTCCCAGTTTCTACAGCATAAGTATAACACTTCTTAGCTATTATAGATAAAAATTCCGCATTTTCCTCTGTACACAGATGAAAAATATTATTCTTTTCAGGATCAGAATTACTTAATAAACTATCAATATTATAATGAACACCATCTAGTAAATTATCAGCATCAAACTTGTCAACAACATATTTAGTTAACAATGGACAACTACTAGAAACATATTCCATGTGTTTAACCATTGCATTCATCAAATCATTATCAACAGTTATATCATATGATTTTTCCAAACTTTCATGAGAAGACTTTAATAAAGACAATTCTAAATAATCTTGAATTTCAGCACTTGCATTTTCTCTACGTGCAAAATCACATAAAGATTCAAAAGGTATAAGTTCACAATCATAATGTTCCTCTAACTTACTACCAATTTCTTTAAGATAACTTGCAGAAAAATCATATTTCTTCTTTGTAAAACTACTATCCCTCTCAATAAGATGTTTTAACAGTTCAAGATTATTGGATAAAATAGCACCATGTGGTACTACACTAAGATCAAGTTGAAAATCTTGAGGCTTTGTTTTCAAATAATTATAACATACTTCCGAAAATTTGGGAGAACAGAGAGCTATCCCTAACTCACTTGCTTCTAATCCAGAATTAACAGGCTTGAAATCTTGCATTTGTGCATTTAATAAATACTCTAATATATTCGGAGTACCATTTTTAATTGCACTACCTACTGTGAAGTATGCATTACGATCAGCTGGATTAATCGCTTGCATTTCATCTAGAATTTTAAAAGCTACAGAGTTATCACATTCTACAACACACGAAACAATTTCTTCTAGCACCTCAGTTTCAGAAGCAGAATATACAATATGAGACATAAATGTACTCAATATCTCAGGCGTTATCTCTGATTTTGCTCTAATAACTTCTGTTAATGAACTTGTTAAATCTTTAATATCATAACATTCCATTAAATCTTCTAAAAATCTTGTATTTCCACACTTGCAAGCATGGACTAATAAACTATCATTTCCTATCTTATGTTTTGCAAAACATATCCGTTGTTTAGGTTTTAATTCATTAACATATCTTTCAATACCTAACACTTCCTTTAGCAAAGTAACATCACCAGATTCAACAACTGCCTTAACAAAATTTTCATTTAAAATTAAATCTTGCAATTGACTTACTTTCATCTGTTCTTTAGCACGAAGAACAAAGTCTCTACAAACCCTTGTATTCTTACTTTCACATGCTTTGCCAAAAGGAGTAATCCCATGCGCATTAGGTTGCAATAATGCCTCTGTTAATACAGATATTGGAAATCTACTATGATTGATAACACTTTCAAGCAGAAGCACTTGTGAACGATCTAGTATAGTATGTAAAACATTATTATTATCCTTACCATATCTCCTAGTCAATTCACTGGGTTCAATATTCTTAAGAAGAAAATCAATCATTGGTTCGTTATACGCCATAACAGCAGACTGTAATGGACTACATATAGTAGATACTTTATTCCCATTTAATGGATCATTAGGGAAAATTGATTTTATCCTTTTAACCTGTGAAACAGATCTATATCCTGTAGATAATTTCTTCCAATGCTCAGGAGTTCCAAATGCTGCTGTAATAGTGAAGATACTATGTCCTCTATCTCCATGACTCCTAGTAGCATATTCTTTTACATTATCACTGAGTTTATCAACAACTTCTCGCTTGAATACATCAGCATCAGGATTTTGTACTCCTTGTATATATTTTGCAAAAATACCAAACTCTCCTACACGATCCATAGAGAAATCATCCTCTAATCTTTTAGCAGTAATATCTCTTGGTAATCTTATTTTAGGCAAATATATATGTAATGGAGCAGTAGTACCTGATAATAAACTACTATAAGTTTCATAACAATAAGCTGTTACTTCCTGGTTATTAGATTCTCTAGCGCTATTTAATATAACATTAACTAACCCATGCCCATCTCTTGTTAACTGATCAATAAATTTTTCATTAAGACTTAGAATGGATATAACATCTTCATGATTAATTTTTGCAATATGATGAAGAGATTTTTTTATCTCTTGCATTATAGTATAATCTTGATTTATGCTATACTCTAACCTACCTTTCTTTATAAATTCGTTATGTACTGAAATTAAATGTTTTACTAGTTCTGTGTTCCCTGAATCTGATACAACTTCTAGTAAATTTTTTCCATTACGTTCACTATATACAAGATCTTTATTACCATTTATTAATGCAGCAACCTTATCATATTCACCATTTTCAACAAATTTAAAGACAAGACTTTCTAGCTTATCACGTAGCACTTTCGTATTTTCGAAATACAGATCTATATCATTAAGATGACTACTAGACGATAACCTATACTCACTTAACTTAGAATTGACACTTACAAGAGTGTTCATCAAGTTCTCGAGTTGTCCTGGTGTGGCTTCCTCAACAATACTATCAAATAAACCAACATTATTGGTTAACATATCTATAAAATTTAAAACTAAACCAGTACGCCTCTCAACAACATTATTACCCAGCATTTCAAACGTCATTTCTAATGACATGTTTCTTATGTTGTTACTCACTTCTGGTGCATACCTACCAAAAAGATCTAGTGCATCAACAAGATCAACTACGGGTAATACTTCTTTTATAAAATTAGGATTTTTTACCTTAACTACCTCATTTACAAAAACATCTTGCTCTAATAAATTCTTCTCTTTTAAAAACTTAAGTAATACTAAATTCTGAGATTTTACAGCACATTTTGTTAAATTGAGATCAAGATTAAGTTCATAAGTATCACTAAGTTTATTAACTAATTCATGATATTTTTCACATTTATCAAGAGTATCTAACTTAGCATATCCTTTCTCTATCCTCTGTGCTAATTTTGGCATTATAGGTATTAACTCTTGTAGTGCATCCTCTGAAAGATCACCCAACATATTATTGCTTTCAAGTATTGCGTAATTTTCTTCATTTAGATTCTCAATTAACGCATATTTTAGCTCTTCTTGTTCTTTATCTCCTAAAGTTTGAAGTATATGTTTAATTAGTAATTTATCTCCTTTTTCAAACGCTAAATTAATAGCAGTATTACCACTCCCATCACACTTGAGTAGATCACAATGTTCAAATAGACGCTCAATACTATAAATTGCACCTTGTCCTTCTTTCGAAAACAAGGTATTCCCTATACCATTTTTTATAAATAAATGAAATGGTGTATCACCATATTTATTTCTAGCATTCAACAATACTTTAGGATTAAGGGAATCATACCATATTGAAGATTTATCTTGAAAATTGTTTAACCTATCAAGCAATAATTGAATACGTAATTGTCTTCCATCAATTGATTGATACTCTGTAAAAATTTGATGCAATATATTATTATCATCTACACCTTTAGTAGCTAAATGATAAGGAAATTCATTCTCATTAAATACTATATCATTAAGTTGTACATTAACATTATTATCATACACATTCATTATAGCATGATATAACAAACCATGACTTTCATTATCCACAATCCTCCAATTTACATCTTGTTGGATTTTACCTCTATTTAAAGCATGCTCCTTAAACAGACTTACAAATTCTGGTCCAGCTTGTACAGCTAAGAACAAAGGAAATTGTCTGTTTTTATCCGCTTTGTTTATTAGATCATTATTACAATGCTTCAAAACTTTCTGGAAAATTTGAACATTAACTCCTCTTTTTTCCTTAAGTTGTAGATTAAGTATATATTGTAATATATTACTACCTTCTATTTCAGAACACATTGCAGAAGATATATCTTCCTTACTTGCTGACTTAAAAAAATCTTTTACTTTAATTACATCTCCTGCTGTAATAGCATTATAAAGATCCTGTTTTCCCATCTTTCCAACCTAAAAATTCTTTAAAAAGTAACTCATTCAATTAATGTAAACTAAACTTGTTATTATAATATTAATAAAAATATTAATTTATATAACTAATATATTATATATATAATAAATATATATATATACAAACTAAACTACTTTATAGAAGACACATTAAGTGGATCTACCCATACTATATTTCCATCATTTCTAATATAAACCATATTAACTCTATTATTTTTTGCATTAATAAACAAAAGTGCAGGCAAAGATAATAATTCCATCTCCATGATAGCATCACCTATACTCATGGTCTTTAGCATTACTTCTTCCTCTATGACCAACCCTGCATTGTTACTATTGCTATCACTACTATCATTGCTACTGTCGTTATAATTTTCTATCAAATTCTTATCTAACACATATCCAAAACACTTCATTTGTGCCTTTACTGAATTTTTGTTATGACGATACTTGTTAACTCGCTCACTTTTATGTCTTTGTAATTTATCACACAAAGAACTAATTACATTATCTACTGCATGATATGCTGTGTCCGATGTCTTAGAAATTCTGATAAATTCACTCTTGATATCACTGATATTAATACTAGCACTAAATAAATTTGCATCCTTCGATAAAATTACCTTTATATTAACTGCAGTATCATTCATAAAAAATTTTGCTATATAATCCTGTACATTTGATTCAACATAAGTTCTAATATTATCAGTAATATCAAAACCTCTAGTAGTAATAACTATATTTATACTCATAAAAATAACATCTTAGAAAATTACATTAATTTAATAATATAACAAAATCTTGAAAATTTACTATACATCATTATATTACCTTGATATAATCCACTATTATTAGGTTTTACTATTTAATATGTTAACAAGTTCTATATTTTCATTAAATCAAGATAATTTAATGTCTTACATCAATGAAGTGCACACATTTCCTATCTTGTCACTTGATGAAGAAGAAAAATTAGCAAAAAATTGGTATGAAAACGGCATTATTGCTGATGCACATAGATTAGTTACAAGTCACCTAAGACTAGTAGTAAAAGTTGCTCTAGGATTCAAAAATTATGGCTTACCACTTATAGAACTAATTATGGAGGGAAATATAGGGCTAATGCAGGCTGTAAAGAAATTCAATCCTACCTTGGGCTTTAGACTATCTACATACGCAATATGGTGGATTAAAGCTTCTATTAAAGATTATATTCTCAAGTCATGGTCATGCATAAAAATTGGCACAACACAAGCACAAAGAAAATTATTTTTTAGCCTAAGAAAAATAAAGAAAAGACTCTTTAAATATGATAGTAATATTACAAAAGAACATATAAAATTAATAGCAAATGAATGCTCAATTTCTGAACAAGAAGTAGAGCAAATGAATAGATATTTTACTTACACTGATAGGTCACTCAATGAAGTAATATTTTCTAATAATAATCAAAATGGTATAGAGTTACAAGAAACTATTAAATCAAGTGATCCAAACCAAGAGGATACATACTTACTTAATGAAGAAAGAGATATAAAAAAGTCTCTCATTACACAGGCTTTAGCAATGTTGAATGAAAGGCATCGTGATATCTTCATTAGGAGAAGGTTAATTGAGGAGCCAGATACTTTAGAAGTATTAAGTCAAAAGTATAATATATCAAAAGAACGTATTAGGCAAATAGAAATGCACGCTTTTACTAAGGTAAAGGATTTTGTTACATCAAAAAAAAAAGAACTTGGGTTATTGCTTACATAAAAATAAATTTTATACTTCCTAAAGTAGTATTATTATAGTAATTTAATATAATAAGAATTAATAACAATACTCAAAGTGTAATTAACTTATTAACCCCCACAAGTTCCATTTTTTAGTAAAATATGACTAAATACAGCTTCAAACATAATTAAATATATTTTCTACTAATTAGCGAATAGGGAAAACATTGATCAAAAGTGACAAATTAATATATATTTCCTTTCAAAAAAGAATGAAACATAAAAAACTTCAAACTTTACAATATAAAAAATCAAATACTAATAACCTTGTCTTGCTTTAAATCTTGGGTTTTTCTTATTTATTACATAAATACGCCCTTTTCTACGTACAATTCTACAATCCTTATCTCTTATTTTTGCAGACTTAAGCGATCCAATAACTTTCATTTTCCTTCCATATAATTACACAATAACAAAATTGGCGGAGAGAGAGGGATTCGAACCCTCGATACGGTAAGCCGTATAACGGTTTAGCAAACCGTCGCCTTCAGCCTCTCGGCCACCTCTCCATTAAGACTCTATAATTTTATAAATTTATATAAAAAATCCAAAACGTAACACGTATTATAAAACTTGCTAAGTAAATTTCAATAAAATTCTACCTATATTCTAATGTTTTAAACATATATCACTCAAATTACTAAAATAAACAAGTATCAATAGTAAAAAATTATTTAGAAAAAAATACTAATAAACTGCTTCCTTAATATTAAATCAAGCATATATAATATATCAAATATAACATTATATATCCTTATATGACAAATACCTTTAACTATAGCAAAACTAACATGGAGCAAAAAAAATTAGATGACTTTTCTGAAAAAATTGATGATATGATTACAAAATATCAAATTAAATTTGAAAGCAAAATAGAAAATATTACATCCGATTTTTTAACTCATTTTCACCACTCTTTAGAGGAAGAATTAGCATCATTAATAAAAAAAATATATTCTCATAATCTACAAGAACTAAACAAATATCTCGTAAATCAGATATTTAATTCCAATAGCTTACAAAATTTAAATAAGTATGAAAAAGATACTATTGCTAAAATATTTAATAAAATTTCTTTCAGCATATTAGAAAGCTTAATTTTCTAATTATCCAAATACAACAAAATATCATGAGCAACAATAGGAGTTATATGCTAGCAAGTTCTATGTTATGTATTACTCGCAAGGCTCTACCTGTATCCTTGCCTATCACTCTATCAGAAGTAAAATCCTTCTTACGCGTTAATAATAATCAAGATGATGAATTAATCAATAATCTAATTACTATGGCATCTGAATATGCACAATGGTATATTGAAAAGTCATTAATGAAGCAAACATGGCAAATTTCTTGTAGTAAATATATCCCTGGAAAAATACAATTATTATTCAATCCAATAATAAAAGTTAATCATGTTAAAATAATACACACAAATGGACAAGAAAATCTCGTAGATCCAAAATATTATCATGTAGATACAGTATTATCATATATATCATTTTACAATCAAACTAACGTCAACAGAATAGAAGTTTTATATGAAGCAGGATATACAGATAATTCATTGATACCTGCACAAATTAAGCATGGGATATTATACCATGTCGCTGTATCTTATAAAAACAGAGAATCAGAAAACATTAATAATTTAACTTTTATAAAAAATATATATTCCCCTTTCCGTGAATTAAAATTAGTTTTATGACAGATACAATAAAAGAAATCTATAACCTAATTGTTAAGCTGTTGAAGTCACATAAAAATTTAGAGAATATTGTGACTAATATATATGATATTGTACCAAACAAACCATCTATCCCATATATACATATCTACATAAGCTACCTAAAAACATTAAATATATTCAATAACGATATGTCAAAAATACAACTAGTATGTAAAATTTATAGTCACAATTCCTGTACATTACATAAGATACTAAATTTAATCATCAACCTACTAGTAAATCATCAATCTAAACTAGAAAATATCGAATATAAAATAATTCCAGAGTACAGCTATAATATAAATCAGTATCAAGAAATTACGCATGCACTACTAAATTTCACTATTTTAACAAAAAAAACTTATGTCAATACAATTGCAAATTAAAGATTTTAACAATACTTTTATTCCTTTAAATAGCATAAAAAGTTTAAAAATTAGCTTACATAATAAAAATGAAGACATTAAAAATATTCTATCACTGGGATGGAAAAGCGCTTTAGACAATTCAGGAAATAAGCACGTCATTTTCAAAATCTACGGCATAATAGATTATTCAGCTGCAGATCAACTTTTACAAAAACATTCTTTCAATAACAATATTATAGAATTTAAAATCATTATTCACGAAAAAGAAATCATATCAGGTAAATGTACTATAGAAATGTATGAAAGATATTACGAATCAAGTAATTTTGACAATTTTAATACAATATTAATAAGTTCTGAAGAAATAATTTTTAGTAATTATTAATATAAATAGATTAATATCTTGATATTATTATTAAGATTATTAAGAAATTTTACAATGCGAGAACAGCAAAAACTAATACATAAAATGGTAGATGACTGCAATAATTATAAAAAACTTTGCAAAATAAATAAAAATATCACCACCCTACTAAAAATAGCACAAAATAACTCCTTACTTAAGGATCTTTCCACAATGAAACAAAAATCAAGATCTGCAACTATAGAAAATAATCTTTCTCCGACAAATAACATAGACATACCAGAAAAAGATTCTAATTCTGTAGGCAATAAGGAAATTAAAAATATTAAAGGTGTTATAAAGCTAAAGCTTCAAATTCTTATGTCAGTCATTGCCCATAAAATGGATCCTAAACAACGTGCAGGAGAGACTGCTGCATCGAATAAACGTGATGCTAAAAAATTCGGAAGGTCACAGGCAAAAGTTTTAAATTTACAACTTTAACAACCATGCTAATCAAAATGATTTTGAATCAAATAAAAGTTATACTAGAAACATCTATTACAAGTCCAACTAATAGCATTGAAAATCAAAGTGAATTAAATATAGACACGAAACAAACATCACACTTAAAAAATATAGCATCTAATAAAAACAGTCAAAAAACAAGAGTTAGATAAGTCTATTGTAATAGTTTATTAACTTAATATAATATTTTCTTATCAAAATAATTAAAATATTTAGTACTATATTAAAAAAATTAAAAGATTAACATCTAAATTAATAAAAGATTTATCTAAAAGTATTAATATTATAATATCCTTTGTATTAATATTCACAAATGCTTTTCCCTCACAAATTGAAAATCAAAGCAATATACTACCACATTGACAGATCTGACAACTTCAAGGAATTATCATGTACATATAAAAAACTAATTACAATAAAAAGACATCTATATAAAATAAAAAAAATACCTAAGAATATCAAAATATTTAATATAAAAAAAAAAAAATATAATCAACACGTCTTATTAAATAACATAAAAAGGGAGCTCAAATTAGAAATAAAGACTTTATTAATGTCTACTATTGCCCATGAAATGGACCCAACACAAAGAGCTGGACAAACTATATCTTCAAATATTAAATCTGCAAAAAAATTTGGTAGAGGAAATAAAGCAAGAAAAAAAAACGGTCGTAAATCAAATATACTCTTAAAACTACTTAACTTTTTACTCAATCTTATACTTCCAATGCCTCCATCTATATTAAATACTAATCTTATTATACAAAGTGCTATAATAAACAACTTAAAAAAAAGAAAAGATAAGAACAAAACTCACCATTCAAATGCCCCAAATACTAAAGTTACATGCGAACTATACAGCATGATAGCAAATAACAAAAATACATGCATAAGCTTAATGCGATAGTATAACTTACCTTTTCACACTAAATAGTATAAACTACAAAAATTAAATAAAATATAATTAAATTTTCAAAATTACATACTCAAAAACAATAGTATTTATACACTACCATAAGCTTATATTAAAAAACACATCTTATTCCACATATAACGTCAACTATAACCATGAATAATAAAAATGTCTCATAATTTCTTAGAATTTCTAAAATTATGCTTTAAAACAGTATCACCAAATAATTCACTGATTAACAATTGGCACATCAAAGTAATATCAGATAGATTAGAAGCTGCCTTAAACGGTAAAATCAATCGTCTCATAATCAACATGCCTCCAAGATTTATAAAATCTATATGCGTTAGTATTGCATGGCCATCTTGGATATTTGGATTAAACCCTAAAGCACGAATTATAGTTGCAAGCTATTCTCAAATGCTAAGTGAAAAACTATCCTTAGATAATCGATATATATTACAATCTGAATGGTATAAAAAACTATTTCCACATGTCATACTTTCAAAGGACCAAAATACTAAACAAAAATTTCAAACAACAGAAAGAGGTTATAGATTTGCAACATCAATAGGAGGTAGTATCACAGGAGAAGGAGGAGATATCTTAATTATAGATGATCCAATGAATCCTTTACAAGCACTAAGTAAAACTTACAGAGAACGTGTATATCACTGGTTTGAACAATCTTTTATGACAAGATTAAATGATAGAAAACGGAGTATTGTTATAATTGTAATGCATAGATTACATACAGAAGATCTAACTGGATATTTATTATCAAAAAAGTTCTACAATAAATGGCATGTATTATCACTTCCTATGATAGCAGAAAAAAAACAGGTTATATATTCTATAGCTTCTCCATGGAAATCCAAGCATGCAAAAAAAACAAGACACATTCTACACATAAGAAAGGAAGGAGATCTATTACACAAAAAACATAAAAAAAAATACATTGAAGAATTAAAATCAGAGTTAGGATCATATGCATTTGCAGCTCAATATCAACAAAATCCACTTCATTTATCAAGTGGCATTATCAAGTATAACTGGATACAAAGATATACATCTCATAACAAAGAAAATAAGAATATAACTCAAAGTTGGGATACAGCTTCTTCTGTCAATAATAATAGCAATTATAGTGTATGTACAACATGGTCCTACACAAACAATTGCTTTTTCTTACTAGAAGTATATAGGGCAAAATTAGAGTATAAAGCACTAAAACAAGAAATAATAAATTTAGCAAATAATTGGAAACCTAACGCTATACTTATAGAAAAAAAAGCAAGTGGATTACAAATAATTCAAGAACTAGGTGACATGAGTACAATACCCATAATAGGAATCACACCAACCACCAATAAAATAACAAGATTTTATAAGATAATTCCTTTATTTGAGTCTAGAAAAATATTTCTACCATATGATTCCCCATGGCTTAGCGACTTTGAACAAGAATTACTATCATTTCCAAATACACAATATGATGACCAAATAGACAGTATGACACAATATTTACACTGGATCCACAATCATATTACAACAAATACTTTCCTCATTAGGAAACTATAATGCTTATTATCTATATATCATGATAAAACTATTATCTAATCAACATGCCAGTTTACTATATCAAGACTAAATTATATATGTTATGTTTAATCACAATAAATCTACTATGCAATCTAGCAAACTAATAAGCTATACAAGTATATATGTAATCCATTAAATAATAACTGTAGAAATAAGTTTAATATTACTAAACAACAGAAACAGAAAAATAGTACCACTGAACAAAACAAATAGAAAAAGTTGCCTTATTAAGTAAAATGCCTAACCCTAAGCTAGAAATATTTACCATCTTTAATAGATTTTTCAACAGATTAGCATTTATTTTTCTCTTTTCCACATTTATCATATGCTCATTCCACAGCAAAAATTCCATCTAAACAGGATACAAACAACAATACTACTGAGACCTGTAAATACTTTTAAAATCTTTTTATATATTATTTTTAAGTATCGTGTATATTGATGTGACTAATTTAGTGATTTCAGCAGGATTTATTATAAAAGGTGGCATAATATATATAACATTACCAATAGGACGTATCCATATATTTAATTCAACTGCTTTATTTATAATGTAATCCTTGTCAATCAGATTACTTTCTAATTCTATTATTCCAGTTGCACCTTGTACTCTAATATCAATAACATAACTTAGTTGCTTAAATATATCTAATTCTGACTTTAGTTGATTTTCTATTAAATTAACATTTTGTATTAAATCTTGCATTTCAAAAAGATCAAGAGAAGCATTTGCTGCCGCACAAGCTAATGCATTTGCCATAAAAGTTGGACCATGCATAAAAGCAGTATCAATATTATCTGATAAAAATGCGTTATAAACTTCCTGTGTAGTTAAAGTAGCAGCTAATGTACAAAATCCACCTGTTAATGCTTTTCCAATAACCATAATATCCGGTACAATACCTGCTTTATCACATGCAAACATACTCCCAGTTCTGCCATAACCTGTAGCTACTTCATCTGCTATAAATAATATATCATTATTACGCGCAATTTCATAAATTGTCCTTACAGTTTCTGCAGAATGAATCAACATTCCACCTGCAGCCTGTAATATAGGTTCTAAAATTATACCAGCAATATTTTGTTTAATAGAACGTACTACACTTATAAAATTCTCTACTTCTTCTTTTGTCTGTGGTAAAGGTAATATAAACTGCAAAGGGTGATACTTCTTAAATTTAGTACCATGGACTTTTTCTGGATCAGAAATTGACATACATCCCATAGTATCACCATGATAACCATTAATAAAAGAAATAAAATTACATTTCTCTATATTTCCTAAATTGTTATAATATTGAACTGCTATTTTCATAGCAACCTCAACAGCAGTAGATCCAGAATCTGAAAAAAATACTTTCTCCATTTTTTGTTCTGGAGCAATATTAACAAGACGTGTTGCTAAAGTGTAACTTTGCTCATGAGCCAATCCAGAAAACATAACATGAGATAATTTAGAAACCTGATCTTGGATTTTCTTAACAATATGCGGATGTGAATACCCATGACATACACTCCACCAACTTGATATACCATCAAGTAGTTTAGTGCCATCTTCTAATATTATATAACATCCACTAGCAGATTTAACCTTTAATGGCAAAGGAGCATTATACATTTGAGTATAAGGCATCCAGATATTTTTATATCCTTTATCAAACCATACACAAGAACTCATAGCAACATATACTTTTTGTTTACAGAATAAAAGTATAGTGATAAAGCTATAAATGAAAAAGATATTTATCCAACTAGTTATACACCTTAAAAGCATAACAGGGTTATTACTATCTAAGGATACTTAGATATCGTATCAAATATTACTAAGCCTATATAAATATACTTAATTTAAAAATTGAGAATACATCTATATATAAAATACACAGCTTTCACTTATTAACTAGATATACACATTTCAAATAATTATCGTTAATAACAAAAGATTCAATAAAGTTTATAACTATTTATGTATAACTGCAACATCAAACACATTCTTAATAATTATAGAACAACTAACCAGGGCTGAATTATCAAAATAAAGTAATTGTCTATATAACTAATAAAAGATACAGGAGGATATTAATTCTACATACCCCCCTCTTCCTAAATTTTCATTGATCATTTAAACACATTAAAGAAGTATTTCCTCCTAAAGCTGTAGTATTAATACTTACTACCTTTTCAGTTAGGAACCTGTGTAAATAATATGGACCTCCTGCTTTAGGACCAGTACCAGATAATCCTTGTCCCCCAAAAGGCTGTACACCTACTACAGCTCCAACTTGATTCCTATTTACGTATACATTTCCAACATTAACATTATCAATAATATTATCAATATTGCTCTGTACTCTACTCTGTACAGCAAATGTTAAACCATATCCAGTGCTATTAATTTCACCTAGAATTCTATGTAATTCTCCTTTCTTATAGCGAATGATGTGTAATATTGGACCAAACACTTCCTTCTTCAGTTGAGATATACTCTCTATTTCATATGCACACGGTGGGAAAAAGTATCCATTTTCACAACTTTCATCTATTTTAACCTTACACAATAACTTACCTTCCTGTGACATCCTATTTGCATGAGCTATTAACATCTCTTGTGATGCCTTATCTATCACTGGCCCTATATCAGTTTTTAACAACATAGGATCACCTACAACTAAATCTTCCATAGCCCCACAAATCATTTCAATCTGTTTATCTGCTACTTCTTCTTGTACGAATAACACTCTTAATGCCGAACACCTTTGTCCAGCACTCTTAAATGCTGATGTGATTACATCATTTGTAACTTGTTCTACTAATGCAGAAGTATCAGTTATCATAGTGTTTAAACCACCTGTCTCAGCTATAAATGGAATAATACTACCTTCCTTTTCCGCAATGGATTGGTTAATGATTCTTGCTGTATCAGTAGAACCAGTAAATGCGACACCACCTATTTTTTCATTTTTTAATAGCACTTCACCTAACTCTTTTCCATCACCTAATAACAAATGTAGAACTTCTTTCGGTACTCCAGCATCGTACAGTAATTTTACTGCTTCATATGCTACAATTGAAGTCTGCTCAGCAGGCTTTGCAATCACAGAATTCCCAGTAACTAATGCTGCAGCAATAGGACCAATAAATATCGCTAAAGGAAAATTCCACGGAGATATACATAAAAATACACCCCTGCTCCTAAAATAAAGATAATTGTCTTCCCCTACAGGACCAGGTAGTTTCTGAGATTTTTCTAATTCTTCCTTTCCAATAACTGCATAATAACGTAAAAAATCAACAGCCTCTCTTATTTCCGCAATAGCATCAGAAATAACTTTTCCCCCTTCTCTAATAAGTAACATTATTAACTTTACCCTATTCTCCTCTATTAAATCAGCTGCCTTTTCTAACATTGCAGCACGAGTAGATACAGGAATATTACTCCATCCTTTAAATGCATCATATGCTATATCTAAGGCTGATAATGCTTGCTTAGGATTTGCAAATGATACATCACCTACAACATCTTCAGAATTTGCTGGTGAAAGTACCTCTATAAAATCATTCTCTAACTCTTCCCCATTTATAATTGATACTGCCCTAAATTTACAAGTTTGATAATCCTTCATATCTTCATTAAAATTTACTAATGTAATAGAATCAGTGATATCAATACCTGCAGAATTGACTCTATTTGGACCAAATATATCTTTTGGTAACGGTATATTAGGATGAGGCAAATACTCCAATGTCTTTGCCTTCTCTAGTGGATCTTCTATTAATTGTTCCAATGTTACATTAGAGTCATTTAACTGATTAATAAATGAACTATTTGCTCCATTTTCTAATAATCTCCTGATCAAATAAGGAAGTAAATCCTGATAGCTTCCAACAGGAGCATAAACTCTACATTTTATATTTGCAGCCAATTCTTGTGTAACATATTCATATAAACTAGCCCCCATACCATGTAATCTTTGAAATTCAAACCCAGGGTGGTCCTTATCCGCCATCTCCAAAATGGCAGCTAAAGTATAAGCATTATGAGTAGCAAAACATGGATAAAATGTATTTGGTTTACTTAAAATTTTATTTGCACATGCTAAATATGATACATCAGTATATACCTTTCTTGTAAAGACTGGATAACTACTTAATCCCAACTCTTGGGTATTTTTTATTTCATAATCCCAATATGCACCTTTTACAAGCCTTACCATTATCTTATGGTGTGATTTAACAGCTATATCCTCTACGAAATCTAATACTGAAAATGCTCTTTTCTGATAGGCTTGAACAGCTAAACCTAACCCTTCCCATCCATCTAAACTATCACTAAATCTTAATTTTTCAAGTATCATTAATGATATTTCTAATCTACTTGCTTCTTCTGCATCAATACATACACGAATGTTATATCTTTTTGCTAATTCACATATTTCAAGTAACTTACCTACTATTCCATCTAATACTTCATCTATTTGCGAGAACTCATACCTATTGTGTAATGCTGATATTTTTACTGATATTTCATCATAATCTACTAAACTTCCTGTTGCATTTTCACCTTTAGATCTTCCTATACTATCTATTGCTTTCATATATTCACTGAAATATTTCTCTGCATCTTTTTTTGTCTTAGCAGCCTCTCCTAATATATCAAATGAATACAATTCTCTTTCCTTCCTATTATCAAGAGCTTCTGTTATATCTCTACCCTTTATAAAATGCTTTCCTAATATGTACATTGCTTGCTGCACTGCTCTTCTAATTATAGGTTCACCCATTGTCTTTAATAGATTATTTACAGTACTAAACCACCTTGCGTTATCACTATTCTCTTTTAATACCCTTCCACCTATAAACAATCCCCAAGTTGCTGCATTAACAAACATTGATGAAGACCCACCTAGATGATTACTCCACATACTATTAGCTAGCTTATCCTTTATCAGATCATTAATTGTACAATCATCTGGTATTCTTAACAAAGACTCTGCTAGACACATAAGTGCTATGCCTTCATCATTTGACAACCCGTATTCTTGCATAAATGCATCTATTATACCTAGGTTTTTATCTACTCTTATCTTTTCTATTATCTGTTTCGCAATAGTATAAATCCTAATTTTAGAATCCTGTGATATTTCTGTTTTTTCTGTTAAATACCTCGCATAACTATTTTCTTCTACACGATACAACATTTGCATACGTCTACGTATTTCATTCGGCGCTTGTAATGCACTTATCATTGTTTATATCTCCCATCAATACTTACTTATACCCACAACAGCAAGTCATCTAGCATTAGATACTTAATTAAAACTTCTATCTAAAAGCTGATAATTAAACACTAACCAAAAGACCAAATATTTTGTTTATCATAAATATTAACAATATTCTATAAAAATCCATTTTTTATCATTCTATACAACAGATGGATAGCAAAAATAAACCACCTTATACAACATAAATCAGCAACACATACTAATCATAACATTTATACTATATTATATATTGTAACTCTATCAATTATTAGTATAAAAAAAATTTACTATAATTACACTTTAAACTTATTTAATATGAGATTACTTACATCTTATCACAAACAAACTCATAGTAAGTAATAATTCAATCAATATAAACCCTTATCCTATATAAAATATGGAATAATAATATATTGTGGTAAATATTAATATAATATATTATGCTTTTAGTAGGACTAATTTATTAGGATTGATTATGTTTAATCTATCACAAAAAAGATTCTTAATTACTGGAGCATCGGGAGGTATTGGGCAAGCAATAACCAAAATGCTTTCAGAAGCAGGAGCTACGCTTTGCATTTCAGGAACAAAAGAACATGTCTTACAAAAAACTGCAGAACAATTCTCAGGCGATATACACGTGTTACCATGCGATTTGACAAATGATGAACAGATCAACAGTCTTATTGATAACGCACTCGAGCTAATGTCTGGAATTGATGGAATAGTATGTAATGCTGGCATTACCTTAGATAAATTGACATTACGTACTTCTGATGAAGATTGGCATAAAGTTATAAATACAAATTTAACTACAACTTTTAAATTAAACCGTAATGCATGTCGCGCAATGTTAAAAAACAGCCAAGGAAGAGTAATTAACATTTCTTCAGTTGTAGCATTTACCGGTAATCCTGGACAGGCAAGTTATACAGCATCTAAAGCTGGAATGATAGCCATGAGTAAATCCATAGCAAGAGAATTTGCAAACCGAAATATTACTGTAAATTGTATCGCACCAGGTTTTATCTCTACACCAATGACAGATGTATTATCAGAAGAACAACGTAATAGTATCCTAAAACATATCCCCATGCAAAGAATGGGTACACCTGAAGAAATAGCTGCTGCAGTTTTATTTTTAGCTAGTGATGAGAGTCGATACATTACAGGTCAAACTATACATGTTAACGGTGGAATGCTAATGCATTAATACAGTTAAGACATATGGTTCTTTCTTATAAAGAAAAACATAAAATTAAGTATTGCCTAGCGTTTTCTGCCAATATTATATATTTTAGTGTCTTTCTTTTTTCAATTTTCATACAATTGTTTAGGATACAATCACAACTTAGTGCTAAGGATCTATTGTTAATTAATGTACTAATGGTTTTATCTGCACGTAGCACACTATTTCTACTAGCACTCCATGAATTAAATTGTACTAATTCTAATGCTGATAAGGATTCGTTAACAAAATACAAAAAAGCAGCATATGTAGCTGAATCAGTCAGTACTATAATTGCACTAATAATACAAACAGTTGCCGTTATTAAAGTAGCGATGGGCAATTTAGAAATAGTAGCAACCAATAAATCTGTAATTCATACAAAAGGAGCTGTAGACTTTGCTTGTATAATAATTAAATTACTAATAAGTTCACCATTATTAATATATTTTCACTACAATAAAGCAAAAATAAATAAAGATGCCAATAAAAAAAATAAATTAGATACTTTACTTTATTTATCTATAACTACACTAGTCATAAACCTTATAGCATTTATAGGAAAAATTATTAATGTATTAGAACAAACTCAGTCTTTTGCATTGTTTAATACAGAAAATTATAGTAATAATGGCCCTAATAATTTCCCTCTTGGGCCAATAATTAGAATATTATGTATCACACTTACCATAATTATCTTAACAATAATGCTTAAGATCGAATCATCTATTAGTTCAGATCTTTCAGATGTAACAAACATTAAACATAAAAAACTTAATGAATCTTATGTGGCTAAGGAGGGACTCGAACCCACGGCCCGAAGATTATGATTCTCCTGCTCTACCACTGAGCTACCTAGCCACTCTTTTACTAATCCTATAACATACGATAACAATAATTGCAATATATAATTCTAAAAGCACAGTTACATTAACTTATCCTATTGATATAGCATCAATTTCAATTAATTAAAATAAATCTCTATTAAAGAAGAAAACAGATTAAATGCCCAGTACTATTACTTAATCACATAAATTATTAAAATATAAATATAATATCATCTTTTCAAATAAATGACTTCTATTGTATATAAAACACATTTCTATATAGCAGATGAGATAAATTAATTATATAATATATAATTAAAATTAAAAAATATATTGAAATTATTAGTATTTATCAATATACTGTTAATCAATATGATTTCATTAATTAATAAAAACATATGATAGTAAAACAGTTATATAATAAAAACTATTCCTCCTATTACATAACTGTATTTGATATACCTGTTTTAAACATAACATTTTAAATCAATTGAATAAAAACCCAACATTTTCAATAGAAATTCCCAATTGATACACAATGCTTAAATATTAAAAACTAACATATAGAATAAATATGAAAAACCTTAATCAAAACAAATTTTGCGACTATACAATACTTCATCTTATAGCTGCAATAATAATTTTAACATTGTGGGATATCTTTTTTATAATGAAGTTAATACCAAGTATTCCAGATTCTATTAAGGATCTTATATTGCCATACACTGTAATATTATCAATATCTTCAATATTACTTTATAGTATAAATATAATATACAACATAAATGTCTTTATAAAACACTTTCAAGGGAAAAACCCATTAAAAAAAAAGAGATATTTACTTATTTAGGATTTACAGGTGAATCATTAAGTTTAATTGGAATTAATATCATATCAAGCATCGCTGCTATATTTTTACCATTTAATCAGCAAATGTTAATTAGTGCTTCTATATTAAATATATTATCTTCACTTTTTGTTATAGGATACGCTTCAATCTTATTAGATACAAATATTAAACAGTATAAAAATACAAAAAAGGAAGACAAATCTTCAAGAAAATATACAGTATGGTCAATTATAAATTGGTCTGCAGGATTAAGTATATCAGTAGTAAATGTAAGTCTGACGTCTTCAAGCTTTTTCATAAAATACAAATCTACGGATATATTTAAAATCTTATTATTCACATCATACATAATAATTATCACTTCAATAGTTTGTATGAAAACTATGCAACAACATACTCCACAAACATTATTAGAAACACATACAGGTACTATAGAAAGCAGCAAAAAAGAAGAAAAACAGCCTCTTCTATTACATACATAATTAAAACACAATACCATTAATGATAAGCTATTGTAAATAATTACTATACCTTCACAAATATTTATTATAAAGTAAGAAAAACAAGAAAATGACTATATAAAACGTGATTCCACATCTTTAAGATTACATATAACTGGAACATGATCAGACGGTAAATCTAAGCCTCTCAGTTCATCACTAATAATACAATAGGACAATCTATCTACGGCTTGCGGTGATAATAGAAGACTATCTATTCTCAAACCCTTATTTTCTTGCCATGCACCTGCTTTATAATTCCACCAAGTAAACTTTTTTCACGTTCATTTAATATACGAAAAGCATCTACTAATCCTAAATTTAAAATAGAACGAAACTTTTCTCTTTCAGATTTATGAAAACACAATTTACCATCCATAACTTCAGGTGAATATACATCTATAGGGTAAGGAGCAACATTATAATCACCACCTAATATAAAAATTTCTTCTTTTTTAAGCAGATAAAACATATATTCTTTTAACTGATCAAAAAACCCAAGTTTATATTGAAAAGGATCAGAATCAACACTTTGACCATTAGGAATATATATACTAGCAACACGAACTTTAACATTATTATATAAAATTACACATTCCAAATAACGAGATTCCTCACAATTATAAATAAAACCTTCATAACCTAATTGATAACATATACCAGACTTATAATCTGACAAGAAAATACTTGTCACTAATTCTTCAACTATAGGATATTTTGTTATAACAGCCACTCCATTTCTAGCTTTTTGCCCATGTACATAACATTTATATCCTAAAGACTCTATTTCTAAGAAAGGGAACTGCTCATTTGTACATTTTATTTCTTGTAATAGAGCAATATCAATATTATCTTTGATCAACCAAGTACATACATGATTCAATCTCTTTCTAATAGAATTTACATTCCATGTTCCTATTTTCAAAGTCATTATAATTTTTTAATAAAATCCTATAAACATATACTAAGTTAAGTACTTAGAATTAATATTAACAAACTGATTAGTCAAATCACATGTCCATACTGTAACCTCGGAATCACCATTATTAATATCAACTTGAATATAAATATCTTTACCTTTCATATACTTATCAACAGAGTCTTTAACATAACTAGGAGTAATTTCACCATTTTTAACTATCACATTATCTCCTATTTTTATTGAGATCTTATTTTTATTTAATGGTTCACCTGCTTTACCTATAGCCATAATTATTCTACCCCAATTAGCATCTCCTCCTGCTATAGCAGTTTTCACAAGTGGAGAATTTGCTATGGAAAATGCCAACTTTCTAGCAGATTCTAATGAAATAGCATTTTTAATATCAATTGTAATAAACTTACTTGCTCCTTCCCCATCTTTTACAATAAGATGTGCCATCTCTATGAGCATTTCTCTTAAAGCAACCTTAAAATTATCAATTGACTTATCATCAATACAACATACTTGTTTATGATCAGCAAGATTTGTTGCAAATAGTAATACTGAATCACTAGTAGATGTATCTCCATCAACAGTAATACTATTAAATGATATATCAACATACTGCTTCAATAATTTCTGTAATACATCTGACCTAATATTAGCATCAGTAAAAACATATGCTAGCATAGTTGCCATGTTTGGTGCAATCATACCAGAACCTTTACATATTCCATTAAGTATAACTTTTTTACCATCAATCAATACTTCTTTTGTTACCATTTTTGGAAAAGTATCTGTAGTCATAATAGCACGAGCAGCATTATTCCAGGAATTTCCATAAATTTTCGATGTAAAATTAAGGAGAACAGATTTTATTTTATCAACCGGTAAAGGAATTCCTATAACTCCTGTAGAACAAAAATATACTTCTTCAATAGAGCAAGAAAACTTTTCTGCACATAATTTTGTAATTTCTGTAATTACTTCATACCCATTTGCACCTACAGCAACATTAGCATTACCAGAATTCACAACTAAAACCTTTGCTTTACCATAAGGAAGAATACTTCTACAATGTTCAACATTACTGCTTGCTGTATAAGAATTTGTAAAAACACCAGCAACACTAGTATTATTTGGCATTGTAACTACTAAAAGATCAAGCTTACCTGAAACTTTAATACCAGAAGCAAAAGAAAACAAATCAACTCCTTTAATTTCAGGCATTACAGGAAAACTATTTGGAGCAAGAGGGGAAATTGGAAATTTACTTGAAGTAGAAGTAATAGACAAATTTTCAGTCATATTTACATTACCAACTATAATCTTATATTTTTTAACTTATATACGAAGTATCATTATATAATGCAAGAAAGTTATTTGAGAAAACCAATTTAAAACATTTACAAAACAAATATACACAGGCTTACAATCTCTAAATACAATACTCAGATTAACAGATATTAAAAATAAATCTATCAAAATAAACGATAAATTCAAATGTATATAGCTTATAATTAATACAATTTCTCTACATAATCAACATTAAAAGAGAAACTTAAAACTCACAAATATTACATGAGAATTTAATTGAAAATCTTGAAAGTGATACATCACTGTATTCCCTTCCTCATCATAGATCTTGTTTGTATCATATTTCCAACAATTTTTTAAGTAATTATATCCCATACACAAATTTACTTTCTTATTATAAAGGTAACATAACCCAATTTCACTTTGCATACTGATACCATAATGATTTGCAGAATCGCTTCTAAATCCTTGATAACTCAATATACCACCAATACCAACTCCATAACTTAGATAACCAACCAATTTAGCATTAATAATATAATCGTATCCACAACTAACAAGAGTCGTAATACTATTAATTTCAAGTATATTTTCTATCTTAGCAAGATAAACTTTTTTATCAATAATTCTTTGAAAGATATTGATTAAATCTATTTTTCAAAATCAGATAACTCTTGAATCGCAGGTTTTACACTTGCATATCTTACTTCAAATTCATAAAAAAAACCATTCCGTATCTTATATCCAATTGCAGTACTTAAATCTACATTAATTTGCCTATAATTTACATATTCTGACTTAAAACTATCAGAATAACCTATACCTAAATTACAATTTCCTTTAATATAAATAGGAATAGTAATAGCTTCAGAACTAAACGTCATTACTATAAAATATATAATGATATATATATAATTTTTCATAAAGAATATAAAAATATTAATTTTATATCAGATATATAATGTTCTATCAGTAAGTCAACATAAAAATTCAATCAATTACTACTACTATATCAGAATAAAAAATAATTTGGGATTTAATTAAAATTATTAAATTTCTTACTTAATAAAATGTTATTTCCTGACAAAACCAAGAACTGTCTTACTACAATAAACTCTAATTTTACTAGTTCAAGTAAAAAATATTATACAATATAAAACACTAATATTTTTAAAAATAAAAGAAATAATCAGACTATTAAATATAATTTAGAATAAAACACTTTAATAAATGACATCAGCTTATTACTGAGTAAATAAAGAATCAATTAATATTCACTTTACATATTATAGGATGTTTTCTAGTTTAAAAAATAAATTCTAATCCAAATATAAACCCACTAGATGCTAAAATATGATAATGTTTAAAATTAGCATCACCTTTTTTAGGACCCATGTAATTAATAAAATATCTATATCCACTGTATATACCAATATTAGGCAGCAATTTATATTTCATTCCAAACATTGGTTGGATCATAAGTCCATTATTTATAGTATCCTTTTTTAATAACTGATTGATAAAATTTTGTAAATTAATTCCTAAACCTAAATATAAAGTAAGATCTCTAATACTAAAGAAATTACCAATATCATAGTATAAGTTAAATAAAATTCTATACTTACTATCAGTATCCCAATACAACTTTCTCTTCTCTAATAATTTCTCATTGATATTTTCTTCATTAATAAATTTTTTCTTAGTAACATACATGAATTCTAATTCAGTTCTGAAATTGCTTGAGAAGCACTTGCACATATATATCCCAATTTTAATCCTCCATTATGTCCAAATACATCATTTACATTAAAATCAAACTCTAAATATCTACTTCCAGTCTTAAATTCTAATACTTTTTTATCATATCCATAAAATCCACTAATATAAAAATTACCTAAAAAATTACTTTTAGTGCTTTTAGCAAATCCTGTACTACTAATTGAATAAACTAATGACACAAATACAATCCACAAATATAAAATAACTCTCATTACATAAACTAATTTAATTTAATTAATAAATAAAAAACATATATTATACAATTTTATTTGTAAAACTTCATTCATTAAGTTATATAATTTTTCATAACACTCTACTATTAATAAAATATTAAATCTTTAAAGTTTTATAGAACCAATTAAGTTGTAATTAGAACCAAAACATACTATAATGTTGTACTTTATATATATTTTACACCTATGAAAAAAATAGTATTAGCTTATTCTGGAGGATTAGATACTTCAGTTATATTAAAATGGCTTCAAGAAAAATATGAATGTGAAGTAGTAGTATTCACTGCAGACCTAGGTCAAAACGATGATATGTCTATCATAAGAAAAAAAGCAGCTGCATTAAATGTAAAAGAAATTTTTATAGAAGATTTAAAAGAAGAATTTGTACGGGATTTTGTGTTTCCTATGTTTAGAGCAAATACTGTATATGAAGGATACTATTTACTTGGAACATCTATAGCAAGACCACTAATAGCTAAACGACAAATTGAAATAGCACACCTTACCAAAGCAGATGCTGTTGCACATGGAGCTACTGGAAAAGGCAACGATCAAATAAGATTTGAATTTGGCTATTACTGCTGTGATCCAAATATAAAAGTAATTGCACCATGGCGGCAATGGGATTTAACTTCAAGAAATAGCTTAATAGAATATGCAAAAAAAAATGGAATAGATGTTCCTTTGGATAAAGCTAGTGAACCACCATATTCTATAGATGCAAACCTATTACATACCTCATTCGAAGGAAAATCTCTAGAAGACCCATATGCTGAACCTGATTATACCATACTTTCCAAATCAGTTATTCCAGAATTAGCAAGTGATAATTCAGAATACATAGAAATCTCATATGAAAAAGGAGATCCTGTTTCAATAAATAATATACATCTTTCACCAGCAAATTTACTACAAAAATTAAATGAAATAGGTGGTAAACATGGAATAGGAATTATTGATATAGTGGAAAATCGCTACGTAGGAATAAAGTCAAGAGGGATATATGAAACTCCTGGAGGAACAATACTTTTACATGCACATCGTGCAATAGAAAGTATAACACTAGACAGAGAAGCAGCACATCTTAAAGATGAAATTATGCCAAAATATGCTAAACTAATATATAATGGCTACTGGTGGACTCTTGAAAGAAAAATGCTACAAGCACTAATTGATAAGTCACAAGAAAAAGTAAATGGAGTGGTACGTTTAAAGTTATATAAAGGATCTGTTACAATTGTAGGAAGAAAATCTCACAATAGTTTGTATTCACATAAATTAGCAAGCTTTGATGAATCAAATGATTATGATCATAAAGATGCAGAAGGGTTTATTAAAATAAACTCTTTAAGACTTCGAAATTCTTAGTTTATTTTATACCTTTTTTTTAAGTAAATAAAGTTACGTAATCCTAACATAAATGGACATTATAAGGTAAATTATTTTATTTAAAATCCTCACTTATCCTACACCTTTCTTACTAAAGAATAAACATGCAATTTTATATATACACCAATATTATAAGCACATATTATTATATAAATGTAGAAGGGCTTTAAATAAACTTTTGAAAAAAATTCCTAAATTTATTCTACACCCTTCACCATAGAGAAAAATAATCCCTAAATGTATTTTGTATTTACACAGTGTCATACCATACTACATAGCCTTTACTCTTCAATAAATCTTTAAATTTATTTCTATACTTTACTTTCAGATAAATATTTTCTCTTAAAAATAAAAACAGTAAAAATAAGTCATATAGTAACCAACTGAAAACTCCATACAAATTTTAATAATATAGAATTAATACAAACTTCAACATATATAATTTCTTACATAGTTAGTTCAAATTACGTGATACCCTAAAATTGCAATGACGCAAAATTACTTGTATATATAACCCACTATTACCAAAATTTCATATATTAAGTCTAAGTGTAAAAAAGGAAATGTGTAAAAGACAATACTTTAAATTGTCATAGTAAAATTATAGTCACATACCCTAGAAACAATAAGGATAATATTCAACTAAAAAATCAAGTCATTTGAATAGATAATTTCATATTATTCTAGCTACCATCTAAAATACCAACTATTAGCCACATATACAAAATATAAAAACTACTTTTACTTTCACATCAGTTGTTTTTATAACCCCGTATGGTAAACAATTTTTGCTAATTAAAGTATCACCTCAACAACTTCCTATATTTACCTATGTAAAAACTTTACTCCAGATGTCTCTGACTATCAACTAGAGCAGCAGTCAAGTCTGTTAACTCTTCTTGGGGCTCTTTACCTTCTCCTTTCATTGACTTTTCTGGCATAGGAACAGAATGTGTATGCGGAGCTAAAATCTGTGACAAGAAAATAGAAGTTAAAACACATGAATATCCAATAAAAACAAAAGACTTTAAAAACATTGATAGGTAATGATTACTATAAAAGTCCAAACACTCATATAATACTGTTTCATACAAAATATTATAAACTGCAAGCAAAACAAATAGAATACTATTCCCTATTACCCATTTAGCATGTATTTTATGGTTCTTTGATGCAGCATGATCTTGAATACTTTTTTTAAGGAAAACAGATCCATAAGTAATAGAAAATACTGAAGCTACTAAACTAAACACACGAAGATATGGTGCTATAACATCATAAGGCTTTAAATGAATCCCTAAAATACATAATATAGCAGCTATACCAAGAAATGCTACTGATTCACTTGTAAATCCAAAAGCAATAATTAGCTGTTCTACCTCATTTGATTTATACTTCGTATCTTTTCTATTTATTCTCTCACGTCTAACATTGCACATACTTAAAACATTAGATACAATATTAATTATTTGAGAAACACAAGATATCAATGACACCACAAATAAAAGCATTGCTGCTATACTTCTAAGATCACTTGATCCATATAACATAAACATAAAAGCACTACTTAATAATATCAAATATAATATTGATAATATTAGATATGCCCTTTGTCCCCTGTGAATCATATCCTTATTAAATAATTTAAGATTTTCTTTATTGCATTTGTATACCATAAACACCCCAAGCAAGATATATTATCATTAATATAATGATAAAAAATATTTTGTAAAAGATAAATTATATATAAAATATATAATTATTTTCAGTAATATAGTTAATATATACAAAAATTAAATAAAGAACTTCTATAAAATACTAAATAATGAAATAAGTATAGTCTAAACCTTAAATAAAAAATAAAGCAGAGGACACAATACATTAAAACATTAACCCTATGCTTTCAAATATAAAAACTCAATAAAGTTGCGGGGGCTGGATTTGAACCAAGCGACCTACAGGTTATGAGCCTGCCGAGCTACCAGACTGCTCTACCCCGCATACAGAAAATTAATACCATACTTATTATGATATTAGTCAATTAATTATACTAAATTACTTCCCATGGCAAGTACTTTTTTTAGATGAAGCTGTTTGAGCTGCATTAGCAGTAGGTGCTACACTAGCTCCTTCTTCAACAGGTATCATACTACCTATAGGCAATTCACTCATAATGCTTTCTAGTGCGCTACTAAATTCTTGAGCTTCTTCTTCACCATTAAACAAATCACTTAACAATCCATCTAATGATGCAGATGATTTTGTACTACTTGCAGATTTAACAGAAGCTGTACTAGATAAAGATACAGAATCAGTAGTAAACTTGCCAGAAGATGTACTATTCAAATATAAAGAATCACTAGACCCATCAGAACCTTTATTGATTTCTCCTCTATCAATATCACCTACTACTGATCCAACACTTGCACATCGCCGCATTTGTCGTTGTTCTGCTCTATCTAGTTCTTCACTCTGTCTCTGTTCAGCTTGCCTTGAGCATTCTTCTGCTTCATAGTCAGTACTACTAGAAGATGATGTTAAAGAAGAAGATAAAGATTCAGTATCTACACCTCGTGCTTTTTTTCTAGTGTTAATATTTTTTCTAATACAGAACTTTTAAATCCATATGCTCTACGTTCCCTAAATTTACTATCACTCTTAACACAATCCGATAGCAAATTACCATGCTTATTAGGAAGTAAAAATACATCTTCATCACATAATTTTATCAAAGCATTAGCATATTTATTATCACTTAATAAAGCAAGATGTGCTGGTGTATTACCATCAACATTCCTAGTATTTGTTATATCTGTTAAACTAAATATTGGAGTATCATTCACCATTGATTTCATTATAGAGTGATATCTATTCATATCATCACAAGGACCTTTTATAAGAAGTTGATGTAGTGGTGTATTACCATTTACATCTTCCACCATCAAGTTTGGTAAATGTTGTCTATTAACATTTTTTAGTATTAATTGTGCAATCTTAAGGTTACCATGCTTAATAGCCAAATTTAATGCTGTGTCACCATGTTCATCTTTCGCACTTGCAATTTCTGCTATCTTAGATTTACTACCTATACTCTTTAACAACAATTTGACAAAATCAACATTACCTTCTTTGATAGCTAAATTCAATAATGTTTCCTTGCTTGTATTTTGAACACTTGCTATATTACCTAAATCTTTCTTAGGTAGACTTTTTATCATTTTAGTTGCAGCTTGAATATTTGAATTTTTTAAAGCTAAGTGTAAAGGCGTATCACCATTAAGATCCTGACTTGAAAAAATCTTACAAACATTTTTAGGACTTTTTGTCGCAATTGCTTTTACAACATCACTAACAAAATTTACATTCTGATTATCAAGTAGCATATGGGCTGCCGTTCTTCCATCTGGTCTACTTAAACTAGCATCACATCCCTTAGATAATAGTAACTTTACCATAGGAAGATCACTATTCTCAACTGCAATCATCAATAAATTATAACCAAACTGTTGACTGTCTTGTGCAGTTACCACTGAATTAACATTACCACCAACACTAGTTAATTTTGAAACAGCTTGCTGATTCTTATTCCTTACAGCATCAGTAATTGGTGATAACTGACTATCCTTATGAATCCTAGCTCCAGCATTCACTAATACATTCAATAATTTATTATACCCACATTCTACACATCTCTGGAAAAGATCATTTTTATCAATATCTATATCAAGCTTTGCACCCTTCAAGGCTTTTACAACATTAATAGCCTCATTTTCACTGTTATGTGGAGTTATAGCACTAGATATTACTGATCTACCATTATTATCTAAAGCATTAATATTTGCTCCAGCTCTACATAAATCTTTAATAATTTTAACATTTCCTCTTTCCGCTGCAAAATGCAAAGCTGTCTTACCTTCTGCATTCTTAACATCAACATCAATATTTGGATGATTTAATATCCTTTTAAGAAGATCATAATCATTTCTATGAATTGCTGCATGCAATACAGTATTTTGTCCTTCCCCCATTTGTTGATTAATATCCAAGTGTTTATTAGTTACCAACTCTTTCAAAAAATTTATTTTATTCTGCATACATGCAATATGCAGGGTAGTCATACCAACTGCACCTGAAGTATTAATTTGATCTGAAGTCGCATTCTCAGTTATAAACTTTAAAACAGAAGCATCACCATATAGAGCAGCAAGTTGACAGCTATTTAATCCTTCTGAACATTCTTGCTGTAATATTGCTTTTGAAGGAACAGATTCAAAAATTGATTTAAGTACCTTAATATTACTATC
Organism: Ehrlichia sp. JZT12; assembly: GCA_028752135.1. Taxonomy (GTDB): domain Bacteria; phylum Pseudomonadota; class Alphaproteobacteria; order Rickettsiales; family Anaplasmataceae; genus Ehrlichia. The sequence continues at coordinate 781,787 of CP082782.1, read as the reverse complement.
CCTTATAGCAGAATGTACTGGAGATAAAGGCAAGTCAGACCGAGATGCATTAACATACAAATCTCTTGCAGGAGCTAATACATCACTTGAACGAAATTGATCTAAAGATAAAGTAGATACAACTTTATTCTCTCTAACCAATAACACATTAAGCATCTCTTCACCATAACATGTCTTTATAGCTTCACATATATCTCTTACTATTTTAGGATCACTTTGAGTACAAGCAAAATTCAGAGCTGTATCTCCTCGTAAATTTTCTGACAGTAATGATATCTTAATGCTTTCTTTAACAGCATGATGTTTCACCTTATCCAAAGATAAGAGCATACTTACCATAGTTGCATCTTGTTTTTCAACGGCAAAATGCAATGCTGTATTTCCATTAGCATCAGTCTTACTACAATCAACATCAGAGTATTTCAATATCCTGCTTACTGCTCCTCTAGTACCACTAAGCACTGCATCATGTAATGGTGTACGACCTACATTATCTACTACATTAATATCAGCATTAAGTTTCATAAGTGCAGGTATTAATTTTCCATTATTAACAGTAGCAGCATATCCGACTGGAGTTTTATAATTTTTATCTACCTGTTCTAGACTCATCCCAGTTAGATTGACTACTTGCTTTAAAGCCTTGCCATCAACACTAGGATTCTGAACCATATAATGTAATATGTTACTCTCATTTCCATCTAATGCTGAAATTTGCCACTGAAATTCAGGATCTTCTGTTAGAACTTTAATTATAGATACTATAACATCACCTTTAGCATTCTCAGCTACATAATGAATAGGAAGTGCTAATCTAGAATCAGTAATATTAGGATCTAGATTATTTTCTAATGCAATTTTTAGCTCTTCCTCTGAACATTTAGGATTCTGAGCCAACATATGTAGAGGAGTTGAGCCATTAAAATTCTTATTGTTAATTATTTCACTAGCTGTCTTACTAAAACATTTACCTATTTTTTCAGCAGAACAACATCGAGCAGCATAGTGTGCTGGAAGATTACCAGAAATATCTAAAATTTCATAACCACCTTGTCCTTGTACATCCTCTATGGCCTTGATTATATCGCTATCAACATTATATGCATAGGCAAGATGTAATAATGTTGTTATATTGTTTCCATGCCCAACAATAGGGAAATTTTGACCATCAACTTCTAACGGTCCACCTATTACATCACGTATTTTTTCTCTTGTACTATTTAAAATTCCAACAATATTTTTTACTTCAGACTTAGATAATTTACCTTTAGACGCTATAATTTTATCACAAACTTCACGAACTGTTCCTCCTGTTACTAAATAATGAGTAAATGGTTGACCATCCATCATCGCTTTTCTAAGTGAATACCATAAATCACTATTCTGATCACGTATATCATATTCTAACCTAGACTGTACATCTTCTATTGAACATTTCAAATTCTTAACTAAGATATCTATAGGATTTTCGTTATTGAAATTTCTAGTATTAATTACTCCACTACCTGTACTATTGAAACAGTGGGCCACTTTTTCAGCAGAACAATATTGAGCAGCATAGTGTGCCGGAAGATTACAAGAAATATCTAACATCGAATAACCACTCTGTTCTTGTACACCTTCTATAGCCTTGATTATTCTAGTATCAACATCACATGCATAAGCAAGATGCAATAATGTTGTCACAGTTCCCTCACTTCCAATAACAGGGAAATCTTTCATTTTTACTTCTAAAGGATCACTTATCACATCCCATATTTCTTCGCTATTACTATTTAAGATATCAACTATATCTTCTATCTGAGATTCAGACAATTTACCTTTAGATTGTATAATTCTATCACAAATGTCACGAACTGGTCCTTCTCTTACTAAATCTTCAGGATTTATTGGTTGACCATCAATAACGGATTGCCTAACTTGACCCCAGGGAGTACCTTCCTCAAATTCCATTATATCATCCCCACTGGCCAATACATATTGAACACTAGGTTCAACATCCTCTTCATCAATGTACCTTCTTGGCGGTAGTTCAGGAGCAGTTTCTTCTTCCTGCTCTCTGCTAACATCTTCCTCTACTGGAGGAGTAACAGGCCTCTGATCATGAGGTAAAACTTGAGCATATAAAGCATTAGGTGTTTCTTGATGTTCTGGTTGTTGTTCAACTGCTGGTTCATCAGCTACTTGAGCAGGCTGTTGTTGTTCTGCTATTGGTTCATTAGGTACTTGAGTAGGCTGTTGTTGTTCTGCTGCTGGTTCATCAGATTGTGACCTACCGTTTTCTAAATTATCTTGCCTTGGATCTGCCATAAAAATTTCCTATAAAGTTTATTTTTTGAAGACTTATAGATGTAAATACTTTGGATAATTAAAAAAATTTATAACAATTAATTTAAATGATTCCTAAAAATAGCTTAACAAAGCCAAATATTTACTGATATGTGATATTTATATCATTAATACTTAAAAAAAGGTTTAATATTAAATAAACAATACACTAATTATTTGAGAATATTATCAGGAATATCAAAATGATAACATCTCATAAGTTGCATCAAAGATTTTTCTATGCTCTTGAATAGCAAAACGATCTGTCATGCCAGAAATAAAATCACAAATTACAGTGGACTTATCAATTAGATCAGCATTCACTGCTCTTATCCCCCAATCAGCAGGCAAAATTTGTGGATCATCATAAAAAACTTGAAATAATTCCTTTATCATACGTTTTACTTTATTTTTTACCCTTTTTACTTTATAGTGATTATATAATTTAGCTCTCAGGAAATTTTGCAAATTTACTTTATATTGATTCATTTCCGAAGAGAAACTAACAAACACTTTATCCAGCTTCCTAATATCATTTTGAGATGATATATTATATTTTTTAATATTATTTGTAACTTGAAGTACTATATCTCCAATCATAATATCCACAGTTTTTCTTAGAAATTCATTAATAATTCTAGTATCAGATATACTAAACCCAGGATTATCATCTATAACCTTTTTAAAAATTTCTCCAATTAAAGGTAATTCTAACAATTCCTCTATAACTAAAATCTTAGCCCTTATTCCATCATCAATATCATGTATATTATAAGCTATATCATCAGAAATAGCTGCAATTTGAGCTTCAGCACTAGAGAAATCATGAAGATCTAATTTATAATCTGTATCATAATCCAGCATAAATTTATGTATTTTCTTATTCGAATTAACACTATTTTTCCCTATAATAGGTCCATTATGCTTAGCTACACCTTCTATAGTTTCCCACGTAAGATTCATACCATCAAATTCTATATATCTTTTTTCTAAAAATGTTAATATTCTTAAAGCTTGAATATTGTGATCAAATCCTAAATGATGTTTAGCAACATCATTTAAAGCTTCTTCTCCTGCATGTCCAAATGGAGGATGTCCTAAATCATGCGCCAAAGATATAGCCTCTGTTAAATCTTCATTGAAATGTAATCTCCTACTCAATGATCTTGCTATTTGAGCAACCTCAAGACTATGAGTTAATCGCGTTCTGTAATAATCACTTTCATAATTAATAAAGACTTGCGTCTTATACTGTAATTTACGAAAAGAACTTGAGTATATAATACGATCACGATCCATCTGATAACAGTTGTGATATTGATCTTCCTTTTCATTAAATATTCTACCCCTTGTCTCCATAGGACGACATGCATATTTTGCTAGATCTAACATAGTTGTATTTGACACAAATAAAAATTATGATATAGTAATTTGTTAGTTTTTAATTCGGTATTCCACATATGTCAAACTTAAAGAATGCAGACTTAACCCTTACAGAAAATGCTGTTAATAAAATTAAACACTTAATTAACCAAGAAGAAAGTACAGATTTTTTATTACATTTATCAGTTTCTGGCGGTGGCTGTTCAGGGTTTCAATATAATTTTAATATTGCTAACATCAACACATTACTCGCTGAAGACGAAGATGAAGATGATTATGACTTTCTTGATGACGACGATGACGAGTATGATGATGATGAAGATGAGTTGGAATCAAAAAATAATGTAAAGTTTACTGTCTTCGATGAAGAAACAGGTAAACCTCTATTATTAATAGACCAAGCATCTAATGATATTCTGAAGCACTCGGTAATAGACTATGTTGAAGATATAAATGGATCAAGATTTATAGTTAATAATCCAATAGCAAAGTCTAAATGTGGATGTGGCAATAGTTTCTCTATATAGGTATAATCTTGAAAAAACAGTGTTCTTTCATTAGATTCTTTTCAACTTTATTTCTTGCCCTAATGGCAGCTTTATTGTTAAGAACCTTTTTATTTGAGCCATTCCATATACCCTCTGGGTCAATGAAGAGTACATTATTAGTGGGAGATTATATATTTGTTAGTAAATATACTTATGGTTATAGCAGGTATTCCTTTCCATTTTCACCTCCGTTAATAAAAGGTCGTATCTTTTCAAAATTGCCAAAAGCTGGTGATGTAGTTGTATTTCGTCCTCCTAAAGAACCAAATCTTCATTATATAAAAAGAGTTATTGGAGTACCAGGAGATAAAATACAAATTATTAATGGTTTGCTATATGTTAATGGAAACCAAATGAAATATGAAAAGATAAGTGATTTTACTGATGATGACGGAAAAAAAATTACTCGTTATTTAGAAACATTATATAATCAAAATACTCATGAAGTATTAGATGAAGTTCAAGATAGTTCATTAGATAATACCCCTATATACAATGTTCCTGAAGGACATGTTTTTGTTTTAGGAGATAACAGGGACAATTCACGTGACAGTAGATTTATAACAGACGTTGGGTACATACCTCTTGAAAATATCGTAGGTAAAGCTTACGTAGTAGCATTATCATTTAAAAAATCCAGTGATGATAGTTTTTTACCTTTTACAATAAGATTAGATAGAATATGGCGTGTGATTAATTAGATTTATTTATGGTTTATGATAAAATGCCTTTAAAGTTAGTATCAATTACAAACTTAATAAAGAGTACATTTATTAATTGTAAGGGTATGTTTATTACTCTACGTTATATGTTTAAGTCAAAAGTAACATTGAATTATCCACTAGAAAAAGGCCCTTTAAGTACAAGATTTAGGGGAGAACATGCATTACGCAAGTATAAAAATGGAGAAGAACGTTGTATTGCATGTAAACTATGTGAAGCCATATGTCCAGCACAAGCAATTACAATCGAAGCACAAGAACGTAACGATGGTAGCCGTAGAACAGTACGGTATGATATAGATATGACAAAATGTATATATTGTGGATTCTGTCAAGAAGCATGTCCTGTAGATGCAATTGTAGAAGGTCCAAATTTTGAATACGCAACAGAAACAAGAGAAGAACTTATGTATAATAAAACTAAGTTACTTAATAATGGACAAATATGGGAAAAAGCTATTGACATGAGAATTAAAAAGAATAGTCAATTCTATTAATAAAGATTTTTCTCATTAAATTCTATATATTACTTTACGTAGTTTTATTTGATCATAAAACTATGAATAACATAAAAGGTTGTGCATGTAACAGAGTATCATACAGATTATTAAAGTAAGTTTTATAAGTTATTCTAATCATATTAATTTCTATACACTCGTAAAAACATGTTCGTTCTAATTAAGTTTGCAATTATTTTCCATGGCATTACATGCATATAAGATAAACAACTTATTTCTAACTTTTAAAACTCTTTCATAATCTAAGCATACATTTTTTAATAACTCAATTATATTCTGATCATTACAAAGTGATATAATACTGTTATCGAATTTTATTCTATTACACTTATTACCTAATAGATTTACCAAATCTTTCTCTATACATTGAAGATCTCTTACTGTTACAAAATCCATTTGTCTTAAATATTTAATTTGAATGTTAAAAATATTTATCATTTGCAATTTAATTTCAATAATATCATTCAATATAAGCATTGAACTAATCTCCTAATATAGATGATATTCTATATTTTTAATAGAAGATTATTTATAATGAACCGTGCTCTTTTTTAATAATAAAATACAAAAAGATAATTAATAAAAAATTCAACTTTGATTATAGAAAATACCTATAAGATTCACTTATATAAAAAATTTACTTTTTTAAATTTACAATATACAACCATCAACATAAAATACTAAAACATATTTTTATTAGCTCTAGAAGCACGTTTGCGTTCATTAGGATCTAAATACTTCTTTCGCAAACGAATAGACTTAGGTGTACATTCAACTAATTCATCATCATTAATAAATGCTATCATTTCTTCTAAAGTCATTATTTTTGGTGAGATTAACCTTACTGCTTCATCTGAACCTGCAGCTCTAATATTAGTTAACTGTTTACCTTTTAATACATTAACATCAATATCATTTTCACGATTATGAAGTCCAACAATCATCCCGCAATATACTTTATCTTGAGGCTTTATAAACATAACACCACGATCTTGTAAATTAAAAATAGCATAAGCTACTGCCTCACCTTTATCAGTAGAAATTAGTACACCATTTGTACGAGTTGGAATGCTACCTTTATACGGAGCATAACTATGAAATAATCGATTCATAATACCTGTACCATGCGAATCAGTCAAAAATTCTCCTTGATAACCGATAAGACCACGCGAAGGCACTAAAAATATCATTCTTACTCTATCCTTTCCAGATGGACGTAAATCTCGCATGTCACCCTTACGGAAACTTAACTTTTCCATAATAACACCACTATACGCCTCATCTACATCTATAACTACTTCTTCTATAGGCTCTAAAACCTGTCCTTTATCATCTTTTCTAAATAAAACACGAGGACGAGATACAGAAAGTTCAAATCCCTCTCTTCTCATAGTTTCTATCAGTACACCAAGTTGTAGCTCTCCTCTCCCCCCAACCTCATATGCATCACCTTGCTCCGTTTCTTTAACTGTAATTGCTACATTCGTTTCAGCTTCAGCTATAAGTCGCGTCTTAATTACAGTTGATGTTAACTTTATACCTTCTGTCCCAGCAAATGGTGAATCATTTACACCAATAGTAATAGCCATAGTAGGAGGGTCAACTGGAGTCGATGAAATAGGAAAGTTAATAGAAGTATCAACAATACTATCAGACACTGAAGCTTTTTCAAGTCCTGCTACTGCAATAATATCACCAGCTTTTGCCTCTTTAACTGGTATCCTTTTTAATCCTGAAAATGATAAAAGTTTAGTAAGTTTACCATATTCAACAACTTCACCAGCTAAATTTAGAACTTTAACATTATCATTAATTTTAGCTGTACCAGTATATATTTTTCCTGTTAATATTCTTCCTAAAAACTTATCTGAATCTAATAACGTCAACAACATACTAAAAGGTGCATTTGCATCATAAGATACAGGCTTAACATATTGAATAATTGCTTCAAATAATGGCACTAAACTTTCCCTGTTATCAGATAAATTTTTAACACACCACCCATTTCTACCAGATGCATACAATATCGGAAAATCCAACTGTTCACTAGTAGCATCTAAATTAATAAATAACTCATATATTTCATCCAATACTTCATCACTTCTACTATCTGGTCTATCAACTTTATTTATGATCACTATTGGTAATAACCCAGCCTTCAATGCTTTTGATAATACAAACTTAGTCTGAGGCATAGGTCCCTCTGATGCGTCAACAAGTAACAAAACACCATCTGCCATTGACAATACTCTTTCTACTTCTCCACCAAAATCTGCATGACCTGGAGTATCAATTACATTAATCTTTTTACCTTGCCAAATAATAGATGTACATTTTGCTAAAATAGTAATACCACGCTCACGCTCTAGATCATTATTATCCATTACCCTTTCAGCTACATCTTGGTTCTCTCTAAAAGTACCACTCTGTTTCAACATACCATCTAACAGTGTTGTTTTCCCATGATCAACATGAGCAATAATTGCTAAATTACATATCGACTGATAATCACCTTGTGATAACATAACATCTCTTAAGTTTTAAAAATTCTATATTTAACTTATAACATAGATGTTACTAATCAACAAATACTGATTTAATAATTATTGAAATCCTTTCATTCAAAACAAGAACTTCTACAAAACCAATACTGTCTAAAACTAAGAATAAATAACTTTTAAATCTACTGATTCACTATTGTAAGTGTAACATGCATTCTGGTCAATACTATAAGTAAGTAATATCGTATAATGCGTTTTTATTAGAAACAGATTCAACATACCATTTAGCTTTTAACTTGTTTGATTCACCTACTGATGCTGCAGGATTTTTAATTTTTTCTCTTGGTGAAGCTATTTTTTCATATTTCGATTTACTAGATTTGTGAAATTTCTCTGAAAGTGATTTAAATAATTTTCTTTCCGTTTGATCTTTTTTTGCCTCAACAAATGACCCACTGCAACTTTCACCATTAGCAGTATTTTCTTTTATAATAAAATCTGCTTCTAATTCTACAATCTTACTTAAAGCATAATGTTCATCAAATTTGTTCCCAAAAAACAATTTTTCTATTTCAGAATTGTTCATTTTAGTCAACACAATTTTGCCATATCTATTTAAATTATCAACAGTGTACCCACTCTTATTATTCTTATCATTCTTCAATGTACCTGTACATACTTTTATGTACATTCCCATAAAATCATCAATGTGATCACTATCCACTAAAAAATATATACTGTAACTTTTACCTAAACGCTCAAAATATGGGTCTTCTACATCACCTGGCAATTCACCTTCCAACAAAAACAAAAATTTTCCTTCCATATCATCACGTATAAGAAGGTCTCTACTATTACGGCATTGAGCAATTTCTACTGATAACTTACCACCAATTCCAGGACGACCTATCATATATATCATCCCTACATTGAATCTATTAACATCTGACATCTTATAATTTAAATAATCAGCAAGTCCCCTGTATGTTATTAGACAATCTTCTTGAATACCTTGTTCTTGACTTAACATATATAATAACCATTATGATATTAACACTTTATATATATATTATAACTATATTTTTAAAAATTAAAATTATATTCTTATAAAAATTTAAAGACACAACCTAAATAATCCAATAAAAGAAAACTACTTAAATACTTTTTTAGGATTACTCTACAGATTAAGATACAAATGAATTTATAATATTCACACAAACTCTATAAATATAAATTATATCAATTTTTTATAACAATTATAACAGAACTTTTTGACCTATTAACTTGCTATATTAAAATTTTACTTTTCCATACTATTTGATAAACTTTATCAAATATAAATACTACATTTATAAAAATATATACTAATGACTATATAATTTACTCATCAACTGATTTCCCATATCAAAACCTGATTTTTCTGCATCAGATTCTTTAAAATTACAATCTAAAAATACCATGTTTTTTTCATTTGCAAGCATACAAGACATGTGGATTGTAACTTCATCAATATATTGAGCAAGTGCTGCTAATGGTGTATTACACGATCCATTAATTGCTTTCATAAAACTTCTCTCAGCCATTACACTTACATAAGATTTATGACAATTTAAAACTCTTATTTTATCTATCATATCATAATTAGGGGGGGGGGGGGGGGGGGGGGGGGGGGGGGGGGGGGGGGCGCCCCCCCCCCCCCCCCCCCCCCCCCCCCCCCCCCCCCCCCCCCCCCCCCCCCCCCCCCCCCCCCCCCCCCCCCCCCCCCCCCCCGGAGACTTACACTGAATACCAATAGCGCCTTGTCCTACCGCACTTAACATTACCTTAGGATGTAGCACTTCATTAATTATATTACACCTATCTATCCTCATTAATCCAGCTTCAGCTAATATTATTCCACCAAATTCACCACTTTCAGCCTTTGATATTCTAGTATCTATATTACCTCTAATAGGAACTATTTGAATATCTGGTCGCAACCGAGATAACTGTACTTTTCTTCTAACAGAAGATGTACCTATAATTGCTCCAGAAGGAAGTGATTTTATATCATAACATTTAGAAGAAACAAAAACATCATATGGACTACTACGCTTTAATATAGCAGCAATCACTAACCCATCACAACAAAAAGCTGGAACATCTTTCATTGAATGTACAGCTATATCTACTATTCCTGACAATAATGCTTCTTCTATTTCCTTTATAAATAATCCTTTACCACCAATATCATTAAGAGAAACTTTATTATTAATATCTCCAGAAGTCTTAATTTTAATAATTTGTACATTAATTTCAGGAAAATAGCTACATAACAGATTTTTAACTTCTAAAGCTTGTGCTATAGCTAAAATACTTCCCCTTGTACCAACTCTTATATTCATAAAAAATTAAAAAATATTTACTAAAAATTAATACCTATAAAATTATACTCAATATAGTAAAACATTAAATATTTTATACAAAACTAAATTTAATATGCTTAACTACAATTAAAAAATTGTATTACCTTAAATATGTAACATAATATCAAATAATTTGTATTACTAAAAAATAATTCTGTTCTATATTTCCAATCACAAAAGTACATTCTTTGCCAATTATGCAAGACTAAATCTATATAAAATATCTTAAATTATTGCACAACCAAAACTTTAGACAAAAGAATAACATAAAATCAATAGTTATACTTTGCTCTATAGCATTTCATAAAAAAGAATTTTAAATCTTACACAACAACGAGTATAAATATTATCTAATTAGCATGATCAAAACTATATAAAACACTAATTATAGTATTACACAATAAAATTTTGAGAAAAATAACAAAAAAAACATCATATATACTGTATCTTATAATAAAAACTTTAAATTAATAATGAGCTAAACCTCTTTCTTTTTATACAACTTTCTATATAAAGAATTCAAATTCTATACTCTAATAAAATGTCTATAACTAAAATAATATTCCACATTAACACCTCTGATTAGGATTTTCAGTATAACTTACTATAAATTAAAGAATCCAAACATCGCATATAAAATTGTTACTGAATCAAATGCTATTCTCTAACAAAACATCTCCAGCCAAAAACAATGAACCACAAATTAATATTGTGGACTTTTTATTATGATCCCCTACTTCTAATATCTTAGATATTGCATCTGTTAGAGTCCTAGATGCTACTGCTCTTATACCTAATGACAACGCTGTTTGCAATAATTCCTCTGCAGTTTGTGCTCTAGGTTCAGATTTAACACAAATACTAGATAAAAACTTTATATAAGGTTTCAAATGATTCAAAAATAAAATACTATCTTTTTCTCTAGTCATACCAACAATAACATACAAATCACCTAGATTTTCATTTTTTATCCAACGCGATAACATCTCAGATCCAGCTGGATTATGTGCCCCATCTAAAAATAAATCCCAAGATCGAGGAAGTATTGTAGACAAAAAGCCAGTAGTAATTCTTTCTAATCTAGCAGGCCAACGAGCTTGTGTAATTCCTTGTACAATATCTTCATAATCAATATTATATCCAAACTTACCAGCAAGTATACTACATGCAGCTATCGCATTACCTGCATTTATTATCTGGTGCTCTCCTGGCAATGACGGCAAAGGAAAAGATAATGTATCAACATCATTTTTAAATAACATACTATTTTCTTGTTTATCACAAAACCAATCAATCCCTCCACGATATAACGGAACACTATTTTTCATCGCATAATATTCAAAAACCTTCATAACAGAATTTTGTTCTTGTTGAGCAATAATACAAGTTACATTTTCTTTCATTATCCCAGCTTTTTCAGCAGCTATTGATTCAACAGAATCACCTAACACTTCTGTATGCTCTAATGATATTGAAGTAATAATAGTTAATATTGGATTTACTACATTTGTTGCATCAAGTCGTCCTCCCATACCTGTTTCTAATAATACAATATCTGCTTCAATTTGGGAGAATGCAAGTAACGTTGCTGCTGTTGTACCTTCAAAAAAAGTAAGAGGAATTCCTATACTTGCTTCTCTACAGATTTCTAATACTTCATATAAATACTTATCAGATATCTTTTTTCCAGCAACAATTACCCTCTCATTAAAATCTATCAAGTGCGGTGAAGTGTAAACATGAGTTTTCAAACCTGCTGCATTTAAAATATAACGAATAAATGCTATAGTTGAACCTTTTCCATTAGTTCCAGCAACATGTATTACTGGAGGTAATTTCTTCTCAGGGTTACCTAAATTATTTAACACCTGTATAATTCTATCAAGTACCATATCAGATGGTCTAAAACCTAAAGGCTTTGGCCAATGCGGCATATATACCATATCTTACTCCTAATTTTTATCATGTAAAAACAACTCTCAACCAGTAATAATCCTATAAATCTTCTTCATATATAAACCCCACATATACTAAGGTTACATATAAATAATCAATATAAAGTTGTAGCAACATTCATATTTTTCCACCATTGACATCATAATCTATATTCGGAAAACACAATAACCCAAGCAAAAATTTAGACAAATTCCTTAGCACATAGCTATAATAAAAACAATTCAATTTTTAATTATAAAAAAGCCTTTTCTTTACTTGAACAATTTTACCAATCCTCTATGAAATATTAGCAAGGCTATTTATAGATAAAACAAATTTACAAGCTGCTAGTAATCAATTATGACACCTTTAAGTTTAAATAAGATTATTTATCAGGAAATATTCTTTTCGCTATACATACAATACAGATTTAGGTAACACAACAACTTAATATTTACTATTTATATAATCTAGAAAAAAAGAACAATCTTTTCTCTTTTAAAAGCCAATCAATAACAAATTAATAGAAAAACATTAGCAAAAAATACGTACTTACAATTAATAATAATCAAACAATCAAAAATTTAATTGTTTTATCATGGATAATATGGTAACTTACTGCCACTTTTATCTATTTACTCACATATGCAAGATATTTTAAAATTATCCATTGTAGAAATGCATGACAAATTAAAAAAGAAAGAATTCTCTGCTGTAGAGCTAACTAAACTTCATATTGAAGCTGTTAACAATGAAAAATTAAACGCCTTTATCACAAAAACACCAGAAGTTGCTTTAAGCGCTGCTGAAAAAGCAGATTACACTTTCACATATGAAAAAGAAAAGATCACCCCTTTAACTGGAATTCCAGTAGGAGTTAAAGATTTATTCTGTACAAAAAATGTTAGAACAACAGCATGTTCTAATATATTAAAAAACTTTATCCCACAATATGATTCAACTGTAGTAAAACGACTCCTCAGTAATGGAGCTGTAATGCTAGGAAAACTAAACATGGACGAATTTGCAATGGGTTCATCAAATTCTAATAGTTGTTTTGGAATTGTGAAAAATCCATGGACAAGAGCAGATGGAACGGAAGTTGTTCCAGGAGGATCATCTGGAGGATCAAGTGCTGCTGTAGCAGGATTTTTATGCGCTGGTGCTTTAGGAAGTGATACAGGTGGATCAGTACGTCAACCAGCAGCATTTTGTGGCATAGTAGGATTAAAACCTACATATGGAAGGTGCTCTAGATTAGGCATGATAGCATTTGCTAGCTCTCTGGACCAAGCAGGAGTACTAACACGTACAGTGCAAGATGCAGCTTTAATGTTGCAATCAATTTGTGGATATGATGCTGCAGATTCAACTTCAGCTAACATAACCGTACCTATATTCTCTGATAGTATTACAAGTTTAATCAAAGGCAAACGCATCGGCATACCTAAAGAATACGAATTATCAAGTCAATACCAAGAATACAATGAAATATCAGAAATGTGGTCCAAAGGTATACAATATCTAAAAGATGAAGGAGCTGAAATTATACAAATCAGTTTACCACACACAAGCTATGCACTTCCTGTATACTACATAATATGTTCTGCAGAAGCATCTTCTAATCTTGCAAGATACGACGGAGTAAAATATGGGATACGCGTGCCATCTGATGATATCAATGAAATGTATGAGTTAACGCGAGGTAATAATTTTGGCACAGAAGTAAAAAGAAGAATATTAATTGGAGCATACGTTTTATCCTCAGGATATTACGATGCATATTACAATAAAGCACAACGTATAAGACGTCTAGTCACAAATGACTTCATTGAATCTTTTAAAAAAATAGATTACATATTAACTCCTACCGCTCCTAAAGAAGCTTTCGCAATCAATGAAAAACTAGATACATTAACCATGTATTTAAATGACGTATTCACTGTTCCAGCAAGCTTAGCAGGATTACCTGCTATCTCTGTACCAATTGGATTATCAAAAAATAATCTACCTCTTTCCTTGCAAATAATTGGCAACTATTATGATGAAGGAGGAATTTTAAATATAGCTAGTATCATAGAAAAAAACACAGGAAAAATTTTAAAATAAGGGTAATCATAATGGCTGGTCACTCACAATTCGCAAATATAAAACACCGCAAAGGAGCTCAAGATGCAAAAAGGGCTCAAAAATTTACAAAATTAATAAGAGAAATTATTGTAGCTGCAAAACAAGGATTACCAGATCCAGATTTCAACTCTAGATTAAGATGTGTAATAATTGCAGCAAAAAAAGAAAATGTACCTAAAGATAGAATTGACACTGCTATTAAAAGCGCATCTGGAAATACTCAAAATGACAATTATGAAGAAGTAGTATATGAAGCTTATGGTCCAGGAAATATAGCTTTAATGATTCAAAGCTTAACTAATAACCGTAACAGAACAGCAGCTGAATTAAGACATTCTTTATCAAAACATGGAGGTAAACTAGGAGAATCTGGAAGTGTAAGTTTTCTTTTTCAGCACGTAGGTATAATAGCTTACAAAGCTTCAGTTGTTAAAGACTTTGATTCACTATTTAATATTGCTATAGAATTACAAGCCTTAGATGTTGAAGAAAATGTTACACAAGATGATATTCAAGAAAAAATTTATCATGTTATTTGTAATATCCAAGATTTTGGTAATGTTAGAGATCAATTATTCAAAAAATTCTCTGATGCTGAATTCTCTAGATTATTTTGGAAATCAAGTGATGTTATAAAAATAGAAGACGAAGAAATACAAAAGAAAATTTCAAATTTAATAGAGTCACTGGAAAATAATGATGATGTACAATATATAGACAGTAATTTTATTTTCTGTTAAAATTAAAATTTATATTAACGATACCATATCATCTAATAAACACATTGCTTTAAATAAGCATACTGTATAGGTAGTAATTTTTTTTTTAATATACAGAAAATTTTATTCTCACTCATAGAGTACTCAATGAAGTTAATATTTTGTCAATAATTTATAGCTTGCTTTCTCAACACAGGTTTTGTATCCTATGATTAGTTATTCGATTATGGTATTTATGTTAAAGTTTTTATTATGCTTATTTTTATTGTATATTCTAATAAATCGAGTAAAATCTAACAGTTAAGTTTTTTTCTCTTACTATTATGATTACTAAGTCCTACGCTAATGAAGAGTTAATTAATCTGAATAAAGCTTTACAGGTAATTCGAGGCTATCTTTGACATTGATAACTTAGTAAATCTACTGTCTGATCTTGATGCTCAATGTTCTAGTATATCTCTATGGAGTAATAATGCTTTAGCACAAAATATTTTATCTGAGCGTACTAGGGTATATAAGATCTTACACTCATTTACAGAGTTAGAAGAACAGTACAACTATTATATCGAACTTTTAACTATTGTAGAAAATGATACAGATGAGCTTCTGAATGACCTAGAAAAAGGGTTAGTAACGCTAAAAGAAAAAATAAAAAAAGGAGGTTGAATGCCTATTTTCTCATGAAGCAGATCATAATGATTGCTTCATAGAGATACAATCTGGAGCTGGAGGAACTGAAAGTAACGATTGGTCTAACATGCTCCTACGAATGTATATAAGATGGGCAGAAATATATCATGGTTTTAAAACAGAAGTTATTTATAAATTAGATGGCGAAGAAACTGGAATAAAATCAGCAACTATCAAAGTTACAGGAAGTAATGCATATGGGTGGTCAAAAACTGAAAGCGGTATTCATAGGTTAGTACGTATTTCACCCTTTAACTCAAATGCAAAACGTCATACTACTTTTTCAAGTATATTAGTCTCTCCAATAACAAATGAAAACATTAATATTGAAATCCTTGAGAAAGACTTACGAATAGATACTTATAGAGCATCCGGCGCAGGTGGTCAGCACGTAAACAAAACAGAAAGTGCAGTTCGTATAACACATATACCATCAGGAATTGTAGTCCAATGTCAAAATAATAGATCGCAGCACCAAAATTTAGCTGAAGCACATAATCTATTAAAAAGTAAATTATATCAATTAAAATTACAAGAAAAAGAAAAAAAAATGGCAGAAGAACATAATAAAAGATGCAATATAGGATGGGGAAATCAAATTAGATCTTATGTTATGCATCCATATCAAATGGTAAAAGATATACGTACAGGACATGAAATTGGTAATATAAATTCAGTATTAGATGGAAACCTAGATCCGTTTATTATATCAGCACTTACAGTAAAAATTAAAAATTAGTATTAATTAAAAAGCTTTTCTGCATTAAAGAATACTAATTCATAGCAGAATTTTAATATACCATAAGATAAAAAATTATGTTAAAACCTGTATAATCTCATACTGTTTAAAAGAAATTTTAGGTAAATATATAAGTTATACCATATACGTTGAGCTGTTAATAATTATGCCATTTTAAATAATATTACATACCAAATTTACTGTATATATTGAAGCTCTGTACTATACAGTAGCAAACTTTATCATTTTTCAAAAATAAGATAATTCAAGATAGTCAATATACTTAAAACATCAACTAAAAAACTTGTTAACCTAATCACTTTAGTATTTAGAATACTAAATTTTATACATCTCTGTACTATAAACACTATATTACAATAGTAAAAACATATCTTACACAATCTCTGCAGAGAATACTATCTCATCACATTATAGTTAATACTCACTTTTATTAAATGCTATAGTTTCTACTTAATTTTTACTATCAAGCTACTTAAAACTTAAAAATATAAGATAGGATTTTATCTATAATAATTATTAAATATATTTCTTAGCAATATACTTTTAAATTATATAACATAAAATTAGTTACTACGGCATCACTCCAGATGCATTATTGCTAATAACCTCATCAACTGAAATATTACTTTTTACCTGAATTTCTTGTTTTCCATCAATAAAGATAATTTGATCAACATGTCCTATTGCCAATGTTGAGAATTTTTCATCAAATAACCCTAATTGATTAGGTATATACTTTCTTACTATGTATTGTCTTGCAGCATTAATTAACTCTTTACCAGAATACCACATCCTACTGCCTGAAAATAACTCATTCACTATCTGAAAAACTTTCATAGATTCATAGCAAGGGGCATTATACTTTATTGCTTCATATAAATTACCATCCAATAGAGATTTTGCTTGATCTACAAGATTTTCATGCCCACTTGAACACAATAAATTTTTAATAAAATTACATGACTGAGCAACACCCATATAATCCTGATACGAAGCAATTGCATAAATGTACCTATCTAGATCATCTTCCAAATCTTCACATATTGCTTCACTTAAATAACGACCTCCATTTAGTAAATAATTTTTATGAAGAGAACAATACGCGATTTTCTCTTCATCACAAATTATACCCCTCAACTTTTCAAATAAGTCACTAAGACAACTTGTATCCTGTAATTTCCCATTACGAGCAATATAACGTTGTATGTAACAGATTTTTTTATTTAAATCGTCTAATCTCCTAGCATTAGATAAACAAACACTTCCCCTACCTGCAATACTGTACAAACTAAAATTACTTAATAAAAACAATGCCATCCTACCATCAGGCTGATTAATCCAAAAATCTCTCCGCCTATCGCTACTCATGAAAGCAGGATCACCATCTCTATTTATTGGATATATATCTTCTTCATCACTTGGACACGATCTAAACACTTTTTGTAATAATAAATCATATAAAGTTACAACATTTTGAGATACACTACCCTCACTCTGAACACCTACTCTTTTACTTAAAATTAACCTAGCATCTTCTATACTTTCTAAAAATTTTTTATACCCATAATTTATATATAAAATACCATTTTCTATTTTTGGAGATCTAATATAAAAATCTCTTAATTTTTCCATTTTTTCTTTTATCTTTACGGTGTTTTCATTTGGCTGAACAAATATACAGAAACCTGGAGATTGCAACTGACTAAAATCACTAACATCAAATATCATTTTATAATCAAGACTACTATTCACCTGTAACTTAAATTTCTTATTAGGTAATAATCCACAAGTTTCTACTACATCAAACTTACAATCCTGTTCTCCTTCCCCTGTAGAATTATATACCATAGTACCACTATCAAGTCGAAATTCAGTAATATTATTACCACTTATCTTAAATAACTGGTCAGGAGAAGAAAGGTATCCAAAGAAAGCAAATATTTCTTTTCCTTTTTTTTCAGAAATTAATGATGCCTGATCACAAAATTTTACAGAAATACCTTGACAATGCATGATACAGTGTATAATACTAGCCATCAAACAAGCAAACATAATTAAGGATCCAACACCAAAAACAATACTTATACTTAAATTATTTAAGCTATTTATATACTTAATAAAACAAGCTAAAGCCATTAGGAAAAATACGCTAAATGCAACACACAAATAATAAGCCTGAGATTTTTTTTTCATAAATTTTCCTTGATAAACAAACGTTCTACAAAAATCACTAATCAATTAATTACTTACTTGCATAACACTAGATAATAGTTACATATTTATACTATTAAATCTTGATATTTCTTAATATCATAGACACAAAATTATAAAATCTTATACCGATAAAAAGTATATAATATAAGTATAACCTATGTATATTAAAATTCTATTCCACAAAATATTAATAAAATAACTAATAGTATTATATCCTACACTATTATTTTACATATTGCAACATTACAAAAATCACTACCCTTAAGCCTTTTACATATATATTCTTATTTAACTTTTATTGCATAAAGAAATTTTGTCACAATAATATAACCAGAATTATATACCGAATGTTTATTATGGTATTATAGAGCATAAAATTACCTTAATAGTCACATAAAAATAACAATTTTTTTGTTTTACAATTCATTATTTTCCTTTCAGCAACATTAGACCAATTATAAAAAATACCTATAATTCAAAACTTCTTACTTTTTTTCAGAAAATCAACTTAATATATATTTCAAAATAATGCTTATATAAATTACATATATTTCCATTAGCTTTTAGAGGAACAATATATATTTTTCCAACATTTATTAAACTACATCCACAAGACCTTGAGTTGTGTATTATCCATTTACTACAGCAATAGCAGTAGAATAAGATCATTTAGTTATAGATCTATTACTTTTTTCTTCTACTATATCGACAACATAACTTTTTCATTAGAACTATTTACTATAGGATTTTCACAACACTTATCTTTATGTTCACACTTAACAGTTAATGTTGCACTATCACTAAAAATCTCCACTGTAGAACCCTTATCACCTTCATTCTTACTTCTGTCTTCACTTTGAAGATTTATTTCAGTACTTTTACAATACATAAACAAACCCAACCCCACAACACTTAAAATAAAAAATGATATTACAGAAGTAACAATAAAAATAATAGGAGAAGTATTATATAGCTTTTTTACACAAGCAACTCCTGCAATAAGAATAGTAAAAATTACACATAACACTGCAAAAATAATGCTAGCCCTAACTTTACTCATGATTTGTTACTTATATTGCATACTTATAAAAAACTTTTAAATATAAACAATATTTATATATAATTCACTATTAACTTTTCACAGAAATAAGAACTTTTCTTATCACATCTATTAACTAAGTGATAGAGTGAACTTTAATATAGACATTATATCAAATTCCTATAGCAGTAGAACTTACAGAATTTACAACTACATTATGAATTTCTCTTATTCCTTCCTTTTTTTTACCTTTTATCATACCCCTAGTAGTATCAAGAGTATTACTTATACATGTAGTTTCTGCATGGATATTTATTCTTACTGTTTCCATTTTATAAAGATCTATATATGATTTGTATCTTTTCTCTATAAAATCCTTCGCAGAATTAATTAATCTTTGACTAGTACACTTCTGATGATCAGCAATTCCTAATTCTCTCATTATAGAATTAAATGTTAACTTATTAGATATATATAAATTACGGTCAACGTACAAACTCTGCTTAGTTAGAATATTGTGTACTTTATACAAAAATTCTTCATCTTCTTCTTTATCTATTAATAAACTCCTTATAAAACCATTTGTAGAAGAAAGTAAACTATATTCATTTTGACAACAAGCAATTGCAAAAATGCACCTTAACTTTTCTTTATTTACAGCAACTTTTAACTCCTGCGCTATAAAAGCACCCAACTTTAATCCATTATGTAATGGAGGATTTGCATGTAACTTATCATATTTAAATAATCCACAACATTTATCATAATAATTATATATACTATCGTATAAAAGCCCATAAAAGTCTTCTTCTTGCTGCTCATATTTCCCAATGCAACGTTTCAATAACTTAATTTTCTTGTTTATACGACTTGTATTATAAAAAAAATTATTGAATAGGGACATATCAAAGTTATATACCAAGTATGCAGCAAGTTTACCATTAGGCTCCTTCAGCCAATCTCTCATCATTTTTTCGTTGCATTCCTCTGTTAGCCCATTCATTAAATACGAGCTAAGTAATTCACATAGTAAATACTCATGCAGATAAATCTTGTATTTTTTATCATTTACTGATCTTATAATTTGCTTAACTAGCATAAATAATAAATATTTTATAAATTGCACAAAAGAAGAATTTTTTGGTAGTATCATTTCTTTTATAAACAGATCTGATATTGTGACTTTATTCATTATTAAAAAGGACAAATCTTCAATATCTTTTACATGTTTAGAATAAGCAATAGTAATAGACAATTTATCACCTGTTACATTTATTTCTAATTCCTTACAATTAATAGAATATTTCTGTTTAATCCATTTTTGAATTTCTGATTCACACTCTTTAATAGCTTCATTCGAGATAAATACAGTATCATCCTTATCTTTCACCCTATAAAACGGATTATCATTATGATATATCATCTCTACCCTATTAGGGTTTCTTATCTGTATAGAATAACCACGAAGATAGCGATACTCATCCAAATAAACAAGCAACCCTGGTACTGGTATATTGTAATCATATTCTGAACTTTTACTTAACATAATTAAATTACTAACAACAAATATTAAAATATATAGTTTATTTATAAATTTTAATTCAGGCAAGTATTTATTGTTAATAAATATTAATGCATATATTTAATTTATGAAATACTTATCTTTTTTAAATAAACTTCTTGTTGTAAAAATAACACCTGCATTAACCACATATACTTATATTTCATCTCTAGTACAACTAACATAAACAATTAACTACCTTATTTTTATACGAATAGAAAGTTCTAAGCTTAAGATATTTTGGAGCTACAGCAAGAAAGCATACCTATATTATCTACAACTACTTTACTACTTTTCATCTTCTGTTTTTCATCAAAGATCAAGGTAACTCCTTCTGTTTCTATATCTAGCATCTCTTCGCATTCATAATATGGCTTTATCCTTGGTTTATACTTTTCTAGAATATATTTTCTTGCAGAACCAACTAATTTTTCTTTATCGATTTCACCATTTTTCATATTAGAAAATAATTCATGATGAATTCGTACTATATCATTATTATCTAATGCAGCATGTATATCATTTATTTCCTCTTGCTTACACCCAGCTAGATCTAATAAAAGTTGAATAAACTTATTTGTCTTACTATTATTACAAGAATCATTTTCACATTGATAAGAAGCAACAATAAGAGCAGTTTTTAATACTTTTGCTTCTGAGGAATCCGATTTTAAATCTTTAACTATTAAATCACTCAAGTTAGAATTATCTTCTAATATATAATCTGCATACATAATAGGATATGAAAAGAACGAAGGATCCATAGAATGTAATATATCACATATCATACTATTCAACAAATTACAAGCATCAGCATCACAAAGTATGTTAGACGTACCATATCTCCTTAAGCATAGCATTTTATTACGCATCAACTCTCTGTCTTCAGAATACATATAACCACTTATAAACATATTAAACATTGAAAAAAATCTAGTTGATAAATATAAAGCAAGCTTACCTTCAGGCTTATTAAGCCATTGTTTTATTTCCTTATCATTATCCCATCTAGTTGGAGCACTACATTCAAACACTTTATTTAATAAAACTTCGTATATAAAAGCTGTACTTCTACTATCACCTTGCTTAGGATATACTCTCTTCCTCATGAATAGAGATGAGGTAACTTCTTCGGGATTTACTAAATATTTCCTGTATGAAACATTTATGTACATTTTTTTATATTTTACTTCTACACTCTTCCAAAAAATATGATCTTGTTCAAATATTTTTTTAATTCTTAGCCTATCCTTATAATTACCAGCAGCTGATACAACAAACCCTGAACCCTTCATTTCAGCAAAACTATTATCGTTAAACTTTATGCTAGCTTCAGTAACATTAATCTTAGTACTACCAATTGGTTTACAAAAAATATTACGCTGTTTTACTACTACAGACTTTTCTTTATTTTCTTGAGAATTACAAATGCTCTTCATTTCAAAAATAACACCATTAGAATCTATCTTCTTAAGATCTTCACTAGGACAAGAAACTAATAAATATATCCCTTCTTTATGTTTAGTAAGCAGCATTCTATCATCTTTATCTTGCACACTTATCTTAGTATTATCATTACAATTAATATCCATATTACAGTCTGCAATAGGATAAAATAATGCAAGAAATAAAGTAGACAACATCAATGCAAAACCACACTCAATACTTTTATTATCAAATATCCATAGTAATATTACTGTTAAAATAATAGCACGTATTATAAACAAAAAAATTACAGATTCGTTTTTATTCATAAATACCTCTCAATTAGATTCATATTCAATTATTAATAAATTATATGTTTCTATAATACCAAAAATGCCTTAGCTTTTTACCATACCTACATAAAATCCTTACATAGATATTGAAGCATTATAGAAAGAGCTAGACGACGTAAAATTAGTAATATTTACTTGATCCTCCATTTTTCCTTCTTCTTTCTTCTGATTACCAAAAATTAAGGTCATTTCTTTTGTTCCCATAACTATCTCTTCTTCTTGATCACAGTATAGTTTGATTTCTGGTGCATATTTTCTTGCTATATATTTTCTTGCAGCATCAACTAAGTATTTCTTACTATTCTCATTATTCATTTTTAACTCCTCAAATAGAGCACCAAATGTAATGTCAGAAGATAAAATCAAATTAATTCGTAATATATCATGATCCATTGCATGATATATTCTTTGTATGTCATACCCTTTTCGAAACAACAAATCCTTAACAAATTCATTTGCTTTATGACAAGAATCACCCTCATATTGATAAGAAGCAATGGCAAAAATACACTTTAGCATTTCTGCGTTTGGATTTGATTCTAAATCCTTACTTATCAAAGTACTTAATTCAAATCTATTTTTTAGCATATAATATTCATGTATAGTAGAATATGAAAAGAATGAAGAATCCATGGAACATAATATATCATTTACTTTAGCATTTAATAATATCCAAGCATCATAATCGTATAAGGGCTGAGCATAGTTTTTTAAGAATTTCATCCTATCATACATAAGCTTTCTAGATATAGGAGGTATATAGTTATTTCTTGAAGTATTAAAAATTGAAATAAATCTATTCGACAAGTACACAGCAAGTTTACCATCAGGTTGATTACACCAATTTATAATTTCTTCTACATTATCTGACTCATTTGAGCTACTAACTGGAAATGACTTAAACAATTCATTTAGTAAAATTTCATATACAAAAACCGAATTTTCACTAGTTCCTGATGTACTACTACCTCCTCCAGGATATATCTCCCTCATTAATATAGATGAACACATCTCTTCAATATTTAGTGGATATTTCCTATAACAAATAGTCATGTACAATTTATTGTATTTTGTTCTAATACTCTTCCAATAAGTATTTGGTTGCTTAAGCCTACATTTAATCTTTAATGCATCCTCATCACTAAGGTTAGTTGATATAATAAACCCTGGACTACTTGTGTGATTAAAACTACCATTATCAAACATTAGTCGAGCTTCAGTAATATTAATTTTAATATTGTTACCAACTGGTTTATTTAAAATATTACATTGTCTTATTACACAACATCTAGGGCTTTCTTTAGAATTAGAAATCTTAGTTAATTCATAAACAACATTTCGATAATTAATTTTCTTTAACTCTTGACAATCAGAAGAAGAAATTAAGAAATATATTCCTTCTTTTGGTCCAACAAGTGACATCTCATCATCTTCATTGCCTTGAACTTTTATACTCATCGAAATACTATTTTTATAAATACCCACTATTGCAATAACAGACAATAAAAGTATAATTAAAGTAAGATATATAATAGGAAATTTAAATATCCTCCAACTAAGTAATGCAACCAATAATACAGCTCCATAAAATAATGTACTTTGATCATCTGTCATAAACATACCAGACATAGTTAATACAATATATTTACATATTTAATAAATATTAATATGTTCCTTAGACTATATAGTTAATAAATAAATGTCAAATATAAATAAATTAATTTTTATCCAACAAAATAATAAAACTTTAGATATATAACACTTTGACTGTAATTTTCTTAGTTAGTGATAAAATCATTAAAATACAAGTGAGTAGAATAAAAAGCATTAATTTGCAGAATCTATTAAACAATTCCGCTACTTTCTTCAACCTTAAACATAATTTTTGAATAATAACTCTTTATCAAAAATAAGATATTTCTTTTCTGATAATCTAACATATTTATAAGTAACAATACTATAAATTTAAAACAATAAGATAATACCTAAGCTGCCTTTATAAGGCAATGCTCTTCACAAAGACTTCACTTTCAGCATTAATATTTCCTGCAAATTCTGTATAATAGATAACTAATACATCCCATTACCATTAGATAACAAAAAAGTTATTTCCATATACAAAATAATAAGTTTTCTGAACTATACAACTTTACACCATCTATCTTTAAAAAAAGAAATATTTAATAATTTATAATACATAGCCTATTTTATACTCTTCTTCCTACCAAGTTACAGTATATTAATTACCCTATTGTGGTTTTACAATTTATATTATTTCTCATCCAATAAATACTACTAATGTACTTTATTCCCACATTCCATATATTCTATAAAAATACAATCACTGCAACTTTAATTCAAAGTAACATGATGAGCCATATATTTATTAATGATCCAATAAAAAGATTATCTTTATCCACCCCAATACATGAAACTCTGTAATAATTTTTGGATTTGTAACTTATACTATATTACTCTCCTACTCCACTATCGATACAGGAAGCAGGCAACCATGACTTTACATAAGTTACTTGTTTAAGCTTTTCTTTTACATTGGGTATTAAAACAAGTTTATCTATAGGCCTTTTTATTTCTTCTTGATGATCATAATATAGTTTTATACTTCTTCCATATCTCTTAACTATGAATTGCCTTGCAAGTGCAATTAGTTCATCCGCATTATAGCTTTGTGTATCATCTATTCCCAATTTCTTCATCAACGGAGCAAGCACTTCAAACTTCTCACATAAATATGTATTACGATGAAACTTTAACTCTTGATTAACACTATTATCTAGTACTTCTGTTATTTCATCTACCAAGTTTAAATCCCCTTCCTCTTGTACTGATACTAACAATTCTCTAATAAAGCAATTTGAATCATAATAAAAATTACTGCTATAACTATATGAAGCAATCGCAAAAATACACCTAAATGTATATTTTTCTGAAACTGACATTAAATCCTTAAGCATTAACTCACTTAAAGTAGATACACCATTTTTTAACTCATAACTTTCACATTTATATATATCATAATATGGAAAAAATTCAGGATCCATAGAACATAATATATCATGTATTTTTTCATATAAAATATCACAAGTTCTCTGAGTCGGCATTTCAAATCTTCCAGCAGTACAACTTTTTAACAACCCTATTTTCTTATTTAGAGAATGTACTTCTTCATTGGATATACACCCCTTGTATACAACATCATTCCTAAAATAATTAATTAAACATATGGCAAGTTTACCATCAGATTTATCAAGCCAATTTTCCATTTTCTTTCTACTTTCCTGAAACGATAACTCGTCAATTGAACATGATTTGAATAGTTGATATAGTAAAATCTCATACACAGCTATTTGATTGCTGGTGTTTTTTGATATGGCACCCTTCCAAGGGTGTATCATTTTTTCCAATAATAATGGAAGACTTTTAATATCTTTTGGATATGTCCTATAGCAACAAGATAAATATAAAATATCTTTGACTATTCTTGGATCCTTATAAAAAGTATGTGGCTTATTATTCTTAAGAAAGCTTTCAAATGTTGATATTTCATCTCTAGAAACTTTTACCGGTATAATAAAACCCGGACCTTCTATCTTAGTAGTATCATAATCAAATATTGGCTTAATTTCACTACCTTTAATCTTAATACTATTTTCTTCTATAAAACCTTGTGTTATAATATAATATTCAGATTCACGTACATACACTAAACTTAAAATACCTTCTTTAGGGTCTATATCCATGATATTCTCACCAACAGGACAAGAAATAAATAAATAAAATACTTTTTTTCTTGCCATAGCAATTGATGCATTATCATTTAGAAATTTCATCACCTTTGAAATAGCAGGACAATACAATACTAAGCTTATAAATAGAATCGAAAACAATATAATTGTCATTAATAAAATATTTATAACTTTATCCACTGGATAATGCAGCAGTTTACTGAGTAAAATTGCTACTCCTAGTGCAACAAAAGTTAATACTACTAGAGCAACTAAAGCATTACTTTTAGTCATAACTTGCCTATTACAACTAATTTGATATATTACATAATTAAATTATCATGATGTGACTATACTAAATTTTCTTTACAAATATAATAAAAAATCAAAACTAAATTATAACTTAATTAACATAATTTTTTCACCAACTAATTATAAAGTAATCTTACTGATTACAGGCATTATCAGATTATTATTTATAATATTGAAGCAATAATTATATTTCATAATCACACACAACTCAATACGCAAATTTATTCGAAATAATTCAATAAATTAATACCTAATCTTACTGCCCTGTCCATAAACATATAAATTTTTACTTTTTTATATTTAATACAATTACTTATTCCATTAATTCACCATTAAAACAGCATATCATATATTAATTATAACATATTGATTTTCTATTTAAAGCAAACTTACATTATCAAAAAACAATAATCCTTCTTCTAATAAATCTTATACAATCTCTAACACATTTAACTATCTAGATAAATAATAATACTATTAATTCATCTTAGTACTAGAAGAAGCAGAAGCACAAACATTTTGAACATCCACACCAGTAGCAGTAATAATACTTTTTTCTTCTTCACCAACCATTAATATAACCTCTGCAGGGACAACAATACGCTCTTCTACCTCATAATATGGGCTAATATATGATGCATATTTCACCCCTATATACTCTCTTGCCAAGCCAATTAAGTCTGCACAAGAACATTCTAAATCTCCTTCTGTCTTTAATCCTAACTTTTTGATTATAGTATCAACTCTCACACTACCACATAAACATAAATCACAATTAGATATTAACTTCTTAGAATCAGAGAGCATTTTATATACTTTAGTTACAACATCCATACATCCTACTTTACATAACAAATTTTTAACAAATCTATTTGCTTCATAAGCAGAATCATCATATTGATAAGAAGCAATAGCAAAAATACATTGCAATATTTCTTTATCTGGTGCAGATTTCAAATCATCAAACATCAAGTCACTTAATTTACTTTTATCATTTAACTGATAATTTTCATGTATGGTAAAATATGGAAACACACAAACACTAGATAATATACTGTGTATTTTTTTACACACATTTCGAAAAGAAGCATTACTATTTTTAAATAAGCTACCATTCCCTTTTTCAATATAATCTGTTAATAACCTAATCATATTATTGATGTATTCTACACGCTGAGAAGGTATAAAACTACCTTCTACAATTTCCAACTTAAAATTACTCAATAAAAACAAAGCAAGTTTACCATCTCCTTCAATAATCCAATCTAGCATTTCCCGTCCTTTTGTTTTAGATGAATCACTAACTGGACATGAACTAAATAGTTCATACAGTAAAATATCAGACAATTTTACATACTGTAGACTAGTTGATCTAATATAATTATCCCTTGGCATTACTTTTCTATTTAAAATCAATTGTAAACCGTTAAGATCATCTACAGATTTTTTACAGTTAGCATGTAGTAATAAATTACCTTTCATCATCTCTAAAGATTGAAAATGAAAGTGTTGATTTTCAATAATTTTTGTAAATTTTGACATATCTCCAGTTGCCATTATAAGTAAACCTGAACCTTTCATATTTATCAGATCATCATTACTTAATATCACATGAGGTTTACAACTATCACTCAACTTAAAATGAATCACTTTATTAACTAATGCTCCTGAACTCTGTTCTACTATACAATACCCAGAATCTCCTCTTAAATTATCAACATATTTAAAACGAAAGATATTATCTTTAATATTTATCTTTTTAAATTCATCACTAGTACAAGGAAAAAATATACCAAAACTTTTACCTTTTTCAAAATTCTGTACTTTATTTTTATCTTGGACTTTGATCTCAGCACCAATACAACGGAAAATTAAATTTACTAATGCAACACTTAACCAAATACCTGATGTTGTAATACCAATAATAAACAACATTGGTGAACGGTTATATATAACTTTCACAAAACTTAAAGTGACTATAAAAATGAGAAAAAATGTAAAAAAAACAATACTAGCTTTTAGCTTAGTCATAAATTTTCCTTAAAAATAAATATTAGAGGCATAAATAATAATATATACATATGTTAATAAAAGCAAAATAAAACTATACTAAATTTATGATGTATCAATTATAAAATTAATACCATCTTATATATCATACAAGCTCCATGGTTACTTAGTCATAAAATACAACTTACACAACATATTATTTATTAAAAATAAACTTAAACAGTAATAATAGCTAAATTAATTTTATTATGAATAGAATTATCTAACATTTTATATACAAACATAATGAACTTATGAACTCTTGTGTCTCACCCATTGAATATGACTTTCTAGTTCACAGATTGCATTATCTAATCTATATGCTATCAATACTACTTATTATATACTGTATAACTTTCTACTCTAATTTTGAAATAACACACAAATTTTCCTATAATAACCTATATTAGTCAGAATATTCCTACTATGTTACTTCAGTATTTAAAATACTAACTCTTTTAATATTAGAAATTATACTGTTCAGAACCTAATTAGTAAGTTAAAAACTACCTCTGCATTGCATTACCACTTACCCCTGTTATAACATCTGATACCATTATTTTCCATTCTAGATGTTAAAATAATATCTTCTACACTTCCTACAGTAACATCTGTAATATATAATCTAAGTGGCATTAAGTCAAACATATACTTGCGTGTTATGAAATGTCTTGCACAGTTAATTATTTCTTCTTTATTACACTTTTTTTTATCTACTGACAGTATCTTCAGTATGTCAATACAAGTTGTACTTACAATCTCATCTGAAAGATCCGCTAACATAACTTCTATTTCAGAAAAAACATCCTGATATCTTGCTGCATATAATAATTTTCTTATAAATTCATTTGTTTCAGTATAAGAATCTCCAACTTGATATGAAGCAATAGCAAAAATATATTTATATATAGAATTATTTAACAAATCTTTATACATTAATGAACTAATTAATTCTCTATTATTCACCCTATAATCCATATGCAGGTCTTCATATAAATCTATCTTCTTTTCTTCATATTCTATATTTCTTATTCTATTAATTAAAAGATCTAAATTATATTTTCTTTCTTTCATAAAAATTCTTTCTACAAAATCCCCATTCTTATTCCTAGCATCAATATAACAGAGTATATCATTAACTAATCTACTTAAATTACCTCTCTTACTTTGATATATTACATTGGTAGTACCTGTTATTTCACGAAGAGAAAAGTTACTTAATAAAAACAAAGCTAGCTTGCCATCAGGAGTATTAATCCAATATTGCACTCCATCTTCCATAATAAACTTATTACCAACCTTCACTGGATATATAAACTTTTTCTTATCTGGGCACGATTTAAACAATTCAATTAATAAAATATTAAACATAGTAACTGGTATATTATCTATATATTTTTCTACAGCCAAAATCTCTTCAATATCTCCCTTGGTTTTCAGAAAACTTACATCTAAATATTCATGCCTTAAAAACAAAGTTTTATTCAATATCCTTGGATTAGTAAGAGAATATATACACTGCGTACTAGTTATCTTTATCATTTTCGCAATATTTCGTACCTGTAGAAAATCTTTTATTTCTTTTGCTCTAGCTAATATATACAAGCCTGAACTATTACCTATCTTAGTAAGGCTATCATTACTAGTTAATATTTCACATTTTAAAGGACCATTTACAGTAATTCTTCTACCATTTTGTATTATACAAAGTTTCCAACTATCAAGAAAATCTAATGTAATATTACCTTCAACATTTATTTTACCTAATACTTTAGAATCAAGATAGATAAAGATACCAGTTATCATTCCCTCTTGAATATTTGACACTTTATCTTGAATCCTTACTACAATATTTCGATCGTTAGTATTTAATACTACATCCTGTAATCCTTGTGATACATCACTCTGTTGTAACTCCTCCAATACTTCATCTACATTCTCCTGTGATTTTGCTGGTACTTGAGCACATAATCTCTTAGAAAGATATCTATCATATACAATAACAAATATTCCACAAATAACTAACACTACTAATTCTAAACATGAAAAAATAATACTTCTTGCATCTAATTCTCTACCTATCAATATAAGAAAACATACTATAGACACTATTAATATAGAAAATAATATAAATAACAAATAAATTTTTAATTTATTCATTAATTTTCCTAAATAAATAATGATTTTTTATTATAAGAATATAATAATATCGTGATTATTAATATAGTATATTATTATCTTTAGACTTTAAATAAAAACACTGTTATCTACTAAAAACTTTACAGTACACTCACTACAACTACACATGATCTATACACTAAAACTTGTATTTGCAATTTATTACACCTCTGCTTACATACTGATTATCAAAAGATAAAAAGAACATGTTTAATATACAAGTTTTACATTTTCCATCATTAAATATATTACATAATTAATGTGAAATTTCTATAATGCATTATTCATTATCTCTATTTAAGTTTGTTTTCCTCTTTCACTATTAATCTTAGCACTAATTACTTCCATAAATGCTGGCATCATGTGAAATTTTTCCTCAGGCATTAAGACAACTTTTGTTACAGGTCCCATTTCTACAGAAAAAACTCTATTGTAAACCGGCATTATCTCAGGTATACAACAATGTACCATCAAATATTCCCTTGCACGTGTAATTAATTCTTGTCCTGTACAATATTGATTTATTGACAACGCTTTCATTACATCAGCAGTTTTCATACTTTCATAACAAGCTGAACCGGCTATAATTTTTTCATGTAAACTATCCTTTAGCATCAATTCTGCTTGCTCTATAAGGTGTTCACACCCTTCAGAACGCAATAACTTTTTAATAAACTCATTTGTTTTAATACAAGAATCATTATCTTGATAGGACGCAATAGCAAAAATATAGCTATATGGTTCATCCTGAGAATCCTTACTAATCATCCGACTAACTAAATGATTAATGCGCTTTCCATTAGCGATATAATAATTACTATGTAAGTTCTTGTACAAATTTATCCCAGATTTCTCACATTGTATGTTTTTTAATCTATCGAATACCTGATTTAGATAAGCATTATCATAATCTACAGTTTTACTATTTGATTCAATATAACTTTGTACATAACCAATTAGCTGATTTAAATTTCTTTTTCCATTTTCTTCATCATACACTTTTCTCCTACCCACTACTTCCTCAAGTGGGAAATTTCTTAATAGAAATAAAGCCATTTGACCATTAGGTGTATTAATCCAAAAATTATATGTTTCATTTTTTCCTGAAACAGGTAATACAGATTCCTTGTCATTCGGACATAATTTAAATATATCACGGAGTAACAAATCATATAACGTTATATTCTTTTTAAAATCTACCTTAGTATTTAAAAATAGTTTAGCAGTTTCCTTATTTCTAACTTCTACTAATCCTGTATACTCATATCTCAACGATAGAACTCCATCACGCATTTCCGGAATTTTTACATAACGTACACACCTAAATATTTCTTTTTCTGCCTTTTCTATATTACTTTTTACTATCGCTGGATCATTTTTAACAAATATGCATAACCCTGGAGGATCTACTTTACCAATATCAGTAGTATTAAAGAACATCCCATAATCAGCAAACACATCTAAATCAAACTTTTTATTAAGAAACAAATTCTTACTTTGTATTATTTCAAGCCTTAAACCTTTCCTTCCAGTAGAATAACCCTGTAATCCAACAATACCACCTTTAATATTTATTGCATTCAATACTTCAGGAGTAGAACCTGATATAAATAACCCAACTTCTTCTTTTCCAACAGTTAATTTTTCATCCCAAAATTCTATAGGAATACCTAGACGTACAAACAAACAACCAATACATATAAACTCACAAATATATACTAATAGTAAACTTATTCCTAAAGCTACATTCATTATACCTAGTTTACCATCCATAGATTGAATGCAGTACACAGATATCACTACTAGAAGTATAGTAACTATAAAAAATACTAACCAAACTTGCCATTTACGCCTATTCATACAGACTCTATAAAAATAGTACCCCATATATATTATACAATAATTTTATTGTTAATAATTTAACTTATACTCATCACATGCACTTACTACTAATAGATTACTTTATTTTTCTATAGATCTAATACTTTTAGATCACTATTTATTAGCTTTTACGTAATCTAAAACACATACACACTTTTTATAATATATCTAAAAATATATTACAACATTTAAGACTTACCTAATCATTAGCTTAATAAAATAAGCACTGATAATACATTCTTTTCATCAATAAAAAATTATTTATTTCATATACATGTATATTCTAACAATAACATTATTAATTAAGAATATTATTTTTCTATTTATAAAGTTTCATTATTAATTAATTTATATAAGATCTTCATTAATTGATTATAATGTTATCTTCACATTGTAACATTATTGACATTATCTAACTGTGTAACATCTAATCGTGTAATTTCATTTTCTTTTACACGACTCGTTAGAACAATATTTTTCACATTACCTACTTTTATAGAACTACATAGATTATAAAACGGAGGTACATGTGATACATACCTTTTCACTATGTATTCCCTAGTACAGTTAACTAATTCTTGCCCCGTACAATTTCTATCTAGTGATAACATTGTTAATATATAAGGGATACTCATACCTTCACATTTAGGTGAATCAATAATACTTTTATCCAAATAACCTCTAAGCATATCACTTGATTGTTTTATAAGGTATCCATATCCTTTTGAATGCAATAATTTTTTAATAAAATCATTTGTTTCATCAAAATAATAATCACTGTCATAAGCAGCAATAGCAAAAATATACGGATATATACTAGCGTTTTTACAATCTTCGCACATCAAGGAACTGATACTATTACCTTGATTATCCACATAATAATCTACATGTAAATTATCATACAAATTCATTTCATATTGTTGAAACTGTATATCTTTCAGCTCATCAATCATCTTTTTAAAATAACTTTCATCTCTAATTCTACCATTTCTTTCAATATAACCTTGTATCCAACCTACTTTTTTATTTAAAATTCTACCCCCAAATATTTTGCTCCTACCTATTATTATTTGATCAGGGGGGAAATTACTTAATATAAATAAAGCCATCCGACCATCAGGTTTATTAATCCAAAGATTATCTACCTGATTCCTTCCTGGAAATTTACTACCATTTATCTGATATACAGATTTTTTATCATCTGGACATGACTCAAACACTCTTTGTAATAACAGATCATAAAATGATATACTTTTTCTTCCTGAACTTAATTGAGTTCTTAAAAATGACCTAGCATCTCTCTTGTCTTGTACAAATTTAATATTTTTATAATTTAAAATTAAAGTTCCATCAGAAACTTCCAGGAATTTGACAAAACTTACACTTTCTTCCACATTTCTTTCAGCAAATTCAATAATCTCTCTAATTCGTGATATGGAATTCACTTTAACAAATATATATAAACCCGAACAACCACCTACTTTAGAAAGTTCATCATTATTCAATAAGATCTCATATTCAAAAGTATTACATAAGTTCAATTTTCTACTAATACATGATTTACCATTTTGTATTACATTCAAATTTAATATTCCTACATCTGATGCACATTCTGTTAATTTAACAATATTGTTACCTACATCTATTTTCTCTAATTCTTCAGGAGAACAAGGCACAAAGAAAACAGCCTCCTCTCCTTCGTTAATAGTTAACGGTCTGTCCTGTAATATTACAGGAACACTATTTTTATATATAGCAAAATATATAGTAAAAACAAATTCTAAAACAATCAATGTCAGTATACTCATACTAACTAAAACACTACTTAAATTAAATAAATTATTCTTAATAAAGTAACTTATAACTAAAGAAAATAATATAATTAATATAGAAAATAGTAAAAATAATAAAAATAAATAAAATTTATGCATAATTTTTCACTAAATTACTATATAACTAACATATTACAAGATAAAAATACAATTGAAAGATAATTTTATACCTGTAAAACATCACTATTAAAAACTATATAACAGTAGCAATATCACTTTACTAATATATAACTAATAATGCATACAGATTTTGATATCAATAAATGGCATTATATTAACCCTGCTTTAATAAATAGCATCCATTTCTATTCTAAATAGATACAATTCCTTACTACTTTACCCTAATGATACTATCTCAGGTATTAAAAATATACATACTTTAACCAATAGTTCCTTTATATCTTCTTCCTATATTTATAATGTAAAATTAGAGACAGAAAATATCATTCCTATATCCACTACAATACCTAAAGTTATGAATTAATATTAAAACATAACAATTTCTTTACTTCATATAATTTATATACACTACCTCCTCTTAAAAAAGATCACTTCAATTATAAATAAGATATACAATTACATTATTCGATTTTTCATTTTAATAATAAAAAAAGACTATTATCCATATTTATTAAAAATAGTTTATATTCTAACATTGAATACGGTTAGTTATAATATGCATTATTCGCTGACAACCATCATGATCAAATTCGATTTGAGATTTCACTCCAGAAGTTAAGCACATTTTCTGTATAGTACATGATGAATAGATATAAAAACGCTCTTCAATCAATACTTGAGACATATATTTCTTTTCCAAATAATTTCTTGCATGCATAACTAAATCTCGACCAGTATAACTTCTTCGACTGTCAGTCATTGATAATTCTCCTAATACATCAGCAATTTTTATATTCTGATAGTCATTTAAACTTCCATCAATTCTTTTACAAAAATTTCATCTAGCATATTATCTACTTGAACTACTAAGTTACTAAATTGACTCTGATTCAATAAATCTCTAATACATTTATTAGTTTTAACAGCACTACAATGATTATGATAAGAAGCAATAGCAAAAATGTACTTCAGCAAATCCTCATCTATAAGATCTTGACTCACCAAATCCAAAGAAGGCCCTTTCTCTGCAAAGTAGTCTTCAAACATTATATCATACAAATACATATTCTTCTTCCTTTCAAACAAGAAATCCTGTACCGCCTTAAATAAATAACTACAATCTTTATAATCCGCATTAACAAAACTACTTTCCTGCTGATTGATATTATCTAGTACATAATTAACTTTCTGATTCAGAAGTTGTAATCTATTATCATTTACTCTATCATTAACTAACATGTCTTTATAAGGAAACACAGCTAATAATTCTATAACTTTTTTACCATCATCTGTGTCAAGCCATGCTTTTTTTTCTGCATCTTCCCCATCACTTGGAAAGGACAGAAAAAGTTTTTCCATTAATAATAAATACCTATTAAGATTAGATTCATAACACTTAAAAAACTGCTTCAAAGTTTCTTTATCTTGCATTATATCAACATAATAATGAAAGTAAAACGTTAACCTTTTATTTTCTATACACGCATTTATAATAGAAACATAAACACTATGCTGTACTGCCAGATCTTGTATTTTTGGTTTTCCCATGTTAAAAAATATACACAACCCTTGAGCATTAAGCTGGGCAATATCCTTATATTTAAAAAATAACTTACACTTACTATTACGATCCACTTGCAGGTTCAAGTGTGAAGTACATAGTCCACAATTTTGCACTATTTCCAACTTATTATCTTGTAATTTATAATCCAATCCAACAACCTTATAATCTGTATCTAGTAAATCATAAGCAAGCGGTATAAACAAAATACATTGATTTTCGCTAAAAGTATGCGTTTCATATGGAGACATTACAGAAAATCCTTTATCACTACTAATACTATATATATATATAACATCAGCAATAGCAAAAACAGTTAGTGTTCCCAGTATTAAGCCCAAATAAAGATCAAAAATCAACAAACCATTCCTTAATATAAGGAAAGAAGATAAAATCATCATAAAAAGCGAACACAATATAACAAATAACACATAAGATTGCACTTTATTCATAGATCTTTCCTAAAAAAATTAATAATACTTAATTAAAATAAAAAAGACAATATAAAAAATTAATACTTATAAAAATAAATTTATAAATATTAAGTTTTATATTTATAAAAATTTAACTTTATAGAATATTAGTTAAAGTAATTAATTAGACTATTTAATCTACTCTAATATCTAGTGCAGATACTCCAAAAACACACACAAAAGTACAGTAAAGGTTAATCATTTTAGATTAAAAACGATAGACTATCAATAACACAGTAAAACTTAATAAAAATAATTATATATTTTTTACTAAGAGAGAATTCATTCTTTTATATATCAAAAAGAACATTTTATTCAATTAAACATTAATATTTAATTTATACTTTCATTTAAAAATACATAAATTTTTAAACACACCTACACTATATATCATAAGCATTCTTGTAATGTACACACAATCGTTATACTGATATCAGAATAATAACTTTAGTTTTATAAATTACACTACCCTTTTTTCTAATAAATACTATTTAAAGTATTAATAAAAACATCTTTCTTTAATACTAATAATTTTCTGTATTTTTAATTACATATACTATTCAAGAATATAGTAATCTATTAATTTTCATCAACATTAAAATATAATAACTATCTTTTTAATAATATTTTTTAATCCCAACCCTCTACAGAATCAACACAAATAAATACTAATATTTACTTCTAGAGTTATAAGAAAATTACTACACCTCACAATTACAATAAAACATAGACATTCACTACTATTGGTAATATAGTTTTTCATACTCTGTATCATTATACATTACAGATTTTACTTATCAGTAGACAATAAACCTATTGTCTTCTACCAATAATAAAAAGACAGTTTTACATTATATTTAAGAATTTTATCAAGCATCATAAAAGTTATTTCTGCATGTTAGTACCACAAACATTAGCAACATTATTTATTAATGTAAAATTTGACAATACTGTCTGATCTTCTAATATCATAATATTCCGCACATCTCCAACTTTTACAGATACAATTTCGCCATAAAAATGTTTTAAACAATCTGTATACTTTTTGATTATGTGTGCTCTTGCAGAACTGATTAACTGTTCAGCAGTATATCTTTTTTTAGGATCTAATGACAATACTGTTACTAGATCATCAATCTTTAGCTTTTTATAATCAGATAAGCCACGTATGAATGGCTTTTTATGGTTACTACTTAACACACTATCTATTTCATCCACAAAGATTTTATCTGTCTTTTTTGCTAATAATTCTCTAATAAATTCATTTGTTTCAATAGAAGCATCACCATCTTGATATGAAGCAATGGCAAAAACGTATTTATATATAGGATTATTAAGATCTTGAAGTACCAAATCATGAATCTGAGTTTCACCATCTATACAATAATCTTTACATAAGTTATCATATAAATCTATCTTATATCCACTACATGCTATGCTTTTCATCATATCAAATACCTTGTCTAGATAACTGACAGATCTTACTGTAGGGTTCT
The DNA here is from genome assembly GCA_028752135.1 of Ehrlichia sp. JZT12. Taxonomy (GTDB): domain Bacteria; phylum Pseudomonadota; class Alphaproteobacteria; order Rickettsiales; family Anaplasmataceae; genus Ehrlichia. The sequence continues at coordinate 742,908 of CP082782.1, read as the reverse complement.
TATCAATATAACTTTGCACATAACTAATTTGCCTATTTAAATTACTTACTTCATTTCCATGTATTTTCTTTCTCCCTATTACCTTATCAAGAGGAAAATTACTTAACAGAAATAAAGCTATTCTACCATTAATTCCATTAATCCAAGAATCATCATCACTACTCCTACTGAAAAAGGAAAATAAACCTTTACTTTTTGGAAACATAGACTTTTTATCAATTGGACACGATTCAAATAAATTCTGTAGCAAGCAATCATATAAAGTTATATCATTTTCTATATCCAATACACTACTTAAACAAAGCTTAGCACTCTCATCGTTTTTTACATCTACAAACTTTAGAGTTCTACGTTCCAAAAACAGAGTTCTATCACGTATTTCCTTATACACAGAAGAATATAAATCTTTACTAACACTATTCCCTTCTATTACTTGATTTAACTCAACTTGTGATATATCTGTTTTCACAACAATACACAAGCCAGGACTATTGACTTGAGTATAATTAGCTTTATCTATAATTTGATGCTGATCAGAAATAGTTAAGTTAAACTTTCGATTAGGCAATAATCCTTTATTTTGCACTACACGTAATTCAAATTTTGTTCCCTCTGTACAATAGGTAACAAAGCTAAGAATATTACTTTCAACATTTATCTTACTCAACTCTTCACAAGTAGAAGGTATAAATAAAACAATTTCTTTCCCTTCTTGAATAACAAATTGCCCATCTTGATATTTTATAGAGATACCTAATGCTTTATATACAGTCAAATGTACAATGCAAATTAATTCACAAATAAGTAGTATTGCTAATACTGCACTTAAGGCAATACTTGAACTTTTTGAAGCTAATAAACTATTTTTAAAAGTAAATAAACAAAGTAATATTACTAAAAAAAAAGCAGCAAATAAAAAAATTAATGTATAAGTTTTACATTCGTTCATATATATTTTTCTTCCTTAAGTTAATTTATCAGTGAATTAATGTTATTAATTATTAATGTTAATAATTATAACAATATACATGCAATACAGTCTATATTTATAACAAATCACTCTGTAAAACATTTAAAAATTAAAATGTACGTCTAATAAACTATCATCTATATAAAAACATACACTACTAAAAGATATCACTAATAACATAATACTTTTACACAACAAAAATCTAACATAATAAAAACATCTTTTTTTATTATAACTTTATTAGATCAAAAATATCTTACTCTATTCTTCCAACTCAATATATAATATTGGGTTATCAATATATTAATATTTTAAGATTAGTGTGTTGTTTATTGTTAGTAGGTAACAAAAATCTTTTAGATTATATAACTAATTTTATAAATTAATTAAAATTTTTAGTATATAACTAATAATGTTATAAAACTAGAATCTCCTAGTACTAAAGTTTTATTGCAGGATCATATTCAAATAATATTTTGTATAAGATCATTCAACCTCCACTTTAACATCAGCATTCACAGCATTATCCACTGCAACATTATTTAATAACTGAGGAATTTTTCCAGATATTAAAACAAAACTTTCTATAGATCCTATTCTTGAACAAAAACTACTTTTTCCTGTTAACATTGCAATCTGATGCACATACCTTTTCACTAAATACTCTCTTGCACATTTAATTAATTCTCTATTAGTACATTCCTTGCTGTTCTTAACTGACAACATTGTTATTACACGATCAATTTTAAAATTTTTGTAATCAGGTGAATTACAATTAATTTTTCCATTATAATCATTTAACATATTTCTCATCTGACTTACAAGGCCTTCATATCCTTGTAAAAACAATAAACATTGAATAAAATAATTTGTTTCAGCAAATGGACAATTATCACCACCATCATTAACACAAGCAATAGCAAGAATGTATTTATATATACCACTTTTAATATCCTGACATATTAAATCATTTAAACTCATTTTAATATCTTTAGTTAAAAGTAAATTTCTATTCATCATAGAGTATAAAGGCATTTCACTTTTTCGATTTCCAAAAATTTTCTCCTTTATAAATTCTAAGAGATCAGTAAAATTAAATTCACTAGTGGTTATACCATTTTGTTCAATATGATTTAGTACATATTCTATTTTCTCATTTAAATCACCTTCTTCATTTTCATATACTGTTTTTCTACCTAATACTTCTAAAGGAGCAAATATGCTCAAAAAATATACAGACATCTTACCATCACGAGTATTAATCCATGCTTCCTTAGTTACAGATACATTTTTATCCACAGATTTTTCATTACCTGGACAAAAATGAAACAACCTTTTTATAAGCACATCATATATAGTCAAACCATCCTCTTGAAAAGAACTCAGTAACACCTTTAAAGTTTCTTCATCATTAACCACTTTACTAGCATCATAATGTAACCATAAAACACCATCCTTTATTTCTGGATATTTTATACGCAAATCCTTGCATTCTTTCATTAATTTTTTTACATCTGATACATTTTTTAACAATACACATAAACTTTGAGTATTTACATGAGCAAGATCATCATCATTAAATAATATTTTACAGTCACGACTAGTATCTAGCTGTAGCATAGACCCTTCGGAAAACAAAAGCCCAGAAGATTGGGCCATACAAAACCTCAATTTTAGGCTACTATCTATTATAGAACCAACTTGATCAGATCTTAATTCAATAATACTATCTTCAACATTTATTCTATTTAGCTCATCATTAATAACAGGTATTAATAAAATACAAATCCTTTCAGAATTAATTTGATAGTGTATAACACTAATAATCCCACAAATTAATAATACCAGCAGAGCAGTACAAGAAAAAGCGTCAAAAACTAAATCACCATTTCTAAATTTTATAAAACTAATTAGAGTCGCAAGAAAACACACAGTAATTACAACAAACAATAAATTAACTTGAAACTTACTCATGAAATTTTTGTTAATAAATATAAGTTCTTAAATTAAGATTAGACATTAAATAGTAAATTATTTTCATATATACTAACTATAATATCTAAAATTCTTTATTAATATTATTAAAAAAGACAATAAATTAATAATAACATAGATTATACCTTCCCTATAAATTTTTTTAGATAAACATTATAAAACACCATTAACTAGCTATCTAACTTACTTGAGTATAAAGCTATACTTATCAAACTATTATTAAATGCATAATGATGGACTACCTTATATTATAAATAGTCTTACTTCAGCATATACACTTGATACAAAGTATGAAATAATCTACTGTAATACATACTTGATAGAAACAATACACATATCAATAATAAAAGTACTAAATTTCTTGAAAATTACTTGAAATACCTGCATTATTCGTAATTACTTTAACATTGCTTGTTACACAAGGTACTTTTTTATCTATTAAAATAATACTTCCCTGTAACTTCATTTCTGTAGTAAATTCCTTAGAATCCTTATGAGCAAATACACCTAATTTCATATATCTACAGCATATCATTTTTTGTGCACAATCAATCAACTGTTTATTACTATATTCTTTGCTTGTACTTTGCTTTATTACTCCTTCTTCTGACATTTTTTCTAATACTTCATCAAGCTTCAACGCTTTATAGTCCTCTGAATCAACTGCTATCTTTTTATTATAATAATTACTCATAATAGCTTCCACTTCCCACATAAGCTCTTTATATCCCAATGATTTGCATATTACTCTAAAACCAAAACCAGTGTATAGCGCTTTGTCATCCTCTGAACAAGAAGCAAGAGCAAAAATATATCTATATATCTCGTTATTTTTTAAATCTTCACATATTACATCTCTTATCTTTACACGAACATCTGAATGAAGCGGAACATTATCATTAAAATAAGTATAACCCAATATGCTTTTTACAGCATTCAATATTTCATCCACATCATTTTCATTTTCCTTTATATTTTCCTGCGCAATATAATTGAGTATATGTCTAACTTTCTGCTTCAAATTGGATTTTTTAATTAATTCCCTTTCTTCTAACATTTCCTTAGGATTAAACGTCCTTAAAATACGTATAGCCATCTGAGCATTAGGTGTATTAATCCAGAATTCTTTTCCCTGATTTTCAAACGCACACTTATCTTTGGGATATACAGACTCTTCATTATCCGGACAATCCAACAAAAAATGTTCTAGTAAAGACTCATATCTAGATACAGAATAACGTAAATAATGTTGATAATCTAACAAATATGATTTTAAACTCTCTTTATCTTTAATTACTCTACATCCAGAATATTTCAATTTCACTGTTCCATTTTTCACTTCCACATAATTAAGATCAAAATTCAAATGTGATCTCATTATTTCTTCAATTTCCGATCTATTTACCAATAAACACAAACCTGCACTATTAATTTTTAGTAGCTTTTCTCTACTACTCAATATCTGACATTTAAGCAGATCATCATCTCTTGTTATAATTTCTTTTTTTAAAGGCAATAGACCAGCATTTTGGATAATAAAAAATTTTTTACCATGCCATACGTTTTCTAAATATCTAAATTCAACAATGTTACAATCACTATTTATTTTTACTAATTCATCTGGATAAAGTGGGATAAATATTAAACATTCTTGATCTTTTTCACTCTCAATTTGTAATTTATCTTGAGAAATTACAGGGACACCATTACGATATATCAAAACCACATGAATTATACTTACGATCAGTAAAGTAATGCATACAGTTATTCCTAGGTAAAACATTTCATCTAGTATACCCATCCAAATGTTTCTAAGAATAACAAAACGTATAAATATCATCAGAGCAGATATACCAATCATCACAAGAAGCAATAATTTAGATCTACTCTTATCTTTACATAATAGTTCTTCTATACAGCTTTTCATAAATAAATCTTTTAATAATATCAGTATATTATATTAAGAAAATTATGATATATCAAAATAATTTATACATTAATCATCTGTATTTTTGACTATTATTAATAATTATTTATAAACTTACCTTCTTTACTTTAATTAAAAAATAAGTACTTGAACCTATAGTTCTTTTCACACTTTTAATACTCATATTATACCAAACATCTAATGGAAAAATTACAGTACTTTTACTATTTGCCAGACATTTCATTAAAAAGTTTCAACTTCCTTTTAGTATTATCAATACTACATGTTACTAAATATCAATTCTTCTAGATCCTATTTCCACAGTAAGAAATTCAGAAATCTTTCTTATCTCTACTAAATTAATACTACCATATCATATCACATATCCGCATTAGCATTTTTCATCTATTAAAAACTATTTGGATTCTATTTCTATAATGAAAAATTTAGAATATTTATATAATCACACCTATGTAATTTCAATATAATATAAACTCAGAAATTACTTTACTGTAAGCATTAGTGCTATTATCCTCACATTACTTTTATCGATTTGGAGTGCCTTTTTATACATTAAACAATATACCATAAAAAAACTTATAATACTACATTTTGAGAACTAGCTATATTATCACTAACAACATTCTCTATACCACTTTTTACTTCAGAAGTTTTTCCAGGTGCTGAAACAATTCTTACTCGAGATATCACCTCCTTAGTACAAGTGCTTGGAGTTCGACAAAACAATGTCATTCTATGTTTGCACTCCTGAGTTATTAGTGATCTTACAATTTCGACAAACTCCCTACCAGTATATTTTTTATCTTCAGAGTCTTCGATCATACCCCTATTGGACATTTCTCTTAATACTACAGCAGTATTAATTCCTAGCTTATATAGTTCATTATATGCAATAGGTATATCCCAGTAAGATAATATCTTATTGTGTGTTCTTGTTATAAAATAATCATCTCCATTACCTATTTCTTTACGCATGAGCCCATATGGACCATATTTTCCTATTTTTGTAAGGTTAATGACTAATTCTTTAATATAACTATTCATTTTAACACACTCATCACTAGAATGCTGACAAGATGCAATAATAAAAAGCCAGTCATATGGTACTGTAGACTCTTCATCTTCTTGAATCATATCATGTAATGCTAACTTAACATTGGTACAAAAATTGTAATCAAGATCTTCATAAGTTTTAGAAGCAAATACTTTTTCACGAAAAAAAACATTATATGCTACAAACTTGAGTATCTCATGTATATCATTTTTACTTATAGTAATGTACCTTTTTCTTTTAACATAATCTACTAGATACGTAAATTGTTTATTAAAGGTATCTTTTCTATTTTCACGGAACCGTTGTCCATTTAATAATTCAACAGGATTTAACATATGTAGCACTTTTATAGCAATCTGACCACGAGGTTGACTAATCCACAATTTCATGCCAGGTTCATCACCTGGACAATTTATCAAAAGCTTTCTTATTAATGCTTCACCTATACTCATATAATCATACTCTGGTAAATAATCTAACAATAAACACTTTAGATCTTTTGTATTTTCTACTTTCTTATAACCTTCATAAGTTAACAGCATAACTCTACTACTTATCTTCAAACTTTTCATATTAAGATCTGAACATATTTTAAGTCCTGATCCATTCCTTACCAACACATATAAACCAGGACTATTGATTCTATCAAGTATAGATATATCAAATGATGTTACAAACTTATCATTAGCACTTAATCCAAACTCCATTACTTTCGAAGGTAGAAGCCCTCTATTTTCCGTTAGAACAACAGAACTTTCACCTGGATTTTCTCCATATTTTAACTCAATACTATCAATTAACATAGAGTTCAATCCCTCTGCAACAAGTGGAATAAATATAACACATCCTTGATTAGGATCTAACATAGATTTTTCCTTTATTGCAAGAGATGCTGCAGCTACAATATCACGACCTTTTATACCATAACCTCTTATATCATGAAATCTTTTCGCACCAGGAAACATTTCATACATTATCCACATACTATAATTATAAGCAACTAAATGTGTTATACTGACAGTTATACAAAAAGATAACATATTTAATAGCAGAATAAAAAATATATCATATATCATCAACTTACTGTTTTTGAATAAAAAACAATACAATACAATTACTACAAGCATTGTATTAATCGCAATATATAAAGACAATTCATATCTACTTTTATTCATAAATTCCTCTAATAATAAACTGATAATATTAATAAAGTTAGTCATTGATTATAACATATTATAAAATATGTTAATACTTTAACACTTGATAAATTTAATAAATATTATATATATTACAATCAGTATTTTCTAAAGGGACATATACATCACATTCTAACACAATAAAAATTAAGACTATAAAGTGTATAAAGAAGGTATATTAGGCAATAATAGAAAACATCTTTTTTATAATTGGGATAATTTTCTTAAAATAAACTACCTTTTTGTTATGAAATTTAATACTATAATGAATATCTATTCTATTTTTTATAATATAAATTAAACAAATAACTACATCCTACAAACATATATTAACAATCTGAAAACAACTAGTGCTAGATACATATGCTGTAATAACTGTACTTAATAAACAATATAGATATTCACCAATAAATAAATGTTAAAAACTATCTAAAATATATATTTTAGTATAATACTTTTTACACTTTCCTAGAGTAAAGCTTACTTTAGCATTAATGCTTAAGTATGAATTATACGTGACTTATATGATCAATAAATAAATTTATTAACAGTTCAGATTTATTTTAACAGAAACTAATGAGTAAAAGTAAATATAAATTGCTTTTACATATTATGATTAATGCAATACTTATAGTAAATTTACTACTATTAATAATAAAAGATCCTAGTATATATTTATATTCAAATTACGTATTAATATTAAATAGAATTACACCGACCTCTGGTGGTAACATTACCTACTGCTATACCATGTCTACTTAGTTGAAGAGAATGTACACTTACTAAAACAATACTTGTTGCACGTCCTACTTGTACAGTAAACTCCCTAGGAGTATCGTGAAATATTCCAACTTTCGTCATATACTTAGTTTCTATCATCGCTCTTGCAATATCTATTAACTCTTTACCAGTATATTCCTTTTTAACATCTTTCCTATGTATTATCTTTTCTTTGAGCATGCTTTCTAACAAAACATGAACTTTTAGTATTTCATATTCACTTGAACCACACTTAATCTTTCTATCATAACAATTACTCAGTATAGCAATCAACTCATACATGGATTCTGCAAATCCATGCGATGTTAATAATTCTACTATATAATTATGGCTTTCAATACATTCACAATTATAATAACTTGCATTAGGAACAGAATCTATTTCCACACAATTACCTCTAATATACGGATAGGAAGCTATAGAAAAAATATACTTATATATTTCGTCTTTTTCAAAATCCTCATAGATTAAATCTCCAACCGTAAGACGAGCATCTACACGCAGTGCATGATGGTAATTAAAACCAGAATAACGATTAACATACCAGTTACAGCTTATAAATTTTAATATACCTATCTCAGCATTATCATCTACAGTAATATTTTTTTTAATATAATCTAATAGATATTTTATTTTATCATAAAAACTACCACACAATTGATTTTTAGATAACATTTTATATATGCCAAACATACCTAACAAATTTACAGTTAGTTTACCTTTATATGTATCAATCCAAAATTTTCCTTTGTGACTTTTAGCTTTATCTTCATCCTCTGGATACACAAGATTTCTATCATCTGGATAATTAGTAAGAAGTCGTTTTAATAATAGTTCATATTTATTAGTAGCAAATGGTATAGCAGTATCTAACAAAAATAATCTTAGACTTTTCCTATCCTTTACTAATCTATTACCATAATAATTAAATGACACAACTCCATTTACGATCTCTGGACATATAACAAAATGTATAACAGACCTCTTCATCACTCTTTCGACTTTTGAACCATCTTTTATCCATATACTCAAACCTGGTGCATCTATTTCATTAAGTTCCTCTCTACTTTCCAATATTTTACATCGATCATCACTTAGTTTAAGTCTTACCGTTTTTGAAAAATGTGATTTATAACTTTGTGTGATATATATATATGGAACATTACGCTTATATCTTAAACTCACAATATTATTAGTAACATCTATCTTAGTTAATTCTTCATCCGTGAATGGTATAAATATAACATACTCTGCACCTGCTTTATAATCACTCATTAGTTGAGAGTAAGTAATCATAGGCACAATATCTTGACTTTCAACAACCTGACTATCTTGAGATATAACAGAAGCAGTTTGAATGTCTTCATCAGTATCAATACCTGAATCACTATGACGCATTACAGAAGCTCTTATAGAAGAACTAGTCTGACTTTTTTCCTTCACCCCTACTTCTTCGCTATTTTGGTCATCTTGAATATCTTGATACTCCTGAGGATCAACACTGATGTTACTATCATCCTTAAATTCCACACAATATGAATTATAAACAACCCAACATATACTAGCAACTTCACAAAGAGTTACTAATAAGATCATACCCATTATTATACTTTTTGTACCTAATTCATTATCTTCCAAACAAATGAGTATTGCTATCATTGCTATCAACAGAAGAGTAACAATAAATAGTACAAAATAAGAGAAATGTTGATTCATAAATTTTTTTGAGAACTAATAATATTAAGTTTTATACTATTTAAGTAAATTTAACTTTAATATCTATTAAAATCTTATCTAATAGGTGATAAAGATTATTACCTATAAATTAGCGCTAATATTTAACAATACTCTGATACTTAAAAAATTATCCTACTTACTAAAATAACATTAGTATATAAAATTATCTTAATAAAGAAAGCTAAAAATTAAATATATTTACTATTAATACATTATATAATTTTTTATTAACATCAATCAGCAGGATTAGTATATAAAAAATATACTTCAGAGTATAAACAACAACTTATAAGCTTACATATTTTGTGTTACACTTCTTTAATTCTAGAGCATATATCAGATAAAATAATATCACCAACATGATCAACAGTAGTGTCAGGAATACTTCCATCTACCAAAGTAATATTTTTACATTCTACTTTCTCAGTAATGGACTTATTAAAAGCAAAACCCATATCATCTACTTGTTTAGTAATATATTCATGAGGAAAATATGAACTTAGAATAATAGAACAATACTTGTTACTTACTAATTCTCTTGCAATAGTAACCAACTCTTCTACAGAGTATGCATCCTTCATTGTTTCTATTTCTTCTTGTTCTCGCAATATATCGAATACCTTTAAGCGCTTACAATCCTCTGAACCCCTTATGATTTTCTTATCAGAATAAGTATTTAAGATTTTATGTACTGTTTCTACAGTATCTTTATGCTGTGCATCTAATAATTTTTTAATTTGACTATTTGTTCTTACAGGGCAATCTCCTGTTACTTCATTTTTTTCATTCATCTCATGACCTTGATAACATGCAATAGCAAGAATGTATTTATTTAATTCTATATCTAAGTCTTTACAGATTTTTTCCTTGAACATGGGATAATTTGCTTCCTCAAGAACTTCATAATCTAAAAATTGATATGTACAATTTGATCCGTAATATAAATCATGTGAAAATATACACAAAATTCGTAACATTTGATAAAAATTACCTTCAGTTTCAGTTAACTTACTCTGGTTAATATAATTTAATATACACTCAACTTTTTCACGAAAATCTTCTTCTAAAGATAATAATTCCTCTCGATTTAACATTTCTTTAAAATTAAACATTTTTAAAAGCAAGAGAGTTATGTTACCGTAACATGAATCAATCCAGTATTCTATCCCTTGTTTATTTATAGGCTTACCATCCCTATCTACCTCTGGACATATAGGTTGTGTATCTTCTAAAGTAGTAAACATAAATTGTAATAATTCTTTATATACATTACAACAGCCTGAACTATCATTAACTGTAGAACCTGATAACCACAACTTCAAATCCTGTCTACTTTTTACTGTTGTAGTAGCTTGATAAGTTAATGATAAACTTCCATCTTTTACTTTTAAAGAACTTACTTTCAATTTACATGCTTTTTTTAATGCTTCAACATTCGATTTATCCTGTATCAATATGCACAAACCCTTATTATTCTTACTAAAATCAGAAAAATCACTTTTACTCAATATTTCGCACTTATGATCACTATCAAGGCTTAATTTTTTTGCTTGTAAATATGAATTATTTAGAGCTATATACAGATAAGTCTCTTCAGAATTACACTTATATTCTAAATTGGTTAAAATATCGCCACTATTCATACCCACTTTACTCAACTCTTCATCAGAAAGCGGTATAAATACGAAATATTTCTCTGCTTTTAATAAACGTGTAACAATAGCATCACAAATAGCTAATATAAATATTCCTATATAAAAAAGCACATTTTTTAAACTTGATAACTTATCATATCTAAAACAAACTAAATATGCTATTGCTACTACTAAAAGTATATTAATTAAAATTAACAAAAACCAATTTGTACTTCTCTTCATCTACTTACCTCAAAATAGTATTAATAATCATTAATGATTATAACTATTTTCTTATCAAAGAATAATAAAATTCTACTAAATCAGACAATTTTTATTTATTTCATACATTTGATAATATAACTCTCTTCATATTTTTTTATAATCTATTCTAGTCCTATTAATCAATGACAAAATTTACTATTTATTTTACAAAACCTAAGTACTACAACCTGCTATTGCTGTAGCAAAAGAATTAATAACACTATCTATTTCAACAATATTTGCTATTCCATTTTCTTTAGACATTAAGACAATTCCCTCTGTAGCTCCTACTTCTAAAGAAAAAGCTTGCTTTTCACTTAAAGACAATACTATCTGAGATGCATACTTCTTCACTATATATGTTCTTGCATGTCTCACTAACTCTTCACTACTAAATTCCTTATCACTATCTATTGATAATTCTTTTAAGACATCATTAATCTTAATATCTTCATAGAAAAAGCTAACATCTTGCTTCCGCTTTTCAGAGTAAAGTGAATTATATTTCCCAAAATCTTTACATGTTATTATATAAGTTACTTTCCTTAGTAAATCTTCATGTCCTGTAGAAATTAATAAATCTCTTATAAATTTATTCGTTTTTGTATAATTAGGATTATTATCATTATAACATGCAATAGCAAAAATATATTTACACAAATCATCTACTCTTGCCAAATCTTTAAGCATTATATCACTTAATTTTCCTTTATCATTACTTAAGCTACAATTTTCACCCATAACCTGATAGTTCCAAAAATACTCTTTAATAAAACTTAATAGACTATCAAAATTCGACTCATTTGAAGTTATATCATTTTCCTGAATATAATTTAGTAAATACTCTATCTGCTTATAAAAATTACTTTGTTCACTTTGACACAACTCTTTTTTATCCAACAATTCATAAGGATTAAACATACTTAATAAATATATAGCCAATTTACCATAAAGTGTATTAACCCAAAAACCTTCTTTTTGCTCAGGTGTCAATCTATTACCTTCACCCACATTTTGACACATAAATTTTGGATCACCCGTATAATCATCACACAATTTTTTTAACAAGATTTTATATTTACTATCACTACTATTTCCGTATGGTTCCAACAAAAACAACTTGAGACTTTCTCTATCTGTTACTATCTCACAACCCTCACAACTTAATGATAAAATACCATTTTTAACCTCTGAAGATTTAATACATAATGCTAAATACTTATTTACTATTTCGTCGATTACTTTTTCTACTCTTGATTTATCGTTTATCCATATACATAAATGCGGATTACTTATATTAACAATACTTTTTCCATCAACTAATATTTGACATTTATAATTAGTATCTAATTGCAGTTTCACTGCTTTTGAAAGCACCAACAAACAATTATCGAATTCCAATTTAACTATATTATCCATGGAACCTATCCTACTCAATCCCTCAGAAGAACTAAAAAACGTAAACATTACATATTCTTTACCTTCTTCAACAGAAGATTGATTCTGAGATAATATAAAAACACCTTGATCTGTCCTATTAATAATAAGGCTATTTTTTTTAGATGCAGTAACATCCTTTTTACTACCTAAAATCAAAAATACAACAACAGCAATTTTACAAATAATTAATATTGGTAACACAATACTAAAAACAATATTTTTTATACTTAACTTACTATTTTGAAATTGAAAAAACAATACTATAGTAGTTACAAAAAGAACAGCAAATATAAATAACAAACTAAGTCGAAACATATTCATAACATTATCTTCAAGGATAAATTTATTAATTTAAATATAAAAATAACCACTAAAACTATTACATGGCTTACATGTATTAAAATAAATATTAGGAAAAAACGAAAATCAGCAATTATTGCCTAGTGGAATACCATGAGCAACAACTTGATCGAGTAACAGATTATTCAACATTTGACTCTTTTCTACTGGATATACAATTATCATACTCTCTATAGGTCCTACTCTTATAGGTACATTTCTTTCCATAATTATTGAAATTTGATGTGCATACCTCTTTACTAAATATTCTCTTGCATGCTTTACCAGTTCCTTACCAGTATACTCCTTATCATTATCTATGGACAATGCTGTCAGTACATCACCACTTACATTTCCACAAAATGATTTAATATCTATTACTTTATCTAAACAATCTTTTAATATAGTATGTACTTTATCAATAACATATTCAAAACCAAATTTAACCATTAAATTTCTAATCAATTCATTCGTTTCAATAACATCTTCACAATCCTGATAGGAAGCAATAGCAAAAATATATCTAAGGAAATTTTGTGGAAGGTCTTTACGTAATAAATCCTTTACTCTCAAATTACTATCTTCTATTAAAGGATAATTTTCACCTATAACATTATAAAAAGGCACTCCCCGATTATTTACCCATATTTGTTCCTTCAAAAAATTTAATACATAATCAAAATCAGCATTATCTGTTGCATTGCCTTTAGTGTTCTTAATGTAATTTAGTACACAGTTTATTTGTTTATTTAAATTACCATGCTTATTTTCACGCACTTTCTTTCTACCTAACACTTCTGTGGGAGGCAATATACTTAACAAAGATACAGCAGCTTGACCATTAGGTGTATTAATCCAAAAATTTCCTTCCTGATTCGTTAGATATTTATTATCACCTGGACATATAGACTTCATATCACCTGGACATGAACAAAAAATCGACGCTATTAATGATTCATATACAGTTACAGAAATATTTTTAGCAAAATACAAACTACTATATTCAGTAACAACTTCATTTCTTGATTCTAAAACAGCTTTGAGACTCTCTGTGTCTTTTACTACTGCAAGATAGGTATAGTGTAAATATAGAATTCCGTTTTCCACTTCTGGAACAGAACCTGATAAACAATCCTCTGCTATTAACTGATCTAACACTGTAGGATCTACTTTAGATGATATATAAAAACCTCCCTTAACAAAATTACTGTTTTCTTTATCTATGAATACTTCGTAGCAATCATTTTTCAGCTGTAATTTAAAACTTCGTGAAAATAATTTACCTTTTTGTCTGACACAGTGTATAAAACCTTCTCCCTGTTGATCAGTGATCTGAATTCGATTGCGCTTCAATTCAAAAATATGGTACTCTGGATCTATCTTATCTAGCTCACTAAGAACACAAGGAAAAAATACAGTTAGTTTTTTTGATTCACATTTCCCTTTTTGAGATTGTGCAGAAATAATTAATTTACTAATAAGACCTATACACAAAGCAACTATATAAATACTTATTATTAATATAATTAAATAAAAAGTAATCTTTAAAATTAATGAAATATCATTAAATTTTAAATAATAAGGCAAAATTTCTATAAAAGCCATAATAAAAACAAATAAGTAATATAAATAATGTAAGTATTTAAAAACTTACCTTATTTAAGATACATCATAAATTAAGATATATCAAATAATTTTAAGAAGTAAACCACTAGTTAAACGTAATTTATTATTTGATTTAATATCAAGTAAGAATAAATTATAACTAGCTGTATATATACTGTAATATTGAAAATTATTACTTAATTATCTAAGGTTTTAATACTAATAAAATTAGCATTGTATATTACCAATAAAGTCAAGATTTTTCTGTTTTACCATTTTATTTGAGAATATTATATAATGCAAATTATAATCTTTGCTGAATTTTCATTGCATGTATTACCTTAAATCCAAAAAACACAGAAATTTTTTCTATAATTACTGGAATAGCATATTGTACATTAATTGCCATACCTCCACTATTTACTATAACATACAAAATTCCTGTATTAGTATTATCTAAAAACAATAATTTTTTTGGTCTTGTAACTTTAGCTATTTCTTCTCCAACAATATTATTCCAGTTCAGAAAAAGGCGTATTTCAATTTTACTAATATGACCCTTTTCGCATTTTTTTAGTATCAACCCCTCAACTGCGGATCCTATACTTTTAGGTCCAGATCTAAGTAACATATTGATTCCTTATTATATAATAACAAAAAGATCTTATTTTAACAAAACATCTCATTTATACTATATAAAAAGTTATATACTACATAGTAAATGCCATTACAGACTCAGTAAGACCTTTTATTTGCACATTATTTTTCTTAACCTGAATTTTCTCTTCAGGAATTAAAATAATACTCTCTACACAACCAATTTTCTTGGATGAATTTTGTTTAGAAATTAGTGGTAAATTATTAACTACATATTTTTTCATTATATACTTTCTTGCACTATCAACTAAATCTTTAAAAGTATAATTCTTTACATTATCTATTGACAATTCTTTCAACACATCAGGAATGTTAAGAGTATGATAATAAGGCATATCATCCTTGATTACTTTATCAAAAAAAACACTATCTAATACACTTTGTACTGTATCTATCAGTCCCCCAAAATTTCTCAAACGCAATAGTTTGTGAATAAAATCATTTGACATCATTACATCATCATCACCATACTGGCAGGAAGCAATAGAAAAAATATACCTATATGAACAAACACTCAAATCGTTATGTATTAAATCTTCTAATTTACCATAAGAATTTATACAACAATTTTTAGCTAAATATAAAAAATTATATGAATGTATTCGAGTCTCGAGATCATATAACATCTTTTTTATTCTATCAAATATATGAGTAAGTATTCTTGCATTTTCAACTGTTTCATAATCTTCCATGTGAGTCTCTACCCATTTAATTTTATCATTTAAAGCTTTCGCAGTTTCAGAATTAGGTAAATATACTTCCTCATAACCCGTCATAGATAACAAACTAAAATTTTTTAACAGAAATAAAGCAGTTTTCCCATCATCTTCATCAAGCCATAATTTTTTTCTTCATCAGTTGAGAACGGATTATACGGAAAAGATCTAAATATATACCATAATAGAACATGATACATATTTAATATAACCTCACCGTTAGATACTTGACTCTCAGATATGATTTTACTTCTTATTTCAGGAAGAATATTATCTACCATCATACTTTTGGTATCTTGCAAGCATAATTCAAGATCTCTTTCCGTTGTTGCAATTGCTACATATCTATGTTTTAACAATACAGTACCATCATCCTTTATTTCTGGATATATAACATCATTTTTTTTATCCACGTGTTTCATTAATGTTGAAATAGAATTTACTTTTCCCCTCACTACTATAGCAATTCCTGGAGAATTTATTTTTGCAAGATCTTTATCAGAAAACAATATCTCATGATTTTTTTCAATAGCTTTTTGTAATCTAAATCTTCTTGAAGGCATTAATCCACAACTTTGCGTTATATCAAAGAAAAAAACTTTCCTACCTGATCTAGTACCTGTTAACTTTATAATATTATTATCAGTACCTATTTCGCTCAATTCTTTAGAATCACAAGATATAAATATAATAACTTGTTCTCCTTCTTTAATACTTAACTCTTCATCTTGAGGTATTACAGCAACACCTTGACTAGTATGTACAACAAAATGTATAGTGTTAGCAATCATAAGAATAAGTACCACTAGTAAAGCAACACTAAAAAAAACATTCTTTAATGTTAACGAATCATCACTAAATTTAATAAAGCAAGCAACCAACACTATTAGAAATACAAAAAGTATACCGAATACATAACGAGATTGAGATTTATTCATAAGCTTTCCTAAAAATATAGATTGATTTTAGTTATTAACTAATATGTAAAATATTTAAGTATTAATGTGTACTTATATAAGAAATATGTAAAATTTTATACTAAGTTTAATTAGTTTATAAACTTTTCTTAATTCATTACATGATAAAGCGTCATTTATACATAATATATAATTAATAATTAATCGACACTAGGTTAATATATATCTTAATAAATAAGTATAATTAAATAGATAAATTCTTAAAATTTTTCCACTATTAATAGTAAGGCTATTCATTATATATGTGTTTTAAATAACAATAATAAAATACGGGAAACTAACTTAATATTTAACACTATTTTAATAATTTTCTCATAAACATATCAATAATAGTAATTTACAGTTCAAAGTGCAATTTGCTAGCAATTTTATAAACTTATAATAAAAAATTTTATTCTCATATAAATATAGTAAGCAACACTACATTGTCGCATTATTTAATACATACAATTTATACTACTTAAGTGTTTTATTAACCCATATAAATCAATAAAGTCATCTATAACAATTAATAAAAAATTATCACTGTTATTCATAAAAATATATACCTTTAATTTTTATAACTTTATCAAAATATAAGAAAAAACATTTTCAAGGAAATCTTTAATATACAACAATTAAGCAATTTAATGGCTAGCTAACTACTATTTATAAATAGAATAATAAAAAAATAATACAACTACAGTTATACATTACATACAGCTAAGGAAGCATTATCCCCAGTTATAGACTCAACAATAACACCTATAGCTGATAATTCTACTAATTCCTTCATTTCTTTTTTTATACAATATCGCATTTTAATTATAGAAGAATGACAATTTCGATAAACTGTTTCAAACCCATGATTGTACTTTCTTAATAGCTTATCATTTTTCAGATAATTGTCATATAATTCATTAATAATAGATCGTTCTCTTCCTAAATTTGCTACAATAATATTAAAATTTCCTGCTTCAATAATGAATTCATCTACAAACATATTAACTTTATTTAATATAGCACTTGCTTTACCTACATAATCACAAAATTCATCAAATATTATATGCTCGTTAGTATAATCAATCTGAGTTACAATGCACTGTTTTTTCACATATTCAATATACTTTTTCCACAGTCGACAGGTACTTTCATGATATTGTTCA
Organism: Ehrlichia sp. JZT12; assembly: GCA_028752135.1. GTDB lineage: Bacteria > Pseudomonadota > Alphaproteobacteria > Rickettsiales > Anaplasmataceae > Ehrlichia. The sequence continues at coordinate 724,451 of CP082782.1, read as the reverse complement.
AATCTCAAGAAAGAATCTAAAGAACCCTGATCTCTACATTGTTGTATCTCTTTTTTCAAATCATTAAGAATATTCTGTCTATGCTCTAATCTCTCAATTATTTTATCACCCAAAATTTCGATCTCGCTAAAACATTCTTTTACTCTAATTAATAATTCTTTACTTGATGCTTTTTTACTGTCTTTTGTAATATAATGTAATAATGCAGCACTGATACAAATTAATATTAAAAAAATACAAGAATAACTGCAATATTAATTGCATTCAACTCGATTGTTTTAGCTGCACATAATACTGACACTATAAATACAATCAGACCGAATAAACTGACTATTAAAATACTTAATAATTTCTTATCACATTTCATAAAATGGACTTAATATATACTAAATAGTGTACATAGTACACATTTCATAAAAAATCAATAAATTTTAAGTTATAATAAATATTTTTTAATAAGTTTTAAATGTAGAACTTTTAACGATATAATCCCTAAATACTCTTGCTAATAAGTTAATAAATTTATTAACCTTCATACAACAAAAACTTTTTCATTATCTTCTGTAGACAACTTAATCTAAGCAAAGTTTTGTATTTTTAACACATAAATCTACATACAACTACTATAACTCTATATTTTTTATTATAAACAAACCTTAGTAAAACACATCCAAGCTATATAAAAATTAAAATATTATTAGTCATAATATAATAAATCAGTATATTACATGGTTAATACTGTTATTCCATCGTCTTGTTCCCTTGTTTCTTGTTCTGTTATATCTACATAATTATCTTTAATTTTATTTGTAAAACTATTTAATATTTTACGAACTCTATAAAAAATAATAGAAATATTAGTAAGTGATATTCCAATATCTAAATAACCATAATATAGTTTTTCAATATCATGTTCTTCTTCTCCCAATTGTGGAATACTATTAATATAATGTGGATACAATTCTCTAATAGTAGGTTCCATTCTTCGTAAAGATAGAATAGTACTTGGAAAATCCAGCAAAACAGGTTTTTGTCTCTCCTGAGGTTCTAGAACAGTACTAACAGTAATTTCACTAGTCTCGCGTTTCTTTAATATTTTTTTAATAATATTTCCAAATCTATCGAACATCCTTAATTCTAATCCTAATATATCATAAAAATTAACTATTTTAAAACGTTTCTTGACAACATCAACATTGATTAGCTCGTATCTTCGCTCTACAGATTCAATATATTCTTTCCACCATTGAGTATTATTTTTATAACATTCTTGTAGATTTTGCAAAATATTATCCGCTCCTTTATCACCACATAGTTGTATCTCTCTTTCAAGATTAGAGAGAATACTTTGTTTATTTTCCAATGTTTTAATTATTTTATCACCACATATTTTGAGTTCACTAAAAGATTCCTTCAAACTACATAATGAATATTTAACTACTCCCTTACTTTCTAGGGAAATATAATGTAGTATTTTCTTTTCATAATTATCACAAATAGCATAAATTTTTGAAAAATCAGTAGTATACTTTTGCAATTGTTTATTAGCTTCCAAATAATTCTTATATAATGCTTTAATAGCAAATCTTTTTTTCGCTAACCTTGGAATATTATTTTTAAATTTTTCTTCTATACTACACAATTTTTCCACATATTTTTTCTCATGCTTGAAAACTTTAAGTTGAACTATAGAGCATTCTTTATTCACAAATTCAACATACTCTTTCCAAGATTCACTCTCATTGTTAATGCGGTTTTGTATCATTGCAACAATAAATAAATCTTGTTCACTTGCATATGGTTTTATTTCTTCACATAACTTATACAAAATCAATTTTAGATTTTCTAACATTTTAAGCATCAAGTCACCTGATACTTTAACATCATCAACATATCTTTCTAATTCACGTAATTTTTCTTTCCTTAATTGTCTTCTTGATTGATCACTAATAAACTTATAAGAACAAAACAGTAATATAACAAATAGAACTGCTAAAGCACTAATAATTATAATATTAACTCTTAACATTGCTAACACAGCAATAATCACACTACTCATTGCTACAGCAACTATAAGTTTTGCATTATATTCCATAAATCAACTAATATTAAATATTTACTAAAATATTAGTAAAATTTTAAAAAAAATCAACAACTTATTATCTTAATTATTGTATAAAAATTAATACCTACTTATATAGCAAGACAAACTCCTGACTACCTAATATTTTAAACATAATGAAATGTTTCTTTGATTAACTATACATAATCATCAATACAAAACAGTAATATACTTAATAAGTGTTGAAGCAATAATAATTATAAATTAACTCCTAAATCACCAATGTAAATCTACTTGCAGCAGTTATTATTATATAAAGTATTAATATTGTTTCCTTATAATAATTTTCATTAACATGCTAATTACTTATCTTTTCATAATAAAATTTAATAACTTTTAATACTATACTTCATATACTTCTATTAATAACTTTAGAGTTAATCTTTAGCAATAATATATACTTTTCCCTAGACCATTTTATTTAAATAAAATTCCAAATCTCTAGTGTATAAATTCTATTATTTCATAATAAATATAGTAAGATATATCATGAACTATCATAAATGATATACTAATACATTAACCTATAGTATTGCATGACATAACAGGTATAGTAATATCATTTACAGACAATACTGTTATACCTTTTTGTTCCTCATGATTCATGATTTCCTTGATATACTGACTTAGCTTCACACGAGCTTCATCAAAATCAGAGAAACTTTGTGATAATCGAGTATCAGCACTAAAATAATTCAAATATTCTTTAACACCAAATTGCATTTTTCTTAATTTTGGTACAATATCATTCTTAAATTGCAACAGTAGACTTTGCTGATCTGATTCTCCCATACAAATATCAGAACTCTTCTGAACATGTTTACTGATAATATTAATATTAATTAGCGCGTACTTGTGTTCTACAGATTTAATATGATCTTCCCACCATTGAAAACTATCTCTGTAGTATTGCTGAAGATGGAAAAAAACTTCTTCTCCTTTCTCATCACCATACTGATGTATATCTTTCTCTAAATTATCAAGAATACTTTTTTTGCTTTTTAATGCTTCCAACACTTTATTCCCAGATATTTTGAGTTTATTAAAAGATTCTTTTAGATGAGTGAATGACTCCTCAGCTAATTTCTTTTCTCCTTGCCGCATATAAGCTAGCATTTCTTGTTCATAACGATTACAAGCAGCATAGTTTTCTGAAAAATCAGCAGTAAACTTTTGCAATTGCATATCAGCTTCTAGATATTTTTCAGCTAGTGCTTTAACGGTAGGTTGTGTTCCTCCTAGCATTGGTAAAATATCATTCTTCAGCACTTTCTCTGAATCAGATAATTTTTCTATATATTTCTTTTCATGCCTATTAGCCTTTATTCGAATTACACAGCACTCTTGTTTTACAAATTCAATATATTGTCTCCAAGATTTAACAAGATCATCAGAATAATATTGCATACGATTCAAAACATCCAAATCTTCTTTATAATCTCTATCAGAATATTGCAGCATTCGAATTAAATTACACAAACTATCTCTTTGAAATTCTAACAGATCAAGTATTTTACCACCTAACACTTCAACTTCATCAGTACACTGTCTTAATTCAGAGAATAGTTGTTCTCTTAAACTCAATTGTTTAATTGATCTACCTTTAATAATTTTGTTAATATAAAATAGCAACACAGCAACTACTGCTAATATAGCAAGTACTATTAATACACTTTTGTGTCCCATAAAGTAACCAAATATAAAAATCTAACTAAATATATTATATAATAATATCTATTTCATAGAAAATCAATAAATATTAATTAATTTATAATTGCTAAATTGTAAATTAAGTAATGTTTATTTCTTAAATAAAAAAACCAAAAGCCGTAGACCATTTTACTTAGAGTAATATTTTAAATCCCCGACATATAAATCCCATTATCCATAACAAATTCTAAGCATATATGTATGAGCTATACAAAAGATTAAATACTGTAAAAATTATAATATCATTATAGTTATACAATAAATCAGTAATTAATAACACATTACAATATTGTACCATACTACACGGCACAACATGGATAATTACGTTTAACAACAATATCACTAACAGATAATACTGTAGTTTCATCTTCTTGTTCTTTTATATGACTACTCATGATTTTTTCTATATATTTGCTTAAGTCTTTACGAATAGTAGAAAAATTAGAAGAAATACTGCTTAATAGTTTTATATTATTAAGATAAGCTGAGTATAATCCTCTAATATTATTACTCTGCTGCGGTATAGAACCTATATAAAATGGATACAATTCTCTAATACTAGGTGTTTCTAAACTAAAGAACTCTATTAATGAATCATCATATGATGGTCCTGGATCTAACAAACCCAAGTTACCACGTTTCATTATTATCTTTCGCAGAATTTCATCAAATTTTGAATATATCATTTCTGCTTCTTCAATTCCTGCATTATTAAAAACATCAAAAGTACCATTAGCACATATTTTAATAACATTAGCATTAATCAGATCGTGTTTTTGTTCCACAGATCTAATATACTCTTTCCACCATATAGCACAAGCTTTGTGATATTTTTGCAGACTATAAAAAACATCAGTAGCTTCTTTATTATTATATTTTTTTATCCTTCTTTCAAAATTTTCAAGAATTCTTTGCTTATTTTTTAATATTTCAATTATTTTACTACCACATATTTTAAGTTCATTATTACATGCTTTCAAACTATGTAATAATTTATCAACCGATTTTCCTCGTTGTATACAATCTAGCATTTGCTTCTCATAACTATTACAAGTAGCACAAATTTTTGAAAAATTAGCAGTACATTCTTTTAACTGCTTATTAACCTTCAGGTAATTTTGAGATAATTCTTTAACAGCAGGTTGTGTTTCTTCCAATCCCGGTAAAATATCATTATTAAATTTTTTCTCTAAATCAGATAATTTTTCTAAATATCCAAGCCGATAGTTCATAGCTTTTAGACTAACTACACAGGATTCTTGTTTTACAAACTTAATATAATCCTTAAAAGACTTAATTAAATCCTCAAGGGAACTTTGCAAATTTCTAAATACAGACAAATCGTGTTGATCTCCATTTAATTCCATCTGTTCACACAATTTATTCAAAATAACTTGTCGATTAATTAATATCCTCAATATTATGTCATGTGATAATTGAAGATCATTAATACATTGTATTAACTTATTTAATACTTCTTCTCTTGATTCTCCCTTTTGCTCATTAAACTTGATAAAAAATGCTAATAAAGTAGTTAATAATATTATTAACACTACGGTAAGAGATATAATTGTGATGTTCTTTAACATAATATGGTCTTCATTAAAAATATATAAATTAAAATATTAATATGATGTATTACAAAAAGTAAAAAAATCTATCCTGCAAAACAAATTGTTGATTATCTAATATTTGTAACATAAATATCTTAGTATCATCTTTATGGAGTCTTTCTATAGTAAATTGATCTGTCATAAATTTATAAAAACAAAATATTGAAACACTCAATATAAAATCTAAAATCATCATAACTATTGGACTTACGTCTAAAGCCATTAATACACATATAGCAGCTGCACTATTTATTATATAAATACTAATTCTATTTTATGTTATGTTCTATAAAATAACCAATAAAACATATTCTTTAATATGTTAACATATATATATATTATAATCAACATTTTAATCTATAATTTTACAAATATTAACATTGCTAGTAACTTTAGAGTCAACTTCAGCAATAATATAAATTTTGTTACAGATTATTTTATTAAAATAAGGCTTCAAATCTCCAATACAAATTCTATTACTTCATAATAAATATTAAAATATACCATGAATTATCATATAAAGACTAATACATCAGAAAAACAAAAAATACTATATTATTGAGTTATACAATAGTGACAACTATTATAGTAATTATTAAATCTGATTCCACTAACATATTCAGTTAATATTTAGTAATAGATAATGCTGTTGGATCTCTTTCCGCTATTACTTCCAAATACAAGCACTACAACTCATACTTATGAGAATCAATTATTCAAGTACTTTAACTATAAATATATAATTTCTTTTATATAATATCCAAATAATAGATTAGTCATTTTCTTTAAAATACCATCACTAGTATATAATAAAAGTATATAATCTCTTTCCAGACATTTCCATATCTCTTTCTCGCATATATTAAGTTCTGTATTGCAGTTTTTAGGTGTAAATAAAAATTTTAAAATCTTTTATAGTGTTGTATCTTTATCTTTTTAATTTATCAAAAACACTTTACTGATATTTTAATGTTTCAAGCATTTTATTATCTGATACTTTGACACCACTTGATTTCTTTTGAACACATAAATTCACAATGCAGAATTCTTACAATTAATTATTAGTAGTATTAATCCAACAATTTAATAATGTATATAATACTAACAAAGTAATACAGTTTGCTATTATTTTCGCTACATATATAAGCTACAAAAAGTGACAATACAATAAAAAATTACCTATTACTATAGTTATATAATTAAATTAATAATAATTATCATAGTAACACATTAACTTATACTGCTAATGATAATTGATCCATATACTCAGTAACAACACTATCAACTAATGCCATTGATTCATCTTCTTTGAGACACTTGTTTAGTGCATTTTTAACCTTTGTTATCTTTTGGTTACAATTCATTATTGCCCAACCATAACAAACACAAGTCATACTCGATTCCATAAAAGCACTTAATTCTTTTAACATAAGCATCTCATAGGACATATAATCTTTATATAACCCCACAATAATACACTTTTTGTCTCCTAATCCTGGTAGAAAATCTTCTTCAAACTCTTCTTGCATAGAACTCAACTCACCAAGAGATTGTTCTAACCTATCAAATACATCATCTTCATATTCAATGCTATCGAATTTACCACCGTTTACAACATAATTTATGATAAGCCTAACTTGAAGTCTATAGTGTTTTCCCAGATATTTTATACACTCTTGCCATTGACAGTAAAACTCTCTATTACAGTTTCTCAGACCTAAAAAAACTTCAAAAGCTTCTGTATCCTCACACTGTTGTATCTTTAACTCCAATTTATTAAGAACACTTTGTTGACATTCTAATAACTTAAGCATTCTATTACCTGACGTTTCGACATTAGCAAGACAACTTTCTATCTTATTAACTAATACTTTAATTTCACTAAAATAATCCTTTAATTGAAATAATAATTCTTCACCTACTTTTTGTTCATTCAGTTCTTTTTCACTCAATTCCTTTTCATTTAGTTTACCTTTAATATATTCTTTAATACATCCAAATTTAACTAAAAGTAATAATGTAGAAGTAACAAAAAATAATATAGCAGCACTAATCCAATTCAGTTCGATAACCTTTGTAGCACATAATACTAACATTATTATATAGCTAACTACCAGTCCCAACATGAGACTAACTACTAAACTTTTGTTGTATTTCATAAGACATAACAATATAGGTATCACCACCTAATTTTACTATGTCACCTTTAGAAAAACAAGTTTTAACGTTTACCAACTAACATCAGTCCAAATCTTATAACTTATAACATGACATGGTAATAACTCTACAATTACTTTTACATATTTTGAAAGACTTCACTAACAGCATCAGTAACAACATTATTAGACAATGTTGTGTCAACTATTAATTCATCTTTTTCCTCTTCTACATAATATAGTAGTATTGTTATACATTCATCACACTTTTCTTCGATTCTTGCAAAATCATCGCTGTACTTTTTCAATTGGCCATTAAGAGCTAGATAATCTTTATATAATCTTCCAATAGTACCTCGTTTCGTTTCTAACTCATGTAGAAAATTATCCTCAAATTTCGCTGTTGCAACTACTAGGTCACCCATATATCCTGTAAATTCATTAATTGCCTCATCTAATTCCTCCATGCATTCTTCTAGGTCTTGATCTAATTCCTCAAGTGCATCACTATCTGGGTTAATAAAATTCTTTTTATTTACAAGATACTTGTCTATACGCTCAACCTGAATGTTGTAGTATTCATCTAAATATTTAACATATTCCTTCCAAGATATAATAACGTCTTTGTAGCAGTTTCTTAGATCTAGAAACACCTGCAAAGCTTCTTCATCATTACACTCTTGTATCTCTAACTTCAGCTTACCAAGAATACGTTGTTGACATTTTAATTGTTTAAGTACCCTATTACCCGATACTTTAATACCACCACGATAACTTTTTAGTCTAAGTAATAATTCACTACAACTTTTTGATTGTCGTATCGCTATTTCCAATTTATCAAGAATATTTTGTTGAGATTCTAAAGTATTAAATATTTTACTACCTGCTACTTCAATAGCACCAACACGATCCTTTAGTTCAAGTAATAATTTATCTGTTTGTACATTTTTAGCACATGTCAATTCAAATAAGATTAATAATGTAGCACTTATACAAAGTAGTCCAGGAATAATAATATTAATCCAATTGAACTTTATAACTTCCGTAACACATAATATTAATACTACTAATATATAGCTAATTACTAAACCTAGTATTACGATACTAGGTATCAACTTTTCATTATCTCTCATAATGCACAACCAATGTAGGTATAACTTATCATAACTATACCATATCATTTTGTTACATACAAATAAGTTTGTACATATAAAGGACTAGTAATAAAGCTTTATAACTCAATTATTATTATGACACTACTACAATTTAATTACTTAATTAAACGTAACAGAATAACAAAATCACTAACTTCTTATGCCATAATCTCGATCCATAGCACCAGTAACAATACTACAAGATAACAATGTTGGCTCTTTCTCTCCTCTTTCTTGAAGCTGATCTAAAATTTTCTTTTTTTCTTGCATACAATTTGCTCTTGTTAAAATTTTACTTTCACAACCCACATAGCATTGCTTCCAATCAGACCAGCATTTGTCTATTGTATTAGAACAATCCTTCAGATCTGAACATAATTTACTAATCACAGGTTGTTTATCAGCCAAATCTTGGAAACTAGAAATAACTCTTTCTACTTCTTTACTCAATTCTTCTCTAATTTTATCAATTCCATTTTCTATATCTTTGTATACCATTAGCTTGGTTTTACATTCTTTATAACTAGTACATTCAACACTACTCTTCAAATATACAACTTCATTTTCTAATAATAAAAGTATAGATTTTATATTATCTTCCCAAGATTTGTAATCTTTTCGTTGATCTTGCATACTTACAAAAGATTCTAAATCAGACTCACTACCACATTTTACTATCTCTTTATGAAAGCTATTCAAGATATCTTGTCTTTTTTCTAATTTATTAACAAGATCATCAGTAAATACTTGCAATTCTGTTTTTAAAGATTCTATTTTAGCTAATAAGGAATTCTCACTCCTTATTATTGTATCTAATTCATCTTTTAATTCAGTACTAGTAGGGATTGGAGCATAATTATCAACTATAGATGCTGGTTCTATAACTGCTGAATCATCTTGACTAGTTAACTTATGTAGATCTTGTTCTTTAGATTCCAGTTCTTTATCAGCTGTAGTATTAGCTGATTGTGACCACAAAAGCTTTTCTCTTTCTGTAACAACATCAACATTGGTTTGTTGACTATGCTGATTACTTACTTCAAGAGATGATGGGTCTCCAGATGTTACATAACAATAATTATAACTATCTCCTTGATCAGCTGACATAAAAGTTTCTTCTTCTGTAGTTATACTACAACCATCTTGTATAAAATGCTGATCATCTAGACCTTTTATCTGAATTTTAATATTAGACATCTCTTGTTGATCGCTATACAATTTCGTAGTAACATTGCTTAATGATTCATTCAACAATGCCAATAACTTATCCCCTTCGGAACTAATATCAGAACTTTTGTATTCTTTATATAACATTTTAAGATCTGGGTTCTTATCTATTAATTCTAATAAATCAGTACTAAAAAATCTCTCTTCTACCTCACTCAATAACTTCCTATGTTCACGCATTTGATCATATAAGACTTTTCTTTCTTTATCACTTGCTATTCTTCCTAAATACTGATGACAACACTCTACATGATTCTCTATAGATATTCTTAACTTATCAAAATTTTCTGATACATTAACACAATATTTTTCTAACTTTTCCTGTAAATCACTAATAGCAGCTAGTTTATCTGTTAACTTACTAATAATAGACTTGTGTAACACTTGAGAAATTTGTTCATAAATTTCTTTAGAAAAACATGATAATGAACTTACCTGACATTCAATTGCTCTTAATCTAGCCTTCAACTTCTGTTGCTCAATAAATACTGATCTTGATTGTTTATGCTGTTGATCATCCATTTGAAAACATAGTTCTTTCATTTCTATGGTAAAACCATTTAGTAATTTATTCCATATTTCCCACGAATCGTATTCTCCAAGACTAATATTAGAATTTTCATATTTTTCATATAATTCTTTAAGAGCAGGATAGTCAGGCACTAAATTCAACATAGTATTGTTAAACTCTTCTTCTACTTCATTTAATAATTTCCTATGTTTACATATTTGATCATATAGAATCTTTTTTTCTTGATCATTCGCTTCTTCCAAATACTGACCATAATATTTCACACAATTTTCTATAATATTTTGCAATCTACAAACTATTTGAATATCAATATCATATTTTCTTAATTGTGCTTGTAAATCAGAAATAAAAGTTAGTTTACTTTCTAATTTATCAACAATACACTTGTGAAACCTTTGGACACCATTTTCACAAATTCCCTTAATATACAATACATCATCAAGTTGAATTATGGCTAATCTACCATTCACTTCAACAACACTAGCTGATTTATATAGTAAATATTGTTCAGCTTGAATATTTTTTTCCTCTTGTATACAACACCATGAACTATTAATATTACTACATTGCGTTAAATATAATGTCTCAAAACTTAAAAATTCTTCATATAAATCATCACTGTTAGAACGTTCATACTCTTGATATATATCAACAACAGATTGTTCATGACTTAAATGTTGTATTACAGGAGATAATTGAGCCATTGCATACTTTAATTTTATTTTACTTTTATTAATTTCATCACCTAACTTAATTATCTCTTCCAGTGCAGATTTATCTCTCTGTTCAAAGCTACTTCCACTAGCCATATCTTCAACATTAAGATATTGATCCTCAGTTTCCAAAAACTTGAATACATACCCTACATAATTTTTACAACATTCTTCATAATTTTTTTGACAAGCTTGCATATTATAAAAAAGTGTCAAATATGACTCAGGACAAGAATACTGTTTTAACTCTTTTTCCAATTTACTAATAATATCCTGTTTTCTTTCTAACTTACCAAAAATATCATTACTACATGCTTGCAATTTAGTACTGCAAAATTTTATTTCAGCTAACAGGATTAGCTTATCCCCTATTACCTTTCCGAATTTTTTAACAATACTATCACTAAATTCTAATCCAGTTCTTGGTTTACTAACAACATTATCATCAGATGACTTTTGCAATTGTGAATGAGTTCGAACATTTATTTCTTTTACTATGCGATCTATCAATTTATAATGCCTAAAGTATTTCCTTCCAGACAACTTATCCCAACTAACAAAATACTCAGACACATGAGTTTGCAACTTTAAATATTCTTCACACAATCGTACCATAACTGGTTGTAACTTTTTTGTATCAGAACTAAACTCTTGTTTTTCTATACCACTGCTAAACTGTATTATCCCTAGATCATACACCATCATTCTTATTGCGTCATTCGTGACATGACCCCATCTTTTCATTTGACCTGACACACCAGAATAAAATTGTTGGTTTCTTTTATCATTAACAGATTTTGCCGCTTCTAATTTATTAGACAGTTTATACCATTCATTATAATAATCTTCATATATCTTAGCCTCAAATCCACTAAACTGATCAACAGTAAGTTCATCTTTGGTATAGCCGTCAATTCTAGCTAAGTATTTTTCCATAAATTGAATATATTCTGCTAAACATTCTACATAATTTCCTTGAGAATCCTGGCAATTTTTTATTAATTGCTCAATAAATTGCATGCTCTCATTAAATGCTGGAAGATCACATATACTATATTTCTTTACAATTTCTTGCATATCATTAATAATACATTTTTGCTTCTCTATCATTTGAAAAACATCATCTACACATTTATCTAATGGATCCATATTATTTCTTTGCTTAGACAATACTTCTTGACTCTTCTTAGTGCTCGCTTCTTGTGTAACGTAGTTTCTATCAGATATTTCTACAGCTACATTACTATCTTGTCTTCCATGTTGCTCATCTCCTTGACATGCTTTTTCAGTTGTTGAAGCACTACTTTCAGTAGATAACCCTTCTACAACCTCTTCTTTTTTCTCAGTATTATCTTCTAATTGTTTCTGCTCAGTATACCGTTGCTCCTGAATATTATCTGCTGCTATTGATACTGCAGCAATTGCTGTACCATTAGTTGGTAACATAACACTATCTGAATGTTTAGGTAATGTCTGCTCTTCAACATCTGCTTTAGTTGTTGAACCATTACTTTCAGCAGATGACTCTACTATAACATTATCATTTTTCTTAGTATTATCTAACTGTTGTTGATGATCATCTCGTTTACCATGAGTATCATCTACTATTGATGCTACTGTAGACACTGTTGCACCACTAGTTAAATGCATAATATTATCAGGTAATGTCTGCTCTTCAACAGCTGCTTTAGTTTTTGAACTATTACTTTCAGTAGATAATTTTTCGACAATTTCTTCTCTTTTTTCAGTACCATCTTCCAATTCTTTCTGTTCAGTATGTTGCTGCTCCTGAATACCATCTGCTATTGGTACTGTAACCATTGCTGTATCATGAGTTGAATGCATAATACCATTTGAACATTGAGGTAATGTCTGCTCTTCAATAGCTACTTTAATTGTTGAACCATTACTTTCAGTAGATGACTCTGCTACAACTTCTACCTGCTGTAGCATCAATTGAATACTGGTTTCTTCTTTTATATAATCCCACACTTTACCAATATTACTACATTGTTCTAAATATAATTTCTCTAAAATTGATAATTCTCGATAGGAATCAAAGTAATGACTTCTACATTTTCTACATATCTCAACAGGTTGCTCCAAATCCATATCAAAACACATTAGAGCATTTTTTAACCCATTGATTTCTCTTGTTAATATTACCATCACTGCAGAAATTTCGTTAAGTCGCCTCTCTGCTTCGCTCTTAATAGCTGTTCTTCTTTCCTTAAAGCTATCAACAATATCATCTTCAATAGAAACGCTAAAATATTTAACCTCACTTTCTAAAGATTTTAGTATAAAAGTACTATATTCCTTACAATATTCATCATACCTTTTTCTGTGAGCCTGTATATTATCTGTTACATATGATAAACCATCATATTGTTGTTTTAACTCCCCGTATAATTTGCTATCAGCATCTTTTCTTTCTTTTAATTTATCAAGAAGATTACTAATAAACCTTTGCATATTATCCTGATTAGATCTTATTTCAGTCAACAGTAACTCCTTAGACTTCTCAACTGTATCTAATCTATCCTTTAACTCATCAGTAGTACCAAACATAGATACTATATTTACTACTTCTACATCATTATTTAAATGCTCAAGTAACTGCTCTTTAGACTTTGACTTTTTACTATTTTGTCCTGCTTGGGTATTATTTTTCTTTTTAGAACATATCTCCTGCTGTGATTTCTCCTGACTAATCATTGCTTCTGTTTCTAGTGGTGCAGTATACATATGTTGTCTCAGCACTGCTTTTCTCTGCAACATATGATCCTTTAATGAATAGATATTTTGCGTGTGAGATTCTAAAGAACGTAGCAAGATATCTTTGGATGACACAACACAATCCATATAGTCCATTAATCCTGAAACAATGGTACTTTCTTCTAAAGTGCCAATCTTATCCATTAATTGCTCTATAGTCTTACTAATGCCTAAAATTGCAGTATCAATTCTACGAAGGCTTACACTATTTTTTTCACTTTGACGTACTAATCTTTCAAAAAATACATCTTCATCAAGTTCACCTGCATTACCCAAACAATAACTCTTATTATCGTCTATTTGTTCTATAAAAGATTTGCAATAATTGCTATAAGCTTGGAAATAAGATTTTTGGAAACGCTGTAATTCTTGTAATTGTTCTTCTAAAACTGTATTATTATACTTGCTATGAAGTAACACATTAATAAGATCTTGTTGCTTTCTATTTAATCCTGAATAAAAAGCTCTCTTTTGCTGTTGTATACTATCTTTACAACCCTCTATTCCCTGTAATATATTTTTTCTCTCAAAATCCATTTCCTCTAAACTAGGCAATTTAGGTAATTGTCGAACAACATTAGATGATCTCATACTAGTTGATGGTATTCCAATTGCCAATGCACCACTAGCGAATTCGGTAGGAGCAACACTATGACCTGCCTGTATATGATGTTGAGTAGTCCTTTGAATAGGTAATCTATGTAGTTGCTCCTGTTCCCCAAATACTGTTGCTACATTACTAGTTGATGGTCTATCATTACCTTGAGTAAATGATGCAACTTTTCCAATTTCTGTACTATTACCTTGCTGTTTACAAACTTCTGCTTCCTTTTCGCAATCTTGCGTACTGTCATCTAGGTGCACTTTATGATCACTTTCCTGCACTACAGTTTTCTTAGAATACCATTCAATTGCGATTACACATATAATACCTGCACATAATAATAGCAAAGGTCCCTCAATTTTTGCAATATCACGCCAATTTAATTTGCAAGCTATCATAATAGGTAATAATACTACTATCAATATACTGACAATTACTAAATATACTAATGCTTTATCTGAGAGTTTTTCATTTTGTTTCATAAATTACACATGAACATATTAATCTATTTACTATTATAAACTATATTTTATAAAAAATAAATATTATTAATAAATTTATTATTATTTTGACCACAGTCATTAAAATATATTAATATAATTAGAAAAATAAGAATGGTATATTGATAGATTAATTCGATGATTAAGAATTAGAATATTATATAATTTTCTTAATAATTGAATCAATCTATCGATCTTTAAAGTAAAAATATTAATTATACATAATAGAAATCTATACTTATTTAAACTAAGAAATTAAAATTTTATACCATACAGTACATAATAATGCTATTATAATCACATTTATTCATATTATCTCACCTAGATGAAATTAATATTTCTAAACATTAATCAATCATTATTTAATTATAGTAAAAATTACAGCAAAAATAAAATTATATTACATTAAGAAATTTCTGTGTTCATTTTAGTATATTCACTAACAGTCATCTCACCAATTATCTTTCTTGATGGCATTTGACTTAGAAGTTTCAATTCTTTTAACATACAATCTTCTAATTGAACAAAATTTTCTTCCGCATCTCTAATCATATCTTGCACTCTAGAGTAGCATAAGGATTCTTCGCGTGCATATTCTCTCAATTCAGTAATATATTTAGATATAATACCTTTATTTTCCTTACCTTTCTTGAAAAATGGCTCTAGTGTATCTAAAAAATCAGTTAACCTTTTATTAAAGTCATTATATAACTTATTTATGTTATCAATATCCTTATTCCTCTTTTTACGCATTTCTGCACGTTCTTTATAAAATTTATCTTCTTCTAATACGTTTTCAGAATTAAAGTAATTATGGGTGTTGCAAAAACAATATAAATAATATGATGACACAGACTTACTATACTTTTTATGCGCGGATAGTAATGTTCCCAATGATTTATTAAATAATAAAATCATGTAATAACGTTCATCCCCTAACTTCTGAATATTGGCTATTAGGTATTTTGTCTTATCAAAAGGATAATCAATAGATCTTAAGGCAGTGTTAATATAGTCTATTTTTTTTGATATACTCCAATTTAAATTCCGAACTTCAAGTAAATCAGCATTTAAAAGACTATATCGTACTTCCTCTTTCCTCTCAACAATATCAGAAGAAACCACATCTATCTTTTTTCTTACAGCAACAGAATCTTCTTGCACAGGATCAAATATATAAAAACTTTCCATAATAGATAGATTAATCTTTATAGTAATCTTATTTTTTACATATCCTTTATCTAAGCTCTTACAATCATCTAATATACTATCTGCCTTGCTTGCACTCTCTCTTATTTCTTTATATTTATCTGCTTCTTCTATATCTTCTCCTCCCTCTTTCTCTTGGTCATTTACAAAATAATACTTCAAACGAGCAATACGTGCTAAGCATGATAAAATGTTATTCAATTTTGTTGAATCATCATCCATATCCATCTTATATAAATCTTCAGGTTTTACCTTTAATACACCTTTATTCTTTTCGATCAACATATGAGATAATCGTAATAATTCACTATTTAATTTTTTATAATTATTCGCAATATAAACTTTATCATTTAATTTAGACGCTATTGTTTTAATTACATCCTTATATAATTCTTGCGGGTAATCTTCTACGGAAAACTGAGATAAATCTTTAAAATCCATTATTATTGATCTAGGATACATAGCCCTTAACATAGGAATTTTCATAATCAATCGCGCCCCTATTATAAGACCTAATTTTTTTCTATCGGACAGACTTGAACAAGTGTTAAATATCTCACCACTGATACTACCCATAATTTTTTTACAGCAACCAACACTTTCTGTTTCCTTAAGTAGAATATCTAAATAATCCTTAAATTGCGGAAAGAAAAAAACATACCCTTCTTCTTCACTTTGAGTGTAAGATTCATCCATACACTCAATAACACTTGGAATATCACATGGGTTATCAACTATTGATTTAAAATTAGACTTAAGTTGCTCTGAAAAACTTTTTAATGCTTCTTCTCTTTCTTTTTCTAGTTCTCTTGCTCTTTTTTCTTCTAGTTCTCTTGCTCTTTTTTCTTCTAGTTCTCTTGCTCTTTTTCTTCTAGTTCTCTTGCCTTTTTTTCTTCTAGTTCTCTTGTCTTTTTTCTTCTAGTTCTCTTGCCTTTTTTCTTTTACTTCTTTTGCTTTTTCCTCTTCTTCTTTTGCTCTTTTCTCGTCTAGCTCTTTTGCTGTTTTAGCAGCATTATACCTC
Organism: Ehrlichia sp. JZT12; assembly: GCA_028752135.1. Lineage (GTDB taxonomy): Bacteria > Pseudomonadota > Alphaproteobacteria > Rickettsiales > Anaplasmataceae > Ehrlichia. Next base: position 707,112 of record CP082782.1, on the reverse strand, counting down.
ACAAACAATTCGCAAATTCTATGCCTAAATAATAAAGCAATAGTAATAAAAGATAACATAGAAGCTAAAATCACAATTCCTGTAATATGACCTGCATTTAGGCGTTTACAAGATGATACTACAGCAAGTGCAATAAATGTTAATATAGCTGCTATTATTAACACTTCACTCATAGTATGTGATATATTTAACATCGATTTATTAGGTTCAACAGATTTCATGATACTTATAATAGTTAATTTATAATCTATATTATAAACACATTATCTTAAAAAATAAATCATCTTTAATAAAAAAAATTAATACTAAAAATATTTGTTAATATTTATTTATAAAAAACTAAAAATACAACACTAGAATCTTTATGTGATCTAACACTCTGAAAAAATTATTAATTATCAAAGATAAGAAATTTCAACTATTTTTTATATAATAAAAACTTTAGACTTTTGGTAATACATACTCATTACTGAATGTAACTTTATTACCTTACTACAATCTTTATCATCAAAAAAATATTTATTTTTAATTACACAAAAAATAACTATAAGATTACTATAATCATACAATACAGTTAGTGTTATATATCACAATGCTTATTATATATGAGTACCTTGAATAACAAAAGTTACTTGCCTTTAGTATTCCCTTGCTATTTGTAACAACTTTTCATTGCTTAATATAAACGCACAAGACAGAAGATCAAAACCATTATCTGAAAAACATCTTCTTACTCTTTATCCTGCTTATATCTTGAACAGCAGTAACAGGTATAGGGTTAATATTAATCAGAGTTGGAGTTGGAGCTGCATTAGCATTCCTTAGCCTTCTTTGTTCATCTAGAATACTCCTTCTTTCTAATACACAATCTTTTAATTCCTGAATATAATTACTCTGCAATAAAAGCTGATTACTTAAGTTATTACTATACAATATAACATCAACATAATTTTTATATTTTTCTAACTGATCAATCACAGGTTGTGTTACACCTTTAGTTTCCAAAGCACTACTAAGTTGACGGATTGCACAACTTAATTTTCTGTAATGTTTATTACCCATATCATATAGCATATTTATTATGATAGATTGATTTTTAGATTCTTCACTAAAGTTATCATTACTAGATTCACTACCCTTTAAATAATGATTCTTTGTCTCTTCCATATATTTTATACAACATTCGTAATACTCTTTTCTAGATTTGTAATAATCCTTGTATAAGCCTTGGCATTTTTTCATCAACCTTTTTAAATTTGGAAAATTATTACATTCCTTAAGCAAGTAATCAATAATCTCTTCTTTTTCATCTAATTCTTTATAAAGACACTGCTTATATCTTTCTATATCATTCTCACAAACTTCTATTTTTATCAATATCTCCTTCTTACAATCATCTAATCTTTCTACATCAGAAACGAACTGATAAGGATCAAATACTATTTTTTTCTCTTGAGGTACATAGGATCTTTCAGATGTTAATTCTTCATCACAACTTGACTGGACGCTATCTTCTTGACAATCTTGATCAAATGTTGGGCAAGATTCTTGCTGTTGACTGTTCACTTTTTCTATAAGCTTGATCAATATCTTTCTATAACCTCGATAACAAACACATGGTACATTTATAGGCAATTGATTATTAATTGCAAGAATAGCACCAATTTCATTGTATATATTCTGCATCAATACATCCATCTTAAGATCACATTTTATACCCTTGTCAACCCATGCCTTTAAATACTTTTTTATCCTATCATTATCACTCATATAAATTTCAAATTTACAGGATATATCCGGGTTTTCTGATATCAGAAAATCCTTAATCTGTTTTTCAACTACTTCTTTTTGATGTTCTTTTTGTTCTAATTTAGCAAATATTTCCTCTTCTTTTGCAATATATTTACCTGTACATTCAGGAACACTATTATTGAATAATTCTAAACTCCCGATACTACGGGAATTTTCCAGAAACTTAACTTCAGATTCTATGTTACTCTGCACTAATTCAATAAATTCTACCAAGCAAGCATTATGCTCTATTACTAATTTTTCCAATTCTACAATCTGTTTACTCAGATTTCCATCCTCTTTTTCATTATCACATTCTTTTATCTTTCGTGTTATATCATTAACACTAGTTCTTTGTTTTATTAATACTTCAATAATATTTTCCTTCAATTCTTCCAAACCACCCACACATATACCTAACTCAGACTTCAAACGATCACTTTTACTTTTGAATTCTTGTAACTTACTAACTGAAGTATACTGGGTACTATGCTTAGATTGTTGTTTCGCATGTACCTTACTATCAGTTCCTTCTTTCATATTATGAACTGGTAATACAGCAACTTCTTCTTTATCTTGTGTATGACTACTATCTTGACTATCTGATTGCGTACCATCTTGACCCTGTATTAGACTATTAGGCTGCATATGAACTTCTGATTCCTCTACAATATCTTTAACACTATCCTGTTCCTTCTTACCATCTTCTTTTTCAAGAGATTTATTACAGTCCTCCCAGAAAAACAACAAATAAGTAATTATAATGAGTAATACAAAAAATACCATAATAGGTATAAAACTCTTCTTATTAAATTCAAGAAGTCTTGTAAAATACAATACCATTGCTACTGGCAAATAGATAAATAGGATAACTAATGCAGCTATTATTATTCCATTCAATAAGTTTGGGTTATATTTTAATAAGTTTTTATCAAATTTCATAAATTACACACAAATATATTAATTATTTTATTAATAAGTGTATCACAGATTGACACAAAAAATGAATAAATTTAATATATTAAATAATTATACAAATATTATTTAATATTTATTAGTACTTTTATATATTTTTTAATAAGCTTAATATATAACAATAAAAAACATCCTTAATATTAGAACTTTATGTAACCACTTTAGCAATATTAAGAAACTTATCGACCTTTAAAGATTAAAATCATAACCTTAAAAGATATACTTGATAAGTATACAATAAAATCACTCTTTCAATTAAATACTAAAGTTTATATAATACAGATAGAAAACAACTATTATACTAATGTATCATACACTTACACTTTGAGTAGCATTTTGATTAATAACATCAGCAATAAATGTAACATTTTTAACTGATTGTTGTTTTTTTATTATATCTTTTTCTTGTGATACAAGATTCGATAATTTTTTAATACAAATATCCTCAGATATAAATTTATTATTTAAAGTAAAATTGCATGATGTAAAATAACCATAATTTGCATACTCTTCCCATTGATCAATAATACTTTGTGTCACATTTTTACTCTTTAGAGCATTTCTCAACTGATCTCCTGCATTTTGCAATTTCTCGTAAATTTCGTGACTCTGATCACGTAGATTACATATTACCTTAAGTTGACTATTATACTTCTCATCAAAACTTCTACTATTAAATTCACTAATATGCTCAGTACAACAAGTAGTACTTTCCTTCATATGTGTTATATAACTTTCGTAATACTTTTTCCGAACGTCACAATAATCCTTATATAAGTCTTGGCAGTTTTTCAGTAGTTCTTTTAAATTTGAATTGCTATCAAATTTCTCAAGTAAGGAATCAATAATTCTTTGCTTTTTATCCATTTCTTTATAAATACACTGCTTACATACCTCTACTTCACTCTCACAACATTTCATTCTTTGTAAGATCCCAACCTTGGAACTTATGATTCTTTCTAAATCACTACTTAATTCATCACAATCAAATGAACTAAAGCTATTTACTAGTTGCATTTGTTCAGGTAGTTGGTATTCCTTAGATGCTGGTTCTTCTTTTATATCATCACAACTTGATTGTATGTCACTAGAAGATGCTGGTACAAGTTCTTCTGTAGACTGTATATTATCACCATTTAGTTGTATATGCTGTTCATCAACTTCTGTTTCTTTTATATTAACGTTTTTACTATCTTGCTTTTGTTCACTATCTAGTTTTTTCTTAAGAGATTCATGAATTTTTCCTAAAATTAGTAATACAGTACTTATAAAGAGAAATATATAAGAAACTAAAATAATATTTCTAAAATTAATGTAATTAAATTCGATAACTTTCTCAGAACATAATATTATCGTTAATACAGTTATTATATAGCTAGCTGTTATAGCTAGTACAACTATTGCAGGTATTATCATTTTATTATTTAATGTTCTATTATATTTCATAAGCATATATATTAATTATTTTACTAATTTTATCACATATTTAATAAAAAATAAACAAATATTAACATTTGTAATAATTAGTAAAATATCTATTAGTATTTTAATATATCATTATCTTTCTTAAGAAACTTTAAACACAGAACTTATAAAAAACAACTAAAGCATAGCATTTGTAATACCATAATCTATGCAATTGCTCTAATAACTTGAGGAATTTATTGACATCTTGAATGCAAAAAATCTTATATATAATATTTATAGTTTTATTATCTGTTTATAAAGTTCACATTTGCTTTTAATTACATAAACATTAGTAAAATACTATTTATCATTTGAGGACTTTGACAAGGAATAACAATAGGGTTAACTAACAGCTCTAGACTCTGCTTTTATCGATGCTACTCTATTTGAAATAGCCTTCCCTTGCATACAATCATGTAATTCTTTAATATTTATAGTCTGTTCTTCCATCAAATCAATCAAATCTTTAGAGTGTAAATCAACTTCAGTACAATCCAAACAATTCATCAAATCTTGATGCTCATATGCTCTTTCTTCTAAGGGTACTTTTATTGTCATTGCTAATACATTAACATACCTACTCTTATTTGCTATATGTTTATTCAACTCTTGTAGTATTCTATTTCTTTCAGTAACTCTATCTTGATCAAATATCTTACTTGAACAATCTTTATTAATTTCTTCTACACACTCTACAAAAAATTTGTAATTCTTCTCAATAATACCGCAATACTCCTCTAACTTTATTTTGTAATCGCGATACAATATATTTAGATTTATTCTTTCACCAAGAAGGTTCTTAAAAAAATGTTCTTGATCAATAGCGTTCTTAAGAAAACAGATTTTTTCTTGTAATATTTTAAGCAAAGACTGCTTTGTTTCTTGTATTTCATCCATACAATGCTCTGCTTTCTTCAATAAACTATCCCTTTTTAACTGGATTTCTTTCAATCTTAATTGGTCTAGATAACAAAAAACTAAAAGTAAAAACGCAGTACTCATTATGAATACAGCACAAGATATTACAATACATTTTACATTATTAATACTTAACTTAAAAACTTTTTCACAATATAACATTACTATAATATAGATTATTGCTAAAGCTAACACCACTATGCCTGCTATTTTTTTCCTATCCTTCATAAACAATATACTTAATATACTAATTTCCTTACTAAAGAACTAAAATTCAACACTGTTTATCTCATCCTCTTAATAATTTGAGTAATTTATTAATTTTCAAAGGCAAAGAATTCTAACTATTTAGATTCAAGCTTTATACCTTATTGGACTTAACTATAGTGATAAATAATAAAAAATTATAACATCATACACTACAATCACACAATACAATACTAGTGACAGCTATTATTATATTGATTTTTCACTACTTTTTTCACTACAAGAAACAACATCAGGCTCGCTACTAACACTTTGAGGATTTTCTTGCGCTGTAATCTTTTTGATAAGATCCTGTATCTTCAATGCATAATCCCTTAATAGATCAACCTCAGTCATACAATCCGACATCAGAGGATTTAATTTTTCTCCACACAAATCAAGTTCTGCAGAATCTATACAACGTTTCAATTTAGCAGCAACTTCTTGTGCCTCAGGGTGTGCTTTTAGTTCCATAATTCTATCATCTATTTTTCTTAGAACTCCACAGATTTTACCATAATTACTTGACAATTTTGCAGCTGAATCTACCATGATATCATTTATCCATTCCAATTTTTGATCAAAGGCATTTAAGAAATCGTCAATTCTAAAAATGTCTATACGTTGTCTTATTGTATAACCTATCAAATTCCGGGACATATGCTTACAAATATCAAAAGAATACTTGTATAAATTCTTCAACTCGAATAGTATGTCTTTTAATTTTTGATCAATAAAAGGATCGTCACAATTAATCAAATCATCAAATTTACTTTGTTGCGCCTCGAATGCTTTAGAAAAATTATTTAGTTCTGTTATTACTTCATTTGTAAGACCTGTTATATGCTTTAACTTCAAATTTCTTACACATCTGACTTTTTTAAGTTGTATTTTAGATAACCCAAATAAAGATCACTTATAAAGAAACTTATAACACCTACAACAAACAATGTAGCTATTATTGATATAAACGTTGGTAGATGATCTACAACCAGTTTCATGAAGTCATTAGAATATATTGCTGCCATTCCACATGCAAAAAACACAGACACAGAAACTATCGACACTACAAGTGCTATTTTTTTTTGCTATTTTTTATAAATATCATACATTTAATATATTAATTTTTTTATTAATTATATAATAATATTTTATTAAAATAAATAAATTTAATATTTAACTAATAAATATTATTTAATATTAATAGAATCCTAATATTTACTTATCTCGTGTAATAAATCTTAAATATAGAATTTAGGAAAAAAGAACTAAAACAAAACACTTGTAATATTATAGCTTTCATATTATCCTATTGATAATCTAAGCAGTTTATTAATTTTTAAAGGTAAAAAATTCCAACTAATTTATATTCAAGACATATAATATATAAACTCATTAATTGAATACATAAATCTTAAAAAGTATACCACAAATAAAATGCTCCTACCCCTAATTAAATGAACATTAGACTTAACTATAGCTAAATAATAAAAAATTATAACATCGCCAGTGATACAACACAATTTTAGGAATAGCTATTACATCGACTTCTTACTACTTTCCCCACAAGAAATAATACTAGGCTCATTACTAACACTTTTAGGATTTTCTATTACTGTAATCTTGTAAATGAGATCCTGTATTTTCAATTCCTGATTCTTTAATAGACTAACATCACTCATAGAACTCGATATTATAGAATCTACTTTTTGCCTATGTGATTGAAAATCAGTATAACCTATACAACTTTTTAATTTAGTAATAAACTCTTGTTTGTTACCTTGTTTCTCTAGAATACTAATTTGCTCTTTTATCTGACTAGTAACTTTACCAATATCACTGTTTTTAATTGATAATTTTTCATCAGAACTTTCAAACTTAGAATTTAACAGTTTCAAACTCTGATCAAAAGTACTTAAGAAATCATCATTTTTAAAATTTTCTATATTTTGTTCTATGTACCCTATAAAAGTCTTGCACTTATCATTAAAAATGTCTTTACAATCTCCATACAAAGTCTTTAACTGAGATAACATTTTTTTCAAGTCTGGAGTAATATTAAAAACATCTTCATAACCAAGCAAATCTTCTATTTCACCTTGTTTTGTTTCTAATATTCCATAAGCATTACTTTGTTTTGTAACTATTTCATTTTTACATTCTATAATTTCACTTAATAGCCAACTTCTATGACGTATTGATGCGTCTAAGTTAAATTCTAGATGATCCAGATGAGGATCACTTAAAATAACACTTATAACACTCACAATAAGCAATAAAGAAATTATTGATATATATGCTGGCAGATTATCTACAACTATTTTAACGACTTCACCAAAAAACACTGGTACTAATAAACATACACAAAATACAGATAAAGTAATTATTGCCACTATATTTGCTATTTCCTTCTTATTTTTCATAGATATTACATATTTAATATACTAATTATTTAAATAACAATATAACAATTTTTTTTAAAAATAAATAAATTTTAAATATATAATTTATAAAAAAACCAAAAGAACAGCGCTTATAATACGTACTATAACTTTTATGTAATTTCCTTAATAAATCTGAGCAATTTATTAATCTTTAAAATTAAGAAATCTTAACTATTAGATTAGAAATGTTAATATGTTTTATACTATTATATAATATAACATAACACATATATTATGTGTTTTATATAATTTTATTTATTTAAATATATAAATCTTAGAAAAGTATATCACCAACAAAATGTCTATATTTTTAATTAGATGACTATTAGACTTAATTATAGTGATAAAATAATAAAAAATTATAATATCACTATAATTACACAATATAGTTAGAATGAATGTATACTATTACTTTGATAAGGAACAGAAACATCACTAATAGCTACAGAGTCTTTCTTATCTGCTTTGAAAAGCTTTTTAATAATATCTTCTTCTTTCAACACATAATTCCTCAATTTACCAATACTTATCTTATAATCTTTTGCTATATAATCCAAATCTTCGTCATATAATTGAAAACAAGTATAATCCATATAATTTTTCAAATTAGCAACAAATTCTTCTGTGCCAGCTTGTTTTTCTAGAATACTAATTTTCTCTTGCATTTGATTAGTAATTTCATCAATCATCTTAGATTTTCTTAATAAACTATTAGATAACCTTGCCATTCTACAATCGTATAGTTGCTGTTTTTGATCATCAAAGACATTATTACTTTTAAAACCTTTCATACATTCTTCTAGATACTGTACAAAAATTTTACACTTCTCACTTAAAGTTTTATAATAATCTTCATTCAACTCTTCCAATCTGTGCAACATATCTTTCAAGTCTGGAATAGCATTTAATATCTTTTTCTTGAGAAAGCAAAATATCAAGAATATCTTTTTTCTCTTTTAACACTTTATAAACATCTTGCCATTTGTTTTGTATTGTTCTTATATCACATTTTGCATTTTCAAATATCTTATTTTTTTCAGACCTGATTTCTTTTAATTTAAAATCTAAGTCAAGATTACCTAAAAAGAAGCATATAACACTTATTAAACTCAACACAGCCAATAATGATAAAAATACTGCTAAATGAGGTAAAATAAATTCAAAAATGTAATCACTCTCTGCTATCGCTACCATGCAACAGACAACTATACCTAGAGAAGTACACATAATTATATCTGTTTTATTTTTATTAATCTTCATAAAATTATTATATACCTAATATATTAATTAATCTATTTACTAAATAATATCATAATTTTTAATAAAAATAAATAATCTAATTAATAAAATTATTAATATCTAAATAAAACTTAACTATGATATTAAAGATTCACACTATATAGCATATAATGACATACACTATGTTATCACTACTTTTTTTATATCATATCAGTAAAACTTAACCATTCCACAATATAACCAGTCATATAATAAAAACAATTCTTACATTGGTGTTTCCTTGCACTAATACCAGCAGCAGCATTATAGGTAACATTCAGAATTTTCAAGTTTTGTTTATATTTTTTGTATATAACTAACGTAAGAAATGAAATAATGCATAAACAAGGAACCATTTAAAGAAATATTATCTGTCCAATATTAGCAAAATTCAATTTTAAAATTTCCTGATAATATAATGTCAGCACCTTTATTATATAAATAGTTCCATAAACACAGAAGTTAATCCATATCTTCTTGCTTTATTCTTTTCCACAAATTATTACACATATTAATTAATTGCATTTACATTACATATTTAATAAAAATAAATTAATTCTAATAAATAACACAACCAGTAATACTTATTAATGTATAGAATAAAAAAAGTAAAAGCACAGCATTTGTAATACTCCATGCAATTGCCTAATAATCTAAATAGTCTACTGACAGTTAAGGCAAAAAGCTACATTTATTAGTATATGTCCTATATTTTTCGCTATATTAGCAAGATATATTTGTGTAATAAAATGTTGTTATCTAATTAAAGATAACAACGTTTTACTTTATTAACTATCCTACAACATAACTATACGGTTGGTTGTCGTCCAGGACCACTACTCATAACCTTAGGACTATCAAGTTTTTTCTGTTTTTTTCTGCTGCTTTTAGAAGCATAGTCTTTTGCGATGCATACTTTTTTAATACATTTAACCTAGCATTTTCTCTTTTCACAGCACCATCAAATTCCTTGAGAACTAATGTTAATCCATAAGAATCTACAATACATTTGTTCAATTTATCAACTAACTCTTTATCAACTAACTCTTTTTTGTCAGGTTGTTTCTTTAGATTACGCATTTCATTTTTTATATCACTAACAATTTTAGAGATTTTATTATCAATATCAGGCAATTCTTCATGGTAGTTAATTTTGCTTAGGTCTTCACTTTCAAATTCATCATCTAATAACGGTTCAGCGTAAAGCATATAGCAATCATGATCCTTTATATACTCCTTTTCTCGTTCTTCAAACTTTCTTCCACAATTTATGTAATATTTTTTCATTAAAACACCACGTTCTTCTCGTAATTTAGACAATTTCTTAAGCAGCTCTGACAGTTTTGATAGGTTAGAAATATCACAGTCGTCTATTGAATCAGTAAGTAACTCTTTGTCACTTTCTAACATTGCACCAAGAGAAGAATATAACGTAGACATAACACTTACAACTTGTCCGTCTAATATATACTTAAGTTGTTTAGTCCATATTTTTTTTAACTTATAATCTAAATCACGACTACCTAAAGATAAAAACGTAAAACATGCAATAAGGCACAAACTAGGCAATATCATAAGTAATCCTATCTGTTTAACATTACCAAAATCCAATTTTAAAATTCCTTGATAATATAGTGTCAGTACTGCTGCCACATAAACTATTCCTATAAACATTGAAGCTAATGTATATTTTCTTGCTCTATTCTTTTCCATAATCACTACATATATTAATTAAATTAGTTAATCAATTATATCGCACATTTTATAAAAAATAAATTAATATTAATAAATAATTTAGTTAAAAAAATATAATTTAATATTTATTGATCTATTTATAGAAAAAAGAACTAAAAGCAAAGCATTTGTAATACTATATCTCTATACAATTGTCTCATAATCTGAATAGTTCACTGCCCGTTAAAGGAAAAAAAGTGACATATTATAATTATAGTCCTATATTTTCTTATAATCTTAGCAAGATATATTTGTGTTATAAAATGTTGTTATCTAATTAAAGATAACAACGTTTTACTTTATTAACTATCCTATAATATAACTATACGTGTTGTTGTTGTTCAGGACCACTACCACTAATAGTAGGACTAGCAAGTTTTTTCCATTTTTCTTCTGCTGCTTCTAGAAGCATAGTCTTTTGCGATGCATACTTTTTTAATACATTTAACCTAGCATTTTCTCTTTTTATAGCACCATTCATTTCCTTGAAAACTAATGTTAATCCATAAGAATCTACAATACATTCGTCCAATTTATCAACTAACTCTTTTTTGTCAGGTTGTTTCCTTAGATTACGCATTTCATTTTTTATATCACTAACAGTTTTAGAGATTTTATTATCAATATCAGGCGATTTTTCATAGTATTTAATTTTGCTTAGGTCTTCATCTTTAAATTCATCATCTAACGTTGCATCATGAAGCATATAGCAATCATGCTTCCCTATATATTCCTTTTCTCGTTCTCCGAATTTTCTTACACAATTTATGTAATATTTTTTCATCAAAACACCACGTTCTTCTTGTAATTCAGATAATTCCTGAAGCAGCTCTGACAGTTTTGATAGTTCAGAAATACCACAGTCTTTTATCAAATCATCAAGTAACTTTTTGTCACTGTTTAACATTGCACAAAGAGAAGAATACAACGGAAACATAATATTTACAACTTGTCCGTCTAATATATGCTTAAGTTGTTTAGTCCATATTTTTTTTAACTCAGATTTCAAATCACTCTTACCTAAACATAAAAACGTAAAACATGCAATAAGGCACAAACTAGGCAATATCATAAGCAATCCTATCTGTTTAACATTACCAAAATCCAATTTTAAAATTCCTTGATAATATAATGTCAGTACTGCTGCCACATAAACTATTCCTATAAACATTGAAGCTAATGTATATTTTCTTGCTCTATTCTTTTCCATAATCACTACATATATTAATTAAATTAGTTAATCAATTATATCACACATTTTATAAAAAATAAATTAATATTAATAAATAATTTAGTAAAAAAATATAATTTAATATTTATTGATCTATTTATAGAAAAAAGAACTAAAAGCAAAGCATTTGTAATACTATATCTCTATACAATTGTCTCATAATCTGAGTAGTTTATTAATATCCAAAGCTAAAAACTTATAATATACTAAAACTTTATACTATGTAGCACATAATTACATATACTATGCTATAGTTCGATTATTTTTTATTTAAAATATTTACTTTAACTAAATAATATTAGTTTGCTACTTAATAAGGATAGGCACTATAAAAAATTACAATAACATTTATAGATCACAATCTGTAATAGTATGGTAACTACCATTAGTAGTAGCATTCTCTAAACAAGTTTTTATATCACTCTTTTTTTTACTTTTCTTATCCTTCTCAGCTATAAGAGCATTTTCTTCTACTTTATAGCTTTTTAATTTATCAAGATCAGACCTATAACATAGCAAAATACTCTTTAAATTACTATTTAAAGATTTAATATCATCACAATCTATATATTTTTCTAATTGATCAATAAAATTTTGTGTGTTATTTTGCTGTCTTAGATGTGGTATTTCAGCTTTTATTTGGTTGATAGTACAATCGATTTTAGCCATAACATCATCTATTTCTTTAATTGTTTTATCAATACTTTGTTGTTGTCCTATATTTTCCTCCTCTGTTCCTACAAAATACTTAGTACTATCACAACAATGCATAGTCAAATCTTTCAAATGTAAAGACAAGTCTTTCACTGATTTTAATAACTCTTTAGAAGTATTAAACTTATTTGCACTATCCATAAGAACTGGGATTGCATTCTCTTTAGTTTCGCATTTTTTACTAATCAAGTCATAAATTTCCTCTGATTGCTTTCTACGATTTTCTATTTCTGCATTTATCTTACATATTTTAGAAGATATTTTTTTTAACTTATAGTCTAAATCACGACTACCTAAAAATAAAAACACCAAACATGCAAAAAAACATATACAAGGAACAACTGCAAACTTTGCTATCTGTTCTATATCATCAAGATTCAATTGTAAAAATTTTTTATAATATACTGCTATATAAACGACTGCTAATAATAACGTCATTACTACCAGTGCATTCGCTATTTTTCTGTTCATAAATTATTACTTATATTATTAACTAATTAGTTAATTATATCACATATCTAAAAAAATTTAATAAATAATTTTACTAGTAAATATTATTTAATACTTATTAATATTTCTATAGAACTTATATAAAAGAACTAAAATTACAGTACTTATAATACTATACTCTATTTAATTTGCTCAATAATCTGAATAATTTATTGATCTTTAAAAGTCAGAAATTAAGAAAATTAACAATTTAACTACTAAATCTTTACATTATGTAGCACATAGTTATATACATTATAAAATGCTTCCACCCCTAAAATTAAAAAATATTAGACTTATACAAGTAAATTATACAATAGCACAATTATCGCTCCATACCCGTATCAACAGAACTACTATCATCAACTATCATACTTTCTCTTTTATTCTTCTTATCTAAAATAGCGTCTTCTTTTGATACACAATGTTTCAATTTATTAACACTAGACTTGTAAGATTCTATAATATCTAAAAAAGACTTATTGATTATTTTAAAACGATCAAAACTCATACTGTATTGTTCCAACTCAGTAACAAAAGCTTTTTCTCCCCTCACCATTACAAAGAACTTTAACAAGTTTACTTTGAAGAAGATTGTATTCATTTTATTAATTGCACTTTTTAAATCTTTAATTAATAAGTCAATATCTTCTTCCTTTTCTTCTTCAAAATTAGAAAAATAATCATGATCAAACATACCATTCTTTGCTAAATATTCTTGCTGTACTTTTTTGACATCATTTAATAAACATTCTTTACACTTTTCAAACTTTTTAAAACACAGATTCCGTAACTCAACAAAGCCTACTAACAAATCACATAGCCTGTCACAATATACACCTTCATAATTGAATAACTCATAGTTCTCTATATCTACCAAAGAATCTTTTTCTTTCATAGCAAGAACATAAAGATCATGTATCCTCTTACTAAACGAATTTATCTCTCCAGCCAATTTAATCTTTTCAGAAAATATTCTCTTTAATTTATAATCTAGACCACGACCTCCTAAACATAAAAATACCAAACATGCAATAAAACATACACAAGGAAAAGCTGCAAGCTTTCCAATCTGTTCAAAATCACTAAGATTCAATTCTAAAAATTTTTTATAATATACTGCTACATAAATAACTGCTAACGATAACGTCATTATTATCAGCATATTCGCTGTTTCTCTTTTCATAAATTATTACTTATATAATTAACTAACTAATTAATTATATAATATATCTAAAATAATAATAATAATTTTAATAAATAACTTCACCAGTGAATATTATTTAATATTTATTAATATCCCCATAGAACTCAGAAAAAATGATTAAATCATAGTATTTGCAATAATCCAATCTCTATGTAACTTCCTTAATAATCTAAATAATTTATTGATATTCAAAAGTAAAAATAGATCAATTACCACATAACTATATATACTATATTTTATTATTTTTGATTACAATCTTAGCAGATCATAATACGTTTGCTTACATTTTAAGTTAAATAAACACAATACTTAATATCTACAGTATGCAATATATCTATTACAAAACATCAGATCAACAGTAGTAAAAACAATTGTATAATTCTTTTTCAGTTCTTGAATTTCAAGCATGATATAATTTTTCTTAATTTCAATATCCTTTAATTCAGTAATAAGATTAATACTATTTATATATAATTACCCCATATATCCAATACAGAACTAATAGCACTATAACTAATATAATCTTCTAATTTAGTAACAAAATCCTTTATTATAGGAAACTTAAAATGAGAACTTGAACTATTATTTTGTTATAAAATTCACATAATCCTCCCCCCCCCCCTTTAGCATTCCATAGAATTGACTACTTAACTCATATACTTTTTTTAAATCATTTATTAAATTACACAAAATTTTTCATAATGTATCATTAACAAAGGCTTCCTAATGTCTTTGAGAGCATTCTAGAAAATATTCAGAATAATTTTTACAATATTAACGATCTCTTTTTGTAATTTCCGCAATTCTTGCAGTATATCTTTTAAACCTGGAGTAATATTCAGTATATCTTCATTACTTAACAACTTTTCAAAAAAGCTATTCTTTCTTGTCTTCGTTATAATACTCATCATTTCTGCTTGATTTTGACCACATGTTCAGAAAATTTCACCGATTTTAAACAGAGAGTTTTTTAATATTAATTTTGTCCAACATAAGCTTGAGTACTTTTAACTGAGATTTCTTACTTCTTAAGTTAAGCTGTATAACTACAATCAGTGATATAGCACCTATAATGAGAAACACACAACCACCTACAAATATTCCCAACTATACAATATTTCTAAAATCTAATTCTAAAAATTTTTTACAATATAGTGCTATTAATACTTACTACATAAATAATTGTTATAGTTAATAAAGCAAACGCTAATTTATATACCAACCCTTTACCATAAGTCCTATATAAACAAACGTATTATATAATAAAAATTAATAAATTATAATAAATAAGCAAATACTTATTAATATTATGACATCAATTTACATTTTTAACATAGAACTTACAGAAAATAATTAAACTACTTTATTTTATAGTTAAACTTCTATACCATTGCCTTAATCATCTGAGGAATCTATTGACCTCTAGAATCAAAATCTTAAATACCTTTCGGCAATAAAAATTACATATACCACCATGCAAACAATACTGCTTTTTATTTACCTTAGTATAGTTCTACAATATAACCTTAAACTATAAATGTTATTTTAATTAGGTAAACCAAACAAATATTATTACAACAATAGGACTACAAACTAGCAGCAGCAACATTAGATTCAGGATTATCTCTTGCTTTCCGCACTCTAGCTTTAATATCATTTTCTTGCAATACACAATTCTTTAATGTAACAATATTACTCCTTTGACGCTCAAGTAAGATTTCTATTGCTTCATTGCATGATGTAACCCAATCATAACTTATACTTTCCTCTAACATATCAAGCATTTCTTCTTTGATAGAATATTTTACTTCTGGAATACTAATGAATTTACTTACTGCATCCCACAATTTCACATGTGCAGCATTAATTTTATCAAGTAATCTATTTCTCATGTAAAGCTGACCTACATATCTGTCATGAAAGACACATCCGTCATAAACGACATCTTTAAACTCCACACAATAATTCTTATTGCTATCAATTTGATTCACACAAAGGTCACAATACTGTTTCCAAAGGTTAGAATAAGCAATATGCAATTCTCGGCACTTTTGTAGTAGAGATTTAAAACCTGGATCGGTATTAAATATCTTCTTCTTTTTCCCGAGTAATCTAAAAAAAGATGTTGGTGCTTATTTAGCTCTTTATAAAAGTGCATCACATGTCCACGCAGTTCACTCTGACCACTACTTATTTCTTCTAAGAGACTATCCTTTTGATAGCAGATCTCCTGTAACTTAAATTCTAAGTAATCATAATAAGTATATGACTTCAGAACAGGACTCGATTTCACATCTATTACTGTACTACTATCTTCTTTATGTTCCTGCTTATTATCTTCTTGTTTTAATATTATACCTGCTTTTTCAATAAATCAGAAAATTTAGATGTTTTCTCTCTCTTTATAAAAAAACCTGCTCTTATATCAATTACATCAGAACTCTCCTCACTCAGTTTAGTAATTATATCATTAACATCATTTTTATTACTTCTCTTACAACAATAATCTATTATATTAAGCGCTTTCTCAATACCTTCTCTGACTGGGCTTCCCTCAAGAATATCTATAGAATAATACTTTAAATTAGCAATTTTTAATAAGCTTCTTAAAACACTTTCTTTCTTAAAATGACTTATATTCTCACTACACAAATATTCAGGATTTATTTCTAAGGTACTTTTATTATTTTCTATGATCACACCAAATGATTTAGACAATTCACTACTTAATTTTTTCCAATTAGCAATACCATAAACCTTGTTATCTAATAATTCGACTATTTTTATAGCAGCATTTTGACGGTCTATTAGTGATTCATCTTTTATAGAGCACCAAGATAATTTTGAAATGTAACAAAGAATTGATCCAGAATACATAACACTTAACATAGGATTTTCCATAAGCAATTGCGCTGCTAACACAACTAATATTCTTTCTTCTTTGCTCAATCTACTTTTTATTGCATTATCATCTACATACAGATTACCAGACTGACTTTTTACAAATATATTATAGCCAATCATTTTATTTAACAAATTATCAAAATAACTCTTAAATTCTGGACAGAAAAAAATAGATCCTGTTAATTTAAGTTGTTTATGACACTCATTTATAAAATTATAATTAGAACTTAGAATATCACGATGACCATATGGAGTATCAGTAAGTAGTTTGAGATTAGATATCACTTGCTTTGAAAATCTATTAAACTCAATGTGTTTATTAACCCTATCTAAAATTAATAATCCAACACCTATAAATAAGACAAAAAGCACAATAATCTTTGCAATATTACCTGGGTCAGAGAAACTTTTTTTGTTACTACTAAACAGCAGGCTCATTACTAATACAAAGCTAAATATGCCAAATACTATAATTGCTATGTGACTTACTAAATTTTTCTCACACTTCATGGGATTATAAATAATATGCTAACCATACTATTAGTATAACATAATATTCAAAAAAAAACAATATTAGTTAAAAAATCAACTAATCTTTAGGAAAGAACCCTTCCCCACTATTTATACAACAGAAACTTATATGAAATTTTACAGCAGTATAATACTATAATTTTTACAGCATACACCACAATAATATGTATAATTTACATAACTTTTTCAAACTTACCATTATATATAAACTTCAACTTTTATCAGAATTTTCACCCCGACAACCTTTTTAACATGCAATAGTAATACCATTATAACCACTGACTAAAACTATCATGAAATTATTTACTAAATGTTTTAGACATAAAAAATACATAACCTGTAAGATTAAAACCTTTATGTAATTCTTTAATAACATAAAAATTTTTTATCAACTAAAATAGCATACTATTTTATTTAATAAAGTTTTGTTCTTTTTCTACAGTTACGTAATACAAATAATTATTATAAACCTCTATCTTTACCGTCCATACTAAAAGGATTAGTAATAACATCGCCATGCAACATCTTATGAGCTTTTGTTATTTCTTTCCTTTCCATCGATGCATCAAACAAATCATATAATTCTCCCTTAAGAGAACATAATTTGCTTAAATCGTTCATAAGATCATTATAAGATTCACGCACTATATCACTAATTTCTTCATACTGTTCATACAATTCACAAGCTTTATCCGACAAATCTACTTTACTAAAATTTAGTAATGATCTAGCACTTATAAAAGGTTGATATTTCTGAACAACAGCATTACTTGCGTTAAATAACTGATTACGTAATGAATCAAAAACTTCAACATCAAGTTTAATAATACCAGAAGATAGTTGCTCAATATATTGTAAGTAGTTTTCAAATAATATTTTATATTCTTCTACTAACTTTTGACAATCTTCTTCATCTTTTAACAAAGTATTCAACCTAGTATAAAAAGATCTTGATTCATCATTACTTTTTAACTCAACCTTTAACTTGTCAACAATATCCTTGTGACGTAACAAGGATTTAGCAATCTTATTCTTTATGTTTGATATATCATCATCACATCCCAGTATTTCAGCTAATAACATATCCTTCTTGCCAGAAAGATTATTTTGCACAACTAATGAGTCTATAGGATTACTACTTAGCAAACCTGGATCTTCATCACCTGCAGATAATGATACGACACTAGGTAAACTACTTTCTCCAACATATAATTCAGGTTCATCCTCTCTAGTTGCTGCTGCATCCTCTACTGTTTCATTACCATTTTCTTGCTCAGATCGTTCACCATTTCCAGCAACTAATTGACCTGGGCTATGGCTAGGTAAATCTTGTGCCTGTACAGCTTTCTCGCTAGACTTAAGGCTATTTAATAAAAAAAATGTAATACCAAGACACCCTAATATTAATATAGATCCAAATATTGCAGTCTTTCTAATATTAACTGAATTAAATTCAATAACTTTCTTAATATACAACATTAAGATTACGAATGTAATAGCACACAACAACAATGTTGGTGTTATAGTAATTATCAACTTTTTATAAGATTTCATACAAATATTACACAACTATATTAATTTATTAAAATATTACTATATATCTTATTAAATATCAATAAATTTTAATTTTTTAATAACTATTAGTACCTGTAATATTAGATTTTTTTATAATTTAGCAATAATTTTAAGGACTCATCAGCTTTTAAAGATAGAAACTTTCATCATTTTTTACACAAAAATTTATACATATCCAAACTAAAACTTTACATTTTATGTAACACATATACTGCTACAATTCAACATACATAACAAACTATAATAAAATATTTAAATATTAACCAGTCACTATAGTTACACTATACAATTAGTACCCACCATTATAACAATACACACTTGCTCATACGTCGAGTAGGTTCAACACTTTTAACATCAATAATAGATATATGAGAATCAAATTCTTCTTTTATAGTTTCTTGTTTGATCAGAATACTATTCTCTTGCAATGTATAATCCTTTAATTTAACAATATAAATATACACTTTTTCTAACAAATCGTCGAAAATCTCATTGCAAGAGTTAAAATCTTCATAATTCATATACAGGTTTAACTGAGTAACAAGACTCTCTGTAGCATCTTGTGTTTCTATAATCTTAATTTTATTTCCTAATTTATATCCAATATCAGACATTTTTTCAATTAATATATCTAATCCAGAAATGAGCTCTGCAACTTTCACTAGGTAATTTTGATGTGTTGTATAAAAATAATCTTCATTTAATTTGCGATCTAAACAATATGCCTCACTTTTTTGTATATATTCTATACAGAATTTATGATAATCTTGCCAATGTATATAACTAACTGTATGTACATTGTGAAAGGCTTGCAATAGCATTTTTAAATCTGGATCAACATCTGATCTATTCATCAAGAGTTCAGAATGCTTTTGTTTTTTGCCTAATACTTCATAAAAACATTGTGCACATTTTTCGAGCTCAACTTTATAATATCCGATACTTTTTAATACACAAGCTTTATCAGTAGCAATCTTTTTCAAATAACTACTTAATTGCTTAGATAATTTTATATTCTGCGCTTGCCCAAGATTAGATGAGCTACCCTGTCCTTGACTAACAGTTTCTTTACTACTACTTGCTTGTAATAATTCCTTATAAGATTTCATAAATTATGCCAATTAACTAATATTTAATTAGTATAATCTATATTTTTAATAAATAAATACTATTTATAAATATTACTATATTATATATCAATAAAAAAGTATCTATAATTATAATATACAGAATCTATATATGATTTCCTTATTAAACTAATCTACTTATTATTTTTAAAGAAGAAAATCTTAATTATTACTGTATATAATTATATAATTTTTTAAACTACTAAATAAAGTTATATATACATATTATCTATGTCATCATGAACCTTAGTAGAAATATATCTAACAAGATATAATAAATATCAGAGAAGATTATTTATTACACTGCTATAGTTATTACAGTTATAAACAATTACAGCATTAACAGAATTATTTACCGCTTTTTCAACTTTGTTTATCTAGAATACAACTTTCTTATGATATATAGTTTTTCAATTTGATATCTAATCGAATTTTTTAAGGTACCCATATATGAATTAAACTAACCATAAGTACACCTCCAATTAAGAATAATATCTTATGTGCTATCTTATCTTCTCAGAATGCTAATTTTATTGATTATTTCCTTCCTTACTTTTTCAGTTTATTATCTAGCTCTTTCATCTATATCTAGCATTATCAATACATTTCTTATTAAATCAGCATTAACTTTATCTACCATCAATAATACTTCTTATTTTTTTAATCCACTTATAAAACATTGACGGTCTCCGAAATATACAATATCACTTTTGCATAACTTTTGAAAGATTTACAGTAGCTTTTTTTTAATGTAATGCTTACCTTTTTATTTTTCCAGTATTTTATTTTGAAAACCTTACTCTTTCTAAACTATTACTTAATTCATAATAATCAGACTACTTAGTGCAGATGCTGGTTTTCAAATTTATATTTGATTGTCCATTACTTTGAGGATATAGTAAGCTCATACAGTGTTTTACCTAGATTGTCTCTGTTCCCTAAGGATTGGCGTATGTGTTGTATTAGATGGTGTCATAATTATTCCCCCTGTAGGTGATTGTTGGGATTGTTGTTTCCTAAGAATTGCTGCAGCTGCTGCCTTAGTCTGTGGACTATCACCCTTTTTGGCAATTTATCAACTTTATCCTTAGGAGATGGTATTGCAACTACTACCTCTGTAGATAATTGCTGAAATTGTTGTTCCCTAAGAACTGTTGCAGCTGTCGTCTTAGCTTGTGGACTATCACACTTTTTTTGTAATTTATCAACTTTATCCTTAGGAGATGGTATTGCAACTACTACCTCTGTAGATGATTGCTGAAATTGCTGTTCCCTAAGAATTGCTGCAGCTGCTGCCTTAGCCTGTGGACTACTATCCTTCTCTACACAAGACTTATCACTTTTATTTAAAGATAGGGATATAACACCAATAATTAACATAGTAAATATTATCAGAACAAATCCAACATGACTCTGATCAAACTTGACAATTTTTGTACAATATAACCCTAACATTACAGATATAAGGATAATTGCTCCTAATATTAGAAACACTCCTAATAATTCTTTTTTAGAAACCATAAACGATGCACATACAAATATATTATTAACTTTACTAAAGTATACTAATTATTTCAGAAAATAAATAAATTTAACATATAAATTAATATATAAATATTACTTAACATCTATTAGTACTTTGTAGAATCCGCAATACTACTTTTATGCAATTCCTTCAGCAATCTGAGTAATTTCACTAATCTCTACTTTAGGTAAAAATCCAAGCATCTTTATTACACAATAGACACTTACACTAACTTACTGATGAAATTTACACTTCATACACCTATAGTGCTATAATCCTATCAATATATTATTTGCTAAGTTGAGAAAGTTGACAATAGGGAATACTACTAACAGTTGCATAATTCTTCTTTGCTTCTAACTTGATAGCAACCACATCTACAATTGCAGTTAATTCCTTAGAATAATCTATTAGCTTACCCAAGTGAATTGTAACTCTAGTATGGTATTCCCTTATCAAACTAATATCCAATACTTCATTGCACTGACTAATAAAAGCATCTGATATACATTGTTGTCTTTTCAGATCACCAATTTCATTTATTACTGCTGCTCGTTTTCCATTCATCTTTGACACTATACTCTTTACATTACTCCATTTCTGACAATACAAGTCAGATTGTTGTTCATATGTTTGAAACGCATCCTTATCAAATTCATCAGAAGCTAACAAACAACTTAATTTGGATTCGGTGTAGTGCGCATAATCTTTACAAAAAGATTCTAAAGATGATACATGATGTTTTTGCAATTCTTGTAAGTCTTGCATCAAAGACTTTAAATTTGGATGAATGCTAAATTCTTTAGTTTCCTTATCTAGCAAGTTATTAATTTCCTCTATTTTTTTCAATTAAGTCATTAAAACTTTTTTTGATTTTTGCAGTAAATGTTTATTATTGTCAATTTCTTCTGATATTATACGTATACGCTGTTGCTCTTTAAAGTCCAAAGGTGATAGTTTCACAGTTTCTGTTGAACTAGTCAGTATTGGTTGTGATACATCACTAATATCGTTTACTTCCTTTTGATTAGTATTTTCTACAGTATCCTTGATACTTCTCTTTGATTTTTTTGGAAATTTTAGATTACTACCTTTTTCTTTTGTAAGGTATCCACCAATTTTACTTGAAAATAATAATCCAATACCTAATAGAAATATATAAGGTAATAACGCAAACCAACCATTACTATGTTGATTAAATTTAATAATCTGTGCAAAATACAATACAAGTACTATAGAGGAATAAAGAACCGCTAATAGTGCTGTTGCCATTAATTTTTTTTTAGGTGTCATCATACAAAAAAATTAAAAAACTTACTAAGTGTATCACATATTTATAAAAAAGTAAATAAATTTAAAAATATAAGTTAATTTATGAATATTACTTAATATTTACTAATTTTATTAGTTTTTAAGTAAAAAACTTTAACTACCCTTATACAACAAACTTTATACATCTATCTAAATCACTAGATTAAATACTACATTTGTAGACCTATATTACTTGTTAATCTGAGGGTTTTGACAAGAAGTAACATCAGGATCACTATTAACAGTTATAGGATTCTCTTCTAAGTCAGTAATATCCTGTACAATTTTATTTAATTCTCTAAAACAACGTTTTAGATTATACAAATGAATTACAATTTTACCATGATATTCCGCTATTAGGTCAATTTTTATCCATTCATTACACTGATCAATAAAACTATCATCTACATGTTGTTGCACTTTTAAATTACTAATTTGATTTGTTATTATTGCTACTTTTTCCTTCATCTTTAATACTATATTCCTTACTTCATTCCATTTCTGTTCACATGAGCTAACTTGTCGTGCATGCATTATTATACTTAAGGCACCTCCATTAAATTCACCAAAAGCTGGTAAATTACTTCCCCTCACTTTGACGTAGTATACATAGCTTTCACAATAAGATCGCAAAGACAACGCATAACTTTCTTGTAATTCTTGTAATTCTTGCAGTAGAGACTTTAAATCTGGATGTACACTAAATACTTTATTTTCTCCACTTAGGAAGCCACTAAGCTCTTCTTTTTGTGACTTTACCAAGCTATCTAATAAACTATTTAATTCTTGCAGTGAATGCTCATTTGTGTAAATTTCTTCTAATATCACATTCCTCTGTTCTTGAAAACTCAGAAGTGCTGATTTTTCAGTTTCTGTCGAACTAGCTAGTGGTAGTATTTCCTTGATTTGTGATGTAGTACGATCTATTTTTCTTTGATAAACATCTTCCGCAATATCGTTAATACTTTCTTCTGATTCTTCTTGAACTTTCAGATTACCATCTTCAGATTCTTTTATAAGACACTTACTAATTTTACTTGAAAGTAACAAACCAACACCTAACAGCAATATACAAGGTAACAATGTAAACCAACCACTATGATGCTGATTAAATTCAACAACTTTTGTAAGATACATTACAAATACTATATATGCACAAATAATTGCTAATACTATTAATGCTATTCCTGCTAATTTTTTCTTAGATGTTATCATATAAAACAATATTAAAATTTTACTCAGTATACATTATATATTTTACAAAAGATAAAAAACTTAAAGTATAAGTTAATTTATAAATATTTTTAATATTAATTAACATACTAGTTTTTGCTTGTTCCTTTTAATGGACTGATAATACTATAATTCCTATATTCTTAACAATCTGAACAATTTTACCTGATCTTTCAAGGTAAAAATCTTAACCATTAGATTAAATGTTATATATTAATATTAATCTTAATTAATATATTAACTTCTAATTCTAGAGTCTTGATGAGAAAGAACATGAGGAGTACTACTAACAGTTGCAGGTCGTTCCTTCGACTCAGCCATACATAGCTTTTTTAATGTGTTAGCTGACTCCCACATAAGTTTTACGCCGTCCATCACCGGAATATAATATTCGGTATCCTCTGTAAATAAACTGTTAAGTGTGAAATTTACACCAACAAAAAAAGCTGTTCCTAATTTTTCTTCCCCTAAACTTTCTGTTTCCTTCTTTAGTTTTGTTAATTTTTTCTTGATTTCTAATGTTGTCTCTACTACACCACCCCACATACTTTCTAATTCTTGACGTGTTTGTCGATATATCTCCTCAAATCCATCACTACTAAACTTACCACAAGCTACTAAACTAGCCTGGAAATTAACACAGTAAAAACAACATTCACTATAAGCGGCTAAGTAAAATACTTGACGTTTTTGTAATGCTTGTATGTCTTCTATTATACATTTAAAATTTGGATAATTACTAAATACTTTTTCTAGTGCGTCAGTTGCTAAGTATTTTTCAAATACTCTTTCTCTGTTACATACGTATTTATAAAATACACTAGCATTAAGTGCAGCCACATCCATACCTCTTAGAATACCACCAATAACATCTTTTATGTTTTGTCCTTTATCTTTGAGAGGTACAGTATCATTAAATAAATTATGAGGAACATACCTTAACATTAAATCCATAATATCTAATGACACACTTATCTTAGATCCACCACTAGCACTCTTCTCACCAGATTCTATTAATTTCACTTCATCCATGATAGATTCATCAGAGAAACGTACTTTATCTTTAAACTCAGCAACAAAAACATTGGTTCCTTCACTTTCTTGCTTAGAAGAAACAAATTTGACATCTGATAAATCATTCATTAAACGTTTATAATGATCTACAAATTTTAACATATCTCCTCCTAATTTATCAGGAGAAATACGCTTAGTTTCATAAAATGACTGACCATAATCACCATATACATGACCCATTATACCAAGACCATTAGAATATAAATTTTTATACGCAGAACTAAAATTATGTAAGCACTTAGTTTCAGTAAAACTCTTACAAAACATATTAAAACTCTCTACTATACTTTTTTCAACTGGTATAGCTTTCATATTACACACAAATTGTTGTTCTATTTTTTCCTTTTCCTTGAGAGCTTCAATTACTCTAGACCATCTTGTTTTTTCTTCCTCTCCGTATTTTTCTAGAGCACTATAACCTTTACCCATACCACACTCAAGATTTTTTCCAATGTCACTTTCTATTTCACATTTTTCAACAATAATATGGTGTCTTATAAATTTAATACATTCTTGAAGAGATACAGAATACTCTTTTAGAGCTTCTCTCAAATCCTTAATATTTAACCTAAAAGGATGACATGAAACATATCCTTTTTCTTTCAATTCTAGTTCAATCTTTTCTAAAGCTATTAGCTGTCGTTGAACAAAAACTACAACCTCATATTCACTATTCAAAGATTCCTGTACCACAGGGTCTATATCTGAACGAACAGCATGAAATTGAAATTTCTGCTCATGAATTTGAAATCTATGCTTTTGTGTACTGCTACCTTGTGTACTAGAAGATGGTCCTCCTTGCATCATTGTTCTCACAGTACTAGCACTACCTGATTGACGACTAGATGAATGCTGTACGGGTGACACTCTCTGCTTGTGTGCACTGCCACTCTGTGTACCAGAAGGGCGACTAGATGAATGCTGTACAGGTGACACTGTTCTATGTGTACTACTACTACTACCTGCACTGTCATGTCTTGGTTCCATATGTTTCTGTTCAGTAGAAACAATCTTTACTTCTGATAACCCATTAACTAAAGACTCATAATGCTTTTTAAGCTCTACTGAAATTGGGTCTAAACAACCATCAGAACGCTGATTCTCATAAAATGACTTACTACCTTCATCATATACATGACTTATTAGAGCACCAACAGTAACACGTAACTTTTTATATGCAGAACTCACATTAGACACGTATTCAGTTTCAGTAAATCCCTTACAAAATATACTAAAACTCTCTACTATACCTTTGTCCACTAGTGTGTTTTTCTTCTGCATATCAGACATAAATTTCTTTTCTATTTTTTCCTTTTTTCTTTATTCTTTATTAATTGACGTAATAATTTTTCTTCTTCTTGTCGGTTTTGCTCTATAGAATCCCTAATCTTACGCGCATTATGCTCAGGATTTCTGCCATCATCATTTTCAACATCATGCTTTTCAACCGCCATATTGTCTTTTATCATTACAATATATTTCTCAAGAGAATCAGTATAATCTTTTAGAGCTTTTTTTAGATTCATAACATGTTCTCTAAAATTATGATTAGTAGATTGACTTTTTTCTATTGCTTCTCCAACCTTATCTAAAGCTAGTTGCTGTTGTTGAACAAAATTAACAAAATCAAATTTACTCTCCAAAAATCTTTGTACATGGTCTACTTGTGAAGGAGTAACATGAGCCTGCAATTTCTGTTTGCGTGTATAGCTATCCTGTGCATCATAAGATTGTGCTTCTTGACTAGCACTACTTAATTGTGGACCAGATGAAGGCTCTACAGGTGATATTCTCTGCCTGTGTAGACTGCCACCCTGTATACCAGAAGAGCGACTAGATGAAGGATGTACAGGTGACATTGTTCTATGTGTACTACCACTACTAGCTGCACTGTCACGTCTTGGTTCCATATGTTTCTGTTCAGTAGAAACAATCTCTACTTTTGGTAACCTATTAACTAAAGACTCATAATGCTTTTTAAGATCTACTGAAATTGGGTCTAAACAACCACCAGAACGCTGACCCTCATAAAATGACTTACTATCTTCATTATATACATTACCTATTAGAGCACCAACAGTAACACGTAACTTTTTATATGCAGAACTCACATTAGACAAGCATTTAGTTTCAGTAAATCCCCTACAAAATATACTAAAACTCTCTACTATATCTTTGTCTGCTAGTATGTTTTTCTTCTGCATATCAGACATAAATTTCTTTTCTATTTTTCCTTTTTTTCTTTATTCTTTATTAATTGACGGAATAATTCTTTTTCTTCTTGTCGGTTTTGCTTTACAGAATCCCTAATTCTACGCACACTATGCTCAGGATTTCTGCCATTATCATTTGCAACCTCATGTTTTTCAACTGCCATATTGTTCTTTATCATGAGAATATACCTCTCAAGAGAATCAGTATAATCCTTTAGAGCTTTTTTTAGATTCACAACATGTTCTTTAACAGTATCATCTATAGCAGATCGACTTTTTTTCATTGCTTCTTCAACCCTACTTAAAGCTAGTCGCTGTTGTTGGCAAAAATTGACAACTTCATTCTTACTATCCAAAAACTCCTGTACTTGATTTACTCCAGCCTCTATTAATTTTTCTCGAGTAGTATGCTCTGCAGGACCCTCAAGATCTCCCTTCGATTTTTCAGCTTCTCCTTTTGCAAGATAACCACTAATTTTTTCTGAAAACAATAATCCAATACCTAAAAGGAATATCAAAGGTAATAATACAAACAATCCATTACTACGCTGATCAAATTTAACAACTTTTGTAAAATATAATACAAGCACTGCAGATG
The DNA here is from genome assembly GCA_028752135.1 of Ehrlichia sp. JZT12. Classification (GTDB taxonomy): domain Bacteria; phylum Pseudomonadota; class Alphaproteobacteria; order Rickettsiales; family Anaplasmataceae; genus Ehrlichia. The sequence continues at coordinate 678,527 of CP082782.1, read as the reverse complement.
TACAAAAAACTGTTAATATTATCAGTGCAATTCCTGCTGACTCTTTCCTATTTTTATGTATCATAATGTTAATAATATAAAATATCTTAATTAAGTGTACTATATATTTTACAAAAAGTAAATGAAAATTAAAAAATTAAGTTAATATATAAATACTATTTAATATTTATTAATATATTGATCTTCACTTTTTTTCCTTAATAAACTTTATAGTAATTGATCCTTATTAATTATCTTTATGTAACAGAAACTTACATATCTATCAAAACTGTTAAATAAAATTTATAGTAACTTATACTACTATAATCCTAATCTTAACAAACATTAGCGGAATACTATTTAATCATAGGATAGAATAATAAAAAATTACAATATCCACATTAACATATCCCCTAATTGATACTTTGAATACCTTGACTAACAACAGTAACATTTGCAGTATCCTCTGCTGCTCTTTGCAATTTAGCTACAATATTTCTTTTTTCCAATATACAATCTTTTAACTTTATAATACTATCTTTCTGGTGCTCAAAAAAATCATCAAGCTCATCATCCCATGATACAACTGAATCAACATAATAAGCATCTAGCAACTTATTACATTGAATTACAAAATCTCGCATTTCTAGTGTTTTTATATGTCTAATTCCTTTTTCTATTCCCTCTATAATTTCATTTATTTGATCAATTACTCCACTTACTCTATGTCCTAAAAAACTACTTATGTAATTGCGATTTCTATAACTCTGATTAAAAACATCTTCATCAAATTCACTACCTAAACAATATTCCTTACTGTCTTTGATATATGCTGCAAAACATTTATAATAATCCTTCAAATACAAAGAATTCTTTTCTATAAGTTTTTGCAACTCTAGTAGCATATTTTTTAACTTTGGACTAATACTAGATACGCTTTTATGATTTAGCACGCTATTACACATATCTTGTTTTTTTCTAAATCTTCATAAAGATATTGTATACGGTCGTATAGTTCATCTTCATCATCCTCTATTTCTTCTATTAGTTCATTTTCAATAGCACTGATTCTTTCCAATTCATGACTTAATGCCTTATGATCAGATAAATTAAAATTAGTCGATGGTTTCGCATCTTCATCACTTGACTGCAGCATATAAAAAGATGTTCCTACATTACTACTTTCTCCTTGTAGCTGATGCGTAGAAATTTCCGTTTCGTTTTCAATAAATTTATTAAATATTTCTCTCCTACGCATTTGGCCATCTAATAAAGGACCAATACCACCTTGAGTGTATACACTAAACATTAACTCACTAATATTAATACTACATCTTACAACTTCTGTACCCCAGCGATTTAAACATTGTTTTATATGAGTATCATTACATCTCATATACATTTCAAAGTTTTCTATTATACCTTCTTCTTTGCTTAACATTCTAATTTGATACTTAACTCTTTTTTCAATTTTTTTCTTTGCCTTTCCTTTTCTGCTAATTTAGTAAACAGTTCATTTTCTTGTTTTACATGCTCATTCACCTGAACATAAATATGATCTGGAGACAATTTTTGCTGTTGGGCAGAATAACTCTTGATAAGATCAACTTCACTTGCCATGTTATATCGCACTAATTCAATATATTGTTCTAAATAATCAGCATAACCTTGTTGGGATTTTTCCAAACACACAATCTGCTTCTTTATACCTTTATATTGACAATTACTCTGTCCTTCTATCTTTTGTTTTATATTAGAAACACTATCTCTTTGATTTCCTAACATCTCAACAAGTTCATTTTTTGATATCAACAACATTTTCATAGTATCATTTAGTACAGATTCTATAGTAGTATTTTCATGACTATGTTGAGATTCTTGCCTACTACTTATACACTTACTAATTTGATCTGAAAACAATAATCCAATCGTTGCCAAGAGTAATACACAAGGAAATATTGAAATTCCTATAATGTAACCCCGACTCAATTTAACAGAGTTTACAAAATGTACTATTAATACAATACCTACGTAGATAACCGCTAAACTTACTATTACTTTAAACAATAACTTTCTATAATGTTTCATAAATCATAAAAAAAATATCAACTTGTTAATAATATCACAATATTTATAAAATAATGAATAAAATTTAATCTGTTAATTAAATAACGATACTTATAATATAAAATCTTTAATTATTTTTAAACAATAGAAGTAATTTATTTTAATTATTATTTATATAATATAAACTTATATATATTTATCTAAATCATTAGACTGAATTCACATCTTTCATAATATATACTACTATAACCTTACTTTGATATAATCATAGTGAGATATATCTTAAATTATAAACTTTATAAAATACTCATTTTTAACCAGATAACAGACTAATTACAAACAATACATCATTTCACACTTCGTATAGCTTTACCAACAATACTAGCAGATACAGACTTACTTTCTGTCCTCTCTTTCAATATCTCTTGCTTAAACATGATGTTATTACACTTTTTTATCATCTGCCTAATATAATTCCCTTCCTGCATACATTCACGCAGTTGTTCATAAAAAGAGAACTTTCCTTTCAAAGCTTTGATATATCGACTGCTTTCAGATAATAAAGACATACTATATCGTTTATAACTCTTATATAATTTACTAACTTCAGTACTTTGCATATCAATTAAAGATTGCATGGTACCTTTCAATTGCAATTGCATATTATCCAAAATTTCTGATTGTTCGTGAAAATTATCACTTGCTATTTTTAATTTCTCACGCAATACAAGTTCTTCCTCTTCTGAGCTATGATAAACACCTTCGAGATATCTTTTCTCCTCATATTTGAATAATTCTGTCATTGATAAAATATATTTCTGCCAACATACACTATATTTTTCTTGTTGCTTTAGCAAACACTTAAAATTACCTATACATAATTCATCACAACATGATAATGTAATTACTTCTTGCTGAATACTGTTAGCAAAATCTTTTATTTTTCTTATTAATTGAGAAATATATTTATTACTTTTTCTAGATAAATGGAACCATACATGCCATCATACCTCTTTAAGTTAGATAATATAACTTCATGCATAGATTTCACACTTTCTGATTGCTGAACTAACATTCCTTTACATTTCTTAGCTTCATCATAAGAACTTGTACCAGTAAGTTTAGCACAATACTGATATTTTTTAATAAGTAGTACTTCTATAGGTGATACATTACCACTTACTCGTTTCAATCTTTTCCGAGAAGACTTTCGCTTAGATGTTGACAGTTCTTCAGTTGAAGCATGAGTTAACTGCTTAGATTGGTTAAGCACTTTTTCACTGTTAGCAGAATCATTAGATTCAGGAGCAACATCAGATACTTTTTTTTCATTCTGGGGAGGAGACTGCATACTAGATGTGATTTTTTCCTCAGCTTGCTGCTCAGATAATGATTCCCTAGCTAATACATCATTATGTTCTAATTTTTCCTGAGAAGATTGTGATCTAGATGTTAATAATTTTTCAGCAGCTGCATGATCCAACTGTTGAGGCTGATCAAGTACTCTTTCTCCATTAGCAGAATCATTAGATTCAGGAGGAATACCAGATACTTCTTTTTCAGTCTGGGGAGGAGATTGCATATTAGATGTGATTTTTTTCCTCAGCTTGCTGCTCAGATAATGATCCCCTAGCTAATATATCATTACGTTCTAATTCTTCCTGAGAAGATTGTGATCTAGATGTTAATAGTTTTTCAGCAGCTGTATGATCCAACTGTTGAGGCTGATTAAGTACTCTTTCTCCACTAACAAAATCATTAGATTCAGGAGGAATACCAGATACTTCTTTTTCAGTCTGGGGAGGAGATTGCATATTAGATGTGATTTTTTCCTCAGCTTGCTGCTCAGATAATGATCCCCTAGCTAATATATCATTACGTTCTAATTCTTCCTGAGAAGATTGTGATCTAGATGTTAATAGTTTTTCAGCAGCTGTATGATCCAACTGTTGAGGCTGATTAAGTACTCTTTCTCCACTAACAAAATCATTAGATTCAGGAGGAATACCAGATACTTCTTTTTCAGTCTGGGGAGGAGATTGCATATTAGATGTGATTTTTTCCTCAGCTTGCTGCTCAGACAATGATCCCCTAGTTAATACATCATTACGTTCTAATTTTTCCTGAGAAGATTGTGATCTAGATGTTAATAGTTTTTCAGCAGCTGTATGATCCAACTGTTTAGGCTTACTAAGTACTTTTTCTCCATTAGCAGAATAACTAGATCCAGTAATCATAGCAGATATTTCTTCTTTAGTTGAAGCTGATCTTTCATCTATCAATGTATTCGGTACTTTTAATGATTTTAAAAAACCAGAAAATACACTTGAATATTCCTTAGTAAAAGAAAAACCTTTCTTTACCTTAACATCATTCCTAGATACTCCATTAATTACACTAATAACATCAGTATCCTTCGCTTCTGTTTGCTTATACTCACTTACTATTTTATCCGCCAATTCTATACTGTCTCTTATTCCGCATGTAAAGTCATGCACAAAATAATATTTAAAGCTAGCAATTTTAAATAAACCAGCTAAAGCCCTGTTCTTTTTATTACTATCTTCGCATTTACATAAAGTAGCATAATCTTTAACAAGAACATCACTGTATTCTTTTAGACACATATTAAATGATTTATGGAATATCTCTGCAAATCTACCCCAACTATTAATACTATAAACTTTGTTATCTAATAACCCCACTATTTTTTCAGCTGCACACTTACTCATTTGCGTTGATTTATCATCCTCTATAGACAATAAAGATAACGACTGAATATGGCCAAGCATGGATTTAGAATACATAATACCTAACATAGGGTTTCTAATAATTAATCGCGCTGCCAACACAATAAAGACCATTTCATCCTTTAACTTAGATTCCATTATTCCAGTATTAACAGCATCTACATTATTTACTGTCAATACACCATAGTTAAACATCATATCTAATAATTGATCAAAACAACTCTTAAATTCCGGAAAGAAAAAGATACATCTTTTTGATGATTTGAATTGTTCATGAGACTCATCTATAGAACAACGTAAAGCCTCATGTCTATTACACTGTCCCTCAGTAAGAAGTTTAAGATCAGATACAATTTCACGTGCAACCTCTTTAAGTTCAGTATTTTCATGGCTAACATACTTACTAAGTTTAATAGTAAAAAATACTACGTTACCTACATAAAGTAATATACAAGGTATTAAAATCTTTATAATATTATTCTTACTTAGTTCAATAATTTTAATATAATGTAATACTAGCGCTACTGTTAGTGCTACTAATATACAGTTGGCTAATGTGCCTATTAGAATATTAAATACTAACCTTTTATTACTTTTCATTAGATCACAAATATTAATTCTTTTACTATTATAAAATATATTTCATAAAAAATAAATGAAAATACAGCTTTATAATATTAGAAACTTCCTATAATTCCATTAATAAATAAAAAATAATAATTATTTTGTATATAATATAAAATTTTTCCATTATAACATTATAGATTAATAATACCATTTTAACTAATAAAGTTTCCTCTCCTTCACACACACCATTATTATTAATCAATTAATTTGTGATCTATAATGAATATATCTGAAATACTAAATAACAGAAATTATTCTCAGCTTCTCTGCTAAAGTAGATATCATATACTGGTGAGCATAAATAAAATAAATATTCTGAACTTTTTTCATTAAAAATTATATTCTAGCATACTCAAATGTAGCAGGAATAGTAACAACACTTTCCTCAGAAGAAGAAGAAGGTAATAGTAGTTCAGATTTTTTTTCCTGCTGATTAGGATACTCATGTTCAGCTTTTTGCTTAACTGGAACATCACATATTGGCACATATAAATCACGACCAGATTTAAATGCTCTGAAGATTTCTTTCACTAAGAAGGTATATCCACAACAAATAGTACCTTTATCAGCATGATGATTAAATGCAGAATCTATAACACATCTTCCCACTATTTGAGAATCATAAAAACAAGTATACCTTAGGCTACTAAATATAATATCAATAGAATTAAAACATTTTTCTTTATTAAAAGTTTGTAATCCTTGCACTACCTTTAGAGTGTTAGAATATTTATCATAAAGCTGACCCAAATGCTGCATTAGTTCAGCTTTGTTCTCAAATACTAAAACATCGTCTTCTAAAATATCAAGATAACGACTATAATCCTCTCTACTTGGCTCTTGTGGTAACCTCAAACAAGCAAGTTCTTTTATACGCTTCTTAATATCTTTAGAATAAAAATTCAACAAATCAGGAAAACAACAAACAATTCTAGCCCTGATTACCATAGACGCTTTCTTAGATGAAAATTCTTGTTCAATAGGCATAATAGGATTAACTAGAGAATTACATTCCATTAAGTCCCTACCAAACTTTAATGCAAAACGTGTGAACAAAACATAATGCTTATCATCTCTACTCTGATCAGGTGCACATCTGTTACAAAAATCAATAGGATTACTAATCATTTCATCTACTGCAAAATAACACTTATACATATCCTCATAAACTTCTTTATAACATTCTAAACTTCTCTCTTCCATCCTTGATACTTCAACCTTAATCTTATTCATCAAAAGAGCAAAATGTACTAAAAAGTTTAACGTTTTTGTCATAACACTACATTCGAATACTGCATTACATAAAGCATCATATGCTTTTCTGTGATTAGCTTTTTGTAATTCTTTCCCTACAAATTCATCACATATAGTTATAATATAATCACCCTCAATACTCACAAGAGTATTTACGGGAGGATTTATCGTAAGTGAATAGAGTAAACAATATTGATGTATAGCATCAATTCTTATTTTCCCAAAAGATTCATCTATTATTTCTGCTGCATTTTCTATCTTACACGCACTTTTCAGTATTGGTATTGTAAAACCTAATCTTTTCATTTTCTCTGCAGCATCAATAACACTTTTCGCAACAGGAGAATTTGAATCCTTAGTCAAAGATTTAATTATACTAGATGCTAAATCTATTTTTTCCTTATAAATATCAATGTCATATATGCTATAATATTGTAAAGTACTTATGACAAACAGCTTTTTTAAAGCTTTAATCTGTTCATCTACATCTGCAATTTTATAGAAATCACTTTCAACATGAACTTTAGACAGACAATCACTACTAGTATATTCATAAAATATATTTTTCAACATCGGAATATACTGATCACCAACATAATATACTTCTTGACCTAACAACTCTTTTATCTTACTGCATGCATTTTCACGTGCCTCTGCTGGCATATTAGACAGAGATAATTTAGCTAGGTAAAGAATCTTTTCTTCAAATATAGATGGATATTCATAACATAAGATTGAATTTTTATAAATAAATTGAGCAGATAACACAGCAAATACAAAGTCATCACCCAATACATCTTTTAACTGCTCTACATCATAAGAACAATTTTCAATAGGTAAATGTGTAATTTTACTCAAAATTCCAATAAAACATTCCTTGAATTTTGGAAAAACATAAGACTTAACCCTATTTAAACGTGGACTATGATTTTTTCCTTTTAAGTGTACTGTCCCTACATCATATGGATAAATCGTAATACTTTTAAGACTTTGTAATAAATCCATAAATACCTTTGAATCACGAAATAAGTCATGATAATCAACAGTAATATTTAAAGGTTTATGTTTATCAAGATCTATAACAGGATCAGTACTACATTCAGAACAAACAAGTGTAGGACTTTCACGTTCAGATCTATCATCACTTTCTGACAATTCTTTCTGTCTAAAGTGTAACATAACTCCAACCGCTATCAAGAACCACACAAAAGCTACTCCCAGACATTGCAGTACACAAAGTTTATCTTGTTTTATTTTATCAAAATTAATAACAATAATTGTGATTGTTGTAATAATATACAAACTTGTAATAACACATGTACACTTTCCTGGAAAAATACAATTTTGACCCATATAAAGCTCTAATATTATTTACTATACTATTAAACATTTATTTTTTAAAATCAATAGTTAATAAAAAAATCTTTAATATATCAAAATAATATACTAATTTTCTAAATACATATCTATTAAATTAAGCTTTAAAATTTTACTAACAACAGAAAGTTATCTTGTTTATAAATATCCTACTATATCTACTATAGTATGCACAATACAATGTAAGACTCAAAGATATAAATTTAAAGATAGTAGAATTTACATTTATTCTAAATACAGACAAAACGTTACAAGGAATGTTTCTAATGCTCCCTATCTTTTAATATAATCAATAACACAAGAAACTATATGAAAATAGAATATAATAAATTCAAAAACTGCTGGTTCTTATTTAAATAATATAGAATATTTAGTTACCACACCTAGCTAAAGATCCATTCACTGAAGTAATACTTTGTTCTTGTAAACTTTCACCTTTCTGTAATTCACTTAACATAGCATTATAATCAGCATTAGTATGTGCTGTAGTCCCATCACAAATACTGTCTAAATCTATAAAATGATAACTTCCCTGTATATCCTGTTCACCAAGTTTTATAGCAGCACTCATTGTATTTAATTGTAACAGCAATTGATCAATTCTATCCCTTATACCTTGTATATCATATACAAAACTACACTTTAAACTTTCTAAAATACATAAACTATAGCAAAGTTTAGCACTATAATCTTTCTTCGGTGTTTTTTGTGGAATAAAATTACTACTGTTCTTAAGCAATTTTCTTATTCTCAAAGTTAAAGCTGCTTTTTTATTAAACAAACAAATATTAGTACTGTTAAATAATAACTCTCTGGTTGAAGGAATTAAATCAGATAGATCTCCTATTTTTACTCTAGCTAATGTTTTAATAAATAGCTTAGTATCTTTACTATAAGAATCCAATAAAAGATTCCCACAACAAATTATCCTAGCATAAAAAACCATTTTTCTGAGCTCTGACTTTGTCCCATAAGATTCTACTCCACTTGAAGGATCGCTGGAATATAACTTTAAAAAATCAACCTTTTGTTTTCTAGACTTATTTTTATAATTAAATTTAAATAACATTAAATCAAATTCCTGCCTAAAAGCTCTATGGAATATATAATTCTTATATGTTTCAAGTCTCAAATCTTGCTTTTCTTGGACAGATTCAAATTCAGCAACACCTTTGCTAATGATTGGAAGTTTTAGATATAAACTTCTAGTTAGACTAAAAGTATCTAAATTTTTACAACAATTATCGCAAGTATGTACCACAGGACTAATAGTTCTTTTAAGAGTAATGGGTTCAGCTTTTTTAACACTAGCTTTTGTCTCTTTACTAGCCTTACTAACCTGATTTCTAGAAGTACTTCTATCTTTTTCCTTAAGATCACCTTTTACTTTAGATATAGCCTTATCATTTGCTCTACTTGCAGTTTTCAAATTACTACCATCAAGCTTAAAACTTGTATGTCTATCCTCTGATCGAGCAATACTTTGCATCCCTAATGACAGACTATTTGTTTTACTAACACCCAAAGCATCAGTACCAAATTTCAAATCTTGTTCACCATCTTCTGGCTTAGAAACATCTTGTGTCTCCAATAAAGGATTGCTTGTTCTACTAATATGCAAAGCATGATCATCAAGTTCCAAATCTTGTGCTTTACCCTCTTTAGTAATGCTTTGCGTCCTTGATAACGGATCATTTGTTTTACCAAGATTTAAAACATCTGAATCCTGCCCTTTATCTTCTGATTTAAGAATATCTTTCTTCGTTGAAGAATCATGCGCTATACTCACTGGCAAAGTACTAGAATTAAGTTCTGGACTAGGATTACCATCTGATTCAGCAACATCACATTGCATACTTAATTTAACATTATCTGCCGCACCATCAATTTTCAAATCATCACTAGAAGTAGAAATCTCAGATTCAGCAACATGAGTATCAGTACAATACATTAGAATTGTAAGAAACATCATAGCAATTAAAAGCAATACAAGTAATAGTTCAATTATAAAAATATTTTTATTACTAATTTGAACTATTTTTTTAGCATTAAGCACTGGTATTACTATTGCAGATGCAACTACTAAAATAAACACAGAACTAATTCCTAATTTATCATACTTGATCATAAATATTTTTTAATAAAGATTAATAATTTTAATATATATTAATATATTTTAATGCATTATGCAATATAAGAAAAATACAATAACTAAAAACTTAAAAGATTTATTTTTAATTTTATTACAGAAAGAGTTTAAGATTTATTAACAAATTAAAGCATATTAAATAAATATAATTCAATCAAAATAAGTAAAAGCTCAAAGTAGATCTAGATGATATTAGCACAGCAGCACAATAGAAATCAATGAAGTAACTAGTTCTACTTCTTCTTCTTAGAAATAATATCAATAATGACTTAGTTAATACAATAACAACGCAATCAAAATTCCTTATAGCTTGCAGCTTTCTTTATTTAATAAACATATGTTTTTCTATCACTTTAAGAAAATACATCTTTGATTCTTTAAATTAAAAATCGCAGCAAAGGATATTTAATAGTATTATTCAAATCAATCAGTGTTTATATATAATCATCACAACCTTTCTACGTGTATATACTAATGTATGTAATCCAATATTAAGTATCTTATGCATTAATATAATATTACTCTAATTTATTTTCTTATAATAATTGATGTATCAAAAATCATTATCTATCTTTTATTCTAAATTTTATTATTACTCCTTATTATTTTTTTTAACAGATTAACACCTATACTACATGTTAGAAACAAGTTACTAGCATAACCATCCATTATGTTCAATTATACTAGCACCATTACACTAACAGATTAATTATCTTCTAAAATTATATTACTTCTTTTACCTTCTATACAAGATTCAAATCTGATAATTTAAGTAAGCATACTAAAAACAAATTCACCACTCCGATACACATTTAACATTCATATTTAGTTTAAGAATTTACAGCAATTTGACTAAAAGCAATTCCTGATATGGCATATATTTTTCTTATGAAATAAATTTTTTTAATATTTAAGCAATTCTAGATTTCTCTTCATAGAATACTCAATTTTCTATCTATTACACTTTAAAATTCATTTCCAATTGATACTTCTTCACCATAAACATGAGGCTTGATATAACAATAAAATTAAATAACTGTATAAACTGTTCATAAAAACACTCTTTACTTTAATCTTTTCGCTTCTTCTCTCATTCTTCTTATTTGTTTTATTCCGATTAATGGAGACATTACATCAATATCTTGCAGTGGATCATTTTCAAACTTTTCTTCACATTTCACTGGTTTATTATCTGATTTATTATCCAATTTATCATCTACTATAACTAATTGTCTGTGTAAATCATTAACAATAAACTCACCACTTTTTAAAATAGAAAATCGATCAGTTTTTGGTGGTTCTATTTTTTTGATATATTGATCAGGCACGTAACTAGCATCAATATAACATATATCATCAAATTTAGCAGAACATAAATCTTTATAATCATCACATTGAAAATTCTGTAAAGAGATATTTGGATCGCGATTATTATTACCTATACTAACACACAACAATACAATCCCTGCCGCAACTAAAGTTACTAATATTATAATAAATAAGTATATTTTTTTTCATATACTACATTTGGACAATACAATACTAAGCCACCTATAGCAGATATAATCATGACTGAGCCACTAAAACCTTTTATAACACTATTATCTTGCATAAATATTTATCTAATAAAAAATTAACATTATTTTCATTAAGAAGTTAGTATAATTAAATAAGATTAATAAAAAACTAAAATATCTTAACAAATTAGATTATAACAATAAAAAAGCATTATGTATTTTTTTATTTTTATTACTTGAAGTTCTTCTTAACAAATATACTATTTCACAAATACTGATTCACAACAGTTATACACGTTAATACAAAAAAACTTTAATACAGGACTAGGACAATTATATATTTTTTAAAAATGCTGATTACACTAATAATACCTATTACAAATCCCTTGCTGTTGTAACTTTAACTAAAAAATCGATTATATTTCTATTTGGAACAGTTAAACATACTTAAATAATTCACGATTATATCAGCCTTAATAGCAATTCAAAAACTAATTACTTTATTAGTCTCTATTACACATCATAAGTATTTTTTTGGTACATCCACTTAATAGATATTATTCTTATCACATCCATATTTTCTTACTCCAAAACACTTTTATGATTTAATCTTCCACTCTTATTTCTTACAACATATACTTCTTGATTACATAATAAAATCTTTTTTCTTTAGGATTTCATCAACAATGCTTTTTTCCGCATTACACTATACTTTTGCCATCTTACTTACCTAATATTTCACATATTTTGCAAAAAATTCTCAACATTTTGTAGTTTATATACTACTTACCAAACATACAAATGACATACTTAGCCACATAAGTCGCCCCATATCAAACATACTTGTAGTAAAATAACTTTGGGAAATTAGTATTATTGGATATGTTTACACTAATTAGCAGATACTATAAATAATAATGATCTTTTTTTTTAGCATAATTCGAAACTAATATAAAAATTCACAAATACTCATAATATCTATATTAATATCCTAAACATGCAAAATGTTAAACGATAGTCCATATACATTAGTTTTCTTTCTTCCACTTTATGTATACAATTTCATTACAATATGACAAACAAACTCTACACACAATAATGTTCTTTCCATTACTTTTACTACTCGATACTTTATAACTAGTCTATAATTTTCAATGCTTGAATAAATGCATTATGTGGAACATTTACATTTCCCACAGATCTTAATTTTTTCTTTCCTTTTTTCTGCTTTTCTAGCAATTTCATCCTTCTAGTTACGTCACCTCCATACAGTTTTGCTGTAACATCTTTACGATACGGAGATATGGTTTCACGTGCAACAATTTTTCCTCCTACCGCTGCTTGTATCGCAATTTTATACTGTTGTCTTGGTATTAAATCTTTTAATCTAATACATATTTCACGACCCCTTTGCTCTACCTTACTCTTATGAATGATACATGCAAGAGCATCCACCTGCTCAGAATTTATTAAAATATTTAACTTAGCTATTTCACTATCTAAATATCCATCCATTTCCCAATCTAAGCTTGCATAACCTTTAGACATAGATTTTATTCTATCATAAAAATCAAACACAACCTCAGACAAAGGTAATCTATACTTTAATAATGCTGTATTACCTGAATACGATAGATCAACTTTCTCCCCCTTTTATTATTACATAGTGACATTATAACACCTAATTACTGATCTGGTACCATAATAGTAGCACAAATCCACGGTTCTTTAACATTAGCTATATCATATGATTCACCAAAATCATGAGGATTATGAACTTCACGCATATCTCCATTCTTAGTCGTGACTTGATAAATTACACCAGGAGCTGTAGCAGTCAACTCTAAATTAAATTCCCTTTCTAATCTTTCTTGAATAACCTCTAAATGCAACATTCCTAAAAATCCACAACGAAATCCATATCCAAGTGCATTAGAAACTTCTATTTCAAAAGTAAAACTTGCATCATTAAGCTGCAATTTTTTTAAAGCTTCACGTAATCTTTCAAATTCTCCAGCTTCATTTGGGAAAATACTACAAAAAACTACAGGATGAATTGTTCGAAATCCAGGTAATGGTTCATCACATCTTCTTTGTTCTTCAGTAATAGTATCACCTATTTTACAATCTGATAGCTCTTTAATGGACGCAGTAATAAATCCTATCTCACCTACTGAAAGCTGATCAACAATTTTTTTATGTGGAGTAAAAATACCAACATTATCAACTTGATATACGGCATTGTTTGACATCATTACAATTTTCATGCCTTTTTTGATTACACCATCTTTAATGCGCAATAGAATAACTATGCCAAGATACATATCATACCAAGTATCAACCAAAATAGCCTTTAATGGATTATCTAATTTTCCACAAGGCGCTGGCAACCTAGAAATTATAGCTTCTAATACACCTTGTATACCTATACCAGACTTCGCTGATACAAGCAGAGATTCACTTGCATCTATTCCAATCATATCTTCTATTTGCAACTTTACTTTATCTGGATCTGAAGAGGCTAAATCTATCTTATTTAATACCGGAATAATTTCATGATCATTATCTATTGCTTTATACACATTTGCTAATGTTTGAGCCTCAACTCCTTGGCTACTATCTACAACAAGCAATGAGCCTTCACATGCAGCCAAACTTCTACTCACTTCATATGAAAAGTCTACATGTCCTGGTGTATCCATTAAATTTAGATAATAAGTCTGACCATCTTTAGCTTTATATACTAATCTAACAGTCTGTGCTTTAATTGTAATACCGCGTTCTCTCTCAATATCCATAGAATCAAGTACTTGATCCTTCATTTCTCGTTCATTCAATCCATTACATGCTTCAATCAATCTGTCAGCTAATGTAGATTTACCATGATCAATGTGAGCTATTATAGCAAAATTTCTTATATTACTTTCATCCATGTGAGTTTAACCTCCTCTCTTATATAGCACCTATATCTTACTACCCTTTAAAGTAATAACTTCAAAAGTAGCAGGAATATTAATTTTATCTACTGAAAAATATTGCTTATAATTTTCAAAAATTTTTCTAATAAGAGTTCTAGTCAAAGGATATTTACTTCTAACATACAATATACTACCTTCATCCATTTTTCTCAAATCTCTAAATAAAGTATATATATTATTGTACTCTATTTTAATAGTATTAATATCCACAACAATATCAGAATAACCACTTTTTTGTAACAAAGAAATAAGATCTTGAACATGAACAAAAGGGACAATCCTAGGTACAACTCCAACATCCATTTCTGCTCTAATAATCGAATGTTTTAATTCATAAAGAGTCTTACTACCAAACAACGAAGCAATGAAAACTCCCTTGTTTTTCATGATTTTATATATATTCACTAATATATTAAATAAGTTCTTAACATTATGTAATGTTACATTACTAATAACAATATCAAAAGTATTGCTGGAAAAAAGGTAACCTTTCTTCATCAGCTACTATCTTATAATTATTTTGTACATTATACAGCATGTGATATGAGATATCACATTGAACTAACTGATCTTGTGAAGATATAAATTTTTGCTCTAATAAGTTTTCAGTAAAAGAATCTGTCTTACAACCAACGTTTAGAACTAATCCAGTATCAACTGAAAATAAAGTAAGCTTATCTAATAAAATATCAGTAATTTCAGTAAATATAAAATTACTAGATTGATTAGAAGATGCTTTGTATCTATAAAGCTTCACACAACTACAATCAAAAAATAAGAAAAAATGCTCTCTATACGCAGCATGAAAAGCCCTAAAATATTAAAAAAACCTAGGCTTTCTAGGCACTTCATGACCATTTCTGCTATTGCTAAACGAACGATTACTATTTCCACCAAAACCATGTGATGGTAAATCTTCTCTATAATAATTAGATCCACCACCAGTATTATTACGCCGTGATGACCTACCACCACTACGCCTTTTTTCATAACCATGCCGATTACCACCATTACCGTAGCTTTCTTTAAATCCACTACTACCAGACGATGAATCATCAGAAGAAGAATTATTCTTCCTTATATTATAAAGTTCACCATCTACAGGTTCACCAGTTTCCTGATCTACTCTACGCATAGACAATTGAACATGATCACGATCTATACCAATTACTAATACCCTTACCTTATCATTTAACGAAACCACACTACCTACTGCAGTAATGTGTTCATTCTTTATTTCACTAATATGTACTAAACCTCTCTTACCACCCAAGAAACTAACAAAAGCTCCAAATTTTACAATTTCAACAACAGTACCCTCAAAAACTTTTCCTATTTCCGGTTCAGTTACAACATCCATAATCATACTTTTAGCATATTCCACCGCCTCATTGTTAACGGCATATATCATAACTGTCCCATCTTGTATAATTTCAATCTTTGCACCTGTTTTTTCACAGATATCACGAATATTTTTTCCTCCACTACCTATAACATTACGAATCTTATCCTTATTTATAAAAATAGATTCTATTCTAGGAGCATGATTTTTAATACGATCACGAGACTCTTGTATTACTCCATTCATCTTATCTAAAATATGCATTCTTCCGTCTTTAGCTTGAAGTAATGACCTCTCAATAACATCAATACTTATACCAGAAATTTTCATATCCATCTGTAAAGCAGTAATACCTGTAGCAGTACCAGCAACTTTAAAATCCATATCACCAAGATGATCTTCATCACCTAATATATCTGAAAGTATTATAAATTGATCACCTTCTTTAATAAGTCCCATTGCAATCCCAGCAACTGGAGCTTTAATTGGAACTCCTGTATCCATCAAAGCTAAAGATGTACCACAAACTGTAGCCATTGAGGAAGAACCATCTGACTCTGTAATTTCAGAAACTACCCTAATAGTATATGGAAAATCTGATTTTTCAGGTAATACATAACGAATTGCTCTCCAAGCAAGCTTACCATGTCCTATTTCTCTTCTTCCAGGAGCACGTAAAGCTGCTGACTCACCAACTGCATACGGAGGAAAATTATAATGTAACAAGAAATTTTCTCTTCTATCACCATCCAAATCATCAACTATTTGCTCATCTTGGGGTGTACCTAATGCAGTAACAACTAACGCTTGCGTATTACCTCTAGTAAATAAGGCAGAACCATGCGCTTTTGGTAATATATCTACTTCAATTTCTATATCACGTATTTGATCAAATGAACGACCATCTATTCTAGAAGATGTTTCAATAATTTTAGAACGTACCAAGGACCTTTCAAAACTTTTTAAGGCACTAATAATATCCTGGTTATTACACTCTATATTAGCCATACTATACTTTTCAACTACATCAGAGACTACTTGCTCTCTTAATTTTTCTAAATTTATTACCCGTTCTTTTTTTACAACATTAGAATACGCTAAACTAAAGCTTTCCTTATAAGAAGACTCAATATGATTAATAAGTGAACTAATATCATGAGGGACAAACTCAACAGGTAACACATTGCTTTCTTGACTAAATTCCTTAATTAAACTGATAACATCTTGGCAATTTTGATGCCCAAAAGCTATTGCACCCAACATCTGAGACTCAGATAACTCAGACGCTTCAGACTCAACCATTAAGACAGAATCTTCATTTCCTGATAAGAATAAATCTAACGAACTACATAACATTTCATCAGCTGAGGAATTTAATAAGTACTTATCTTCTGAAGGTACATAACCCACTCTTGCTCCAATCACTAATCCATTAAAAGGAACACCAGATATAGATAAAGCTGCAGTTGCACCAATCAATGCAGTAACCTCAGGTGGTGTAACCGTATCATATGAGAGCAAATTACACACTATACTAACTTCATCATAAAAACCTGCAGGAAACAAAGGTCTTATACTTCTATCAATCAAGCGAGAAATTAATGTCTCTCTATCAGATGGCTTACCTTCTCTTTTCAAAAAACCACCAGGAATTTTACCTACAGCATAACTCTTTGCAACAAATTGTACAGTTAATGGTAAAAAATCCACTGGTTCCTTGGTTTTACCTGTAACCACTGTTGATAGAACTGTAGTACCCCCATAATTCACCATAACAGCACCACTTGCTTGTCTTGCTATTTTACCAGTTTCTAAAATTAAGGCCTTCCCTCCCCACTCTGCAGACTTTCTTATCAAATTAAACATACATTATTTCCTACTTTTATAAATTAAATCAGTGAAAAACGTCTCTGATACCTAGTTGTTTTATTAATGCTAAATACCTATCATTTCCATACTTTCTTCTAATATACTGTAACTCATTACGTCTTCTGCAGACCAACACCATCAAACCACGTCTACAATGAAAATCTTTTTTATGAATTTTAAGATGCTCAGTTAAATTACGTATTCTCTCTGACAAAATTGCACATTGTACAAAAGAAGAACCAGTATCACCTTTTTTAAGGCAATATTCACTTATTAATTCAGACTTTTTTTCAGGTGTAATTGACATAACTAAAATACCACATCTTTAAACATTAAAAACACGCACTGGCTTTATAATACTATTAACTATACTACAAATTGCTACTGGCACATTACCCGTACTGACATAACAGATATCACAATTCCTTGTTACATACAAGTTATTTAACTCAATATTTTGACCATTTTTAATCTTTCTTATTTCAATATTAGAAAAGATATCATTAAGATGTTCAATATCTTGTAAAACATATTTTAAGGGTAATAAATAACTATAAATTCTGCCACAACTATGTAATTCCTTCAACTTGTTTATAGTAATAGCATTCTTATGTTTAAAATAACCGACTCTAACTCTCCTTAATTTTGAAACATATCCTAAACATCCCAAACTTATTCCCAAATCTCTTGCTATAGAACGAACATACACACCCTTTTTACATAATAAATAAAAATCTGCTTCGTTACTATTCCGATTAACAGACAATAATTTTAAATCTAATACATCAACATATCTAGCAGGTAAATTTACATCCTGACCATCTCTTGCTAACTTAAAAGCTCTTCTTCCATTTACATATACTGCTGAAAAATCAGGAGGCACCTGTTCTAATTTTCCAATAAAATTTGGAATTACTTTTTGTATATCTTCTGGACGCGGTATTACATAACTTTCTCCTATTACTTCTCCCTCTGCATCATCAGTTGCTCTCTGCTGACCCCATTGTACTGTAAATAAATAAGACTTTATTACATCAACAGCATATGGCATAACTTTCGTTGCTTCTCCAATAGCAACAGGTAAAACACCAGAAGCTAAGGGATCTAATGTACCTGCATAGCCAATTTTTTTAACATTCAAAATCTTCTTCACTTGATTGACTGCAGAAGCTGAACTTATACCGCATGGTTTATTCAAATTTATCCAACCATACATATTATTTTCACAACCTCTTATAAAGAAACAACCTAAACAAATTTCTTTATAATAGCAAACTATAATTCTAGTAATCAACTTAATAACAAACAAGCATAGCAACAAAATTCATGAACAAATACAAAATTTAAAATAGCTTAATAAGCATAAATATTCAGCATATTATACACATATTCTTACCTTAAACTTTATATCAAAAATATAAATACCTATAGCAAACTAAAGAACTAAATACATATCTATTTCAGATAACAACCATAATAACACATTATGCAATATGCTATTTCGTCTTATTTATAAAGTATTTTATTTCTATGGATTATCAGTAAATATAGGTCGCTGCAGTTAATTGAAAATATCAAATTCATTCTTTCAGATATAATCTAGCAAATAACTATAAAAATATATTAGATACTGCTAAAGTACTCTTAAAACAATACAAATTAATCTTACACAAGCTTTACCAAATCAATATAACTTAAATATATAAGTAACAACATACTTACATTAACCATACAACTAAGACTTAATAATTCTATTTACCCAAATCCATAGTATATTATTAACTTTAAAGATCATGTTATTTTAAAAATCTATTTACAGAGATTAAATTAAATTATATAGCTATATGCATTAGCACCCTTAGCTCAGCTGGATAGAGTTTTTGACTACGGATCAAAAGGTCGGGCGTTCGAATCGCTCAGGGTGCGCCACTAAAACCCTGTTATAATTTAAATAATACATTGTATTTTATTACTCTGATAACTTTATGTTGAACTAATACATACATTACTCTGTAAAAATACATACTATCCATTCAACTTATATGTTACTATTAAACATTTATCAGCTTAATAAAAAAATCATGGCTATCATGGCAATCAATACATCAGGCCCTATATGTTCTGTAGCTATTATTAATCAAAATAATACTATACATTATGAGGAAAATACATTGCATAATCAACATTCAGAATCTTTATTTAAACTAATCCATACATTATTTGATAAATCTAAAAATTCATACAACAGCATAACAAATCTCGCAGTAGTAGTAGGTCCAGGAAGTTTTACTGGAATCAGAGTTGGAATAGCTGCTGCTCAAGGAATAAAACTTGCATCAAAAACAACTATACACGGTATTAGCACGCTAGAAATGCAAGCATATTTAATATCTAATTCAACAGATATTAAAAATAAAGAAATATTATCAATAATTGAAGTTTCTAATAACAGTTTCTACTCTCAAACTTTTACCCATCAACTCACTGAAACAAGTAAGATACAAATACTCAATAAAAATGATATACTTAAATATCAAACACACAATATAACATCTATAACATCAAGCAAATTTAATGCAAAAATAGCTGCTTTTCTACTATCTTACAAATTACAAAATAATTTACCTATACTTAATCCTATACCTATATATTCTAATACAATATAACCTTTTAAAACAATTTTGGAATTCACAGGTACTTTGAAAATCCCATTAAAACAGTTTTAATCTCACTAATAAACTCACATTAGAATATTTACCTTTTTAAATCTAATTAATCATTACTATCTATACAAATTCCAACAAGATCACTATTTACTAAGAACAATAGTTTTTCAACACCTTAAGTAAAAGCATGTATATGATTAAATGAAAATATTTGCATGAGATTTTTTGTCTGATATATTAAACACGTTTGACACTGAATGCATAACATATGAAACCTAAAGCCCTTTTTGTAAAACCACTACTCATAGTTTTAATATGTTCTTTAGTTTTTATAGCGTTTGGAACATCTTTTTTTCCTGGTAGTTTTGTAAAAGATAAATATGTTGCAAAAATAGGACAAGAGAAGCTATCCTTACAAGACTACACAAATGCATATCATGATGAACTAAGATATATACAAGAAATATTAACCCGCCCTCTAACACCAGAACAGATTGTTCAATTCAATATAAAACTCTCCGTACTTAATAAATTAATTGAGAACAAAGTTTTTACAAAATTTACTGATTCACTAAATCTCAAAATAGGAGAAAAAAGCATATTAAATCATATTAAAAGTATAAAATTCTTTCAAGGTGAAGATGGAAACTTTGATAAAACAAAATTTAATACCCTACTGTCAAATGCAGGATTAACAGAAAGATTATACATAAACAAATTAGAAAAAGCTTTACCTGTAGCTATATTAATGAATTGCTTATTTGGTGGCTCACAAAATATATATACGCAGTATCACCCAGAGCTGATAACAAAAATTTTACAAAATTTACATCAATCCCGTACTGTAGACATCATAGAAATATCACCAGCAATAAATGACATTTCTGTACCAAGCATTGAGGAGTTAAAAAGACTATATGAAGAAAAGCGTAAAAGTAACAGTTTAACTCTCCCAGAAAATAGGACAATAGAATATGTAACAATTAATTACGAAAATTTTATAAATCAAGTAAATGTTACACAAGAAGAAATAGATAATGAAATAAAAGTGCAGGAATTAGATGAACAACGTGATATATTAAATTTAGTATTCAGCACTCAAAGTAGTGCTGAAGATGCTTTAAAAGCATTAAATGAAGGTACAAGTTTTGATAGCATAGTAACAGATATTGCACACACTACTTTAGACGGAATTACATTAAACAATATTACAAAAAATACACTTCCTGACAACATAAGGGACAAAGTATTTTCTTTAAAGGAAGGAGATATTAGTCCTATATTACATAGTATATTTGGATGGCATATTATAAAAGTAAAAAACATTCATAAAATATCACCTCAGGATCTAGAAGAGCTGACTGAAAAAATTAGTGAAGATCTTAAGAAGAAAAAGGCCAATAATCTTCTATCTACAGAAATCGAAATCATAAATGATAAGCTTAATGGTGGCACATCTATCAAAGAAATAGCAGAATTATACAATTTATCTATAAAAAATATTAATAGCGATATATCAGGTAAAGATTTATCTGGAAAGAAAATCAGCTTACCCGAAACAAATTTTAACGCTATAATATTAGCTGCTTTTTCAGCTCAACTGAACAAGCCTTCTAATTTTACTAACAATGAAGATTACTTCTTTAGCGTAAATGTCACTCAAATTGATCCCTCAAGAGAAAAAACTTTTGACGAAAGTAAAGAACAATTAGTAGATGAGTGGCAAAATAATTTCAAGGCACAAAAACTATCCAAGTCAACACAAGAGGTATTGATAAAGCTCAAGTCAGGTATCGACATACAAAACATTGATGGAGTATTATTAAGAGCTAATCAAACAGTTTATAGGAACAGTATTGCTTCTATAGATAATCCAGGTCAAAGCTATCCTACCGATTTAATAAACGAGATTTTTCATCTTAAAAAAGGCGAAATAAGTAAAAGTCATCAGGATGATAGGAATCCTTCTGAGCAAAAAATGTTAATAGCAATATTAAAAGATATAAAAAATGCGGATCAAGTAAGCAATGCAGATATTAAAAATATTCAAGAAAAGCTTGCTAATGACAATGTAGAATCATTAAGGAACCAATTAACAACATATTTGATAAAAAAATATTCAGTTAAAGTCAACCAAGATCTAATCAATAATGTACAATAAATCAATAATTATTTTTATCATTTATTAGGTTAAATTCTGTTTATAAATAGTAAATTGTATTATAAAAAATTTCATAGTAGAATTAATAATAAAAATAGATACTAAGTTATAAATCTATATTAATATTCTATAACAAACTTATTTTAGATTTATACATAACTATGTTATTTCAAAATTTTTAATATATTCATATTTATTTCAGAAATAAAAAATATCTTATTTTAACAACAGCATAATAATGAAAAACAACTTTATCATTATAATAGATCATCAACTATAAATAATAATATAATTTTAAAGTAATACTATTATGTACTGCTACAAATTATACATTTAAGTTAATTACCTAAAATAAAACTATAATTTCCTCACATTAGTTAAATACATACTTGACTTTATTAAAAAGCCCAAATACTAAAATAGTTGAATAGAAATAAGTTGTAAATTTATTTACAATAATTTGTCACACGCTTCCAAAATGCGTTCGCAAGCTTTAGATAAATTCTCAGTAGAAGTAGCATACGATACTCTAAAAAATCCTTGCGCTCCAAATGCTTCTCCTGGAACTACAGCAACATTATAATCTTCCAACAGATATCTAGTAAAATCCATACTATTTTCTATTACAAGACCATTTTTTGTCGTTTTACCTACTGCTTCCTTACAAGAAATGAACACATAAAACGCTCCTTGAGGTTTTTCAACAGACAATAAAGAAGTACTATTTACCATACTCATCATTATATCACGACGTACTGCAAATATCCTATTTCTCTCTTTCAAAAATGTTTGATCTCCACGTAAAGCTTCCACTGAAGCAAATTGGGCTATACTATTAGGATTTGTTGTACTCTGAGATTGTATTACAGAAATTGCATTAATAACTTTTGCATCACCAGCAATATACCCAATTCTCCAACCAGTCATAGCATATGCTTTTGAAACACCATTTACCACAAATATTCTGTCATATAAGTGTGGTTCTACTTGAGCAAGAGTGAAAAATTTAAGATCATCATATACTATCTTTGAATATATATCATCAGTCATAACATAAACATTTGGATGCCTTAACAAAACCTGAGCAATGGCTTTCAATTCTTCATATGTATACATTAATCCTGTAGGGTTATTTGGAGAATTTATAACTAACCATTTAGTTTTATCAGATATTGCAGCTTCAAGTAACTCAGGAGTTAACTTAAATGTTTTATTACAATCAACAATTATAGGATTACCTCCAGATATTTTCACCATATCTGGATAAGAAACCCAATATGGAGTTGGGATTATAACTTCATCACCGCAATTCAATGTAGCCATAAATAAATTATAAATACATTGTTTAGCCCCATTGCCAATAGAAATTTGACTAATATCGTAAGCTAAATCATGATCTTGTTCTAACCTATCAATAACTGCTTTCTTTAATTCAATGATACCATCAACTGCTGTATATTTAGTCTTACCTACATTAATTGCATTAATAGCTGCTTGCTTAACATGTTGTGGCGTATCAAAATCCGGTTCACCAGCACTTAAAGAAATTACATCTACTCCTGACATTTTCAATTTTTGAGCTTTACTTGCAATTTCAAGTGTTGGCGAAGGTTTAATACAACCCATTCTTTCAGCTATAAGCAACATATCTAACCCAGTTAAAAACAATACAGAATGTATTCTAGTACACTTCAATTAACATTCAACTTATTATTAGTTTTTGCTACTTAATATAACAAAACAAGAACTATTGGTCATCAGTAGCAGTCATACTAATAAAATCAATAATCCAATTTCTCCCTACCTAAATAATAATTGAACAGTATATAAATCTAAATTAAATTGAAGAATACCTAAAAATATTCTTGAAACGGTAAAGTGTATAACAATAAACAAAAATTCTCAATTAATATTTATAAGACTAAAAATTTGTCACAAAATAGCTAATAGTCACATTACGACCAAAATAATTAACAGTGGATCACAGCATAACAAGCAAAATTTTAAATACATTTATAATTAAATATAATTACAAAATCATTTAATTGTAGTATTAGTATTATTTATATATGATCATTTCTGATTTTAATTAACTTAGGTACCTTATGAATCTAGTAACAACACAAGCTATCGATTTTACAGCAAAAGCTGTTATGCCAGACGACAAAATATGCGATTTTAATTTAAAACAATATATTAGTGGTAAATGTGCTATTTTAGTCTTTTTATCCCAGAGATTTTACATTTGTATGTCCTACAGAACTTATATCATTACATAACAGAATACCTCAATTTATGGAAAAAAATACAGAAATTATTGGTATCAGTACAGATTCAGAGTTTTGCCATAGTCATTGGCGTAATGTCAGTGTAAATAAAGGCGGAATTGATAAAATCAGTTTTCCTTTAGTCGCAGATGATTCACACTTTATCTCCAATAGCTATGGAGTACTATATAACAATAGCATCGCATTGCGTGCAACCTTTATTATTGACGATAATTTCGTCGTACGCCATCAATCAATTAACGATTTACCTAGAGGAAGAAACGTAGACGAACTTTTAAGAATTATAGATGCAATAAAACACCATCAAATACACGGAGAAGTATGTCCAGCTGGATGGATGAAATGAGATCCAGCAATGGAAGCATCTCAACATGGAATTGAAGATTATCTTAAATCACACATAGATAATCTTGAAAAAAGTATTATGGATATATAAATGACACAAAGATATATAACAAAAGTTTTAGTAATAGGCTCAGGAGCAGCAGGATGCACTGCTGCCATATATGCTGCACGTGCAAATTTACAACCTATACTAATCACTGGAATGTGCCCTGGGGGACAGCTTACAATTACTACAGATGTAGAAAATTTTCCAGGATTCGCTCATGCAATACAAGGACCAGATCTAATGGAACAGATGCAGCAACAAGCACATAATTCTGGAGCCCAAGTTATATCTGATGAAATAAAAGAAATACATACAGATGTATACCCTTTTAAGTGTATAGGAGTATTTAGTGATCAATATATTACGGATAGCATTATAATCGCAACTGGAGCTCAAGCGAAGTGGCTTAATATAAAAAGCGAAGAAACTTTTAAAGGTAGAGGTGTATCTGCATGTGCTACATGCGATGGAACATTTTTCACTGGAAGTGATGTTGCTGTAATAGGAGGAGGCAATACAGCTGTAGAGGAAGCACTATATTTAACAAGACATGCAACAAAAGTATTTCTAATTCATAGAAGAGACAAACTACGAGCTGAACCTATAATGCAAGAAAGATTATTCAAGAATAACAAGATACAAATCATATGGGATAGTGTTGTAGAAGAAATACTTGGAAATGAAGAAGGTGGTAATGTAGAAGCTATAGTATTAAAATCTGTGAAAACTGGAGATATAACAACCATTGCTGTAAAAGGAATATTTATTGCCATAGGACATACTCCAAACACACAAATACTCAAAAATAAGGATAACAGTAACATAGTAGATTTAGATAATGAAGGATATATAATTACCAAACCTGGAAGTACAGTAACTAGTCGTTCTGGAATCTTTGCTGCAGGTGACGTTCAAGATAAAATATATAGGCAAGCTGTTGTTGCTGCAGGATCTGGATGTATGGCTGCAATAGAAGCAGCAAAGTTTTTATCAGAACAGCAATAATTTACACTTTATATATAAAACGTACATAGATACTATATAACTATTAAAATTTGAAGTTAATTATATAAGGTAATTGCTGTCAAGGAATGTACAAAAAACCAACAAACTCATCTTGCAAATGCTGTGTTATAGCTGTAATACATAATTAAGATAATTAATTTATCTTATAATTTTGATAAAAATTTTTTAAATGTTTTTGTACATTTGTAGACACAAAAACACTCACATCTCCATTAAGACGTGCTATTTCTTTTACAAAACTTGATGAAATAAATTGAGTATCTTCTGAAGCTGGCAAAAAAATAGTTTCAATCTGAGAAGTAAGCTTGTAATTTACCCAACTCATTTGAAATTCATAATCAAAATCAGATATAGCCCTTAATCCCCTAATAATCACAGATGCATTCTTTTCTTTCGCAAAATATACTAATAATCCATCAAAAATTACAGTATCTACCATTATACCAAGTAATTTTATTTCATGCTGAATCATTTCTGCACGAACTTCAGCGGGAAAAATTGTCTTTTTTACACAACTTTTAGCAACCCCTATTATCAATCTATCAACTAGATTATAAGCTCTTTTGATAATATCAATATGACCAAAAGTAATAGGATCAAAAGTACCAGGATATATACCTATTTTCACAAGAAATTACTAACTTATAAAACTGTATTATATCATAATATCTTATTAATTTAATACTATATTTTCTCTTGAATGACCTACATTTATAATATATAATTCGTAGGCTTTTATTAACTTATAGACTTATATTAGCATATTTATAGATGTTACTTTTGTAACGTGGGGTTTATCATATGAATACTGGCTTGGTAGCTCAGTTGGTAGAGCAAAGGACTGAAAATCCTTGTGTCGTTGGTTCAATTCCAACTCAAGCCACCTTACACGTTTCCTATACTCATAGCTTAGTTAAGCCTTTGTGACAATTTGCTCACATTAAAGAACAGTGTTGTTATTTTACGGAGATTCGATGCGTTATTTTATACTAATATTATTTCTTTTTTCTCTACACCAGCAAGTGCATTAGAAGCAATATCAAACAATAAAATAACTGTTGGTTTCTTACGCACGGCAAAAGAAACCTATCCTGAAGAATGGACATTCTCAGATAATATTGCTGAAATGTTAGAAAATTTAGGAGCAGAAGTTATACTAATCGATTACAATACAATAGTAGATTTTAAAAAGTAAAAAACGAAGCTTTAGAAGAAGCACAACAGGATATTTCACTTTTAGAAAAAATAGAATCTGATAAAATTCAAAACGCAGTACACGACTTTCAAAAAAAATAAAATTAACAGAATATTTATTCCTGGAAACTATTATAACGTAGATACCGAACCCTATACACCAACTCCAAATAGGCAACTCATTACTAATGCTATAGTAAAAATCGTAGATAGTAATCCAAAAATTCACTTAATAGGAGTATGTGGAGGACTACAAGGTGTAATGCATGCCGTTGGTGTAGAAATTATTAGAGTAAAAAAGATAGTAACATCAAAAGAAGCAGTGGAAGCACATTCTATTTCTATGCCAGATCCACATAGAAAAAATGTAGATCTTCACAGATTACGAGTTGCCCCAGGAAGTAGATTATCAAGTATAGCTTCTAAATATATTAAACCAGATGATAACGGGTGGATTTCTATATACTTTCCTGATGCACATGGAGGTGTAGTAAATAATAGTCAAGAAAATATTAAAAAAATTGAATCTTTAGGATACAAAATAGTAGGTTTCTCCGACGATGGTATAATAGAAGCAATTGAAGATAAATATGGTAATATTTTATTCCAAGATCATCCAGAAGCTTTAGCAATTAATGCAATAAAAGGGTCTGATGAGGATCTTAAAGAAGATAATGATACAAGAAGACGTCAAGCAACTCTATCAGCAATTGCTATTGTAAATGATTTTCTCTATAGAAATTAAAATTTACTCGTTATTTCAGAAGTAGACATTTAAATTATCAGCTATAAAATTAACATCATTAACAATAAAGACCACGTATTACTTCCTTTATCAGACAACTAATGTTAATTCTTATAAAAGGAAGTAATTGCATGAGCAGTTTTGCTATACACACTTCCTGCCTATTACTTTATATTTGTCACATTTAAGATTAAAAAAATTTCTATTTATTACCTATAAAATCAATAATACATCATGCCTAAAAAATATAAATAAAAGTAATCCCTCTTAATTTATTACCATTCTGTTATCCCAATAGTTACAAATAAAGAAAACAAGAATACTAAATGTAAAGAAATAAAATATATGTTACTTATCCAAGATGAAAAAATTATTCCACTAACAATGACTTGTTACAATTGACTATTCAATACAGATATGATATCTGTGATAAGATTTTTTTCTTTATAAACTTAATATTTCAATGCGTTTATCAAGTTATTATATACCTGCCTTAAAAGAAACGCCATCTGATGTATCAGTGATATCACATGTATATTCTTTACGTGCAGGTCTTATAAAACAAACTGCTTCTGGAATATATTCTTGGCTACCTTTAGGTCTAAGGGTGTTAAAAAATATTGAAAACATTATAAAAGAAGAAATGAATAAATCAGGAGCTTTAGAAATATTAATGCCATTAATACAGCCAGCAAGTTTATGGAAAGAATCCGGAAGATATGATGACTACGGCTCTGAAATGCTACACATTAAAGATAGAAATCAAAGAGATATGCTTTTTGGACCTACTCATGAAGAAATTGTCACCGATATACTAAGAACAACACTAACAAGTCATAAAAATCTACCATTAATTTTATACCAAGCACAATGGAAATTTCGCGACGAGTTACGTCCAAGGTATGGAATCATGAGATGTAGAGAATTCTTAATGAAAGATGCATATAGCTTTGATAAGGATTTAAATAGTGCAATTGAGTCGTATAATCTAATGTTTAAGGTTTACATCAAAATTTTCAAAAGATTAGGACTAATTCCAATAGCAGTAAAAGCAGATCCAGGTCCTATAGGAGGAAACTTAAGTCATGAGTTTCATGTACTAGCAAACTCTGGAGAAAGTACTTTATACTATGATCAAGATATAATAGAATTAATGAATGAGAATGACATTGACATTGAGAAAATAAAGGCTACTTATACTGCAGCAGATGATATGCATAATCCCAAAACTTGTTCCGCTTCACCAAAAAATATAAAAACAAGCAAGGGTATAGAAATTGGGCACATATTTTATCTTGGAGATAAGTATTCAAAGCCAATGAATGCAACCTTTTATGAGAACAATAAGAGTACCCCTTTGCAAATGGGGTGTTATGGCATAGGAATATCAAGATTAGTAGGAGCAATAATTGAGGTTTTCCATGACAACAAGGGTATAACTTGGCCAGAACAAGTAGCTCCATTTAAATTTTCTTTAGTAAATCTATATTCATCAAACAATAAATGTAATTTAATTTCTGAAAGCTTACACACACAATTAGGAGACAATGTCCTATATGATGACACAGAAGATAGTGCTGGAGTTAAGCTATCAAGGACAGATTTACTAGGGATGCCATGGCAAGTTATTATTGGAAAATCAACAGTAGAACAAGACCTTATTGAAGTAAGAGACAGATTAAATAAAAATACATTTTCAATATCTGTAGAACAATTTTTAAAAAAATTTAACAAGCAATAGCAATGATAGTAGGGATTGGTACAGACATTGTATATATTCCTCGTATATCAAGCTTATGGAAAAAATTTGGGGTTAAATTTCTGAAAAAGGTATTCAATGAAAAAGAGATAGAAGATAGTAATAAATATACAACTTTAGACGCGAAAGTAAAACACTTTGCAAAACGTTTTGCTGCAAAAGAAGCATACGTCAAAGCCTTAGGTACAGGATTTGGAAAATCTATAAAAATGTCAGATATTACAGTATATAATACTTCATATGGAAAGCCAAAAATCACTATACAGAACAGCAATATAAGTCATAATATTGAATTATCCATTAGTGATGATCAAGACTATGCTATTGCTTTTGTAGTTCTATACACTAAAACATAACTTTAATTCACAAAACTCATTCACACTTAAACTGTAACCTACCGGATATTAAAATACTATACAAACATAACTGAATTATGTATTTGTAATTTCAAGATTATAATCTTTACAAGTTTATTGTCTAATACAACAAAATCAATTTATATTTTTTATATAATACTCAGAAACTTAGACCGTAAATTATCTGATTATAGAACATTTAATGTTCAGAATATCATAAACATGAATTATGTACTAGTGATAATCAACACTATTCAATTCCCTTTAACAAAACTACATTTAATACAATAAACTTAATTACATTTTTATTATACAGATGTCAAAAATACAGATTTTTTATATAGAAAGTTTAAACTCAATTATCCACTGCAACAATTAAGTTACTATTGCTATAGTTTTACATACAAAGTAATAATTAAAATTTCTTACCTTCCAAAAGTTTCAGTTTAAATATTACAACTATTATTAAATTTTTGTTGCACATATAAAATACAATATGTATATTTATATGTACTTTTTTCCTCGGTAGCTCAGCAGGTAGAGCAGTTGGCTGTTAACCAACGGGTCGCTGGTTCGAGTCCGGCCCGGGGAGCATATGAAAATTAACATCATAATAACAACTCTTTGATAATTTTACTATGTAAAACATGTATTGACTTATACAAAATGTGATATTAGAATCTAGTGTGTGCTTTCACACTATGGCAATAAAGGCATCTTAAAATAAATGTATTGGACCCGAGGGCAGTGCTCGGCATCTCCACATTTTATGGGGGTGAAACAGGATCGACATGCATAGTAAAGGGGATAGCTTTTGCTCGGTGAGACAACAGCCGTAAAATGCTCAAAATTATAAGTGCAAACGATAACTTCGTTTTCGCTAATGATAATAATAGCAACACTAGCTTAGTGGCTGCTTAGTTTTATGATTAGCGCGGTTTTTTAGAGGGTTTTCCGGGCAACAGAAAAATCCTCTTTTTTATATAAGTAGAAAACTTATTTATGAGTAACATAGTAAATTATCAAAAACTTATGCATATCGCTATGTGTAGTGTTATAAAAGATGCTCTTACCACCCTAGCTAAACCAGAAAATTTTAATAACATACACATTGCTATATCTTTCTTGACTCATCATAAAGGAGTAGTATTACCTGATTATTTAAAGGACAGCTATCCACAAGAAATTACAGTAATACTACAACATCAGTTTAGAAATCTGCAGATATCTGACCATAACGTTAGTGTAATATTAAGCTTTAGAGGAAAAGAAGAAACAATAGTTATTCCATATAATTCTATTATCAAATATATAGACATTTCACAAAGTTTTGCATTAGATATTAAACAATATATCAATCATATTGAAGATCAGGAAGAAGAGAACGATAATAGAGAACAAGACTTTCAAGAAAGTCACAAGCAAGATAATAAGGATAATATAATTTTCATAGATACATTTCTAAAAAAGTAATACTTTTCTGCTTTACTATACTGAGCTTAGTCATGTATTATAAAAAGCAGTTTTCTATTTAGTGATCCACACTAAGTTAGTGTCTACAACATAACCACCCTATAGTATAAAAATATCAAACAGAATTTCACACCTTACCAAGAATTAATAACATAAGCTATATTTAAAAATCCTATACGTTTCAATTTATTAACAAACTTTTATTTCCATAAGGAGAAAAATATATGACACAATCTATAAATCTTAAATTTGACTTAGTCATGCATAACCAAGCACATAAAGAAATTACCGTAAATGAAGCTTTAATAAAAATAGATATACTTATGAACAATTGCATATTAGAATTAGAATGCAATACTCCAATAAAAAAAGCATCCTCAGGAGATATGTACATCATTGGTCCAGAACCAACAATTCAGGAATGGAAAAACAAAAAAGGCTATGTAACATACTACTACATTAACCAATGGCATTTCATACAGCCAAACACAGGTTTAACATTGTGGGTAAAAGATAAAAATCAACTTTACACTTACAACAACAATAACTGGATTCCTAGCAATACAGATTCACATAAGAATCAAAAACAAAATAATGCTTAGATATCAGTACAGACCAGTAATGCATAAGCAAAGTAAAATAGTATTGTTATGTTATTAAAATAAGAACAACAAAACTTCATGAATTCATCATATATACTACTTTTTATAATCTACTAAATAAAGCATGAATTGTTTTTTTATTATAACTTAATATACCCTCTATGGAAATCTGACTATAAATTTCATAAACCTTATAACTAAAACACATTTTAATATGTATACTGACAACTATATATTAATTTATAGAAATAACATTCCTAAAAATTCACTATTTTCTATATGCTGATATATCTAAGTTAACTTAAAATTGATTTATAATCCAGATTAGCTCAATATATAATAACACCTTTACAAATGTCATAACTTAAAAGCCAAACTTATTCATTATAGCTAATAAATTTTATATATAAACAATACCATACAATAAAATTAAATACATAAAGACGATTATTCAATCTCTGTAATACATCATTTTCTCTTCATAAAGGTATATTACTATCAGTCTTTAATAGGCAGATCAAGACAACTAACCAATATAATATATCTTTTATAACATTTAGTTCATTAGACTTCAATCTTGCTTTCTAAAAAAACATTATAAAACACAAGAATATCAATTAAATATAATATCTTTTCACACCTTCATTAGAGCAACATTTATCTTATAATATTTCAAGTAATATCTATACTTTTACTTATGAAGATATGTACTACAATTTTTCCGATATAAGGTTAAGAGCATCAGATAAAGATAACTGATCAATATCTACACCTTTTTTCAATGCAACGTTCAGCTTATCACATTTTAAATAGAACCCATATCTTCCTTTACACAAAAATATTTCTTTATTATCTTGAGTCATGCCTAAAGACCTTATAACTCCATTAGTAGAGCTATTTGCAATAATATTAATGGCATCCTCAAGAGTGGTTTCTAAAAAGTTACATTCATTTTTTATTGAAAAATATTTACCCTCATACAATATATATGCTCCAAATTTGCCAAGTCCTAATTTAATTTCTTTATTAGTATCTGGATGAGTACCTAAACTTATAGGCAAACTTAATATTTTTTCCGCCAGATTTAAATCTAATGAATTAACATCCATGTTCTTTGGAATAGCAGCACGTTTACTACCTTTATCATTACCAACTTGTAAGTAAAGACCATACGGACCTCTCTTAACACATATTTCTTGCCCAGTCGCAACATCAATTCCTAAAACCTTAGGATATTGTGCAACCTCCATATCACCAGCAAGATCATCTCCTATATTTTTCGTATATTTGCATTCCGGATATTTAGAACATCCCAAAAAAATTCCATTTTTACTGATATTAAGATTTAGTGTACCACTACTACACATAGGACATATTTTAGAATCATCCGAAGAAAAAATATAATTTTCCATTTCACAAGTAATCACTTTTAGTATTTCAGTAAATTCTAGTTTTTTTACAGAATTAACATTATCAAAAAATAAAAACCAAAATTTGTGTAATACTTCTTTCCAAGAAATTTTTCCATTAGAAATTAAATCTAACTCTTCTTCAAGATCTGCAGTAAAATCATATTCTACATAACGAGTAAAAAAATTAACAAGGAATAAGTTTACTATTCTACCCCTTTCTGTTGGAAAAAATCTCTTTTGATTTAATACAACATACTGACGATCTTGTAATACGGAAATAATAGAAGCATAAGTGGAAGGTCTACCTATCCCTATTTCTTCCATTTTCTTTACTAGACTTGCTTCATTATATCGAGCAGGAGGATTAGTAAAATGCTGATGAGGTATAACTTCGTCTAAAGGACAATTATCATTTACTTGAAGTAATGGTAACATATTATTTTTATGATCATCATTGTCACCATAACCATACACCTTGTAAAATCCATCAAAAAATAAAGTTGACCCTACTGCACGCAAAGTTATCACTTTATCCAATGATTCTAATTCCACTACAACCTGATTAATCACAGCAGAATTCATCTGACTAGCAACAGTCCTCTTCCATATAAGATCATAAAGCTTTAGCTGTTCGGGAGTTAAATAACTCGACAGACTATCAGGAGTAATTGTAATATTTGTTGGTCTAATTGCCTCATGTGCTTCTTGAGCATTTTTTATCTTTTTTACATATTTACGAGCAGACTCTGGTAAATATTCTTTACCAAACATCGACAGTATAATACTTCTAATATGTTCTAACGCTTCATCTGCAATATAAAAACCATCTGTTCTCATATAAGTAATCAGCCCAACAGTTTCTCCCCCAATATCAATTCCTTCATATAATTTTTGAGCAATCAGCATAGTAGTCTTTGCTGAAAATCCAAGTTTTGTTGATGCTTCTTGCTGTAAACTTGATGTGATAAAAGGAGGATAAGGATTACGTTTTGTTTGTTTTTTTTCAAGATTAACAACAGAATAACTACGAGATTCTACTTCTTTTGACAATTTATGAGCATCTTGTTCATTCTTAATATCAAATTTTTCAAGCTTATTCCCAGAATAATAACTCAGAAATGCAGAAAATTGAGTTCCTTCAACATTTTGAAGCTTAGCTTCAATATCCCAGTACTCTTGTACAATAAATTGTTCAATACTACTTTCCCTATCACATATTAATCTCAAAGCTACAGATTGTACTCTACCAGCAGACTTACTTCCTGGAAGTTTTCTCCATAATAAGGGAGACAATGTAAAACCAACTAAATAATCTAATGCTCTCCTTGCCTGCTGTGCATATACTAAATCCATATTTATACTTCTCGGATGCTTTATAGACTCAACAATTGCATTCTTGGTTACTTCATTAAAAACCATCCTGTTAATTACAATATCATCACCAATAGCATTTTTTTCTTTTAAGACTTCTACAATATGCCAAGCTATTGCTTCACCTTCACGATCTGGATCAGTTGCAAGATATATTTCCTTAGTTTCCTTACTTGCTACTTGAATCAATTTATTTACATATTTTTCTGATTTATCAATTATCTCATAAGTCATAGCAAAATCTTTACCTGGATCAACAGAACCACTTTTTGCTGGAAAGTCTCTTATATGCCCAAATGATGCAATAACTTTATACTTACTACCTAAATATTTACTTATAGTCTTTGCTTTGGATGGAGATTCTACTATAATCAAACTCATTACTACACCTTAAAATTACTATTCAATAAAACCATCTTTGCCATGTCACATATGAAAGAAAGAGATTAATATTATAAAATGATAATTTTGAAAAGAATTTTAAATTTATCGTAGAACCACACCATAATAAAGCATTCCACATTAGACAAGCATTTAAAAAACACTTCAATATTACACCACACATATATTTAGTATCTTTTTCCTATTTTACAAGAATTATAATAACAACTATTACTATTAATTCATTTTAGAAATAGAGTAATAAATTGATAGAAAAATTGATCGTCATTTAATACATAACATAATGCATATACTAAATATTAATATTATATAAAAGGCTATTAAATAACTTCAAAATAATTCAAAAAAACATAACTCTTTTATTATAACCATAAATTATATCATTACCACACAATAGGAAAAAAACTGTGATATTAATAATCTCTGTAAAATAACCTTTTTAAAGCTATTGGTATTTGTAACATTATATCATCTGCAATTAAACCAATTCCATAATGTCTCGCACATTCTGTATGTATCCACACCCCACAACATGCAGCATTAAATGGACTCATACCAGAAGACAATAATCCCCCTATTATTCCTGATAGTACATCACCGCTACCTGCAGTAGCTAAAGTAAATGGCGCATTATTTACTACAACGTTACCAACAGGATCTGCAATTATAGTATCAGGACCTTTTAATACAACTACTGCTTTTGATAAACTTGCTGCTTGTTGTGCTTTCTCTATTTTACTTCCAGTTAAGAATGGAAATACCAGTTTAAATTCTCCTTCATGTGGAGTCATAATAACATTATGCTTAATTTGTGAAAAAAGCATTTCATAAGAATCAGAAAATACTGATATAGAATCAGCATCTAAAACACAATTTTTTTTATTTAAAATATCAATGGTACGCTGCTTAGTAATACCATTAATTCCACACCCTGGTCCT
The DNA here is from genome assembly GCA_028752135.1 of Ehrlichia sp. JZT12. GTDB lineage: Bacteria > Pseudomonadota > Alphaproteobacteria > Rickettsiales > Anaplasmataceae > Ehrlichia. Next base: position 641,833 of record CP082782.1, on the reverse strand, counting down.
ACTACAATGGATGTAATTCTCTCATCATTAATCACATCATCATAAAGTTTATACATAATCGACGTTAAACAACTTGCATACAATGCAAGAGCATTATCATCACAAGCAATACTTACTACACCTGATCCTACTTTTAAAGCAGACATTGCAACAAGTTTTGAAGCCCCTATACACTTATTACCAACAGAACATACTAACGTATATCCTCTATTATATTTATTAGAAGTATAATTCAATTGAGGAATTGCATCTGCCCATAAAGCAGGAGTATTTTTATGTATTGTAATTTTACTATAATCAACATCTATCCCAATATCTACAACATATACTTTTCCAGAATAATCACAACCTGGAAACAGTACATGTCCTATTTTTAACACAGAAAAAGTAATGGTAATATCTGCACGTATAGCACAACCCATAATTTGGCCACTATTACAATTTATACCACTAGGAATATCGACAGCAACAACTACTTTACTACAAGAACTATTAATATACTTAAATATATCTAATAAATCTTCAGGGATATTACGAGATAACCCTATCCCAAACAATGAATCTATAATTAAACAGCTTTCACAACTTACAATATTATTATAGGTCAGTGGAATAACCCACCCTTCAGATATATCAACAGTAGTATTATATAACATTAATACCACTGGCCATCCTAAATTTCTTAATATATTAGCAGCAACAATACCATCCTTACCATTATTACCTGGACCAGCAATTATAATAACAGGTTGCTTTGGAAAAAGACTAATTATTATATCACTTACAGCTTTACCAGCTCTCTGGATAAGCTCATCAACATGCACTCTACAACTTCGTTCATAAAAAAGAACTTGTTCAGCATTCAAAATCACCATAAAAATGTTACTTTCTTTAAGCTAGTAAATTTATAAGAATAACATGCTTACTAATAAAAATACAAGAGCAACCTATATTTACTTCAACTATTCTATACACTAACCATAAAAACTTCTTAACTATCTAGTAAATTAATAAAATTGACTAATTTGATTTATTCTTCTTTTTTTGGTTTCAGCAGCAAATTTAATACGTTCAAAATCCCTTCTCTTTTTATGCCAACCATATTGATACATTGCTATTTTATTTTCTATCAATGCTATGGTACCATCATAGTATATTACCATATCCATACCCTTTTTTTGGGCCTCAAGGAATTTTTCTCTGTACCTATCACGATATGCAGGATCATTCAGTACAGAGTAAGTGCCAGCATTTGATTTATTAAAAGTATCTGCTACTTGTTTCTTTATTACATCATGCGTGTAAAAACTCATTGTTATTACTACCTCACCATATTAAACATATTATTAGTTCTTATACAACTATTTAATAATGTTAATTATACCATATAACTACAACAAAACGATATAAAAAATATTGATATAGCACGTTTTTTCAAAAAAGTGTGGTTAAATTACAACTTAATATATATTAACAATTGAATAAAAACTCAAATTAAATTACAATCAAGATTATATAGTCAAAACTTATTAACTTTTATTTCTACCAAATCATTTTATGCGTAATAAAATATTAAATAAAAAATCACAATATATACATAATTTATTTTCAGTGACAGATCCAGAAGTTGTATCGACACATCAACTCATACATGACGATATATCATTGATACAACTTAATCTTGCAGAAGGACAAATTTTACAGTTACTAATAAAAATGAATAATATAAAATCTATAGTTGAAATTGGAACTCTCGTTGGATCATCTGCTATGTGCATGGCTAAAGCATTACCGAAAGATGGGCACATATATACTATAGAAAAAAATATTACAACTGCTAAAATAGCTAAAGACAATTTTGAAAAGTATAACCTATCTCATAAAGTAACAGCTATTAATAATACAGCAATATCAGCATTAAGGGAATTAATCCACAAATCCCCATTCGATATGGTATTTATAGACGCCAATAAATCAGAATACTGCGATTACTTAGATTGGGCAGAATTAAACATAAAAAAGAATGGCTTAATAGTTGCAGACAACACATTACTATTTGGCAATGTATATGCTGACGATAATATAACAAAAGAGGTATCCAAAAATACAATCGATAAAATGCACTCTTTCAACAAAAGATTATCTAACAAAGATAAGTACCTCACAACTTTACTTCCTACAGAAGAAGGAATGACAATTGCATTAAAGCTGTTTTAAACATCTTTTTGCATTGAATATTAATAAAAAATTAAACCATCCGATCACCCTTTAATTAGTAACACAATATTCATATAGCAATCTTACATATTTATATATACTATATAAGATCAATTAAACATCAAGTTATATTAATGAAAAAGCGGCATACTGATAACACGCAAGATAATAAAGTTGATTTTGTAATAAGAAGGTACGGCTTATCAGTATACAAAATGTCTATCTTTTTAATAGCTCCACTATTATGTATATCAGGCTTATATATTTTTAATATATATGATAGTTACATTAATATAGTCATTAATTGTATTTTTACTAGTACAAGCATATTAGCAATATCAATACAACTTAAGCAATACTTGCATATTATAGCTTCTGTAGAATATCAAAATATGATATTTGCAAATGCTTTAAATCACAACACAGAATTTTGCTTAATCATAAAAAATGATGGCAAGATTATTTATGCTGATGCAAGGTTTTACGAAAGATTCATAAAAAATCAACAAAAAAGATTAGATTTGCTTGACATACTTAAATTAGGAAATATTAGTGATCAAGAAATTGAAGCATTTCAAAATGCATTAAAAAATAAACTATCAATCAATACTTTTTTTTCTTTAAATATAAAAAATAAAACTTCTAATTTCACATTAATATTAGATCCAGTATCAGAAAATCCAGAATTAGAAATTAATTACGATACAAAAACTGCTAATTTATTCTTTGCACCTCTAGCAAGGCCACAAGAATATTTTGTACTTAAAGCTGTCAAAATTACCAAAGAACAAGTATATGAAAGACTTATACAAAAACATTGCGTAGGAGCATATTTATTAAATCATAGAGGGGTTATATTATCTGCAAATGATACCTTTCTCAAAATGTTCGAGTTAAACTTTATAGAGAATGGAGCAACGTTTACTAATTTTGTAGCAAAAGAATATAATAAAGAAAAGATTATAGATAATAATATAATTACTCTATCAACAGCTACAGGAACTAAATTTAAAGCACATATTTCACAAGCTGCTTTCTATGATAAAAACAATCAAAGTTATACTTATGGATTGTTAACGCCAGTAAATTATGATATTACTAATTATCACTTACATCCATGTTTTACCGAAGCACCCATAGCAATTCTACAATGTAGCACAGATGGCAAAATTCTCAAATTTAACAATACATTAAAAAGACTAATTAAACATAATAAAGAGTATATTTTTGAATACATATTACCTTCTTATAATAAAAAAATTAAAAAATATTTTCAAAATAATATTGTTAAAAACATGTCACTGGAAGCACAACTATGTAATAATTCATATGTAAAAATTTACTTTAATAAATTCATACATAACGACAACATGTTTATTATATGCTATATCACTGACAGTGAAGATCGCAAAAATCTAGAAATACAACTAGAACAATCACAGAAGATGCAAGCTATTGGACAACTTGCCGGAGGAATAGCACATGACTTTAACAATATTTTAACAGCAATAATAGGGTTCTGTGATCTATTACTAATAAAACATTCTGCAACAGATACTTCTTTTTCAGATATAATGCAAATAAAACAAAATGCTAATAGAGCTACAAATTTAATAAAACAATTACTTGCTTTTTCAAGAAAACAGACTCTACAACCTAAAATTCTTGATGTAAATAATATTATAGCAGATCTACTCCACATGATTAAAAGATTAATAAATGAAAGCATCGAGTTAAAAATTCAATATGAACAAAATATTAACCTAGTCAAAGCAGATTTATGCCAATTAGAACAAGTAATTATAAATCTCGTAGTAAATGCAAGATCTGCTATGGAAACAGGAGGACAATTAAGTATCAAAACCTATAATATTAAAGCAGATACTTTAAAAGTAGTGTTAAAAAATATGTTCTCACCAGATAAAGAACAAATAGAAGATGGAGAATACGTTGCAATAGAAATTTCAGATACAGGACATGGTATGGAAGATAAAATCATGAAAAAAATATTTGATCCATTCTTTTCTACTAAGGAAACAGCATCAGGTATAGGGTTAGGATTATCAACAGTATACGGTATAGTAAAACAAACAGATGGATATATATATGTAAAAAGTACAGTAAACATAGGTACTACTTTTATTATTCTCATCCCCACAGTATATTTATCAAACAACAGTAATACTGAAATACCTTATAATAAATATTCAGAAGAGATAGTCAGTACTGTAGTTCCACAAATCAACACTTCTACAACTATTTTATTAATTGAGGATGAAGATCCAGTAAGAATATTTGCTAGCAAAGCACTAACTAAAAAAGGGTTCAAAGTAATTGATATAAATTGTGGAGATCAGGCTCTAGACATAATACACAAGCATGAAATAGATATTGTCATCAGTGATGTGGTAATGCCAAAAATTAATGGACCAGAAATAGTAGAAGAGATATTAAAAATAAAACCAGATATTAAAATTATCTTCATTTCTGGATATGCTGAAGAAGTATTTAATAAACACAGCAATATAAATGCATCCAAGATTAACTTCTTATCTAAACCTTTTACTCTTAAACAACTTACAGAAAAAGTACTTGAGATATCAGAAAATTCTACATAGAATAACTTCTTTTAAGATTAATGCTCAAGTAAGTTATAGGTAAAAGTTTAAGAGTAGAATTTGCTATTGGAAATTTCAATCATTGCCAATGTTTTTCTCAATATTTGCATATACACTATTCATATAAAATTTAATTAAAAATATATTCAACTTTTATAATAATTAAATAATAATATTATTATTTAAGTTATAGTAAACATTGCATATGGAAAATATTTCTTTAATTTACACTACTACTCCTAGCTATGAAGATGCATACCGTATTAGTAACATCCTACTAGAAAATAAGCTAATAGCGTGCGCTAACATATTTAATAATGTAACATCAGTTTATTTCTGGGAAAACGAAATACACAATAACACCGAATATGCTATCATATTAAAGACTACAAACAGCTTAGCACAAGAAGCTGCTGATAAAATCCAAGAAATTCATCCTTATGATACACCTGCAATTATTACTATAAATCCAACTCATGTAAACGATAAATTTACACAATGGATAAATGATTACACTAACTTATAGACTATTATACTAATATTAGTACTTTAAATGATGAGAAACCCCAATTGCATAATTTTCTATACATAACGATACTTAAACTATTAAGGACTTTCACTGAATGATTTTTTACAACAATACATCAAATATAAATAAACTATATTCTTTACACAGAACTAATTCACAATATTATATGAACCATAAAATTAATAAGATCCTACTAAGAATAATTTTGCTAAACACAACAATACTCAAATAAATATTTATATAGTACATAAAGCAAGTAATAACTCAATAGTAACTTAAAGTATTCTAGCATTAAATATTACCCAATCAGGACGAGTGCTTTTCAATAATTTAGCAGCAGTTTCAGCATGACTTAATTCGTTAAATAAAGCAAAACAAGTTGCACCACTCCCAGACATACGAGCAACTAAACAATTTTTTAGTTTCTTAAGTACAAACAATATATCTTCAATCTCAGGAATAAATTTCAATGCTACCTCTAACAAATCATTTCGAGAATTATAAATTAATTCCAACCAATCATCTTGCTTCACAGGGAGATTATTACATATCGAAGGAGAAAAAGTATCTTTATGATAATTACTAAACACTTTAGCAGTACTTAATGTTTTACCTTTTGGCGCAACAAGTACTATATATTTTGGTAATAATAATTCAGGTAATAATAATATATCTTCTCCAATCCCTTTAGCAAAAAGTGTTTTTGATTCTAAACATGCTGGAACATCACTTCCAACTTTTAAAGCTAATTCCTGCAATAATTCGTACTTAATATTCCACATATTACCTAACAAACGCATAACAGCAGCAGCATCAGCTGATCCTCCACCTAAACCTGCAGAAACTAAGATATTTTTTATAACATTGACAAAAACATTAGTACATACGGTACTATGCTTTAATAATAATTCTATTGCAGAGTATATAGTGTTATTATATTTACTAATCCTAAGATTTGAGAAATGCACTCCATTTTTTGAGCCTCCGATTGTTACTTCCAAAATATCATAAACATTAACAAAAACAAACAAAGACTCTAAATAATGATACTGTTCTTCTTTCTTACCAGTAATATGCAAAAATAAGTTAACTTTTGCTGGAGCTTTAATTAAAAATTTTAGCATAATGTAATTATCATTACCTACATGAAACATATTATTAATAACAAATACTGCATTGCTTGTAAAACATCTGCAAATGATTATTAAACAAATTTAAATGAATTTAAAGAATTGCAATAAAAATATAAATAATTATAAATATTACTTTTATTAAGTTATACTTAAATTAACAATTCACTCCACAAATAATTAAGAAACGAAAACTCACAATACTATCTTTTAGTAATACCAATTACATCATAATACTTACTATTTATTTTACTTTAAAATTTAAGTATTATATTGATAAATAAAAAAACATACAAACAATGAATATTAGCGAATTCATATCAAGCTATCCAGTAATACTAGCACCTATGTCTGGTATAACAGATTTTCCATTTCGTTCTCTTGTAAAAGAGCTTGGATCTGGATTATTGATATCAGAAATGATAGCAAGTCGTGCAATGATTATACAGACCAAACAAAGTTTACAAAAATCACAAATTCACGCTAACACTGCTGTACAACTGGCCGGATGTGATCCTGTTATAATGGCAGAAGCTGCTCAACTTAATGAAGATATGGGAGCAAAAATTATAGATATAAATTTTGGATGTCCTATAAAAAAGGTAGTCAACAGTTATGCTGGTTCAGCATTAATGAAAGACGAAATCACAGCAACAAAAATCTTAGAATCTGTAGTAAAAGCAGTAAATATTCCAGTAACACTAAAAATGCGTACTGGATGGGATAATAATAATCTAAATTCCCCTAAATTAGCAAAAATTGCTGAGGAAAGTGGTATAAAAATGATAACCATACATGGCAGAACAAGAGCACAAATGTTCACTGGAAAAGCAGATTGGAAATTTATTAGTCATATAAAGAAATGTGTAAAAATACCTATTATAGTCAACGGAGACATAAAAAGTTTAGACGATGTTAAAAAATCGTTAGAAGAATCGCAAGCTGACGGAATCATGATAGGGAGAGGAGCATATGGTAAACCTTGGATCATTAATCAAGCGCTACAGTTTATAAAATCAGGTACCATTTTGCCAGATCCATTACCATCTGAAAAGTTACAAATTATTACAAAACATTATGATCATATGATAGAATACTATGGACAAGATATTGGTGTTAAAATATCAAAAAAACACATAGGTTGGTATAGTTCTTCTTTAGATAATTCTGCAGAATTTAGAGCTCAAGTTAACTCTTCAAATGACTATCAATTTATCAGAGACAAAATAATAGATTTTTCTCAAGAAATTAGTATTTTAAATATTAACGCTTTTCTTCAGAGAATTTTTTAAAATCCAGACTTAAATCAAAATTTTCCAATAGGGAGAGACTTTATTTAAATTACTTTTACTATTAACACAATTCTCAATTTAAAGGTAATCATTACTTATTATTCTATATTTTACACTTAATAAAAACATCATAGTGAAAATCCTATTGTTATACTACTACTAAACTTAAAAATTCTAAAATTGTTGTTTGATTCTAATAATTTTTTATATAAGATATTTTAAATCAATAAAATATTTCCCTAATAAATTAGAGTTTTATCTTCTAAATGCATTAACGTATTGTATTTTATAAATAACAAATAAACACTTAAACTTATAGTTTAAATACACATTCAACAAATGCTATGTAATTGACAATAGATTCATAGTATGATACAAAATTGAGTTTGTCGTTCCTCAATATATTTAGTTATGAAAGATCTACAAACAGATAAAGAGTTGATAAGAACTCTTGTTAGTAAAGGATTAAAACAAGGTTTTATTACCTTCAATGATATTAATGATGCATTCTCTGACTATGTACTATCATCTGACAGTATAGATGAGACTATATCCCTACTTCAAGACTCAGGTATTAATGTTCTTGAACAAAGTGATGAAGACGAAGCTAACAGTATAGTTGAAGAAAATAGAATTAAAGAAGGTATAGATGAAGATGATGGATCGGATACAAGTATAAAATCCTGGGATTTCGGACAAACAGATGATCCTATACGTATGTATCTATGTGAAATGAGTTCAGTTGAATTACTTTCTCGTGAAGGAGAAATTGAAATTGCAAAAAAAATAAAATCAGAAAAAGTAAATATGCTCAGATCATTAGTAGAATCTCCAGTAGTATTACGTACATTTATGTCGTGGCGAGATGACCTAGTAAATGAACAAATAATGTTAAGAGATTTAATAGATTTAGATGCAAATTATCGATATGAGTTCCCAGAAAAGTTTTCTGATAGTGAAGATGCTAGTGTTTTAGATTACGATAAAGATTTAATAGATGAAACTGATGAAGATGCTGATATATCAGAAGATGAAGACGATGACAACGTTTCAATAAATGCCTCAATACTTGAAATGGAAAGTGCATTACTTCCTAAAGTAGTCAGTATTTTGGATTCAGTAATTGCATCAGCAACAAAAATTCTAGAGCTTAAGAAACAACATCAAGGTAAAATCAATAAAAGTATTGAAAAACAATATAATGACTTACATGATAACATATGGGAAATGATTTATCAGATTAAGCTTAGTAATTCTGCAGTATTATCAATCACACAACAAATATATGGTTTAAGCAAATCAATTGCAGCAGAAGAAGCAAAAATTATTTCTCTTGCAGAAAGCTATGGTATACAACGCAAAGACTTTTTAGATGCATATAATACTAACTCTGTATTACAGAAGAAAGGTGCATCTCCTCAATGGAACAATCTGTTAGAGAATGAAGAAGGAAATATAATAGGTATGTACAGTAAAATAAAATTACTGTCTGGAGAAAACAATCTAGCTGAATTTAAAGCTTTAGTCACAAAGATACAAAAACATGAACGAGCAGCAAATCAAGCAAAACAAGAGATGATAAAAGCTAACTTAAGGTTAGTAGTATCTATTGCAAAAAAATATTCAAATCGAGGTTTACAATTTCTTGATCTAGTTCAAGAAGGAAACATTGGATTAATGAAAGCAGTAGACAAATTTGACTATAAGCGTGGATATAAGTTTTCAACTTATGCAACATGGTGGGTAAGGCAAGCCATTACTAGAGCAATAGCAGACCAAGCAAGGACTATTAGAATTCCTGTACATATGATTGAAACCGTAAATAAGATCAACCGTACATTAAGGCAAATGTTACATGAAATGGGTAGAGAACCAACATTAGAAGAGTTATCAGCAAGATTAAACATTAATGTAGACAAGATACGCAAAGTAATGAAAATTGTCAAAGATCCAGTAAGCTTAGAGAATCCTATAGGAGACGATGACAGTAGTACTTTCGGTGACTGTATAGAAGATAAACGCGCAGTAAAACCAGAAGATGCAGCTGTACTTGCAGATTTACGGGAAATAACTACAAAGGTTTTATCAACACTTACACCAAAAGAAGAACGAATTTTGCGGATGCGTTTTGGAATTGGCAAGGGAGGTAAAGACCATACTTTAGAAGAAGTAGGTAAACTATTTAACGTTACGAGAGAACGTATAAGACAGATTGAAGCAAAGGCTTTACGCAAGTTACGACATCCAAGTCGCGCAAGAAAACTTAGAGGATTTTTCTAATAAAGTATTATAACTTCAGAGTAATAAAACATTTTTGGATTATAAGAACGTTAAGATGAAGTGAAGTAAAATTTAATAAGTTTACACATTCAAGTTGTGAAAAAAGCTTATAGGTTTCTTATAGCAAATGTGTTATGCCTTCAAGAGTAGACAAACTATTTAAGGCTAGAGAAATGTAAGACATAAAACACAAGCTTATAGCATTTAAGTTATATAAAAAGCCTACATAGTCATTTCAATACAAAGGTTACTCTTAAAAAATAGCCATTTAAAGTAAAATATTACACCTCAAAACAAGCAAGGAAACCACTTATGCATTGTGTATAATGTCAATTAGAAGAAATCTATACAAGTTCCAAATTATACAGAAAGTTGAAAAGCTTCTTCTACAAAATATTAAAGAGTTAAACTATTCAGTTGTAGAGATGCTAAAACCAATTGTAAGTAACCTTCTGCATAAGAAAATTTAGAGAATCTTTATCACTTATGTCAATAATTCCATAATTCTCTAAGTTTGTTATCTATTTCTTGTGCTTGATTAGACAGTTTTTCTGCAATATCATTTTTACCTGTTAATCTTAAGTCTAAAATCTCTGCCTGAATGTATTTCAATTGTTCTAAAAGCATGATCTTTTCTATTTCTTTTTTTGCAATATCCATATTATATTCTCTATTTTTTAATGGAATAAAATTAGCCCTAGAACTTTCCATTTTTTTTAATACAAAATCTACTATGTGACTTAAATTATTTTTCTCTAGTTCTAATAATAACATTTCTTTAGAGATAGTATGATCACAAAAAGTAATCTTTATATTCATAATATATTGTTGCAACCTATACATATTCTCATTACTTATCTTAAATTGAGAGAATTGATCAAAAATAATTGGATCATCAAGTAATTCTGGAAATTCCATAATTATATATATTACTCTTAATTGGTTATACTCCTCTACCAAAAACTCAGCAGTTTTATGCTTTAACTTATTATCTGATAATAATCCATTAGCTACATTTCTATTATTTAAAGATTTAGTTCTATTCTTTGAATACTGCAAATCATAAATTTGAGAATAAAAATATTTCTTGTAATACTTTGCAACATTACCATCAGCAATTTGTTCAATATAATATTTTGCCCTTGCTTCTAACATAACACACTCTTCAGGCATAACAGAATTATTATTGGATATAACCTTACTAAACTCATAATTCCAAATAAATTCTGATAATAATTTTGCACTATCCAGTATAGCAACTACACTATCAGCACCTTGATTGATACAGATATCATAAGGATCAGCATCTATAACAACATCAACAAATTTTATAACACATCCAGGTTTAATTAAGGATAACGCAAGAGATGCAGTCTTAACAGATGCCATTTTTCCAGCAACATCACCATCCATCCAAACTATAATTTCTGAAGTTATTCCCCACAAATATATTAAGTGTTCAGTAGTCATTGATGTACCTAATAATCCTACTGCATTACTAATACCAACTTGATGAAGCATTAAAACATCCATATATCCCTCTACTACTATAATTTTTCCCTGTTTTCTTGCTTCACGCACAGCAAAATGTGAAGCATAAAGATTTTCTCTTTTTTGAAAATAAACAGTTCCTTTAGAATTTAGATATTTAGGATTTTGTGTATCAACAATAGACCTACCACCAAAACCTATAACACTTCCACTAGAATTACAAATAGGAAATATAACTCTATTATAAAAATAATCCTGATTTTGAGAATTTAATAAACCTGCATCTTTTATATCATCTACATTAAATCCTTGAGATAACAAATATTTACTCAATCCATAAACTGGAGCATATCCCAGTCTAAACTTCTTTATTATATCATTAGTAATTTTACGATGCTTAATATACTCTACAGCTACAAGATTACTATATAATTGTTTTTCAAACCATAACGTTGCAACCTCTAATATAGGATTCAAACTCACCTTATTATTAACATTTTTTGGTATATCAATACCGTATATTTCTGCTAGATAATTCACTGCTTCCTTGAAATCCAAAGCATTAATATCGCAAGTAAATTGTATAACATCACCACTTGCTCCACAACCAAAACAATAGTATAGACCCTTCTCATCATTTACAGTAAAAGATGGAGTTTTTTCACCATGAAATGGACATAATCCAATAATACTATTACCTTTCTTAGTAAGCTTAACTTTCTGACTAACTACATCAGATAATTTAATGCTATTTTTTATAATATCTACAAAGTTCATATCATATATTATAGAAATTTGACCTTAGTATAGAATACATTACTACTGATAAAAAAAAGTTTTAATATCACACACACTAATAACTTTGAACTTACAGTATACATTATGCTTATACTTAGAAATCTACTTTTATCAAAAATATCCTATAAAATAATATACCCCCCTAATAAAATTTACCATTAAGTTTATCTATTACCCTATAACATATATACAATTAGCTTTTCGAATAATTATCAGAGTGTTTATAAAATCACTTCTTAAGATTACCTATTATCTTACTGAAAAATATTGAAAAATCTACATTTAAGCATTACCTACCACTTACCATATATAATAAATCTAGCTCTTTTTCAATAGTCACCATAATGTCCATAAGTAGTGATTGACTGAGCTTTTTCTATATTCACAACAAAGTCCTTTTTCAATTAATACCACTTTCTATAATCTTGATTTATCAAGCATATTATAAACACAATAACAATTACACATTTAGAATTGCAATTTACAAAATTAACTTATAAACACGCATATATAAATAAATTCATTAAAAGCACTTTAAACAGACTACCCATATTTTCAGTTAATCTTAAAAATCCAGAAACTAAACTTCGATGTTGAGTATCTGTAGCGTTTTTCATAAGTACTTGTAACCTTTCTTTAATACCAAAACTATAAAGAAAATCTCTTTGTGTCATAATTATAGAATTTAATGTCACTAAACTGTTTTTTAATACAGTAAAATTCACATGTGCTGTTATATCACTTTCACCTATATTTTCAAATAAGGTATTATATTGATGGGACTTTATAGATTGCAAAGTACTTTGATAGGGACAATTTATATATCCATAATCAATAATTACTGCTGCACCACTATTATGCAAAATCTTATATTCTATATATTTCATTATCGATACAGCATCATCACATACTTCTATTACCGGATTATGGATACCTTCCGGCACTTCAAATTCTTTATTTACTTGTTTATAAGTAAACTTAAATTCATTATTTTCTACAGTAATATATTTTTCGTACCAAGAATTATCAGCATACAAAAATTGTTTTATAGGTAAAGCATCAAAAAACTCATTAGCTATAACTAATAGTGGATAATCAGGAATATCTTTCACACTTTCACACCAAAATATTTTTTCATTTTGTAAAATATCTTGCTGTATCCTCTTTAAGATTGGACTTATTTCTACAAGATAAATAGTTACCGCTGCATAACATTGTTCGAATTTTTTTAAAACTCTAATAACATCACTAATCAAAGTTCCTCTACCAGGTCCTAATTCTACTAAAATAAATCTAGATGGAGACCCCATCTTTTGCCAGCTCAATAATACCCATAATGCTATAATTTCTCCAAATAACTGAGAGATCTCAGGAGAAGTAATAAAATCTCCATGACTACCAAAAGGAACTCGCGTCATATAGTAGCCATAATTTAAGTCATAAAGAGCTACTTCCATAAACTGTTTTATTGAAATTGCTCCTCCACAGTCAAATATAATTCTTTTCAAATGAGAAAGCATAATTTAATTAATGTGTTATTTATAATAATATGATATAAATAGCACAACGGATTGTAAATTTATTTGACATTATGATGCTATCTATTAACCCTGAAAAATATTCTAGTAGAACATACATATCTTATATAGGAGAGAATATTTGTAATCTACATACTGCATTAACTAATATTAAAAGTCATTACTTTATTAACAAGGAAAATAAAATAAAATTTAATCTTTCTTTTACTATCCCACATAAAAGTAATATAAAAAATTTAATCATCCAAGTATATAACTACAATACAACAAATAATCTACTTTCTACAAATCACAATTTGAGTAGTATATCAACAAGTCTCACAGAAGATCAAATATCAATTAATAAAAATGAAGAAACATCATCAAAAGACAACATTAACAACCACGATGAAAATCAAGTCCAGTATAATAAGTATCATAGCAGTACTCTTACACCAGAGGAAGAAGAGGTTAGTTATAAAACAGCATATAAATTACTATTAGATCTACTCAATAATAAACCAGATTTATTAGAAGAAGCATTATCAATTGCAAATATTTTAGTTAAAGAGGGAGTATTAATTGCTCCAGAATCAAAAATAAAGAAGAACATTGCCTCAATAATTCCTTATACACAAAAACAAAAGACACAAAACTTAGATCATGCAAGGTAATTAAAATGCCAGGAATAAAAAAATTTATTGTACCATGCGACTTTAATGGTCAAAGTTCACCTTTTACAATATACATAGGTGAACCAAAGCCAGAAAACCATCCAGTTCAACATCAAGATAACTGGTTAGCAAAAGAACGTGGAGGCAATATACCAGAAAAAGTGAAAGATAGTTTAGCAAAGTTATATGCACTAGCACAAAAAAACGGTATTTGTTTTGCTGATCTTTGTGTATATGCTTTAACAGTAGCTGCCCATAAAAACACTAAAAACCCATCAGAATAATTAAAAATTACAGACTTCAATACAGAACAAATATAAATTTCATAAACAGGTTTACAAATTATCTACTCATGAAAATATTAAAAATTCATAAGAATAACTAAAAGTAAACTACAATTAAACTATTAGAAAGATCTTCTTTTTATTTGTTGATAACTTTTTTTGCAAATTTCCTACAACTATCTACTACTATTCTTGTCAAAACCTCTATAACATTCATTTATCCTAAATAAGACATTATTATTTCTCCTTTCCTTCTAAACCTCAATATTATAAAACAGATACAATAGCTTCAGTTTGTTAATATACATAGCAATATCTATATAATATTTACAAAAAACGTGTACCTACTACTTTAAACTCAATAATATGTAAAGTAAAAATCAACTAGAACAAACATGAAATAATTTTATGATAAGTAAGCATATTACATAATAACAAATACCTACAGTGAAATTATAAAAACTAACAATTGATAGTTTTTTTAAGTAATTACAAAGCATACTAGTACTAAATCATTGTAACAATTCAGCACTTCTTTCCATATACTTTCATAGCAGCACGTGTATATTCTGTAACTCTATTTTCAAAAAAGTTGATTTTCTACTCGATTCAGAATTTCATTTAACCAAAAAGGATTCTTAGTAATATTTATATATTGGCTTCAAATTAAAATAATTACAAAAACAATAGGCACACTTATAAATGATCTTCAAATGCTTCTTCCCATGTACCTTCTGTAGCAGCACGTGTATATTCTGTAACTCTATTTTCAAAAAAGTTGGTATGCTCTACTCCATTTAGGATTTCATCCAACCATAATAAAGGATTTTTAGCAGTATTATATATCGGTTCCAAATTTAACTGTAATAACCTTCTATTAGCAATATACCTAATATATTCTTTTACCTCCTTAGCAGATAACCCTTCAACATCACCACATGCAAATGCCAAATTAATAAACTCATCTTCTAAAGATACAATAACTTTACATGCCTCATATAGCTCCTGCCTTAATGAATCATCCCATATTTCATAATTTTCTTGAATAAAAGTATTGAACAATTTGATAATTGATTCAGTATGTAATGTTTCATCTCTAACAGACCAGGCTATAATCTGTCCCATACCTTTCATTTTTCCAAAACGTTGAAAATTTAACAAAATTGCAAATGAAGCAAATAACTGTAATCCCTCTGTAAAAGCACCAAATACTGCTAAAGTTTTTGCTACATGTCTTTTATCATTTTTTTTACATTCTTCAAACCTTTGCATATAGTCATATTTTTTTTTCATGACCTCAAATTTTAAAAACGCTTGATACTCAATTTCTGGCATTCCAATGGTATCTAACAAATAAGAATAAGCAGCTATATGTATAGTTTCCATATTTGAAAATGCAGATAACATCATACATACTTCCGTAGGTTTGAAAATATTTGAATAATGTTTCATATAACAATTATTAACTTCTATATCAGCCTGAGTAAAAAAACGAAAAATCTGTACTAAAAGATTTTTTTCTTTCGGAGAAAGTACAGTTTTCCAATCTTGCACATCATCTGCAAGAGGAACTTCTTCCGGCAACCAATGTATCCTTTGCTGACATAACCAAGCATCATATGCCCAAGGATAATTAAATGGTTTATAAATTGGCCGAGAATCTAATAATGACATTTTAAGCAGTACCGAAAAAAAATAACATAAATTAAACAAACATGAGAAAAACTATAACAGTTATTTGATAGAAAAATCAACTAAGATTTTATCAACATCTATAGAGTTAAGCGCTAATATAAGATAGAAGACAACTGAAACAACAAATAATATTATAATAAAATAATAAATTAACTTAATAATTCAATATAAATACTTACTTTATAAGTAATAATCTATATTTTTTATATAAAATATTTAAAAAATAAATTGTATACTAAACTATTTATACTTATATATTAAGTACAGTTAACTTATTACTATAAATGCTATGCTGCCAGAAGATAATGAAGATCATGTTATTACTAAACAAACCTTGCAAGAAGATATAAGTATTCTCATACAAGAACTATTACTTTTTTCTATACCAGATCCTGCCAATGTAATACCACTTTGCATAATAGTAATACTAGATACTCAACCAGATTTTTCTTCTTTTAAAAAAAAGGTGTATAAGGTACTACAAAAATACAAGGAATGGATTATCCAAGAAAGACAAAAAAATTCACAGAATATGACTGATGCAGTTGTACTTCCTTCTCTATTTGATAACCGAGTTTCAGAGACCATATGGAATAACATTAAAGAAATGCATACATTATACCACTATAACAGAATTACAATTTCTACTAATGGAACTGTAATGGAATCAAGAAACAAAGCCAGCTTCCATGGAACAAATAGCATTCATGGATTCAAAACAAAAGTCATCACTATACAAAACAACTTAAAGTATACAGTACAATACATAATATTAAAAGAATTCCTCAAGCAACATAAAAAAATCACTACTGGCCCAATTTCAGAATATCAAGAAAAGATATTAAATAAAACTAATTCAATTAGACACACTATAATAAGAAATTTATTGGACATAATTCATTATTACACACAGCATAAAGCCTTTTTTTCATATGGAGAATATCTAAAACACTTATATAATATCTATACATCATACGTAATATATTCAAAAATCAATCCATTACTAGGTACAAAAGGAGGTATTAACACAAAATTAATAACTATAAACAACATATCGAATATTATAGCTCCTATACTAGAAAACGGATGTGACATAAGAATCGATACTAATATACCTCCTTATTTCTCAATATTTCTAGAAACAAGCAATATTACCATTTCTGGTATAGTACATGGCACTGTTTTTAATAAATATGGAAATATCACAATTATCAACGCAAAAGAAGAATGTACTGGTAATATAATGTCTATATTTGGTACTACAAGTATCAACGGCAAAATAATAGATACAGAATTTCAATATGAATTATTTATCCCAAAAGATCTCTGTAAGGAAATAAAATGCAAGTCCACGATGTTCAAAAAAACAAACGAGTCTTTAATCGATAAAAAAATCACTTCATTTTCTGAAGAAGATATTATCAATCCAGAAGCACCAACAAATATAAATGCAATAAGGATAGAATTACAACACCCTTGTATACGATACAGAGCTGTTATTGCTTCTATAGGATGGAAAAGCATAACCACACTTACCACCAGCCCTACAACAGAAGAAGATAATATAACAACAAATAGTGCTAGTATTAATCTTATTAGCGATATTATACACAACCTAAATCACCTTAACATTATAGATAATATAAGTGAAGATAAACAATTAATGCCTAGATTTTTTACCAACGGCATAAGTCAATTTCCTAATTATGTATATGTAGAAGATGAGAAATTAATTATTGATAACCTAACTAATAGACTAGGAAATCACTTAACATATATTACATCTAATGGAACAGTTTTTAAGCATCTAAAACCAAAAATCAAAGAAATTGTTATATATTACAAAGTAAAAGAATTCATATCACTAATATTGCACGATACAGATGTAACCATATACGGCGATTTTTGTGGAACTTTACATACAAATGCTGGCAATATTACCATTATTGGGAAATTAAATAGCAACTCTAAAATTTCATCAAACAGTGGATTCATCAAAATTCATGCTCCTTCTCTTGACCCACAAGAAGTAGTAGTAAGCAAAAGTCATATAAAGTCTTATTCTCCAGAAGTAAAAATAGACATAACTGGACAAGTATCATCAGACTCCAGGATTGAACATGACTACAGTCATAATAAAGTAACAATCCATAGGCAACTTCCTCCTAAAGAAGTTCCTACTCCTCCATCTTCATTCCTTGTAAAACTTTCCTCAGTATTTTCTAAGACTTCAAGTAAATCAAAATAATATGCAATATATACATAGGTTATATAAAAAATACATACAAAACACTTATTCTGATATTACCCAGTAACTACTATATGCTATACTTATAACACATTAAGCTTCTACACTAAGAAGAAACAAAACATACACACACTACATTCCTATTCTGATCATGCTTTTATTATCAACAAATTAGCATAACAACACCCCTTACAACATTGTATACAAATTTTAAGCATAAAGCAAAATTACATACATATGCAGCATATCCTAATTAATATAAGTTCTCTCATATTAAATACCATTACAGTTATATTATTTATTACCTTATATATCCCAACACAAGTTTTTATTTTATCTTTATGCTCAGTAGAGCAAGTTTTATTTATTGCTCTAAAAACTCATCAGTCATTTTAGTTTCCCAACAGGATTATAAACTTTATCCTATAAAAAAACACCTATTTGTTTTTATATTAGTGCATGTTATTTTTACAATTAATCTCCTTCTGACACAAAAATGTTCGCTACAAATAACCAATAAAAACTGCTTTATACTTAAGTGACTGAGGAATAGACTTTAAAATTATATTATTTCTTGTACCAACGAGTAGTACCATCTTTATTATCAGAAAGAACTATACCTCGACTCAGCAAAAGTTGGCGTATATGGTCTGCCTTTTTAAAATCACTGTTCCTTTTTGCTTCTTTTCTTTCATCTATTAATTTATTAATTTCTTTATCATCATGAGCTGCAAACCAACTTTGCCAAGAATTTTGCAAAATACCAAGAAAATTAGCAGTCTTTATAAAAGTTTTTACTAAATACAATTTCTCTTTCATATCAGATGCTTTATTAATTTCTGTCACCATCTCATGTAAAAGTGAAATAGCTTTTGGTGTATTCATATCATCTTTCAAACAATTAACAATACTATCAGATATTTGTATATCATCATCAACTGACAAATTAGTATCCATAATACTTAATACATGATACATACGATTCAGTGATTCTTGAGCACTAGCAAGTACTTTATCGCTCCAATCCAAAGGTTTCCTATAATGAGTATTTAAAAATATGTATCTAATTAACTCACCCTTAACTCCAGAATTTAATAATTGTCTTACTGTTAAAATATTACCTAAAGATTTACTCATTTTTTCACCATTAACTGTAAGAAATCCGTTATGGATCCAATGTTTAGCATAATAACTACCAGAGAAAGCACAACAGCTTTGCGCTATTTCATTTTCATGATGAGGAAATTGTAAATCTGCACCACCACCATGAATATCAAAATTCTCTCCTAAATAACGATAACTCATAGCTGAACATTCTATATGCCATCCTGGTCTTCCTAATCCCCAAGGACTAGGCCAACAACTCTTTAACTTATTATCGATATCAGTTGCAGGTTTCCACAAAACAAAATCTCCTGGATGTTTTTTACCTAATTCAACATCTATCCTACTACCATGAATTAGTTCTGTGATATTACGTCCAGATAACTTGCCATATTCAGAATAAGATTTAATACTAAAAAATACAGTATTACCATATACATACGCATGACCTGATTTTATAAGCTTCTGTATTAAATCTATCATCACAGACACATTTTCTGTTGCTCTTGGCTCATAAGTCGGTTCTAAACAATTTAGTTGCTTCATATCCTCATGAAATGCTCTTATATATGTTGAAGTAATATCGTATACACTTTGATTACTACTTTGTGCAGCATTAATAATCTTATCATCAATATCAGTAATATTTCTTACGTAAGTAACCTTAGGAAATAACAACTTCAACAATCTAAACAGTACATCATACACAACTACTGACCTAGAGTTTCCAATATGAGCAAAATCATACACGGTAGGTCCACAAACATAAATCTTTATATTACTCACATCCAAAGGTAAAAAAGACTCTTTAATGCCAGTTAAAGTATTATATATAATCATGCAAATTTTGATAAAAAGGAAAACATACCTACAACAAGTTTTGGTCCTAAAACTATTACCATAAAAGTGACAATAATACCAAAAAATGATATCATTATTCCTATAATAACCATCATACCATCTCTATTAAGTAGCCCCAAGGACATAATAGATACTCCACCAGCTGGAATAAAATTTGTCAAAGGCAAAGGTATAGCTATTGATATAGCACATAAGAGAGAAACAAAAGCTATACATTTTTCACCAAAACTATTAAATATAAACAACAAACGAGACTTTGTAAGTTTTTCTGCTTTTCTTAATATAGGAGCAGTTTTTTCAACAATCAAAGCTAAGGTTGTACGCTTAAAAGACTTTTTTTCAAGCCACTTAGGCATCCAAGGAGTTTGTAATCCTAATAACATTTGAAATGAAAATAAAAGCAAGGGTATTGAAAATATCGTAGTATACCCTGGAGGTACAGGAACAGGAATAGCAAGAGGCAATGAAAACAACAACATCAATACTCCAAAACCACGAGCATGTAATGCAGTTTTTAATTCAAACAATGTAATCCTATCACCATCAGTATTATTAGTAACCTCTTCCAACAAATCTGAAACTGCTTTATTCTCTTTCTGTGACATATCTTATAAACTCATCTTCAAAACTATATAACATACTTTAATAAAAGTAACATATATAATTAATAAAATTTACTATACATTTCTACTATCTACAAGCAGTAAAATACTCTTAACTATTTCTTTTACATTTTCAAATAAAAAACTTTAATTATTAAAACCATTGTTATACATAACACGAGATGTATCTATTATGATTTATCATACTATTATATTTTAACTGAGTGTAAACAGCTAAATTTTATATATCAAAACTACTATAATTATTAGCTGCAACCCACACTTACACCTTGAAATCACTTTAATAATTACTTTGTATTCTTAACTCATAATACTAAGTAGAATAGTGTATACGTCATTGAATAATATAAACATATATTTTTTAACAAATAAATAACACTTACAACTAAACAACTTAATTTACATTTAAGTACCTATTATATTCTATTCAATATTTTCTTATATACTTAATAGTTATAAATATCTTAATATTATTCATTATAAACATCATATTCATAATATAAGGCTTGAATTGTAGCATCATTTTAAAAATTAATTGCATTGTATTTTAAAGAAGTATAATAGTATTTTAAGGAAAATAATTTACTATTATATCGTCAATTAGCACAACTAAAAAAATGCACAACAATTTCAATCAAAAGATTATTGATTCAGTTCTAGGGTTAATAACAGAAGAAAATGATAATTTATTTAAAAGCTTTATTAAACAATTCTATAGTTTCTCTTATGATAGTGACATTACATTAGACACTAACTTTTTTTATTCATAGCACGTGATTTATATGAGCTTATAAAAATAAAACAACCTGAAGAAAGCAAAGTAAAAGTATTCAACATCACTAAGCAAGATAATGATACTATAACTAACGCAACTATTATTGAAATAATTAATGATAATTTACCATTTATAGTCGATTCCATAATTATTACAATAAAAAAACATAATGCGCTAATATATCATTATACTAATGCTGTTTTAAACATAGAACGAAAGGAAAATCACATATGTGCAATATCTCATGCACAATCTTGTTCAACTGACAAAATAAGTGAATCAATAGTATACTTTATCATTAATCATATTGACGAAGAATTTCACAAGTCCTTAAAACATGATATTGAAAAAAATTTACAACTAGTAAATTACTGTGTTAGTGATTGGAAGATCATGCTTGAATATTTCAATGAAGCACTAAATACTATAAAATCTTTTCATAATCAACATGTAGAAGAAATTACATTCTTAGAGTGGTTAAGACAAGATAATTTCATTTTCTTAGGACATGAAGAATATATTGTACATGAAGGAAAATTATCAATTAACCCTAAAACAAATCTTGGCTTACAAAGAGTCAATGCATGCGATAATTCTACCATTAAAAATTTACCTGAATCTAAAGATCACGTATATATAATACAGTCTAATATTTTATCTACAGTACATAGACATGAATACATGATTTGCGTTGGATTAAGAATATTCACTCAAGATAACATCTTAATAAAAGAACATCGTTTTTATGGATTTTTCGCCTCTATAATTTCTTTCCAAAATGCAAATACCATTCCATTAATCAGAAGTAAAATAAAAGCCATAGAAAAAAAAGCAGGATTTACTAAAGGAGGACATAGTAATAAAGCATTAGTTGATATACTACAAAGATTATCTAGAGATGAGTTATTTCAGTTTTCTGAGGAAGAACTATTTGAAATTTCAATGGGCATATTATCTTTAGCTAACAACCCAAAAATTAAGCTCTTTATAATTAAAGACCAGAGCAATAGTTTTGTAAACTGCATAATTTTTGTTCCAAAAGTTCTAGCAAGTACTGAACTTGCAAACAAAATGAGCTACATTTTAGAGCAAATGCTTACAGGTAAGGTTGTTAACAACCATTATAACATGTTAAATGAATACAACTTAGTCAGATTACAATTTATACTAAAAGCACAAGATAAATTATTTACTAATTTCTCAGAAACAGAGATCGAAGAAAAATTAATTGCAGCATCTAGAAGATGGGAAGATAAATTACAAGATGTTATGTGTTGTAATCTAGGAGCTATAAATCCATTCCTGCATTATTTAACAGCATTTCCACCAAGCTACCAAGAATACTTTAACCCTAAAAGCGCATACCACGATATTATAAAACTAGAACAAGTATGCAAATATAACACAAGTGAAGCTGATCTTTATTTACTGAAAAACAGCGTTCACTATCAATTAAAAATATATATACCTCAAGAAAGTAATCTCCAACTTTCAAAAATATTAAGTATAGTAAAAAAAAATGGGAACAAACATAATTCTACACCACAGCTATACTATTACAGCTAAAATTACCATATATCTACATCATTTTATACTATCAAACACCAAACAATCCTTTGATCACAATAGCATAAAACAACAATTCGAAACTACACTAAAGAAAATATTCGCAAAAGAAATAGAAAATGATTATTTCAATAGCTTAGTAATATTAGCTAACTTACATTGGAAAGAAGTAATGCTAATAAGAGCATTAAGTAGATACTTAAAGCAGGTATCGTTTAACTACAGTCAGATTTACACTCAAAAAGTTGCTATAAAATACCCTAAAGTCCTATTCAATTTAATTAAATTATTTGAAGCTAGATTTAATCCAGAGTTAGCTAATAATGAAGAGTCTGATGCTATACAAAATAAAATTAATGAGCTCTTATCAGAAGTAACAGATGTAGTACATGATCATATCCTGCGATCTATTTATGCACTTATCCTAGCAATTCTACGCACAAACTATTATAAAGGAAAAGACTATTTATCTATAAAACTAGATTCTAGTAAAGTACCGAACATACCATTACCTTGTCCTTTTAGAGAAATATACGTATATTCGCATTTATTTGAAGCTATACATCTACGAGGCGGAAAAGTTGCCCGCGGTGGTATTAGATGGTCTGATAGGACAGAAGATTTTCGTACAGAAATATTGGGTTTAATGAAAGCACAGATGACAAAAAATTCTGTGATTGTTCCAGTAGGATCAAAAGGAGGATTCATTTTAAAATGCAACTACAAAAAAAATACAGCTTTACTAAAAAGTACTGCTGTAGAGTGTTATAAAAACTTTTTGAGAGGCATATTAGATATTACAGATAATATTGTGGATGAAAAATATATAACACCTAGCAATATTATAAGATACGATGAATATGATCCCTATCTTGTAGTTGCTGCAGATAAAGGCACTGCAACATTTTCCGATTATGCAAATGAGATTTCTGAAGAATATAATTTCTGGTTAGGAGATGCCTTTGCATCTGGAGGATCAATAGGATTTGATCATAAAAAAATGGGAATTACAGCTAAAGGAGCATGGGTTGCAGCTCAAAGACATTTTTGGCTCATGGATAAAGATATATACAATGAACCATTTACAGTAATTGGTATCGGTGACATGTCTGGAGATGTCTTTGGAAATGGGATGCTATTATCTGATAAAATACATCTTATTGGAGCTTTTAACCATAATCATATTTTTATTGACCCATCACCTAATCCAGAAAAAAGTTTCCTTGAACGCAAACGTTTATTTGAGCTTGCAGGATCTTCATGGGAAGATTATGACAAAAGTTATATCTCACAAGGAGGTAGAATTTTCACTCGCAACTCTAAAATATTAGATCTAACTCCCGAAATAAAAGAACTGCTTAATATAAGTGAAGATCAAATTTCTCCAAATAATCTTATAACACATTTACTAAAAGCAAAAGTGAATATGATATGGAATGGGGGAATAGGAACATACATTAAATCCTCACAAGAAAACAATGCTGTAGTAGCAGATAAAGCCAATGACGCATTACGAATCAATGGATCCGAAGTAAAAGCATCAATGATAATAGAAGGTGGTAACTTAGGATGTACTCAACTTGGAAGAATTGAATACGCTAATAATGGAGGAAAAATTAATACTGACTTTACAGATAATTCTGGAGGAGTTATCTGCTCTGATTTTGAAATCAATATAAAAATATGTCTAAGATTAGCAATACAGAATAACTACATTTCTCTAGCTGAACGTAATAAAATACTAGACAATATAATGCACGAAGTGCCATCAATAGTTTTAGAATCCCACAATAAGCTGGAAACAAAAGCCTTAATGTTAGAGTGCATACAAGCACAAAATAGAATAGAACAACATCATAGATTATTAAAATACTTAGAAAAAATTCAAGTTTTAAATCGAGACATAGAGTTCTTACCAAGTGATGAGGAAATTACAAAAATGAGTTCTGAAATGAGAGGATTCACCTGTCCTCAAATTGCTATATTGATTGCATATACTAGAATGTTTATAAAAAATGAAGTCATGCTTTCTAATATTTTCGACCATACAAGTAATTTATCAAATCTGTATGAGTCTCAGTATTTATTATCTTACTTTCCTAAATACATAAGAGATAATTTTGCACAATATATAAGACAACATCCCTTGAAAAAAGAAATTCTAGCGACATGCATAGTAAATGATATAGTAAACAGAATGGGATGCATCTTTGTCAATCATATTATTGAAAACATTGGAATTACTGTTGAAAATGTAATTAAGATATACGTTATAACTACACATATATACAATCTATACGAATTATGGAATGAACTAGATAAACTAGATAGTAAAATTCATATTAACACATATACTTCTTTAATTAGAGAAGTACAAAAATTTATCGGTCAGACTACTTTTTGGTTCCTGAGAAATTCTTCTAAATTTACAAATATTGATACACAATTAGAAGAACTATCATCACAGATATCTATACTTGAAGAGAATATTGACATCATTTTATACAACGAATCATTGGAAATATACAACAATACTTTATCTGCATTATCCCAATACAATATAGGTGAATCAATAATAAAAAAAATCACAAAGTTAAAATTTCTTACTGTTTCCCTTGACATCATACATTTAACAAATAGTGCTAATTTACCAATACTAATTGTAGGTAAAATATATTTTCAATTAAGATCATTATTAAATTTTAATCGTATACGTGACCTTGCAGCACATATGGAATCAAGTTCCTCATACTGGCAACGTATTGCTATTAGAAATTTGCTTGATGATTTAAATGATTACCACTCCATAATTACAGAAAATATTTTAAGACAAGCAGAACCAACTTTATCATTGGCAATTAAATTAGATAAAGTACATGATATAATTCACAACATAATTCAAGATTGGTATATAAAAAACCAAGATAAATTAAATAGATATTATAATTTTCTAAACGAAATAAATACAACTCAACTTGATTTAAGCAAATTAATGCTTATAATAAAGTCTCTTGATATGTTTATTAATTAAAATAACTTTTAATGTTTAGCGTTGGTATATCGGAAATTATTGTCATAATTTTAGTAGCATGTTTAGTAATTGACCCAAAAAAACTTCCTTTTATAGCAAAAAACATAGGAATTTATTATAAAAAATTCATACAAACAAAGGAAGAAATTTTAAACTATTTCAAAAAGGTTATTAATCACACAGATGATCAAGAGAATAATAATAATGATGTAGTAATCAAGGAAATAATAGGTGATGATGGGAAAACATACAAAAGTTACGAAATAAAAAAGATACCATATAAAAAAGAAGGCCTATGACTGCAAAAGTATTAATAGTAGACGATTTAGCTGCAAATATAAAACTGTTGCAAGCTAAACTCATAAACGAATATTACAATGTTTTAACTGCAACAAATGGAATGGATGCCATACAGATTGCAGAAGAAAAGCACCCAGATATAATACTACTAGATGTCATGATGCCAGAAATGGATGGGTTTGAGACTTGTAAAAGATTAAAATCTAATCCCACAACTACATATATTCCAATAGTAATGGTTACAGCTCTTGATAACACATCAGATAATAGAGTAAGTGGCTTAAGTTATGGTGCAGATGACTTCTTAACAAAACCTATAAATGATACAGCATTATTTGCAAGAATTAGATCACTAACAAGATTCAAAATGGTCATAGATGAGCTAAGGTTAAGAGGTAAAACAAATGCAGATATGAGCATATTAAACAACAGCATGGATTATGCAAATAAAATCGATGATGCTAGTATATTAATTGTAGACGAAGATGTAATACGCTCTGAACATATAAATAGTGTTTTACAAAAATTTTTCCAACAAACTGTAATTTCACATAACATAGACCAAGCATTAAGTTTAAGTAACATACAAAACTATGACTTAATAATCATTGATTTAGAATTCTCCGGGGATGGACTAAGATTATGTTCACAGCTACGTAATAAAATTGAAACACGTTATACTCCAATATTAGTTTTACTAGACGAGCATGAAGATCCAAAACTATTAAGCAAAGCTTTTGATATAGGTATCCATGATTACATAACAACCCCAGTAAACAGTAATGAACTGATTGCACGAGTAAACGTACAAGTAAAAAGAAAAAGATATCAAGATGCTTTAAGAATTAACGTAGATAATAGCATGACAATGGCCATAACTGATCCTTTGACTGGATGTTACAATAGACGTTATTTTGACATGCATTTTTACAATATGATCAACGAATCCTTACAAAAAGATAAAACTTTGTCTATAATGATATTAGATATCGATCATTTCAAAGAAGTAAATGACACATTTGGACATACCGTTGGAGATGAATTATTACAACAGTTTAAAGAAAGAGTATCAGAAAATATACGCATTACAGACTTATTAGCAAGATTTGGAGGTGAAGAATTTGTTATAATACTACCAGATACAACGATAAGTATAGCAGAACAAGTAGCAAACAGAATTCTCACAGTAATAAAAGAAAAGCCTTTCATTACAAGTGTAGGTAATATACACAAAACTGTTAGTATTGGTATAGCAGAAGTTCAGAAATCCGACATTGATAATATAAAACAATTAATAGATAGAGCAGATAAGTGTCTATATGAAGCAAAAAATACTGGAAGGAATAAAGTTATTACACATTCTCAATAAAGAAAATATTTTATCAAGGCTATACTCCAATAACATAAAAAACGTGATTACAGTATATCCGAACATTGAATGCATATATTCCATGTCACCTCTACACTCAATAAGAGAATATTTTTCTGATTTGCTATATATTTACATGTTATTTGATACTTAACAAATACCTTTAGAATTATAATTTTAAAGATCTTTTACACAATACTCATATAACCCTTTCTCAGACATAAACCAAATATTTTCAATTTCAAAACAATAAATAAATTCTATATTTTACTTGTAAACTAATAGTATAAGTAATGATTGAAAGAACAGAAAATTATATGCAATAATAATTAGTGATTTATATATATTATTTTCAAAAGCTTAGATGACAATGAGTAAATATTATACTGTAAATGAAGATGATCAAGGTATAAGAATAGATAAGTTTATCCGAAAAGTATTACAAATTCCCCAGTCTTTGGTTGAAAAATTCCTACGTAAAGGCATAGTCTTACTCGATAACATAAAAGTAAAATCTGATACAAAAATTCAGGTGGGAAATGTAATCCACATAAAGTATGATGGAACGATTCACAGAGAGAAGAAAGCTAGAAAAATTTGCAAGGTAGATAGTGATGCGTTAACTGATTTAATTCGCAATAATATTATATATGAAAATGATGATATATTAGTTATTAACAAACCTGCTGGAATATCTGTTCAAGGAGGCACTAAAGTTAAGGTCAGTATTAGCGATATCCTAGATAAAATTAAAAATGGAGAATCTATGAAAATTGTCCATAGATTAGATAAGGATACTAGCGGAGTTTTAATATTAGCACGTAACATAAGAGTATCTAGATTAATTATGCATGAATTTAAGAACAGAAAAGTCAAAAAGAAGTATTTAGCCTTAGCTCAAGGAGTTCTAGAAAACGATGTTGGACAAATCAATTATCCTATTACTAAAAAAAGTGCGGTATATTCTTAGAGAAAATGGTAGTTGATAAATCATGTATACAAGAAGCTATCACCCTATTTTCTATACTAAAGAGATTACCTAATAATACTCTATTATTTGAATTACAGCCTATTACTGGCAGAAAACACCAAATTAGAGTACATCTTTCACATATCGGATGTCCTATCATTGGTGATAAAAAATATGGTAAACCTTCCCATTACATATCAAACGATCACCTACAACTACACGCACACTCTGTATCAATCAATATAGGAGGTAAAAAATTATCAGTCACTGCTCCTATTCCATCTTATATGGAAAATAAAATTATACATCTAGAAAAATCTTTATAGTGTATTAATATAGATAAAAACTCTCACTTCAATACTGATATTATTATAACATATAAGCAGCTTTTCAATATAAACTAAGGATAGCCCTACACATACTAAAATCATTACACATCTTTATGTGCTATGACTATAGTACAAAAAATAATCCCACACTTTTTCCCAATAGATTCTTAATCAATAAATATTTTTTCATGCAAAATATTACTCAAAATAGAACCAATATCTACTTTATAAATTTGCCATGTTTTGCACCAATAACCTAACAACTTCACATAAACAAAAAGTAAATACACAATGTAATAAGCATCCATTTAAAATACTAAGCTACAGTACTATAGGTTATTTATTATTAAACTTTTTTCTTAAATAATCACATAATGTAAAATTACCAGCTATAAATAAATCATTATCACACACAATCTTTCCTTTACTTTCCTCAATAAACAATCTACCTACAGCTGCCTGATATTTATTAAGATGAGAATAAATTAATGCATCATAAGATGCAGAACATAAATAAGAAAATCCTAAAGCCATAGATCCCATAGCACGTATTATAACAGCTTGAGAATTAAGTTGACTATCAATTATATTAATATTAAGGTGGGTAATCACAAAATCAATCATAGCCCTACTTATACTTTGCTTATTGCCTACATGCATCTTAATATAACGAGATTGAACATTTTCTGAAAATGCACCAACTCCTTTTTCCACATAAAAAGTCTCTTTGAGTATTGGAGCGTCAATTATAGCAGCAACTGGTTCACCTTGACGAAAAAAAGCAATTACTGTAGCAAAATACGGCAAGTAATTTATAAAGTTAGTCCTACTATCTATGGGATTAACAAACCAGAAATTTTCTCCAATACCAGATACATTTCTAGTATCATCAAATATAATGTTATAATCTTGCCGATAATTATACAATCCTTCAGTAATAATTTTTTTTGATCTCAAATAAGCAGATCTAGTAAAATCACTTGCAGCAGCATAAGAAGATTGCATATATCGAATTTCACTAAAATCCCTAATCAAAGCTTTAGATGACTGCCGTACTGATCTTAGCATAATATTAGTAATAGAAGAAAAAATTATAGACATTTACACAACCCCTTTTGCTTTTTAATTATAGCCTACAGTATTAAGCAGCTATTCACCATAATAATAGAACTCACAACTAGTCATATAACTCTCTATTTGAATAACTTCTAATCAGCAAAAAAAACAACATGCAACCTCTTTGCATTCAAAAAATGCACATACCGCTTACACATTTGAAAACAATGCAACTATCAAATATTTGAAATATACTACCCTTTTGCTCGTTCATAATAACTATCATCTGGAGTATAAACAACTATTTTATCTCCAGCCTTGATAAATGTAGGAACACTAATACGCTGATTATTTTCTAATACTGCTACTTTATAAGCAGATGAAGAAACACTTTGTCCTTTAATAACAGCTTCAGTTTCAATTACTTGAAGAGTAACATAATCTGGTACTTTAGCAGATATGATTTCTCCGTTATAAAATACTAAAGTAATAATGATGTTATCTTGTAAATACACACTTTTATCACCCAATATATCTTTACTAATGGTAAGTTGCTCATAACTTTTAAGGTGCATAATAGTAATCATTGAGCCATCACCATAAATATACTGATACTCAGCTTCATCAACAATAGCTCTTTTTATATCACCATCTGCACGAAATCTTTCATATTGCTTGGCTCCTGTTTTTAAATTTTTCATTTCAGTTTGTATATAAGCACCACCTTTACCTGGTTGAGTATGCATAACCTTTACAACCAAATATAACGCATTATTATGTTCTAATATATGCCCAGGTCTGATATCACTTCCTCTTTCTGCCATACTTTACAAACAATAAATCATAATTACGGATTCTATTCTTAAAGTTTAAACAATTCAAGAAAAATAAACACTTACTCTAACTTTGATTATAAAATATAGAATTTAATATTTTTAATCTAAATATGATAAATATCCATAGAACAATATCAAAAGTTGTATAAACAATAAATTTACTCTCTAATATGGAACGTTATTCTAATTATTCATAATACTTTTCCAATACTCAAAAACAAGGTATCAACTTTACATACTCTATTCAACAGTCATATTATGTAGCTCAAATAACATTTATATTTATCATTAATAATGATTTACCAAGTACCTTATAGATTCAAAAGATTTCACTAATAATTTTTTTATTATCAATAGTTATTTAAGAAAAATAATTTATGACAAATTTTCCACTTTTCTTTACAATAACACATTACCAATCTACTAATCTATAAAGTTCTCACTAGCATTTCAGCACATATCAGAAATACATAAAAATAACATTTCACAATATTGTAATATAGAATTTTCATATCTAATTAACCATGATATACTCTTATAAAAAAAGTATGTTAAACTTTAACCTCACTACACAAGACCTATATAACAGGAAAGGATTAATAAAGTTAGACAATATATTTCTATCATACTTAAAATCTTCCAATCAAAACCTATATGATTCTCTAACAAAAGCACGAGATAATAATAAACCTGAGAATAATACATCATATATAATAGAGATTTCATACATAGTTGAAGAGTTCATATCAAAACTATTTGCGATCGAAGATGAAATAACACAACAACAAAACATACACAAAGAATTTTCAGAAATATACAAATGTAAAAGATTATTTATACAACGTTATGCTCTTAAAAAATATCCAAATATTAACAACTTAGACATATCAGACATAACACAAAAAATTCAAAAAATATTTCAATTACCTATTCAAGAAAAAACTTTTGCAAAACAAGTTTTACTATGGTTTGAAGATCAAGAAAAATATTCAGAAAACTTAGATATCGCAGCTCAATATGCTGCATATATGGTACATTCACAATCAACTAATAGCATTTTATTCAATAACCCCAAAAAAATAGATTTTCAGAATCTAATACCTACAACCATAAAAAACATTAATGGATTAAATATAATCACATCAGAACACATTAAATATAGAGATGGATTTAATCTTAGTCATAAACAACCTACTCTATATCAAGCATTAAACAATTCTCATTACTGTATTTTCTGTCATAAACAAAATAAAGACAGTTGTTCAAAAGGTTTACTAGAAAATAATAGTTCATTTAAAAAGTCAATCTTCTCAATAGAATTACATGGATGTCCTTTGGAAGAAAAAATATCAGAAATGAATTTAGTCAAAGCTCAAGGGCATCCTATAGCAGCATTAGCAATCGCTATGATTGATAATCCACTGTGTGTTTTAACAGGATATCACATTTGCAACGATTGTACAAAATCATGCATTTATCAGAAACAAGATCCTGTTGATATTCCAATGATTGAAACTCAAATAATCAACAATGTTTTAACTTTCAGTTATGGATTTGAAATATACTCATTACTTACTAGATGGAATCCTGTAAATTTTGAACGTCCATTTCCCCGCACTAATACAAACAAAAATGTACTAGTAGTAGGACTAGGTCCAGCAGGAATTAATTTATCGCATCACTTGCTAAATGATGGACACACAGTGATAGCAATAGATGGATTAAAAATTGAACCTCTACCAGAACACATTTCAGGAGTTACTCAATCTGGAGAAAAAACAGAATTTAATTTGATTAAAGACGTAAAAACCGAATTATACGAAAACTTAAGCGAACGTACTCCTTACGGTTTCGGTGGAGTATCT
Organism: Ehrlichia sp. JZT12; assembly: GCA_028752135.1. Classification (GTDB taxonomy): domain Bacteria; phylum Pseudomonadota; class Alphaproteobacteria; order Rickettsiales; family Anaplasmataceae; genus Ehrlichia. Next base: position 608,375 of record CP082782.1, on the reverse strand, counting down.
GAATATGGAATCACTGCAAGATGGGATAAAAACTATTTAAAAATCGCAAGATTAATATTAGAAAGAAGAGAAAATTTTGCAATGTATGGAGGAGTAAGGTTTGGTAGCACATTAACACTAGATAATGCTTTTGAAATAGGATTTGATCATATTGCCCTTGCAACCGGATCAGGAAGTCCAAATATAATTAAAGCAAAAAATTCTTTAGCACGCGGAGTACGTATGGCATCAGATTTTTTAATGTCTTTACAACTCACAGGAGCTGCAAGAGCAAATTCCATTGCAAACTTACAAATCAGAATGCCTATTATTGTGATAGGAGGAGGATTAACAGCAGTAGATGCAGCTACAGAAGCTCTTGCATATTATCCACTACAAGTAGAAAAATTTTTTTTAAGATACGAAGTATTAATAAAAGAATACGGCAAATCACACATAGAAAAAAATTGGACAGAAGAAGAAAAAATTATTGCCAATGAATTTATCAATCATGCAATCCAAATCAGGAAAGAAAAAAAATCTTCAAAATCAGAAAAACAAACAAAAATCACAGAATTATTACAATCATGGGGAGGTGTCACCATTATTTATAGAAATAAGCTATCTGATGCTCCAAGTTATAAATTAAATAGTGATGAAGTAAAGAATGCACTAGCAGAAGGAATATACTTTATGGAAGATTTTCAGCCACATGAAATGATAACTGACAAGTATAACCATATAAGTCATATTACATTAGTCGACAAAAATAACAATAAAAAAACTCTACCTGCAAGAACCATTATAACAGCAGTAGGAACTAAACCAAATTTAACTAGTATAAAAGAAAGCCAACAATTTTATACATTAAATAAAGATTTTACTCACACCTTTGATTTAGAAGGGAATAGTAGAGAAATAACTTCATCACCTAAATTCACAAAAAAGATAGTATTTTTATATCTCATGATAAAAAAATTAGCATTTTTGGAGATTTGCATTTGCCATATAGAGGTAGCGTAGTAAAAGCAATGGCAAGTGCTAAAAACGGATATCCAAGTATAACACAAGTATTAAATCAGATACCAAACATAAAAGATAACAGCTCACCTATATACAAAAAATTAAATCACTTACTAAAATCTTACATAGTAGATATACAACACATTACAAAAAATATCACTAGACTTATTATTCAATCTCCTCTTGCAGCAGCCAATTTTAAACCAGGACAATTTTATAGATTACAAAATTTCGAATGTAATAGTATCAACACAGAAGGTACAAAACTATCAATGGAAAGTTTAGCGTTAACAGGAGTTTCTGCAGACAAAAATAAAGGATTAATCTCAACTATAGTATTGAATATAGGAGGATCTAGTCATTTATGTAACTATCTTAAAAAAAACGAATCCATTATTTTTATGGGACCCACTGGTACTCCAACAGAAATTCCTCATAATCAAAATATAATGTTAATAGGTGGAGGAGTAGGAAATGCAGTCTTATTTTCAATAGGTCAAGCATTAATATCAAATAACTGTAAAGTTTTATATTTTGCTGGATATAAAAAAGTAGAAGATGTATTTGATCAATCTTCAATAGAAGCATCATCAAGTATCGTAGTATGGTGCTGTGATGAAGAAACAATTAAACCAAGGAGAATACAGGATAAATCTTATTATGGTAATATAATCGAAGCTATTCTTAAATATAATAATCACTCATCAGAAAATACTGATATACCTTTACATTCTATAGACAGGATCATTATTATTGGATCAAGTTATATGATGGATGCAGTATCTCATACAATATTCAACAAATTCCGCACTTTTTTTAAGAAAAACGTCAAAGTTATAGCTTCTATTAATTCTCCTATGCAGTGCATGATGAAAGAAATATGTGCTCAATGCTTACAAAAACATATCGACCCAATAACAAAGCAAGAAACTTTTGTATACAGCTGTAACAACCAGGACCAATATGCAGATTATGTAGATTTTAAATTTTTAAATGAAAGGCTCAAACAAAATAACTTACAGGAAAAATCCACAGCATTATGGATAGATTATTGCATACATAAATTCTCATAAAAGTTACACAAGGTTTATAAAACATATATTTCTAACCAAAGAATAACACTACTAATAATACTTACTAGGCAATACCATCAAAAACACTTTATAAACTATAAATTGTAAATCATTCATTAAGAAAAAACATAATTGTAACATACAAGAAGTAAACTTGATCAATCTACGAAAAAGAAATAAAATTTCTATATAATTTCTCTTAATTATCACTGTTAAATATGTTCGAAACAAAACATATAAAACTTCTATCTTTTTATAAGCAATACTATTCAACAAATAACTATTATTTACAAAAAGTATCTATAAAACACCTTTCCCTAAAAAAATCTAGTTAATATACTTATATTAAAATGATAATCATTTTTAAACCATTCTGTAAGTATTTAAATTTCATAGCAATAGCACAATCATATGTATATTTTATAATTTTAAAGTACAGTTTATAGCAGTACAATATAAATGTTTGTAAGCATTAAAAAATAAACAACAATAAAAAACTGTAAATTAGTCTGATAAATGATTTAATTTATCAAATATTAATTGCATAAAATACTGTAAAGTCTATAATTCTTCAAAAAATCTGAGGTTAAGTAATGCTGTGCAATTTGATTCATAACATCCATAAAGAAGGGTACATAATTATAATGATATCGTTCTTTTTATCATGTATTGGATTCGCTATTTCGTGTAGTTTAGGAATAACTTGTTTAGTTATATCATTATTATGTATATATTTTTTTCGTGATCCTGTTCGTATTGTACCTGAAGGAGATCACTTAATCACTAGTCCAGCCGATGGTCTAATATTGGATATTAAAGAAGTTAATTCCCCTATAGATGATTCTACACAAGTAATATGTATTAGCATTTTCTTAAATGTACTCAATGTTCACGTAAACAGAATACCTGTATCTGGAACTATTAAGAGTACAGAATATATTCCAGGAAGGTTTATATCAGCCTCATTAAACAAATCAAGTGAACTAAATGAAAGACAAAGATTAGTTATCGAATCTAAAATTGATAATCACCTAATTATAGTAGATCAGATTGCAGGGTTAATAGCACGACGCATAGTATGTCAAGTTCACGATGGTCAAAATGTTAATTCTGGAGAAAGATTTGGCATTATCAGATTTGGCAGTCGAGTAAATTTATATTTACCACTAGGTATCCACATATCAGCATTCAAAGGGCAAACAGTTATAGGTGGAGAAACCATTTTGGCTTATCTACAAGAAAATCCTAAATCATTAACAGTTAAATCCATATAATTGAATCTATGAAAGAAGAACAAAATAGCAAATTTTTTCCTATTGCTAGGTTATTTCCAAATATAGTCACTTTATTGGGACTATGTGCTGGGTTAACTTCCATAAAATTTACCTTTATTGGTAAATGGGAATCTGCTGTTATGTTCATTATAATAGCAGCAATTATAGATGGTATGGATGGCAGAATTGCTAGATTACTTAATTCTACTAGCGGCTTTGGAGCTCAACTTGATTCTTTTGCAGATTTTCTAAACTTCGGAGCTGCCCCAGCATTTTTATTATATTTTTGGTCACTTAAACAAATTAAAGTAATAGGATGGATGCTAGTAATGATGTTTGTAATATGCATGTCAATAAGACTAGCAAGATTTAATATGTCTTTATACGAAGAAAAAACATTAGATTGGCACAAGTTTTTTTTCGTTGGAGTCCCTGCTCCACTAGGTGCAGTATTATCACTAATTCCAGTTATGCTAACCTTCTATTACCACAATAATCCCTGGATAGTTGAAAATCTATCTAACCAAAACAATATAGCATTATACTTTGCCATTATTGCATTCTTATTAGTAAGTAATATTCCTACATTTTCTGCAAAACATTTTTATATCCCAAAAAATCTATCTTATATATTCATTTTATTATTTGGTATAGTTATTGTATTTGCAATAACAAAGCCATGGCTTACATTTCCAGTTATTGGAATAACATATATATTATCAATTCCTATAAGTAGCATAGTATATCTGTATATTATGTGTAAAAATAAAGGTAAAAAAGACATATAACCAATAACAGCCTCATGTATAAGCTATGATAACCCTTGAATTTACAAATTTTTTTTTCATATTTCAAAAATATTAGAATACATTTTTTCGTTCACTATATTCAAAATCCCATTAATCATTTTATGGGTGATATGTTTAGGTACATTTTGTACCTTAAAATTTAAATTTGTTAATGTTATGCTTTTTAAACATGCTTTACACGTTTTAGTAAGCCCACCTAACGATAAAAACAATAGCACTATTTCCAATATTCAAGCATTTATCACTGCAATATCCGGCACTATAGGATTAGGGACAATTTCAGGAGTAGTTATAGCAATTTCCACTGGAGGTCCAGGGGCTGTATTATGGATGGTCATCATTGGTATTCTAGGTATGTCAGTAAAATTTGCTGAGGTAACATTAGGATTTAAATATCACTTATTAAAAGGAAATAATACCATAGGAGGTCCATTTCAATATATAAGGTACGGATTAGCTGAACTAGGACTTATAAAAACAGGTAAAGTAACATCATATATTTATGCCATTATCATGATAATAGCGATGCTTTTTGGAGGGATATCATTCCAATCAAATCAAGTAACTGTACTACTACACAACACTTTTACTAAAATAGATAGCAGTATTTTTGTTTTTATTCTCACTCTACTTAGTGGATTAGTAATAATAGGTGGAATAACAAGAATCGCAAAAATAACCACAAAGTTATCTCCTACCATGGTTATATTATACATAATTATATGTGCATCAGTTATATTAAGTAATTTAGATAAGTTATTTCCTACATTTAACTTAATGCTACACAGCATGACTCAAAGTACTAGCATGACTGGAGGAGCACTAGGAGCATTAATTGCAGGGGTGAGAAGATCAATTTTTGCAAATGAAGCTGGAACTGGTACTTCTCCCATAATACATGCTGCTACAAATGAAACCGAACCTGTAAGAGTAGGATGTATTGCAATGCTTGAACCATTTATCGATACAGTACTTGTATCATTCATCACAGGAATAGTTGTCACATTAACTGGATCCTATAACACAACTAGTATAGTAACAATTAATAATATATTCAGTAATATTTGTCCTATATGTGAATACATTATATTTCCATTCATTGTATTTGCTTTTGGATTTTCATCAATTATTACATATTGCTACTATTGTGAAATATCCTGGAAATACATATTTGGAAACCACTGCCATATTATACTGTGCCGCACATTAATAATGTTCATTATTATTATCAGTGGATTATCAAAAAATATAATACCAATATCTCAACTAGGAGATTCACTATTTATATTCCTCACAATACCAAATGGCCTTACAATCATGCTATTAAGTACAACGATAAACAAAGAACTTAAAACATACCTGCATAAGATCTAATAAAACACGCCAAAATATATAAAAAGACAATCTACATATGTTACACAACATCTATTTAAACACAAATTTCTAACAATTATAATAGATTTTAAGCATTATAAATTTAGTTATCAAAAAACATAGAAGTAGTCTCATTTCTAACATTGCACATCAAAATCTAACTATCAAATGACAAGCACAATATTTTTAGATATTTAATTAATATTAAGCTAGAGAAGTAAAGCAAATCTTCACAACCAAAAACAGAAACATATCTCAATATTATATTAGTAGTATACTCGTACTTCAGAACAAATTGAGTTACAATTATATACTACTACACTTAAGAAGAATTAGCTTTTTCAATTTAACTTAAACCATAATCTAAACTATATCACATTTTATAAACATCTAAATATATAATCATATAAAACATTCAAGATACTATTATAATTTAGAATTTATATTGCCTTATTGATTTAAAAGAAGCTATATGCTACACTAAAATCTATTAAGGTGCTCACAAACAATATGTTAGAAGTTCGTAATTTAATATTAGCCATCATTTTATCCGTATTGATCATGATGGGATGGAGGCTCATATACGATAAATTTTTTACTATACAACATACTGTAGAAGACGATATAAGTTCTGAGTCTATGATTCCAGAAATTGATGATGTTTTTACATACAAATCACGTACTGAAATGATAGATAATAATCCTACATTACGCGTCAAATTATCCAATAACAAGATAAATGGATCAATCTCATTAAAAGGAGCACAGTTTGACGATTTAACATTCAAGAACTATCATGCAACAACTGATGCTAATTCTGATGAAATAATACTACTCTCACCAGAAGAAACAGAAGGAGTATACTTTATTGAATTTGGGTGGATAGATCCACAACATAAAATTACCTTACCCAATCATCTTTCTATATGGAGTTCAGATAAATCAACTTTATCTTCAAGTGACTCAGTTACTTTAACATGGGATAATAAGGAAGGTATTATATTTAAAATAAAAGTTACCTTAGATGATGATTATATGTTTAAAGTAGAACAAATCGTAGTAAATAACACCGATTCTACAATCAATTTAATTCCCTATGGAAGAATTAATCGATCTAAACATACAACAGAAAAATCTTATTGGATATCACATGAAGGAGCTGTAGGAAGCTTTGGTAATACGCTCAAAGAATGGACATATAAAAATATAATTAAAGAGAAAAACATTAAAGTTAATCACCAAGATACAACCGATAATCAAAACCAATGGATTGGAATTGGAGACAAATACTGGTTTACAGCGCTTATACCAAACGTTCTACAAAAAAGTAAATTAAACTTCCATGTAAAACATGCTAAGTACAATAATGAAAACCGTTTCCAAGTAGATTTTAGTCACGATAATTACACTGCATCTCCAAATAAAACAGTAAGTAGTACTAGTTATTTATTTACTGGGGCTAAGGAATTAAAGTTATTAGATAAATACAAAGATAATTTAAATATTTCGTTATTTGATAAAGCAGTAGATTTTGGTATTTTATATTTTATTACCAAGCCTGTTTTTCTTCTACTAGAATATTTTAATGATGTTACAGGAAATTTTGGATTAGCTATATTATTACTAACAATAGCAATAAAATTAGCAATGTTTCCTTTATCACACAAATCATATGTTTCAATGCTTAAACTAAAATATCTGCAGCCAGAGATTTTAAAAATAAAAGAGTTACATAAAAATGATAACGATAAGATGAGCAAAGAAATATCATCATTATTTAAAAGAATAATGTTAATCCCATGTCTGGGTTTGTTCCAATATTAATACAAATACCAGTATTTTTTGCATTGTATAAAGTGTTATTTGTAACAATTGAAATGAGGCATGCACCTTTTTATCTATGGATAAAAGATTTATCAAGTTTTGATACTACAAATATTCTAACAATGTTTGGTTTACTAAAGTTTAACCCACCAATGTGTATTGGAATTTTACCTATTATATTAGGTATTACGATGATAATTCAGCAAAAGTTAAATAACATCAATATGCCCACTCAAGAAAAAGATAAAGTTCAAGCAAACTTTATAAAGTTTTTGCCATATATCTTTATATTTATTTTTTCTTCATTTCCAACAGGATTAATTATCTATTGGATATGCAGCAATTCCATTACCATTATACAACATTTAATAATAAAGTACTATATAGTGAGAAAATTCAACTTTCAAAAAAGTATATAACTTATAGGTAAGCAATCATGTCTAATAATTCTATAAAAATATTAATAGTAGTCTCACAATTTCATTCTCATATTACAGAATTACTATTAAATGGAGCAATAGATCAGCTTCAAAAATATCCAAAACTTGTAGAATACGACATAGTATACGTTCCAGGGTCTTTTGAAATACCTGCAGCTGTAGTATTTGCAATAATGAGCGATAGATATCACTACAATGGATATATTGCTTTAGGCTGCGTTATCAAAGGAGAAACAGATCATTATTATCATGTTGCCAATGGAGTAAGTGCTTCTCTTAGTGAAATTGCAACCAATCATGCTGTCCCCATAGGATTTGGAGTAATCACAGCTGAAAACTCAGAGTTGGCAATAGCAAGAGCAGATATGAAGAAAAAAAATATTGGAGGAAATGCTGCTAAAGCTGCATTAACTATGATTGAATTACACAATAAATTTTTAAGTTAAAATTATGAAAAATAACGTACACTATCAGTCATTACGACATTCAGAAAAAACAACAACCAGATTCCTTGCGATACAGGGTACATATTCAATGATATTCAATAACTACACAATAAATGATTTTGATCATTTAATTGATTATTTATATGAAATGAAGGAGGTATTAAATTTAATACAAATAGATGATGAACTATTATTCAAAATAATAAACACTATGTTAATAACATTCAATACCATTAATTCAACAATTGCAACATTTCTAAATGAAAAATGGTCAATAGACCGAATTAATTTAATTAGCCTATCCATTATTAAAACTGCATTTTGTGAACTAATGTGCTCTAATACAGATACAGTAATCATCATAAATGAATATGTTAATATAGCAAGTCATATACTTGAAAGAACAGAAGTAAACTTCATTAATGCTATACTAAACCAAGTAAAACTTATGGCACGTCCCCTCAATAATGACACTATAAATTTTCATATTGAAAAAACAGAAAACCGTACCGTATTCAACAATACTTAAATTGACTATTAATACTTCTACTACAGCTATACAAAACTATAACAAAAAATAATATTAGTACCCAATATTTAATATACATTTTGAAAAATAGAAATATAATACACAATAATTAAAATATATTATTACGTACTATCAAAATTAACTGGAAAATTGCTAATCTTCATATATCATAATACTTCTTCTTCATTTACTACTTTAATATGGTTAAATTAAAATATGGCTGATTTAATTAGTATACGTAATGCTCAGGAACATAACCTCCGAAACATTGATATAGATCTACCTAAGAATAAGCTAATTGTCATAACTGGAGTCAGTGGGTCTGGAAAATCTAGCCTTGCATTTGATACAATATATGCTGAAGGACAACGTAGATATGTAGAAAGTTTATCATCTTATGCTCGTCAATTTCTAGATTTATGTACAAAACCAAATGTTGAATCAATTACAGGACTGTCTCCAACTATTGCAATTAGCCAAAAATTCTCATCAAAAAACTCAAGATCAACTGTCTCAACCACTACAGAAATTTATGACTACTTAAGAATTATGTACTCTAAAATAGGAATTCCACACTCACCTACTACTGGACTACCCATAACAAGACAATCTCTTACTCAAATAGTAGAAAATATATTTAAACTTCCACAAGGCACAGAAATTCTGATTCTAGGAGTACTAATAAGAGGTAAAAGAGGAGAACATAATAAAGAAATATATGAAATAAAAAAGCAAAATTATAAACAATTAAAAATTAATGGTACTATATTTGATATTAATAATATACCTCAATTAGATAGAAATAAACAGCATGATATACACGTCATCGTAGACCAAGTAGTAGTATTAGAAAATAACGTCAATCAAATAACTGATAGTACAAAAACAGCATTAAAAATAGGCAATGGAATAGCTCACATTGAAATATTGAATTTACCACAAGGATATAAGGATCAAACTTATTATAAAAATCAAATATTAGTTTTCTCAGAAAATTTTGCATGTCCGGAAACAGGATTTAGTATAGAAGAAATAGAACCAAGATTATTTTCATTCAATACTTCATATGGATCTTGTAAAACATGCGGAGGAATAGGTAAAAACTACAGCATTGATAAAAATCTAGTCATAAACGATAACCTATCAATTTTAGAGGGAGCCATCAATCCTATTGGTCCAATAGATATTAAAACTATTCATCACAAAATTAACTCTCAATTCAGTTATCATTATGCAAATATTATTTTATCTTTAGCAAAATACTATAACTTTGACTTAACAAAACCATGGAAAAAACTTGATAGCAATATACATGACATAATATTATTTGGAACTAAAGGAGTACAAATACCTATATACTATCAGAATGAAGAGTATAAATATTCCAGAAACAAACAATTTGAAGGAATTATAAATATTTTAAATAACAAAGAAGAAATAGTAATTGAAAAATTGGCAGAGCAATATTCATCCATAAATATATGTAATGAATGTCAAGGTTTTAGATTAAGGCCAGAAGCTTTATCGATTAAAATAAACAAGAAACATATTGGAGAATTTACAAAATTATCCGTTGTAGAAGCAATATCATGGTGTAAAAATCTTCCATCACAACTCAATGAACAACAACAACATATTTCACACAAACTACTAGAAGAAATCATAAAAAGGTTAACATTTCTAAAAAATGTAGGATTAGATTACTTAACACTCGATCGCGAATCAGGAACACTATCTGGAGGAGAAAGTCAAAGAATAAAATTGGCATCACAGATCGGATCTGGTTTAACAGGAATAATTTATGTACTAGATGAACCATCAATAGGATTACATCAACGTGATAATACATTACTAATAAACACTTTAAAAAACTTACGTGATATAGGAAACACAGTAATAGTAGTAGAACATGATGAAGAAACAATAACAAACGCAGATTATGTAGTAGATATAGGGCCAGGAGCAGGAAAAAATGGAGGGTATGTAATTGCAAGTGGTACACCAGAAGATATCATGAAAAATCCTAACAGTATTACAGGTCAATATCTTAGTAATAAAAAGACAATTTTCTATCAAAAAAAGATAAAACTTTCAATCACTGGATACAGATTACTGGAGCTTGTGAAAATAACCTACGTAATATTGATGTCAAAATCCCTTTAAACTCTTTCACATGTATAACTGGAGTTTCCGGAAGCGGTAAATCTAGTTTAATAAATGACACTCTATATAAATATGCAATCAACAAATTAAATAAAACCAATTGTGCATATGGTAAATGTACATCAATATCAGGACTAGAATATATAGACAAGGTAATAGAAATAGATCAATCACCTATTGGTAGAACTCCTTTATCAAATTCTGCAACTTATATAGGACTATTCACTCATATAAGAGCATGGTTTGCCGGATTACCATTATCTAAAGCGAGAGGATACAATATAAGCAGATTTTCATTTAATTCCAAAGGTGGCAGATGTGAAGCTTGCAAAGGTGACGGACAAATAAAAGTAGAAATGCATTTTTTACCTGACGTACATGTAAAATGTGAACAATGTAAAGGATTAAGGTACAATAAAGAAACTTTAGAAGTAACACATCAAGGAAAATCAATATCTGATGTATTAGATATGACAGTTGATCAAGCATATGAATTTTTCATGCACATACCATTAATCAAAGAGAAATTAGAGTCTTTACAAAGCGTAGGGATGGGATACATAAAAATTGGTCAAACATCCAATACGTTATCAGGAGGAGAAGCACAAAGAATAAAATTATCTAGAGAATTATCAAAGCGTTCCACAGGGAAAACCTTATATATTCTAGACGAGCCAACTACAGGATTACATTTTGCAGATATAGACAATCTATTACATGTTTTACATACACTACGAGATTTAGGAAATACAATAATAGTCATTGAACACAATTTACATGTAATTAAAACAGCCGAATACATAATAGATATAGGTCCTAATGGAGGAGACTCAGGAGGTACAGTTATAGCAAGTGGCACTCCTCAAGAAATAGCACAGAATTCCAACAGCATAACTGGACAATATTTAAAGCAATATTTAAATACGTAAAATTTACAAATAATTCTTAGGTGTTAAATACCATTGCATAAAAACTTTTCAAATATAATCTATAAACTTTACTTTTTAAAAAATTATAGAACTCAACAATAAAATACCAATTTCATGAAATATACGAGAATACAAAGTTACATTTAAGCAATATAGATACTCTATCTGTAAATTATATCAGTAATAAACTTCATATATTAAAAATTATATAGAGGAAACATCAAATCCTATTTTAATTTGAACCTGTCTAATTATCTACAATGATATAGAATCGCTTAATGACATAATCAATATTATCTTTATATAATTAAATAATATTCTTACAACAATGGAATATATAAGTTATTTAAATATGATCCAGATTACAAAAATAAAACATCTGTAATCCAGTAAAGTAACATCCATTTATATTAAAGCAAGTTTTCATCATAACACATTATTTAACTTACTATTAATCTCATATATGACTAAATTAATAAAAAATATTATTGATTCTTTAATAAGTATTATCAACATATTTACAATCATATTCTACATTTATTATATTATATTATCATAAAAAAGTAGCAGAATAATGTAAATTATTCCAATATAGTATACAAAACTAACAGCAGAAAGCTATTTTACCGTTTTTACACTAATTATATATTATACTTTATTATAAATTAGTGATATGATTTTATAATAAAGGGTGTGTAGTATATGTTAATAAATTGACATAAAATTAAAACTCTGTAAGTATTAAATCATTCACTAAAGTATATATATGACACAAATGTTTAATATTGCTGAATATCTTCCTGTCTTAATTTTTTTAGCAGTTTCAGGATTTATCTCATTCCTTTTTTCTGTTTTGCCAATGCTATTAGCCAATCGCAATCCAGATTTAGAAAAACTTTCTCCATATGAGTGCGGATTTGCTCCGCTGGGAAGCTCAAGAAAAACCTTTGATATAAGATTTTATCTCGTAGCAATATTGTTCATTATATTCGATTTAGAAATAGCATTTCTATTTCCATGGGCTATTTGCCTTTCAGATATAGGCGTTAGCGGATTTTGGTCCATGATGATTTTCTTAACCATACTAACAGTAGGATTTATATACGAATGGAGTAAAGGTGCATTAGAATGGGAGTAGATCAAATATGAAAAACAAAAATAACTCTATCCTAAACAATCAATTTTGGCAAAGTTACAACCATAAAGGGTTCATGGTTACTAAATTTTCCGATTTAATTGAATACATATCAAGCTGGGCAAGATCAAGTTCTCTATGGCCAATGACATTTGGATTAGCTTGTTGTGCTGTTGAAATGATGCATACTGCAGCAAGTAGATACGATTTAGATAGGTACGGTGTAATGTTTCGCGCAAGTCCAAGACAAGCGGATGTAATGATTGTTGCTGGAACATTAACCAATAAAATGGCACCTGCGTTACGAAAAGTATACGATCAAATGACAGAACCACGCTATGTTATATCAATGGGAAGTTGTGCCAATGGTGGAGGATACTACCACTATTCATATTCAGTAGTAAGAGGCTGTGATCGTATCGTACCAGTAGATATTTACATACCAGGATGCCCTCCTACAGCAGAAGCTCTGCTATATGGAATACTATGTCTTCAAAAAAAAATTAACAGAAAAAATACTTCTATTATAAGGGAATCAAAAAACATAAATACTTAACCAAACAATAACGCTGTTGCAAGTATAATTTTATAATTCCTACACAGGTCACACCCTTTTACAATTCACAAAGTACCATAAATACAATTTTCACAACAATAAAAACATATACTTACTTAATTTAAGCATCAAAACTATTTTTCACTTGAATATATCTTATAACTCCTACATATATTTAATGACTAAATAGTAAAACTGCTTCCATTAGTATACAAACATACAACTCTTATACATATAATACTTTTCCATAAACATCAACAGATTGGATCTTTACAAACAATAAAAATTGTACTAACCAATCCAATATATGTTTTAGTGTGGAATTCATATAAGATAAACTTATAAACAAACATAACCTAATCTTAATGTCTACAAATAGTTAAAATAAAATGTGCTAATTTAAACAAACTATGTTTACATACTTGTTATTTTCTATAAAATCATATTACTGAAACACAATTTTATACTAAAGGACACACAACATTCAAAATATAAAGGAAGAAAAAAAGCATAAAAAGCCTATAATATTACACACTGCTAACTTATTAAATTATCAGGGTACTAATTTATATTCTCAATACTACAGCATATTTAATAATTTTACTTAAATTCCTAATCAACTCTACAAAAATTAAAGAATATTTTAGTAACATCAAAAATTTACCACTATTTAAATATTTAATAGATTATGTAATACCTTAATTCATAAAAATAATGTATAGTAAAGAAAAAAACAATTATATAAAGAGGTACTTGATGCTGGATAATATTATTGCACATATTGACTCATCTCTAAACGTAAAATGCTCTATGCAAGATAATATAACATTAGAACTACACTCAAATGTACAGAATATTTACGACCACATTTTATTTTTGCGCAATGATATAAAATGCAAGTTTCATATTTTAACTGATATTTTTGCAATAGATTATCCAAGCAGAGCAGCTAGATTTGAAGTAGTTTATCTGTTATTAAGCATAATTAATAATACTAGGATATGCTGCAAAGTACCATTAAAAGAAAATGAGAATATTACATCTATTACAAGCATTTTTAGTTCTGCAGGTTGGTTTGAGCGAGAAGTATTTGATATGTATGGAATAGTATTCAGCAACAATCCAGACTTAAGAAGGATTTTAACAGATTATGGCTTTTCTGGCCATCCAATGCTAAAAGATTTCCCTTTAACTGGATATAAAGAAGTAAGATATAATACATCAAAAAAAGAAGTAGAATATGAACCAGTAAATTTACAACAAGATTTTCGATCATTTGATTTTCTTTCTCCGTGGAAAGAGCCAAAAGATAAATAAATTTTATAAATTACTCGCAAAAAATATAAATATCCTATTAGATAAAAAATCACTTAGATGATTAAATAATGATATTTTATATCTGCTATACAACAAATTCACAACAGATACTAAATTGAAACATTTACTCTGACAACTTAATAGGTAAATAAAAAAACTCTATATGATTACTCATATTAGGACAATAAATATGGTATAGTTTTCAATATAAAACAAACTTAAAACAAAACACAAAAATGAACTTCACTTATTACATACTTACCAATTTAAATAATTTATATTGAATTAATAAACAAAAAAACACACTTTCTAGTTTTTTTTCATATAATTTTCACATCTAGAATTTTTTTAATAACAAAAATAAAAAATAGTTTATAAAAATCTATGGCTCATTTTTGTACTTACTAGGTCTATAATTTTCATCGTGCTTAGCTAAGATTTCATCTGCAATAAAAGGCTGATTATCTTTCATCCTACCTTTTGCCACTATCCAACTACCCTCTGAAAATAAAGGAGGTAATATTCCTTTATATATTATTTTAATTTTATTCTCCAAATCTGTTATATAGAAAGAAATAAAATTATCATGTTTTTCTACACTATTACTTATTACCATTCCCCCTATTCTAATATCACGGTTATTTGAATACATATTTTTTGACAATACTTCAGTCGGAGTATAAAAAAATGATATATTATTTCTCAATTTACCTAATACAAAAGTGGTTAATGCCCCAAATATAACAAATGTTACAATAGTAAAAAGTAATCTTTTATGTTTCCTTTTCATTTTTTTGATCAATATTTTCTAGAGTCTTTTTACTTTTGCTATAACCATAAATCACAAAACAACTTAACCCTATCAATAAGCTAAAACTTATAGTATATGCAAAAATTAAAAAAATCATATATCATAGTCCTTGCTCAGCGCAATAAAAGATTCTAAAACTTCAAAGTTTGTTATATCATCAAATTTTAAAGGTGTAATAGTAATATATCCTTCATCAATTGCTTTTATACTCTCACCATACTGATCTCTATTATGTTTTTCTGGAGCTATTCTGTTTATTGTATAAGATATAGAACCTGCACCAATACTTTTACTCTTTTTTATTTCACTATATGGCATATATTGCCCTTGATCTGTAAACTTAATACCCACTGCTGGTACTAAAGGAAAATTAATGTTCATTATAGTAGACTTACTCCAAAATGAAACACTTAATAACATATCCATAATCTTTTTCAAAAATTTCCTTGGATTTTCCCAATTTATTTGCCCGCTTTTACTATCATATTCTTGACTTAATGCAATCGAAGGAATACCAAGTATGTATGCCTCTGCTGCAGCTCCTATAGTACCAGAATATCCTATATCATTACCTATATTAATACCATGATTTATACCAGACAAAACTAAGTCAGGCTTCTTATCCATAATCTCTCTTAATCCAAGAAAAGCACTAGTAGATGGAGTACTATTAACAATAAATTCAGTATTACTTACTTTATATACTTCTGTTGCACATCTTAACCCTATTGATCTCCCATAGCCACTACCATTGCTCAATGGAGCAATCACCCATATCTCTGATGCAATACCCATTTCCATTACTATTTCTTTAAGAACTTTGATACCATCAGCATGAAATCCATCATCATTAGTTAATAATACCCTCATAAAACCTTCTTTAATAATAAACTATATTATAACATAAATATAATACCAATCCAGAAATGTATATAAAAATAGGAATAATTATAATTTAAGTTTTTAGTATAATTAATTAATAATTAATACATAATCTAACTATTTATCACTGTTAACTATAAATCCCATACAACACTCATTAGAGACCTACAAAAAACATTGACTCACAATAGTTATGGAACTAAAGTAGAATGTATACAGAAACATATATCATTAAAACTATATAGGCTTGAAATTCTAAGGTAAGTTTACCGAAAAAACTTTACTCACTACTCTATCTACAGTAAACATCTATAAAAACACTATCAAAAAAGTTATAATTCTAGTACTTAAAATAAATATATAAAAACTATACATCAACATCTACACAAACATACAGAATACTTACTATCATCTTCATGTTTCACACAAATATATGACAATATAAAACCTTTTGATATTTTACAATAAATTATACTAGTAGACAAATTAGATGTAATACCTCTTAATCCTTATTAAAAAGTACACTAAAAAAATGAGAATATTACATATCCATTATAAGTATTTTTAACTATTCAAGAATACGTTTTGAGCAAAACAACAATATTAATAACAGTTCAAATAGAAAAGCATTCTAACAAACTATGGATTTTGGCAACTTAATGCAAAAGATTACACTCTCAGTAGATATAATATATAACAAGATTCTTAATTTTTCCTTCCTGTAGAGAGAAAACAAATAAACTCATAGTAGAATAACATATTATTAATTTATAGACCAAGATTATCTATAACGACTATTGTATATACTAAAAATTCACCAATACTACACACTTAATTTTTAAACTCATAATAATAAAGATATAATAATTTCACCACTTTTGCACATCTTACTACTTAGTCAATTAATTATTTATTGATGATAGTATAACCTCAACTGCTTTTATAGGATCACTATCTAGAGTAATTGGACGTCCTATTACTAAATAATCAGCTCCATCTAATACTGTATCTCTAGGATTTCTTATCCTTTTCTGATCACTGTTATCATTCTCAAACCTGATACCTGGAACTATAAGTTTGAAATCTTGATTGCATTTACAACGCACTTCCTTTACCTCAAGAGGAGAACATACAATACCATGCAATCCTATTTCTTGAGCTAATTTGGATAAAAAAATTACCTGTTGACTTGCAGATCTATTAATACCAATTTCTTCTAAATCAGCATTATCCATACTTGTTAGTATAGTTACACCTATTAACTGAACCCTACTACCAGACATAGCATCTATAGCCCTTATTATCATTTCTCTGCCACCACTAATATGAATAGTAAGCATAGCAATATTTAAAGATTTTATAACTGATATAGTCCTACTTACAGTATTAGGAATATCATGCAATTTTAAATCAAGAAATACCGGAATTCCACAATCAGATATCTTTCCTACTCCCGATACTCCATATGCAGCAAAAAATTCCAGTCCTAATTTCACCATAGATATCTTTCCATAAAGCATCTTCGTTAACTGTAATGCTCTATCAATATCATGAGTATCTAATGCACAAATAATTGGGTTATCACGCATAAACTTATAAAACATTATCTAAAAAACC
This sequence comes from Ehrlichia sp. JZT12, assembly GCA_028752135.1. Classification (GTDB taxonomy): domain Bacteria; phylum Pseudomonadota; class Alphaproteobacteria; order Rickettsiales; family Anaplasmataceae; genus Ehrlichia. The sequence goes on along the minus strand of CP082782.1, from coordinate 590,194 downwards.
TAAATAACTATTAGTAACTAAATCACTAATTAAGAACTTATATTACACAATTATGATTACTTTACCATAGCCCTACTCTTTATAATTCATCTAGAAAAAACTATTTTTTTAATAAATACCTCTAATTTCTCTAAAAATTATATACTTTTTAGGATTAATATACTATAAAAATATATAGAATTATAATTTTATAAACTAAAATCTAAAAAAATTCATTATACAATTCTACTATTTATATAACCACTAATACATAAATTATAAAGAATAAAAATTATAAAGAATAAAAGTGTTTAGAACATTTTTTAAATAATCTAAAAAAATTGTTAGTCGTCAAATTACTGACTTCTTCAAAACTTTGACCCCATAACTTAGCTAAATATTCTACAATAAATTTTGTTTTATATGGTTCATTTTTTTGCCCACGGTAAGGCTCAGGAGATAAAAATGGAGAATCTGTTTCTACTAAAACACGATCTCTAGAAATAAATCCTGCTACTTCTTGAACTATTTTTGCATTTTTGAAAGTTACTATCCCAGAAAAAGATATATATAATCCTAGTTCTATAGCTTTAATTGCTAGTTCCCTAGAAGATGCAAAACAATGCATAAGACCTAAGAATGGACCTACTTTCATTTCTGCTTCCAAAATTTCCATCATTCTTTCATCTGCATTTCTAGAATGAATAATTACAGGCAAACCTGTTTCTCTAGATGCACTAATATGAGATAAAAAAATTCTGTTCTTGTCTTTCCACTCCTTCACATTTATAAAAATCTAAACCAGTTTCACCTAATCCAATAACTTTATCATGTTGAGCTAAATTCACTAACTCACTTGCTGACACAAACTCACCATCTGCACTGTTTGTAGGATGTACACCTACTGAAAGATATACCTGCTTATAAGTTTCTGCTATTTTTACTAAATTAGGAAACTCAGTAATAGTAGTACATACAGTTTGCATTAACTTTATATTATTTTCCTCTGCACGAGAAACGACATCCTGTATTTCACACAAATTAAAATAATTCAAATGACAATGCGAATCTACGATCATATACTTTTACTATATAAACATACTACTTATACTTAAACATTAATGCAATATACACTTAAATGACTAAGAATATATTTGCAATTAAAAAAACAAATTTACTACAGCACAAACATATACATCTTCACCAAACTCAGAAATTCAATTCTTTATTTAAAAAAACTGTATATAATACAAGCTTTTTACTACAAAACTTAATGTGATTTTGCAATAACAATATTCACTACTCGTTTAGGAATAACATACATATTTTTTACAACATTATTTCCTATTTTATTCTTAGCAACTTCTAAAGCTAAACTCTTCAATTGTTCATCATCAATGTCATTAGAAACTTTCAATGTCTTTACAAATTTTCCATTAACTTGTATAGCAATAGCAATATTTTTTTCAATCAGTAACTCTGCTTTTGCTTGAGGCCAAACTTGATTCCATAGCATACCATTACCTCCTATAACTTCCCATAGTTTTTCAGCGATATGCGGAATAAATGGCTCTATTACCCTTACTAAAATATATATTGCCTCACTAATTACATAACAATTAACTGAAGTTCTTATCATTTCAGCAATAACATTACTCAATTCACGGAACTTAGCTACAGCACAATTTAAGCGACAGAACTCTAAATCACTTGTAATATCATTCAAAATCTTATGAACACATCTCCTATGATCTAAATCAGTATCTAAAATATTTTCTTCACCAAAGTTTAAATTAATTTGATCATAAGAAACTATCATTCTCCATAATTTACCAAGATACCTACTTGCACCTTCTATACCTTCATCCAACCATTCTATATCACGTTCAGGGGGAGTATCAGATAATATAAATAACCTAGCTGTATCTGCCCCATACTTATCAATAATATAATCAAGATTTACTACATTCTTTTTTGACTTGCTCATTTTCTCAGCTCTACCAATGGTAACACGTTTACCTTCCTGCATCATTTTTTTTGCATCTTCAGGAAATAAGTAGTTATTTTGCTCATCCAAATAAGTAGCATGACATACCATACCTTGTGTTATAAGATTAGAGAATGGTTCTTTAATATTAAAATATCCACACTTAGTCAACGCCCTACAGAAGAATCTAGAGTATAACAAATGCAATACTGCATGCTCTATTCCACCTATATAATAATTTACTGGTAACAAAGCATTACATATATCTTTATCTATTCCTTTATTAAGGTCACAAAATGCTGCAAAATACCAAGAAGACTCAAAAAAAGTATCAAAAGTATCAGTTTCACGTTCAGCATCTGCACCACAAGATGGACATTTTACATACTTCCAAGTAGGATGATTGTCCAAAGGATTACCAGATTTTGTAAAATCAACATCTTCAGGTAAAGTAATTGGTAGATCTTCTTTATCTACAGGGACTACACCACACTTTTCACAATATATTATAGGTATAGGACACCCCCAATAACGTTGCCTTGATATTCCCCAATCATGTAGTTTATAATATGTCTTTTCTCTACATACTCCTAACAATGCAAGTCTTTCAACAACTGTTTTTTTTGCTTCATCTATTGTCATACCATCCAAAAAATCAGAGCACTTCATAGTACCTGAACCTATATAAGCTCCTTTTTCTAAATTGACATCAGTTTCAGAGAAAACTACCTGCTTAATTGGTAAAGAATATTTCTTTGCAAATTCAAAATCTCGTTGATCATGCGCCGGACAACCAAAAATTGCCCCTGTTGCATAATCCATTAAAACAAAATTAACAACATATATTGGCAAATTTATATCTAAAAAAGGATGTTTTACAACTAATCCAGTATCAATTCCTAACTTTTCTGTCGTACTAGATGCTTCAGTAATTAAATCTTTTTTATCAAAATCATTTATCAATTGAATAATTTCTGAATTATCAACATATTGTAAAATAGGATGCTCAAAAGATACTGCAATAAATGATGCTCCAAATATTGTATGAGGACATGTAGTAAAAACTTGTAAATTTTCACTCACACCTAGAATTTTAAAATCTATTATAACACCTTCAGATTTACCAATCCATTTTTCCTGCATTAATTTGACTTTTTCCGGCCATTGCTTTAAAACTTGAAGATCACTCAACAGCTCTTCTGCAAAATCTGTAATTCTTAAGAACCACTGCGAGAGTTTACGTCTTTCCACTGTAGCTCCAGAGCGCCATCCTTTTCCATCTATTACCTGCTCATTAGCAAGTACAGTATGATCTACAGGATCCCAATTAACCCATGATTCTTTACGATAAGCTAACCCATGTTTCAAGAAATCAAGAAAAAATGCCTGTTCATGCTTATAATAATCTGAATCACAAGTAGCCAATTCTCTCTCCCAATCATAAGATAATCCTATAGACTTTAATTGATATCTCATATTATCAATGTTATTTTTAGTCCAAACTTGTGGGTTTATATTATAAGACAATGCAGCATTTTCTGCTGGTAATCCGAAAGCATCCCATCCTATAGGATGAAATACATTAAAACCACAAGCACGCTTATATCTAGTAATAACATCACCTATTGTATAATTACGTAAGTGACCCATATGTATATTACCAGAAGGATAAGGGAACATTTCTAAAACATAACATTGTGCTTCTCTTATATTAACATTAAAATTCCATTTCTTCTGTATATCTTGTTCTACTTTTTTGAAATCATAGTGCATAGTATACCGTTAAACAAAACACCCTTTAAAGCTATATTAGCTAATTTCTTGTATAGTATATTAGATAATTCAAGCAATACAAGTAAGCTATACTAAAAAAGATTAAAATAGATTACTTATTTAATTAGCATAACTACTAAAATATAAATTTTATATACGTATATATTAAGCATTGAGCACAAAATTATAAATTATATACTTCATTATCAATAAATTATAAAGTGATTTCATATAATATTTTTAATATAGAAATTAATTTATAGAAAAAGCTATAAGCTAATACATATGAAAAGAATAAATAACAAAAAATTATTTTATTTGATTGTAGCAGCATATTAAAATATTAATTAACATATCTATATAATTGAGCAACATAAGTAGAAGAATATATAAATACGCTTCATCATTAATAAATTATAAAATGATTTAATATAATATTTTTAATATATAAATTAATTTATAAAGATTATTTTATCTTTCTAGGTTACGGTATAAAACTATGACAACAGTAAACGATCAAAACGATTACAATATTAAATACAAAATATTGAAGTTAATAAAAGACATTACCTGTAAAAACCACTGGAACCAAGTGACAACTGCAAAGATTTTAGGGGTAGACCAACCAAAAATATCTCAAATTAGTAATGGCAAAACAGCGGGATTCTCACTAGAACGTTTACTCATATTCCTATTACGTCTCAAGTGTGAAGTAAATATAACGATTACTATTAATAATTCAGAAATTGCACTAATTAATAAAGGCAATGTAGTAGAAGATTCCCTATCATCCATTAAGCTTATAACAATACAAAAAGGAGAATGATTTACTTGTAGAAATTCCTCTATTGCATAATTTTTTATACTATGTTAGAATAACTTTTTTTCATTTATGTTGGTTTGTCAATGCCTCGTCTTACAGTCGAAGAATGTATGGGTCGTACTAATAATAAGTTCAAATTAGTAATATTGGCAAGTCAAAGAGCTCATGACTTAAATTCTGGAGCATGTCCAGTGATAAAGCATAAAAATGGCAAAAATACTGTTATTGCATTGAAAGAAATAGCAACTGAACAATTAGATGTACGTTCTTTATTTAATTTATCAGTACAAAGATGCAGAAAATATATGGAGAAATTCATAAACTCAGATGAACCACAGGCAGCTTATAAAGAAAGAAATAATGTAAACATATTTCAACAGAATACGGCAGGTAATAATTTTAATGAATTAGGAACTAATTCAAATAGCCAAGAAACTAATTTCTTAGATAGTAATAACTTTTTTTCCAAATCAGAAGAAGGTAAGGAAAAAGATTCTAATTAAAAAATTAACAAGGAATGTCAGATCAGTTACCATATCATGATGCAGCATTATGGGATTCTATAACTGCAATGGTTACTCCAATTTACAGTAATAAGATAGCATATAATAAAAAGAACAAGGAGGTTAATCATGAGTACCGCAATAAGACCTTATCATGCAATAACAACATTAATAACTACATATTACCTACACAGATCAAACCAAAAAAAAATCACAACAAGCATAGCATTAGCAGTGGGTTAAATCTTGATCACAATACAAAAAAGAAAATAGATAAAGGAAGATACCAAATAGACGATGTTCTTGATCTACATGGTTACACACTAGATACTGCCTACAATGTATTGATAAATTTCATTATTAAGAATTATAACTTAGCAAACAGATGTTTACTTATCATTACAGGATGGAACAGTACAAATCAATACGACAATAACAGCATAAAAAGTAATTTTAGTAAATGGTTACAAAGTGAAAAAATATGTGAAATAATACTGTACTACAAACAAGCCATCAATTCATACGGAGGAAAAGGCGCATTTTACGTACTACTAAAAAGTAAAAATAAAAAGATATAAAATTTTTCTATACAGTATTGCTTTATAATAAAAGTTATCGCTAAAAGATGAAAGCAATACTGTTTAATAAACTAAATACACAAAAAACTATTTTTTAATGATTCACATTAACAATTAGTTAAAATAGATCCTTTATTATATAAGTTTGTAATAACCTGACAGATAAAAGTATATCATATAAATGGTATATAATTTTGTTATATGATAGGGAATTTTAGTGTAGATTAATTAGGTGGGATTTAAAATATCACAGCAGATGACACATTGCCTAGCTTTTATACTACTTTTCTTTATAAAGATTACATACCTATCAATTACACAGCATATAAATTTCTTTAAATGTTAAACTTCTATAATAAATACCATAATGAGTATAATTTAAAGCTAATATAATGCATGGCATTATATTACTTATACTCTATTTTCATAATACACCAAGAATAGAAAAAAACTTATAGATTTTTATTCTATTAGTTTCTGAAGAGTTTAAATTTTTACAGATATAGACATTATATTAAAACTACATATACTATATTTATATAATATCTTTTTGGTAAATATGAAAATAGACTTTGATACCCTTTTCCCTTCTTCAATTAAAGAACATATACCAGGTATAATTTATAACAATATTAATGTTGGAATGCGTAAGATTTATTTTAATGATAATACTGAGTCAATTTTAATATATGACACAGGGGGACCATATACTGACCAAAAAGTAAAAACTAATATCAAGCAAGGCATAAAAAAATTACGGCTTAACTGGATTATAGATAGGCAAGATGTAGAATATTACGAAAAACAAAAAATCAATGTAAATCCTAAAACAGAATTTCCAGCACAAAGTAACAATGTTTTAAAAGCAATTGATAAACCTGTAACTCAAATATTCTATGCACGAAATAACATTATAACTCCAGAAATGGAATATATTGCAATAAGAGAGAATTCATTAAGGCACAAGATTTTATCTTATAAACCAACTATTATGGCACCAGAAATAACCCCAGAATTTGTCCGACAAGAGGTAGCATCTGGTAGAGCAATCATTCCAGCAAATGTAAATCATCCTGAATCAGAACCAATGATAATAGGTAAAAATTTCTTAGTAAAAATTAACGCTAATATTGGTAATTCGGTAGTTAGTTCAAATATTGAAGAAGAAGTTCAGAAAATGATATATGCAATTACATATGGAGCTGATACAGTAATGGACTTATCAACAGGAGATAATATTCATGATATAAGAGAGTGGATAATTAGAAACAGCCCAGTCCCTATAGGTACAGTACCCATATATCAGGCTTTAAATAAAGTAAATGGAGTAGTAGGAGATTTAAATTTTGATATTTTCAAAAAAACATTGATAGAACAGGCAGAACAAGGAGTTGATTATTTCACTATACACGCAGGAATTTTAAAAAATTACATCGATCATACAGATACTAGACTTACTGGCATTGTATCAAGAGGGGGAGCTATTATGGCACATTGGTGCAGCATACATAATAAAGAAAACTTCCTATATACAAATTTTGAAGAAATATGTGACATAATGAAAAGTTATGACATTGCTTTCTCTTTAGGTGATGGTCTAAGACCAGGTTCTATAGCAGATGCAAATGATACTGCACAATTCTTAGAACTAAAAACATTAGGGGAGCTTACTGAAATTGCATGGAAAAACAACTGTCAAGTTATGATAGAGGGACCAGGACATATACCTATGCACTTAATAAAAGAAAATATGGAAAAACAACTACACTTCTGTAAAGAAGCTCCATTTTACACTCTAGGACCACTAACTACAGATATTGCTCCTGGGTATGACCATATAACCAGTGCAATTGGAGCTGCAATTATAGGATGGTACGGAACTTCCATGTTATGCTATGTCACACCAAAAGAACATTTAGGATTACCTAATATTAAAGATGTAAAAGATGGAGTAATTGCTTATAAAATAGCAGCACATGCAGCAGATTTAGCAAGAGGAAATCCATCTGCCTATATAAGAGATTATGCATTAAGCTATGCAAGGTTCAATTTCAAATGGCATGATCAATTTAACTTATCTCTTGATCCTGAAACAGCAAAATCTTTTCATGATGAGTCTTTACCCTCTGAAAACGCAAAATCATCACATTTTTGTTCAATGTGTGGACCAAAATTTTGTTCAATGAAATTAACTCACCAACTTAGAGCTACCATTACTACCGAATAACAACGTAAGATTAACTTTAGATTGTATACAATCAATTTAATTTATCCTTCTCAATCCCAGTTTTTATTTTATTATATAAGTTCTGAAAATATAAAAAATCAGTATATTTTGTTAATATTAAAAGGTAGGTACACTAACAAACAACCAATAAATTTGAGACATTTTTATAGATCTTTAAAGTATTTTGCATATAAAAATTTCATACAGTTGTTTATTTAATAAGTAAATAAAAAATAACATCAATATATTTTTTCACTCTAAATTAGTCTTCATACATGTAATATTACTTATCACAACCATTACTATTATTACTGATACTCAACATTATTCTTTTAATTTGAAACAGTATATAACCTGCACCTAATCCAGTTTTAATACTAAAATCAGAAAATTTCCTCCTATTATTTTCTGATAATTGTACCATATTAATAAATTCAAACTCTTTTTGTAGTACCCCACGCTTTAATACTCTTTGTTTTTGTAATAATTTACTAGTTTTTATGTGAATAATAAAACTACAATGATTATGAAAGTTAGATTCTATTAAAAGAGGAACATCAAGCACTGCATACTTTGTCAATCTTCTATTATGAAGCGAAATAAAATCTCGCTGTTTTTCTAGAACTCTCAAATGTAATGCAGATTGAAATTTAATCCATAACTGACTATAAGCAAAAAAGTGATTCTTTAAACTGCTTCTATCAACAACCCCATTATTAACAGAATCAGGAAAATACAACTTAACGAGCTCTATAACATTTTTATCAAAATTATATAATTCATGTACTACTTTATCAGCATCAAACACTGCAGCTCTAAAGAATTTTCTAAAATAACTAGCAACTAAACTTTTACCAGACCCTATTCCACCTGTTAACCCAAAAATAACCATGACTTTACAATAATAATCTTCGCTAGTATAAAAAAATACACTACATTAAAATTTATCAAATAATCTTACTAATTCAAAACATAAGTTAACACAGTAAATTCTAACAAAGTTATATCATTACTGCTTAACCACAATACACATCTTAAATGTAATCCCTTAAGAAAGCTAACACCTTTTATGAGCAAGTACTCCATTAAGCAAAATTAGATCCATGTACTCAAACTCCAATCTATATCAATTTCTTGAATATTATCGATTCTTTAATCTAGTGCTGACTATTAAAGCTACTCATCATAAAAGAACAACACCATTTCAAAACAAGGATAAATCTAATTGATCATACAGTTAAAAATTAAACTTTACATAGCTTAAAGTGTATCCTTATGTAAACATATGGATCTTTTCTCATCCATACAAACCTTATAGCACGTACTGCAATTAATTATTAAAGCTACTATATTTTGATCTACTTTTCAAGTTTACAATTTCAATATAATAAATCTTATCATGAATTACCAACTAAATTAGTTAGTGCATATCCATAAAATTACAATCACTAATACTTTAAATTAACACCAACTCTTACATATAAAACCAGAGAATATACTTCATATTCCAAATAATTAATTCTATAATTAAAATGATATTTGTGTCATTATTAATAACTTACACTATAAGCACAACATGATACCAAAAGTAGTAACAGCTCTTAAAAACAAGCATCTTGTATGTTTCCCTACCGAAACTGTATATGCATTAGCTGGGGATGCATATAACATTGAAGCTATACAGAAAATATACCAAATAAAAAATAGACCATACAATAAACCTTTATCATTACTAGTAAATAATATTGATAAAATTAAACTATTTTGTAATATCTCAGAACAGAACGCTAAAATAATACAAAAACTTTCCCCAGGTCCAATAACTTTTGTATTACCAATTCACAATTACCATAAATTACCAAAACAGTTTTTTAACAATACTATTGGTGTAAGAATTCCTGACCACCCTATAGCTTTACAAATCTTAAATAGTTTTGATAATCCAATAGTTGGAACAAGCGTTAATATTTCTGGACAACCAAATGTAATTTCCTCACACAAAATTCCGAGAAGCATTAAAAAAAATATTTCAATTGTCATAGAAGATGACACTTTAGTTAACGGGACTGAATCAACAGTCATTGATTTAACTTCATATGAAATTTTAAGACCAGGTGCAGTAACAAAATATGAAATTTTTGATATTATAAAAAGCATTATAAAATAAAAAAACTATAAAATAAAATTACTATACTATCTTAGCTATATGAAAAGCTAAAAGTCAGATATTACAAGGTTAGTTAATATCACCTTAAAAAATAAACTCATTATTTTTAAATAACCAGAAGTCAAAACTGACCAATAACTCTATCTATTAAAACAACTACTATAAAACCTTATTTGGCTTAACATTTATAAAGACTACTTATGCAACATGCATCACTCTATTACGACAAAAACTGCATTTAGAATAAAATCAGTATTTACAAGAAAAGACATTCATATCATATTATTCAAGGATCCTACTTGGTAGTATAGGTGTGCTCTATGCATTTTAAATAATTTACTTTATATGAAGCATAAAAACACATAAGATTTAGAGAAAAAGATATTTTTAATATGGATACAATAGTAGGTCATACATCAGCAAAAAACACACTAATACGCAATCCTCATATAAAATCATGGCTAATTTATGGAAGTAAAGGTATTGGGAAAGCAACATTAGCTTATCATTTTGCCCAACATCTAACACAATCTACAAATCTCAATTACTATAATCCAGATCTTCTGATAATCAATGATAATGAAGAGACAATAGGAATAGATAAAATTAGAAACATAAAAAACTTTCTCCATTTAAGCACAGCAAGACTTAAATACAGAATAACAATCGTAGATAGCATTGATAATCTAACAATTAATGCTGCTAATGCAATGTTAAAGATTTTAGAAGAACCACCTAACAACTCCGTAATAATTTTAATTAGCCATAATTTACATGATGTACCAGTAGTAATAAGATCAAGATGTTTTACACTAGGTTTATCAGACTTAAATTTCCAACAGACACAACAGGTACTGCAACAAAATTTTCCTGACTTAGATTATGAAAAAGTCAGCAACATTTACCCAGGAACCCCAGGAATGGTAAGTAAACACATAACTAGTGAAATTCAGCTATATAAAGACCTTATTTCAATAATTTTAAATCAGCATGATAGTCAGATGATAGAAAACACTATAACAACTGACATTAGTTTTTACAAAATAGAGTACATAATACTAACAATTATCTTAAATATCACAAAAGAAACATTAGGTATTGCAACAAATTTAAGAGGCAATAGTAGTTTAATGAATATGATAACGAATGAAAATGATATCGATAAATTACTATTAAAAACATCTAAAATACAACACTTGATATTTTCTGCTAAAAAATATCAACTAGATAAAAAATCACTAATGTTAAATATAGTTAATATTATGCTTACTTTACTAGATCACGATAAAAAAGTTTTTTTTAAATAGACCATACATAGTGAATAAATAATTAGAGTCAATATCCAAAAAATAATGATAAATTTGTACAACAATAAACATCTATAAAAAATTATCAAGTTCAAAAGAACATATAATGAATCATTATAAATGATATATAAAATATAATATTTAAACTATAGTGAAAAATTTTTTATTATATTTTACATTATCTAAATAAATATCATCATAAATTTACTAAAAAAATTATAAAAGACATTATTATATAACTAAAATTACAGACCAATTAATAATGCTTTAAGCAATAACAATAAATTCAGTTGACTATATGAACTAACCTAATATCCTAGGTCTATGTTCAGTTATGTAAAATTAGGAGTTTAAGTTATGAGTAAGGGTATGGTAGTAAGAACACTTATGGCAGAGTTAGGATTAACAAAAAAGATATCAAGTCAAGCTTATGATCTAGTAATGCTTAGTATACAAAATGCATTGGAAACTTCTCATCTGATTAGGCTACACAATGTTGGAACATTACACGTGATTCAATGTGCAGAAAAGAAATACCACAACCCTAAAACTGGAAAGCTAGAAACATTAGCCCCTAAGAAAAGAGTAAGATTTAGATCAAGTAAAAAATTATCAAATGCTATTAATCCCTTAGAAAATTAGCAAAGGGAATTAATAATGGTCTTTTTCATTTTGTAAACAGATGTACCTATACCATGTAGTATAGCTTCACAAATTAAAAAATGCCCTATATTAAGTGCTGATATGTATGGTATCTTTGCTATAGTAGCAGCACTTTCATAATTTAATCCATGTCCAGCATGGCACCCAATTCGTTGTTGATAACAGTGTGTTGCAGCTTTTTTGATCTCAGATAACGCATCTTCTGTAGCATTATTACAATATATTCCTGTATGTAACTCTACATTATCAACTAATAGCTTTTTTGCAAAATCAATTTGATTAACATCTGGTTCAATAAATAGTGTCACTTTTACATTATTATCATGTAATTTTGTAATAAATGGTACTAGGTCAGAAAAAATATGCTCTACATCTAATCCTCCTTCTGTAGTAAGTTCTTGTCTTTTTTCAGGAACTAAACATACACATTCTGGTTGAACCGCAATTGCTATTTTCAACATCTCATCAGTTGCCGCAATTTCCAAATTTAATGGAACTTTCAAACTATCTTTTAATTTAAAAACATCGCTATCTTTTATATGCCTACGATCCTCTCGCAAATGAACAGTAATGAAGTCCGCACCATGATCTACCGCTATATTTGCTATTTCAACAACATCTGGATAATCAGTATTTCTAGCGTTTCTTAACGTTGCTATATGATCAATATTAACTCCCAAAGCAATATCCGACATAAGTACCTCTTATATTTATGATTATAAATACATTATACATTACCGATAAGAATTTTATACAAATACTATATTTTATTTAAACTATACCCTCTCAGCTCAGAAGATGATATATTATAAGGTTTTAATCTAATAAAACTCCATCCATATTGAGAATTCAATAGCAATTGAAATCTCACAAAATACATATTTCGCATATAACTTACAAAAGGAGTATTCAAGGATTTATACACATGTTTATCACGTTCAAAAACAATAATTGGCAGTAATTTACAAAAATCTTTCCACCTATACCAGTAATGAAAAGAAAAAGATTATCATTTCCCATTAACCATATAAATTTAGCATTTTTAAATTTCTTTTTCAAACCTACTACAACATTATAACTATAACACTCTTCAATTCTAATAACACCTACTTTCCTACATTTAGAAGCTAACTTTCGAGATAAAATAACTCTATCTTCAATACTATAACCACCATTAAACTTAAAAGGATTTTTAGATACAATCAACCACCATACCCTATCTACACCTAATTTTTTTATAGCTTCTTGAGTAATATATAGATGCCCACAATGTGGAGGATTAAAAGATCCACCCAACAACCCTATAGTCAACTTTTTTGTCATTAATAGATTCTCAAAAAAACATCAAATTAATTTTCAAATACATCACTCAACTCAATAATATTAATTATTATATTTATTACATAACTTACAACATAAAAATTGCATAAATACTATATAAAAAATATACTGTCTAATAAGCTTTAGTATTAAAAACATATATTATTATGGTATACCTCCTAAAAACTGACTACAATAATAAATTTACCACTTTACAAAGGATAATTTGATAAATAGATATATCTTTAGTATTAAATTATTAATAAATTTATCATATAATACTTATAATATTTAATTATTATCAATTAGTATTTAAGAACTATAGAGTATATATGATTGTTGATTATATACATATATTCAAGTATAATTGTACAACATCAATAAGTTAATTTTTTAAAGAAAAATATGTTTTTTCCTAAAGAGACTCCTAAAACAATATATTCTGGTAATAAAACAGTATCCCCAGAAAGCCTTTTAAAAGCAATAGCACATACAAAAGAACTACTAAATAATTCATACCTTGAGCTAAGGGATCAATACACAGAACATACAAGAACAAAGTTAATTGAGCAAAATAAAGATCCCCAAGAAATTGAACAATATATTTCAAGTCCTAGATTTACTAATGATGCATCAACATATGCCAACAATGAACTTAATAATAAAATTATAGAGTATTTATCTGATAAAGATCAACTAGGAGAAAATAAAGTAGAAATATTAACTAGATGTCTCAAACCTTTAGAACATAGGAAAAGAAGCCTAATAATACAAGGAATATACAATCTTACGTTACTAGCAGAGTTTAATAAAGTAATACAAGATACATCAGAAAAAGAATTTGAAACACTACTTGAAGTAATAATTGCTTGTGGACATCTAGAAGAAGACATACCAGTTCCAGAACAACAAAGACAACTAAAAGAAGCCATAGCATCACATCAAAGAGAAAGCAGCAGTTTATCACTTCAAACAGTATCTATTAAACTTGAAGAATTTACAGGAATAGATTTACGCAACCCACTAGCTTCTTTAAGGAAAAAACTTAGTTTTGGTAAAAAAGATACAGAAAGACAGTTTTTAGGATCTTTAGACGAAATGACTCTAGATACAGCAATAAGTGTACCTACACAATGTACTTATATTGCCTTAGGTGCGCTTTCATTTGGAATGTCTGGTCTTTTGGGTGCAGTATTACCATTAACCCTTATTGGTATTATTGGAAAAGGTGTATACAGCTTAATTACAGAAGATAAAGATAAAGAAGGCACTATCCATAATCCATTCCCAGAAAGAGTAATAAGTCAATCAGTAAGGAGTAATCAACCACAGAATTATTCTGCAATATTACAACGTCAAAAAGAAGAAAGTGAACAACAAAATACACAACCAACCAGTAAACAACTTTAACAACTTTTTCAAAATAGTATTACAAAATAATAAAGAAATTGATACTTCAATTTATTAAATTCATATTCCCATAAAGTTACCCTACTTATAAATACTTAAAGATTTAGCAGGAAATTAAGTACTTACAAGGATTATAATAATATCAACTTAGATATGTCTTATACCTCATTACTATTTACAAACAACTCTAAAACAAAACTCATTGTACTATAAAACATATAAGAATTTTAGTAGTAATACACAATCCTAGTACTACAAAGATTAATAATGCTCTATAAAGTTTCACTACTTACAAATAACTTAAACCAAAGACTCACTTGCACCTAAAACACACAAGAACCTCAGTAACAATACATAATCCATAACTATAGGATAAATAATATGACAATAGAATTCACGTTCTATAATGTTTTAACAAGTAACAATTCTAAACAAAAAAAACCTATTTTTTGTACTCTAAAATATATTAAGAATTCCATGAGTAATATACATATAATTCTATTACTACAACTTTTACTTTTACAAGCAATAGCTCCAAACTAAAGTTCTAAAGACTAAAAATTTACAACTATATTAAATAAGAATAAATCACCAATAGAACATTTACTATAAACCAAGAACAAATACCACTACACATATAATACCTATTTGATTATCTTAACATTCTAGTCAATAAATTAATATCATCCCTGAGTTTATTATCTGTCTCCATTAATTTTTCTACTTGCTTAACAGCATGAATTACTGTAGCATGGTCCCTTCCTCCAAAACTTTTACCAATTTCTGGTAGACTTTTTTGAGTTAGTTTTTTTGATAAATACATTGCTACTTGCCTAGGTCGAGCTAATGTCCTTAATCTTCTAGTAGAATACATATCAGACATTTTGATATTAAAAAATTCAGCAACCTTTTTCTGAATACACTCCAATGTAACTGATTTATGGTTTGCACGTAATAAATCAGATAAAATGTCACTTGCTGAATCTAAAGTAATACTACATCCAACTAGTGAAGAATGTGCTACTACCTTATTAAGTGCACCTTCTAATTCCCTGATGTTAGACTTTATATTTTTTGCTAAAAATTCCAATACCTTATTCGGAATATTGATACCCATTTTTTCAACTTTCAGCTGTAATATACCTAACCTTAATTCAAAAGTTGTTTCATTGATATCAGCAACCAATCCCCATCCTAACCTTGACTTTATCCTTTCCTCAACACCATCTAAATCACTTGGTGACCTATCAGCAGATATAACCAATTGCTTATTCTGATCTATTAATGCATTAAAAGTATGAAAAAATTCTTCTTGAGTACTATCTTTACCACTAATAAACTGTACATCATCAACCATCAATATGTCTACAGAACGGAATTGTTCCTTAAATAACATTATGTCTTTGCTTCTTAATGCAGTAACATACTGATACATAAACTTTTCTGCTGAAAGATAAGCAATTTTCCTTTTTGAGTAAGACTTTATAACATACCAAGCAATGGCATGCATAAGATGAGTTTTTCCAAGTCCAACTCCACCATATAAAAATAAAGGATTACTCCCAGATATTGGATCACTAGATTCTGCGACTCTTCTAGCTGCAGCAAATGCAAGCTCATTTGGTTTACCTACTACAAAATTTTCAAAAGTGAATCTGGGATCTAAAGGAGAACTTAAATGATCATAATTATTTTTTATCTCCTTATCTTGCTGATCTTTAACATCAACTATTAAATTAGTATCCTGATTATTAACAACACAAATATCTACAGAACAAACAGTCTGATCTTCATCTTGCCAATACTTTAAAATTTGATCTAAATAATGTACTAATATCCACTCTTTAATAAACCGCGTAGGAGCAGAAAGTAAAACTTTACCTCCTTCATTATTAACATACACTAGTACACTCAACCAACTATCATATATAGCATTGCCATAAAATTTGTGTAACTTACTTTGAATATCTTTCCAAATTACTTGGTTATCAGATTGAAACTTTTCTTTTACACAATTCCCCAAAAGCCAAGTACTATTATCACTCATATAGCCAATCCACAACTACAATTATAACTTCAAAAACCATAAATCCAATCAATATACAAATTACCAAGACTTACGATTTCCTGCATTATATAAAGAAAAACAAACTCATACATCAATTTTCATAAAGAAGCCAATCTTATACTAATACAGTAATATACAACCAAAAACATACAAAATGAAACAAATATATACAAAAAAATAAAGAAAATTAGTAATATTACACATCAATTAATAAGAAATTAAATCATACATTTAAATATTATAATTCTACAAATACACCACCAACTATTTTTTTCTTCAATATAATTAATATCAGGAGCATCTATTGCTTTCATACCTACAGCATGGTAACCACTATCAACATATAAGGTTTCACCAGTAGTACCTTTACCTAAATCACTTAACAAATAAAGTGCTGCTCCTCCTACATCTTCTATTGTAGTATTCCTTCGTAAAGGTGCATTATATTTATTCCATGTTAATATATAATGGAAATCACCTATACCAGCAGATGCCAAAGTCCTAACTGGACCAGCAGAAATAGCATTAACTCTAATATTTTTAGAACCTAAATCAACTGCTAAATATTTTACACTCGCTTCTAAGGCTGCTTTACATACTCCCATAACATTATAGTGAGGCATTACTTTTTGAGCCCCATAATACGATAATGTTAAAATACTTCCACCACTAGCAGACATCATATTCTCTACTTTCTTAGCAAGATAGGTAAGTGAATAACATGATATATGCATAGACGTCAAAAAATTACCTAAAGATGTATCAATATATCTACCTTTAAGTTCATTTTTATCAGAAAAGCAACAGCATGAACCAGAAAGTCTATACTATCCCACTCTTTACTAAGTTGCATAAACATATTATCTATAGAATCTGACTTAGAAACATCACATTGTAGCACTAAATTTACTCCTATAGATTCTATTAAAGGATCTAGTCTCTTTTTAAAAATATCAGATAAATAAGTAACTGCTATATCGGCGCCATGCATAGCTAAAGTTTTAGCAATTCCCCAAGCTAAAGATTTATCGTTAGCAATTCCAATAATTAATCCTCTCTTTCCTTTCATTATATCACTAGCAAGCACTTATATCTCCTTATTTTTTAGCTATTTTTTTTAACCAATAGATCACAAACTATCATAAAAAACTTTTCAAGATGCGGGAGTGACGAGGCTCGAACTCGCGACCTCAAGCGTGACAGGCTTGCGCTCTAACCAACTGAGCTACACCCCCGATAAATATAGATCTATAATGCTAATAAGTACAAAAGAAGTTGTCAATAAGGTTTTAACCTTTTACCTTAACCTTCCTCAACTCCTATAAAATATCACATATTTTAATAACATTATCTAATATTTATTTCAACCAAGTAATGCAAAATATAAGAAAATAATTTTTTTACATCACATACTTAATAAATAACTTTAACATATTATTTAATAATAAATAGCGCTTCTATCCATTGTTATACCTAAATTGATTTTTACTAATTTTTAGCTTATAAAACTATGTAAATTTTTTTAATAATTATTAAAAATTCATTATCAATTTAGCATCACTATACCATTTAATCTATACAATTATAATATATAAAACATATTTTCTATATCCATAACAACTCTCATATAACTTCTTTAATTTAATCATTAAACAATGATCTACCTCTATAGTATACAGACAACCTCTATGACTATTATTCAATCCAAAAAACATCAATAACAAATCTTATATTACACTTATTATCAACTATCAATAAGTCTACTTACATATTTTAAATATATACACTTGACCTATAGCAACATTTTAATCTTCTAATTGTATAACAAATAAACCTGTACAACTAACTATCTAATTTTTGTCTGACAATAGAATTTACCATTTCGGGATTTGCTTTACCTTGTGTTTCTTTCATTACTTGTCCTACAAAATATCCAAATAATTTCTCTTTTCCCTGTTTATATTCAGCTACTTTACTTGGATTGTTTTTTAAAATATTTTCCACAACTTCAGATAATACACCAATATCACTTACTTGCCTTAATTCATATTCACTTACAATTACTGTAGGTAACTTGCCTGACTCAAACATAATATCAAATACTTGTTTTGCTATTTTACCAGAAATAGTGTTATCAACTATCAAATCCAGGAGTTGGATTAAATGTTCAGCCTTTACCGAAGACTTATCAATAGTAATTCCAAGTTTATTCAATCTACCAAAAAGCTCACCTATTATCCAAGAAGATGCAAGTTTTGCATCATGTTTTTCTATAACTTCTTCAAAATACATAGCAACATATTTATCAGAAGACAAAATATCTGCATCATATTTACTGAGCTTGAAATCATTAATATAACGCTCTCTTTTCTGTATAGGTAACTCTGGTAAAGACAATTTTACATCATCTATATATTGATCATTAATTTTCACTGGAAATAAATCAGGATCTGGAAAATATCGGTAATCGTGAGCATCTTCTTTAGTTCTAATAACCTTTGTTTCACCTGATGCAACATCGAACAATAATGTATTTTGAGTAACTATTTCTCCATTTTCTAAAGTATTAACCTGCTTATTAGCTTCATATTCTATAGCTTGCATTACATAACGAATGGAATTAAGATTTTTAATTTCAGACCTTATCCCAAATTCACTGCTCCCAACAGGTCTTACTGAAACATTTGCATCACAACGGAAAGAACCTTTCTCCATATCCCCATCGCATGTATCTATAAAACGCAATATCATACGTAATTTCTTTAAATACTCTGCCGCTTCCTGAGGAGACCTTAAATCAGGCTCAGAAACTATCTCCATTAATGCAACACCTGCCCTGTTAAAATCTATATAAGTTTTACCAAATTCATGAATACTTTTTCCAGCATCCTGCTCAAGATGAATCCTTGCAATACGTATTTCTCTACCATCAGGTTCCTCTAAAATAACTTTTCCACCTGTAGCTATAGGATAGTAAAATTGCGTTATCTGATATCCAGAGGGTAAATCAGGATAAAAATAATTCTTTCTATCAAAAGCTGAATATTTATTAATCTGACATGACAAAGCAATACCAGTCTTGACAGCTTGATAGATACAGTATCGATTTAATACAGGTAACATACCTGGCATTGCCACATCAAAAAGCGATACTTGTGTATTAGGGAAAGAATCATAAGTTTTTGCTGAAGCTCCAGAAAACAACTTAGAATTGGAAATAACTTGCGCGTGAACTTCCAGTCCTATTACTACTTCCCAATCATATTTATTTCCTTTAATAACTCTCATAAAAACACATTATTTATGATAACACATACTAAATCAACGCTTTAACAGTGACAATACTTCTTTTGAACAATTAATTGTTTTATTAATCACATAATTTTCATAATTATCATCTATTTTAGATAATTCATAATGATAATTAACCATAATCCCCATAGAATTATTTAATCCTTTATCGGAAGCATCAGCCATCCAATTCAATTGTTTTATAATTGCTCCATTACTCAAATGAAAATGTGCTACTGGATCTAAGGCTCTATCAACATTTTTAGCCTTTACTAAATAATAAGCACACAACTTAAGAAACAGATTTTTAATATCCTGAGACAATTCAGTATATTGCTTAGCATCAATATATGACATTATATCCTCCACAGACATAGTAATTTTAAGCTCACCAAGCAATTTAGTATTATCTGGTAAAATTTTTATAAGCCATTTAACAAATCCAGGTATTGGAGAAAGAGTTGCATAGATTTTAATATTTTGAAATTCTTCCGATAATTTATTTACAACACGTTTTATTAAAAAATTACCCAAACTAATACCAGAGAGTCCTTTTTGTGTATTCGATATCGAATAAAAAATCGCTACTTTAGCATCTTTTGGATCTTTTGCTGGCACATGGGAATCTAATAACATTTGTATACTAGTAGCAATCTCATCAACAAGTGCCACTTCTACAAATATTAATGGTTCACTCAACATCTTATAATGAAAAAAAGAAAAACATCTACGATCTGAATCCAATCTATCTCGTAAGTCATCCCACGAAGAAATTGCATGTACTGCTTCATATAAAATCAGCTTCTCTAACAAGGATGCTGGAGAATCCCATGTAATTTGATGCAAATCTAAAAGACCTACATCGAACCAATAAGACAATATATTTCTCAAATCTTTTTCTAATGCAAAAAATGGTTCATTTTTATCCTTTAATCGCATTACATCAGCTCTCATATCTACAATAAACTTTAAGCCATCCGGTAACGAAATAAATTGTTTAAGTATACGAAACCTAGGAGATTCTAAAGCTGCCATCAAATCAAATCCTAGTTCTTCTTTTTCATCCTCATCTATTTGAGTTACATATTCTCTAATTTTATTATCTATCTCAGTTCTATCAGCATTAAATCTTTCATTTAATAATTTAAAAAAAATCACCTTACCAATATCAGATAAATTAAGATACAAGTTACCTAGTGATATAGTATTATACCTTGCTTTAATTTCTCCACCTTTCGGATTAACACATTCTTTCATCTTTTCGTAGAGATTATTAATGTCCTGATCTCTAGTTAAATCCTTATTAATACTACCAACCCAAGAAAATATTGCATCGGCCATTTCACCCATAACTTTAAACACACTAGTTATTGTTTTATTCCTTATTACTGGTAATGAATTATCCATTGTGAACCATGCTTAAAGTAAATACTTTAAATAAACCATTCTATACCATTAGTCTATTTTTTTAGAATACAACAATAAAATTATTGACGCGTTTACTAATAAGGTATGATAATAGTGCTCATTAATTTAGAGTAAAAATACAACAATGTCTACCATCGGTGTAAACAAAGTAATTCTAATAGGCAATCTAGGCAAAGATCCAGATATTAGAGTAATGCAGAACGGGAAAGAAATGGCAAGTTTCTCCATTGCTACATCTGAAAGTTGGACAGATAAAACATCAGGTATACGTACAGAAAAAACAGAATGGCATAATATAGTAGTATTTAATGAAGGATTAGTAAAAATTATAAAGAACTGTGTACGTAAAGGAAGTAAAATATATATTGAAGGGTCACTAAGAACGAGAAAATGGACAGATCAGAATAATATTGACCGTTATACAACAGAAGTAATCTTACAAGGATTTAACTCAGCATTATATATGTTAGATTCTAAAAATGGTGCAGATAACAACCCTAACTTTGACGGATATACAGAGGAAAGTTCTAGCAAAGGCACTTTTCAGAATAATTGTGATGATATCATTATCGATGACGAAATACCATTTTAGTTTTACTTACTCAAAAAAATGTAAGTATACATGTATCTAACCTGTTTTTGTGTATATGCACACACAATTTTATAAAGTGAAAAAATAACCAGTCAACAATACTTATCTCCTAAGTACCGCTTTCTATTTTATACTATCTAAAGTACACTCAATATTTCACACTACTCTCAATAAACCAACAAATATGTATTATAAAAAGTACAATAATTAGCCAGTCATGTAAGAAAATGTAATAGCATACAACAAATAATACCTTAAATATATTACAACAATTGAAGAAGAGTTTCTTAAAGTTAAAAAATTGCAAGTGCATGACATCTAAAATATCATTACACCCCTACAGCATAAAATAATGAATAATCTCTTATAATACTTTGATAAACAAATCCTATATATCTGAAAGAAATTAGATGCTAACAATTAATATCAAACAACTACTCAGCACTGAATATTACAAATAAAGTATACCTACACTAATTATTGAAGCAATTAGTCTTTAGTTAATAAAACTTTCATTAAGCAAAATTTTGTCTATACATTGAAAACTGCCTTGACTATACACCTTAACTATATTTCATAACCAAACAATAAATTAAATTGATTATTCAAACATTAAAACTAACCCTTATGTAATAAAGCACATGAAGTTTTCTTAGAAAATCACCAAAACGTAAAACCTTTTTTTTTACTATGAATATATATGAGATATATTCGCAATTACATTTGCTATTCTAGCGATATAATTATAAAACATAGTCAAAACAACAGAAGTATTAACTGTCAGCAAATTAAACTCCATCAAATGCTTTTTCATATTCTATAACCCGTTCATTTCTTTTAAGACAATAAAAACCATATAAAGAAATAAGTGCATAAAAATCCACACAAAATACAGGAGATATATCCAACTGAGTAACATTCACCAGCCATAAGAAAACTGCAGGAGTAATTACACCAAAACATCCTATCGCAATACTGCATGAAACGGAATATCCAGTCTGTCTAACATTAACCGGAAATAAAAGCATTATTATAGCAGCAAGAGGAGTTGAACACATACCTAATGAAAATGCCATAATAAAATATGTAACTATAGATTTAGCTCCAAAAAAACATACTAATGGAGTTACACCTACAATAAAGAGAATTTGAAGACATAAGGCAACAGTTGTAGCTTTATACTTCCTACATACAAGGGAAAATATACAACATGATATTATCACAGTCAAAACCAATAAAGCATATCCTCCAAGACTCACATTTCTTTGCACATCTAAAAATACAAAAAAGATGTAGAACAAAGAATTACAAAAAGGCATAAAAATAAAAGTTATTAGACAAGACCTTTTATAGTGCGACAGTACATCTAAGATAGGAACTTTAGAAATTTGTTTCTTATTCTTATAATCTAAATATTCCCTACTTTCCTCAATAGAATGACGTAAAAAAGGTAAAGTTAAGGACATTAATAATCCAATAATAAAAGGAACCCGCCATCCCCATGAATAAAAGTGAGATTCTGGAATAAATGCATAGCATAGTTTAAAAACAAAGCATCCAACTGCACCCCCAAGTATTGCTATCATGAAGTGTCCACCCATCAGAAACGAAATATTACGAGTGTTTCTAACATTTTCTGCCATCAATACTACTGATCCTATCTCACCGGCAAAAGATAATCCTTGTAAAATACGAAATACTATTAACAAAATAGGAGATAATATGCCAATAGTTCCAACAAGAGGTAAAAACGCAATACCTCCTACTGACATAATAAGCAATGCTGCAGAACCTAATAAGGCAGTTTTTCTACCATACTTATCTCCAATATACCCAAATAACAATGAACCAAAAGGTCTAGCGAAAAAAGCTATAGCAAATGACATAAATGACAATGCTAAAGCAAAATTTTCCGTTAAATGAGAAAAAAACATCTGACTAAATATACGACTAAAGTTTCCATATACTAAAAAGTCATAACATTCTATAAAAGCACAAAAAAGTACTGATAAAGTTGGCTTAACACTCCTTGACATATGTTACACCCAAACATGTAATAATTAGCATAAATACAGCCCTTAAATATACATGTCAATTATTACTTTAATATAATTTAATAATTTTTATCTTTAAGATTTACATTTTCATTAACAGTATTTTAATAATTTTACATACTCTAACAATACATTAGTTCAAATCATTCTTTACTATAAATCATATATATTAAAACTTATGATTCACTAAATCTTAACCAGTAATCTATGCTGACCTGTTATATACCTTTAATACCTCAGTTATTCGCATATACTATAATTACATTATTTTAAATCAGTTTCTATTATTAAGCATCTACCTATAAATTACCTAAGACTAATAATGATCTCCTGATTTTACTACAAATAAGGTACATAAATCATTTATATAATAGCCATATTAAACTAGTAATATAACTTTCCTACAAAAACTTGAAAAAAAGCAGACATTAACTGATATACATTATTATTTACATACAAGAAGACTAAAGTCTTATTCATTTATTAAACATGTACTATTTTTTCACAGCTTCTTTCAATCATATTATACTTTTTAAGGAAAAAAAGACCACATAAAGAAAATAATGCACAAAAGTCTAGGTAAAATATAGGAGATATACTTAATTTAGTTACCTCTACCAACCACAAACAAATTACAGGAGTAGCTCCACCAAAAATTGCAACAGCAATACTGTAGCAGATTGAGAATCCCGTTTGCCTAATATTAACTGGGAATAAAAATACTACTATACATAATATAGGAGTTGCATATATACCCAATGCACTGGCTAGAATAAAATATGTAAGTACAGAATCAAATCCTAAAAAACATATAATAGGAGATATACATGTAATAAACAATACTTGAAACACTAACGCAAGATTCTCGAGTTTAAACACTTTCAGTAAAGTGACAGATATAAATCCTGATACTAACATTGTTAGAATCAAAAAGATATAAGTTAGCATATCTACTTTTTGCTGTATGTTTAAAAACACATAGAACATATAAAACATAGCATTAGCTGCACCTACTAGGCTAAATATAATTACACAAGTTCTTTTATGACGTAATATTATATCTAAAACAGGAACTTTAGAAAACTCATTATCA
Source organism: Ehrlichia sp. JZT12 (assembly GCA_028752135.1). Taxonomy (GTDB): domain Bacteria; phylum Pseudomonadota; class Alphaproteobacteria; order Rickettsiales; family Anaplasmataceae; genus Ehrlichia. Next base: position 564,931 of record CP082782.1, on the reverse strand, counting down.
GAAACATAACTTAAATATTGATGACTTTCCTGAATAGTACGACGCAGAAAAGGCAAGAACATAGCCATTACTAATCCTATAACAAAAGGAATTCTCCATCCCCAAGAATAAAATTGAGTTTCCGGAATAAGGTTATAGCATAGCTTAAATATAATACAACCAGTTGCACTTCCAAGTATACTCACTGCAAAATGTGAACTTAATAGATATATAAAATGATCTTTTTTAGCATTTTCTGCTATCAGAACAATGGCCCCTACCTCACCTCCAAAAGATAAACCCTGTAAAGTACGGAATAATACTAACAAAATAGGAGATAATATACCTATACTATCGAAAAGATGTAAAAATGCAATTCCTCCTACTGATAAAATTTACAAAGTTGCAGATATAAATAAAGAAATTTTCCTACCATATTTATCTCCAATATACCCAAATAATAATGAGCCAAAAGGTCTAACAAAAAAAGCTATTGCAAATATCATAAAAGATAATATTAAAGATAAACTCTCACTAACATGAGAGAAAAACATGTCACTAAATATACGACTAAAATTCCCGTATACCAAAAAATCATAACATTCTATAAATGCACATAAAAGTACAGATAAGGTTGATTTTATACTAGGATTATGTGATATTTTCACACTACCTCCCTAAAGAATGAAGTAGGAAAATACAACTATTTATTTTCTATGTCAATAATTATTTAACAATAAAAACCTTCTACTAACCTACAATTTATTCTAAATTTTTATATACTAATATGCTTTATTCTTTCTATTCAATTTCCATGTGTTTTATTAATATACAAATATCTCGATAACAATTTATAATGTAAAAATACAACACTTACTACCATTATAATATTAACTAAAACACACATTACTCAACATTCACTATATAATATTAAATATAAATCCAATACACACATTTAATTACAAATACACACCAAATATATTGAAATCCTAGAATAAAAAATAATTGCATACTAATTCATACATTTCCAAAATACTTTTTTAAAACAAAAAGGATTATAATAAGGTACCATAGTTATAGTAACTAATTTTTCAGATTTAAAACAACCTATTATTCAGCCCTATTTAAACAATAATTTTAAGGTCTAGGTCTTTTCTACGCTCTTAGTTAAAGTTATGCACAATTATATTAGTAAAATAGATTTTTTAAAAAGATCATAATCAGTATATCTAGAGACATTTATTAAATATGTTACAAACAACTTTTGTACCTAAGATCTTAAACTATTACTTATAAAGATAATTTTTATAACTTTATATTGTGGCAATCTTTAAAAATTCTTTTCATACCTTCGCAATTATCTAATATAATTATTGTTAAATTATTTTAACATATAATACCACAACCTATCAAAAACAAACACTACATAAATGTACTATTCATATATGCATATATTTAAACTGTTCTCACTTTATATAATATTGTACTAAACTGCTTTAACGTACTTCACACAGTACATCAAAAACAAAGCCCAATTAAGAAAAAATACCTATCCTATATAATAAACTATTTTTTTATTGCTACATATTTCTATAATAATAATTTTCGATAACTTGATCCTTCTACTTTTAGAATTCTCTAACACACATTTCTCAAACTATACAAGAAACACCTATATATCAGATAAAATACCCCACTCCTTAACACGTATTAAAAGATCATAATCAGTATACTTAGATACATCATAAGATGCAATAAATGGCTTCTTATGTGTTATATACTCAAATATTAATTGCTTTAAAGCACCTTCTAATTTTTCCATAATCTCAATATAATTGTCTATAGGAATTATTTCCATATCCTCTGAACTTATTTTCCAATACATTAAACCTGAAATATCCTTTTTTAAACTTTGTTTCACTGTTAATGCCTGTACTATCATCTGTAATGCAGTACCAGAACTAATGTCTGATTGAGAAGGAATAACTCCAGTTTTATAATCAATAATTACAACACTCCCATCTTTTAAATATTCTACCCTGTCACACTTAGACAACACTTTAACATTATTATCTATTTCCCAAGAAAAAAAATGTTCTGTAACAACTTTATCAATGTAATGATCTCTATCTAAATTCATTTCAAAGAACTGTTCAGCTATTTTCTGAAATTTAGGCCATAAAATAGTTTCAATATGCGGAAAATTTTTATACTTATCTAATAATTCTTCTCCTGCAATTTCTATCAAGTCTTCATATCTTCGTTTATCCCTATTACTTAACACATATTTATGCAGAATATTATGAACAACAATTCCAAAATTCCTCATAGAGAACTTCTCATTGATATCTCTGCATGGCAAAATATTTAAAAGATTATTTAAATAAAATATATAAGGGTTCTTTACTAGCGTCTCTAACGAAGTAACAGACAAAATACTAAATGCTCTTGATCTTTCATTAATTTCTGGATTTGGTTGAGGTCTTAGATATGCTGAATTTTTTACTTTATCAATAGCAAACTTATCTTGTACCTCCAAATAATTCTTATGATTTAGATCTTCTAAGTTATACAACTTTGCTAGAATTTTTAATTTTCTAACCCAAATAGATTCTTCATTTACTTTTCCAAAGCTTTTTAAAGACTGAGTAATATAAATCTTATTTGCATAAAAAAAGCTATAAAGTATATAAGCAAAATAACCCTTTTCTTGCTGAACAGAAGCCAATCCTAGCTTATCACGTATCCATCTATTTAATAATATACTACTTGAACTTATACTATAATTTATTTCATTAAATCCTGCAAAAATCACTATATCTCTTTTAGATAAATTAATACAAGACAACTTATAATTTTCTGGAAAGAAACTGCTACGTAGAATTGATGTTAAAATCTCATTGTATAGACTTATTCCATATATACTAATACCATTACATGAGTTTTGAAAATTATTAAAAAACTCTTCAATTCGGTTATGATCACTACTACCATATATTATACTACCTTCTAACAAGTTATATATACAACTCATATGAACTTTTACTATAGAAGAAATTACACTAGATTTTACTGAAGTTAAAGGAAGCATAACACTTACTATTTTTTCCCAAAAAGGTAACAATTCTGGTACATTTTCTTTGATGTTATTTTCTATACTAGTAAAATCATAACTAGAATATAACCTAATAACCTTTAGTTCAAAATTAGATACTAAAACTTCATAATCTTCCTTAATATACCCTAAAGTAATAAAAGGATGTTTAAGTAATGACAACAATGATATCGGATTCCAATGACTAATAACAACATCTAAGATATGTAATATGAAAGAAACTATAAGATAATTAATACTAGATTGATTTGATAAATCATTTGAACTCAAAATAGAATCTATCCTTTTACTTAACATTCCATTATTCGTAAATACAGTAATATCTCGACAAGGATTATCTTTGATAACCATAGAGACATTTTGAGCTTCTTCTTCATCTGAAGCACATGTGATCAACTCAATACGGTTATTATAATCACATTCCTCAACTCCATGTTTATGATATTTCTCTAAAAACAGGTTAAAATTAAATATATTTTCTATAAATATACAGCGATTCTTTTTACCCAAAAAAACAATATCTCTCCTATTAACCTTTAGAATGTCTAACAAATTCTTTATATAATACTGGTAATGAGACTCATCTAATAATTGCCAATCCTTTTCACTAATATCTACATCTATATATGGAAGTATAATTTGGCTATTATGCATTTTATATAAAGCTTGAATAAAATCTATAAAAAAATTACCAAATACTATCCCAGCAAAAACTATAGAACTATTTAATGTTTCTTCTTCTAAATATTTGATCAAATTGCTTAAATATAAACTTCTATGCTCTAATATATCTAAAACCTTCTCCTGACATAAAATCTTCTCCCACTTCCTAGATAAGGCAGAAAGAAATTTAGCAGCTTTTTGACAATGCTCTGGCAAATCATAGTCAAACAAATTTTCCAAGTTAGATAATGGTATACAGTGTATATACATTTCATTCAACAAAGCAGATAGCTCATAGCTTAAAGACATAGGATAATTATCATTATTCTCAAAATTCCATGACCTAATAAAATCCATCAATAATAATATCTTTCTTATAGGACTAATAATTTTTATAGAACTATGCTGATTTACCAATAGATCTTGATCTATATCTGACAATGAAATAATCTTAATTCTCACAAAGACAGTAGCAGTACAATAAGATTTCAGCTCACTACGTAATAATTCTACATCCTCTTTACTAGGTACTATGGCCACTATAGAATTAAGCTCTGTATTATTATAAAATATATTAGATACAAATTCTGCAACTACAGACAAAAATGATTCTGAGCAATGAACTGAAAAAACTTTTCCCATTAATACACTAAATACAATAATTTACATAAGGAACCAAAAGCAGTTTATACTTTTCTTCCAATAGTAGTTTTAGCAAAGTACACTAGTTTTTACAATGTTTACAAATCAACTCTTTACTCTGGGAAAATATATATAGTATTGACAACAACTCATAATTATCTTTAATAGATATGTTTATCTACAAACATCCTAAACTTCACTAGCATTTCAAGTGCTAAAAATCTATCAAGTACACATATAAAAATTCCAATGTAAATTCTCACTCAATCTCAATTATAAGGAAATATACAGACCCAGCATCTTACCAATATTAGTAAATTTATCTACATTACCTACTAAGGTCAAAACATATACCTTTTACACAAGAAACAATATTCCATTTTCACCTTATTTAATTGATTATAAGTCAGAATGACAACAAAAAAACAAATAGTTACCACACATTTTTACTCTATTCTCATCCAGGAAAAATATAAGCTCTTATACATAAGCAATCCTATGATATAGCACCCAAGATTTTACTCTTAAGTATAAAACTCTTACACAATAATATTAAGATTGAACTTTAAGGAATACTTAATTATACATTTTAACTCACCTTACAATTATAAATAAATTTATTAATAATTCACAACTTTGTATAAACCTTTAAATCCCCTATTGATTATAGAATCATAGTATCTATCAATTCTGCTAATAACCTTAGACCAGTACTCCTATAGGTTATAAATATACTTTTAGCCGACTAAAAAATAAGTTGATATTCCCAAATATAAATAATATATACATGCTTTAAATTATAAAATAAACAACATGCGGTTTCCTGATACTAGACTAAGACGTAAACGTTCAAGCAAATGGTTACGCAATTTAGTAAGAGAAAATTATCTGTCTGTAAATGATCTAATATTACCCCTATTTATACACAACTCCGACGAGATATCAATACCTATAAAGCAACTACCAGATATTAAAAGGTATCCTATATCTCAATTACTAAGTGTAGTAGAACAAGCTGCAAATCTAGGAATAAATGCTATTGCACTATTTCCAGTAATAGAAAATCATTTAAAATCTGCAACTGCAGAAGAAGCTTTTAATCCTGATAATTTAATATGTAGAGCAATAAGAACAATAAAAGCACATATACCAACAATTGGTATAATAGCTGATGTAGCATTAGATCCTTATACAATATCAGGACATGATGGAATTATGATAAATGAGAAAATTGATAATGATGAAACTATAGAAGTTTTATGTAAACAATCATTAGTACTAGCAGCATCAGGTTGTGATATTGTAGCACCTTCAGACATGATGGATGGTAGAATTAAAGCAATAAGGAACTCTTTAGACAATTGTAATTTTCAAGACGTATGCATATTATCTTATTCTGTAAAATATTGTTCTAGCTTCTACAAACCATTTCGTGAAGCTGTAGGATCTTGTTCAATATCTAAAACAATAGACAAAAGCACTTATCAACTAGATATTGCAAATATAAATGAAGCAATTCTCGAAGTACAAATGGATATTGATGAAAGTGCAGATATAGTAATGATAAAACCAGGTATGCCTTATCTAGATGTTATTCAGTGTATTAGTAGCAGATACAAAATACCTACATTTGCATATCAAGTAAGCGGAGAGTACGCCATGATTAAAGTTGCATCACAAAATCATCTGCTAGACTACAATACAGCAATATATGAATCTTTAATAAGCTTTAAGCGTGCAGGAGCAAAAAGCATACTTACCTACGCTGCTATAGATATAGCAAACTTGCTTCTTGAATAAAAATAAAGACTTAACAAAATTTTGATGCACATTACAATAAAAACAATAGTAATCTCTTTCAAAGGATGTCCATATATTTAAAAGTGTATTCACAATAACATTTAACCTTTTAAAGATAGAAAAAAGATGTGCTTAGACCACATAGTCAACTAATACAAACAGTAAAAATTATAATTTACCAAAGTGTTTCAATATTTACTAAACGTAAAAAGATAGCAAATAAATAGATTTAATGTATACTTTCTAATATCATAGCATATACTTTAACTACACTCAACAATACACAGTTGTATTTAAAGATAAATTAACTTACTTTTTAAACCATAATATAAAAATTTATTAGTGATTCACATAATGTTCAATTATGCAACTTAACACCAGTTTAAAGAAACAAATAGGTTATTGCTAACCTTCTTACAAACAATACTAGGAGTTTGTAACTTATATTTTAAGAACACAACTTACTACACATTTTTATAACTTTATATATTAGTTTAATAAAGGTCAAATAATATAGGAAAAAAATGGAAAACTAGTATTTTCCAATGCACTATTAAATCAACATAAATACTCTCAATAAAGCTAGATAACACTTTATATTTAAAATATAGAAAAATAAAAATTAATCGTTATATTATATTAACTAATGCACTAAATGTAACAATAAGACAACAAAACTATAATTTATGTATTACCCATCCATTTTTATTTCTCAGTTAAACTATATATCTGAAAATACTGAATACAATTATGAAAAAATCATAAGGTCATATCAAGAATCAATAAATCTAGAAGCTGATATAGCAATATTTTCAAGATATGCAATACCAGGATACATAGAGAAAATTCCTCTCCTGTCACAAGATTTTTTTAATAGATGTGCAGATACTATAAACAAATTAGCAATACAAACACAAGGTAAAAATACAGCAATAATTATTGGAAGCATTAAACAACAAGATGACACAATAATCGAGAATATTTATTTAATTCAAAACGGAAAAATTACAGAACTTATAACATTTATACCAAATGTTACACTAGATATTTCCACTACTTTTTCAATCAATAACACAACTATACTACTATGTCCAATATCAGTAATACCAAAGTTGCCCACATGTAATAATGATACATTGTTATTAGTTATGGATAATACTCCATACATGCAAGGTACTAATTCACGAGATAGCCTAATTTCAAAATTAACATTTAACAAATATGCAGTATATATTAACCAGGTAGGTGGATACAATAATGTAGTTTTCCATGGAAAATCTTTCTTTGCCTTCAATGGTCAATACAGCTTCTTAAATATGTGGAAAGAAGATAGCAAAATATATAAAGAAAAATTTAAAAGCAACAACATTATTAAAACATATAGTAACATTGAATTAGACTATCAAGCACTTATGCTTGCACTAAGGGATTATGTACATAAAAATTCTATGACTAGTGTAGTTATGGGACTATCTGGAGGAATAGATTCTGCACTTGTAGCATCAATTGCAGCAGATGCATTTGGTTCAAGTTATGTTCATTCACTTATGTTACCAACAAAATACACCTCTCAAGCAAGCATTACTGATTCTAAAGAATGTGCTACTAGATTAGGAATATCTTACAACATACTACCTATAGAAGATATTTTACAAACTTCATTAACAACTTTACAAAATACTTTTGCAAATACTCAAGAAGATACAACTGAAGAGAATTTACAAGCTAGAATCAGGGGTTTAATATTGATGGCACTAAGTAATAAATTTAAATTCATGTTACTCTCAACGGGTAATAAATCAGAATCACTAGTTGGTTATGCAACATTATATGGAGATATGTGTGGAGGTTTTGCACCAATAAAAGACATATACAAAACTAAAGTATACAAATTAAGTGAATGGAGAAATAAAAACATACCAGCAGATAGTCTCTGTAAAAAAACTAATACTATTCCTTCTGAAATCATAGAAAAACATCCCTCTGCTGAATTACATTATAATCAAAAAGATCAAGATACTTTACCTGATTACACAACACTAGATTCAGTCCTCACTCTACTAATTGATGAAGGTTATTCAACAGAAGATGTAATAAAAAGAGGTTATGATATTCAAGATGTAAATTACATAACACACTTGATAAAAAAATCCCAGTTTAAGAGAGAACAATCTCCTATTGGCCCAATTATTAGCTCCTTATATAATGAATAATTTTCTAATCTCCTACTTATCTAAAAAAGTACAATAAAATAAGCTTAATACTAAAATGTCAACTTATACAAAATCTTTTAAGCTACCAAATATAAAATGCAATAACAAAAAAACATTTCAGTCTGAAGAACTTTCACCTATTGGGATAACTTTAGCTATTTATATAATGAACGGTTCCCCACATATATTTATTGACTAATAAACACAAGATGTAATAAAAATAGGCTTAGTTCTCAATGTAAAATTTATATAAAACCCTATTTCAATGAGCTTCGATCAGCATACTGTAAAGCTATACAAATATATTCAATAATAAACAATTATTAATAACCTGTAGTTATTGTTTAACTCATTATAGTGTATACCCAAGCAAAATAAGCTTAGCAACCTTATATCCCATATCCTCAACAAAAATACTACAAGAAACAAACAAGCTGACTGTAACTTAATAGGATTAATAACTTATTATATATACTTTAAAGTAATATACAAACTTGTGTTGTAAAAAAACCGAGTAATTATTAGTATAAGCACTAGACTCTACTAAGTAAAACACATACAATTTAATATAAAATTTATATATGCATTAATAAAATACGCTTATAAAAATAAATCATAATAACAACAAATTGCTCACCAATAAACAATAATATTACACAGATCTAAAATATTAATTGTAATCTATAACCCATAATATATCTAACGCGTATAACTATCTAAAAAAATAGATTCTTAACTTAACTAAATACTAGTGATCTAGAATTTTAAATTAAAAAATACACATATAAAATAGATCAAGATGCTAAATAAACACAGTACTATTACTTGATCCTATCAATATTGTCACCTTATAATACTTTGATATATAACTACACTACCCTGCAAAATACATGTAATAAGCTGTTTTACATCTTTATAAAGCAATAGATATACCATAAAAAATACCGTACTAATAATTAGTGATACTATTCAATTTAATAAATCTTCATTTGCCTTGAGCTTGTTCATTAAATCCTCAGCTCTATCTAAAACTGATTGTGGGAATCCTGCAAGTTTTGCTACGTGTATTCCATAAGATTTATTAGTCGATCCAGGTATTATCTCATGCAGGAATACTACCTTTCCATTCCATTCCTCTACCTTCATACAGAAACACTTTATATTCCTTAAATATTCGTCTAATCTAGATAACTCATGATAATGAGTAGCAAAAATCGCTCTACTTTTATTGACATTATGAATTTGTTCGATAACTGACCATGCAATCGATAACCCATCATATGTTCCTGTACCTCTACCAATTTCATCAAGTATTACAAAAGATTTATCAGTAGCTTGGTTAATTATTGCCGCAGTTTCTATCATTTCTACCATAAATGTAGAATATCCCGAGACAATATTATCAGAAGCTCCTACTCTACTAAATATTTTATCAATTACTCCTATATGTGCATACTCAGCAGGAACAAATGACCCAATATGTGCCAAAATTCCTATTAATGCATTTTGCCTTAAAAAAGTACTCTTACCAGCCATATTTGGTCCAGTAATTAAATGCACCCTTTGCTCCGGTGAAAGATTAATGTCATTAGCCACAAATTTACCATTACGTTCAACTACAGGATGTCTACCTTTTTGAATATTAAATTCATAACTATCATCAATTATAGGCTTACTATAAGAGTATTGCACTGCTAGCTCAGCAAAAGAAGTTAACATATCAATCTCAGCAAGGGCATGAGCAGTTATCACTATTTTCTCTGCATCTTCTATAATCATTGTACATAATTGACCAAAAATTTTTATCTCTAAACTAATCGCTGCATCTCTAGCAGAAATTATTTTACTCTCTAACTCCTTTAACTCATTTGTCGTATATCTGATACTATTAGCTAAACTTTGTCTATGAATAAAATCTTTATCGTTAATTAAATAATTAGATGAAACTTCAACATAATAGCCCAGAATGTTATTATATAATATCTTTAGACTTTGGATATTAGTAGCACTACGATACTTATCTCGCAATTCTTGAATTAAATTATTGCTATAATTTTGAATGTATATAAGCTCCGATAATTCTTTATCACAATCAGGATTAATGAACCCACCTTCTTTGACATTACTCACATTATTTTGTATCAATATCTCACTTAGTGTTTTACACAAATTATCATACTTTCCTAATCTTGCACAGAAACCACTAACAATACTGATGTCAAATTTATTTAATAATTCCAATAATTCACACGTTTTATCTAATGTTAACTTTAAAGCATATAAATCCTTAGGCGAGCATTTGGCTACTTTAATTCTCGTTAAAATACGCTCTATATCTGCAGTACCTTTCAATATTTGTCTAATATTTCTATATAATATCTGATTACTCACAAAAAATTCAACAGTATTTAATCTACAGTTTATTGTATCAGAACATGCAAGAGGAGCTGATAAACATCTTTTCAATAACCTACCACCAGATGCTGTAGTTGTATAATCTATAGCAGCAATTAAAGATCCTTCTAACTCTCCAGACTGAGTACAAAATAATTCAAGATTACGCAATGCTGCTGCATCTATAAACATAAAGTCACATTGCATATAAGCTTTTGGAAATTCTAACTTAGGCAAATTACCTTTTTGAGTGGCTTTAACATATTCCAATAAAGATCCACATACGGAAATTTCCTCATTTTTTAAATCTCCAAATCCTTTTAATGTGGATATTCCATAAACACTGCACAAAGTATTATAAGCTCTACTCACATCAAAAAAACTACTTGAATACTGTGTTATAGAAAACTTATATTTTTTTAAAGCAGAATATATCAAATCCAATTCTACTAATTTATCAGAAATCAAAACCTCTTTAGGATTAATACGAAATAAATCACTATCAAGTTTATTTAAATCAGTAGTATGATAGCAGAATAACCCAGTAGATAATTCTAACCATGAAATAGCATAATCATTATTAATACCAACTATACAAGCTAAATAATTATTTTCTTTTGCCTCAAGTAAAGAATCTTCAAGTATGGTACCCGGAGTAACTATCCTTACAACATCACGCTTTACTAAAGCTTTATATCCTCTCTTTCTTGCTTCTTCGGATGTTTCCATCTGCTCACAAATTGCTATCTTATAACCTAACTTTACCAATTTATTCAAATAAGATTCACTACTATGAAAAGGAACACCACACATAGGAACATTCCCTTTTTTGGTTAGTACAATATTCAAGATCTTAGACGTTTCTACTGCATCATCAAAAAATAATTCATAAAAATCACCTAACCTATAAAATAACAAATATTCCTTGTATTGATTTTTTAGCATCATATACTGTTGCATTATAGGAGTCATCCTACTACCACAATTCACTTTTTACCTATTATTAACCTTTATCTTACAGTATATTATATGTATATATGAAAAGATAACGAGTAAAATATTAATTAATAACAAACCAATTATTTGATAAAAATATTAATAATACATAATGACATTTTATCAATTGTATCTTATAATTAAGAAGCATATAGCTTTATCTGAACACTAATTATGGTATCCAAATGTTTTCTTTCTTAAAGAAAGGCGCAACTATTGTTATAAAACAAGCAGCAAAAGTAGCTATAACACCCACCACTAGCAATCTACCTCATGAACCAAGTGTAGGAAAGATGATTAAAAATCTCTTTCCAACTAAAAGCAGGGAAAAACACTTCGACTTGAAAATGCACAATCGAACCTATAACAAATTAGGTATTGAATTACCTTCTAGCACAAGAGCACCAGGACATCAAGATGAGGTTGCTTTAAGAGTTCCATCTTACAAAATTCCTTTCCAGACTATACAGAAGTTTGCAACATGGCAAGAACAAGGTAAAGAAGGAGATGTGGAAGAAACTAAAAGTGGCATTGCAGAATCCATTCTTAATCCTTTATCAGCAGCTGAAGAAGCAATTAACAGCAAATCAACAGATAAACACTTCTTACAATTAAAAGAACTTGATAAAAAATTGGAAGAAATAGGTGGTAAAATTATTGTAGAATCTACCCAAGGAAGCTATAAGCAAAACTTGACTATAGAAATAGATGTATCAGACAAGTCACTACAAGAAATACAAGAACAGGTAAGATTAGTATTACATGGTTTGGATATACATGATGAAAAACTTATACAAACTTTTTCTGAAAGACTATACAAATCATCTAATAATCAAAAAGTCACTTCAGCAGATATCGAAGAAAAAAAACATGATAAACCCAATACCGATACGCAAGAAAAAACAAAGCATCATGCACAAGGCGAATCAGTTGTAGCACCATCTCAGGAACATGAAGCAGATCATGATATATTAAGTAGTGACTTTTCACTCACAAATCCTTGTAGTATGCCTTATGCTAAAAGCTCTGTACAAAGTGCAGATGCACTGCTAGAACAACAACATCAAACACTAATGCAGCAAAAATCTGATCATAAAGTTCTAAATTCTATTTCTCCAGAAGTACAGAAAACAATTGAACAAATAGCAGAAGATTTACAGGACGAAGTGCAAATAAATGATCAAATTCAAAGTAACATAGGCAATAAAAGAGCACCAAACACTCCAGGAAAAGCACATGCAAGATAAGATAAATAATAATTCTTATGATGATAATAACATCTTTGCAAAGATTTTAAGAAAAGAGCTTCCATGTAATGTTGTATACGAGGACGAATTTGTATTAGCATTTCATGATATATACCCCCAAGCTCCTATTCACATTTTAGTCATTCCAAAAGATAAATATATATCATTTAATGATTTTATTGGTTCTTCAGCTAACATTACATACTTTTTTTCTATTGTAAAAAAAATTACCCATAAATTTCAATTAGATAAAACAGGATACAGGATTGTTACAAATCATGGAAAACAAGGTGGACAAGTTATTCCTCACTTTCATGTACATATTCTTGGAGGAAAACAATTATAAACTTTCTATTATGAGTCATCTAAAATAGATATGTATTATTATGTATCAGAAAAAATTACTTATGAAAGTTTAAAGGTAAAACTGAACATAAAATTTTACAAAATATAGGCAATAAGAAAATAACACATTTTTTATATTCATATAAAAAAACAATTGTAAAATCTCTATCCAAGTTATCCAAAAAATAAATCCGCATTATCTAATGATTTTATTGATTACTTAGGTAACATACACATTTTTCCTCGCTGTAAAAAAGCAATAAAAAAGAGTGCAAAAAAATTATTTTCCACTTACGTATATTTCTATCAACATTACCATTACTTTAGTAAGAGAAAACTATTGTACATTTTATCCTAATACAGATTCACACCTAGTATTAAATAATATTCATAAATTTAAAGTAATATATTAAATTTTATTGATAAAAATCTCAAATTTAAATAAAACACACAATTCTTAGGTTGGATCTAACAAATTTTTTTCTAAATAATACAGCCTATATGAGAAACAGAGTAATACACACACACTAAAGTCACAGACCTACTTTATCAATATGTACCTTATTTCATAATAAACATTAATAAATACTATACATTATATAAATCAATAAATCTACTCATCCTAAATTAAAGAATTTTAAATAAAAACAATGTTGTAGTACTATGATAATATCAACTATTTTACAATATCCAGTTGACAATAAAGAGTGCAATATTTATATTAAAAACTCATCATCAAAAATGAGGTACTCAAGTGCACAGTGCACATTTTAAAGGCATATTTACAGCACTGATTACACCATTTAAAGGTGATTTTTCTATAGACGAAGATGCATTCTGCCAATTAATTGAATATCAAATTAGTAATAATGTACATGGGTTAGTACCATGTGGAACTACAGGAGAATACCCCACGTTAAGCTTTGAGGAATACTGTCGAATAATAGAATTATGTGTTAAAGTCACAAATAAACGTGTTCCTATAATAGCTGGAGCAAGTTCAAATTCTACAAAAGAAGCTGTTAAACGTACACTGTATGTTCAATCTTTAAATGTAGATGCAGCTTTAGTAGTTGTTCCATACTATAACAGACCAACTGATGAAGGGATATACCAACATTTCAAAGCAGTACATGATGCAACCAATATCCCTATTGTTATGTATAATATACCAAAAAGAACTGGTATTGACGCAAGTGATAAATTAATTGCACGTATTTTATCCTTACCTAGAGTAATAGGGTTAAAAGATGCAACTGGAGACTTAAGTAGGATTCTTAATTTAAGATCCCTAATAAATAAGGACGTTGCTTTATTGACAGGTGATGATTTTACATGCTTAGCATTCAATGCACATGGAGGATCTGGATGTATTTCTGTAGTGTCAAATGTAATACCTAAAATATGCTCAGATATGCAAAATGCTTTCTCCGCTAATAACATGAAAGATGCTATGCATGCAAGTGAAATAATATTCAAATTAGCAAAAGTACTATTTTGTGAATCTAACCCATCACCAGTAAAATATGCTGCAAGTTTACTCAAAAAATACATATCTCCAACAGTTAGACTACCGCTGGTAGAGTTAACTCAAGAAAATAAACTAAAAGTAGAAAATACCCTAAAAAAACTTGATCTTATTTAGACACCTATACAATACATTTGAATTCTAAGTGTTTAGTAAAGTTAGTTATTTGCATATGTTAATGAAATTATCTTGAAAAGCTCTATAAAATATTTAAATAACATTTTGAGTAATCTTGAAAAACGCATTAAAGTTTACGACAAAAAAAGCTATAGTCCATTCAGGTAATTAGCTAATACTCAAGATTTATTAGTAAATACCTAGTCATATAAAAAAGTGTACTAGAAATATACTACACTGAAAAAGTAAATTATTTTCCATTTATCTACTACACTAAAATAAGCTTAAAAACTATATTAAATAATTAGCATAACATTTAAAATTCATGTTAGTAAATACCTAGTAACATAAAAAAGTGTATTAGTATATATCATACTAAAAGTATTTATAGTATGTTCCATTCACCATTAAAGTTTAACTTTACACTTCAATATTTAGAAACTATTGATAAGCCAAAAAATAAGTCAGGGTTCAAAACACATTGAAAAAAGTTATAACAATGGTATATAGATAATATGCTTGACATAGTATACTATCATAAAATACAATAAAGGATGTGAATTTCACAGTATATCAGTTTCCCTCAAATTAATTTTTCATTACTAAACTTTATTTTTCCCATATTTTTCTTTTACACTGTGAAGCTTATAAAATCATAAAAAATTTACCCAATGGAGCAAGTATGACAACATCAACACCAGAAATTCAAGAATCTTTAAATAATCTAACATCTTAATGCGAAGAGTTTAAATACTTAAACGAAAAAAAACTCTTAGACATCAGTAAAAAAAGTTCTGCTTATCCATTTATATTATAAAAATTAGTAAAAGCAGAAAATATAATTGAAGAACAAAATGAAATATTAGAAAAATTAGAAATATTATCACAGCGCCCTATTATTCATGATAATAAAGATCTTAATGAAGATTACAACTATAAAATGTTCACAGAATACTTATCTAAAGGTAGTACTTTGCAACAAAATGATTCAGCATTAGACTCATCATATTTAATGCCACGTAATATATCGTTACACATAGAAAAAAAATATCACTAAAAACTCAATAATGAGGCAACTATGTTCTATAGAAAAAATATCTGGTGACAGCTTTGAGTGCTTACTTGCAGAAGACAATGAGGAATCAGTTAAGTGGAGAATTGGGTCCCAAGCAGAAGATACAACACTACCTCAAATTAGTGTGCATAACATACAATTACACGAACTATATGCACAACCACAAATTACGAAAAAACTACTAGAAGACTCTGTTATAGATATAGCAAGCTGGTTAATTAATTATTTAGTTGATGCTTTTAGTCGAGCAGAAAACAAAGCTTTTATATCCGGACAAGGAAATGGTCAACCTTACGGAATTCTATCCTACACAAAAAGTACTGCAGATCAAGATGAAGGTACTACTAAGCCTCAGAATACTTCAAATAATTCTGAACCTAAATCTTCAAGTGGAGTGATAACATCTGAAGAACTCAGCAGTGATGCAATAATTAAGCTTTATTATTCCCTAGAAGAATATTTCGCTTCAAAAGCAGCATTTATAATGCATAGAAGTGTATTACAAGAAATTAGATCCATAAAATTGCCTTCTGGACAATATATATGTCATCCAGGGTTAACTCTAGGATCTCCTGACACATTAATGGGATTACCAGTATATCAAACATCTGATATGCCCAACTTCACTGAAAGAACATACCCAATTATAGTGCTTGCGGATTTCAAAAATGCATACAAGATAGTTGAAAATAATACTATAAAAACACTAAGAGATCCTTTTACAAATAAACCTTTTGTTAAATTCTATACAACAAAACGAGTAGGTGGAGCAATAATTAACCTTAATGCCATTAAATTTTTAAAAATTACAACATCAAATACAGCGTAGAAAAAAACATAATAGTATATATATTACACAAGATATACACAGCTACTATATAAAAAGAAATATAATTAACAACATTAGTAGATTATAACTGAAAAGCATTTTTGTTATAATCTACTAACATGTGTGATATCTCTAACACTTGCTAATCAACTGCAGAAACAAAACATATTTCCTAAATGCCCTTATATTAAAAGTGAGTTCTAATAATTAGAAAAGTGGCTTTGATTATCATCCACAATATACATAAAATACCATTCTATTCTTCACTTATCTACATACTTACACAAATACAAAAATAAGACATCTCTTATAATTGCTTTATGTTAAAAGTAGATATAACTGAAAAGTAGTGCTACTACAACACATTATAAATTCCATTTTCTACTTCTTAATTATATACGAAATCACAGTCAAAACAGATGTATAAGTAGAATGAGATACAATATTTCTAGTTGAGTTTTTACATTGAATAGATTATACTTATAAAATTATTTATTCATAATCTACATAACAAAACATAATTTTGTTATTACACAACCAACTGTAAACAGGGTGGGACATGGTATCCTGATTGCTGTTAGCTTTCATATTAAAAGTTAATTACAATGTACTGTTATACTCCCAGTAGTGTTGAAGTACTATTTTTCATATGCACACTCACATAATTAACTGCATAAAAAGGATAAAGCAATATACTTCAGTTATTTTTATATTAAAATATAATTGAAAAGCATTTTTGTCATAATCCATCAACAACATTATTAAAGATTATTTCCACTATTCATTAGCATCATAAACAGATATAGGAACAGAATAATACTATGCTTTAACTTTCAATTAAAATAAACTATATTTGTAAAAGTATTTTGCTACAACATATACAAAACACAATTTTATCATTACATAACTAACTGTAAACAGTATGAGTACAGTATCCTGATTGTTTAAGTTCTCATAATACACATGAATTACATTCAAAGCACTTTTTATATCATCAATATAGATTGAAGTACCATTGTATTCCACTATGCCTTAACCAAAAACAAAAGTTACATACAAATTATATGACAACATTGGTTATTTCATATTAAAATGATGAACCATAAAAGCACTTTATTACAATTTACTTAAATATACGCAACAAAATATCACTTTGTTCCTCGTTATGCATACTTGTATAACCAGCTGCAGTAGATGCAGACGCAGACCTAGATATACATAGTGGTCGCTTGGCCTTCACATTAATTTTGATTAAAACATCCTCAATATAACTACAAACAAATTTCCATGCTCCCATATTCATTGGTTCTTCCTGACACCACACTATTTCTGCATTCTGGTATTTTTTCAGTTCATTTGCTAATTGCTCTTCTGGAAAAGGATAATATTGTTCTAAACGCACTACTGCTATATCATTTATTTTGTGTTTATCCCTAGCTTCAACAATATCAAAATAGACTTTGCCACTACAGACTATAACCTTACGCACATTATTATCATCACACAGTGAATGTAACTCACCAATCACTGGAACAAAAGATCCACTGAAATCAGATAACTTGGATACTGCCATTCTATGACGTAACAAAGACTTAGGAGTAAATATAATAAGTGGTTTACGGAAATCTCTGCATATTTGTCTACGCAGCACGTGAAAGTAATTTGCTGGGGTAGTACAATTCACAACCTGCATGTTGTCCTCTGCACATAACTGTAAATACCTTTCTATTCTAGCTGAACTGTGTTCCGGACCTTGTCCTTCATATCCATGTGGTAACAATAAAACCAACCCACTACAACGTAACCACTTAGTTTCAGCAGAAGAAATAAATTGATCAACTATAATCTGTGCACCATTTGCAAAATCACCAAATTGACCTTCCCACAAAACTAAAGTAGATGGAGAATTTGTACTATATCCATACTCAAATCCCATTACTGCATATTCTGATAACGGACTATTAAGTACTTCAAAGTTTCCTTGTGGCATGCCCAAATTATTTAAAGGTATATAAGAATTCCCTGTAACTTGATCTACCAATACCGCATGTCTATGCGAAAATGTTCCTCTACCACAATCTTGCCCTGATAGCCTCACTTTTATATTTTCTGATAATAAAGATGCAAAAGCTAATGCTTCTCCAGTTGCCCAATCAATGTTTTCACCAGAAGATACCATATCAAAACGCGTGGACAATATCTTCAATATTTTCTTATTACCATTAAAATTTTCTGGAATTTGCGTTAAAGCATGAGCTAATTTTAACAATTTTTCTTCTTCTACACCTGTATGAGATAAATAATCTAAAAAATTACCAGGTGTAGGTCTACGGAAACCATTCCAAATTCCCTCTAACCAATCAGCTTGACTTGGAACATAATGATCAGATTGTACAAACTCTTCATTTAGCATACTATGAAACTTAGTTTGCAAAACTTTAAATTCTTCTTCAGCAATAACATTCTCACTAACTAATTTTTCTTTATAAATCTTCATAGGAGTTTTATGTTTCATGATACAATCATACATGATAGGTTGAGTGAAAAATGGCTCATCGCCTTCATTATGTCCATAACGACGATAACATACTATATCAATTACTACATCCTTGTTAAACTTTTGCCTATACTCCACAGCTAATCTAACAGCTGTTATCACATCTTCAGGAGAATCCCCATTCACATGAAAAATTGGTGCATCTATTACTTTTGCTATATCTGAACAATAAAAAGAAGATCTTGCATCTTTTGGATTTGTAGTAAATCCTACTTGATTATTAACTATTATATGTATCACACCGCGAATTCCATATCCCGACAAATTACTTAAAGTCAATGTTTCTGCAACAACTCCCTGACCAATAACAGAAGCATCTCCATGTACTAATACCCCAACTACAGAAGATTTATCACAATCTTTTAATATATCTTGTTTTGCCCTAATTTTTCCCATAACAACAGGATTTACAGCTTCCAAATGAGAAGGATTAGGAACCAAAGATAAATGCACAATTTTATCAGAAGATACTTGACGATCAGAAGAATACCCTAAGTGGTATTTTACATCACCAGAAACATCTAAATCTTTTGGATATGCAATTCCCCCCTTAAACTCATATATCATAGCCTTATATGGCTTTTTCATAACTTTTGTTAGTACACTTAATCTTCCACGATGCGCCATCCCAATAACTATCTCATGAAAATTAAAAACAACAGATAAGTCAATTATCTTCTCTATCGCAACAATTAAAGAATCTCCACCTTCCACAGAGAATCTTTTATATCCCGGATATCTGGTATGAAGAAATTGTTCAAAACCTTCTACTTCCATTAAATTCTGTAATATAATTTTTTTCTCATCATTTGATATTTTCTGACACAAATTTTCAATTTTATCTTGTAACCAAAGTCTTTCCTCATGATTTCTAATATGCATAAACTCATAACCAAGCTTACCGCAATAAATAGATTTTAAAGTATCAACTACATCATTCAATGTAGGATTATTTAATCCCAAAACAGAATTGAATGTAGTACAAGGACTTATATTGCTCAAATCAATATATTTATGATAATCCAGATCACTAACCACATGTAATCCCAAAGGATCTAAGTCTGTAACAGTATGTCCATAAGACCTAAAAAAGTTTAGCAATTCCATAACCTTAGTATGAGAGTCATTACTAACACTTACACTGCTTGATTGATTACTAGCAATATCTGTACTTTCTTGAGAATACAAATCACTGGAAAAAAAATTACGCCATTCTAGAGAAACAGAATTACTATCTTTTTGATAACGTTTATAAGCGTCCTCTATAACATCTACATTGTCCACAAATAAACAAGTCATATCTTTCATGTTTTCACCATCTACAAATTTCAATAAATTTAAAGCTATTGCCAGATCTTACATTATTTAAATCACAATACTTACGATAATCCAAATAATCAATTACAGATAATATTATAATATACAATTTTACTGATACATATAATATATCAGTAACTATATTACAAATCTTCAATTTATGATCAGCAGCATAAGTACATCCTTGAACTTGTAAGTTACTTAAATAGAAATTATATAATTTTAAAATAATTACATTACCATCTTCCCCATCAGGACTATAATAATATATTATCATATGTCCCCAATGATATATTACTCATGTCCTCACCATTACCAGGCTTTAACTTGAAAATTTTCATGTTTATTATTACTTAAATAACGAATAATTTAAAGCTAAAAAATTATTATATTATCCCTTATAATGAAGATAATTTCCATATAAAAAATTATCTAGTCATTTCATAAAAAGTTCTTATAAGTCAAAAATAATTGCATTGATGTTTTTTAGAATATGCTTGATTAACATAATTACTTTATGTTACTATTTTAATAGTTATACGTCTTAACACATAAATTTTACACGTCGTAAATATATTTAACATACAGTCGTACTGAAAAGATTACAGACAGATTACCAAAAGTATAAAAATATTCCCAGGAGGTAGAATTATTCTCTATACTCCTAATACTATATCACCAATATTTAAAAAATAACACCATAGACCGAAAACCACAATACTACTACAAATGAGCAGTTAATAATTGATTCTTCTATCATCCAAGGTAAAACATATGAGAAATATTAGTACCCAACTAAAACAACATCTATCATCTGAGGTTCTTACTATTGCAAATTGCCTACAACTTACCTTACAGAACAAAAATATAATAGGATTAACCGATTTTGACCAGAATTTAGTCATTGACAATATAACTTATGAAACAACACCTGGACTAAACATAGATATGTTAAGATACAACTCTACTGCAGGCTACCATACAAAAATAGAAACCACTATCAATAGCAATACAATAAAAGAAGAACACATTATTTCTGGAATATATGATTCTGCTATAGTAAAAATATTTTTAGTAAACTACACAGATCTCACCCAAGGAAGTATAACTCTATTTTATGGTAGCATTGAAAAAATAACTTTAACTAACCATAAGTTTATAGCAGAACTTAGTAGTTTATATAATATTTTATCTAGAAACATTGGAGATTTCTTTTCATCCTCATGCAGAGCTCAATTTTGCGACAATAAATGCAAGTTAAACAAAAAATTGTTTACTAACACCAATACCATTAGTAGAGTAATTAGCAATCAGGAATTCGAATGTATTAATTTAAGCAGCATTGACAACTATTATACATACGGACTCGTGACATTTATTACAGGAAAAAATAGCAATTTCACATTTGAAATAAAGTATCATAATAAATCACACATAAAACTATATAATCCTACACCATATCAAATATCAGTTAATGATAAATTTTCTATAATTGCTGGATGTGACAAAAGTTTTATTACATGCAGCAATAGATTCAATAACAGTGTAAACTTTAGAGGAGAACCTCATATCCCAGAAATACATTTTTAAGTGAACTAAAATTACCAATGTATAACATATTAGTGTGATTACATATAGCATATGCTTCACAACAAAATGAATTTAAATACAATAAAATTCAGCAATATAGTAAATGATAGATATATTGCTTTATTATATAAATTAAACTAATCAACACATAATAAAAAAATCACATTAAATTTACAAAGTATACCAGAGTATTTTTACGTATTAAGTAACAAAATAATCATGTTATAACAAATCAAATTTCTAACTGCAATTTTATTATAACAGCAATACATTAAGCAAAGGATAGAACTTTTAGAAAGATAATAAACTCATTTTATACTTATAACTTACACTACTATAAGGTTAATATAACATTCATTAAGATTGTATATGACAATAGAACAGAACAATCCTTACATATTCAAGAGTTACAAATAAATTTTGATTTAAACACATCTACCTAAATTATAATTCACTACAATACAACAGTACAACATCTCACTAATCATTTATTCCAAAAGACATTATGCACATTCAACAAACTTTTTCACTAGATTTTAAATTTCTTACGGAGTTATTCTTATGTCATTAATCATACTATCAACCATCGTAAACAGCGTAAAAGAATCCATTGAGAAGTTTCTTTTAGCTGAACTAGGGAATATTACTAATCAAAATATCAAAAATCATACACACTTAGACAAAAATACTCGAAATAAATATATACCAAAAATAAATAACTTAAAAACCCAAACATCCATTTATGGAAAGATGATTCCCATTTTATATGGAACAATGCGTATAGCAGGAAATATAATATGGATGGATAAAATAAAAACAACAACAGATAAAGAAATAGTTATTACAAATAATCCAAACAAAAACACTAATACTCAAAGCTCAATACAATATCAATATTACACAAACTTAGCTATTGCAATTTGTGTAGGACATGTAAAAAAAATCTCAAAAATATGGGTTAACACACAACAGCTAGATCTAAGTACATTAACATATAGACTTTATCCAGGAACAGAAGATCAAAATCCCGATCCATTAATATTAAGATTAATGGGTAATGCTCCAGCATATCGTGGATTATCTTACATAGTAATAGAAAACTTCTCATTAACAGATTACAAAAATCATATACCAAACTTTACATTTGAAGTTACAGCATATCCCACCCATTACATTAACCAAGAACATGCAGCACAAAGAATTAAAAGCATTCACATCATTCCAGGATCAGGAGAGTTTTCATATGATACAATAATACAAATGAAAACTGCTCAACAAAAAATTGGTACTCAAAGTATTCCCTATGGAAAAGCACAAAAAATTAACAACCATAGCAATACTGAGAAAGCAGATGCTTTAATCTCCTTAGATCAATTACAAGAAGCTTTACCAAATATAAAATGGATATCAGTTGTTATAAACTGGTATGCAGACAGCTTAAACATTAAAAACTGTAATATTTATCCAGCTGTTGAATTTACTAATGCTATTACAACACCAGATAATTGGCAAGTTGCAGGAATAAATAGAGAAACAGCAAGACAAATTTTTAGAGATATAGACAATAGCACTGAATATGGTGGCACTATTAATGATCAGTCATTAATCAGATATATTAATGAACTTAAAACAAGAGGATATAAAGTGCTACTATCCCCTATATTACTAATAGACATAAAAGATAAACCATGGAGAGGTAACCTTACAGGAAACTTTGAAGACATTAGCACATTTTTTAATAATCAATACAACCCATTTATTAAGCACTATGCTAATCTAACACAAGGCATGATAGATGCATTTATAATTGGTTCTCAACTTATCGGCTTAACAAGAATAACAAATAACCACAATCAATATCCAGCAGTTGATGAACTTGTAAAGTTAGCAAATTACGTAAAGAATCAAACAGGCAATAGCACTATCGTAACATATGCAGCAGATTGGAGGGAATATCATTCACATAATGGAGACTACAATATGGATAAACTATGGGCATCAGAAGACATTGACGTAATAGGGATAGATGCATATTTCCCATTAACAGATACTCCTCAACCCATCAACGGCTTCACAGAACAAGATATAATAAATGGATGGAATTCTGGAGAAGGATATAATTACTTTTACAAAGACCCCGACACAAAACAAGAGAGAATTCTATATAATAAAGATACCAACCAATATGCATGGAAACAGATAGAAAAATGGTGGAATCAATATCACATCAATACAGACAATACTACTACTCATTGGATACCAAAATCAAAAAAAATATGGTTTACCCAATACGGATTTCCAAGTATAGACAACTGTACAAGCCAGCCTAATATATTTATAGAATATCAATATAATCAAAATAAATATCCCACTTTCTCAGCAGGATATATAGACTTTCATGCACAAAAAATTGCTATCAGAGGTACTATCGAAGCATGGGACAATTCTGATATGGTAGAGCAAATGTTTCTTTGGGGTTGGGATGTACGACCTTACCCTTATTTTCCTCAACTACAAAATATCTGGCAAGATGCTAAACATTGGCAAATCAGTTACTGGATACAAGAAAAATTATCATTATTAAAAATATCAGATATTATTCATGATTTACTAGCTAGTATAGAAATTCCAACCAATCAAATAAAAATTCAAGATCTAGATCAAGTAATAGAAGGATATGCACTTACTGAAGTACAGTCTACAAAATCTATATTGAACACATTGAAAGACATATATCAATTTGAAATAGTAGAACAAGAAGACAAATTAATTATCACTTCAGAAAACCAATTACCTCAATATAACGTTCCAGTAGAAGATATTGTATCTGAAAACAAAAACAATCTTCAAAAAATCACTAAAATAACATCAGCACAACTAGTCACTAGTATTAATTTCATGTATATAAACAAAAACAACGACTATAGAGTAACTTCACAGTATGTTAACATACCTTATCTCAAAAACACAACAACAGAAAATATCCACGCTCCAATCGTTCTAAGTGATAACCAAGCAAAAACAATAGCAGAAAACATTTTAAATAAAAAATCAAACAATAAATACAATTTTTATCTCACATTGCCAATAAAGTATGTTTGGCTTAATGTAAATGACGTCATTCAAGTAGAATACAACAATTTGCTATATAAAATAAAAATTATAAACATTTATTTAAAGGATCTTTCTATTAATATCGAAGGAGTGATACACAACTACTCATTAACCACTCAACACTTCTTTCTTGATGATAATACTTATAACATAAATCCCACAGAGAAAAATTCAATGTACATACTTGATTTACCATGTATCCACAACATAGACAATGTGTTATATTTCGCAATTACTAGCACAAAATTAGAATGGAAAGGAAGTATTCTTTACTCATATGAAGACCAAAACGAACATTATAAGACTGCTTCATCTATCGATGTAGAAGCAACTATTGGAATCACAGCTGACATTTTAGGTATTGGTCCAATTGCCATACCAGACAGAACCAGTAAAGTCACAATTACTTTAGATACACAACAATTAGATTCTATTGAATCTCTATTTATAAACAACAACAATCTTGCATTAATTGGAAACGAGATAATTCAATTTCAAGATGTCAAACAAATAGGACAAAATAAATATCAATTAAGCAATATGCTTAGAGGAAGATTTGGTACAGAACAATACATTAATCAGCATAAACACGAAGAATTTTTTGTATTACTAGATAACCTACCTTATCTAAAAGTCAGTCAGTCATTAATAAAAAAGTCTTTAACATATAAATTAATCAAAAAATCCATATTCCATGGAGAACAGCTAACACATGTATACTATGCAAATAATTTAAGACCATTAGCAGTCACACATGTCAAAGGTCAGCGCGATATATACAATAACTTAACAATCAGCTGGATACGAAGAACACGTATTAATGGAGAGTGGAAAGATAACATTGATACACCTATAGATGAAAAATTTGAGAGCTATGACATCGAAATTTTAGATAACTATAATATAATTAAACGCACAATTACAATAAAGGATAATACAACATATATATATTCTGCTGAACAACAAAAAATAGACTTTAACTTCATACAAGAAAAAATCAATATTAGAATATACCAAAACTCTGATACAGTAGGTAGAGGAAATGTATATAAAGTAACATTATAATTACTGCAAGTAAGTTTTAAATCATTTTCATATGTTATACTAAAACCTAAATACAAATATATCCAAGCAATAAAGAAATAAGATTATAGATATATAAAAATTAAAATAACGAATTATAGAATAATACTTTATCAAGCTATTTTACAAATACCTAAAACAATACCGCTGATCTATTTCTTGGCATTACAGGCTTAATAACTTACAACTATTAAACCCTTTAAATTAAGTAATAAATTCCACACTCTCATTTACAAAAATATATTTATTTTCCAAGAGACTCAAAAAAATCAAAAGTTACTACATATATATATTACCAAGGCATTAACACTATAAACTACATCAATTTATTACTAATATTCAAAATTTACACAATTAAAGTATTGTTTTTATTGACTTCATCACCATGTTCTTAACACAGTAAAGTTCTAACAACATAACTCACATTCATTTTGTTATCTACAATTATTTTACTACAATAAATGTAGTAATTAATCTTATTGTTAAACTAACCTTTTATAAATATTCAATAATTTAACACAATAAAATATTGTTTTGATCCACTAATCATTATATGCTTATAAAGTAAAAAATAGTTATCTACCGAGTTAATGCAGGGTTTATTTATAAAGTCATACGGTTGC
Source organism: Ehrlichia sp. JZT12 (assembly GCA_028752135.1). Lineage (GTDB taxonomy): Bacteria > Pseudomonadota > Alphaproteobacteria > Rickettsiales > Anaplasmataceae > Ehrlichia. Next base: position 537,704 of record CP082782.1, on the reverse strand, counting down.
CAAATGAACGTTTATGACTCTTTAATTATGGAAAATATAATAAAACCACTCGGGTTCACCATAGTTAATGAACCAGCAGAAGCAGATATTGTCATATTAAACACATGTCATATTAGAGAGAAAGCATCTGAAAAGTTATATTCAGAACTAGGCAAGATGAGAAAAATACAGGAAACGAAAAATTTAACTATAGTAGTTGCTGGGTGTGTAGCACAAGCTGAAGGAGAAGAAATTTTTGAGAGGGCACCATTTGTTGATATAGTAGTAGGTCCTCAAAGCATACATACATTACCTGAACTTATTATCAAAGCTCGTAGAATAAAAAACCAAGTTATTAATATTGACTTCCCAATCATTTCAAAATTTGATTCCATTCCCGTAGAAGAATACACAAAAAATCAAGAAACTTCTGCCTTCATTTCAGTTCAGGAAGGCTGCAATAAATTTTGCACATTTTGTGTAGTGCCATATACACGTGGAGAGGAGTATTCAAGAACAGTAGAATCAATATTTAATGAAGCACTTATTTTAGCAGATTCAGGAATAAAAGAAATAACACTTATTGGACAAAACGTTAACGCATACCATGGTACATATAAGGGCTGTGAATGGGATTTAGGTAAATTAATTCAATACATTGCTACAATATCAGGTATAGAACGTATAAGATATACTACATCACACCCACATGACATGCATCAATCCTTATATGAAGCACACGGACTTGAATCAAAATTAATGCCATTTATTCATTTACCAGTACAATCAGGTTCAGACAGAATTCTAAAAAAAATGAACAGAAAACACACTGCTGAAGAATATATAAATATTATCAATAACTTAAAAAAACAACGTCCTGATATTGCTTTTTCATCCGACTTTATAGTTGGGTTTCCAGGAGAAACAGAAGAAGATTTTGAACATACAATTAAATTAGTAGAAGAAGTAACATTTTCACAAGCATACAGCTTTAAATACAGTCCAAGACCAGGCACACCCAGTGCAGAATATACAAATCAAATACCAGAAGAAGTAAAGTCACAACGTCTTTTAAAATTACAAGAGTTACTTCGTAAACAACAACTTACTTTCAATAAAAACATGGTTGGTCAAGTTTGTTCTGTATTATTTAGTAAAAGGAAAGGAAAATTTGATAATCAAATTATAGGGAAGACCCCATATATGCAATCATGTTATATAAATACAGAACATCTAAGTCAGTTTTATAATAAGATATTACCTATTAAAATAACAGATGCATATCAAAACAGTTTAACTGGTACAGTAGTGTAACTTATTTTTTACATAAATAAATTTCACATTTTAATATAATATTGCTTAACTATATTACAAAGTTAAGCTAGTTTTATTACAAAAAACAACACCTTTATTAATAACTATTGAATACATATCAATATAGCATCAATGTTATTTATATAAGACATTTCACTTTACATACTTTTTGTACAACTGTGTCATAAAATCAAGTCAACCTTACTCTTAAAAAAAATAATATTTCTACTGACAACTACTTAACATGTTAAATATAACATTAATACACTTTTTAATACTCTTAATTTAACATTTATAGCTAAGCTACTACATTGCATTATTAAATGTTTATCCTCAACTGGAAAACACTACTTATTGTATCTTGATTAAAATATTCTTACATTAATATTTCCTACTCTACATTTTGTTCTGATAGCAGTTATATACAAAAAACATTACACACTCTTAAATATAGATAAATTTAGAATTATGTTAAATACCCTTTAAAACCTCACTTTTTATAGAAATTATTACAGAAATAAGCTCATCGAATCACAAAACATCATTAATAAAATAACTGAGTATACTATAAAGCAACTTTATATAGTATTTAAAAATATTAAAAATTTGCTTTCAAATCACTTTCATATTTTACTGCACTAATCAGAAAATCAAAATATAACCAATATATACTCAACAAACTAATATACAAATGCTATATATCAAACAACTGCAAATATTGAAAAATATTTTCACCCCATATTAAAAATAAAACCCATATACAATGCTTATCAACAATACAACATCATTTATCTAATACCCTACACATTTACAAATAGCTGCACTAGCACTGTTAGTAACGTTATCCATTTCACACTAACAATACTTTACATGATGCTTCTTTAATATTAATAAACTACTTCTAAAAATATTACTGTAAAATCACTCAATGTACTAAATAACTCATCTTCTAGATATCAATTAATATTAAGTGTTGAATTAAATAGGAAAAACAGTTCCAGACATCATCTACAAAATTCAATAAACATCATTTTATATAGAAAGTATCACGACAGAAAAACAATAAAATAAAGGATAAGAAAATAACTAACGGCATCAACAGACTGACCTGTAATATATCATATTGACTTTGATACTCTAGAAGCAATGCTATTATAAACATAATAATACCACCTAAAATAGACATAAAGCAGTTAATAACTGAACAAACAGTGCCTACTTTATTTTCACTTACAACATCTGTCCCAATAGAAAAATTTAACATGTGACCTCCAGATGCACATCCAAATACAAACATCAAAAAGCATAAAGTATAAAGGTTATTGCTATATAACAACATCACTACCAAGCTTAAACATTGTAAAATACAAAAACACATAAATACATATTTTCTATTTTTCAACACATTAGAAATTACATTAGCTAAAGGACACCCAATAGCAAAACCCACCCATATTATAGAGTGTACAACACCAGAATAATAACTACCTAAATCCATAGCTATTAATAATTTTTGCCCCCATAATACAGCCATTGATAAAAACACTCCAAACATCAAACTACCTGTTACCGTAAATAACCATATACTTCTTATATGCATTACTTCAACAATATGACTCAAAACCTTTACGATCACTTTTAACAGATTAGTTTCACTATCCCTTAAATACGTAGATTCTTTATGGTTACTTAGGAATAATGTTAAAACAAATACAGAAATTTCAATGTACTCTATATACCTTATCAAATTTCTCCAAGATAATCCTGATGAAGTTAAATATGTATAAGTATATTCCATAAATAAAGAAGACATACTATACATCGTTTGCACTAATCCAAACATAATACCTGAAATCAAAGGAGAAAAAAATCTATAACTAATATATCCAGCACCTACAAATCCAAAAGATGCTCCTAATGCTAGAAAAATCTGTGAAACAAAAAAACAAACAACATAGTCAGTATAAGAAAATAAAAAAGTACCAATAGATATAAACACCATAGATATAGGCAGTACTTTCTTTGCTCCATAATAATCCAATATTGATCCAGTAAATAGCTGGAAAATTGAAAAACACCAAACATGAATTGATGCTGCTAATGCAGTTTGTGCAATACTTAAATCTAAGTCTCCACTAACATAAGGATTTATTACAGCATAAACTATTTGAAAATTACTACCACATACAAGTACTAAGACACTTATAATCCAATTTAAAATAGGATAAAAAAACAACATATACTATCTCATAATTACCATACCAAATGTATCAAGCGATTTTTTTAAACTAATAAATATTTACAAAATTCTAAAATATACATTCATAAAAAGGTCAAAAGAAATCTCAGTATAGGCAACACATAATATTAAAAATTATATCTCATGCTATAAAAACTATTACTTACCAACATATACAGATTACCCTATAAAACCTACATAAGTTACAGCTAAATCTCAAATTTTTATAGAATAGTGTAAATTATTTATCTTAATCCCATGATAATAAGTTTTTTTATATTATTTCTTTCAGATAACAATTAAATTATCATATTTTTTCTATTCTTTTTTTACTTAGAACAAATACTAAAATAAATGTACCATTTTCTCACATTCTTAAATACAAACTAATATCCCAAATTTTATTTATCACCGCTAACTAAGTTACAGAATCTTCTTTTATTTATCTCACTCATATATTTAATAACTAAATCCTATTTATATTATAACCCATACAATAGATACTCCCATTACTTATATATCAACTATTATTCTTATACTTATAATCTAGACAAACATAATGTTTATAAACTAAGTTATCCAATAATAATTTTAATAATCAGACCAATCACTAATAACGCCCATATAATGTCTCTACTGATACTTATATTTGAATTATTTAATTGCTGATAATTACTGATTACATCTAAACTTTTATCAACCTTTTTTAAAAATAATGGAATATCATGTATAGTATGACATAAATAAGACCGTTTTAATTTTTGAAGATACTTATTTTTTTTAATAGCATATTTTTCCATCCACAATTCTGCTATTTCCCACATATTAATATCAGGACATAATTGTCTACACACACCTTCAACTAGTACTGTAGTTTTTTGTAATAGAAAAAGTTGAGGCTGTAACTTCATATTAAAATCACCAGTAATCTTAAATAGCTGAGTTAATAATGCCGATATAGAAATATTATTGGTATTTTTTCCAACTATAGGCTCACCTATAGCACGACAAGCTGTAACAAAATTATTATATTTTGCATCAACATATCCAGCTCTATAATGTACATCAGCAACATACTGATAATCCCTTTTTATGAACCCTATAAGTATCTCTGTAACATACATACATGTAGCTTTATCTAATCTTCCAGCAATTCCAAAATCTATGATTATAATTCTACCTTTTTCATCTATCATTAGATTTCCTGGGTGCATATCTGCATGAAAAAATCTGTCCCTGTAGACTTGATTACAAAAGCAAAATATCAAATTTTCTACTAGAGTCTTAGAATTCTCTGAATTATAAACACTATATATCGGAACAGCATCTATCCACTCTAATGTTAGCACACGCCTCGTAGTTTTAGTCCAATCTACTTCAGGTATATAACAACCTTTATCATTTTGAATATTACACCTTAACTCTTCAGCATTTGCTGCCTCAAAACGCAAATCTATTTCCATTTTACATATTTCATGAAATGTCTGTACTAGCTCTAATAACCGAAACCTTCGTAAGCTTTTAAAGTTTTGTGCTAATTTTGCTAACCAAAACATTAACCTGATATCTCTCTTAAAGATCTTTTCAATATTTGGTCTCAAAATTTTTACAGCTCTTATATTACCATCAATATCTTTAGCTTTATGTACTTGTGAAATAGATGCAGCAGCAATTGGATTTTCCTCAAATTCACAGAATAACTCATTTATTTTACACTTAAAATCCTCCTCTATAATTCTTACAACATCCAAATAAGAAAAAGCTGGTAATTTATCACATAAACATAATAAACAACCTGCAACTTCTTCTCCTACAATATCAGATCTAGAAGACATAGATTGACCAAATTTGATAAAAATAGGCCCTAATTTTTGCAAGGCCATAACAATTCTTTCTCCCTGGGATTTTTTTCTAATCGATCTTTTAGCAAAAAAATAAGTATAAGGTAATATATTATATCGTATCAAAGTACTTAATATATCAAGCAATACAACTATGTTAGAAAACACACTAAGCATAAGATGAAAACATTTTTAAAAATTTTTCATTTTTCACAATCTCACCAGGAGATCCTTCACAATAAATACTCCTATTAATACATATAACACGATAAGAATTCGACATAACAAAATGCAAGTCATGAGAAGTCATAATTACACTTAAATTATATATGGAAATTAATTTATTGATTAACTTATAAAAGCTATCCTTTGCATTGATATCCATACAACTCACTGGTTCATCTAGAATGATTAAATCTGGATTTAACATTAAACACCTTGCAAGTAGAACTAATTGTAACTCTCCATAGGATATTTCTGACATCTGCCTATTCAATATTTTTACAATATTAATATCTTTTAACACATCACTTAAACTTAACTTTTTTTCCCTTTTAGTATAGCTGGAAACTAAAAAATATTCCACCGTCATTGGAATAAGAGAATTAACACTAAAATGTTGTGGTAAATATCCTACAACAAAATTTTTCGTATATTCCACTAACCCTATATAATTTTTATATATTCCAACTAAAATACGAATTAATGTTGTTTTTCCTCCTCCATTTGGCCCTAAAATAGTTACAATCTCACCAAACTTAACTTGAAAACTAATATTATCAAGAACTTTTTTTTAGAATAAAAAAATGATAGATTCTCAATATTTATAATATACTCATTGACGCATTTACCACTATGTGCAAGAATTTTTCTTTTGTTAAACAATCTATGAAACATATAATTTATCTTTTATTTTTTTACGCATTGCTATATTCTACTATAGGATATTCTGTACCAAGAATTATAGCAACCATAAACCCAATATATTCACTAGTCAATGCAGTTACTAATGAAGTAACACAACCGATATTATTGATTAATGAGCCTATTTCTGTACACGATTACATGCTAAAGCCATCAGACAAAAGGAAACTAAAGGATAGTGATATTATATTCTACGTAGATGATCATCTTGAAACTTTCATAAAGAGAATTAAAGGAAAAAAATTAATAAGACTTTCAGAAGTGGTAGAGTTACTACCATCAAGATATGATTCTAACTTTTCTTATAAAATCCATACAACATCAAATGACTTACACATTTGGTTGAATCCAGAGAATGCAAAAAAAATAGTCAATCACATAAGACTAGTATTATGTAAAATAGATCCAGAAAATGCAGAAAAATATAAACAAAACGCAAATTCAACATTAATACAAATTACAGAGCAAGCAGAAATAATAAAAAATATGCTTAATTCTGTAAAAACAAAACCTTATATTGTTACTCACGATGCATATCAGTATTTTGAAAAATATTTTGGGCTAAATTTTATAGCATCTATTTCTTCAAATCACGATACAAACATAAGCGTCAAGAGATTAGCCTATATAAGAAAAATCATTACTCAAAATAAAATAAAATGTATTTTTTCTGAATCTCCAAATGAAAAGATAAAGAACCTTTTTTCTCAATATCAAGTAAAATTTCAAGTATTAGATCCTATAGGAAACACTTATTCAACAAACAATTCATATTTTAATATTATGAAGAACATTGCTGACAATTTTTTACATTGTTTATCATACAACTCACTTGATATAACTAATTAATACATAGTATTGCTGCTACTACTAAACTATATATAAATATAATATTATGACTTTTGTCTGCCTATGTATAGTGAATTCTACACAACAATTAAAAATACATATCTTATACTAAAAATCAATAATACCTAACACTAGTTTAGTATAATTAGCTATGTATGCTAAATTAATAACCTACTCATTCAATTATTAATCTAAAGGATGTTGCCAGTTAATAAATTTATTTATAACCTAAAAGATCATCTTACTAACTTGTAATTATAATTTCTTATTCTTAACTATGGGACAATTATTCAAAACTAGAAATTTAACATGTAAAACAATTGATAATCGCCTAAAACTTCTTCTATAAAAAAAATATTATTATAAATTTAGCATTACCTAAATTTAAACTCTCAAACAGTACAATGTTTACGAGATAATATACCTAGAAGATAAAGCTGCACTTAAAGTACCCTCATCTAAATAATCTATTTCCCCTCCCATAGGGATACCGCAAGCTAATCTAGTTACTTTGACCCCTAGATCTTTAATCATTTGAGTAATGTAATGGGTAGTTACTTGCCCATCCATAGTGTTGCCTATTCCTATAATTACTTCTTTTATATCAAACTTCTTTATTCTAGCTACAATACTATCTAAATTCAACTGATCAGGACCTATACCATAAATAGCTGACAAAGTACCTCCTAATACATGGTATACACCTTGATATATTTTACCCTTTTCAAATGCCCACAAATCTCCTAATTCTTCTACTATACATAACAACTGGTGGTCACGTCCAACATCAGAACAGATACTACATGGAGATTTTGTATCTATATTAAAACATATAGAACATTCCTTAGCCTGACATGCCAAATCCTGAATACCTGATGCTAAAGGCAGCATAATTTCCTCCTTATTGCGGAGTAAATAAAGCACTATCCTCCTAGAAGAAGATGGCCCAAAATTAGGTAATTTTGCAAACATATTAATTAACTGACTAATATCCACGCCACCCTCTCAATAACTGACACGTCACAAATAACCTATTTATAACATAAATGCTCGTACAATATTAGACAATTTTAACCTTATATAATGAACACAAAAAACATATTCGCATTCAATACCTACAAATAATCATTCTATCTTTTATGTACTAGTAAAAAGAAAGATATAATCTATAAAAATTAAAGAAATGTCAAATGCATTGAAAATTGTACCAGAAAAAAATATTATAAACCTAGCTAACGATTTGGTTCATCTTCTGTTGATGCAAATTTGTTATCTTTCAATTCTTGTTTCAAATTACGAATGCCTTTACCTAAATCACTCATAACATCTGGTAATCTACCAGCACCAAAAAGTACTAAAATTATTACTAAAATTAAAAAAATTTGCCATGGACCTAATGTCATAACGAAACTCCTATAAAATATAAAACTATACCTTAAATAATAAAATTTTATTCAAGTCAAGCAAGATAAATATAGTATCACCAATTTGTGGTAATACTACATTAGTAAATCTCATCCAATAAGAATGATTATTTACAGAAACACATACCATATTATTAAAAAATTTTATATGTTCCACTAAAGCTGCTATACCTTTATCTGAGTGAGAAAGAATTGCTTCAGGCCTTATACAAACTACCACCTCTTCTCCATCATTAAAGGTTTCCACTGGTATTTTGCCTATCGGTAACTCAATAGAAGAATTCTTTACTGTACCAACAAAATGATTAATTTCACCGAAAAATTGCGCCAACATATGATCCTTGGGATTATAGTAAATTTCATATGGTGTACCATATTGAACTACAACTCCATCACGCATGACATATATTGTATCCGCAACTTCCAATGCTTCCTCTGGATCATGAGTAACAAGTAATACGGTTATTCCTTTAGATTTCAACAATGATAATACACGTCTTCTAATACTAACACGTAATGCTGTATCAAGACTAGAAAATGGCTCATCCAGAAGTATAATCTCAGGTTTTTGAGCAATCGTCCGAGCAATTGTAACTAATTGTTGTTGCCCACCAGAAAGCATATCAGGATACACATCTTTATACTCTACCATATTAACAGATTGCAATATATCCAATGCAGTATTAAATTTTTGTACCTTAGATGAATCTTTTACAGCAAACATTACATTTTCAATAACAGTTTGATGTGGAAATAGCGAAGGATGTTGAAATATCAATCCAACATTACGTTTCTCAGTAGGTATACACAATTTACTATTAACTACAAGCTTATCATTTATATATATAGAACCATGACGTAAATCTTCTAACCCAGCAATTAACTTTAATATAGTAGACTTACCACACCCAGAAGGACCAAGAAGACAAATTACTTCTCCTTGATTACAAACTATGTTAACATCATTTAATAAAAATTGACCCTCTTTATATTTGTAAAAGACATTTTTTAACTGTAAACCTATCATCAATAGACCTTTACCAAGCTAATGCTATATCAATGAATTATATGATTCTAACTCACGTAATTATGAGTACACTTCACAAACAAACGTCAAGTACTTCATATGTTAACCTTTTTTTATTACACATGCAAGTAATACAAACGCTATATACATAAAATGGCTTATCCTATACTTTCTTTAATACTTTAAGCAATACTTTAAGTAATATTTAAAAATCTATAATTTAAATATTAAAGATCTATATCTTTTCTCTAACATACATTATGTATCTTGAATAATACAATAACATAAACTATCATATAATATGACAACTTTAGGAAACATCATGTTTAGGATTATATTCACAGTTTTGATAATATTACTCATAAGCGAAAAATGCTACTCTATAGATAATATAAATCAAGTAAGGATGAAACTTACTATAGGATTAGTAGATATGAAGGATAAAAGAATTGAAGCAGCTATTAGAGTGACAATACAGAATGGATGGCACATTTACTATAAAACACCAGGAGACCTTGGGTTACCAACATCCTTTCAATGGCAAGAAAATTTATTCAAAGATGTGCAGGTACATTGGCCTAAACCTTTACATAATACAGATACTGTAAGTGACAACATATTCCATAGCAATATTTACAAAGATATGGTAGTATTTCCAATATCATTTATTCTTAAAGATAACAAACATAACACTAAAGAACTAAATACTACTTTACGTATCAAATATGCAGTATGTAAAGATATATGCATTCCACAAGAAAAGGTGATCATACTAAATCAGCTCCTACAGGATTATGAAAATCAACAAGTAATGCAACTAATCAATTTCTGGAAAAGTAAATAGCATTATTAATATAACTGCAGTAATAATTACTAATACTAACTTTTTTATAGAACTTTTAGCATTGTATAATTCCAACAGCATATTTATTAAACAAATCTAATTGTATAAACACTTACATACTAGGTAATATAAAACTTATATTACTATTGGTTACATTCATTTTTACATATTTTGATATTTAAGTATTCCTTTACACAAAGCTGATGCAATTTCACATAATTTACAAGCATAAGCTTTGAAAGCTTAGGTATCGAAATATTTTAAATCTAAATGACTTAAAACCCCATTTCTTATTATTATACAATAATCTATATCATTCAAAAAACATCTAACTTACAAAACTACCAACAACACTACAAAAAATACACATTACATTTTAAGTTCAATCATAATCAATCATAGATATATCCAAAAATATAATCATGCAAATTAACAGTAATCACTATAATACATACCATATAACCAACTAGAACTTCAAAACACAAGTTAAACATTATTATTGCACAGTACTACGAAGTCTGTTATATAGTAAACTATTTGTATACATGAAATTCACTATGGATACATTATATCATTTTCCACTTTGTCCATTCTCAAGAAAAACACGCATTTTTCTTAAAGAGAAAAAGTTCAATTTTCATCAAGTGGAGGAAAATCCATGGAAAAAACGTGAAGACTTCATTAAAATTAATCCTGTTTGTCAAGTTCCTGTACTCATCAGTGGCCAACATGTAATTCCAGACAGTCAAGCAATATGTGAATACGTTGAGGAATTATATGACAGCATCTCTTTACTTGGTAGTTCATTATATATAAGAGCTACAGTACGAAAACTAATATATTGGATTGATTATAAATTTTACAATGAAATCACAAGATATATAATAAATGAAAAAATATCAAAAAGTTACATCAAAAACGCAAGTCCTGATTCTAGATTTATTCAAGCAGCAAGACAAAATTTACCTCCTCATATTAGATATATGGAACGTTTACTTAACACCAACGGTTGGATTGCCTCCAATGAATTCACTTTAGCAGATATTACACTAGCTGCACATATATCAGTATTAGATTATATGAATGTTTTTCCATGGAATTTAACTTCTACATTAAAAGAGTGGTATTCTTTAATAAAATCTAGACCATCATTTAGTGATATATTAAATGATAAAGTAATAGGAATAACCCCACCTGTACACTATAATAAGCTAGATTTTTAGTCATGAACAATCTGATTATTGACAAGATAAAGAACAAATTCACAAGAACAACCTTCCCATGTGTTAGGATAAATCAGATTTTTTAATTATAAACAATTTTATTACTTATACAAATTAAAGCTACCTATTTTATGCTTTTTACTACATGATTAATTAATACAGTATATAACAATTATATTTTTTATATGATATTCAGTTCACCATATATAAACCTACCTGAAGGTTACTTCTTAGAACACCATAAAACTCTATATAGTACAAACTATGAAGCAATCAAGCTTGCAGAGCGTGGAGCTGAAGATGGAACTATTATAATATCTGATGAGCAAACTAAAGGCAGGGGAAGATATGATCGTATATGGTATTCCCCAAAAGGAAATCTATATTTCAGCATAATCATAACAAAATTCACAGAAGCATTTCCCTTTCCATTTATTTCAGCACTATCTGTTGGCAAAACACTTGAACAAATATTAGAGGATAATAATAACATAATAGCAAAAATACAATACAAATGGCCGAATGATATACTTGTCAACAGTAAGAAAATATCAGGAATACTCTTAGAAAGCAGAATATGCAACAACACACCACAAAAGTGGATAATAATAGGTATAGGAGTTAATATGTATAAAGCCCCAGAATATGCTACAACAATACAAGAACATAAACTTGATTTTACTTTATCAAACTTAGAATTATTAGAAAAAATCATTTTCAATTTTGATAATTTCAGGACAAACTATATTAACAACGGATTTACAAACATAAGAAACTCATGGCTAAAAAAAGCATTACATTTAAACTGTCAAATAACTATTAAAAATCAGAATCATACTTATGCAGGAAAATTTTTAACAATAGATATGAATGGAAATATGATAATGAAACAGCATGATAAAACTACTAATATTGCTTCAGGTGAGATATTCAATCAAATTACAAACTAAACTACTATGAACAAAATATAAAACTATCCATATAAGACAATGCAGTCTTAAAATACACAGCTAACAAACACTAACACAGTTACATAACAGGAAATAATAACATTATTCATAAAACAAGTCTTTTCTTATATAAAGTTTTTTTTGTACTTATCTTTAAAAGTTAACAATTACATATTCACATTTTTATATAGTATTAAACGGACGATAATATAAGAAAAAAACACAATAATCTATATAACTTAATTATTATCTGATTAATAAAACAAAGAACAGTAGTCATTTTTGAAACATCATATATTGTTACATATAAAATAACACAACAAGAAGTTGAAAATCACTAATATATCAATTGACTATACTAGTTAATTATTATATATTCTGCATAAATTTAATATGTTACAATATTCACTTTTTTTGATATAACTATGTAAAATGCTAAATGGCCTTTAATCAAATTTAAATAATGGTTAACCAACATGCAAGGAAATCAAAAGCTTAACAGAGTTCAACGATCACTTCATCGAAAAGCTCTTTCAATCATAAAATACCATTCACACACAAAAAGATCATTTTTTTCACATCCTTTTGCTGCTTGTAAATACGCAATACAAAAACATTTCTTTAGCAAGAAATACACCATACATGAAGATTGTGTTCTCATAACTGAAGAAACACGCAATTTATTCATTTTAAAGGAAATTTCATTAACCAACTTTACAGCAGTAATAAAAACTATCAATCGTACCTTTAGACAACAATGTCAAGAAGATGGTATATTATTCTTATCTCTTCTATCTAAACAATTACTAAGAAATGTTTTGAAAGACTTGTTACTTAACAATCAATCAGAATTATCCTCACCTGATATTGAAACAGTTCTTACCTCTGAGACAATTTTAAAATCTTCCTTTCACCTTGGAGACATTAGGCATTACGTAATATTTTTAAAAGAATTTATACCCGACGACAAAAAGACTCGTTTCATTTTTCTTAAAGAAGCAAGGGATGTTCTAAACAAAAGATGCCTTCTTACTACACATAACCTAATACTCAGAGGTCTAGCACATGCAACTATAAGTATAATTACTCAAACAGAAGGTACACAATGTAATAGGGAATTACTCAATGAATTTCATATAGAATTTGCAACTTCTATTTCTTTCAATGCAGTAGGAAGTACACAATTTACTAGAGAAATCACTCTGGACAAAATTGACGAATCATTTCAAACATCTCATCCATGCCTGAATAAAATAAGAACTGTAGTTAATTATTTTAACTCAAACCTAAGTATAATTTGTACTTTTATGTATATTGCTGCTATTGGATCAATTTTTATTACACGTGTCTATGCTAAGATGGCTAATGACAGATTTCAAGAAGATATAAAAACTGCATTAAATAACACAAATAACTTAACAATTCTTTTTAATAATACACAATATACACGAAATCATATATACACCAATAATGGTTCACATAGCAATTCTAATAATATTAGAAATTTAACTATCTACATACCTGAAGATCCATCTGAATATTTCTCAGAATCTGCAGGTCTTCTCAACGGAATACCCAGTTATGCAACAACATTAATGTCCACAGTTCAATTATTTTTCACATTACCAGCATTATTTATTACAGCATATAGGAAGAAATTTTCATTAAAACATCATGAAAAATACAACCCAACACAAGAAGAAAGAAGAGCTAATTGTAGCTTTTTATGTGTAACAGTATTTCGTTGGCTTGGGAATGTTATAATGCAACCCATAGATATAGTAACTTCTACAGAAAAAGATCTATTCTTTAAATGGACCGTTCTTAGATTTTTTACACCAACTGCATGTATAGAAGAACCTTTAAAAGCGCAAATGTTATCAAATAGTATTCAACAGTATAGTTATCGCAACAGAGGTACAAGTTTTTCAGTAAACCTCAAACTTATGTTCCTTGCTAGTCTACTAGTTACAGCTTTAGAATTTGTAGGCCAGGCTCGCGACTTAGGAGTAGGATTCAATATCCCTTTAAAATTTGTAAGAGTTTTATCAGTAGTTACACCAATTATACAGAATAAATATTATGGCAGGCTAATTTATTCTCCTCAATTTGCAAAGTTTATACTTGCAAATATGGCAAGAACTTTAACTTCACCTGTAATATTACCAGCTTATGATATTTACGGTAGTCAATTACGTTATGCTAGCTTATTATCAGCTATAGATGTATTAGCAACCGTACAAGCAGATGCAATTGCTGGTAATATTATATGTGAAGCTAATCAAATAGAGGAAGCATTGCTTGCAATTGATGAAAATATAGTAGAACCAGCTATACAAAATAATACAAATGCTAACTTTATACTACTTGCTCCAAATATTGAAAAACAATTATCAAAACTAAAAAACCAAATAACCATCATTAATATCGTAAAAGTAGAAAACACAAAAAAACAAATAACACCCCAAAACATAAAAGAAGAAGTTCTAGCTCTAAAGCAGTCCATTACTAGAAATAATGCAAACAAAACTACTGAAATAAAATCTACAGACAAACCACAAGAAGAAGAGTTAAGCTTATGTCCAAAAATAGAACTAGACTTTTCTAGATATAGGAATAGAAAATATTTAAAAAAACGTACTAAAGGTTCACTAGAAGCAACAGAAAAAGAGCATCCAAAATTACAAGGATTAAATATTTCAATCGATCCACAAGAAGAAAAATCCCATACAGACCAATTCAGTACGACTGAAAACATAGAACCTTATCTTTCCATAGCACCAAGATATATAGGTGGAATACAACCAAGCACAAGTTTTATTGAAGAAATTACAGAAGAAGCAACCATCACCACAACTGCTCAACAAAGGACTAGGAGAAGTAGATCACCAACAGTGAGCCAAGATCTTAGTCAAGTGGTTATAGAGCAACCAAGATCAACAACAGACTATCCTTTTATACAACAACGTAAAAATATCACTATAACAAAATATTAAGTAGTATTTTTTCATATTAATGTAGCATAAGACAGAAAAAAATCATACTGTAATTCAAGAAAAAAAGAGAATGCATAGTAAGATTACAGATCAAAATTACAACAGAACAGTTTTTTATAAAATAAACCCATACATAATATAAATGCATATCGTTATATAAAGACAAAATATTCTTTCCTTATATACAGTCAAGTAACAATGTAGTTGAATATATTACTACCACAATTGAAAATCTAATGGCATTATATAAATTTCTACAATATTATTATAAAATAATATTTCCATTTTTTACTAATACAAAAATCTAAACACCACATTTAGTGCTAAAGGCAACTAAAGTTTACTTGTATTCCATTTTATACTATCATTCTACAAACAATTCCAAATTAATATCTTATTTTTAAATATTTTCTATCCTATATCTAGAAAAGTCTAGTTCTACTTCTTGAAATAAGCTTAACTTCTCTTCTTGTTGATTTGTCGTAGATTTTGTTTGTATTATTTCTAGATACAGTTGTTTCTAATACTACAAGTAAAACTTGATACTCTAACTGCTTCAAATAACCAATAATTTTTAATCAAAATTTAGTATAAAAAAATTATCCGTAAATTTAACATATATACTTATCAAGCATTACTTTTTGTATTTATAATGAAAAAACTGTACTCAAGCTGCTAGTATAAATTATAATAACATTTAATACTATCGAATAATCCTAACAACATTTACATAAAATTTATCTGCATTTTCACTATTTAAAAGTTTTTAGTTTAGACAAAGTAACTATTTTTCTCAAATTTTTATAGAATATGATTCATCCAAAACAATATTAAATACCCAGCATTATGACTTTAATATTTAGCAGTTTCTCTCTTTCATAGAACAATATAATAGACACCCTAATATTTTTTCCCAATTGCTAAATTAATATTCAACATTTATAAAAATAAAATCAAATTTAAGATATCTCATACAAGTTCCACATCTCATCGGACTATTAGTTTTAAACTACCCTTCACTATTCAACATCTATTGGATTTTCCCTCAACAGACTATCTAAACATGATCAATTATTTAGCACAATATTCAGTATTGTAATTTTTGAAGAGTATTTTTTAGTACTTGAAAGAACTCATTCTTTAAATTTTTTTACTCATACCTTTCTATAGTATAAGAATTACTAGTGTACCTTCTGAAAACTCACTATTAAGAAAAAGAAAATATCTGCTAGCTTTTTCTCGACAGATTATCTAAATATAATTAATTCTCTAGAATATTAAACTCAATATACAACATGCATATACTGATTGAAGTTTTCAAAAAGAATCTTTTCTCTTCTATTATATCATAAAACGAGTAGCTGTCATTTTTGAAAAGTACTTTTCACTATCTGAATTAGCCAAACTCTCTAGATTTATTCTTAATAGATTATTTAATGATGTGATTGATTCTTCAGAAATACAGCACAACTGTCCTTTATCGTTTACTGGTATTGTTATTAACTTATATATTAATTGAATATGATTTATTGCACATTCTATTATTATCCTCTTGTCTTCACAAATACTATAATCTTTATTTAATTCAAAAATAGACTGGTTTAATAACCCTCGATCTGTTATGGTTCTAAGATTATTGCGCTTTTTCATTAAATCTTTTAAATGATCTTCTACCTTTAAAAACTGTTCTTGTAACTCTATAAATCCTGTATTGACTTTCTGCATATTCTTATCTTCTAATAAACCTGGATCCCCAGATTGAATAAAATTTTTCATAGATAAATACATTAATTTAGATAAGTCCATTAATTTAACTTTTATCCTAAAAAATCCCTTTCTCAACTTTTTCAACTTTAAGTCCATCTCTCTTTGATCTACAGTTCCTTCAAACATACTTCGAGAACAATTAGTTAACCTTTTTTTAAAACAATATCAGTGATATTCTGTCCTGGTTTTATACTTACTTCTTGTTTTAATTTTTTATCCTGCAACCCATTACTGATTAAGCTACATAACTTATCATACATCCGCAAAATTAGAACCACAAAAAGAGTAATTAGTCCTGTACACAAAATTTCATTTTCTAAATCATCTGTTGATACCCAATCACGAATAGGAATATTACGTTTTTTTAAGACAATAGTATGAGCGATTCCTCCTACCACAAAGCATCCACATGATACAATAAATCCAGAAATAAATATCATTAACAATTTATTACTGATATCAATTTGCAACTTATTGAATATAATCTCTAAGTATTGAGAAAAAGAAATAAAAATTATAGAGAAAAGTACTGTATTAATAATCATGGTATGCAAAATTACAAATATCCCACTACCAGATTTTCTATTACTCTTTCTATTATTTATATGATGATAAATCATAGAAAAAGGCATTAAACATAAGAAAAAGCTACTAACTAATTTATATTTCTCAAATCTATTTTTAATTTCCTTACTAACAAGTGACACAGTACCTCCCTAATAAAACTATTTGCTAAAAAACTATAATTTATAATTAATATTGTAATGTAATACCTATATATTTAAATATTAAGATAGTATAAAATCTTATTAATAAAAAGTACAATATTTCTCTTACAAAGGCGTTTATAAAACGATAGCTTTAGTCACTACCAAGTTAATAATAAATTATATAATCACTACTAACTCTCTAATACAGATACTTCATAAAGAGCTTACAAGTAAAAACACCTATATATAAAATAAAGAAGTAGCTTAACAATTACGTATAATTTTAATTTAAGTAAGACATTCAATAATAAACATAGCAGAAAATTGGAGCGGGAGAAGGGGATCGAACCCTCGACCTTTACCTTGGCAAGGTAACGCTCTACCAACTGAGCCACTCCCGCGTAATAAATATTAAATTACTATGGCGCAATAATAAAATAATAACCGCTTTAGCGCAAGAAAATTATCATTATCTTTTACATTAAACAACCAAATTTACAAGTAATCCAAAAATAATAAAAGCACTTAACATAACTATATTGCATATTATAATTCTAATAAATAAACAACACTCAATACTTATGATAAACATGTATTAAAAAAATCTGGAGAGTAGTAATGATTAAACGTTATAGTAGACCTGAAATGTCATCAATTTGGGAAGATAATAATAAATTTAAAATATGGATGGATATAGAATATTACGCATGTGAAGCACAAACAAAGTTAGGGATTATACCTCAATATATACTTGATAATCTAAAAAACAAAATTGAACACTTCGATATTAATCGCATAAGTGAAATTGAATCAGTAGTTAAACATGATGTAATAGCATTTTTAACATACATAGCAGAATCTACTAACTCAGATATAAGATATTTACATTATGGAATGACAAGTTCTGATGTACTAGATACATGTTTATCAATACAACTAAAACAATCTTGTGATTTATTATTACATAACATAGAAATTATACTAAATATTTTAAAACAAAAAGCTATAGAAACAAAATATACACTATGTATAGGCCGTAGTCATGGTGTACATGCAGAACCAATAACTTTTGGTTTAAAATTTGCAAGATTTTATGCAGAATTTAAACGAAATTATAATAGATTAAAAATCGCTCAAGATGAAATATCAGTATGTAAGATTTCTGGAGCTATGGGTAATTTTGCTAATATTGATCCATTTGTTGAAGAATACGTAGCTAATGCTTTAAATTTAAAATCAGAACTAATTTCTTCACAAGTAATACCAAGAGATCGCCATGCTATGTTTTTCGCAACTTTAGGAGTTATTGCATCTTCTATAGAGAATATAGCGATAGAAATTCGCCATCTTCAAAAAACTGAAACTCTAGAAGTAACAGAATATTTTTCATCTGGACAAAAAGGAAGTTCAGCAATGCCTCATAAGAAAAATCCTATACTCAGTGAAAATCTAACAGGTCTCTCCAGAATGATACGCAGCTATGTAACACCCGCATTAGAAAATGTAGCCTTATGGCACGAAAGAGATATATCACATTCTTCTGTCGAACGCTGTATTGCCCCAGATGCTTGTATTATTACAGATTTTGCATTAGTCAGACTAGCAGAGTTACTTAACAATATGATATTATACCCTAACAATATGGATAAAAATTTAAATCAATCAAAAGGGTTGGTCTTTTCCCAAAGAGTACTACTTCAATTGATTAAACATGGATTAAAAAGAGAAACAGCTTATAAAATTATCCAAGAAAAAGCATTAGAAACATGGAATAACAATAGTCACTTCTTAGATGAAATAAAAAAAGAACCTCAAGTACTAAAATGCATAGACAGTAAACAACTAGAATCCCTATTTGACTTTAATTATTATACTCAACATGTAGACACAATATTCAAAAAAATATTTAAAGAATAAATAATTAGATGATCCTCACTTAATTGTTAAGTAAATATTTTTAATTCTATTTAATATAACACTAGTGGCACTGTATTTTTTACTAATAAAAATCATTAAAAATATAAGCTTTTTATTAAAAAAACATTAAATAACCAGCCGAATAGTTAAATAAAATATGAATAATATAATTTTATATTAAAATAATAAATAATTACTATTGACTATTCACCACTTCTCGATTACAATACTACTATATTAATTGTAAAGATTAATAAGTATGGCCTTGTCTTACTATCAATGCATAACCATTAGGTAACACACACTTTATCTTACAGTAAGGCAAGGCCTCCATCTAATTACAGATACAAACTAGTTTAACCACACACATGATTATATTGTATATATTTCTAGGTTATATTGCAAGTAGTTTTTACGTAGTTATAACATCATAATCATAGTTAAGTAATACTAAATAAAAGAAAAACAGCTATTTATAAGTCTAATTAAACATTTCTTATTGATAGACTTTACCTAGAACATTATTCATTCTTTCAGCAAAATCATTTACATCTTTTAATTCTTCCCCCTCAAGAATACATGCTTGACTTAATAATAAATGTAACATGTTATCTAATACTATATTTTTTCCATTTTTAGCATAGTCATCTACCATTTTATTAATAATAGCATGCTTTGGATTAATTTCTAAAATTTTTGTACTTTTATAATTAAGTTGCTTTTGTTCTCTTAGGAATCTTTCCATTCTAATATCCATGGAACCATCTGCTACAGCTAAACATACTGGACTATTTGTCAACTTTTTTGAGACTCTAACACCACTTACTAATTTATCAAGAACTTGAACTGCATACTTAACAAATGCATCTATTTTTTCTTTAGAATCAACATTCTCATCTTCATTTTCTTTAACTTCTTCACTTTTTTCAAAATCAGCAAGCTTTTCTAAATCCTCATCTGCACGTATAACTGACTTTAATGGAACTTTTTGATAATCAGTTACCACATTGGTCCAAAAATCATCCACAGGATCAATTAACAATATAACTTCTATACCACGACTTACAAATCCTTCTAATTGTGGACTTTTTCTTATAGAATTTAAATCATTACCAGTTAAATAATATATATTATCCTGTCCTGGTTTCATTCTTTCAATATAATCTTCTAAGCTAATTAATGAATCATTATTATGTGTACTATAGAAACGACATGCTGATATTAATTCTTCACGAAACTCTGTATTCATAGATTCACATAATCCTTCTTTTAACACTGAACCAAAGTTATCCCAAAATTTTGTATAATCTTTAATATCACTTTCAGCTTTCTTCTTAAGCTCGGATAATACCCTCTTTACTATAGATTGCTTGATTTTTTCAATAATTTTATTATTTTGTAAAGTTTCACGACTAATATTTAAAGGTAGATCTGAAGAATCTATTATACCCTTTAAGAAACGCAAATACTGAGGTATAATTTGTACATTATCTTCAGTAATAAACACCTTATTAACATACAATTTTACCGAACACTTTCTATCAGGATGAAATAAATCAAATGGCTTAATAGATGGTATATATAACAAATTCGTATATTCTATAACTCCTTCATTTTTATTATGCAATATCATCCAAGGTTCACCACCGACATGAGCAACCGTACGGAAAAAGTTTTGATGTTCTTCAGGAGATATTTCATCTTTTGATTTTGTCCAAATAGCAGAGTCACTATTTAATTTTTCTTCTTCCCCCTTATCATTAACAAAATAAACAGGATAATTAATATGATAGGAATATGTAGTTATAATATGCTCAATACGAAATTTATCAACAAATTCAGATTCCTCAGGTTTTAATATTAAAGTAATCTTAGTTCCACGTGATATTTGATCTCCTTCTATCTGAGAAATCAAGAACTCTCCATCTCCACAAGATCTCCATTGATAACCTACAGATTCTCCAGCTTTACGAGATTCAACTATAACTTCACTTGCTACCATAAATGCAGAATAAAAACCTACACCAAACTTACCTATTAACTCAACAACACCTTGAGAAGAAGTTTCATTATTATTAATTGCATCTAAAAACCTTTGCGTACCAGAATGAGCTATAGTCCCTAAATTATCTATTAGATCTTGTCTATTCATTCCAATGCCATTATCAGAAATATATAGCCTATTTTTATCTTGATCTACACTAATAACGATTTTAAAATTAGAATCCCCATCTATTAAGTCCTGATTAGATAAAGACTCATAGCGTAGTTTATCACAAGCATCTGAGGCATTGGATACTAGCTCTCTTAAAAAAATATCTTTATTAGTATAAAGAGAGTGTATAACAAGTTTTAATACCTTCCCTACTTCAGCATCAAATTTTAACTTTTCAGAATTTATAACATCTTGCATATTCACCCTCTTAAATTACCATAAATAGATAAGTAACAATTACATAAATAATTTTCAAGTTTTTCAGACTTACTAATTCTCATAAATTTGCAATAAATCTATAGCATTTTTATATACCGTTGGCTCAGAATCCGAAGCACTTACTATTTCTTTTATTATCCCAATAGCACTATTTATGTCACCATTTTTAATCATAGATACTGCTATTAATTCTTTTATAGATGATTTATAAACATCTAATCTCCTAGACAACAGTTCTTGAATTTTACTTTCCAATAAATTCATGTCATCACCCTTAAGTAACATTACAACCTGCAGATACTCTGCTAATTCTCTCAATTCTGGTATAAGATTTTTATCAGAAGCTAAATCAGCGTATATAGCCTGTGCTTTATCTACTTGATCCTGACTATAAATACTTGCCAATTTGAATTTCGCTAAATACTGATAATTACATCCTTTAATATTAGCAACATCATTTAATATTTTCACTACACTATCATCGCTAACTTCATTTATTAAAGCATCATAAATCATGTCACTTACCTGCTGTGACTTTTCATCATGACGTTTACTTAACCATGAAAATGCCCCTGCAAACACTAACAATAAAGCAAGTGTAATAACACTAACCCATTTTAACTTTGCAACAGTACTAGTTATGTTTAATTCCATAAAATCCCAATTAATTTACAAAGATAAATCAATGTAGGAAAATAAACGCATATAGTCAATCATTTTAGGCAATAATCCAATAATGATATTATCTTCAATAAAGATTAGCTGTAATACAATTACTAACAGGATTACATAGCCCCTTACACGCCTATAAAATTTTCATTACAAATTTACTAGCAAAGGATTCTATAGTTACATATACCACAATACAATTTAACTATGTGTAACACAATATAACCTTTTCCTTTTGATTTATTATTTCACTAAGTCATAATTTAAAACAAAGAATAACTTAACATTTTACTCAACAAAACAAACCCTTATTCTATACTTATGTAAGTCTTATATATATTATACATCACTATATAATAGCTTTCTCGATCTACATATATGCAATACCAATTAATAATGTATACAAAATCCACTTTATAACATTTTCTATTTATCTATCTAACTTAACAATTATTCCCAAACAAGTAATTTAATATCTTATCAACAAGACAAATTCTTACTTTTATATTCACATAAATCTTTTACTATACATCCATTACATAATGGTTTCCTTGATTTACATACATACCTACCATGCAATACTAACCAATGATGTGCATATAATAACCACTTTTTTGGTATTATATTTACCAATGCATTTTCTGTTTTTAACACATTATTCTCCTTAACTAATCCTATCCGGTTACTTACTCTAAATACATGAGTGTCAACAGCCACAGTTGGTAAATTTAACCACGTGTTTAGAAAAACATTTGCACTTTTTCTCCCTACACCTGGTAACTTTACAAGAGCATCAAAATCAAAAGGTATAATACCACAATACTGATTTATAATAATTTCACTAAGCATAATAATATTCTTAGCTTTAGAATTATATAATCCTATTGTACTTATATATTTTTTTAGATTTTCTTCACCAAGAGATAACATTTTTTCTGGAGTATCAGCAATTTCAAATAACTTGTTTGTAATCTTATTAACACTAATGTCAGTAGTACGTGCAGATAAAACTATTGCTATTAATAAAGTAAAGCTATTAGTATATTTTAACTCTATTTTTGGATAGCGATTATGCTCTTGAAACTTACTAAATAGTAAATTTATTTTTTTCGATTCATTTATTTATATATATAACAACTCATTATCTATGTTATCAGTATCAAATCTTACTTAACGTTAATTGCTTTTACTACTAAAATCAACTTTTTCTACGGTTTAATTGCTATAACATAATACCAAAAGTATTCTATCAACAACCCTAATCTTAGTAAATTCATCTCTTTTTAGATTAATTATTTTGTATATATGAAAAATCTTTATCTATACATCATCAATATCAGAATCTTCCTTAGCATCAATTATTTTTGCCACAGAAACAACTTTTTCATGTTTATCAGTCTTAAATAAAGTAACACCTTGAGTACTTCTACCAATGATTCTAATATCACTTACAGCAATACGTATTAATTTACCTTTATCTGTAATCAACATTATATGATCATTAGACTCAACAGAAAAACTAGCTACTACATTACCATTACGTGCAGTAGTCAAAATATTTACAACACCTACTCCACCTCTTAAAGTAGTACGATATTCATACGCAGAAGTCCTTTTCCCAAAACCATTTTCAGTTACAGTTAAAATAAACTGCTCATTCTGTACCATAGTCATAAAAATATCTTGTGCTAACCCCAGCTCAGTTAATATCTTAGCTATTCCATCATTAATGAAACCTTCTTCTTTAACATGAATACGTTTTTCCAAAGGAACTCTCAAATATAGATCCTTTTTCTCAGAATCTATATCCATCGCAACCAATATAGACATGGAAATTACATGATCTTTCTGTGAAGACAATTTAATTGCCCTTACCCCATCAGACATCCTGCCCTTAAATTGACGGACATTACTTACAGAAAATCTAATACTTTTTCCTAGCTTTGTAGATAATAAAACATGATCCTCCTCTTTACATACTTTAACAGATATTAAAGTATCATCTTCATCCAACACCATAGCTATTTTCCCATTACTAGGTACATATTGAAAATCCGATAATGCATTACGTCTCAAATTACCTGATGCAGTTGCAAATACTATATTTAACGATTCAGTATCTTCTGCATTATCAGGTAATGGCATGACACTAGTTATTAGTTCATTCTCAGCAAGAGGAAAAATATTTACTAAAGATCTTCCACGTGATGTAGGTTCTCCTAACGGAAGCTTATAAACTTTTAACTTATATACTCTACCAATATTAGAAAAGAAAAGTACACTAGTATGAGTATTTACAACAAAAAGATTAGTTATTACATCTTCTTCCTTTATAGCTTGTCCTATTCTTCCCTTACCACCTCTTCTTTGTGCACGATAATTTGAAAGTTTAGCACGCTTAATGTAACCACTCATAGTTACAGTAACTACCATATCTTCTTTTGGTATGAGATCTTCAACATCAGTTTCAAAATGTGAATAATCTATCGTCGTCCTTCTAGGGACAGCTAGTTTTACTTTAACTTCCTCTAACCCATCTTTAATCAGTTGAAGTAAAGATTCTTTATTCTTAAGAAGTTCAGTATATTGTGTAATCATGGATACCATAGACTTTAAATCAAGTTCTAATTTTTCCTTCTCTAAACTTGTTAGACGTTGTAACTTCATTTCCAATATTGACTTTACTTGTACACCCGTTAACTGACAAACATTATCAACTACAATGCTCTTACTATCAGCAACAAGTTCTATCATCTCCCTAACAGATGTTAAAGCATCCCACTTACACTCTAGTAACCGTTTCGTAGCTTCCGCTGTATCACGAGATGACCTGATAATAGCTATTACTCTATCAATATTTAATACGGCAATATACATACCTATATGCAAATGTGCCTTTTCTCTAACTTTCCTTAACCTAAATTGTGTACGACGAGTTAAAACTTCCTTTCTATATTCAATGAATGTCGATATTATTTCAAGTAACGACATCACCTTTGGTCTATTATTATCCAATACAAGAGTATTAATACTGAAGCTTGTTCTTAACGGAGTTAAACCTAAAATTTGATTCAAAACAACTTGATGAGATACCTGTTTTTTTAGTTCAATTGCAACTCTAATTCCCATTTTATTAGATTCATCACGTAAATCTAATATTCCTTCTATCTTTTTCTCTTTAACTAATTCATGAATACGCTCAATAAGCTTTGCTTTGTTTACCTGATAAGGTATTTCATCAATAATTATTGCCTGTTTACCAGATGGTAAATCTTCCAAATGAGTTTTTCCTTGAACAATAATAGTTCCCTTACCAGTTATAAATGCAGAACGTATACCAGCATCACCTAATATAGTACCTCCAGTAGGAAAATCAGGCCCACGAACAATACCCATCAACTCATCTAGAGTAATTTCAGGATTATTTATATAGGCTATACAAGCATCTATGACTTCCCCTAAATTATGAGATGGAATATTAGTTGACATACCAACAGCAACTCCACCAGCTCCATTAACTAATATATTAGGAAATTCTGCTGGTAGTACTACTGGTTCAACTTCATTTTCATCATAATTAGGACGAAAATCCACAGTATCTTCATCTATATCGTTCAATAAAAAATGAGCAGCTTTTGCTAATCTAGCTTCTGTATAACGCATAGAAGCCGGCGGATCACCATCTATTGACCCAAAATTACCTTGACTATCAATCAAGGGCAATAATAAAGAAAACTCTTGGGCCATTCTTACTAACGAATCGTAAATTGCTGCATCTGCATGAGGATGGTATCTTCCTATCTTCACCAACAACACGAGCCGCTTTTTTATATGGTTTACCATAATCATAGCCAGATTTATACATAGAATATAGAATTCTTCTATGAACAGGCTTTAATCCATCTCGTATATCAGGAATTGCTCTACTAACTATAACACTCATCGCGTAAGATAAGTAAGAGTCCTCCAATTCTTGTTCTATAGAAACTGGTATGACATTATTGACATCACTCATCTAATATTTATTAACTGATCTTAAGAATATAGAACACATCTTAATTCTCAAGAGTAGTAAGGTCAAGTAATTGTTTACAAAATAAGAAAAACATAAACAAATATTCAATATAAATCTTACATAAAGATTATTATTCTAAGAGATTGTATTTCTCGGCAATATTATTTACATATACAAACTAAAATCACATTATTTAGTAAATCAAAAACATAAAAGTTTTCATTTTTATATATCACTTCAACAAACATTGGAATAGTAAGTAACTATGCTATTATTCCCATATTAGAAACTAATTTTCTAATCCAATATTACATCTTATTTTGACTATGCAACAAAAAAAATATAGTATAATCAAGGATAATAAACTTATCACATTATGGAAGATTATATAACTTCACTTAACGAAGATCAGAAAGAAGCTGTTATTAGTGTCAATGGGCCTATTTTAATATTAGCGGGAGCAGGTACTGGTAAGACTAGAACTGTCACTACAAGAATAGCATACATTATAAATAACAATTTTGCGCTTCCCAGTCAAATTCTAGCAGTTACATTTACCAATAAAGCTGCAAATGAAATGCTTGCAAGAATTAGTGAACTAACTCCTGCATATAATATATGGTTAGGTACTTTTCACGCAATAGCTGCAAAAATCCTCAGGCAACATGCAGAAATAGTTGGGTTAAAAAATGATTTCACAATAATTAATACAGATGACCAACTACAAGTGATAAAAACTATCGTAAATGATATGCATCCTGAATACGCATCAGATGCTCACAAGATCATCTTAAATAAAATACAAAGATGGAAAGATAGAGGGTTAATGCCTAATGATGTTACTGAAACAGAACTATATAAACCTATCAATACAGTAGCATTAAGTGTCTACCACATTTATCAAGAAAGATTAAAATTCCTAAACTGTGTTGATTTTGGGGATTTACTACTATACAACATCCAAATATTTACTATGCAACATAACATCTTATCTCACTACCAAGAACAATTTAAATATATTATGGTCGATGAGTATCAAGATATTAATACCATTCAATACCTATGGCTAAGGCTATTAGCTCAAAAACATAAAAACCTATGCTGTGTTGGAGATGACGATCAGTCTATATATAGCTGGCGTGGAGCAGAAGTAGGAAATATACTCAAATTCTCTGATGACTTTCCTAATGCGAAAGTTATACGTTTAGAATGCAACTATAGATCAACAGCTAACATATTAGACGTCGCTACAGCAATAATAAACAATAACAAATCTACGTTAGGAAAAAAGTTATGGACAACAAATAAACAAGGGCAGAAAGTTAATTTAATGAAATTCTGGGATAGCAAATCAGAAGCCCAATACATATGTGAACATATAAAAAACTTACACGACTATCAATTCAATGAAACAGCAATTTTAGTAAGAGCAGGATTTCAAACACGTATATTTGAAGAATATTTCATTAAATATAACATACCATATAGAATAATTGGAGGTACAAGGTTTTACGATCGACAAGAAATTCGTGATATTATTGCTTATTTAAAAATTACAGCAAACCCTAATAATGACATTGCTTTTGAAAGAATTATCAACAAACCAAAACGACATATAGGAGCATCTACTCTTAATAAAATATATCTATGTGCAAAACAAAATAACACCTATTTTTTAAATGCTGCAAACATGTTAATTTCAGACAATCAATTACCTGACAAAGCATCCAGGTCTTTAAGTAATTTATTAAATAAAATCAAGTCCTGGAAAGAATCGTTGGAGCTAGATTCAATATCAAATACTGTAAAGATGATAGCATATGATTCAGGATATATAGACATGTTAGAAAATGAGGGTGAAAACGGGTTAGCAAGAATAGAAAACATTAAAGAGCTTTTTTCAGCATTACTAAATTTTAATGACATAAACGAATTTCTAGAGCATATTAGTCTTGTCACAGAAACAGATTCACTAGATCAAGATGACAATTACACCTACATAATGACTTTACATGCAGCAAAAGGTTTAGAATTTCCTATAGTTTTCCTACCTGGATGGGAAGAAGGAGTATTTCCGCACGAGAAATCCTTACAAGACAGAACAGGAGAAGCATTAGAAGAAGAACGAAGACTAGCTTACGTAGGGATCACACGAGCTCGTGAACAATTATTTATATCATGCGTTGCAATAAGAGATATAAACAATTGGCGCCAACAAATGAAAATATCGAGATTCATTAAAGAATTACCTGCAGAACATATCCAAGTCATAAAGAATATATCAAGCTATTACCAATAACTTCTACAAATAATAAGCACACAAGATCTCTTAAATTTATCAATGTATCCATCCCATGTTATCATAAATAACACAAGCAATTGGTATAAACAAATAAAAATATAACTATTAGAAGATACCCATAATACCTTATAAATATAAGGTATTTCTAAAGTTTGTAATTAAACAATATTTCAACTATACAATATATTATACACATGTAAAGATATAACACACAGTATACATAAGTGTAAAAGATTTCTATATCATATTTATCGGAATTATTACAATATATACTAAGTCTGTAAAAAACTTCTTTCAGTTATTCTAAACAGTATGCTGTTTATCTCATGTAGTATTATGCGACATTTTCATGACTATTCCATTTGGTTATAAAAAAATCATTTTTTAACCACTAATAAACAATATTATTTAGATATATCATAAAATTGTATTAATATCAATATTAACTAACCATATGTTACATATAATCCTCTATAGAAAACCTAAATAAGCACATAATTATTAATTTGTGTTATATATTTAACACAATTTTATTGATCTTGTTAAAAGTATTATATAGAATATGTACGTTGATTACGAAAGGTCTGAAAATGCTAAATTACAAAAATACAGGCGGAAAATTATACAAGTCATTACTAAGTTCTTTAAAAAATTTCAACTTCGCAAACATTAGAAATATAAATCAGGTAGAATGTACAGATGGAAGACAGTTTTGGGAAGATATGCACAGATGTACTCTATTAATAAATGAACACAAAGCCAACTTCCCAGAAGAAAAAGATAAATATGTAGCTGAACATTCAATACCAATAGACAACGAGCTTCATAAAGCATCATCTCAAATACTAAGTACCTTAATAAAAAAATATTCTGGATACAACATTAACCAAGAACTTATAAATGAGTGTATAACTATATTACACCAAGGAAGCATACATGGTGCAGTGTATACGGGAATAACACATAGTTTTGGAGCATTTTTTAAAGAAGCAATTGAGATTGATCCTGAGGCAGACATTGCTCCTATAACTAGAGAACGTATAACCAAACTTAAAGTAATATCACCAAAAAAGTTAAGTGTAAGCCACGAAGAAACAACTGATTATATAGAAACACTCGAAGGAAGCACTATAACAAGTGTTAAGAGCAGTTTAAAAATGGATATCACTAAAGTAAACGCATGTACAATAATGTATCACGATATAGTAATATCACTCCATATACCAAGAAATATAGCACATCTATTTGTTGCTGAACAGAAAACAACATCTTGTAATATTGCTGATATATTGCAACAATTACATTCATACGTTACTAATAGTGCTCATAAGACAGCAACAGAAATTCAAACAACAGAACAAGAAGATGGTACCTTAAAGCTAAAATATGAACTATCAAATATTTACCAATGTTCATCAATAAGATTAAAAGATACTCCCGAAATGCAAGATGCAGCACTATATAACTCAATGTTAGTACAAGCACAAGTAAACAATTACCAAGAAGTATCAAGGTAAAATAATGCCATCTATATCTTTATAAAATATTTACATTCATAAATTTCATATTCACACATTAGTTATTTTATTATTCGTTCTACTATATTTAAAGTATAACACAATGTATTCAAACCATATAAATGCTATTTCTATTGTAACTTAGACAACACAATAATAGTATTTGTATATTTATTCATATTAAAAAACATAAATAATTAAAAGTTATCAGAGTTTATAAGGGTGCCATTGTTTTACTTAAAATTTTTATCAACCCTAACATTCATTAATCACATTAATTAATGTAATCAACCTATATAACATACAAAGCTATAGAAAGCACATAACAAAATATCTAGCAATTAATACTTACGATAAACTAAGTCATTATAGCAATACTAAAACAATACAATTAATAATGTTACTATCCTACTACTAGTATATAATTAGTTGCAACTAAAAGTCCTATCCCATTTCTAAAATAGAATACACACAAAATCTAAAAAAACATTTTGCAACATTATTTAGCTTGATCTATTTAATACCGGTTGTATTTTTAATGTTATTTGATAACTATTAATATAATAATGTCTTTTCAAATTAATACCAAAATATGATTCACAAAATACACTAATTAATATAAATATAAGATATAATAATACATATAATTAATTGATTATTAAAATATGTTACTTATAATAGTATAAGTAATATCTAAGAAATTTACTATAATGTTAAGTTATTTCGCAAAGATGAGATTAAAGGATCTCACAAATAGGGTCAGAACATTAGCTGCTCCCTCATTTATGGATAATCTTAAACAATTTAACCTTCGAGAAATTAGGAACACACAATATCTAGAATGTACAAACGGAGAACAAGCATGGAAAGATCTAACTAGAGATCCACCATGTATTATAAATGGTAAGATCGCTAATTTTAATACACTTATTACACAATACAATGCTAACAATCCAAACCCACCACAAGGGAATCAGTGTCGCAAAGTTTTATACGAGATGTTTAACTCAACATTTAATCAGATTTGTGGTCAAAAAGTAGAACAATCCCTTGTAAATGAGTGTATAACTCTATTTAATCAAACATCTCTACATGGTTCACTAAACCTTGGATTAATGCAGCATATTAGTAAAGATATTCAACAACGTATCTGTCCTCACACAACAGTTTATCCAGCAATAAGCACTTTTAATACCATAATTCAAGTAATATCATATGATACTTTAAGAATATGCTATAGAGAACAAACAGATTACAGAGATTCAGAATCAAGAGAACTTATATGTAGTCTAAATGGCACACTATCTTTCAATGTAACTGCAATCACAAGTAATGACATATTATATCATAATCCCACAATTTCAATTGATGCTCCATTACCTATATCATCAAAGTTATTTAAGCCCCGTTACACGATAATAACAAACATACTCGCCTTTTTCATGAATGGAATACGCAGACTACGTTCATACATTACTAATACTCCTGTGCAAAAAACACCAAATTTTGAGATAACACAACAGGATAGCCTAGCTAGATTAACATATAACTTAGCATCAAATTATCGATGCCAGGCAATAACAAACTCAGAAGAGGGATCTACAGAAGAACAACTAACAGAGGAGAAAAATACTCAGGAGTCAGAACAAACTAAAGTAGAACCTCAAAAAATGTTTAGTAGCCGCTCCTCCTATAATATTCCTACAATAATGAACAATTTAAAAGTAGAAGCACAAGAAGTAAACAACAATAAACAAACACTCTCATCAAAATAACATTCGATAAGTGCTTAACTTACATTTAGACAAAATATTCTATACTATGTTGTAATATATAAAATTATTTTACTTATAATTAAACATATAAACCCAAGACTAATAGAAATATTTATACTTAGTACAAAACCCAATATAAGTATAAATAGTTAATAAGCTAAATATCATTAAGGAAAATGTCCTATAATTATCACCAAACCATAAAAATACAAAATTTTACCGCTATCCATAGAAAATCTATCTCAAACACTACCACATTTCTACTAATATACAAATATAACACACTTATTCTATAAAATTATTTTTCAATTTTTTAATAAAAATAATAAAACATACTATATTTTATGTTATTATATAGATTATTAATATAATAATTTAATTATGAATATTAACATTATCATTATTATAACTATTATAATATTACTCATCTTGTTTCTATTATTTTATAATAGATTCTGTAATAAAATACCTTTCGATAAAGAATTGCCCTCCTTATCAAAACGTACAATACAAACAATATTCTACCCAACAAGCAATGTAAAAGAAAGTATACTTACCGGAACAGAAGCCTTAAATAATATTTTAAACAATAAACTAAATCTCAGTATATATGAGACAGATGACAGCTTATTTCAAAAGGAATTCTCTAAAAAGTTAAGCATTTATCAATCAAAAAGATATGTTCCAGATTTATACATAGAAAGACATACAAATTACATTTCTAGATTATTCAACATATCTAAAAAGGAATGTTTAAACAAATATCATGATAGAATCATTTTAGCTGCAACTCTTGATAGTATATTAACAAAATTTCAAAACAAAAAAGTGCTACAAAGTATAACACATGAAATAATAAGTCAACTCCATGAAGAAGGATACGGACAACTAGGGTACAGAATACTAAATCATATTTTTAACATGAACCAAAAAAAGCCAACCTACATCATTACTCCTACAAAAAAATCTATAACATTAAAAGCATGGCATAATAATCTAGTTATTATCTGTGTAAGCACTGATATATTACTATCTAAGATCAACAATCCAAATAAAATACATTCGTTAAAGGTTCATGTTCAATTTGACATATGCAAGAGAGAATACTTAAAAGCAAGTACTCTCTCATATTCAAATACATCCTTTACTGTAGAAATTCCTCATAGCATGAAACATTGCATAATAGAACCCATCACTGACACTACTACATTAGATTATACAGACAAACACCCTAAACACAGTATTTTAAACTCATTAGCATATAATAGAGACCATGGTATATTCATAGCAAATTACAGTATGCCAGACCCACAGGTCAGTCCACTATCTAAAATAGAACAATCTACAAATTCAATAGGATATAACTCTAGAGATGCTATGTCCCATGTTTAATTTTACAAAATCACAATGATAGTATTAACATACCAACACACATTATGGACAGTATATAAAAACAGTAGAATTATTATCACAATAATTCCATTATTCATACACACTCCAGAACAATATAGAATATGGAGATTATCGAACAAATATGCTTATAAGTAGATAAACTACTATTCAGACACACATGCTAATTTACACGAGTAATAGTAACAATCATGACAAATTACGAAATTTACATTAAAATCATACTGAATAACTTAGAAATATTCATAGCATGTACATTAAATATTTTAGTACTAAAAGCCTTAAGTTTATTATAACTAATAAAAATCCAATAAGCCTAAAGTATAACATTAATTCATACTTTAGAATGATACCTATCAGATAATATATTCATTGCAAAGATCATTTTTAATTTAACTTTCTTATAATAGAAGTAATAAGCAAATATTTTACATAGAAATACGTTGGTTAAGATACCAGATTTTTTTCTTACCAGTACAATTAATATTAAAAAAAAGTTTACCAATTTATGTAAATATAAAATTTAAACACCATGACTAGTTAATCATAGTTATAAATAATATTACAATCAATAACCATCAAAATAAAGTTTAAAATATTCAAGGTTTTTAATAAGATGTACACTCCACAAATAATAGCACAAATTATTAGTGTAATAACATTATTACTTATACTAGCTATAGCACTTACAGTACGGATAATTTCATACCCTCAGCATTCTATTAATAACGAACAGGTAACTTTTAGTAGAATTCTAAACATATCGAAACAAGAAATTCAGCATACAATTCTTGCAGATACCACTACTGAAAAACTAAATAATAGAGCCATGACAGGCTATACATCACTTGGAGATATTACACGTATGGAATACACCATAAATGATGTAAAAATTGACAAAAATAAAGCACCAAAACCCATTACTTCATTTGAAAAAATACTTTTATCCGAAACAGCAACAGAAGAAGAAACAGAAACAATAACTAATGATATAGTTGATTTAATGCATAAACACAAAGAGGCTCTAACAGCATCATACAAAATAGATGAAGAAACATGCTGTAAGTTACTCAGTAACAGAATTGGCATGGCCGCATACTTTGAAGATTTTTTTAAAAAACATGGCAAAATAACACCTAATACAACTATGATACATGAGCTAGTAACCAATTGTAATCAGGCAGGTTTTCTTTCTTCAGTATTTTTCACTTTAACAGAAATTTGTAATAGTCAACACAGTGAAGTTTCCATATTACCAGCTAATAATATAAGTACATCATTAACCGCAATCAGTGAAGATAAAATAATATGTAACACTACTGCAGATACTACAATATGGGAACCAAACGCAGATCAGAAATATGACGTTAAGTACAAGATAGGATTCACTATATCATCAGAAGATCCTAAACTATTTACAGATACATCATACGAAAACATCGAAATGGAATTAATCGTACCGCAACAAATGATACATCATATTACAAAGCTAAATCCTACTAAGCGTACACAAGACAATAAGGACAACACTATACTAATTGACAAAAAGATAACTCCAGATAATCAGATTTCCCTCACATACTCTATACCAAATCTAAAAGTTCCTTCAATAATCAATCAAAGTAATTTGAATCACATATCAGGTCACATTGATGAATCCAAAATTAAAGGATACATTACTCACCAAAGGCAACTCTAACTTTTAACATTTTCTTATACAAATATACTGTAATACTATTCAACAAGACTTTATCACATATAAAGTAGCATTGCTGGATCAAATCAATATAAATTGAACCCATAAAATTAAATCAATTAAAATACAGTACAACTTTAAAATTCTAAATAATATAGTTAATATTTTTTAAATACACTTAATATTTAGTTTGCCAATACATTCATAAAATATGTAATTAACATTTCTACACTTCACCTTCAACAGTAATTTCATCAATTGTTATAAATTCCACATTTCTATATTGAATTATCTTCAAGAGAATAAAACTGATGAAAAACAATATCTTAAAGTTAATGTTGTAATATACACTACTAAATACAACGTCACAAATTATAGCAATATTTATAGAGTCAAATTATACAAGTTTTACGTAAATCTTTCTTTACAATAACTTAATATTTTTAGTTTAATACTTCTAATTTAACATTTTAATATAACTGAACATTTTAAACCATGAATCATGAAATTATTTCATCAACATTTTTACAAATAGTCATAATTCTTCTATTAACATTGATAATTGTAATAGCTTTTTATTACATAACTAGGAATTATAATTCTCAAACCACTGAAACAACTGCTATTGAAAAATATCTATCCACCTTGTCAGAAGAAGATATGCCAGAAGCTATGCTTGCTGATACACAGAAAACCAACAATGACATTATAAATGGAGAAGCAGGATTCCAGAATTTTTGCTTCAATCATACAAAAATTAATGGTAAATTACTTAATGTAACAGATACCAAAAGGACAATATTACATCATTATAAGAATAAAGTAGATGAATTAGAACAAGAACATTTTTCATATCTCAAAAACTTAGAACTAATTGAACCTACACGACAAGACTTTGCAAATTTTCGCTACAGAACCGTCACAGCCATATTTTTAGAAAAGATGTTCGGACAAAAACGAAACTTTTTAAATAAGATATTACAACATTCACCTAACCCTATAATACCCCAAAAAAGCATAATTCATGAGCTAATAACTCATACTCATCAAAAAGGTTATTTTTCCTTCATTAATAATACAACAAGCAAAATTTTTGATTCAGAAGAGAATGTACAGAACCATATTACAAAAACTGATACTTCTTGTATGTCAATAGAAGTAATAAATAGCCACACAATAAAATGTAAAGCTAAAATTGAAATGCTGTATACAGACAAAAAAGCAAATGACTCTAAAAAAAACATACATAAAGTTAAGTCTTCTTTAACTTTTACAATGTCAGCATCACCAGAAAATATTTACTACATATCATATAGCAATATAAAATTTAAATTAGACATTCCAAAAACTATGGAACAATTCACTAATAATAAAAAGCAAGTTAATAGAGCTACAAAATTCAAATTAGATCTCTCAAAAATTACACAACAACTCACTAAAAATATAGACCGAGTTAAACGTACACAAGAAACCAGTAATCACGCTGTATTAATTAATAAAAGTAAAAATAGATTGGTATATCAATTACCAGATTTTGCATCACCTGGATTATTATATGCACGTCAAAATCAAGAAACAAAACATGCAGCACAGTATCAAAGGTAGGCTCACAACATATCAAATAAATTTTTATTTTTCATAACAGAAATTATCAAAATCCATTTATCATATATAAAAAATCAACTCAAAACATTCAATAAATAAACTTTCAATAGCATTACATTAGTAGTATACTATATATATATTAATAAACTTAAGTCATGTATATGTTATACAAATTTATTTATAGTAATTTAACATATTTGATTTAATAATTAATACAATTAATTAAATTAAACCCATGGATATCTTACCAATCTTATCAACATGTATAACAATCTTGATTATTCTTATATTAATATTAATAGCTGCGATAACATTTTATTATGCAAGAAAGGATCATCAGCGCCAAACTATTGATCCAAATGCCATAGAAGAACATTTCGCCACCTTATTATCAAATACAAATATGCAAACACTCATGCTCGCTAATATAGAAGAGGACCCTGATAAGGATATCATAAGTGGAGAAGCAGGATTCCTTGACATCATGCGCTCTCACAAAATAATCAATGGTAAAAAACTTGACCAAGAAAATGCCAGACAAACAATGCTAGAATACAAATTGAATCCAGCCAATGAATTAGAAAAAGAACATTTTCAATATCTAATAGACTTAAAATTAGCCAATACAAGAAACCATGAACATTTTCGTAACAGAACAGTTACAGCTAGATTTCTAGAAGATACTTTTACACAACATCAAAAAAGCTTCTTTAACAAGACATTCAGAAAGTCACACGATAAACCACCTCAAAAAAACCTAATCCATGAATTAATAACTCACGCTAATCAAGGAGGTTATATTTGTTTCATGCACAAGATAATAAACCGGGTTTTTAGTAATTATATTATATCAAGTGCTCCTTTACATCTATCAATAAACACAATAAATAGCCATACTATAGCAGTTAAATTTGAGGCTAAGATGGCATCCATAAATAAAACAGAAGGTTTAGAGGTAAACACAATAGATAATATCACATACTCTATTAGTTTCACAATGTCATCAAAACCAGGGGATATTTTCGGCAGTATATCATATAACGATATAAAATTCAGATTAGATATGCCAAAGAGTATAACACAATCTACCACAAATTTAAAAACAGTTAAACGTACACAAGAAAATGCTCATCGTGTCATATTAAATTACAAAAAGAAAAACAGTTTAGTATATCAATTACCAGACTTTGTATCTCACGGATTATTACATGCCGCTCATAAAGATGGAAACAACCCTATCACGCAAAAAATACTGCATGAAGATCTAAATAGGACAAATGATACAGTACAACACCAAAGATAAAAACAATTAATATTTATATATAACCTACTATAGACATTACTAAATAGAATAAACCTTCAGAAATTAAGGAATACATTTTCAATAGAACTTTAGCAAAAAAACACATATTAAAATGTAACACTTTCTTCAAATAATTTATTAAAAGTTAACAAGATATAAATTTTGTAAGTTATTAATTTAAAAATCAATATAATAAAACCTTTTATTAATAGCTTGATAGTATAAATATTACGTATAGATGACTACTTCCTAGAAAAGAATATCAATATATTCACTTATGAAAATAAATATTACAATAAGTATTAATTTTACAAACATATCTATAAGTTAGGACTTATAATTTAAAGCAATTTCTAATTACTTAGATAATTCTATGTCGATACATTAATTTACTTATTAACCCAATATTCTATTTTTATATAAAATTTATTATGATCAACTTCCTAATATTTCCTTAGTTGTACTATTATTTTTATATTTACTAATTTTTGTAGTTTCACTCCTAAAAACTTCAAATGAGATAGTTTTACCATTTTAATTCTAACATTTATAAAACTATAACTAATGTTTGCTTTTTAATCACCAGATGCACAATTTATGTGATTATACTGCAACACTTCCATATAAAATAATTTCATATTTCACATATAATATGGTCTAAAATAAATTTTATGTTAAATATAAATCAGAATAAATTATCACTTAATCAGTAATATATGTTACTTTTTAACCAATTAATTCAATCTTCTATCGGGTATTCTTCTGATTATCTATACTTAATTCCTAATAATCCACCCGCTATTAGAAAATATCATAATATAGAA
This sequence comes from Ehrlichia sp. JZT12, assembly GCA_028752135.1. Taxonomy (GTDB): domain Bacteria; phylum Pseudomonadota; class Alphaproteobacteria; order Rickettsiales; family Anaplasmataceae; genus Ehrlichia. The sequence goes on along the minus strand of CP082782.1, from coordinate 498,150 downwards.
TTTCTTCAAACAAAAAGCTTATCCTCATTAGAAATAGAAGAAATTATAAAGTCAATATTAAAAGTAGAAGAATATAACACATACAAAACTCAAGGTTTTTTTAATACAACACTAACTTTCAACAATTCTTACCAACTATACATACACATTTCATATAATAACCAAGATGTCAAACTTATAGTTAATATAATAAAAAATGAACCGATAGTAAAATCAGAATTTGAAAAAGAGTTAGATATAATGATTAATAAACTACCAAAGGGTTTACTGTTATTCACCGGAGATACATATAACAGCAATAACTACACTCTACCACTGATACTACAAGAAATTAATAACAATCAAAAAAAACATACTCTAATCTTTAGTGATAACAATGTACCTATTCCAAAAGCAAATAAATCCTTAATAAATACATATAATTTATCACAAGCTGACCCTATGTTTATTAAGAATCAAGCAGCTGACATTATATTATTAAGTAATTTCAACAATATAAACTTAATACAGACAGCTATTATATGTATCAATATGGGATTACCAGTTATAGCTTTCATTGATGCAATTTCATGTTCATGTGCTTTAGAATCAATCGCAATATTATTTCCGCATAAGAAATCCATTCTCAGTACATTATCAACACATCTCACAGCAATAGTAACACAAATATTTATAAACAGAGCACCATATTCAGATAGTTTATATTTATATGACATTACAGAATGTAACGCAGATATAAAGCAACATATAAGAGAAGATAAACTATTAGAAATTAAAAATTCAGGTATAATTAAAAAAATAAATCAACTTATAGATGATCACCAAATACACTATCACGATATACAAGAAATATTAAAAAAACTATCAGATACAGACCAACTAAGTTCTGAATTTAACAACAATGATTTCTTTTAACAATGAATTTTCTTTACAATTTCAAAACAATATATCAACGTTCCTTTTATTACTAATACTAAATAATAGTATGTTAATATCCTCAATACTAAAAGGTTAAATATAGAATATAAACAATTAAACAAAAATTCACTCTTAACATACAAAACATCACCAACTGACAGAGATTACCAATAATAACTCTTCTATTAGTTAATTACCTATATTAAAAGTAATATAAAATTGATATCTCTTTAAATATTACTTAACTACGATACACAGATACAAGCTCAATAGTAAAGTCAACAAAATAAGAATTTAGCTATACAATTAAACGATCAAAACAAACCTTGATAATTTATTATAAGCAATATACTAATTCTCTAATTTAACCGATAATATATACTTATACGCCAATTAAAGATTGCTTCCAGATGGATATAAATATAAGTTACTAATATAATAAACTTTAAAGTAATTAATATAAAATCATATTATATACTTTATAGGTAAATGTTACATATAATACTAAAAAGGTACTCTACAAATCATGCTTGATAACTTCAAAATAGATCCATTAGTTAAGGGAAAATCTCCATCATCAACAACCGCAGTTGTAGCAATGTCTGGAGGAGTTGATAGTTCAGTAGCAGCAGCACTACTTTACAAATTAGGATACAAAGTCATTGGAGTAACTCTACAGCTATATAACACTAATAGTGCAACAAGTGCATGCTGTGGAAGTCAAGATGCAAGGGATGCAAAGCAAGTAGCAGCAAGTATGGGATTTCCCCATTACACTCTTAACTATGAAAAAGTATTCAAAGAAGAGGTAATTGAGAACTTTATAGATACATACATACAAGGAAAAACTCCCATACCGTGTGTAAAATGCAATCAAGTAATAAAATTTAGAGATTTGCTTAATACAACAAAATCACTTGGTGCAGACGTTTTAGTTACTGGACATTACATTAGAAAAATAGAAGAAGATCATGAGATATATGTATATTCAAGTAAAGATACAAAAAAAGATCAAAGTTATTTTTTGTTTGCAACAACAATCGAACAATTAAAATTCCTTAGATTTCCATTAGGTAACTTTCATAAAGATGACATTAGAAAATTAGCACAATATTTTAACTTACAAGTAGCAAATAAACCTGACAGTCAAAATATATGTTTTGTAACAGACACATATAAAAATACAATTTCACAATTAAGACCACAAACTATAAAGAAAGGAAACATTATAGACATTAGTGGAAACATATTAGGCGAACATCAAGGGATAGTAAATTTTACGGTTGGACAAAGGAGAGGTATAGGATTATCTTCAAAAGAACCATTATATGTAATACAACTAAACCCAGACACTAACGAAGTAACAGTAGGACCAAAATCTGCATTATTGAGAAACAAGCTATACATAAAAGAAATAAACTGGCTAATTAAAGAAGGAATTCCACACAATGGACTAGATGTTAAAGTTAAACTAAGATCATCTCATACAGGTAGTACAGCAATAATTTACCCAAGTAATATTAATGAGGCAACAGTACTATTAAAAGACAGTTACTGTACAATTACTCCTGGCCAGGCATGTGTTATTTATGATCAAGATAGAATGTTAGGAGGAGGATGGATATGTTAAAACTTTACTACTTACAATATACTAACCCTACAAAACATAAATAAGTTATAGGGTCAAATATATTATTGTAAAATAGCTAATTGTAGAGTAATTTTCGTCAAGCAGTGTCTAACAAAATAGAACATCAAAGAAGAATTTATACGTTAATCTATTTTTACAACACATTCAAAAAATATAAAACTAATCTTTACCTTAATTACAAATTGATTTTTTATATGCACAAAGCTATTTAATAGTAACCAAACAAATGTATGATTTTAAAAAATATTTTTAATTACCCTTAGTTCTAATAATACCATAATCAAAAAATACACAGGCACTGAATTTTATTGACTAAGCATAATTAATGAAAAAACTCTGTAAGTACGCTTTTAACAAATAGCCAAAATACATATGCAAATTTCCATTACATAACATTTCACATTCTTCAAATCTCACAATTTCCAATAATTACGTTTAACAATCTTTACTATCTTTACAATTACTTATCCCAGTCATTGATAGCAATTTAATCTGCTCATGGTTTAAACTCTATAATTTTTATTCGAAAATTACCAAAACAAAAAATTTTATATTATCTTTGAAATCTTAATAGCGACTTTACAAGCTTTCTTTATAAAAAAAGATAATACACTATGGTTCATGGCATTACTAGAATTATGACACATAGCAATATCATGATGTTCTAGTTCTTCATTACGGAATTGCATAATTTTATCTTTTAGCTCACCATTATCCAGATCACTATCATTTAAAGCTGTTATCTGATCCTGGTAATGATCACTTATAACCTCTTCAACAGCAACAGTACAAGCCATAGCAGCATTTTCACCCATTAAAGCTGTTGTTATACCTAACATCACTCCCATAACATGCCATAATGGTAAAAAAACTGTAGGACGTACTCCTTTATCTTTCATTACAGAATCAAAATAATTAAAATGATTTTGTTCCTGCTTTTTCATTTCAACAATTTTTTCAATAATAGGTAGTTTACGAAATACTAATTCTTGACCTGTGTATATACACACTGCTCCATATTCTCCAGCATGATTTACTCGAATGACTTGTTCTAATAAATTATTTCTTTGCAACATAATATTTCACAAATAAATGAACCAATATATATACATAATTACATATTCTCACAATAAATAACTTTACACTATCCACATAAAATATATCAAAAATTTACAATAGATAACTTAACACTGTAATATAAATATGACTATCTAGTGAATCATCAATAAAAACTTCATGCATTTACAAAATAAAACTACATATATTCTTTTTTTAATCACTCCAAAACAAACAAATACAGTAATTACCAATAACACTCATCATAGATAATCCAAATTTATTACCAAAATCAGAGAGATTTATATCATCTGTTTTCTTCCAATATACTGCATGAATACATACCTATATGGAGTTCCACAATATAGGATCTCCATAAGGCATACCATAATTGTATTTAGAAAGAATTTTCATCATCAAACGTAGTTGATTCCATCTGTAATCTTATACACTTGCGCACAGCTAAAACTTGAAAATTTGTACTCTATTTCCCTCTAGTACACTGTTTCATAAATAAATGAATACCTAACATTAAACAGAGTAAACAATATACAAAATTACACTCAGCCATAGATAACCCAATAAATATAATATTAGGATTTCCACAAGATACCACTGTACTTGTATTTAATAAATAATTTTTTAAATCATCAAAAGTCGTAGACTTTACACTGTCTGTACATCCCATAATATCTGATACCCAACCGTGCTCAAGAGCAACATGATAACCTGAGATTACTATATTTAAGATATAACATAAACACATGCAAAAAAAAATGATCTTATACGGTCTAAATAAGTGTATTAAGAATAAACCTATAACAATAAAATTTATAATACGCTCATATATACATAACTTACAAGGAAGCATCATAAACAAATACTGAGCAGCATAAGCTACAAACAATGCAATAAAACTAGCTATAGAAAGTAAAATTACACTATAATTTTTCACTATATTCATTATTTCACCTGAACTTTATCAAAGTAAAAATGTATTTATTAAGAGCAACTGCATCATGAATAGTTAAATCGAAACATATAAATGCAGCAAGATACATAACTATTAACGTATATATAACTAATATCAATCCTTCAGATATTATTGAAAAACAATTATTATATAATATCTGTAAACTAGAAATAGGCCATGGTTTTATTATTTCAATAACATTAAATATTACAAAAGGTATTAAAAAAAATATTAAAAAATGCATAAAATCATTAAACCAAGCAGGACAAATAAAAACACCTTGACATATCTTCCCATAAAGAATTGCCAAACAATTATATATTGCAAGTATAGCAGGCATAGATAACGCAACTACAAGAAGTTGTCCTAACGCTATTTGAACCACTATAATATCACTTCTATCATCAGCAGAACTATTAGATTGAAATACAAAAATTGATATCATAGCTATTATAAAAAGAACTAATGATATTTTTAAAAAAAATGAAGCTACTACTGCTGCTGTTACTATCAACCCATATTTTATATAATGCATACCATTTATTAAGTAAAATAATATATAACCTAGTAACAAAGACACTACAGCAGCCCAATGACTTTGCCATGCTGGTAAATACCCAATACCCAAAAAAGTACTGATTAACCTAGTAGGTAAAACTTTACCTATAATCTTTATTAAAATCTGAAACCAAGAAACTAACATACACCAATATAAATCATGTTCAAAACCAATTCAAAGATAAACTTTACTCTATATCTTAACCTGATAAAAAAAGAAATACAAAATTATAATTATGTTATTTACAATATGTTAATAAATAAACATGTAAATTATCTACCGCCAGTATCAAATACTTACTTGACTACTAAATAATTTATTACTATGCTTAATGGGTTATTTACTTAGTTACTTGTTATTTATGGCTAAAAAAGGTTCTACTTTACTTGTGAAGTTAGCAAGCAGTGCAAAAACTGGGTTTTTCTACGTCAAAAAGCGTAATCCTAAAAAATTAATTAATAAGCTTTCCTTTCGTAAATATGATCCTGTAGCAAGAAAGCACGTACTGTTTACCGAAGAGAAGCTAAAGTAAGGCTGCGCTGTAGCGTGTTAGAGCATTGTGGTAATTTTCTACATTCTTCTAAAGATGTAAATTGTGGTAATCTTCTGCATTCCTCTAAAGATGTAATGTGTTTTATTATTCCTTTGGAGCCTATTGCGTCAATACTATGTCTTCTTTCTAATTCTATATTAGGCATAGGTAACTCTAGGTTAGATGTAGGCAATGAGTTACAACTATTTTGCGGAGACGATGATCTTGTATCTGAAGAAGAAGATCTAGAGTTTGAATCTGAAGGTGCTTGTTTACCATTACTAGGTACATCTATATATTCACTATTAATAGAACTCGTACTATCTGTACTCTTAGCAGAATCTATCTTACTTATTTCTATAGGTAAGAGCTTCTTTCGCTGCATGAGTTCAATATACAATTTACCAAACAAATAACAACTTATAAAAATACTAACTAGTATAAAACCAGATATCAGCATAAAAAATAACTGTGGGGATAATCTATCCCGAACTACAGCAAATATGCTATTTATTTCTTTATGAAACTTAACAATACATGCCATTACAACACTCGTTACTACCATAAAACTTAATACTAAGGATATAGTTAACTTATAACAAAGTTTCCTTTTTTTTCTTAATTTTCTACTTTTAATAAGCTTATAAATTTCTTCTGTCATTAGGCCGTAATTCATCAATTTTACAACATAACTGCTACCATTCTTAGCAATTAATCTTTGTCGTTTATCTGCAAGCAAAAGACTGATTATCTCAATATTGCGCAACTTGATTGCAAGATCCAGTGGAGTTTCTTGATTTTTATTTACACTCATTAAATTAACATCATCATAAGATAATATTTTTCTTACCAAATTAACACTGCAAATATTAACAGTTTGATGTAGTAGAGTATTGCCATAGCTATCCTTACATTCAAAAACTTTATTTCCATAATTATCCCTATAATCCTGAGCAACATTCACATAAAAATAAAGTAATATACAAGAACACAGTACCCTACCTTCACTGATAGCAATATCAAAAGCAGTTTCGCCAAAATCATTTCGCACTAAAATAACTTGTTCCCATCCTAGCAGTATACTGTTAAACAACAAATCTGGATTATCATGCATAACACATTGATGTAACAAAGTATTTCCTTTAGAATCCACAGATGTTATAGCTGTATATCCTTGACTATTCTCAATAAAGAAATCAACCTTAGGATTAGACATTAAATAGTTAACTACTGCTAACTTACCTTGTTCAATTGCAAAGTGTAAAGGTGTACAGTTTCTAGAAGCATTTAGTAGTGTATCAATTTGACCATCGCTATCAAAAACAACCGCTTGCTCATTAGCATCCATATCAAGTTTTTCTATACAATATCGTATATTATTGACATAACCACCTAGAGCTGTATGATGTATAATACTTCTACCAACATTATCCTTAACATATATAGCAGAAGGATTATGCTCAACCAGCAGCTTTAATACCTCAAATGAATCAGATCCTGCAGCTACATGTAATGGTGTTAAACCAGACTTTGCAGGTTTTTGTCTAATTGTTGGGTGATTTTTTAGTAAGAATCTTGCACACCTTTTTGCATTATACAGTGCAGCAAAATGTAATACTGAATAACCATAGGAATTTGTTTTCTCAACATCTAGATCATATTGATGAAACAAAAGCTTCAACAACCTAAGGCTATCAGATTGCATTAAAAGAAAAATAATATTGTCATTATCAGGACCATAGCTCATATCTACAATCATGTTACGAGTACTAGTCTGGTCTGTTCCCAACATATTAGATCTAAAATAATCTGATTTTACTTTTTTTCACACTTTCTAAATCAACTAAACATATAGCTTTTACTATATTTTCATATAGCGCCTTACATACTTTACGTAATAACATGTCACTATTACATATTGTGTGAGCAAAAATTTTTAACTTTCTTACCAGAGACGAATCTTCTGCAGAATCGAAATCAAGGCTATCAACTTTTGAATCCAACAAACAATCAATACACCCCAAAAGCTCATTAGAAGTACTATTTTGCTGTCGTATCACCTCAATTAATGCATCTACAGTCAATTCTTTTAGTATATGATCATGTTCTTTTGATTTATTTAAAACATTGCATATGGTTTTCATTGCTTTCGCATCTTCATTTTCCAACGCATATTGTAATGAGTCTACTTTATAATCCAGCACTTTATAACTAACATCTTCTTTACTAAAGCAGAAAATCTCAAACTTACTTATTTTAGTACTTTTTCTATTAAATGTACTCTCAAAAACTAACTGAATAAATGATTCTCTCTCAAGAGAATCATCACGAAAAATTAATCCTAAACTTCCAAGATCACATATATAAAGATCACCTTGCAACGGTTCTTGCAATTTATGCTTTAAACGTAATGATTTAACAGAACCTATAATACTATAATATCCTTTCTGACTTTTAAATATAACAAATTGACAATCTGACTTAACTTTCCTTTTTTTTCCACATTTTAAAAGCGATAAAATTGCCTGAAAAAAAGCAGTAAAATTACCAGATTTTGATGCATCCAACAATAATCCATTTAACCAACTAACTTGATTATCCCGTATTCCTTCCGTACTCGTTTTTTCCAATTCTACAATTTCTTCTTTTGATAAAGTTATACTTTCATTATCACTATCAAAATCCAATTGAACGCTATCTGTAACATAGTCATTTTCACACTGCAATTCAGCAACATTACTACTTAACATATTAATTATCTCTTTATGCTTCTAGAGATATTCATATAAGTTAATAATATGAAATATATATTAATAATTGTGTAGTGCAATATAATATCAACTTTAAAGTCAACACTTAACCATACTATATAAATAAAGACAACTTTATAAAAAACGTACAAAATCACTAATATAAAAAAGATCAACTCAATGTGATTTTCTTTACTCATAACAAAATAATACCCTAATCAACAAAGTTATGATCATAAATATCCTACATACAATAAAAAAACAACCACATATAATTCTCAGCTATAATTTTTCCATATTTCATAATAATGATAAATAACTCAACTTAGAGTTTAAATACCTATCATACAATATTACATTATAACTCATAAATACACCGCATATTTAGCAACTATAACATACAGATACAAGAGAGCTCGACATCTTAGATTACAAAAAAGTAAAATTTAACACACGAAATAACTTTTCTATAGCAATATTCAAATTAAACAAAAGAAAGAATTTTTATTTCCTATACAATTACAAATTCTCTTAAATACCAGCATAAGTGGACTGTAAAATAGCACTTTAACAAAACTGCAATAACATTTATAACAAGCTAAAATCACACATATACATATAATATAAAGCATTATTATATATACACTTCTACATAATAATTGAAGTTAATTGTTAATAAATTATTTTTGTCAATAAATATATAAAGAAATAATAATAACTATATTATAATTTGAAATATAATACTCTATGTATTATAATTATTGTTCACCCCTAGAATTAATTAATACAACAACAACTGTGAGTTACTCATGCCTAATCCTAAAGAAAGTACATCTATACCTTTAACACTCAAAAAAAGGTCTTGTCACAATAAGTCAACAGAAGTTTCCAAACCTAAGATAAGTAATCAACATACTAAAAAAAAATTCTATTGCGAAGCATCCAAACACGAAATCCAGTACTGGAAAAAACCGTACATTTGAGCCTACTTACCAAAAATGTATGCAAAAAAACATATCCTCCATGAGTGGTCAGCATAAAAATCAAGTTAAGAAACTACATAAGTTTTATATTATTACTACTGCTGTTAAAATTTATAAAAGTATACCACTGGATATTCCACTAGAAGAAAACACAATCGATACTGACATTAATAATATTCTAGTATATCCATTAGATGATACAAATACTACTCAAGAAAAACTTAATTCTGACCATTTTCTATGTAGTACACCACATATTACAGATGTCATTTATACTAGTACTAGTAACACAGTGCTAAGATAATAGTGAAATCTATACCAGTTCTTAAAAATATAAACTGCTTTGTTTTGTTATTGCATTCAAAGTCTGATAAATAAAGTATTATAAATTCTGGCAACAACAATTTTATCAAAAATTAAGTTACTCGAACACATTAAAACAATTATTAAAAATATTTAAACACTTAAAGTTAATTTCTAAAGTTATTTTTCCCAAGTACAACACATAAATAGAAATAACAGATTATTATACATCCTAATTTACTTGAAATATCCTACCTCACACTCTATAATAATCCTCGCACATTTTTGCAAACTATATTAGTTTACTATGCCTAGATCAAAAACTAACCCATACAAACCGTCAATTGAAGAAATATTTTACCGCGAAAAATTAAAAGAGCAGCTTATTAAAAAAGAGTTACGTCCAATAAAATATAAGAAATATGGCAGATGGAAGATAGAGTGTAAAGCTTACACACACATGTTTATTGTGATGAATTGGCTAGACAAAAAATTTAAATATTGGACAAAATTTACAAGCAATACTTCTTCCTATAGAAAAAATATATTAAAAAATGATCTTTTTATGGGCAGTAACTTTCAAAAACAAATAAAACAATTACATGATACTTATACCATTATCAACAATACCACTACTTCAATACTCTTGAAAAGTATACCACTAGAAATTGTACTAGAAGAATTACCTATTGTTACTGAGCTCAACAATATTATAGTAAATTCAGTTAATGAAATATCTCCTAAGAAAGAGCTTAGCATATATGACTGCACATGTTATATACCAGATATTACTTATTATAGCAGCAGCGTAGTACTATCGTGAATAATATGATCCTCTATAGTAGTACCCTATTATGCTTAACAGTTCATATGTAAAAGCTCTAACAAGGCAAGCATTAATCATTCCAAATCTTACAAATAAAGCCACTTAAACACATTAAAGTAACATACTAAATATTACTATTTATAATTATAACAAAAAAAAAGCGTTAAATAATCATATATTCTAAATTACTTGAAACAGATTATTGTGTATTCTATACTCATACTCTTTATTACAGATCTAGAATAGAAAAACAATATATACAGGAATTATATCATGCCCAAATTAAAAAAAAGAAAAAAAGTCAAAATCAAACCTGACCCACCAGTTGAAATACTATTTTATAATAAACAACTAAAGGATGGGTTGCGTGGTCGACAGTGGAGTCCTATAAAAATGAAACTGTTTAAAAGAAGAAAGATACATTGTATGTCCTATGAAGATATGCTTGTTACAGCAAGGTGGTTAGCAAGTAGATTTCATAAAAGAAAAACTCTGCATAGGAGAGGTCCTAAAAGAATAACGTCAAAACACAATCCATTTATGGGCAGTCCTAATAAAATAACAATAAAACAACTGCTTAATTCCTACAATAACAGTAATACAACAAATATATCTGTTACATCCCACAATATCGAATACATTTATACAAATTTACCATTAACAGAAACAAAAACTTATTCAGAAGAAAACTATATTGTCACTGAACTCAACAATATCACAGTTGATCCATTAAATTTAAATGACACAGCTTTTAAAAAAGAACTCAATATATATGATTGCAGTTTTAATGTATCAAACATTACTTGTTACAGCAGTAGTGTACTACAATAGTTAATTAATCTCAGAATAACCATACATCAAGGTGAAGCTTTTTATAACTTTATAACAAACTAATCTATCCTAAGTAATCACCAATAACATTTTTACAAAAATTTACAGTCAATACTTAAACAGCATATTACCTAATATATTAAGAAAAAGTGTAATAAAACAAATAATTATGTACCTACACTTGAAATAGATTACTTATATACTGTATAATAATACTATGGCTAATTTTCAATTAAAAATCTAAGAGGTAATCTATGCCTAGGAATTATGTTCGTAAAAAACAATATATACATAAGCCATCATTAGGGCCTAGTCACAGTATGCAGCTAAATGAGCAACTGTTTTTTTCCAAAATGATGAGAAAAAATCTCACCAATAAAACATGGAATAAAATAAGAGAACAAATAGTTAAGTATCCTATAAAAAATCATAAATGGTGCCGTGCTCATAACCAGGCAAAGAAGAATATAAAAATATTAGATTCTAGATTTGGCAGCGTAGAAAAAGCATTACAAAAATGTTCAAATACACCGGAACCAAGTGAAGTATTAAAAAATGATCCTATTATGGAGTGCTGCATCAAAGAAAAAAATGATTCGAATAATGACCTAAAGGATATTACAATATTAAACATACATAGTATCTATCTAAGAATCCCATTAGGCACAGATCCAGGTGAACAAGACCCTATTACTAGTGAACTCAATAATATTTTAATACCTTCTATACCAGCTGAAACTTTGAACCTAGGATATTCTCATCAGTAAACAAAATAGCTTACCCTTCTCTCTATACTGGGTTCTAAGCTACTATAATAGAAGCATTTCTTACATAAACAAATAAAAGCTGTAAACCAGAACAACATTACCTTGGACAAAATACATACAATAAAAAGTACATTACTGCATACCTGACTCAAACATGCTTATTTCTATAAGCAAAGCCAGATAAAAAACCCACTTACAGACACTCTATACTAACCCTCAAGGTAACATAATCAAATTATTTTGCAATATTTAATTTAAGCAATACAAACACTATACAAGTCACAAATATCAAAAAACATAGAAACATTACGATAAGATAGCATTTTATTTCGATCTTACATTATCAAACTTTATATTCACAAATTCTAGAAAATATATATAATATAACATTATAACAACTCATCAGATATCATTTACAGTAGTTGGAACATTATAATTAAATTTTCTAGAAAACATAGCTGCTTGCTTTATTATTGGATAAAAAAACATAAGTGAAGATATCAACGACGTATAGGATAATCACCTATCAAGATTACACTACTTTAACTACTAATACCAACTTTTAATGACTGAAATAAAATTTCCATCTTTTTCTAACCCAATAAATATAACACACAAAGTATATATAATAGCAAATTTGACACACTCATAAAAAAATAAATTAGATTTTTTTAACTATGCAAACACTTCTATATATTAAAACGAGCTCTACTATGATACGTTATGCAACTCATCCATCACATATTATATCAATAAATTTGTACAGTTTACCTTATACTACATCAAAAAATACATTGAAATTTATTAATATTTATCGATATCATTTATATATTATTAATCAATCAATATGCCTATGTTATACTATGCAAAACACATAAACTTAGACGAGATATTACAAGAAATACTAGAAACGGAAAAACTTAAGTACTCTACTTGTAAAGAGTACTTTTTTGTAGAAGTTCCATACAATAAGTTTCCGAACACATTTAAAGAACGTTTCTTAAATGCTACTATGCAATATAACGGTGGACCAGTAATATTACACACTAAAAATATGTTACACGTTCTATACCTAATCTACATAGTAAATGCAATAGAACAAGATTTTAATCTCAAGGGACATAATTTTCTACAATCAGTAGTGGGAATACTAGAAAACCGTAGTAGTACTTCTATTCAAACCAACTCAAGATCAAGGTTATCCTACTTACAGTATATAAGTTATCATTTACCCAATATAAAAATATTAAAAGCAAATGTAAATCCCAGCTGGATATACCAACCTAAAAAGTTTATGGAGTGTTTAAATTCATTCAGAAATCTAAATATATTACACCTTGATGGCTACTTTGATACTTTTATTCCGAATCATGAAGCATTCAAGGAGGAAATATGTAATCTACCTAACTATAACAGGGTAGAAAATTTATTTATAAATAATCATCTAATGTGTGCTATTCTTTTTTTCCTAGATTAGCCTTTTTACAAATTACAACAGATTTCCGTAGAAAGATGTCAGCAGCAAGTATACACGTGATACGCCTTCGTGAATACATTAACCGCAATGCTGACCCTTTACAAATATTAGCCATCCCTAATGCAAAGATAGAGAATAATGAAGTAGCCAATGTTAAATCCGCTAAAAGTCGTGGTGGCCCCCTTGATGGAGTCTACTATTTCCTTTTTGGTAGTAAAACACAATGCGCTGCTATCACTAACATTAACTATACAATCGTGAGTAATAAGGTTAGTGTAGAAACAAACAATCAACATGATGAAGTTAGTAAGAACATATGTGAAGACAACATTAGCATAATAGATATAGATAAAAATACCACAGAAGAACAGCCTCAACCATCAACATCACATACCACTACAACAAATATAAAAACATCTAGTCATCAATCAAAGAAAAATAAGATAGAGATGATTGCTACTAGATTACTTGTTGATAAAATACTAGCCACAATTGACTATGGAAGAGATGAGCTTGCTACAAATGAAAATCATACTTCTAATGGAATACAAGAAGTATGTGGTATAAGTTCTGATAATGAAGATGATACTCCTAATATAATAAAAGATCATAATAAATTACTAACGTTAAGTGACGCAGCTCAATATGTAGAATCTACTTCTAATGAACAAGAAGAAACATGTGATGTGGATTCTGATCATGAACATATTCCTAATGGAACAAAAGATGATATTGATGTCACAAAATCAGTATTACAATACTGTAATGGCAATCCATTACTAATGTTAAGTGCTGCAGCTAAGTATTTAGAAAATGACCCAAGTTTCAAAGAAATGCTTCATGCAAGCTCAAACCATACTGAGATTGGAGCAAATGATGACAACATTAAACAACCTGAAGAACAAGTTCAGCAGTCTGGTAAAAGAAAAAGAAAACTAAAACACAACAATGATGATGATGAGTTCAATAGCATACTCTTAAAAACACCACGAATAGACCCTATTGTAAACTCTCCAACATACCAAAGTCATTGAGTACTATAGTATATATAGCATTGTCAGAGATGTAAAAGTAACATAACTATTTAATAGATCAATTACCTTTTTTCCTAGCAAGGGGTAGGTAATTGGTCATTATTATATATGAAGATTACCTTAGAATAGTAATTCGCTAAGCACTAGATAAGTACAGTTACCATTTATACAAAGTAAAAAAATAACAATCTATCTTAGTATTTACTTTACAAGATTTAAAAATGAATATGTGTACTAAAACAAATTCATTTTCATCAACACAACTAAATAATTACATAAGAACTATCTATTATTTTTCACAATTACTTCCAAAATAAAAGATTAGCATTACAAATCATATTTACTATCAGCTATCTTAGAAATTAAATAGGTTGATTCTCATATGCGTATGTTATATATTACATAAGATTAAGTACAGTTTTTGTTTCAACTCAAAGAACATTACAAAAATTTTACTTTATTGGGCTTCTAAATTATTATTTAATTGTAAGTTTAACATTGCATGCGTTAAAGTAGTGTTTATAACATTCATTTCTTGCAAATTTATGTTTAATAATTATGTATGGTTTCAATTTTTAATGGATAAATTATGGAAAGTAATGATGAAAGGTTAGAGTCTATAAAGGATACTGTAACCAAAATTGTAATTGATTGTTTAAAGCTTAAAGATGAGCAAAAAGCTACCCTTTCTGGTAGTACCAATTTAGCAAAAGATTTAAATCTTGATAGTCTTGATTTTGTAGATCTAGTAATGTGTTTAGAGGATCACTTTTCTATAGAAATTTCTGATGAAGAAGCACAAGGACTTGAAACTATAGACAAAATAGAGGAATATATTCGCAATAAACTATCAAAGTAAAACTAATTGAGTACTATTATGATACAGAAGAGGGTTGTGATTACTGGGTTGGGATTAGTAACTTCCTTAGGCATTGATGTAAAAACAGTGTGGGATCTTTTATGTAAAGGAACTTCAGGTATAAGCAAAATTAGTAGATTTGATATATCAGATCTTGATTGCAAAATAGGTGGTCAGGTAACGATAAAATCTGAATCTGAGCAGTATATCTTTGATTCAGCAGAATTTATTCCAGAAAAAGACATAAAAAAAATGGATACTTTTATTCATTTTGGCATTGCATCTGCAACTCAAGCAATTAACGATTCTAATTTATTAGATTACAAAGCTCTTGACTATAGCAGAGTAGGAGTAATAGTAGGATCTGGAATTGGAGGACTACCTTTTATAGAGAAAACTGCCATTTGTTTACATGAACGTGGGCCAAAGAGGATCAGTCCTTTTTTCATTCCTGCCAGTTTAATCAACCTGCTAACTGGTCATATATCCATGAAATATGGCTTTGCAGGAGTAAGTGATTCAATGGTAACTGCATGTGCAACAGGAGCACAAGCTATAGGTAATGCAGTAAGGGTTATACAGTCTGGTGAAGCAGACGTTATAATAGCTGGTGGAGCAGAAAGTGCATTGTGTCGCTTAGGAATTGCAGGGTTCTCTGCTATAAAAGCACTATCAACAAAATTCAATGATACTCCAGAATTAGCATCACGCCCTTGGGATAAACAAAGAGATGGTTTCGTCATGGGAGAAGGATCTGGAATAATAGTGTTAGAAGATTATGAACATGCAAAAAAACGTGGAGCAAAAATATATGCAGAATTGCTAGGATATGGTATGACTGCAGATGCATATCACATAACAGCACCTCATCCAGAAGGAAAAGGTGGAGCAAAAGCTATGGAACTAGCTTTATCTAGCGCTCAATTAGGCCCAGAGTCTATAAACTACATAAATGCACATGGTACTTCTACTCCTCTTGGAGACAGCATAGAAATTCAAGCTATAAAAACAGTATTTAAAGAAAGTATATACAAAATCCCAATATCATCAACTAAATCTTCTATAGGTCATCTACTTGGTGCAGCAGGAAGTGTTGAAATAATATTTTGTGTACTCGCCATGAACACAGGGATTGTACCTCCTACATTAAATCTATATGAGTCTTCCGAAGATCCAAAATTAAATCTTGTACCATTAAATGCACAAGAACATAAAATTAATTATTGTTTATCTAACTCTTTTGGGTTTGGAGGAATAAATGTAGCATTAATCCTAGGAAATGTTACTTAAGTATAAGAAATACACACTCTATACAATAGTTCGATATGTTGTTTCCTGACAGTATGTTGCTTGATACATAAATATATTTTAATACAAGAAAACAACTAAATTTATTCTAAACAATTTTATATATCACTTTATGTACAACAGTACATGTTTCTAATTAGAAAACATTACAATTACCTTTTACATGTAGTAACAAAATCAATCATTAAAGCACTGTCTTTTATAAAGACGATCATTTAGCTTTCTACCTGAACAAGATAATTCTGGTTTTACATAAGAAAAACAATTGACCATAATAACATTTTTAAATATATAACTATGTAACTTTTATTTAAGGAATTCTATATACTACTGATGTACAAATACATGTTATAGTGACATCTTTCCAATCAAAACAATCTCGCCTGTTACAAAAAGTATCTTTTTTATATAAATTTATTAGTAAATAAAATAATTGGTGTTCTCTCACATAATAAAATTGCTGAACATTAATATATCCTTTTTAACATGCAAGTCATAATTCTCAGAATACCATAAACAAATAAAATCACAGATTTTACAAGCTTTAGCATAATATAAAATTACTTCTTAACAATTAAACTAATGTAATATTTTTATATAAAATAAATCGAAAGGATATATTAATACTACCTTATACTTCAAGTACAACAAATAACTTATCTTTAGTAATAGAAAAATATAAAAATACAGTGCTATCCATTTTTTATATTTTTTACAATATATAACAACCACTGATAACTAATACATTATAATCCATTAAGACTTCAGCAGTCATCCAATAGTTCTAGGTAGCACATATATAAACAGATAGTGAATCATGGATAAATAAATTAGAATTAATGTAAACTACTGTATTACATTTATATATATAGCAGGAATTATCAAAAATATTTCTAGAATATATTCACTAATTATTTGATTATTTATAATTAATATTTTAATTATATTAAGATATTAACTATAAAATCAATTATGCAAGTTCAAAAAGAACTATCTCACCAAGATTTGATATCATGTCTTAGATTAATAAGAACACCAAACATTGGTCCATCAACATTTTCTGCATTAATTAAACTATATAAAACTTGTAGAAACACATTAGAAGTTTTACCAAATCTAATAAAAAAATCTCAAATTAATAATAAAATAAATACTATATGTTCTATTGAAGAAGCTGAGCTAGAAATTGAAAACACCAATAAAATTGGAGGAAAGATAATTACAGTATTCAATGAAGATTATCCAGAAATTTTACGTAATATTCATGATTATCCACCAGTTCTGACAATATTAGGAGATCTATCCCTGCTCAAAAAGAATATCATTGGTATAGTAGGCAGTAGAAATCCTTCAATTAATGGAAAGAATTTTGCTTATAAATTATCATACGAACTAGCTAATACTGGATTTGTTATAGTATCTGGGCTAGCAAGAGGAATAGACAAATCAGCACATAGCATAATCTTTCAACAATTACCTACAATTGCTGTAATGGGCAATGGCATTAATATAGTATATCCCCAAGAAAACACATATCTTTATAAAACAATAATAGATAAAGGAGGATTAATTATCACAGAATTTCCTTTCTCCACGTTACCAAAAGCACACTTATTTCCACAACGTAATCGTATTATTTCCGGACTATCGTTAGGAGTAGTCGTTGTTGAAGCTTCAATACAATCAGGATCACTTATTACAGCAAATTTTGCTTTAAATCAAAATAGAGAAGTATTTGCAGTACCTGGATCACCATTTGATTACAGATGCAAAGGGAGCAATAGCTTAATTAAAAATGGAGCAAAGTTAGTAGAATCCACAAATGACATAATCGAAGGTATACAATTTAATCATAAAAATTATGTACAACATTCATTTTTTGATCACATTGTAAAAGAACATGAATTATTTCCTAAAATCAACAATGCAAAAGATCTCATCTTACAGAATATGAGCCATAGTCCAATAGAAATAGAAGAAATCATTGCTTCTACCAATTTAAGCATTAGTAGTGTCTTAATAGCCCTTACTGAACTAGAAGCATCAAAAAAAATAGAAAGATTCCCAAATAATAAAGTTGCTCTAATATATTAACCTTTACTCTATTGCAGTACTTACATACACATCTTAAATGTTATATATTTCTGTAAGATCATGGCGTTAATTATAAGAACTTACTCTGCATAAACTTAAAAACAGTATTTAGTAAGTACATTTATATAACTGCTTTACAACCTATTTTAACACAAGCTACCATTATACATAACTTTCAATATTAAAATTACAAATATATCCTTACAAGATCAATATTTCTTATAAAAACTCATCTTACAATAAGAGAGCTTAATGAATAAAAATTCAATAGAAATATACTAACTTACATAATACAGAATAAATCTACCCATACAGTGAACGCATTAATCGATTTAGACTAACCAACAAAACTTGTACTATATAAGTATATACAATAAAGCAACTTATTTATACAACCACGCAAGGAACAACTTACATTGAATTTTAATGATATAAAGTTATTTGTTTATTTCAGCAGCTATATTAATGTAATATACATAGCTAACAACTTTATATTATCTCCTTGCAAAAAGTTTATCCACTTCAAGCAAACTCAATTCAATATAAGTTGGCCTACCATGATTACATTGTCCAGAATGTGATGTATTTTCCATACTTCTTAGAATAGCATTCATCTCTTCAATTTTTAATTTTCTACCACTTCTAATAGAACTATAACACGCTATTGTACCACATATATCCTTAATTTTATCATCCAAAAATAAAGTATCCCCTACTTCCATTATACTATCAAGTATATTAATAATAAGTGATTTAACATCAAAACTTCCAAAAATTGCTGGTACTTCTCTCACTATAACTGATAGATTACCAAGAGGTTCAATCAGCAAGCCCAACTGTAATAATTTTGTCTTATACTCAACCAGTAACTCTAAATCAAAACTATTATTCATTTCAATAACTTCAGGTATTAATAGCATTTGACGTTTTATTCCTTCCCTTTCCATAACCTGTTTCATATACTCATAAGTCAGTCTTTCATGAGCAGCATGTTGATCAACAATTACAATGGAATTCTGTGTTTGTGATATAATATATCTACTATGTATTTGACACAAAGCATATCCTAAAGGATAATCATCTATCAACAATCCTTCCACTTCTGATTTTTTATTATTTATTGATTTTGAAGTGTTATCACTATACTTTAAAGCAGTCTTATCATATCCATCTATAGAAGATTTTTGCAAGATATCATTTGCCAAATCAACTAAACCCTTCTTCTCATATGTATGTAGAACTTCAGATTTTTCTTTTATATTAAGATAATTTTTATTGTTTTCTTGAACATCCTCTTTATATTTATTCTGTATTATCCCAGAATCTTTATTAAAAAAAGGATCCGTATCTATTTTAGCCGTTCTTAAATCACTAGCAGAACATATTTGTCCATTACTACTGTTAGATAAACATCGTTGTGTGTTAGGATATTTAGAAAATTTAGAAGAAACATTACCATAAACTTTTTTAAATACTCTGCTTTAACAACATTATCCTGCATGAAAGGATCATTTGTAACATTATCAATAGACTTCAACTTCATATGCATGTTAGTAGACAATACATCTTTAATTGCATTGACTACAATTTTATATATTAATTTCTTATCCTGAAACCTAACTTCAGATTTATTAGGATGAACATTAGCATCAACCTGATCACATGGCATATCAAGGTACAATACAACAATTGGATATTTATCCTTTTCTATAAAATCGCTATAAGCATATCTTATTGCTCCTATTAATAAACTATCATAAACAGGACGACCATTGACAAAGGTATATACAAGGCTTGACTTACCACGACTTAACGTAGGTAACCCAATATAACCCACTAATGTAATCATTCCTTCACTAACATTTACTGGTAAAGAATTTTTACAAAATTCTGGCCCTAGACCTTTTATTTCAGACAATCTATCAATATTTGACTGCTGTTTTAAATATTTAAATATCTGCTTTCCATCAACAAATAAAGAAAACATTATATTATGATTAACCATAGCCAACTTATTAACCATATCAACAATAGATTGAACTTCTGCTTTTTCACTTTTTAAGAATTTTAATCTATTAGGAATTGCAAAAAACAAATCTCGTACTTCTATATAAGTACCACACGAAAGTGCATCTGGAATTAATTCTTGTGTTTTTTCTCCACCTTCAAATACTATCAACCATGCAGTATCCGAACCTTGAGATCTCGATATCATTTTTACTTTACTAACAGCTGCAATAGAAGTTAATCCTTCTCCTCTAAATCCTAAAGATTTAACTCTACTCAAATCACCATCAGGAAGTTTAGATGTAGCATGACGAATAAATGCAATTTCTACATCTTCTTTTTTAATCCCAATACCATTATCACTAACAAGTATTAAATTACGTCCTCCACATTCTATAGTAATACTAATAGTAGTAGCTTTAGCATCAATTGAATTTTCAACTAATTCTTTAACTACACTTGCTGGACATTCTATTACTTCTCCTGCAGCAATTCTATTAATTGTTCTAGGATCTAACAGTATAATTGACATATCGCTAATATTTAAAATTGAGATACAGTAATTTAAATAATAATCCCATTAGTAGAACTGTAAAATACTTAATTTACAAATGATGAAATATAAAACAGTAAATCAATATGATTATTCCTACTTCAAACTACACAACATATTTCATAAAATTTAATTAACTCCTTTGAAATAGTAATAATTAAATCAAAAAATTCAAGATTACATGCCATACAAGATGAATTTACTTACATTAATTATTGTAATTACATAACAAACGACAATAACCCTACTAGTAATTTATTAAAAATACTTTTTTCAATATAAAGAACATATATTTTACTTATTATTAAATTCCAAGATGCTATATGTAACACTTACTAAAACATCACTCTAATAGTTAGGCCATCATTCCACATTATTATCATACATATTCAAAACTTAAAAAACTGATGACCTCTAAGTAACAAATTGATCTATCTTAATAGATATGAAGTTGATACCCTAATATTAAAAATGGAATATCTCTAGTAAGAGTAGACAACACGCAAGCAACATTTAGCTTAGTCAAATATGAAACTGATAGCTTATGCAGTTGAAAAGCATTATATATTCTGAGAAAAATACTTCTATTTAACGAGTTATAATGCTCTCTACGTAAAAAGTATATACCTCATTAGTAGTAGAGGTATATATTTTATAATCAAAATGTCCAAATATTACATAGTTAAAGAGATTTTAATCTTATATATCAAAGATCTTCAGAAAAAAATTTCTATAAATTAAGTCTATTAACTAACACAAAATCAACTAATTTCACCTTATAAGGTAAATCAATAATCTATACGCTTCATAATATTTCTACCCTATTTTAATATAACATAAACTTTAGAAACCTTTTTCTTCTAAATCATTAGTATAAGGGAAAATTAATGTTACTATTGTACCTAAATTAGGCTCACTTTTTATTTTAAACACCCCATTCATAAGTTCAACTAGTTTCTTACTTAAAGGTAGTCCTAACCCTGTACCTTCATATTTACGAGCATGTCTACTATCTACTTGTCCAAAAACAGACATTACTTTATATAGATCTTGCTGTGCTATTCCTATACCAGTATCAATAATTTCAATAACAATAGCCTGATCCTCAAGATTATACTCTACTACTAATTTCACTACACCATTTTCAGGGGTAAATTTTATTGAATTAGATAACAAGTTAATTATTACCTGTTTCATTCTTTTAGGATCCGCCACCATAACTACTTTATCAGAAGGCAGAACTTTCTCAAGATTAACACTTGCTTGCTCAGCTCTCGGAACCATCATATTAAAACATGAAGATATAATCTTACCCAAATCAAACTTCACAAATTCTACTACTAACTTATTAGCCTCAGCCTTAGAAAAATCTAAAATATCATTAATTAAACTCAATAAATGAACACCAGAATTATATATATCATCTATGTATTCTTTATAATGAGGATTCTCTATAGCACCCATAGATTCACTTTTGATCATTTCTGAAAACCCAATAATAGAGTTCAGTGGAGTACGTAATTCGTGGCTAACGTTTGCAAGAAATTGCGATTTACTTATATTTTCTTGTTCAGCAACTTCTTTTGCTTCTTTTAACTTTAAATTAGCATCATACTGTTTACTCAATATCTTTGTATTTCTATAATATATGCACCAAGTTACAACTATAAATATAATAATAATCAATATCACTATTGACAAAAATATAGTATAAAAATTTACAATAAAACTAGATAAACTTTCAGAGCTTTTAATGATCTTTAAAAACATTAAAGGATGACTATCCTTATCATCTAATGGAAATATAGGAAATATCGAAGCAGTAGTTGCACTACTGCTTATCTTATGATCTACATACTCTCCTCTTAATAATGAGTTCATATCTTCTGAACGAAGTATTAAATCTTGATCTGCAATATCATCACTACTTTTGTTAGAGAATATCACATTTCCATCTATGTTATACAAAATAACGTGAAAATCTTTTACCCCACTTAAAGCTTTTAAAAATTCAGCACGCAATTTAATTAGTAAATTCATATAGTATGTACTGGTTCCCATATGACTTGGAGCTTTAGCCAATAATTTAGCATATTTATCGATCACAGAATTAACAAGTATATCTTTAATATTCACATTGATTTCCTTTGACACTTCATATAAATAATCATTTTTCAAGTATATGTGTGTATATCCAACTGCAAAAAACAAAATAAACACCAAACATATTAATAACAAAACACGAAAATATTTCATACCTATATCTATACCTAGCTATTTATGTATAATAATATGTATATGGCGCTTATTTATAAACTTTTTCTTAGTTGACATACAACAATATCATGTTATAGTCACTAACTATTAGCCATCGCTATTTAACACAGAGCCCTATAGTTTTACAAGGAACATCAATTATGAACAGCTCGCCTATCTTACCAGTTTATGCACCCTCTAGTGTCACTTTTTCACACGGTAATGGAGTTTACCTGTATGGCCATGACGGAAAAAAATATTTAGATTTTCACGCAGGTATTGCAACTAGTTCATTAGGACATAATCATCCAGCATTAGTAAATGCATTAAAAACACAAGGTGAAAAATTATGGCACTTATCAAACTTACATACAATACCTGAAGCTATAAGATTGGCACAAAAATTAGTAGATATAAGTTTTGCTGATAAAGTATTTTTTAATAATTCAGGGGCTGAGTCTGTAGAATGTTGCTTGAAAATCGCAAGGTCATATCAATGTGGTAAAGGTAATACACAACGTTACAAATTTATAACAATGAAAGGATCTTTTCATGGCAGAACCTATGTTGCATGTTCAGCAAATGAACCAGATAAATTTTCTCCTTTCCTTAAGCCATATGTTGAATGGTTCGATAGTGTAAATCCCGACATCACATCTATAAAAAATGCAATTAATCAAAATACAGGTGCTATATTATTAGAACCTATACAAGGAGAAGGAGGCATAAATGTTCTTGATGATTCTTTCCTAAAAGAACTACGTGTAATTTGTGATCAAAATGACATATTATTAATTTTTGATTGTGTGCAATGCGGTGCTGGAAGAACTGGAAAGTTCTTTGCTTATGAACATGTAGGTGTAACTCCTGACATATGTTGTCTTGCAAAAGGATTAGGTGGTGGATTCCCTATATCAGCTTCATTGTCAACTAATAATGCATCTCAGTTTATGAGTCAGGGTATGCATGGTTCTACCTTCGGAGGAAATCCCCTAGCGACTACTATTGGTATAACTGTAGTTGAGGAAATTTTAAAGGATGGATTCTTAGAAAATGTCACAAAAAACGGCCATTATTTACACAAAAAACTAGAAAGTTTAGCTAACAAATTTTCAGTAATTGAGCAAGTAAAGGGCAAAGGACTTATGACAGGAATTAAAGTCAATACCGACAGCAGAAAATTGATGTACGAATTAGTAGATCGTGGATTGTTAGTCAGTACTGCAAGTGGTAATGTCCTCAGAATGATGCCTCCTTTAATCGTCACTCAACAGGAAATTGACGAAGGTATTTCTATCCTAGAAAGTTATTTACAAGATAAGAATTTCAGTTAAATAATCAAGTTGATTTTCAACACTTTTTCTGATATAATGTAAATTCTGTGTTTGTGAGTGTGTTGCTTTTTTATGTATTTAGTACAATTTTTTTTATACGTATGTGGTGTAAATAATGTTAAGTAACAGCAAAGAATCCCAATTAGTAAATTCAACTGGTACAGGTGCAATAGGTTCATCAAGTTCTTTATCTTCAATTAGTCTTTTATCAGACCATCAAGAAAAACATGGCCTCAGTACTAAATTAAACGAAGTAGATTTTGACAAGATATTTGTACAAATTTCTTTCATTATGTTACTAGTAGAAGTGTCATCTTCTGTATTCAACTTAGTATCAACTTATGTGCCTGTTTCTGAGCGTATTAAATATATACTCACTATAGCTTTCTATATTGTACACACAATACTAACACTTTGTATGATTACAAGTTCAATACTTGCAATAAAGAAAGCAGCAGATAACAAAAAATGTTTGTTAGATAGTCCATGTCCATT
Organism: Ehrlichia sp. JZT12; assembly: GCA_028752135.1. Lineage (GTDB taxonomy): Bacteria > Pseudomonadota > Alphaproteobacteria > Rickettsiales > Anaplasmataceae > Ehrlichia. The sequence continues at coordinate 472,584 of CP082782.1, read as the reverse complement.
GGATTCAGACAAAAAATTACAAGTGCATCAAAATAATATTCAGATTTCCGAAAATTTTTTTACTATTATATCACACATACTATGGACTACAGTTTGTTTGTCATCATTAACAATGTTATTGAAGTACAGCATTCCAAAGCTTGAACAAGCATGTTTGTGGCTCTCAATTATTTCTCCTATATTATGTATAGCTTCTTGCCTTCTAAGGGTATCAGATGCAGCAATAGAAAGTAAAAGAAGCAATTCTGATAATCAGAAAAAACAAGCAAAAAGCTTAATACTTTTATACTCTACACTTGTATTTTTTGAAGCTGTACATTGTGCATGTCATATATTTGAAGCAATAAATCTCAATGGTAAGCTGCAAAACATCTACGATTTTCAAAATAAAACTGTACTTTGTTTAGAAATTGCAACAATTCTTATATTTATTGGAGCATTTTTTGTAGAAAACCATTTTCGAAATAAAGCCAAGCAAGTTCAAGAAGATGATGTTTCCAGTCTGCTAAGAGATAATATGGTTCATGTAAGTACTCATGTTCAAGATGCTGCTAAAGCATAACAACTTTTCGCAGTATTTATAGCATTACAGGACAAGTTAAGTAGATTAAAGCTTTCATTAATCAGAATTAATGGGTAATACACTTATTCTTAATCCACGCTAAAAATCATAAAATAATTTATTTATAAAACAATATTTTGAGAATAAAGCAGCTAATGATGTTTCTCATTACCAATAATACAAAAGTTAGGTTTACAATTTGTGTGCTTAAAATTCTGCCAAATAAGGCAACATATTTATAATATCTTCAAAATAAAAGCTAACAAATAAAATCTCCAGTTTGCTGATAATATATAAATCACGCATTTATTTGGAATGTTACACTAACTTATAAAATAATTTATTTTTTTTCAAATATTCCTTATAGAACACTACTTAAAAATAGGAAAAAAATATAAAACCCTTACTAGTGCATTAATATACTAACAATTAGGATAATTTATACAAACATATAGTTAGGATTAATAAGCTACACAAAAAAAACACTAATAGATAGCATAAATATCACAATCACTAAACTAATCAAAAATTATACTTATTTACTTTCTTCATTTTTCAACTTAAGCAATATTTTTTATCCTGATTCCATTAAATTCACTATCCAAATAAGGTGTTCTGATTTTTTAATCAATACACTTTTTTATTATTTGATGCTTTATTCAAGCAATATCTCCCGCTTACCAGCACTTGTAATCCCAATAATACCTTCCCTTTCCATGCGCTCTACTAAATTTGCAGCTCTATTATATCCTATCCTTAACTGCCTTTGAATATAACTCACAGATGCCCTTCGATCCCTCATTACTATTGACACAGCTTGTTGATATAATTCATCATCTTTTTCAGATAGATCATTATCATCTACATCTTCATCATAATCCCGTTGAATTCTGGTAATTCCTTCTATGTATTCCGGAGCACCTTGAGATTTTAAATATTCAACTATATCCTGTACTTCCACATCACTTACAAATGCTCCATGCACACGTATTATTCTCCCACCAGAAACCATATATAACATATCACCCATACCAAGTAATTGTTCAGCCCCCTGCTCTCCAAGAATTGTTCTACTATCTATTTTCGAAGTTACAGCAAAACTAATCCTTGTAGGGAAATTTGCTTTTATAACTCCTGTAATTACATCAACAGAAGGACGCTGAGTTGCCATAATTATATGTATACCAGCTGCTCTTGCCATTTGAGACAACCTCTGTATAGAAGATTCAATCTCTTTTCCAGCAACAAGCATTAAGTCTGCCATTTCATCTACTATAACTACGATATAAGGAAAAATCCTAGGTTCTATCAATACTTTTTCAAAAATTGCTTCGCCTGTATTCTTATCAAATCCTGTCTGCAATACCTTCTCTAAATGTCTGTTTTCATTAATTGCTTCTTTTATTTTATCATTATAACCAACAATATTACGTGCACCTACGTCTGACATTAATCTATAACGATTCTCCATTTCACTGACTACCCACTTTAAAGTAGCAACAGCTTTTTTAGATTCAGTTACGACTGGAGTAAGTAAATGTGGTATCGAATTATAAACCGATAACTCCAATACCTTAGGATCAATCATAATCATCTTACATTGATCCGGAGTTAGACTATAAATCAATGATAAAATCATAGTATTAATTGCAACAGATTTTCCAGAACCTGTAGTACCAGCAATAAGGAGATGTGGCATCTTAACTAGATCAGCTATCACTACTTCTCCATCAATCCCCTTCCCTAGTGCTATAGGTAGTTTAAGTTGAGAATCTCTGTATTGATTACTCTCAAATAAATCACGTAACATAACGATTTCCCTATAGTGATTAGGTAATTCTATACCCATAACATTTCTACCTGGAATAACCGATATACGTGTAGATAATGCACTCATAGAGCGTGCAATATCGTCAGATAATCCTATAACTCGTGATGATTTAGTCCCAGCAGATGGTTCAAATTCATATAATGTAACTACTGGACCATATTTAATATTAACAATCTTACCATGTATAGAAAAATCTTTAAGTACTCTATCAAGCAAACTAGCTACATTATCACCTGGATGAAACTTTTTCCCTTCTATTGGATTAGGCTTAGATAAATGTTCAACACTGGGAAGTATAAATGGTCTATCTCTTTTCTTTTCTTTAACTATCGGAATATCATGAAAAATAGTTTTCTTATCCCACTCCTCTTCCAATTCTTCTTCATCATCATTTAAATCATTACTTCCATCCCATTCTTCGTTTTCTAATTTCTCCTCTTCATCCTCTTCATTTTCCTCATATTCTCCCTCTTCATCTATTTCTTCTATCTCATTGTCTTTACTTTCTTCATCTTCCTCTCGATCATCTAACGTATATGCAAAATCCTCTTCGTAAAATTCCTCAGTTTGTTCTTGTACATCAGAAACTGCCTCCATAGGCATACTAATACCATCAGCTTCATCATCGTAAAATTCTTTAAGTTGTTCTTGTACATAAGAAACTAACTCCACATCCTTATCATTATTAGTATCATTAGTTTTATAAACTACTTTATTGCGATACATTTCTAATAAGACATTGTAAATATATACTATTTTTTTCCAACCAATAACCCCTAATAAACCTATCAATATCACAGAAATCAATATAAAACTTGGAATATTTTGAAAACAAGCACCTAGAATACCTATACAATAATATTCATGTATAATTCCCAAAGGAATTCGTGATAGAAGGCTACTTACCCCAAGCATGATGGTCAAACTACTAATCACATATAGACAAACATTTCTACTAACATGATATACCATATCAACTAAGAAAAGTAGCATTAAGGGTACAATTAGGAAACTTGTTACTCCAAACACTTGGAATAGAAGATCAGACATATGAGATCCAACAATCCCACACAAGTTTTTTATAGGGTAATCATTTGCTGAATTAAAAGATAAATCTTCACTATGATAAGTTAAGATTGATAAAAAAACAAATGCTGTAGAAAACGATAATAGAAATATCTTAAAGAAGAAAAAAAACTTATTAAGTACAGGCTTCATATTAACAACTCTCTTACCCAAAGTAGTAACGCAAAGCATATCTCACAAAGTTAATAAATATCAACAACACAATAGGTGATAAATCAAAGCTATAAGATACAGTAAAAGGTAAAAGTTTTCTGATAAAATTCAAAGAAGGAGACATTAACCTAGATAACAATAAAAAAATACTATTAACAAATTCATTATACCTATTTACAACATTTAAAGCTATGAGCCAACTCAATATTATCCATAGCATCAAAGAAAAATTATACATACTTAACAACATATCAAGTAAATATATAATAGGATGCATAAACAAAAACTCTCGACTAATCTAAATATTAAATGCTTACTTATGGTATAATACACTCAAGTTATAGTCAATAAAAAGAGAAAATTTCAACTTGAAAAACTCAATATTATTATTTATCATATAAGGTTTATTTTAACACTTAACCTCAATGGTTCTATTAGTAACTTCAATATTTATTATACTTATACTACTAATATTATCAGCATTTTTTTCTGCTGCAGAAACAAGTATTACTTCAATCAGCAGTTCACTTATACATAAATTAATGCTACAGGGAAATAAAAGAGCCAAAGTAATTAACACACTTAGCCAAAAAAAGAAGCTAGTCATTAATACTGTATTAATAGGCAATACCATTATAAATATAACTGCCTCTTCTATTGCAACAGCTATTTCAATTGAAGTTTTAGGACCACAAGGGATATTATTTTCAACAATTAGTATGACACTCTTTATACTAATATTCTCTGAAGCATTACCAAAAAGCTATGCTATTCTTAATCCAGAAAAAATAGCCCTTCTTATATCGTGTCCATTATCTTTTTGTGTATTAATTTTATCTCCAATAACTCTCTCAATACAATACACAATAGATTTTATATTAAAAATTCTACATATGCATAAAGATAATGAAATTATTTCTGCAGCTGAAGCTATGCGAAATCTAATTTCGCTACATGATAGTCAAGGTACCATGCTAAAGCAAGACTTAGATATGCTAAGTAGTATATTAGATTTAGCAGAAACTGAAATTTCACAAGTAATGACACACAGAAAAAATCTATTAGCATTCAATATAGATACAAATATCAACGACCTGATAAAAAAAATACTAGCAAGTTCTCATAGCAGGATACCACTATGGAAAAACCAAGAAGATCAAATTATAGGGGTAGTACATGTCAAAGATGTAATAACATTAATAAGGGAAAAAGGTAAAAATATAACACAAGAAGACCTTTATAAAGTAATGACAAAACCATGGTTTGTTCCAGATACAACTTTGTTAAGCGTCCAACTTCACAATTTTCTAAAAAATAGGAAACATTTAGCTTTAGTAATAGATGAATATGGAGCTTTGCAAGGAATAGTAACATTAGAAGATGTAATTGAAGAAATAGTAGGTGATATAACAGACGAACATGATGTTACTACAGAAGCCCCAATAAAGAAGATTTGTGAAAACATATATCATATAAATGGAGACACTTCTATTAGAGATATCAATAGACAACTACGTTGGAATCTACCTGATGAAGAAGCATCAACATTAGCAGGTGCAATTGTATATGAAGTTGAACGTATACCTGAAGAAGAGGAGGAATTTTTACTATACGGACTATCATTTAAAATACTAAGAAAAAATGGTCACACTATTTCTATCATTCAAGTTGATACATCTCCACAAAACACACCTGCTATTAAGCATAAAGAAGAATAACTATATCTATCTCAACCAACTTACTAGCTGCCATTACATAAGCTATAAAAAGGATTTCCTATTTAAAACACCTAATATCAGGTATCCCATATCCTAAATTTACTTAATAACTATAAACTATTCACGCAAAACACATTAACATATAGCTTTGCATTTTGCTAAAAATTCACTAGTAGTTTTATCAGGAAATTCACTATTAATAACTGCAGATACTACTGCTATTCCACTTACCCCAGTTTTAATAACAGAATCTAAATTCAATAGATTAATTCCACCTATTGCTACAATTTTAAAATTTAAATGTTTAACCCAATAACTCAATAAATCTACACCTTGCGGTATAAAATTCATATTTTTTAACATTGTAGGAAAAATAGGGCCAAAAGCAATATATGAAGGACGAAGATATTTAGCAATTGCTAATTCATAATAACAATGAGTACTGATACCTAAACTCAACCCTGCATTAAAGATCTCATTAAAATCTGCACTTCTTAAATCTTCCTGCCCCAAATGAACTCCATAAGCCTTATATTTAATAGCAAATTGCCAATAATCATTAATAAATAACTTAACATCATTTTGATTCGCAATCTGAATACTTTTCTTTATTTCATCTTCTACGTTCTCTACAGGCTGATCTTTAATTCTTAATTGAACTACCTTAACACCCAGATCAATTACATACTTTAACCAAGACAAATTTGGCACTATCTGATAAAATCCTATATGTTCAATAACAGGATGAAAATGTTTATCAACACAATGATTTCTATTAAAAACAATTTCAGGAAAACATCTTTCATCTAGAAAACTAGAAGTACCAATAATAGACTGATTAACAAAGGATCTAGCTATAACCAGAGCATCTTTTTGAAAATCAGAGTTACTCAAGCACTTACTTACTAATTTACATGCTTTTTTATACGATAGCACAAAAATTTCTTTAACGTTAGGCTGCACTTTATTATACAAAATCCATAAGCCTTTTCTTCCATCAAAATAATAGTCCTCACATTTACTGCTATTTCCACTTATTGCATCAATTACATATATGCTTTTCTTCTTTATAGAATACAAAAAATTTACACTTTCAACTATTTCAACTGCATCTCTTAATTGTACACCACAATACTGCACTAAATCTTCTTTATCAATAATATATATTTCACTCAAATCACTTCCTATATATAAAAACATAAACAACAAAACTCACACTTAAGACTAACTCTTATAAAAAAGGTCATCAAGTTTTTACTACATTTTAAAATCCATAAAACACAGATTCTAAGATACACTGGATTATTAAAGCACAATAGAAATATTAATATGACAACACACAATTCATAACTAATTGTCATTCTTATAACAATAACTAAACTAACCTTTATTTACTTAGATAATCTTTTTACATACTTTATGAGCTTATAAATATGTATTAATCATCCACTATAAAACAGCTTGCTGTATAAACTAATATAATATAAATAAAAGTGAAAATACTTACTATTATTGTACCAATACCTGTTAAGACATTACTTACATATTATTAATCATCTACACTTAACAGAAACACAGATATAATATGTATAATTTTTTTACTAGTAACAACTATCATACCTAAAAAACCAGATATTATAAATTCATAACAAATATTTGTAATATCTGATACATGGAAAATATATATTATTTTAATGTTGTAACTCAAAAACACATAATCATTATCGCTATCACCTTTTAACGAATTCTTGAAGTTATATTTAACAATAGGTCAATTACTTATTAGCCATACATTTTTTAACATCAAATATTGAGTTATAACAAATGTTTATAATATCTATAAACAATAGAATATATTTTATCATTAATGCTGCATTTTATTAAAATACTGGATAATTGTTGCTGCTATTTCTTCAACAGATTTTTGTGTCACATCTATAATAGGCCAACCATTTCTAGCACATATTTTTTTTGTTTCTTTAATCTCCATGAGTACATGTTCATAATCAACATATTGATAATTATTTTGATTTTTCATGGAAACTAATCTAGTTCTTCGTATTTCTATCAGTCTGTCAATATCAATAGTCAAACCAACAATAAGCTTATTTTTCATATTTGATAAATCTACAGATAAATTAATAGAATATACTAATGGTATATTTACGACCCTATATCCACGATAAGCTAAATATATGCTAGTAGGAGATTTCGAAGTTCTAGAAACACCAAGAATAATTATATCAGCTTGATCTATATCCCAAAGATTTTGTCCATCATCATGAGCAATCGTATAATTAATCGCATCTATACGGGTAAAATATTCATCGTCTAACCCAATACCAGTATTAATATAAGGATCCTTTTTAATATCTAAATAACAAGAAATTTCCCTAATAATATGGGATAATACTGGTATACATGGTATTCCTTGTATAGCAGCCTTTTGCTTCAAATACTTTCTTAGATCGTCATCAAACATTGTATACATAATAAAATTATACTTATCATTTTCAACTGATAACATTATCCTATCTATCTGCTCGCAATCATTAATAAATGACCAAACAAATTCATTAACCTCTATAGATTTAAAATGTTCAAGTGCAGATCGAGCAACTAAAGCAACAGTCTCACATGTAGAATCAGAAATCAAATGCAGATTTAAAGTAATAGAAGTATTCATATAAAATAAATAACCTAGATTTTTTACTTAATACCTTGATTTATAAACCTTTTTTTATATAAACTAATATTAAATCACTCAATCAGCAGATATATCTATTATTAATAAAGATATTAAAAATACCATCCTTAACATCCTTATCATAAATAAAAAATTGCACATTGATAATTTAAATACTAACTTTACACTTACAAGAATAACTCAATAATAAAACTATAACAGAAAAAATTTTAATCTTGGACAATATTTTTACCTCCAATAGATTAAAACTAACTACAACAAATTTATTTCATACATAATACATAACATGCTATCTAGCACTGACCTAAATTTTTTATACTTTTCAGATTAAGTAACGCTAGAAATATATTCTAAATACAAAAAGAAGATTATTAGTATTCTATAACCCTTTACAATCAAAACATATCACACGTCCTCGAGATATTGATTTCATTTCTTCAAATGTAACATGCATATCACATGATATACATTTCACAGCACAAGGAGTTAATTTATCATCAACTATAATTCTATCATCAAAAGTAAAACAGTCACCCTCCCATAAATTATTTACATTTCCAGTACTTTTAAAATATTCTAGAATGCCTCCTTTTAAATGATATACTTTGTTAAATCCTAAATCTTTCATAAAGGCTGTAGATTTTTCACAACGAATACCTCCTGTACAATACATAGCTATGATAGGATCTTGATTTATTTTATCAGCTGCCCATGAAACAGCCCAACTTGGAAAATCACGAAAACAACTTGTTTTAGGATCTATTGCATTCTTGAATTTTCCAAAATTAATTTCATAAGCATTTCTGGTATCTATAGTATAAACATCAGGCCTAGAGATTAAATTATCCCAATCTTGCGGATTAACATATTCTCCACATATAGAATTATCAAAATCTTCAATACCCAAACATACCAATTCTTTTCTTAATTTTACCTTCATTTTAGAAAAAGGATTATATTCAGAAAAACTTTTATGATCTCGAATATTTCTTAACCTATCATCCAAATCTAGAAAAGAGAAGAATTTAGCTAAAGAACTCTGACTACCCGCTATTGTAGCATTAATACCCTGTTCTGCTAGAATTATAGTACCCTTTATATCATGTTCTATACAAAATTCTCTTAATATAGGTCGAATATCATAATAATTGGATAAATGTACAAAACGATAAAAAGTTGAAACAACGTATTCCATATTAGATTTCTATTTAGCCTCTCACATTCTAATATATTTTATAAAGGTAGCACTGTCAATTGAACATAGTTAACTAAACTTAATAGAAAATCAAACAACTATACAATCTAATTAGTATAAACATACTATTTCAAAAATATACTATTAGCTGACAAAGACATTCATAAAAAGACAACATAATTAAAAACCTAATACTTTACAATACAATAATAAATAATAGAACATCTTTGTTTTTGAATATCACTTGTTGCAACTCACAAACAATATAACTTATTCTACATTCGTTTCTCCATTAGTAAAAAATAATACTAAATAGATCAATTATAATTATTACTTAAATAGCACTTATATTCTACTTTCTATAACATATATTCAATAATTCAAATCAAAATTATACCTATTTTTATTATTCAATAGAAGACCCTAAAACAACAATACGACCACGTACAAAATCATCAATATTACATGAATTTTTTCCTTCCATTTGAACTATAAGCGGTACCAATACATTATCTTTACACTTAATATTCATTTTAGAATTAATTATTGTTCCAGGTTTTAAATCTTGTACGTTACTATCAGAATAATAACTAGCCTTTAATATCCTTAATCTCTTTCCATTAAAGAAAAAGAAAGCTTTAGGATACAAAGCTCTGATTTGCCTGCATATATATTCAGCTGTTTCATTGAAATCTATATGAAAATTTACTACCTTATTTGTATATGTTGCATCGTCACCATTCTGTTTAATAGGTACTAAATTATCTATATTATCTAGTACTTCAATCAACATCGAACTCCCCAAATTAGATAATTTTTTACTTAAAGTATCAATATTATCTTGTTCATCAACAGGGATATCCCGCTGTAATAAAATATCTCCTTCATCCCATAATTCATTCATTTGCATAATAGTGACGCCAGTTTTTTCATCACCAGATAAAATCGCATAGTGTATAGGAGCTGCTCCACGCCATCTTGGTAATAATGATGGATGTATATTTATACATCCGTATTTTGGTATTGATAGCACTCCTTGCGGAATAATCAACCCATATGCAACAACTACAATAACATCTGGATTTAATGCTGCAATTTTTTTCTGTTCATCATCATGTTTTAGAGACTTTGGAGTATTGACTACTATATTATTATGTTCTGCAATAATATGAACAGGAGTTTTAGTAAGTACATTACCTCTTCTTCCACCAGGCTTAGGAACCTTCGTGTAAACAGCAAGAAGCTCATAACTTTCTTCTTCTATAATAGAACATAATGCAGATACAGAAAATTCTGGAGAACCCATAAATATTATTTTCATATAAAGATCTACCCAGTTACATACAGCATACTTATATTAAATCAACAAACAAGACAAGGACAATGCTTAACTTGTTTACAAAACAAAATATAGAAATTTCACATTCTCATAAAATTTTCTACATATATTATATAGTATAAAAAGAACCGATTATTAAACTATATTTACATAAGCAAACCCTTAATCCTGCGATACTCATAAATCTATTACCTTTATAGATACTTACACAATAAATACCACTTACATAAATTAAGTATTATAATATAAGTATAAAATAAACAACAGATATTAAAAAGAAAATTTTCTTACCAATTATTATATATACTTACATGTAAATCCTATATACATAAATTGCAAAATTTAGTATTACTATACTTACATAAATATATTGCAATATGTTAAAATTTATACACTTATATTACAAAATATAAAGTACACTCTTAAAATAAATAATAAACTTATAAGTTTACATTGAAAACACAATGGCTGTAATTCATAAACTCTCTAAACAAAAAAGTGTCACATACATCGAACATTAAATGCATCACTTCTTAAATCTTTCATCATACAACTAGCAATATACTTTATATTATTTTCAGAGTAGAATTTATAAATTAACAACAACAAAAAACATTTTTGAATAAATTTATATAACATTTACCAACAATAAAAAAAGTTTATACTTATACACGATTTATATATAATTTTTCAAGACAAAGCACTAATTCAAAAATAACTACTTATAGAACCCAATTAAAATAATATACTCTACCTCTTTGAAAAGAGAAGATAGCTTAGATTACTTTTTTACAAATTGATGCTTATTCATCTACTTGATCATTATAATTTTACTAGAGACATAAATATAACAATCTTCAAAGAAGTAGGGCTGGTAGGACTTGAACCTACGACCTTATCGTTATGAGCGATTTGCTCTAACCAACTGAGCTACAGCCCCGTCATTTATTGAAAATACAAGTGGTATAATCTTGTATCATATACATAAAGCATTGACAATAAAAAGTTAATGATATCTAAATAATAAAAAAACAGAGAACTATACATTATAAGCTATATAATATTATTAAGATACGCAATATTGATCAAATATTAAATTATTTAATATATACTATATTAACTTCCATTACACACTGTGATTACATAACCAATGATAATTCCTGAGCAGATTATTATAAAAGCTAGAAAATATATATCCTAAAAGATATTCACTAAATAAAACCACTATGATACTTACTTATATCTCATGCAAACAATATGTTAAATATTATATTCTTCTTTATATAATATTATAATCCTAATAATACAAACACACTACAAACAACTAAACTTTATATTTAATATGTGTACCCAATTCCAATGAAATAACTTCTATATTATTTCAAAGTATCAGATTAATTATTATTTTTAGTAATACCTAAACTATAGAATCGCTATAATTTCAATTATATAAATAAATCCATAGAAAAAAATTATAAAAATATTTAACATGTGTAAACACGTTATATAGTTGATACTAATGTTTATACTCTAATAAACCTAGTGAGATTTTAGGATAAAAAGCTATACATATATTATAAATTAATATAATTAAACGTATCATATATTAACATAATTGATACACTATCTACTCGAGGTTAATGTTTACTCTATGCTATTCATTAATAACATTAAAATTAAGCTATGTTAATAGTTTTAATGTTGTACTGCATCTAAATCGTCAACTTCTACCATACCATGTGTTACAATATGGTCTTGTTTTACAATATCTACAACTTGACGAATCAATGCATGACTAATAACTTCATCAACATTAGAAACAAAAATTAACTCTAGCCCTTCCTTGACATTATCTGGAATTTCTACAATATCCTTCTCATTTCTAGAAGGTAATATTACTGTCTTGATTCCACTCCGCAACGCAGCTAATAATTTTTCACGTAAACCACCAATAGCAAGCACTCTACCTCTTAAAGTTACTTCTCCAGTCATAGCAACAGTTTTCTTTACTGGGATGTTAGTCATCAATGATACAATTGAAGTACACATAGCTACTCCAGCAGATGGTCCATCTTTTGGAACTGCACCTTCAGGTACATGTACATGTATATCATTCTCTAAAAATTTTTTAGGATTTATGCCAAAACTTAAACACCTAGAACGTATATAACTATATGCTGCTTTAACAGATTCTTGCATTATCTCCCCTAGCTTTCCAGTATACTTGACTTCACCTTTACCAGGCATTAATACTGACTCTACAGTCAATATATCTCCACCTGAATCAGTATAAGCTAACCCAGTCACCATACCTACTAAATCTTCTTTCTCTATAACACTGAAAGCAAACTTCCGTATTCCTGCATATTGCTCAACATTATCCATATCTACATGGATAGACTTTACTTCTTTATCAATTAATATCTCTTTTATTGCCTTCCTCATAAGATGAGCAAGCTCTCTTTTAAAATTTCGAACACCACTTTCTCTCGTATAGAACCTTATTAAATGATATATCGCATCATCAGAAATTTTCCACTCCTTCTCTTGCAATCCATGATCTTTATATAATTTTGGAATTAAATGCGTTTTCGCTATTTCTAATTTTTCATTCTCTGTGTACCCAGATATGTTTATCACTTCCATACGATCAATTAACGGCTTACTTAAATTTAAAGTATTTGCAGTTGCAATAAACATAACATTTGAAAGGTCAAATTCTACCTCTATGTAATGATCAACAAAATGTTTATTATGATCTGGATCTAATACTTCAAGCAATGCAGCTGTAGGATCTCCTCGATAATCAGAACCTATCTTATCTATCTCATCTAAAAGAAATAAAGGATTACATGTCTTCGCTTTTTTTATTTGTTTAATAATCTTACCTGGCATAGCACCTACGTAGGTTCTACGATGCCCTCTTATTTCTGATTCATCATGTATTCCACCTAAAGACATATGTATGAAATTCCTACCTGTAGCCTCAGCAATTGATCTGGCTAAAGAAGTTTTTCCTACCCCAGGAGGCCCTACTAAACATAATATTGGACCTTTGGGTTTCTTAAGACGCTTTAAAACTGCTAAAAATTCTAAAATTCTTTCCTTTATTTTATCCATGCCATAATGATTATTATTTAAGATTTTTATGGCATTACTCATACTAATCTTTGAATCTGAATATTTCCCCCATGGTAAATCAAGAACCCAATGAAGATAACTTGATATTATATTAGCTTCTGGAGACATAAAATTCATCTTTTTATATCTTCTCAGATCATTCATAAGACGTTCTTTCGCTTCATCAGACAACAGAGTTGTATTTATCTTTTTCTCAAATTCACTAGCAGAATCTATATCAATAGTAGAATTATCAGTTTCTTCTAATTCCTTCTGTATAGCCTTCAATTGTTCATTCAAATAATAAACTCTTTGAGTTGTTTCAATTTGAGATTTTACACGATTACGAATCTTCTTTTGAACATTTAAAACACTGATCTCCAACTTTAAAAGATCGTATACTTTCTCTAACCTTTTAGTAATATTAAAAGTCTCAAGGATTAACTGCTTATCTGAAACTTTGATACTTAAATGTGATGCTATAATATCTGCTAAACTACTCAATTCTTTCATGTCATAAATTGACGCTGCAGCTTCTGCCTGTATCTTTTTACTTAACTTATTCCAACTATCAAACTCACTTAGTACTGACCTTTTTAATGCTTCAAGTTTATCATCAATCTCTAAAGCTGCATCCTCATATACAATCGACACACTTGCTTTAAAAAACATATTATCTTCAACTAGGTCTAATACTTTAGCCCTACTTTCTCCTTTGATAAGAATCTTTACAGCTCCATCAGGTAGCTTCAGTAGTTGTACAATATCTGCTACTGTACCTACTTTATACAGGTCATTAGCACCAGGACTATCAACAGATCCATCAACTTGGGTCAGTAACAAAATTTTGTAATTATTATGTTGAGCAGCATATTCTAAAGCATTAATAGATCTCTCTCTTCCAACAAACAATGGTATCACTACTTGAGGAAATACTATAGCATCACGTAAAGTAAGTACTGGTAGTAAAGTTTTATTTTTCATATAATACACCTTTAATGTTTCAAAAACAACTGCGAACTTACCATTAATTCTTCAACCATTTCCTTACTAATCACTACCTGATTTATGTTAGAACTTCCTGGACTTTCAAACATTAAATCAAGCAATAAAGACTCTAAAATAGCACGTAATCCTCTAGCTCCCGTTTTTCTTACAGCTGCTTTTTTCGCAATAACTGATAATGCATTATCATCAAAATGAAGATTAATATTATCCATTTCAAAAAGCTTCTGATATTGTTTTACTAAAGAATTTTTTGGCTCAACTAGAATTCTACACAAAGTATCTTCATCTAGTTCACCTAAAGATGTAATGACAGGTATCCTACCTACAAATTCTGGAATTAACCCAAATTTAACTAAATCCTCTGGCTCAGTATAACAAAAAATATCCTTATCTTTTGATACTTTTTGTACATTTGCTTCAAACCCCATACTACTACCCCTATGACGGGATTCTATGATTTTATCCAAACCATCAAACGCACCACCAAATATGAACAAAATATTATCAGTATTTATTTGTATAAACTCTTGATGCGGATGTTTCCTACCACCTTGAGGTGGTACAGAAGAAACTGTACCTTCGATAACTTTTAGCAAAGCCTGCTGTACACCTTCACCAGATACATCACGAGTAATAGAAGTATTTTCAGATTTTCTAGATATTTTATCTACTTCATCAATATAAATTATACCACGTTGCGCAGCATCTATATTAAAATTAGCAGCTTGTAACAATTTTAATAATATATTTTCTACATCTTCACCAACATATCCAGCTTCCGTTAATGTAGTAGCATCAGCCATAGCAAAGGGTACCTGTAGAACTCTAGCTAAAGTCCTTGCTAGTAATGTTTTTCCTGACCCAGTAGGCCCAATTAACAAGACATTTGACTTAGAAATCTCAACGTCACTAATAACACTCGAATTTGACAAACGTTTATAATGATTATATACAGCAACTGATAAAACTTTTTTCGAGTGCTCTTGACCTATCACATACTCATCAAGTACCTTTTTTATCTCTCTCGGTTTTAAATCAAGAGTATCCATTTTTTTATAAGATCTACTTTCTTCTTGCAGTATACCACTGCATAAATCTATACACTCATTACAAATAAAAACTGATGGTCCAGCAATTAATTTACGCACTTCACTATGGATCTTTCCACAGAAAGAACAGCTACAAGAATTTTTATCATTATCTGCCATATCTCTCCAATCTCAATTACTTTACCACAATATCAAGACGTTTCTCAATAACCTTATCAATAAGACCAAAATTTTTAGCTTTTTCAGCTTGCATAAAATTATCTCGCTCCATATTTGCAACAACTTCTGACAAATCTCTCCCCGTATGCTTTACATAAATATTATTAAGTCTACTCTTAATATCTAATATTTCCTTAGCATGTATTTCTATATCAGTTGCCTGCCCTTGAAACCCACCTGAAGGTTGGTGTATCATAATTCTAGAATTAGGAAGTGCATAACGCATACCTGGTTCCCCAGCAGCTAATAAAAGAGACCCCATAGAAGCAGCTTGACCTAAACATAATGTAGAAACTTTGGGCTTTATATATTGCATAGTATCATATATGGATAACCCAGCTGTAACGACACCCCCTGGAGAATTAATATACATAGCTATATCTTTTTCTGGATTTTCTGACTCCAAAAATATAAGCTGTGCAACTACTAAACTTGCCATATGATCTTCTATTGGCCCAGTTATAAAAATTATTCTTTCTTTTAATAACCGTGAATATATATCATATGCACGTTCACCTCGACTAGTTTGTTCAACCACCATAGGTACTAAAGTCATATTAACCCTCTCCTTTCCCTTCAACTACTGATAAAACATCTTCTTAAATTAATACTAGTTATAAAATAATACAACTATATATTCTCAAACATAAGGTTTAAGTCTTTAGTAGTCATCACCTTCTTGTCTTTTTTGACTAGCCTTATTATATAATTAATAACTTTATCTTCAAGTACTTTCCCACTAATATAATTCGCAAAATTCTTATTAGATTGGATCATTTTCAACACATCACCTAAATTTACCCCATAATCAGTATAATTGTTTTGTATGAAGTTAAAAACATCTTGATCTCTAATAACAATCTTATTCTGGCGGGAAATTTTCATAAGCAACATCCCAAGTTTTACGCGTCTAATCGCCTCTTTTTCAACATCAAGCTGTATATCTTCTCCAGCACTACTTATTTCTTGATTTATTTTACTCAGCTCCTGAGTCACAACACATTCTGGAACATCCATAGAGTAAGTTTTATCCATATAATCAAATAATTCTTTCTTGACTATAGTAAAACTCATTTGATCAAATTGTTGCTTGATCTTTTTTTTAGCAAAACTTTCTAAATCCTCTACACTCTTAAACCCATAACATTTTGCTACACTTTCACTATCTTCAATAGCTTTTGCAATAAATATGTTCTTAACAACTACTGACATATCTGTAGTTTTTCCAGCAAGATAAGTAATACCACAATTATCAGGAAACGTTAGAGCAAAGTTTTTAGTCTCTCCAACCTTCATCCCTATCAATTGATTTTCAAATACCTCCACAGTTGTATTTTTACCTACAATCAACGTAAAATCTTTAGCATCTCCACCTCTTAAGATTTTACCTTTTACTTTATTCTGATAATCAACAACTACCTTATCCCCTGCTTGAATTGTATATTCTGGATCAGCTGCTTCAACAAAATTAGAACCTTTTTTTTTCAAGTTTTCGATAAATTCACTGACATCATGCTCTTGAATATCTACTTCAATATCGCTTAAAACTATATTATCAATATCTACTAAAGGAGCTTCAGGCATAATTTCAAAACTGAGCTTATATACTAAATTTTCCTCTTTATCATTGCCATTAAATTGATAATTAGGGTAAGAGATAATATCAATATTTGATGATATTACTTCACCAAACTGATTACTTTTTACAAATTCAGAAGATGTACTCTCAATAACTTTCCTTACTACATTACTTATAGCATCATTTAAATATTCCTTTTTTACCAAGTCAATCGAAGCCTTCCCTACTCTAAATCCAGGAACTTTTACATTTTTAGCAATTTCTGATAATTTAGAATCCAATTGATTTAAAAAATAGCCTTTATCAATAACAAATTCATATTCTCGTTTTAACTTATCATTCAAAGTCTCTTTAACTACATAACAATCCAGCATATTATAATACCCTTACTGATCACTAAAGTGCGGATAGAGGGACTTGAACCCCCACGAATTTTACCTCACTAGGACCTAAACCTAGCACGTCTACCAATTCCGCCATATCCGCGCAAAACTTACTACTACAAATCAATAAAACAATCAAATTATAGACAATAATAAGATAACACTCAAGACTTTATAACAGGTAAAGAAGGACACTACAACAAAATCATAGTACCATGTCAATTTCATATAAAAGCATATAATGCTATACTTACACATAACTTTAGATAGTGATCCCGGTGTGATTCGAACACACGACCACCTGATTAAGAGTCAGGTGCTCTACCAGCTGAGCTACAGGACCTCAGAACTATCCAATACTTGATTAGAGTAAACTTGCATTACTCTTTTGTCAAATTTAAATACGTACAAACAATATAGATTTATTAATATTATATTAACATAAAATACTTTAAATAAAATTAAAGTAATTTCATATTTTTCAATACGACAACCTTGACTATTAAGACTATCAATTATACAATAAATAGATGCTACATTAGCATAAAAACAGAGTTTTCATGCTGTAATAGAATTTAGGTGATATCACATGAAATTATTAAAGGTTTTTTTTCTTATAACACTAATATGTACTATATCTGGATGTTCTATCTTCTCAAAAAGAGAACGCAGAATTAAAAGTCCATGTATTAATTCAGTACAAAATAATAATTCTCCTTGCTATAAGTATCATGTAAATGATCACTGGCTAAAACGTCGATAGTTATATACATATCAATGCTTACATTACAGATTAGTTTATTATATAATTATATATAATTTAATTAGTTTATTGTAGAATTAAGTTGTCAGTTTTTCACGTAGGGGTGGTGTGCAAATATATACAATTATAGCTACATGGTTTGGATGTGGTAACACAATTAAAGCTCCAGGAACTGTTGCTAGTTTTAGTACAATTCTACTTTTTCCTATTACCACATTTAATAACTTATTTGGTATACTCCTTATTATATTAGTGTTTACTATAGGGTTGCTTGCAATTCCAAGATATTTGCTTGACCATCCCAATGTGAGTGATCCCAAAGAAGTTGTAGTTGATGAGATTATAGGTCAACTTATAGCATTTACTCTTCCTATAATTTTTTTTAGACATCATCAATATATACCTCAAACTTTTGATATCTCATACACATTATGCTATACAAAAATATTCATTATCAGTTTTATATTCTTTAGGGCATTTGATATAACAAAAGTATGGCCAATAAATATTATTGAGGAAATACCTGGTGCTCTTGGTATAATATTAGATGATATAATTGCAGGTATTATGTCTTCCATATGCACTATATTTATTATTGCTAACATAGGTACTTAGAGTGGAAAACACACACATTTCTTCTTTAGTAACAAGTAACTTAAAAGATTACATGGTATATGTGACACAAATATCAAAACTAGAGACTTACAATTTTGACAACATTACATTGACTATCAACGATAGCCGTAGCTCTTTACTTAATTTTGCATTTCATGACACTGCTACTACTGATTGTAATGAAGATGCTGTAGTAAAAGTTTTAGAATTCCTAAAAAAAGAAATATTGAAGCTACATGGCCAGTAGATCCACATATGAAAAAATTAAAGACAACACTTGAAAAACTAGGATTAACAAGTGTAAGTCTCCCTAAAAAAGCAATTGCAACTATAGAAAACTACCTTATACCAAGTATAAATGGACCAAATATTGTACTGGATATTGTAGATAGTAAAGAAAAACTACTAGAACTAGATAATATTGCTTCAAAAATATTCTACAGCGACCCTAAAGAGGTTGCAACCTTTTTAAGGGGTTTAGAAAATCACAATGATGCTAATAATTTAAAAATTAAAATTCTTCCTAGTAAGGTGTAATAATATAAAGGTAGGTATATGTGGAATGTATATTAAAGATAAGGTTGTAGGGTTTTACAGTGATGGCGTACTCCCTGAATATCGCAATAAAGGTATAGCAAGTAAAATGGTACTAGAAAGGATTAAAATAGCAAAAAAACAATACAATTGCACTTATGCTATTGCTCAATGTATGAAGCCTTCTGTAAATCTCTACAAAAGATTAGGATTTAAAATGCTAGGTAGTTTATCTTTGTACACATCTTGTGCATAAAAATCTGCTAAAATTATAATAAATCAAGAAGATATATTATTATGTTTACTTATGTTACTATTTTTTTGTTGATATTAGTTTTAGGACTACTACTTAATGCTTATTATCATGCCAATATTAACATCTGTACTTTAAAACATAATAATAATCTTATTAACAGTCTATTATCAACACTAGGAGATGGATTTTATCTTTGGGATGAGAAACGACGTATAGAAAAATTTTCTCCTAATTTACAAATTCTACTTAACACAGTATTTTATTCTTTTGACGAATTTGCTGACTTTTTTGAAGAATCGAAGGAATTACAAAAAAAATTTACTGAGGCCAAAAAAGTCAACAAATCCTTTACTATAGATCTCAAAGGACAGGATACAGAAATCTATTGTTCTTGCTACGGACAAAGCATAGTCGACAGCAATGGACAAATAGTTGGAGTATTACTCTGGGTACAGAATATAACAAATTATAAATTATCAATAACAAGTTTAGAATATGAGAACATAAAACTAAAAGAAAATTTACTAAATCATGCTGACATACTAAACAACCTACCTTATCCTTTATGGAAAAGAGGGAAAGACTTTAAAGTCAAAGTCCATAATTCATTCTACTCAGAGTTTATAAGAAACAACAACAACATAGACACAGATAGAAATGAACAACCAATCAACAAAAACAACAATAAAATAAAGCAAAAGGTACAATATGCTATAATCAATAACGAAAGAAAATTGTATAATATGGTAGAAATTCCAATTAAAGGCTCAACAGAATTTATTGGATATGGAGAAGACATAACTCGCATTAGTTACTTCGCTCAAGAATTAAAAAATTACACTACTTCACAGAAAAATTTGTTAAATAATCTTCCCAATGCTGTAGCAATATACAACAGAGATGGTTCTATTATATTTTACAATGAAATCTTCACAAAGTTTTGGCAATTAAACCCCTTATGGTTAGATACCCATCCAAATTATTCAAGTATTTTACAAAAAATATATGAAAACAGTAATCTTTTAGACAAAGAAAAATTTGATTTAGTATATCAACAACAACATGAAATATTTAAACACATTACAGAACCATATCATGGTACAATGGTTTTAAAAGATAATACTACCCTTAAAATCATAGTAATTCCAAATTTTAAACAGGAATTAACCTTCATATACAACAAATAACCCTACTATATATCTAATTAACAAAGTAACTAACTTAGATTTCTATTCTCAAGTATCTATTCAAAGTATAATTATTTATTTTCACGTTCTTCATTCCAGGCTAATTGTATTGATTCAAGAATTCTTTCATTACATCCGTTACTATCATCATCAAAGCCAGGTAATCCCAAAACCATTAAACGTAAATCTGTAAATCTAGTATGAAATATATCTTGTGTTGGATAATTTTTTTCCAAAGATGCAGCTACATCCTCAACATCAATCCATTTCATAATAAATACATCTCTTATTTGCCATATTAAATATTTATTAAAGACTATATACATTAGCAACACAAGAAATAAATTACATACATTTGTTATACATCTACTTTCTAAAACAAATAGCTTTACATATGACATTTATTTTGATTTTCTAAATCCTTTAAAGAGAAATTAAAAGATATCATAATTACTTGAAAACATACATTCCTTGATAAGACTTAAGTCAGTGCAAAATTATATATAGTACTTTTTAACTCACTCAATATAACAAGTGTTACAATAGTAAAGTAAACTTTACTTATACAAGATAAAAACATATACTTACCAAATACTGCACAGCTTAGTAATACTGCACTCAGTTGATTCTCTACCCTAAACAACTAATTTCTAATACAATATATTGCTCAATGCCTATAACCAGTTAAGAAATAAAAATATTAACTCTATTGAACAACATACAAGATCAATACACTATTTTAGAATATATTTTTTATAACATTACTCTAAGTTTCCTTTACTGTTTTATATAGCATATTCGCAACTGATTAATCAATAAGTTTAATATACAGAATTACTATACTTTTCAATAAAGTATAACTTAAATAAGTGTACAAGTAAGTAATAACACTCTTTACAACTAATTTTACACAATCATATAAACTTAATGTATTCTTACTTTATAAGCACAAATTTACAAAAAGTGCTACTATTCCTAAAAGAATCAGCAGTGCATTACAAATACAGGTAACATAATCATTAGTTTTACAAAATAGGTAATATTTTGCACATTTATCTATTACAAATTCATAAAAATACATTGACATGTATCAATAAAATTATGATACTAAAGCTTGCAGTTTTGCATTTGCAAAGCTGAAATGTTTGTGTCATGTTGGTAAAGACACCGAATATTCTTAGTATATTATTTTAGTTTGTTTATAAATAAGGGTATATGGTAATACAGAGAAAGTATAGAGCGAGTCGTAGGTTAGGTGTAAACCTGTGGGGTAGGTCTAAAGATCCATTTAATACACGAAATTATCCTCCTGGTCAACATGGTAGCATGGGCTACAAAAAACCATCTGATTTCGGTAAGCAGTTTGCAGCACATAAAAAATTTAAGTCTTATTATGCTATAAGCAGTAAGCAAATGCGCAATATTTTCTTAAAAGCTTATAAGAAAAGAGGCGACACTAGTGATAATTTTGTAGGGTTATTAGAATCTAGATTATCAAGTATTTTATATAACTCTGGACTCGTACCCACTATTTTTTCTGCAAGGCAGCTGATATCCCATAAGCACATATTAGTTAATGGTAAAACAGTAAATATATCAAGTTATGTTGTAAAACCAGGTGACGTTATAAAGCTAAAAGAAAAAGCAATGAATTTACCAGCAGTGATTGCTGCAATACAGGCTCAAGAGCAGAAAGTACCTGATTATATAGAAGTTGATACTAAAGAGAAGTCTATAAGATATTTAAGAGTACCTAAGTATTTTGAAGTGCCATATTCAGCAAATATGGAAGTGAATTTAGTAATAGAGTTTTATTCTAGATAATTCAAGCGCCCACGTGGCGGAATGGCAGACGCTGCGGACTTAAAATCCGTTGACCGTAAGGTCGTGGGAGTTCAAGTCTCCCCATGGGCACCAAGTATTAAGGTTTTATTGCTACTAAAGCATTCTCAAAGTTTAGAAAGAACTAATTATAAATTGATCAACAATATTTAAAAAACCGAAATCATAGGTGATTTATATGTCATCAATATAACAAAAGGTGAGCATGTAACCTGTTAATAGAAACAAAATCATAAAATATTTAAAACATTATTGTAAAGACCAAAAATGAGCTTTACATAACACAAAAGAGAAGAACACCTATATCTTGTAAAATATCATCCACCCTAATATAGATTAACTATTAAAACCAGAAATAACTTACATAATTAATATAGAAAAAGACTAGCCATATAACTTGTTGAAGAAATAAAATTACAAATCATATAAAGCTCATATATCTTTTTAATTATACCCAAATATACAGCAATTTACTATAATGCTCATAAAAAAAAGTAAAAAATTCACATAGAATATCTAGGAAAAAAATCCTAAGATAGTATAATATTCCCATAAATACATAAACTCAAATTAATGAATGAACAACTTTACAAGTTAATCAATCAATATGTAACATACGGAGTTACTATGCTATTAGGAATAGTAGCAGTATCCAGTTACCAACTTCTGCCACACATACTAACTGCCATGATTCAAGCCTCTGTATCCCTTGATAATAGTCCAAAAATGGTATCCCAGACATTTGCCATTTATAATTTCTGTCCTCTAGTGTATTATTGCCATGACTTTTATATCTGTGTCTAGCACCTTCTCCCAACTCTACTGTAATTCATGAAAAGCTAGCTAATTGAAAACTACTTCTTTTCTCAAAAATACCTTTAATAGTTGAAAACCTTTATGTAATCTATGATCTGTTTGGTTATTAATACATTATTTTGTGGTTATTACTTCTCTGTGTCTTACCTTTCAGCCTTGTTCATTTCTTCATTCCCTCTTTACCCAACACCATTCTCTCTTTCTTTCTTCTTTCACATCTGAAAGAATGAAACATATTTTTCATATCACTATGATAATCTAAATCATAGTAAAAAATTTTTTATTTCTGTTAAAATGTTCTTACTCTGCACTAGTGATTGATATATTATTACCATCAATGTATTTATATGAGATTGCTTTTTATCCATCTATAACACTAACAGCTCTATTTAAATCCAATACTATTAATGATCTTACATTTGTTAAAAAATACAATTTTATATGATTAATCTTGCTTATTTAGTAAAACATTCTCAATTTTATTAAAATAGTATAATCAACACACTACTAAACTTTTCCAACATGAAATTTTTTAATTCACCAATATCTTTATTATGGGATATATAGTATGCTAATGTACCAGCAATAACATTACTATTACAATCTGAATAATGAATTTACAAATGGTAATTGATAAATGCAACTAACATTATTTGATCTTGAAGATAGTTATTCATACCATTATCACGATTATATACTGTTAGAGCAAAATAAAGAAACATATAACATGTTAATGAATCAACAGTGGAATTCTTTTATTCTATATGGAAAATCAGGATCAGGAAAAACTCATCTTGCACATATATGGCAAAAACTTAAAAACGCTGCATTTATTGATCACAATCTTATTAATACTGAAAAAGAAAATATAGGAAATGTAATTTCAAATAGCAATGCTTTTATAATTGAGAATATAGACAATATTAACAATGAATTATCAATATTACACTATTACAATTATATTAAAGAAAACAAAAAGCTACTATTAATGACTTCTTCCACAGCTCCTAGATTTCTTAACTACAGTATAAAAGATTTAAAATCTCGTATATTACATACCATGAATGCAAAATTGGCAAATCCAGATGAAGAGTTATTAAAAATTATGCTTATAAAGTTATTTGCTGACAAACAGATACATATAGAACTAAAAGTCATAAATTATATTTTGAATAATACAGAGCGTTCTTTTCAAAACTTAAGCAATATAGTAAAATGTATAGACAGGGAATTACCTTATTATAATAATGGAGTTACTATTCCATTTGTAAGGTCTATAATAGGAAAAAATGACTCAACATCAATATAAAGGAAAGGTATTAACCATAGCTGGATCAGATTCAAGCGGAGGAGCTGGAATTCAAGCAGATATTAAAACTATATCATCACTAGGATGTTATGCTGCAAGTTGTATTACATCAGTAACAGTACAAAATACTATTCAGGTTTACAGTACATACAACATGCCACAAAATATTATTCAACAACAAATAGAAGTCGTTTTATTCGATATTAACATAGATGCTATTAAAATCGGTATGTTACCTTCTTCTGAAGCAATAATATCTGTAGAAAAATCCTTACCATCAAACATTCCCATTATTGTAGATCCAGTAATGATATCTGCATCAAACTTCAAATTAATGGATGATAATGCAGTTTCTCATTTTATAGAACATATAGTTCCAAAAGCTACAATAATTACCCCAAATATACCAGAAGCAGAAGCTTTAGCTCAAATTAAAATAAATGATCAAGATGATATGATAGCAGCAAGTAAGATAATAAAATCTCTTGGAGCAAAATTTGTTTTAGTCAAGGGTGGACATATAAACCAAGAAACTATTAACAATATTTTACTAACAGAACACAACCAAATTTTTAACTTTCCACATGAAAGAATTTTCCAAGGTGAATTACATGGAACAGGATGTACTTTATCTTCAGCTATAGCAAGTTTCATAGCACAAAAAATGTCAGTATATGATAGTATAAACTCAGCAATTCAATATATTCTTAACACCATAAAAACAATACCCAAAATAGGAAAAGGTAATAATCCAGTATTCCATAATTATAATATTATAAACACTGAAGATAATAAAATTTAAACATTCTTTGCAAATTAATACTCTTCCACTATAGACAACTTTAATCAACCTTAATGGGTTAGATATTTTAAACTTAACCTAACACAGACATAAAGGATTTATGGTTTTTCTTCACATATATTTACCTAGAACTAATAGTCAGTACAGTATAACAGAAATTTAAAATACTATTAAAATATCATTCATTGTTGCACATAAGATAAGTACAATCCCATCTTTCTAAGAAAATCTAATAGCTCAGACAGTACAAACTCTAACTCATGAAACATATACAAATATAATATTATCTATAGCTCATTTTCTAGATACATAGACCTAGATAACATTAGATACAATACAACTATCAAGTATAAAACAGAATTCTTGATTTTCTTGTATGTTATATACAATGTTTTTATTTTAAAAACGTACCAATGCAATATAAAACTTGCCATACAGATTAGAGCTGTCAACTACAATTAAAACACACAGTCATAGACTGTCCCTTCTATTCTATCACCTATATTTTCCTTTCTTTTTTAATTTAGAATTTTCCAGTAGGAAAGTTTACACATCTTATTCTATAAACTTCTACTTGTTGCTCTCTTTTGCTTACTGTACTCTTTATTTATATCTTCATCAGTTCCATATAAAACTTGTGCACCTAGAGATTTACCAAGCTCACTTACTTTTTCGAAATCACTACGACTAAGTTCTTTTCTCTCATCCTCTAACTCTTCTTTTGTACACTTTAAATCATCTACTTGTTCTTGTTGTTTTAGAAAACCAGACTCAACACTTATACTAGCTTTTAAAGCCTCTGCATCACCACAAAGTCTAGCTTTAGACAATAAAAGTGGTTGTGCAAAACTTGTACATGAATTCCCTAAATCCGTAAACAGTGACCTTGCTGATTTAACAATAGCAGCTGCACCTGCTCTTACGGGAACACATTTCATATTATAATTATATATACCATTTGCTAATCCACTAGGGAATCTTACTACACTTTCAGTCAGATCAGCAGAATTTTTTATAAAACAAGAAACAGCAGATAAAAGATTAGCTACTGTAGACAGTGTAAATATCAATAACATAGAAAAATAAGGTTTACCACTCCTTACCAAAACTCCAGACTGTTGATGTATTATTTTTTTATCCACTTTTTCAGAAAGACGTTCAGTTATGAAATTTAAGCCCTTTGCAAAAGCAGATAACATCCCAGCAGATAATCTACCTGCACATCCTATAACTAACCCCGATAGATTTAAAGGCAACATGATTAAAGACAAAGGAAAATTTACTTCCTTAGTTACATGATCCATAACAGAAAAAGAAAAAGGATAAACTTCACAGCTAAAACCTTCAAATACCCTTCTGTTACCTCTTCCTATAACAGGATCAACACACTTAGTACCATCATAGGCTACAACTAATACTATATCCTTTTCTAGTTTAGATTCAAAATTTGAATAATGATTTTCACCAGCAGTATTAATAGCAAACAATTGATTGCCATGAACATCAAAAGCTTCTCCCCCCCCAGAACCAACTACTCGAGTAATAGGATATTTCACTTTTTTATACTCTAAATATTGTATACCAGTACTAGCCTCAGTCTCAATCTTTAAACCAGCTTCATGACATTTACTAGATATGTATTTGCACTCTTGATGCTTATGTGTTGCTGGTGTCCTAGCTTCACAAAAAACTTTTTGATTAATAGCAAATCCAGGTAATTTTTTTGCAAGCTTTACAGGACCTAAATAACCATATGCTGTATATGCAAAATTAAATATCTTAGAAAAAGGAGACCTTACACGATAAAAACCACGTCTTAACGCTTTACCTAAATTACTTAACATATGAAATCAACACCATCTATTGTATACAATTACTTTATTACATAATAGTAAAAAAATTAATATCACAAATATTTAACTACGTAACCATAATAAAAAATATGTTGCATAGCTAACAAATTTTTAACTTATTTAAGAATAATAGAACAATTAATAAAAATTTTCTTCGTTATCATAATAAAGGTAAATTATACATATATATTACAAAAAAAGCAAATCGCTAATAATTTAATAATATATAGAAAACTATAAAAGTCAAAAATAATATAGTTAAAATAACAACAGTCTTAATAAAAATAAATATAGAAGATCTTAATACAACAGAATGCACATAATCCTCTAATATAACCTGCATTCCAAGTACTGCATGATAGAAAGCACATATAAAAAAACACAATAACACAATAAGATCAATATTATGCAAATTAAAAAAAGATAAATTAGAACTTGTAATAGACTTAGATATAGTAGAAATTAAGCCTAAAAACCTAAATAAAAACCACATAGAAAAAGGCAACAAAATAAATGCTGTAACTCTTTGAGCCAACCAATGATAAACTGAATTACTTGACATGATACACTAACTTAAAAAGAAATTATAAAGTATAAAAGATGAAAAAAAACATAAAACTATAACCATAAATCCAGTAACTTTTACTGCAGATTTAGTTAAGCATAAGCCAAAATCCCATAATATATGCCGTATACCATTTAAATAATGATAGCATAAAATATTCAGCCAAATAAAAGCCAAAAGTTTAAAACAGAAAAATGAAAAATAAGAACTAGCTAAAAAACTATAAACCCCATAAATCATTTCAGGAAAGAAAAAACAAGCAATAAATACTTGTTACGACTTCACCCCAGTCATGAATCACAAAGTGGTAAGCGCCCTCCCGAAGGTTAAGCTACCTACTTCTTTTGCAACCCACTCCCATGGTGTGACGGGCGGTGTGTACAAGGCCCGGGAACGTATTCACCGTAGCATTCTGATCTACGATTACTAGCGATTCCGACTTCATGGAGTCGAGTTGCAGACTCCGATCCGGACTACGACGTACTTTATGAGGTCCGCTTGCTCTCGCGAGGTCGCTTCTCTTTGTATACGCCATTGTAGCACGTGTGTAGCCCTACTCGTAAGGGCCATGATGACTTGACGTCATCCCCACCTTCCTCCAGTTTATCACCGGCAGTCTCCTTTGAGTTCCCGCCATTACGTGCTGGCAACAAAGGATAAGGGTTGCGCTCGTTGCGGGACTTAACCCAACATTTCACAACACGAGCTGACGACAGCCATGCAGCACCTGTCTCAGAGTTCCCGAAGGCACCAAAGCATCTCTGCTAAGTTCTCTGGATGTCAAGAGTAGGTAAGGTTCTTCGCGTTGCATCGAATTAAACCACATGCTCCACCGCTTGTGCGGGCCCCCGTCAATTCATTTGAGTTTTAACCTTGCGGCCGTACTCCCCAGGCGGTCGACTTAACGCGTTAGCTCCGGAAGCCACTCCTCAAGGGAACAACCTCCAAGTCGACATCGTTTACAGCGTGGACTACCAGGGTATCTAATCCTGTTTGCTCCCCACGCTTTCGCACCTGAGCGTCAGTCTTTGTCCAGGGGGCCGCCTTCGCCACCGGTATTCCTCCAGATCTCTACGCATTTCACCGCTACACCTGGAATTCTACCCCCCTCTACAAGACTCTAGCCTGCCAGTTTCAAATGCAGTTCCCAGGTTGAGCCCGGGGATTTCACATCTGACTTAACAGACCGCCTGCGTGCGCTTTACGCCCAGTAATTCCGATTAACGCTTGCACCCTCCGTATTACCGCGGCTGCTGGCACGGAGTTAGCCGGTGCTTCTTCTGCGAGTAACGTCAATACACTCAGTGTTATTAACCTACTGCCCTTCCTCCTCGCTGAAAGTGCTTTACAACCCGAAGGCCTTCTTCATACACGCGGCATGGCTGCATCAGGCTTGCGCCCATTGTGCAATATTCCCCACTGCTGCCTCCCGTAGGAGTCTGGACCGTGTCTCAGTTCCAGTGTGGCTTTCCCCCCCCCACCCCCCCTCCACCCCCCC
This sequence comes from Ehrlichia sp. JZT12, assembly GCA_028752135.1. Classification (GTDB taxonomy): domain Bacteria; phylum Pseudomonadota; class Alphaproteobacteria; order Rickettsiales; family Anaplasmataceae; genus Ehrlichia. The sequence goes on along the minus strand of CP082782.1, from coordinate 442,595 downwards.
TCCCTCACCCCCCCCCCCCCCACCCACTCCAACCTCAAACACACCCACATCTAATAGATGTAAATCTCCCCCCGGGGGCGGGTGTACTACCCCAACCATCCTCTTTATTATTTCTAATCCTTAATAGTTAGTTCTTTATTTATCACCACTCCTCCCCCCACCAATAACTAATAACTGTAACTAAAGATAAAAGTATTTGTCATTTTGCTTGTGTTGTGTTTGGCCCCCCCGTTCTTTTTGTGGCCAGGGACAAACCACCAAATTGGAAAAACCAAAAAAAACTATGGGTTGGACTCAAACAAACAAAAAAAAAAATAAAATAATTGAAGGAAAAAAAAAATAACTTACTAACAACCCCCCCCTTTATTTCTATTCTAAAAATTAAACCATTCAAACAACTCCATCATTATGATACTTAGCCATGGGTTGAATTATCAGTTAATATGAAACTGATGTCAATACATTTTTTAACATTAATTTAAAATAAAAAATTACGTTATCCTGATTTTTGCTCCGTGCTTGTTAAACAATTTTATTATCGCAATAAAATCACTTGTCTTTCTAATGTTTTTTATCTTGATACAACTATTAGAAATCATGCCAATAATTATAAATGATACTGCAATTTTTAAATCATAATAGGCATTCACTAAATTCCCTCCTAAAATATTTCCAGAAGAACCATAAATAATTAAATCATCACCTCTACTTTCTATCTTAACTCCACACTCTATTAATCCATTTATTACAATGTTTAACTTTTGAGCTATAAATCCTATATTTAATATGCCACCTAAAACAGTTATACCATTGGCAAATGCAGATATTATTATCATAACTAAATATTCATCTATATCGAAATCCTCATTCACTAAATAATCAACCCCATGTAAAATACTAGTCTTAACTAAAAGATCAACTATTTCCTCTCCTATAATGTTTGTTCTCTTATTAATAAAAAAAATGTTTCCACCCATCTTCATGAGAATTTTATAAAAGTTTCTCATTTTATTATTTAATAAAACATTAAGTATGATAATCTCCGAATCTTTTAAAATTAAGGCTGTAGTTATAAAAGATAACATGAAGAAAAAATCATTAGGAATACACACATCCTTAGAATATAATTCCTGTTGACCAGATATACTAATTCGCTTTCTGTCTACAGAATATTCCATAGATACACCAAAATATTGTAGTATAGGTACAACTCTATCACTACCAACAGGATTAATTATAGTCGTAACTCCACATGTATTTATAGCAGCAAATAATAAGGCTGCTCTTACTTCTTCTTCTTCAGCTGTATAATTTATAGGCAACATATCTATACAACCAACTAAAGCAATAGGTAATTTTTCATAGTTTGAAATAAACCTAGCGCCCATCAATACTAATGGCTTTATTACTTTACCAATATCTAAATAACTACATCCACATAAAAAAGAAGTAAAAGGACAATTAGATAAACACCCTATTATCATATAAATAGACGGGTCACATAAATATAACGCATCTTCAGAACAAAAAAAACCTCCTACCCCTATTCCCTGTACAGTACAAATGTTGTGATTCTTGTTATATTTAATCTTAACACCAAGTAAATTTAAAGATTTGATAGTTTGTGCAATATCATCATTAAACGCAATATCATAAATTTTAGTTACGCCAATTACCTGAGATGCTAATACTAATACTGCATGTGACATAAAACTATCTTTTAACATATGCACATTTCCACGTATATAGTTCACTCTCTCAGATATGATTATCATAAACGTCACCCCCTACTACAAAAAACATAACGCTAGTAGGATATAATAACTATAGTGAAACTTATCAATCACAATATTTCATTAATAAATCATATATAAATTCTAGTCTTGTTAAGGAATTAGAATACTTAATAATATTTGAAATACTATTTCTTACTATTTTTAATCCATACATATGTATACAGTAATACAAATGATGCTTGACCTTATTTTGAAGCAATAATAACCACTTATAGAATAAAGCAAAATTATATAAACCTTTGAATATATAACTTATTCTTACTATAAAATTAAACTATATATAATTAAAATAGCCATATCTTACTTAATGTAAGAACCCTTTGTTAAACATAAGTTAAGCAAATAAAATCACTTACTGCATAAATAATTTTACTGTAACATTAATGCAAATTTTGTAATCATAGTTGAACATGAAAAACTTAGTTTTATTCAGTATATACTTACTCTCTAACATATACATATATTAATTAGAATATTAACCGCAGTTAATTTTTACGCATTTTTTTACCAATAAACTCAAATCAGAAAATACATATATTCTAATCCCAACACCAACAACAAGTTCTATATGAACAAAGGAAAAAACATACTATAATAAATACTTCACATTAAGTAAAACTACCAACCATTATACATACACATTACTTGCATATTAATATAACAAATCCCCAAAAAGAAATTTAAGCTGAAACATTATTAATATTAATATCCTTTACCCAATTCAACTTAAGAATCTGCATAAAAATTAAAGGAGTAATCAAAAAACTATTTGGCAATTGAATTGTTACATGATTATCTGGAAGTGTAAGATCAATAAATATTACAGTACTACCATTATCTTTTAACAAGCTAGACAATTCCTCTATGACAACACTACTTTCAGCATCAACATATATAGTCATGCTCTTTATAATAGAAGAAATTTTCCTCTCAAAACTGTATATATTCTTCCCTAATAACCGAACTGAAGTACTATAAAAAGTATTATCCATTTCAATAACTACAGGAACACCACTGGTAAATAAATCTTTGTTGTCTTCTATAACATTCCCACTATAAAAAGCTATTTCATGAATGTTATCAGGATCAGAAAGAGTTACAATTGCAAATTTATCCCTATTTGTAGAACGAACTTTAACACTAGAAATTATACCTACAATTTTATTATTGTAAGACGACTTATCATCATAGTTAATAAACCCTATGTTTAACTTTTCTAGAAGATATTTATAATTCTGCATTGGATGATGGTTAAGATAAAAACCTATAGAAGAAAACTCATTATTTAACTTCTCTTCCTTAGTCCAATCATCTGTTTCTGAAAGTTTATAGTGATTTCTATCATTAAACAAACTAAATTGATTGAAGTTAGCATTATATTTATTATATTCAATAATATCTAGAAACAAAAAAACTGATTCAAAAAGTTGCTATCTATTACTGTGAATACTATCTAATACTCCAGCTTTTATAATACTTTCTAATATTCTTTTATGAACACATTTAGTACTTACCCTATCTATAAAATCCCATATGTCTTTGTAAGCAACATCATCTACTATTTCTTTTGCAGAATGCTGTCCTACATTTTTTAGTGCTCCAAGCGCATATCTAATGGATGACTCTCCTTCAATCGTAAAGAATACTTTAGAAGCATTAATATCAGGAGGTAATATTGTTATACCATGCAACTTTGCTTGGTGACATAACATTTCTAATTTATCTTTATCTGTGATATCTAAATTCATAGATGCAGTAAAAAACTCTAATGTATGATTAGCTTTTAAATAAGCTGTTTGATAGCTAATTAAAGCATAAGCTGCAGCATGCGATTTATTAAATCCATATCCTGCAAACTTTGCTACTAGATCAAAAATATAGCTCGCCTTTTCTTTCTCTATTCCATTGTTAACAGCACCATTTATAAATGTTCTGCGTTGATTATCCATTTCCTCCTTAATTTTCTTTCCCATTGCACGTCTTAATAAATCCGCCTCACCTAAACTATATCCAGCCATAATTTTTGCAATTTCCATTACTTGCTCTTGATAAATTATCACTCCAAAAGTCTCTTTAAGAACATCCTCGAGAATTGGATGTATATAATCTGGCTTTTCCAGTCCATGCTTACGTGCTATGTATATAGATATATTATCCATAGGACCTGGTCTATATAATGAAATTAATGCTATAATATCCTTTATATTATCTGGTTTTAATTTACTAATTACTTCTCTCATCCCAGAACTTTCAAGCTGAAATACACCTACAGAATTACCTGTAGATAACATTTCATATGTTTTTCTATCATCTAAAGTAATACGAGATATATCAATACTTTGCCCCCTTTCATTTACCAAATGACAAATTTGATTTATTACAGTCAATGTACGTAATCCCAAAAAATCAAACTTAACTAACCCAGCTTTCTCAGTATATTTCATATTATACTGTGTAATAGGTAAGAAAGACGTACTATCGTAATATAAGGGCAGTAATTCCTCTAATTTTCTATCACAAATTACAATGCCTGCAGCATGTATTGAAACATGTCGATAAAGTCCTTCAAGTTTCAATGATATTTCTAATAACTTAGCAACCGTTTCATCATCATCCCGTTCCTTTTGTAAATTTTTATCCATCTCTATTGCTTCGGATAAAGTAACAGGTTTAACTGGATTATGAGGAATCATTTTACAAATCCTATCCACTTGAAAATAAGGCATTTGCATGACTCTACCAACATCACGCAGTACAGCTTTAGCTTGTAATTTACCAAAGGTTATAATATGAGCAACATAGCCGTATTTTTTCCTAACATATTCTATAACGTAATCTCTTTTTCTTGACAAAAATCAATATCAAAATCTGGCATTGATATACGATCAGGATTTAAAAATCTTTCGAAAATCAAACCAAACTCTATAGGATCAAGATCAGTAATTTGCAAAGACCATGCAACAAGAGAACCAGCTCCAGATCCTCTACCAGGGCCTACCATTATATCATTCCTTTTACTCCAACAGATAAAATCTGACACTATTAAAAAATACCCTGCATAATCCATAGAAATAATGATATCTAATTCATAATGCAGCCTTTTATAATATTCAGACATCTCCTTTTCAGTTAGGTTTTTACACTCTAAGCGCTCTTTTAATCCATTTATAGCCTGATTAATTAACTCTTGACTTTCATTTCTACCACTAGAACAAGGAAAATGAGGTAGCATGGGTTTCCTAGTCTCTGGCATAAATGAGCAACGCTGTGCTATTAATACAGTATTACGTACTGCTTCAGGAATATCACTAAACAACTTATACATTTCCTCTGAAGATTTAAAATAATGCTCTGCTGTAAACATTTTTCTATGCTCCTGAGCAATGTAATTACCTTCTGATATGCAAGATAGTACATCATGTGCTAAAAAATCTTCTTTTTTTGCAAATAATACATCATTAGTAGCAACCAATGGTAAGTTATTTTCATAAGCAAATTCAATAAGTGTTTTTTCTATAACATTTTCTTCTTCTATACCATGACGCTGAAGCTCGACATAAATATTGTTTTGAAACTCAATCAATAATTTATCGAGAATGTTATAATTAATGACATTTCCCAACAAAAGTTGAGCTAATAATCCATCATAGCCACCTGTTAGAATAATAATGCCATCCTTAAATTCAATAAGTTTTTTTAAATCTACTCTATTAACTTTGCTTGACTGATTATTTTTAAATGAATCACTAACAAGATTAACAACGTTATTGTATCCTACTTGATCTTTAACTAATAACACCAACTCTCCAATATTATCATCATTATAACTTATCATTATATTACAACCTATTATAGGCTGCACTCCTGAATTAGCTGCACAATCAGCAAATTCTAAAGATCCAAATAAATTCCCTGAATCTGTTAATGCTAATGCAGGCATATTATATTGAACACATAAGTTCACTAAAGAATCTATTTTTACCATCCCATGAAGCAAGGAGTAATCACTATGAGATCTAAGATGAACAAATATTTGATTCATAATTACCAATTAATAAGCAATGTTTATAGTTAACCTATAAAATCACATACAATACAAATTTAAGAATCATGAGCAATTTATAACCAACTCATAACATCTGTATTTTATGCAACACTTAACAATAGATAGATATACAACAATAATTCATAACAACAAACCAAAAAGCAAAACCAGGAATATAAATGATTGCATCAAAATGTTACAAATTGTTTGACGTTTACTTTAAATAATCAAGGAATTTAATAGGTCAATACATTAACTCCATATTCAGATAATTTATAAAAATCATTACCTAGTAAAATTAATAAAACTATCTCCAAATTATTTTTTATGATTTACACTATTATACTTAAAAAATTCAAGAACACTTAAACATTTGTAAAAACAACAGCCTAAATTTGTAACATGAATCAAAAAATTACCTCACAATAACGTACTACTACACTACCATGACATACATAATAGGTAGTAGCACAATTTCTTCTACTTCACACAATTACACTCTGTTTCTCCTGGATCACACATTGGTGTTAAAGTTGAATAGAAAGTAAAAATAGCATTGTTTTTCGCTACAAATGTATAAGTTACACCATTACTTCTATACAGACATTTTCTAAGATTATCATCACTCAACTTTGTATGTTTAGAAAACTCCTTATACGCCTTTGTTGCATTCAACAGAATTTCATCAGCATGTGTAAAATCACAACCTTTTCTAGGATCAATTGCTAAGTGATTGTTAGAATTTCTAAATATTACCCCAATTGTGTAAACCTTATCGCTGACTTCATCAATAACAGTACTATCATAGTGTCTACCAGCCCAATTATTCTCTTGAGCTTGGATATAACGACCAAAGAAATGCATACCACCTAATTTAAGTTCTCCAGGTTGCCCACACATGATATGAGCAAAAGCGTGTTGCCCAAACCACAATTTTGTCAGCTCATCTTTAAACTTTTCAAGACTCGCATTAGGAGTAAAGACCTGATGATTTAAGCCTTCATAAAGCTTATCAACATATTCTTTATATTCTGTATTATCTAACATAACTTTAAAAAGGTCTGCCCTAGGAGTATTAACCCAACCTCCACAAACATTCAAAACAGCTTTATCAAATTTATTAAGCTCAGGAGCAACAGGTAAATCGCAATCCTCAGTAACAGGCAAGTCGCAGTCTTCGTCAGCAGCTTTAAAAAAAGGATTCATAATAGATTGATTTTGTAAACATCCACAAGAATTTACATTATCTTGACCTGTTAAAACCTCACTAGAAGCATAAATAGATGAACAAAACATTAAATTAAACGAAAACAGAATCAAACAAAACCATACATATTTATAAAAACTCATAATATCACCTCTTAAATTATATAAAAAATTAAAATCCTATACCTTAGTTTTAAAATTTAAACAACATATAATAATTTTTTAATAATAAAATCATTGTAAAAACCTTAAAACAATAAAAAAACTAATATACCTAATCTTTTTCTTCACAGAAAAACAAAATATAAAGCACTGTTTGCCACAAAATAACTAAGCAATAAAATCATTGTGGTAATACAAAAATTCTCTTACTTGCTATACATCAGAACAAAAAATCATTTAGTATAGCAAGTAGTTAGATTTCGTTTAAGTAGAAACAGCTTTCTAACAATTATAGCTACTATAAACTATATGTTATTCCTCTATTTGATGATATACACTTACACGTAATAACAAACTTATAACCTTACTTTTCTAATCTTACACAGCTGCACTCTTTTTCACCTCTGCCACAATGTGGTGTTAAATCTGCAAAAAATGTAACAACACCACCTTTACGAGCTACAAATACATAAGTAATACCCTCACTATCATAAAGACAATGTCTAGTTCTCCTTGCCTGTAATCCTGACCTTTCAGCAAACCCTTTGTAGGCTTTTGTAGCATGCAATATGATTTCGTTAGCATGTAATAAATCATAACCCTTTCTAGCATCAACTGTTAAATTACCATTAGTATTTTTAAATTTAACTCCAATTGTAAATACCCTATCACTAATCTCATCTACGAGTCTACTATTATAATATCTACCAGCCCATTCATTTTGTTGAGCTTGCAGATAACGCCCAAAGAAATGCATACCACCTAATTTACCCAATCTAGGCTCCCCACACATTACATGAGTAAATCCATTTCTACTAAACCACAACTCCGCTAATTCATTTTTAAATGTAGTAAGGTCTGCATTCGGAGTAAAGACTTGATGATTTAATCCTTCATATAATTCATCAACATATTTTCTATACTCTTTTTTATTCAATAGCTTTTTAAAATCCTCCATTTTTGGATTACTTCCCCAATCACCACAAACATCCAAAACAGCCTCATCAAATTCATTAAGTGTAGGAGCAACAGGTAAGTCATTACATTTATCATATTGATCTGTTTTAAAAAAAGGATGTATACCGGATGGATTAACACACTCACTAGGAATATTAATAGTAGATTGCAATGCCATTAAGTGAAATGGCAATAGCAAAAAACAAAAAAACATATACTTATAAAACTTCATTACATTACTTCCCAAACAATAAAAAAATTTATATCATATTAGATAAAAAACTCAATTCTGTATACCAAATTAGCAATTATTGAACAATTTGCTTATTATTTTATTAAAATATTAATCCATTTACATGAGTAGGCGTATTAGACCTTAAGGTTTTGATTAATATTAAGCATTTACTTATCAAATTTTTATTCATATAAAAAACTCTCATCAAACAAAAGTGTTATAATTATATAAAGTTAGTACTGTAAAATTATGGATATCATTCAAAAAATAGAAAGTAAGATTCAATCAGCATTAGACGTATTACAACTTGAAATAATAGATGAATCACCAAAACACAGGGGACATAATTTCTATTGTATTTCTAGCATTTCACATTTAAAAATACAAGTAATATCTAATGATTTTTCAGGCACAAGTAAAATCAACAGGTATAAACTATTACATAAGATATTAGAAGAGGAAATAAAATTAACGCATTCTATTTCTTTTTCACTCTATACAGAAGCAGAGTACAACAAATAACATAAACTTTGATAAAGCAGTAAAACTCAATTAATATATTTAGCAACAAACTCTTTTCTGAATATAACGAAAAGTTAACATCCTTAATTTTTCTTTCAAACAATAGAACAATATATTCCTTCATATACAAACATACAAAACTACTTCCAGTATAAACAAGTATAATTCTAATAAATATTCTAATATTTTCATTCTAAACAACATATAAATTAATTAACACTGATGTACCTTATACTCTATACTCTCCTTATACACCTTTGTTCTTGATATAAAGTAATACATATTATTATATTTCATGTGCTATTTATCAAAAGAATTTCCTATAGTACGTGATTTTAATATAATTCAGTTTAATTACAACAATATCCAACTTATGATCAGCAACTAATGCTTTATTTCCATCCAAGATTAACTTTCACACTTTTCAAATAAATATATACTCACTAAAACTCATCATCTTCTTATATATATAATTTGGGTAAATAAACTTTCAATTACTCATATGAATACATAGAGTATAGACTAGCTTCTAAAATACATAATTATCTATTAAAAATAACATTATAAAGAATACAAACAATTAATTTCAATCACGGATATAATTCTACAACATTCCACTGGTGATTAGTATCTTTTCTAGTATACTGAGACCTTGTATGAATCCTATATAAACCCTCCTCCCAAAATTCTATTAACATTGGAACAACTCTCATTCCAACCCAATAACTTGGTCTAGGTATTGGTTTACCATAAAACTCTTTTGTCATATTTTCAATAGAATCAATAAAATCTTTTCTGTTTTTTAAAATACTAGACTGATTAGAACACAAAGCACTTATTTGACTACCACGAGATCTGGATGCATAGTATTTATCTATATCTTCATCCAATAACATTTCTATTTTACCTTCAATCCTTACCTGCTTAGAAATATGATTCCAATCAAATACAAGAGCAACATAAGGATTATTCTGTATTTCCTGTCCCTTACGACTATTAATATTTGTAAAAAATACAAAACCTTGATCACTATATTGTTTTAACAACACAACTCTTGCTGAAGGTTTAAGATCCTTGCTACAAGTGGCTAATACCATTGCCGTAGGTTCTTTACAAGGAATTCTTAACATTTCCTCATACCACAAACTAAATAATTCAATAGGATTATTTTCATTCATTATAGAACCTTACATCAAAATAAATCAACACAGACTAGATACCAAGTAAGACTATCTTACTTTCCTTAAATTACCTAAGCAACACCACATAGAAATATATTTTTTATTTTAAATAATTATAAAATATACCTAAAAAATAATGAATTACCTAAAATAAATAACAATTTTAAAAATATGATAACAATATACTTTCTCAATGATATATTTCTTAATTAGAACTACTTTTTTCTTAATATTTCACAATAAAAAACATCCTCTACAACAAATCTTTTTCTTTAAATAAACAATATAGATATTGCAACATTAATACTTACAACACCTTTTATAATGAGGATAAAACATTATCGTAAATAAAACAATATTGTTAAGCCATATAAGAAAAAAATATTACACAGTAATTCTATCTAAATTTATAGTAGATCCGCACCCATAAATAAGTATTTTAATTACAGAGCACTTGAGTAATACTGACATACGCTTCTAATTTAATTCAAAAAAATAACTTCTTAAAAAATACATGAAATATGTTTTGAAAATATTCTATTATAATATTATAAACATATTTGCAATATCAGATTAATTATCCTGTAAAAATTATTTCAAAATATGTAGTATAATTATTTACATATTTAACAAAACATAAAAATATACTTTGAATAATATACCTACACACATTCAAAGCATTCAGACTAATATTTTCTAAAAAATTACTTCAAAATTAACATAATTAATTATTATACAGTAGCAAATATTAATCATGGTAAATCACATAACACAAATATTAAAAAGATTCTTTAGAAACCTAAACTACATCTGCTGAATTCTCTCATCACTTAAAATCATTTTGCAGAATTCATCTATTTTCTTTTGATTATCTTGTAGAATTTTCTGAGCATCTTTTTTCACATTCTGAATATTTCCTGCTGAAGCATCACTAAAGTCACATGTGGAATACACTATATTTCCAGATATTCTACAATACATATCCCCTTTATTGATAAGTCTATCCATTTGATAATCTACAGCATCTAACCCAGCATCAATTATCACAAAAATTATTCTTTCAGACCAATATAACAATGAATTTTTCAAGTTTGAAAAATTTTTATTAACAGTACCACACCCCACAGACAAACAATATATTTTCTCTTCTGGATATAACACCTGCGCTGCTGCATATGCTGCCATTATAGGATTATTACAAACTATAGAACTATCTATTAATAAATTTTTCTCATCTTCTATCATTATTTTTTGCGGAGTAAAATAAGTAGGAGCAGCTACAGCACCTCTTACAATATCACGTACTTTTATATCACGATACTTATCTATCCAATTTCTAAACATCACTGTATCATTAGAACATAAATCATAACTTGGCACTATAAAATTTGACATTAAGTCTTTCATTGTAACATCACCAAATACGTCTTTTAACACCCCATTTAAATTTTTATCAGAAAACTTGGGACCAATTATCAATGGGAACATCCCAGCACCAGAGAAAATTTTACTAGAATATCTGCACATTAAATTTAATATATCACTTGCACTGTATTTTGGTGTTCCATTTGCATTCTTAAGAGAAAATGCAGCACCTATAACACTACCAACTGAACTACCAGCAATTAAATCAAATATTTTACATAACGGCTTATTAATTTTCTTTTCTATTGCTTCCAATACAGTTCCTGCAATTATCCCTCTAACCCCACCACCATCTACTGATAATATATATCTAGTCATTATCTAGTTCCTCTTTTTATAATTAATTTTATTAATAAATATAAATTCAATATCATATCAGATTTAAAATAATATAAACACAACTAACTGACACAATTTCTTATTGCATAAACGTTATTAAAATCCTTTTTAATATTAGTTTTATACCCTTCTTATCTTAAAAATATACGTTTAAAAAAGTCTGCTATTACAGACATTTTATTCTACAATATCCCCTTAATTTCTAGTGATATTTTTAACCATTTACTTTTATAGTATTAATAATTAATAAAACTTTTCTTTAATAATCAATTAATCATACAAACTTATTTTGTATTGTTATTTATAAAGCTGCCAACTAGATTATTTGAAACTATTAGAAAATTTTATCTCACTTAATTATCACCATTTATACTATTACTTAGCTTAGAAATAGTACAACTTACAGCAAGACATTACATATAAACAAGGAATTAATACCTCAATTAAGTACTCAGTATTTCACATATAATGAACTACATAAATATCAATAAGCTTTTAAGAAAGTTTACTACTAATAAATTTTGCTCCTATTTCTACACCAGCACTATTTATACTGTGGTCTAATCCAGGAATAGCATGATTTTCCACAGGAATACCATTATCTACTAAGAAACTAACACTACTATCAAAAAATGAAAATGGTACCACCATATCTTCTGTACCATGAATTACACAAATATCAGGCTTCACATTTATTTTATGTTTTAAATAATTTGGACATATTACAGCTCCTGAATAAGATATCACAGCACCACATTTTTTTTCTCTTAATAATGCTATATGCACTGCTAACATTGCACCCTGAGAAAATCCAGCTATAACCAACCGATTATCACTTAAGCCAGCATTCTTTAACTGTAAATCTATAAAATCATTTACAATTACTGCTGTTTTTTCCATATCAGAGAATATAATGTTTTCAGAAAAATCACGTCCCATAAACCATGCATACCCAGTATCACAATATTTAATATGAGCATTAGGAGCTACAAAACGAGTATTAGGTAACAATCTGCCCATAAGATGACCTACTGACATAATACTATCACCATTTGCTCCCCTTCCATGAAGCAATACAATTAAAGTATCAGCAGAATTTCCAGAAATAAAACTAGGTCCATCAATAATTATACTCATAATACTCCTACCACTTAACAAAATACATAACTACATTATTTGATTTACTTTCCAAATCAGACAATATATGTGCTTGTAAAGCTAATTATAATACAGAATAACCAAAGTAAAGTAGATATACTAACTAACAACCAAATATTATTTACAAAACATTTAAACATTACAAATTTTCCACTAGGTAATATTAAGAACAATTTTAGCATATTTAAAATGTCACAAGAAATTTATTTAGTGAGAACCCTTGACAAGAAGGTACACTAATCAAATCCTTAAGCTTATAACACATTATAAACATACTAGTAAATCAAAAAATTACTAAAGAACTAACATTAAAACGAGATAAGTCATATTTAAACGCTATATCATATAGAAATAGCTCTAATAACAGATAAAAATACCTTTGTACAAAAACTAATGCTCAACATCCAAAGATCCATAAATGTAGTATTAGATTCTCACCATATACATTATACATTACAAACAACCCAAAGGATCTGCTCTAAAAATCTAAACTACAAATACAACAAGTATAAACAAAGTTAACTACATTTTTAAAAATTTACTACACAAGTAAATAGAAATAACTTAACAGTTTAAGGTCCAAAATTATAAAAATATTAGCACAATAGTTTAGAATAAAAACAGAAACAACATAATAGGATAATATACTTACAATTTTTATACTACAAGCACATAAAAAATATACCAAAAAATTATTAGTACTTAAATATACAACACCATTAGAAACCATACAGGAGCAGAATTATAATAACTACTTAGTTCTTTTTATAACAATTAATAAAAAGAAGTAGCACCTTTATAATACATGTATTTACAGAGTCTCATTATTCTCTAGAAAAATAAAGGACCTATATATCATGTTCAAACATAGTTAATTCTATAATTTTCCGACATGATACAAACAGATAATAATTAAAAACATGTACTTCAAAATTGCAAAAAAAATTATAAATTATCCAAATCATTTTCTAAATATACAATAAGGAAATACCATTGTAATTTTTAACGATTTACAAGATAATGTATTAGTCAATTATTTAAAAAATTATATGAAAAATCCTTTATGGGGAGGAAGATTTATTAAATCCTCTAACAATATAATGAAACAAATTAACGAATCAATTTCATTCGACAAAACACTATACGAAGAAGATATAGCAGGATCTATAGCACATTGTAAAATGTTAGTTAATCAGGGAATCATTAGCAAATACGAAGGACAATTAATTATTCACGGACTAGAAGTAATACAGCAACAAATCTCATCTGGCACTTTTGAATTCAGTACAGATCTAGAAGATATACATATGAATATAGAACATCATTTAAAAAAATGATAGGCAATATCGCCGGAAAGTTACATACAGCAAGATCACGAAACGATCAAGTAGCAACAGATTTTAAACTTTGGATAAGAAAATCAATTGTAAAAATAAAAAAACAGTTATACGAACTATTATCAACTTTACTTAATATAGCTGAAGCTAATTATGATACTATTATGCCAGGTTTCACTCATTTACAGATTGCACAACCTATCACACTAGGCCATCATTTCATGGCATATTTTGAAATGTTAAAAAGAGACTACTCACGTTTGCAAGATTTATACAAACGCATGAATCAGTGTCCTGCTGGATCTGCTGCATTAGCAGGTACATCTTTTCCCATAGATAGACATTTTGTTGCACAAGAATTAGGGTTTGATAGTCCAACAGAAAACTCTATAGATGCAGTATCAGATAGAGATTACGCTATTGAATTTTTATCAAACGCATCAATATGTATAATGCATTTATCAAGGTTAGCAGAAGAAATTATATTGTGGTGTAGTTATAATTTTAAATTCATCACACTTTCTGATGATATTACAACTGGAAGTTCAATAATGCCTCAGAAAAAAAACCCTGATGCAGCAGAACTTATTAGGGGAAAAACTGGAAAAGTTTTTTCAGCACTTAATCAAATATTAGTTGTAATGAAAGGATTACCACTAGCATACAGCAAAGATATGCAAGAAGATAAAGAATCTCTATTTGATGCAACACATAACCTAATGTTATGTATCGAAGCAATGAATAGTATGTTAAACAATATAACTATTAATAGTGACAACATGTTTAAAGCTGCAGAGGAAGATTTTTCAACGGCAACAGACTTAGCAGATTGGTTAGTAAAAAATCTTAATTTATCATTCAGAGAGTCTCACGAAATGACTGGACAAATAGTTAGGTTAGCTGAACAGAAACAGTGTAAACTACACGAATTAACATTAGCACAAATTCAAACAATAGTTCCTTCCATCAATAAAGACATATTTTCAGTATTATCAGTAAAGAATTCTGTAAATAGTAGGACCAGTTATGGAGGAACTGCTCCTACCAACGTTATAAAAGCAGTAAAAAAAGGTAGAGAACATCTTAATAATATAGAACCTATCTTGAAAAAAGTAATTAATAAAACACAATCGACAAACAGATCTATCATTTGTATTACACTATTCCTTTAAATATTCATAAAACCAAAAAGTCCTATTTCAAAGCACAGCATTATGATCTAAAAATCGTCAATTTACAAACAACAGTTAATATAATTTAGAACAGATTTTTTTATTAATAAGTAAGTTATCTTTATCTATGCCTTTTTATCCACATAAAAAAGATAACCATGAATAAGTGATAAACTACAGAAATACATTTAAGGAATAAGTCAAAAGCAATACTACTTTGTTCAACTCATATAGCAAAACTTAATATTATAATATAATTTATTAAAAAATTTACTTCAAATATAATTATTGTACCCTTTGATGTAGTAGATATCATAAAATAGTAAACTACATCTAAGTAACAAACTTCCTACACGCAAATAAGTTACACAAATAAAACAATTAAGTAATAATAAGCTCAATAATACAACATAATACTCCTCCATATAGTTATTAATTTCCCATGTCAAAATAAGTAATAAAAATCCTTTAGACAGCAAAAGAATAAATCACACATATAATCTTAAGTAGCAATGTTAATAGGCACATCCACTACAAAGTATTTCTTTAACAGAATTTACCATTGTGCACTACTTACATAATACCTTTTAATAATATTACTTCTGGAAAATCTTAAATATAAGCAATTAAAATTCAGAGGTTTTTATAAATAGAAGACGCATACAATTATTAAGAACAATTTGACATGTACTTTATCATGGAAGTATAATGTATATAAGTCAATTACCAATAAGAGCATAATATATACTAACACTTAAAAAGAATTGTCAAACAAATTTATAGTCTTCTATAAAACATCAGTACCACACCTATATTCTCTCCTTAAAAGAATATTACTTTTTATTGACAAGTAATATATGTATAACACTATGATCTTCCTGAGAGATACTATGTACACAATTATTCTTTATATTATCTACAACATTAGCTAATAACACACCATTTAAATGATCAAGTTCATGCTGTATACATCTAGAAAGCCATCCATATACTCTAACTACGCATTCATTCCCTAATAAATCCGTATATTTAAAATCCATATGTTTAGGCCTTGTAATATTAATTAACCCATAAGATTTAGCTGATGAACATCCTTCAAACAAATCAATAGTTTCACCAGAAAAGCTGAGGACCTCAGGATTTATACACACCATATTTTTACCATGTAATGCATGGTGTCCAGACAAAACTTTTATATCTTGTACAACATCAAATAGTCCACTAAACATATTTATGATAAACATTCTACTATGGTTACCAAGCTGAACTGCAGATAATCCTACAGTTCTACTGTGTTCCATAACTTTCATCATATCATTAGCCAACGTTATAATTTCTTGATCTATCTTCTCAATAGGATGAGATATAGCATGCAAATTTCGTAAATCTTGAACATTATCAACAGATAAGATATTCATATTATATTCCTCTCAACTTTTAGTATAAGCAATTTACAGTATAATTCTATATATTTCATTATCTTAACAGTTGTTATACATATTTATTAGTTATACAAGTAGTATTTTTATAAAAAACTGATATAATCAATGTATATGTGTATAAACTAATCATTAAGTATTGTGTCATTACAACAGATATTTACTAATCCCTTATTCTGTATACCACCAGAAATTGCACATAGGATAGTAATTTTTGCATTAAAAAACAATTTTATTCCTACAAAAAAGACTGAAATTCCAAGGTCTCTTAATATCAAAGTTTTTAATAAACTTTTAAGGACACCAATAGGAGTAGCAGCAGGATTTGACAAAAATGCAGAAGTTATTGAGCCTCTATTACAAGCTGGTTTTGGCTTTGTTGAAGTGGGAACAGTAACAAAATATCCTCAAAAAGGTAACAATAAACCACGTGTATTTAGATTAATTAAAGAAAAAGCAATTATTAATAAATTAGGATTTAATAACAAAGGAGTAGATTTCCTAATAAAGAAAGTAAATGATATCAAGTTAAATCATTGCACATTTGGAATTAACATAGGATTTAATAAAAAATCAACCGATCCTATTCAAGATTATTTTGATCTAGTTAAAAAAGTATATGGATTAAGTAATTATATCACTATCAATATATCATCACCTAATACTCCCGGATTACATGAGTTTCAAAAAAAAGATTTACTATCAGAATTATTAACAGCTATATCGCAGGTTAGGAAATTAACAGATTATGCAGAATCCATACCAATAATGTTAAAGATCTCACCAGATATTAGTGACAATGAAAAACAAGATATTGTGGATTTGTCAATCAAATATAAAATCAGTGGTTTAATCATAAGCAATACTTCATCTCAACATGAGAAATTATTAAATCAACATACAAATATTGATGGAGGATTAAGTGGAGAACCATTATTTCACTTATCAACTCAAGTATTATCTGAAATATATAAGGCATCTCAAAAAAAACTACTATTAATAGGTTGTGGTGGAGTTAGTAGTGGATACCATGCATATCAAAAAATAAAAGCTGGAGCATCATTAGTACAGCTATATACTTCCATAGTTTATAATGGATTTAATATAGCAAACAAGATAAGTTTAGAATTAGCTGATCTTTTAGCTGCAGATGGATTCCCTACAGTAAGTCACGCTATAGGCTGCGATCATTAAAAGGACATGAATGATAATACAAGTTTTAATAGCATTTTACAGACAGAAAATTAAACTTCTTTTATAGATAGTTTTTTCATATATATCTGCAATCCAAATCACTAAATGAGTTAACATGCTAATAGCAATAGACATAGGCAATACAAACATTAAATTTGCATTTTGTACTGGCAAAAAAATAATAAAAACAATAAGAATATCATCACAACAAGCAAGAACTGCTGATGAATATTTCTTTTATTTAAGTTTAGCTATAAAACAATTAAATATCGATTGTTACACTATCAGTAATATTATTATATCAAGTGTAGTACCAAGTATAACAAAGCCAATCATAGAATTAAGTAAAGACCACTTTAATATAGAACCTATAATACTAGACAATCAACATGCAGATATTTTTAACATTAAGATAGACTTACAAAACAAATCACTTGGATCAGATAGATTAGCAGACATAATAGCAGCAAATCATTTATATCCCAACAAAGACCTCCTAATAATAGGTATGGGAACTGCTACTGTATTTAATTTATTTAATAAAAACAAAAGTATCTACGGACAAGTTATAGCACCTGGAGCACACATCTTAACAAAAAGCATGAGACAACATATAGCATTACTACCAGAAGTATCAGTATCAAAACAGAATAAAGTAGTACACAATAACATATACTATGCCATAGAATCGGGATTATATTGGGGATATATCGCAATGGTTGAAGGAATAATACAAAAAATAATAAAGGAAGAAGAAACAAATTTATATATAATAGCAACAGGAGGAAATTCCAACTTATTTTCTGGGCATCAGATTATTAACAACATTGACCCAAATTTAACAATCAAAGGCATAATACAGTTACACCAAGCCTTACATCCCAAGTTCTAGATTTTCCATACTACTTGTAAACTATCACACAGAAAGTACAAAAAAACATATCTACCAACTTACATAATAAAAAAACTGACTATATTCTAATTTTACAAGATATACTTTTTACTTTACCATTCAGTAAATACACATAAAAACAAACTAACCTACTTTGACAAGTAGGAATTTACATTTTCAATAAACTACAGAGATGTTATTTATAATAATTATAACATGTCAAATACAATCATATTATATTACTAAGTAATGCTTCTATAAAAAACTAGAAATATAAAATTTCTTTAATTTGATCAATAATATTTGCACGTTATACACTAATAAGTAAATTACAAAGTAGCTAAAATGATATTAGTCACATTACTTTACTAATTTTATTTAAATAACAAAAATAAAATTATCCCTTGCACCTAAATTTCACCTTTCATTCAAAAATACTCACTAATTAGTTATAATATTCTATATCTACTATTGTAATCACACATGAAAAACATTTTTAATATAAGACTACATTTAACAGTAACTACTTGCTTCATTCTTGATTAATATGCTAATACAATTACCTATACGAAAATACAAGCGATCATTTCAATTGAAGTATATTCTTCTCTAAAAAATTCCAATATAAAACCATAACCTTATACAAACTTTCTATGTTGATGTTTAATATTATAAAATAATACTTTGGCATTATTAAAATGAGTTATTAGTCCACTGAAATAATAAAAAAATAGAATACTTATTTCTTCTACACCAACCCTTATATACATCCATAGATACTCTGATGTTTTTAATATATTTGCATTCATATAACAGTATATTAACATTCTGTTTTGAAACTACTATTGTGCAACATCACTTAATTTCAGATATATCATTACTACAAGTACATTTTTTAGATACTTTTATTGATATTTCTTTAATTTTCTCAACTATGTTTTTATCTACATGTGACAATATATTTGACAAAGTAATCTCATCAATATAATGAGCTATTGACATAACTGAATCCATATCTAATGACTCAAATATTTTTGCAGCTAATGTTACGGGTATGTTCTTATATATTTTTGCTATACTATGCATTTTTTGATTATCATTTTGAGAATCAAAATTAACTAATTCTACTATTTCTTTCTTTACTTTTTCTAAATATGCTATTTGTTGCTTATGACTTTGTTCAACTGCTTTCAGTAAAACTTCTTTCTCTTTTAACTCTATTTCTTTCTTCAATAACTGATTATTTAATTCTTGTAAATCTATCATAGGAACAGATTCATCACCAATTGGAATCAATTGCACTTTTTTTCTAAATTTCCAGTATCATTTTCAATAAATGCTATATCGTTTAATATATGAAACGCTACCATTTTATCATTATTAATTTTATAAAAATTGTGTAGTAAAAACCCACCCGTACAAAACATTAATACTATATTAATAATAAAAACCACTTGCATATTTTAAAAATCACTGTACTGTATCTTTAAGATTGAGTAGTTATAATAAGACACTATATTGATTTAGCAATAAATAATTATGGTACTTTGCAGGAATCTTGCAATATAATTGAAAATACTTTAAAAAAAAGACAGTGAAGTTATTTTTTACTTTATTTACATTTTGGTTAACATTGTCAGGGTATTTTGATGCATTCTTCATAATATCTGGACTAGCAAGTTGTATAGTTACACTAATTATCACAAAAAGATTAAAAAGTGTTATACCACAAAATAACAATTACACTCACCGTACATCAATTAAAAAACTCCTCTCTAATACATTTAATTTTTTATATTATTGTTATTGGATAATGCAACAGACCATACTATCTAACTTATATATAATCAAAAAAGTATGGAATTTCAAAACAAAGGTCGACTTTCCAATCTTCAGAGTAATACAAACCAAACAAACAACTAGTCTAAATGTATCAATTCTTGCAAACTCCATCACATTTACTCCTGGTACAGTTAGTATTAATGTTACAGAATCTAGCCCATATAAAATCAAAGTACTTGCAATAGATAGAGAATCAATCTCTGGTGTAGAAGATATTGATAACCAAGTTTTAAATATTAAAAAAAACTAGGCACTTACATAATTAAAGTATTATATTTTTTACAAATAACAAGAATATTGTAATAACTTTACAATTTCTTAGAGAAGCAGATATTATTGAATCTAATATACCATTAAACATAAAATCTTGTTCTACACTATTTTTTTAGTAATAACAGTAGAGAATAAAATAGCAAAAGTATTTATCAAATAACATAATGTAACTTATAATATACTTTTCAAAATGATAAAACTAACAACTACCTAACACCATTAGGGTTATAAGTAATAAAAAAACAAATCTCCAATATATCATGATACTAGATAACAATATTTCTTAAATATACTCTTTCTTCCTATAATAAACAATTTTATGCAATACCTATTTATAGTTATTAGAGTTATATGTTCACGTACTAAAACACAGAGTAAACAATAATCTTATGATATAACATCGTGTAAGTTATTGAATACAAAGCCTACATTTTATCTACAAATTTACTATATTAAAACAAATTAGAAAATCTAAAATTCTTATAAAAGATTTCTCATTACCTTTCAACTATCAACAGAAAAATCACAAATGAAATATTCTAATTTTCATATCATTTTTAAGTCTGACAATTTCTTAATTTTTACATCGCTACTACAACTAGAAACTAATTTTACATCTCTACCAGTCCTAACATTTCTAATACTACTAAGATTACTAAGTGAGCTCTGTATAGCACTACTATGTAAACCTACTGTAGGTTTACCACTAGTACTCAGTTTAAGAAGTTTTTCTTTCATCAAGGCTTTAAATTCCTGAATATCAAATTTTTTAAATTTTTTATCTATATCACAATGAAATCTACAACCTAAACATTGTCCTTCTTTAAAGGTAAATGGAGTATTTTCTTTAAAATAAAATTCAGAATTGATCGCATTTATAAAATTAAGATTAACGT
The DNA here is from genome assembly GCA_028752135.1 of Ehrlichia sp. JZT12. Lineage (GTDB taxonomy): Bacteria > Pseudomonadota > Alphaproteobacteria > Rickettsiales > Anaplasmataceae > Ehrlichia. The sequence goes on along the minus strand of CP082782.1, from coordinate 420,524 downwards.
TTTTATCAAAAAACACATATGGTATTTCTTTTAAGTAAAAACAACCATCATTAATCCCAGAATGGATATATAAATACATTCCATTTCTACAATCTATAACACTACCATTTAATATATTTCCTTTCACTATTACACCAGCATTATTTGCATAAACATTTCCTTTAACATCTCCATAAATTTCAAGCACCCCACTTACAACCGAAACTGTTCCACATTGCATAACATCACCCTTAATAAAAACCTCACAGTCAGAATTCTTACTTTGATGTTTTATAGTTGCCTTATTATAAACTGATCCAAAAATTTTTAAGTCTGTGTCTGATATTATGTTACCCTTAACATTACCGTACACGGTAATACTATTACAACGTAAAGTTACATTAAAAGGAATATCTCCCATTACAACTACATTATATTCTTGTAAATTCAACTCATCATCACCAATAATACCTTCAAAAGCGTAATATGGAATAACCAACTGATCTTTTATAATAAACTCTTTAAGATTAGCTTGACAGATACAGTCAGAGCCAAGTGAGTCAAACTTGCATCTTAATAGCATGATATCTTCTTGTTTTATGCGTTTCATATATTTCAACACTTCGTCTTTTACTATACCTTTACTAACCAAAAATAATACATTACTGCTCGTTCTTCCTGTATGTAATAACTCATGAATAACTTTCACATGATCAAATAGCGGCTTTAATTTCAAAGTTCCAACATATAGAGGTAAATTCTTATAATAAGGTATTGATGTAATACTTTGATAATATTTTATACAAGGACTGAAGCTATTAGTAATGAGATTATTACATCTGCTTATATCAGAATTATTTCTTATACAATCCATTACCCAATTTAGTAAAGCATAACCATCACAGTAATACAGCTCATCTGTAATCCTTAAAGTTTGATTGATAACTCCATATAAAGCATCAAATGCACATCCTACAAAATTTTGTAATATAGTCGTATTCAAAACCATACATTCATAGTTCTTCCAAAACTTAATTCTTATACGATCAGATAAGACATCATTACTATGTACAGATAGTTTTCTACTTCTGCTACACGTATTTTTTCTATTAGTTTCAACTATGCTCATAGATGCTGACTTTTTTACTTTTCTACTCAATTTCGCATATGTATCTATAGGAGGAGGTAAATTTCTTATATCACTATACACCTGATCAATTATAACAAAATACCTTCTATTTGCTTTTTTTCTTGGCATATTTGTCTGACCTGCAGTACTAGTTGATGGCTCACTATCCTTACTACTAGGCACAAAATCTTCCTTTGGGTGTACATTATAAAGACGTGTTTTTTCTAATGCAGCAGTACGTTTCCAATCCAAATTAGCATATTCTGTTTTTTGTGTTCCACCTGAACTACTAGCTGAAAACCTGTCATTTACGGTATTAGCTTTAGGAGCTTCTTCTAATTCTGTACTAAGTTTAGCAGTATGTTTCCAACCTAAACTAGCATATCTTGTTTTTTGTATTTCACTTGAATTACTAGCCGAGAACCTGTCATTTACGGTATGAGCTTTAGGAGCCTCTTCTAATTTTGCACCAAGTTTATCAGTATGATTCCAATTCATAGAAACATATTCTGCATCTTCTGTATCTTGTGTTCCATCTACACTACCAGTTAAGGATCTGTCATGCATAACACTAGCTGTAGGACTTCTTTCTAATCTTGTGCTAACAGGACTTTCACTTCCTAAGCCACCATAAACATCTACATGATTAGGGTTTATCCTGTTCTTTCTCATAAACGAGGATTGTGTCTCATCTGCACTACCAGCTGATGATCTGTCGTGGATAACATTAGCTGTAGAACTTTTTTCTAGTCTTGTGCTAACAGCATCTTCACTTTCTAAGCTACTATAAACACCCATATCAGGGCTTATTCTGTTTTTTCCCATAAATGAGGATTGTATCTCATCTACACTACTTGATTGTTCACCTACAACATCAACAGCTTGTCCCAAATTTAATGTACAATCTGGTGTTAATCTAATAACATCACACTGGTCTTCCTCAATACTTTCAGCACAAGCACTTGTATAAACTTTATCAAACCCTAAGCTTCCATAATTTTCTTTAATATAAGATATAAACGTTTTTAATAAATGTCCCTCTATAAAACTATTTGATCCATTAGATCTTAATAATGTATTTCCGCTTCTTACTATAACATCACAAGACTTTTTAGATAGGCTACTCTCAATATCAAATCGCGAGATAGTAGGAAATATTTGCATTAACACTTTTTCACCTATTTCTGAAACTAAAATTTTGATTAACTGATCCATACCACCAGCATCAAGCACTAATAACTTCAATAAATCCTTCTTTTTCTCTGCATCCATCATATACTGTCTTACAAAAAGTATATTAGTCTGCATTGATATTCTATTACGCAATATAAAATTACTTACACCATGTTTTATGCTTGGCAAAGTTCTACTCTGTCTTACTACAACACCCGCACTAGTTGATGGCATACTACTTTGAGGACTTTCAGAAGCAATATCAATAGATTGTACATCATGGTTATGGTCAATTCTCTCTATAGATGGACGCCGTTTTTTGGAATAAAAAGCCAATGTTTTATCATACATTGGGTTAGTATGAAATTCCCCTTCACCATTTTGTACTGCACTGAAGCTTGAAATGGCAGCTTGATCTTGTTTTATATTAGGATAGAAGCTTATCTCTTCATAATAATCTGATGCAACATTACTTACACTGCTATCACACTTCTCTTCTTCCTCATCAAAATCACTTACACTTTCATAAATTTTATCTTTTCCATCACTAAGTGGTGTAACATCATCTATACTCTCATAAATATTATCTCCCCCACTAGTTGACGGTACACTATCCACTTCTTGATACAGCACTTCCGGTTGTTCGATTTCCAAATAAACATCTGAATCCAAATCTGATAGTGACCCTATATTATCTGACACATTACCTACTAACTCTTCCCTTTGAGGAACTAATCTACTACTGCTCTCAAACACCTTTTTACGCTCAGCAACTGATTGACCTATATCACTAGACATAACTTCAACAGGATTTCTACTATCATTCTTACGCATATAAGATAAGAATGCTTGAAACGTAGTATTTACTCCTCGATGAAAAACACTATTCAACAGTTGACTTCTCTCTTTCACAACAATATCAGGATGTATAGAGTTTAGGTTATCTACAGACTGAGATAAAAACATACGAGGAAATAGCACCTTCAATTCTTCAATATCTATCTCAGAAGATAGCATTTCAATCAATTGCCTTTTATTACCTGCTTCTAAGATTAATGTCCTCATCAGCATATCCTTACCAAATTCAGACATTAAACAATTTCTGATACTATGTTCATCTATTTTACAAAGCACTATATCAGAATGTGGATCATACACTACATTATCTTGAGAACTAGCTGTACAATCACTTAAACGACTACTTTCACCAGAAGTACTAGGCATATCTTCTTCTATAATATCATATCGCGAAGTACTTGCTTCTCTAGTATTTAAGTCATACTCTTTATAAGTAGGATCCTTTTTAGCAATCTGTAGAGGAACACTCGGATGAATTCTTTCTTCTTCATTAATAATACACAACCCTTTCTTTCTAGATTGACCTTCAGTAAAACTATGTGATGTTTTTATCTTATGTTTTTCTTTCTTAGGCACACGACCTAAGGTTAGCGTCTTACTTATTTCAGCATCATTTTTCTTTTTTAACAATTCACTTTGTATTTCTTCTAGTTTTATTAAATCCAATAATATTTTTAATTTTCTCAATGTAAAAATTATAACAGTCATAAAGGATGTTATATTTTTTATACTTCCTTCCATTTCAAAATGAGTAAACTTTCTTTTCTCCAATTTTAAAAAGCGATTTTTTATCCCGACGACTTTCGCAAACAACTTATTTACAACATCAATTAGCCGTACAATAGAAGCAAAATCACGATTTACTATGTTATCATATACAACAATATTCACATTATTACAGAAATTAGCTAATGCTACTACTCGATCTTCTTGCGTTTTACTCTTAACAGTATCACACATATATGACATAAAATCAGTCCTACATGTTTCACATAACGTACTTTCATGAGCAGGAATTGATATACTTATAATATTACTTTGTGGATTATCACCAATAAAACAGCTTAAGTTATACTGGAGTGCATCTGCCTTAGAAAGAAATCCCGACATACAGGTGGAACATATCAGACTTAGAAAATCAATTACAAGTTTTTCATCTTTAGCAAATTGCTTATCAATAACACTACTTATTTCTTGATACAGGAATCGCAAATGGCTATTTAACACTTTTATCGCTCTTTCATAATCGATACCTATAAAAGGTCCCAATTGTTCAGCAGAAATATGTATATCATGAGATTTCTTAGTAGTACAAAATTTTAACATCAGTATATACCTAAATTAACAAACAACTTTTCTTAAGCAGTTAACATCATCACTTCAGTTACATAAAATTTCTTCTATTACCCTGCTGATAGTTAATATATTAATATCTTATGGTACACTATGCTGTGCTTAATTAAGAGTCTACTTATCATCTATAGAGAATAAGAGAGATAAGATTCAATACTAGCACAATGATTACTAATACTAACTTATTACTGATATTATTTGCACAAAGATTTATCAAAAAATCTTATGAGAAATCTCAATATAGCAACTTATAGGAATACTTGCCATTAATTTGAGTATGTTGAGAGTTATAAATTTATATTAGTATATTAAACAACTTAGCACTTAAGTTTTTGAATATAACCCCCATTATATATATTACAATAACCTCTAGGCCACCTAGTGACTAAATAACACATGATATATACTAACTTTAAGCACCCTCAAATATACTAAACATTAATAAGTTAGTGTAATATAGCTATTCTAAGTTCTACAAAAAAATATAAAAATAATTATGCTACATATACACATTAAAGACTTTATTTTTCAGAATACATAAAAGCCATCTATTATTCCATAGAATCATTCTATTAATCTTTCAAAACAATATATAAAGAATAAATTGTTATACCATGTTAATACCAATTAATATATAAACATGCCATAATATAAATAAAAAAAATAACAAGTCAATATAAAAAATTAATGTAATAAGTAAATATATTAATGTGTTATTTTTTGAGAATTTGAACAACAAAATTACAAATATTCTATATAGAAACTATAACGCAAATATTCTTTTAAGTTTCAACAACTCAGATAATATACATTCACTAACTAATAAAATCTTATTCACAACAGTTATTACCACAAAAAAAATTACACAGAACACACTAAAACATTTTGGTTTCATAGGTGTTTAGATAAATAGTCAATCTTAAAACCCAAAGATATTACTAACTTACAGTAACCAGAAAATTTTCTAACTACACATTTTTCAACTTATAATACATAATCACTAAAATATAATTTCTACTACCAAGCACTCCTTCTCTCATTAAATATATTCCTATTACTTTCAATTAACATATAATCTTTTAATTGATATAAAGACTAAAATAAATTTTATGCCAAATTTTTCTATAGAACATGAAATATCAAAATCTATAAACAAGAAGAATTGTATTATAGTAGGAGTTGACGAAGTAGGATACGGATCATTAGCTGGGCCTGTAGTAGCAGCTGCTGTTTTTTTTCCAATACATGATAATACTATAACATACAACATTAACGACTCAAAAAAACTTACCCCAAAGAAAAGATTAGAAATTTATGAAACAATTACTCATATCGTAAAGTGGCATATAGGATCTGCTAATGTACAAGAAATCGACCAATATAACATACTAAATGCTACACACATAGCAATGACAAGAGCAATCACTGGATTAAATTCACAAATAGACTACGTAATAGTAGACGGAAACAAAGTACCTAACATCCAATGGAATGTAAAATCCATCATAGATGGAGATAGCATAAGTACATCAATCGCTGCAGCATCTATAATTGCAAAAGTTACAAGAGATAAACTTATGGAAACACTTCACATACACTATCCAGAATATAATGGGCATAAAAACAAAGGCTATGGTACTAAACATCATTTAAATTCTTTATACAGATATGGAAAAACAATACATCACAGAAGTACATTTGCTCCAGTATCAGAAATAACTAAATCTTATGACCTAAAAAAGCACAAATCATAACTTCCCTAAATTTACAGAAAATATATGAACTAAAATCACTTTTGAAAATTTTAAAAAATTACTTTAATTATCAGAATACATTAGCTACTTTAACACTTAAGATTATAAGGTTACAACACAGTAGGCGAAATATCCTAAATAAGAAATTAAAGCCAATATAGTCAAATTCAGTAATTTTACTTTAAAATATCCAGATAGCACATTAATTATACCACCCCATACTGGAACCCATGAAAACACTAAAGCCAAAAATATCAAAATTAATTTTATATAAGAATCTAATTTGCCATAATTATCTTGCGTTTTGTGATATTCCATACGTGCAAAAATTATCATTCTCCCTAAAATCCAATTAACATTACACCCTATCACAGCTCCTAAAGTTGCTACTAGAAGCATCAATACGTAGTTATACCCTCCAAAATAACACATCATGTTAAATATTAACACTTTATTCAATGGCAAAATCAGAGCAGCCACTAAACTATCAACAAATAATAAACTATAGACCTCTATCATTTATAGGTATACCTTTATTTTTATGGGACCGGTGCGATTTGAACGCACGACCTCCAGATTAGGAATCTAATGCTCTATCCTACTGAGCTACGGCCCCAATATATCGTTTAATCATATCTATTATCTATATAATGTAAATAAATTTTCATTTGCTTACATGAAATCTAGAGCAAACTTACTATACAAAATATTCCCTATCTGATATAGATTAAATCATTATCCAGAACATTATGTTACATAAGAATAGCAATAAATTCCCAATTAAAATTTTTGCATACATAAAATAATGATAACAACATAAATAAACTTTTTATTATCAAAACTGTACTTAATTTATATCTTTTATATTTTCACACATTTCTCATTTTGCTAGTTACTTAAAAATTACTGCAAAAACATTCAAACAATAAATCTTCTTACTATGTATTATGTTCTAAAGGCTAATTAACATCATATAAATTTCACCAAAATATATATCAGCACAATATTAACTACTTACATTAACTTGATATATACTACAGATACTTTTCTTACTTTTTATTTTTTAACAAAGTAACATTGAAACAATGACAATATTAAAATTTAAATTTTTATACATATAAACCATAATAAACTTATACTAATTTTCTTTTTCTCAATACTTCACACAATTTCTCTACATCTGAAAATTTATGGTTCACACTAAATACAAATCTAAGTCTTGGAGTAGGCGAAGTAGGAGGACGTATTGCAACAACCAAAAACCCTTCTTCTTTCAAAATCTGTTGTGCACGTAAAACAGCATCTATATCTTTCATAACCAATGGCACTATATGACTATAAGGGTTTGAAAGATTTAAATTTTACAGAAAAATTTTGCCAACTGAAAAGGAATATGTATAACGTCTTTATGTATAATATCCAATGCAGCATTTGCAGCAGCAATTATCATTGGAGGCAAAGCAGTCGTATATATAAAGGTTTTAGCTTTATTTTGTACATACCTTATAACAGCTTTTGACGCACATACATATCCTCCTAAAACACCAACTGCTTTAGATAAAGTACCAATATACACATCAGAACTAGGACAATGCATTAATCCAAAACTATGGGCACAATCTGTTATGAGCCATGCATCATATCTTTCTGCTAACTTCTTCAGCTGATCAATCGGAGCAATATCACCATCCATACTATAGACTTGCTCAACTACAATAGCACAATGCTTATGTAGATTTCTATATTCTCTTAATATTTCTCCACAGTGTTGATAATTATTATGTTCAAATCTATAATTTTTAGCTTGTGAAAGTTTTATACCATCAATAATTGAAGAATGTACTAATTTATCAGAAACTATCATATCATGTCTACCTGCCAAAGCAGAAATAACTCCTATATTTGCCAGGTAACCACTACTAAATACTAAAGCTTTTTCTGTACCATACAATTCTGCTAATTTAGTTTCTAGAGACTCGTAAAGAATATTATTACCAGTAATCATCCTTGAAGCACCAGCCCCTACACCATAATCATTAATTGCATTTATAGCTGCTTCCTTTAACAAAGGATGTCCTATTAAACCTAAATAATCATTACATGAAAAAGATATTAATCTCAGACCACTCTGTAAAACTACACAACTATCTTCATATCTAGTAACTGAAGAAAGTTTCCTATACATATTATCAATTTTTAACTTAATTAGCTCTTGATTTACTTTATCTAACATAGAATGAAACTCACAGTTTTGAAGTATAAAAAAATTTACACAATAACTATATAGTTTAGAAGATATACAATTTTAAGGAATATGAAACTTAATTTGAAAAAAACTTAAGTATATCTTATTCATCAAAATTAGTAATACAAACTACAAATATACTTACCACACAGTAGTCTAACCCTGATGCACAAATATTATAGCAACACTACATAATGACATACTGTAGTATAATTTTTTTACTATCATTCAGTTTGATTCAATAAATAATATAGAAATACTAAAGCACTCCTTCTTTCAAGGATTACTATTTTACATTACATTATAGCAACTTATAACTAGAACAAACTGAATATTAGGATTCACTTATCATAAAATAGAATTTTCCTAATTATTACAATAAATCTATCACCTTTACTATCTTACAAAAAAACTTTCATAACCCTTACAGCTCTACCCCAAAAATCAACAAATAATTAAGCTAACTTAACTTTTATAAAAAAAATTACTCAAGACAATGCAAATTCATAAGCACTAATAAGAAGTCTATTATTTTTTATATAATTTCGATATTAATATTATAATAGATCAACTATGCATACCAAAATACACTAACATCTTTACGAATAATAGGTACTTAATTCTTAGGTAAAATACCAATACAAAATAAATTAAATATAATTAAAATACACTAACATTCCGATAAAAGACACACAATACTTACAAGGCAACTTATCCTGTTAGAATACCCTTTAAGAATAACAATCAATAAGACATAAGTAAAATCTTTGAACTCAATACCTTATAAATAGCATTTACTAGTAATCAACAATACCTCCAGTACCTTTATATAATTCCTGATCAGAGGTACTAACACCAGAATTAATCAATGACGGATCTTGAAATTCACTATTGTAATACATAGAATAATCTTCTTTATTCAATAAAGACAATTTCTTTATTTTATTCATTAAGAATCCTGTACCTGCAGGTATTAATCGACCTACTATAACGTTTTCTTTTAATCCATATAAAGAATCTTCCTTACCAGAAAAAGCAGCTTCTGTTAATACTTTTGTAGTCTCTTGGAATGATGCAGCAGAAACAAACGAATAAGTATCAAGACTTGCTCTAGTAATTCCCTGAAGTATCGGAGCATACTTAGCAGGTGATTTACCCATCTTTACCATATTATTATTGGTCTTTATAATTTCTTCCATATTTATATTTTCCCCAATTAAATACATAGTATCACCAGGTTCAAACACTTCAACTTTTTGCAGCATCTGCCTTAAAATTACTTCTATATGTTTGTTGTCAATACGCACACCCTGTAATCTATAGACTTGCTGGATTTCAGAAATCATATAATTTGCTAATGCTTCAACTCCTAAAACACGTAGTATATCATGAGGATCAGGATCACCATCCATTAGCAGATCACCTTTATGTACAAAATCCCCCTCATTGACAATAGTATGTTTACCTTTAGGAACTAAATACTCAACAGGAGTTAACTGATCATCTATCGGCTTGATAAATATACGTCTTTTAGATCTATAATAATCTTTTCCAAATTCAACATAGCCATCAATATCACTTACTATAGCATGCTCTTTTGGACGACGTGCCTCAAATAATTCAATTACCCTTGGTAACCCACCTGTAATATCTCTAGTCTTTATAGACTCTCTTGGAATTCTGGTTATTACATCTCCAGCATGAACTTTCTGTCCATCTTGAACATTCAATACTGCTCCTATCGGTATAAAATAATTAGCCTCGAGTCCATTAGATAACGTTATTACATTACCACTGTCATCAACTAAGACTAACCTAGGCCTGAGATTAGCACCCTGCAAATGCAATTTCCAATCAACTACTACTCTATTAGAAATACCTGTAGACTCATCCAATACTTCATTAATTGATACCCCATCTATTAAATCCATATATTTAATTATACCTGTCTTTTCTGTAATAATAGGCAGTGTATAAGGATCCCATTCAGCAATTTTCTCCGTAATTTTTACCATCTGACCATCATTAACATAAAGTCTTGCTCCATAAGGTATACTATGACGCATTTTTTCATTTCCAACACTATCAAGTAATACTATCTCACATGATCTACTCATCACAATTTTATTGCCATGCCTATCTTCAACAACATTACTATTTACTAATTTTGTTTTAGCATCCAATAAAGCTATTAAATGTGAAGTCTCAACACCTCTCATTGCAGTACCTCCTACGTGGAAAGTACGCATAGTCAATTGAGTTCCAGGTTCACCAACAGACTGAGCAGCAATTACACCAACAGCTTCACCTATTGATACAATATCACCAATAGCAAGATCTCTACCGTAACACAATGCACAGATACCCTTTTTCGCTTCACAAGTAAGAGGAGATCTTACCTTTACAGCATCTAATCCTGCTATTTTAATTTTTTCAACCTTCGCTTCATCTATTAATTCTCCAGCCTTAACAATTAACTCTTCACTGATAGGGTTATATACATCAACAGCTGCAACTCTTCCTAAAATAATATTGTCTAAAGTTTCAACTACAGTACCACCTTCAACAACAGATCTTATAGCAAACCCCTTACGTGTTTTACAGTCATATTCAACAACTATACAATCTTGAGCAACATCAACAAGCCTACGAGTTAAATATCCCGAGTTTGCTGTTTTTAAAGCTGTATCTGCTAAACCTTTTCTTGCTCCATGAGTTGAATTGAAATACTCAAATACATTTAATCCTTCACGGAAGTTAGATATTATAGGAGTTTCAATAATTTCACCTGAAGGCTTAGCCATTAATCCTCTCATACCTGCTAACTGCTTCATTTGTGATGCAGACCCCCTTGCTCCAGAATGAGCCATCATATAAATAGAGTTTAATTTATTTTTTGCATCATATACAGAAATAGCTTTCATCATATCTTTAGCTATAAGGTCAGTACATTTAGACCATTCATCTATAACTTTATTATATCTTTCACTTCTTGTAATTAACCCATCTTGGTATTGTACTGCAAATTCTTTAATTTTTTCACTTGCATTATCCACATGCACTGGTTTTGTATCTGGAATAATCATATCTTTACATCCAAATGAAATACCAGATTGTGAAGCATATTTAAAGCCAAGGAACATTAATTTATCTGAAAATTCAACAGTTTCACTCTGACCACAGCTTCTATAGACTAAATCAACTATAGAAGTAATCTCTTTTACAGTTAATACTTGATTTATCAAATCAAAAGTTAAATTTTTATGCTCTGGAAATATTTGCCATAATATTAATCTACCAGGAGTTGTTTCTACAATTTTGGAATAATATGAAGGTTTATCATCTGATGAGTTATCATTAAGATAAGTCATTCTATACTTAATCTTGCTACATATATGGACATCTTTATTATGCAATGCATATTCTACATGGCTAAAATCACCAAAGAATAAAACCTCATCTTCATCTTGAACTTGATCTTCCAAAGTTAAGTAATATATCCCAAGTACTATATCCTTAGAAGGAACAATTATTGGTTTCCCATTAGAAGGACTTAAAATATTATTAGTAGACATCATTAATATTCTAGCCTCAAGCTGTGCTTCTAATGATAATGGAATATGTACTGCCATTTGGTCACCATCAAAGTCAGCATTAAAAGCACTACATACTAAAGGATGTAATTGTATTGCTTTTCCTTCTATTAAAACTGGATCAAACGCTTGTATACCTAATCTATGTAAAGTAGGAGCTCTATTTAATAATATAGGATGCTCATGTATTACTTCATCTAAGATATCCCAAACTTCTGGTTTTTCATTTTGTATCATTTTATTAGCTAATCTTACTGTTGGAACAACACCATACATTTTTAGCTTTGAACAAATAAACGGCTTAAATAACTCTAGAGCCATCTTTTTAGGTAATCCACACTGATGTAACTTCAAATTAGGACCAACTACTATTACAGATCTACCAGAATAGTCTACCCTTTTTCCTAACAAGTTTTGTCTAAAACGCCCTTGCTTACCTTTTAGCATATCACTCAACGACTTCTTATAGCCTACGCTTCCTGCTTTATTAGAAACATAACTACGACGTGTACTATCAAAAAGAGCATCTACTGCTTCCTGTAGCATTCTCTTTTCATTGCGGATCATGATCGCAGGAGGATTCAATTTTAATAATTTACCTAATCTATTATTACGATTAATAATTGTTCTATAGTGATGGTTTAAATCAGATACTGCAGGTCTACCGTTTTCTAGAGAAACAAGTGGTCTTAAATCAGGTGGCAAAATTGGAATTACCGTTAATATCATCCACTCTGGTTTATTTCCAGAGTTTATAAAATTTTCAACAATACGTAATCTTTTGACTATCTTTTTCCTCTTCATCTCCGAAACTGTGGATTCCAACTCACTTCTGAGACTTGCATTAATAGCGTGTAAATCTAACCTTACTAATAACTCTCTTATAGCTTCAGCTCCGGTCAATGCGAGAAATGAATCTTCTCCATAATTATCTTTTGCTTGATTATAAGCACTTTCACTAATAACTTCACCTTTAGATAGTGGAGTTGCAATAGGATCAATAACTACAAAATCACCACTATACAAAATGTTTTCTATTAACTTTAGTGGCATATCAAGTAAAGCTCCTATACGAGAAGGTAAAGATTTCAAAAACCAAACATGCGCTACAGGAGATACAAGTTCTATGTGTCCCATTCTTTCTCTACGCACTTTTGATGAAGTAACTTCAACTCCACATTTTTCGCAAACTACACCTCTATAACGTTTTTTTCGATACTTACCGCACAAACATTCATCATCATTAACTGGTCCAAAAATTTTAGGACAGAATAGTCCCCCCTTTTCAACTTTAAACGTACGGTAATTAGTAGTAGAAATATCTTTAATTTCACCATACGACATTGCTCTAATGCTTTCAGGACTTGCTATAGATATGCAAATCTTATCAAACGATTGTGCAATACTAGTATAGCCATACAAATCCAACATCTTCATACACTACTACCCTTAATTATCAATTATTAATTTTTTACTTCAGTATCAGTATTTAAAAAATCTTTATCCTGCTTTAAAGCAACATCCAAACATAATGAACGTAACTCCTTCACCATAACATTAAAGGATTCTGGTATACCACACTCAAAATTACTATCACCCTTAATGATAGATTCATAAATTTTGACTCTTCCAATAATATCATCAGATTTTACCGTAAGCATTTCTTGTAAAGTATAAGCTGCACCATAAGCTTGTAATGCCCAACATTCCATTTCCCCGAAACGTTGACCACCAAAATGAGATTTTCCTCCTAACGGCTGCTGAGTTACTAACCCATATGGACCAACAGATCTTGCATGTATTTTATCATCTACTAAATGATGTAATTTCAGCATATATATATATCCTACAGTAACCTTACGATCAAACTTTTCACCAATTCGTCCATCATAAAGGTCAACTTGTCCTGAGACATCAAGATCAGCTAACTTTAATAAATTAGAAATCTGACTATCTTTTGGCCCCTCAAACACCGGAGCTGCCATTGGCACACCATCACGTAGTCTCTCTGCAAAAACTAATAAATCCGCATCATCCATAGACTGAATATTATATTTTAATTCTTGTCCATCATATACTTGATCTAAGAAATTTCTCAAATAAGATATTGTCAATTCATCAATATTATCTAATATGTGACCTATTTTTTTCCCTAAATTAACAGATGCCCACCCTAGATGCGTTTCTAAAATTTGTCCAACATTCATACGAGAAGGTACACCTAAAGAGTTCAATATAATATCAACAGGAGTTCCATCTTCTAAATATGGCATATCTTCAACAGGGACTATACGTGAAATAACCCCTTTATTACCATGCCTACCAGCCATTTTATCACCTGGCTGCAAATTATGTTTTACAGCAACAAAAACTTTTACTATACATAAAACACCCTGTGGAAGATCATATCCATAATTGAGCTTATCTATCTTTTGATCAAACTTACTAGAAGCATTCTGAATCATTGAGTCAAATTTTTCCTTTAAGTCTTTAATTTGAGATAATGCTAACTCATCAGATAAATTTATATTCCACCAATCTTTCTTTGGAGTTGATTCTAAATAATCAGTAATACTTTGATTATTATATTGTACACCAGAGTTTACTAAAACTCTTTTTAACTCATCATAGAAGTACTCACTTACTACATCAATTTCATAATCTCTTTCTTTAATAAAACCATTAATTTCATTTTGTTTAATCAAAAGAGATCTATCATTTTCTTCAACACCACGACGTACAAAAACATGTACATCAACTACTGTTCCTTCAACATCAAGAGGTAAATATAATGAAGAATCCACACAATCAAATACTTTTTCTCCAAAAATAGTAACTAATAATTTTGTTTCTGGAGGTAAAGAAACTGGGGGTCTAGGAGTAACTTTACCGACTAGAATATCTCCCGCAGAAACTTCAGCACCAACATTCACAATCCCAACATCATCCAAATGAGATAAACTATCTTCGTTAACGTCAGGAACAGATCTCATAATTTTTTCTGGACCAAGTGCAGTATCTCTAACCACACACTCAAATTCTTCTATATGTATTGAAGTGAATACATCTTTTTTTACAACTTCACTTGAAATTACTATTGAATCTTCAAAGTTATATCCTTGCCATGACATAAAGGCAACTAAAACATTTTTACCCAGAGCAAGCTCCCCTTGATCAATTGCAGATCCATCAGCTATAACATCATTTGCTTTTACGTAATCTCCAGGTTTAACTAAAGGTTTCTGATTAATACAAGTATTATGGTTAGAACGTTGAAATTTTCTCAAATTATAAATATCAACACCTAAATACTCATTCTTTTCCTGATCAAATGCACGAATAACTATATATAGACCATCTACTCTATGAACAATACCTCCACGTTTAGCTAAAACAACAGTACCTGATCCAGCAGCAACTATTGATTCCATACCAGTTCCAATTAAAGGAGCATCTGCTTTTAAAAGCGGGACTGCTTGACGTTGCATATTAGAACCCATCAAAGCACGATTTGCATCATTATTCTCTAAAAAAGGAATTAAAGATGCAGCAACAGAAACAATTTGTTTTGGAGAGACATCGATATAATCAACTTCCTCTCTCTTAACCATACAAAATTTCCATCATGCCTACAATAAAGCATATCATCAACAAACTGGTTGTTTTCATCAAGAGTAGCACTAGCATCAGCTATATAGTAATTACCTTCTTGCATAGCCAATAAGTATTCGACTTTATCAGTAACAACACCTTTATCTACTTTTCTATAAGGACTCTCAATAAATCCGTGCTTATTAATACGAGCGTATATCGCTAAACTACTTATTAATCCAATATTCTGGCCTTCTGGAGTTTCAATTGGACATATTCTTCCATAATGCGTTGGATGTACATCTCTAACCTCAAACCCTGCTCTTTCTCTAGTTAATCCACCTGGTCCTAATGCAGATAATCTACGCTTATGTGTAACTTCAGATAAAGGATTAGTTTGATCCATAAATTGAGAAAGCTGAGAAGAACTAAAGAAATCTTTTAAAACTGTAGCCAAAACTTTAGGATTAACAAAATCACATGGCATTGCATTATCAAAATTTACAGAAGACATGTAATCCATAATCATTCTTTCAAGTCTTAATATTCCAATTCTAAACTGATTTTCAATAAATTCACCAACAGATCTTACTCTTCTATTTCCAAGATGATCTATATCATCAACAGATCCTTCTCCATCTCTTAACAATACCAATTTTTTTATTACATGAATTATATCATCTTTGGTTAATACTGTAATATCTTCACTGATATTTAATCCAAGATGATCATTTAATTTTATTCTTCCAACAGTAGATAAATCATATCTTTCTTTCTCAAAAAACAAACCATCAAAGAAAGCTTTTATAGTATCTAAACTAGGAGATTCACCAGAACGTAACACTTTATATATCTCAAAAAGTGCATCTTCATAAGATACATTTTTATCTAAAAACAACGTATTTAAAATATACGGACCAACTGTTAGAAAATCTATATTCAAAACAAATATTTCTTTTATATCAAACAATTCTAGTTTATTTACATGCTCACTAGTAATGTTTTCCCCTGCAGATATAACAACAACTTCCCCACTTGGATCTAATAAATCATTTGCAATAAATAATCCTTGAATTTCAGAAAAAGGTACTAAATATTCTGTCAGACCATCATTAGATAACTTTTTTGCCATCCTTAAAGTAATTCTCGTATTAGCTTTTACCAATACATTGCCATCTGTATCCATAAGATCATAGGATAATCTGACACCCCTAAATCTATCAGCAACAAAGGGTACAATCCAACCTTTTTCACATTTTACATAACGTATTTTATCATAAAAAATATTTAATATATCATTATTAGACAAACCCAACGCTCTTAAAAGCAAAGAAACTGGCAATTTTCTTTTTCTATCTATACGAAAGTAAAGTATATCTTTTATATCAAATTCAAAATCTAACCATGATCCCCTATAAGGAATAATTCTAGCCGAATAAATTAATTTTCCTGAACTATAAGTTTTCCCTTTATCACTATCAAAAAATACACCAGGAGAACGATGCATTTGTGATACTATTACTCTTTCTATACCATTAATAACAAATGTTCCGTGAGAAGTCATCGTAGGAAGTTCTCCTATAGAAACTTCCTGTTCTTTTATATATTTAACACTTTTTTCGGAAGTTTCTTCATCTACTACATACTTTACTTCCTTAAAAGATACTTCTTGAACTTTCCACACTATAAAACGCAATACTATACGTATAGGAACAGAAAAAGTAATACCCCTCTTTACACATTCATACTCATCATATTGTGGTTCACCTATATTATAACTGACAAATTCAAGAACAGCTCTACCCAAAAGGTCTTGTATAGGAAACATAGATTCAAAAATATTCTTTATTCCACTTTCAGTATTTTGATCTATCCCAATAAATGCATTATATGAATCCCTCTGTATTTTTATTAAATCAGTCAAAGAATCCTTAATATCTATTGACTTTGCATAAGATAACCTAGGCACTGAATTAAAAGAATTTAATACATATTTAGAATTTACAGAAGAAGACATTAAAATCCCTCAAGATTAATAAATTACGAAGTTATATAAAATTATTATTTAACGCTGACTTTTGCACCAGCATCTTCAAGTTTTTTCTTAATCTCTTCAGCTTCTTCTTTTTTATATTTCTTTCCCTCTACTAGCTCTTTTGAGCCTTCTTTCTCAACAAATTCCTTAGCTTCTTTTAATCCTAAACTAGTACATTCTCTCACTGCTTTAATGACAGAAATTTTTTTATCTGCATCATAACCATCAAAAATTATAGAAAATTCTGTCTTTTGTTCTGCTGCACCACTTTCAACTTGGCCACTACCTACAGCTGGAACTGCCGTCAACAAGCCACCCTTAGGGAATCCTAATTTTTGTTCCATTTTATCCACTAACTCTGCTGCCTTGCACAGGTCTAAACTACAAATTTGATCTACTAAACTATCTATATCAATAGTACTCATAACAATTAACCCCAATCATAAAAAATAAAAAGAATAAAATCCAATAATATAGCATTACTCTTTATTGCCAATAGCTTTTAAGCATAAAGCCAATCTTACAGGAATATTATAAGAAATCATACTCATAATTTGTGCATGCAACTCTCTTAAAGATGGTAAACTAGAAAAATATAAAACTTTTTCATGATCCAACACTTCACTGCTATCATATGCACACAACAAATTTACCTTGCTTTTATTATCTTTCATAAATTTTGCAAGAATTTTTGAGATGACTATAATATCATCCGAATAAACAATAAATACAGGACCAAAAAACTTAGCAGCTAATTCCCCCTGTTCATTTTTTTTAAAGCAATACGAGATAAGCTATTTTTCACCACCATTAACCCACTATTAGCCATTTTTAACTCTTTTCTCAAAGAAAAGAAATCGTCAGCCATCATACCTTGAAAATTAGCCACTATAAAATATTTAAATTTTGCAAATAACCCCTCTATTTTGCTTAAATGCAATTCCTTATCACTACGCTTCACTATTTCTACTCCAATATTAATTATTTAAATTTTCTACCTTAACAGATTTCCCCATAGTTGAAATAATAAACACATCTTTGAAATATAAACCTTTTATAGCAGCAGGTTTACATTGCTTAACTGCATTAATTACCGCATTAAAATTTTCCAGTAAATCTTCTATAGAAAATTTAATATTCCCAATTTTCGCATGAACAATACCAGTTTTATCAGATTTAAACCTAATTTGACCAGATTTTATTATTTTAATAGCCTTAACAAGATCAAAAGTTACTGTATTAAATTTAGGATTTGGCATTAAACCACGTGGTCCTAAAATTTTAGCAATAGAAGAAACTGACGCCATAAAATCTGGAGTAGTAAGACACCAATCTACATCTAATTTAGATTTTTTTTTCTTTATCTCTTCTATCAATTCTTCATCACCAACAACATCAGCCATAGCACCTTTAGCCGTATCTAAATATCCTCCTTTGGCAAATACTGCAACTTTTACTTCTCTCCCTAATCCCTTAGGCAATACAACACACCCCCTAACTTGCTCATCAGATTTTGAGCTATTAATGTTAAGATTTATTGCAACATCTACAGATTCACAAAAATTAGCTTTAGCAGATTCTATAACTTTCTTCAGCCCAGATGCAACATCATAAACCTCATTACTTAGCAATGAACTCATATAACTTCCCCTACTGTAACTATTTCCCTATTAACTCACTTTTTCTAATTATTCATTCTATGACCACAATACCCATAGAAGATGCAGTACCAATAATCATTTTAGCTGCAGCTTCCAGAGTATCAGCATTCATATCAGACATTTTACGTTTAGCTATCTCATAAACATCTGACATCTTAATTTTTCCAACATTATCTTTTCCAGGGTTTACTGAACCTTTATCAATTGCAACAGCCTTTTTTAATAAATACGATACCGGAGAATCGCTAATTGTAAAACTATAAGATTTATCATTATAAATTGATATCCTAGCAGTTACTAAATCACCAACTTTATATTGTTTACCTTCACCACTTGTAACATCATTAAACTCTTTACAAAACTTAGGCATTGGTATTCCACGAGGCCCTAAGACAGAAGCAATTTTAGGTCCAGGATTAGCTTTTCCAGCTTCTATCATCAAATTTATCTTAGATACTAAAACAGCACTCACAATTACCCCTCCACTTTTTGTATATGTTCTAATTTAAACTCTATCTTAGTTAACCTACCAAATATCATAACACTAATTCCTGCAACTTTTTTATCTTCATTAATATATTCAACCTTACCATTGAAATCTTGAAATAATCCATCATTAATTATAACTTCATCACCAATCTCAAAATTAACGGTACTAGTATCATCTACTACATTTTGACACATCCTTTTACGCATAGACTCCATTTCATGACTTGAAATAACTTTAGGTACACCAAAGTCATTATTTAAAAAATTCAATACCCTAGGTATACTCTTAACAAAAGAGATCGAATTTTCATTTAAATTCATATATAAAAACACATAACCTGGTGATAATTTTCTTTTTACTAAGATTTTTTTGTTGTGCTTAACTCTAGTAATTTCTTCATATGGAATAAATACCTCACAGAAACTTTCTTCTAAACCCAACACTCGAGAATTGTCTAGGATAGCCTGACAAACCTTTTCTTCACTACCAGATGATACCTGAATAATATACCATTCATATTTCATAAATCACTCCAAGTATTATCTTGATCAATCTTAAAAAGACAAAATCTACACAACAAAACAAAATAGACATAAAAGTAATTATTAATATTACTATAAATAAAAAGCCTATAACCTCATTCTTAGAAGCCCAAGAAACCTGTGAAGCCTCTTGTTTAACTCCAAGTAAAAACTTAGCAATACTACTCATTATCAAACTACCTACACATAACACCATTAAAAATGGCAGGAGTGATAGGAATCGAACCCATAACCTTCAGTTTTGGAGACTGACGCTCTCCCAATTGAGCTACACTCCTAATAAATCTCTCAAACATTCATGCACATTATAAAACCCACCTACTCCAAAATTTCAGTAATAATACCAGAACCCACAGTTCTACCACCTTCACGGATTGCAAATCTTAACCCCTTATCAATAGCAACTGGCTTATCTAAACTTACTTCGATATTTATATTATCTCCAGGCATTACCATTTCTACTCCTTATGGTAACTTTATATTTCCTGTTACATCAGTTGTCCTAACATAAAATTGTGGCTGATAATTTGAGAAAAATGGAGTATGTGTACCACCTTCTTCTTTCTTTAATATATATACCTCTGATTTGAATTTTCTATACGAATGTATTTGTCCAGGTGCACTTAATACCTGTCCTCTTTCTACATCCTCTTTCTTAATCCCTCTTAATAATATCCCTGCATTAGCCCCTGCTTCTCCTGCTTCTAATGCTTTATGGAACATTTCAACACCTGTACACACTGTACTCTGTATATCACGTAATCCCACTATATCTATCTTATCTCCTACTTTTACCACTCCTCTTTCTATTCTTCCAGTTACTACTGTACCCCTTCCAGGTATTGAAAACACATCTTCTATTGACATTAAAAATGGCTTATCTTTTTCTCTTACTGGTAAACTTATTTTTTCTAAGGCATTCATCAATTCCATTATCTTTTCACTCCACACACCTGAGCCTGTCTCTTCTTCTAATGCCTTAACTGCAGATCCTTTTACTACATCTATATCATCTCCAGGATATCCATATTTTGATAATAATTCTCTTATTTCCATTTCAACCAATGACAACATTTCCTCATCTTCTACTACATCACATTTATTCATCCATACTACTATATCTTTTACACCTACTTGCTTTGCCAATAATATATGTTCTCTTGTTTGTGGCATTGCTCCATCAGTTGCTGATACTACTAGTATTGCTGCATCCATTTGTGCAGCTCCTGTTATCATATTTTTTATATAATCTGCATGTCCTGGACAATCTACATGTGCGTAATGTCTATTTTCTGTTTCATATTCTACATGTGCTGTTGAAATGGTTATTCCTCTTGCTTTCTCTTCTGGTGCTTTATCTATTTCATCATATTTTACACTCTTATTCCCTTCTCCACTTAATCTTTTCGCCAATACTGTTGTCAATGCTGCTGTTAATGTTGTCTTCCCATGATCAACATGCCCTATTGTCCCTACATTTATATGTGGCTTCCTTTCTTCTACCATAACCTTATACCCATTATTTATTTTTTATCTCGTTCGCTACTATATTATCAGGTACCTGCTCATAACAAGAGAAATACATACTATATTGTGCTCTACCTTGAGACATAGAACGTAAATCCTTCACATAACCAAACATCTTTGCTAAAGGAATAAACGCTAATATTACTTTAGTATTATGACGATCTTGCATCTCAGATACTCTACCTCTTCTACCATTGATATCACCTATAACATCTCCCATATACTCGTCAGGAGTGATTATTTCAACCTTCATAATAGGTTCAAGCAATATCGCACCAGCCTTGTTAACCATATCTCTAAAAGCACCTTTTGCAGCTAACTCAAATGCTAATGGGCTAGAATCCACTTCATGAAATGCTCCATCAATCAATGTCGCTTTAAAATCAATTACAGGAAATCCTGCTAACATACCACTACCCCTAATAGCCTCCAGACCACTCTGAACACCTGGAATATATTCTTTAGGTATAGCACCACCAGTAATCTTACTTTCAAACTGAAACCCAGATCCAGGAGGCAATGGTTCAAACAATATATTTACTTTTGCAAACTGTCCAGCTCCACCTGTCTGTTTCTTATGAATGTATTCAATTTCAACAGACTTAGTAATAGTTTCTCTATACGCAACTTGAGGTGCACCTATATTAGCTTCAACATTAAATTCACGACGCATTCTATCTACTATAACCTCAAGATGCAACTCACCCATCCCTTTCAAGATGGTTTGCCCGCTTTCAGGATTAACACACATACCAAGAGATGGATCCTCTGCAACTAATCTACTTAAAGCTATACCCATCTTTTCTTGATCTGCTGTAGACTTTGGCTCGACTGCAATTTCCATAACAGGGTCAGGAAATTCCATCTTTTCTAAAATAACAGGATAATCCGATGCACATAACGTATCACCAGTTACTGTCTTCTTTAACCCAGCTAAAGCAACAATATCACCTGCTCTTGCTTCAGTTATATCTTCTCTATTATTTGCATGCATCAGTAAAATTCTACCTATAGACTCAGTGGAATTCTTAACTGCATTTAATACTGTAGTTTTACTCGTCAATTTCCCTGCATAAATCCTTATAAAAGTCAAAGTACCTACAAATTTATCAGTCATTACCTTGAAAGCTAATGCGACAAATTTTTCATTAATAGAAGATTTTATATTTACAGATTTAGAATTTTTAACATCTAAAGCTTCTATCATAGGAATATCATTAGGTGCAGGTAAGAAATCAACTACAGCATCTAATAACGGCTGTACCCCCCTATTCTTAAAAGCAGATCCACATAAAACAGGGACAAACTTTGACTGAATTACACCTGTACGTATACAACTCTTTAATAAAGAAACAGATATTTCTTTACCTTCAAAATATAAATTCATAGCTTCATCATTAAGCTCAACCGCACTTTCTAAAAGCTTATTCCTATATTCCTGAGCCTTATCAAGCATATCTTTAGGAATGTCTCCATAATGAAAACTAGCCCCAAGAGATTCTTCATCCCATATAATTGATCGCATTTCCAATAAATCAACAACTCCAACAAAATCTTTCTCAGATCCTATCGGCAATTGTAACACTAATGGAGTCGCGCCCAACCTATCAACAACCATATCGACACATCGATAAAAATCTGCTCCCATTCTATCCATTTTATTCATAAAACAAATTCTAGGAACATTATACTTATCTGCTTGACGCCACACAGTTTCTGATTGAGGTTCAACACCTGCCACACCATCAAAAACAGCAACTGCCCCATCTAAAACACGTAAAGACCTTTCTACTTCTATTGTAAAATCAACGTGTCCAGGAGTATCAATAATATTAATTCTATGACCATTCCAAAAACATGTAGTAGCTGCAGAAGTTATAGTAATACCTCTTTCCTTCTCTTGTTCCATCCAATCCATAGATGCAGCACCTTCATGTACTTCACCAATCCTATTTTGCTTGCCAGTATAAAAAAGTATACGTTCAGTAGTAGTAGTCTTCCCAGCATCTATATGAGCCATAATCACTAGATTTATACACTTAGATAACTCGTTATCTATGATCACAAACTTATCTCCAAAAAATTAATTTAATTAAAGCGAAAATGAGAAAACGCTTTATTTGCTTCAGCCATCTTATATTTTTCTTCTCTCATCTTATATGCACCACCACGCTTATTATAAGCTTCTAGCAATTCATTGGATAAACAATCCATATACATTTTTTTAATTCTTTTTCTAGTTGATGCTGATGGTTTAAAAATCCAACGCAAAGCTAAAGAAACGGATCTATCTTCTTTAACTTCAACTGGTACTTGATATGTTACACCCCCTATCCTACGAGAACGGACTTCCATTTGTGGCATAACATTATTTAGAGCAGCACTAAAAATTGATATAGCACTTTCACCAAGACGAGATTCTGCTTTGCTTAAAGCTCCATATACTATCTTCTCAGCTATCGATCTCTCACCAGAACGCATAATAACATTAATAAAACGTGCTAACAACACACTATTATATTTTGAATCAGGAGAAATAATCCTCTTACTTGCCCTACGACGACGAGACATACACTACCAATATTAATTAACTCTTCTTTACACCATACTTTGAGCGTGCTTTCTTTCTATTCTGTACTCCTCTAGAATCTAATGCTCCACGTATAATATGGTATCGGACACCAGGTAAATCTTTTACCCGTCCCCCTCTAATCAAAACGACTGAGTGTTCTTGTAAATTATGTCCTTCACCTGGTATATAAGCTATAACTTCACTACCATAACCAGCAATTTTCACCCGTGCAACTTTACGTAAAGCTGAATTCGGCTTCTTAGGTGTAGTAGTATATACTTTTACACATACTGCTCTCTTCTGTGGATTATGCTGGAGTGCAGGAGCCTTATTTAACGAAGAACGGGACTTTCGTGGATTACGAACTAATTGATTTATTGTTGGCATATATGTAATAACCTTACAGTTTATTTAAAACAAAATGATACCCTACATTTTATTATAGTAGAGGCATGCGTTACTTATAAAAGAATCATGAGCCTTAGTCAATAGAAATTTAACGATTTCCAAACATTAATAGATTTAATACCTACAAAATATTCCCAATAATTCAAGTATCGTTTATATGTATATAATATTAAAAATTAATTGCAACTATTAATTTTATATCAATACCATTTTAATTTTACTAAAACATTTCAATAATAGACAAACTAGATTTCCATCTAGCTTATAACTTTTTATCTGCAACTTATTTATTAATATAAAATTCCCTCACTTTCTCATTAAATTGATTATAAAATGTAATCAGCGTATTATCTGTTTCATTAGATTCCTGAATTTCAATAAGTGCAAATCCAAATCCTAACTCACTCTTAACTGTATCTGCAATAACATTTCCTATCTTAACATTTTTCACCAACAATTTATCTTCAGGAACAGAATAAAGCAATGCTCCACTATTACCAACTATTATCTGCATAGGAATATGTTTATGTTGTAGAGATCTCAAATCTAATACCTGAGATAAATGAACATGCCCTGACAAAATTGCTGAAACATTATTAGGGAATAAATCACCAAAAGCTCTAACTTGAGGTGTATTACCATAATAAACATCTCCTTTCATTAAAGCAGAATATGACCACAAAGGACGATGTGTTAAAAACCATATCGAAGAAGATTTATTCCTTAAAAGAGATAAAAACTGCTGTTTTAAATTTTCTATTTCTAAATCTGAAACATTCTTCTCATTACCAAAGGACGAATCAAAAACATAAAAATCTATATTTTTACTATCTAGCTTTGTAGCATTAAACATCCATGAATCTGTAAATTCTTTACACTTGTCTCCATCATTGAGATTTTCATGAGAAGCTAAATACCTGAACCAACCTATATATGCACGGTCACAATTCTCATGATTTCCTCTAACAAACAAGAATGGTGCTTTACCAGATAATAAAGTAGATGCTTCTAACCAATCAGCTCTCCAAGTATCACTATTATATCCATTAATAGTACCACAATTCTCAACATGAATACATTTATCTACTCTATATAAATAATCCCCTACGTGAATTACTAAATCTGGATTGTGTTCGCTAACATGATGCAATATTCTTTTTAAAGGCCACTTATCTGAAGATGTACAGTGTTGCTCATTTAATTTCCCATTCCAAAACGATACTATACACCCAGTATCCCCTATAACTGCTATTTTTCTAATTTTCTTATTTATAACAGGGATTTTTATATTATCAATAGATATTTCATTAGTAATTTGAGGTACTAGTAACTCGCAAACTTTATCATTAAAAAGACCCTTTAATGGCAATGCCCTGACATTCATTTCTAACTCTTTACCATTTACCTTTACCATAGGACACTGTTCTTCTTCCGAAATAACAGCTCTAATACTCAATTGATCATTATCTACAACCTGAGACCATAAAAATAATGGCTTAGCATCAGCAGATATAGACATCAAAACAAAAAATATAAGAAAATACCTTATTCTAATCATAATAACTCTTACCTATATAACCTGCGATAACGAAGTTGATATCTGAGAATTAATCTTATTAATAACAAAATCTGTAGCTTCACATTTCATATACTTAGCATTCAGATTATCAATAAAATTATTACACACCCCCAAACCTGCAAATAAAAATCTAGTAGCAAAATACAAGCCTGCCAAAGATATTCCTATAAGTAATACTATATTATATATATTTAAAAGCAACCTTTCTTGCACAGAAGAAAAATTACGTAATAATAAAAGACTTCCAGTAACTATACAAACACAAGTAAATACAACATTACCTATACCTCTGATCACTAATATAGGATTAATTTTATTGTCATTTGCTAATTTCCCTAAATTACTAGCATTATAGATGCTTTTTAATTTCTGCTCTTCACTATTTTCAGACTTCACAGTACAGATAATAAGTTTAAAAGTAGACAATATCAAAAACAAAACTACTGATATACTAATTAACCAGCTAGATTCTACGCTTAAATTTTTGTGAATTATATTATAACGTTTTAACAAAAATAACAGTGCTCCTATAATGTATACCAACAAGCACACCATACGTACTTGCTCTAATATATTAAAAAGCTTTTTACCTTTAGCACAAGCATGTGAAAACATTAATATATCCCCCTCAGAACCAAAAACACTTCAAATTAGGTTACCTACCAAACTAAATTATTAATGTTTCTTATTGATACATACATCACCATTACAATAGTAAATTTTAAACTACATACAATCATTTCACTACTAATACTTCAAATATGTAAAGACTCACATATAAATATTAAAAACTTAATCATTTGAAAGACAGATATTCTAAAATTTAAGAATAATTAATCATTCTAATACTTTTCTTTAACTAATAAATAAGGTATGCTATTCTTAAGTTTTGATAATGTAATAATAAATGAATACTGATGATTTGTTGTTCGTCCCATTAGGTGGAGTTGGACAAATAGGGATGAATGTCAATTTATATCACTTTAAAGGAAAATGGATAATTATCGATTTCGGAGCAGGGTTTGCTGATGATAACATGCCAGGAATAGATATGATTGTCGCAGATATTAGTTTCATTAGAAAAAACAGAAAAAATTTACTTGGTATAGTTTTAACACATGCCCATGAAGATCATATAGGAGGAATACAATATCTGTGGAGTGATCTACAATGTCCAATATATGCAACAAAATTTACAGCCTCTTTACTAAAAGCAAAACTGAACGAATACCAATTAAAGGTCCCTATAACAGAAATTGATATAACAAAAGAATTAAAATTAGGTCCTTTTAATTTAGAATTTATAAATTTGACACATTCAATACCAGAAATGAATGCAATAGCATTACACACAGAAAAAGGTGTGGTGGTACACACAGGAGATTGGAAACTAGATGATAATCCAGTTATAGGCCCTATATCAAACACACAAAGACTAAAAGAACTAGGAGATAAAGGAGTTTTAGCCCTTGTTTGTGATTCAACAAATATCTTCACTAAAAATAAATCTGGATCAGAAGGTGAACTAGAAAAAAGTCTATTCAACATTATAAAAACTTGCAATCAAAAAGTTGCTATATCCTTATTTGCTTCCAATATCGCACGAATTAATACAATAGCAAAAGTTTCTGCAAAGTTAGACAGGAAAATAGCAATATTAGGAAAATCTCTTATCAGAATTATACATGTTGCACAGGATAGCGGTTATTTAGAAGATATTCCAGAGTTTATTGATATAAATCAAGCAAACAAACTACCACGAAATCAAATCTTACTCCTTTGCACTGGTTGTCAAGGTGAAAGATTAGCAGCTACTGCTAAACTTGCTAATAATTCCCATTTATTAACAAAACTAGAACATGGAGATACCATAATTTTTTCTTCCAAGATCATTCCAGGCAATGAAAAACGTATATACAATGTATTCAACAAATTTGTTAACATGGGAATTAATGTAATCACAGAGTTTATGGAACATGTTCATGTATCAGGTCACCCATCAAGGAATGAAGTATGTACTATGTACTCACTAGTCAGACCTAAGTTATCCATTCCTGTACATGGAGAATATATACATATGTATGAACATGCAAAAATTGCTAAACAATGTAATGTTGACAAAGCAATCATTGTTCATCCAGGAGACGTAATAGAAATAACAGAAGGAAAAAAAATTAATTCTGTAAAGTCAGGTTATTTTGGTATTGATGGCAACTTCTTGCACCATCCACAAGGAAACGTCATATCTATGCGAAAAAGGATGAGAGATTCAGGAATAATCATAGTAACACTCGTTCTAAATAAGAGAAAAGAATTACTGAAGGAACCGAGAATTTTTGCTCCAGGAGTATTAGATTATTATGATAGCCAATCCATTATTAAAAAAATTGCAACTAAAATAAGCAGTGAATTTTATTCTAAAAAAATAAACAATATAAAACATTGTGTAGAAAATATAATTTTTAATGCTCTAAAATATGATATTAAGAGTAAGCCATTCATTGAAGTACAAGTAGAATACATAGATTAACTAATCTAGATTTATCATTTAATTTAAGATCACCACATCCATGACATTCTCTTATTATAATGTAATACTTTAAAATCACTTAAACCTAAAGAAGTAACAAAATATAAACTAACCAAATAGGTACTCATTGGTAACTAAGTGATAATAACATGCATCTAAAATACGCAACTATATACACCATGCTTCACTACTATACCTATAAACAGTATTTAATATTTTCTAATCACCTATGCTAGAGCAATAAAGTACCAATTAAATTCAGTTATCAATAATTATATATTTCTAAAACATAAACTATATAACATTACCTAATAACATATAAACAATACTTCATTATCATACATACAACAGTATTTAATATATCTTCATCACCACTTACATAAAAACAATAAAACACTAACTTTTTTATAACTAAATTAAGCACCAACATAAATTACAAAAATACTCATTATAGAAGCTCCTACATAATAAAATGTACAAAATACAGATTACAACAATCTAACATTCAAACTAGAAAATTCAAAAAAACATATAATGAGCTATAACACACTATTCACTTCACAATCAAATCTTGCAAAACAATATTATGACCTGCAATAGCTACTAATAAATAACTACATTCAGTGATATTTCATATAAACTATTACATGGTAAAATAAAAAACTTATTCTTACCTCTAGAGAATATTATTCAATCAGTAAAAATATTTCATAACACAGAACTAATTTCCCATTAGAATCTTCTCATTCATAAAAACACAAGACATAAAGACCATATAAATTTTAAGGTATCAAACCTTAATAAAGATTTTCCTAAATATTTATCGAAATTAGCCCCATAGGCAAAATATACAACATATAGCCACTACATTTTAAAACATGATTTTTATTAGTTTTAAGCTTGTCACAATTATTCTAACATTGTATCGTATTATGGTTAATGTAATTTGTTTAATTAGCATTATGGATAATCACTCATCAATAATAAAAGCAACAATAGCATTAATACCATTTCATGGTGTATCAGATGATACACTGCTAAAAGCTTGCATAGACTTAAACTTAAAAGAAGATTTTTGCAAATTTCACAACGGAATATATGATGTACTAAACAATATAAGAGAGAACCTAACTAGTTTTATAACAACTGAATTCCATAAAACAGAAAATACAGAAAATTTAAAAATCCGTGAAAAAATACAATATGCAGTCCAACTATGTTTAACATATTACACATCACTACCAAACTATAGAGAATTGATAAAAACCATATTGTCAACAATACCAAATAATATGCTTTTTTTTACCAAATCTTTATATAAGACAGTAGATCATATTTGGTATTTAATTGGTGATACATCAACTGACTTCAACTATTATACTAAAAGAGTTACACTAGCTGCAGTATATACAAGTACTATTTTATACTTCATCAATGATTTTTCAAACAATCATACTGATACTATTCTCTTCCTAGAGAGACGTATAAATAACGTAATACAAATACACAAAGCAAAATCTTACATAGCCAGTAAAATAGGAAAGTACAATATATTTAAAGTCAACTTTAATCAAGAATAATATATCCAAGTAAAAAATACAATATCTACTATGCTGTATGTAACATGCAACTGGACTAAGAAAACACCAGTACATTATTCTGCTTCTGCAGGAAAAACCACAGCAAATTTTTCATAGGAAAAACTTCAATATATTACTTAACTAAAGATACATATTAATATCTTCTTACATAAAAAAAATATATTTTAAAATTACCACTACTCTATTTAAAAATAAATTCGATTATAAACAACCATATAATCTTAATGATAAACTACACCCATTATAGAAAACACATGTATCAATTTTTATATTGTAAAAAAATATTACATTTGTTCCATGTAGAACTTACAGCATTCTCATACAAAGATTTTTTATAAGTCACCAAAACTTCACAGTTGATAGACTCAATAAATATACCAATACAAATTTATACCCATACAGACATTTTAAAGGTTGTTAAATATAACAAAATATGCATAATAACTATATTATTAAAATTTTATGTATTCAACGTAAAGTTTTGTGGCAGGTAAACATATTTTAAGAAATTTATCTGATAAATAGTACATTATAATATTTACCAAATGTG
Organism: Ehrlichia sp. JZT12; assembly: GCA_028752135.1. GTDB lineage: Bacteria > Pseudomonadota > Alphaproteobacteria > Rickettsiales > Anaplasmataceae > Ehrlichia. The sequence goes on along the minus strand of CP082782.1, from coordinate 389,354 downwards.
CTATAAATTAAATGTTACACTTATTGTATTATATTTATGTATAGAAAACTCAAAAATCTCACAAAAGTAGGGATTTCATTGCCAAAACTCTTAGGCCACAATACTTTACATATAGAAAAGAATGAAGAAAAGCAAGAACCTAACATTCTAAAGAAATCCCTATCAATAGTAGACAATATAATAAATTTCTTATTCAAACATACGAAAGAAGATTCAGTAAACGAAGTATTAAAGGTATCATGGGGTCCATTATTTACCGGATTTATAGTTATTTTATTATTCTTTGGCGTATTTGGAATATGGTCAGCTACTGCCCCACTAGATGGCTCAGTAATTGCACAAGGAGAAGTAATCTCTTCATCAGAAAAACAAATAGTACAACATTTAGAAGGCGGAATCATTAGCAAAATTCTAGTAAAGGAAGGAGAATTAGTCGAAAAAAACCAGCCTATAATATATTTACACAATACTACAGCTAAAGCTAACTTAGATATTATAAAAGAACGAATGCTTGACTTACTTGCAACAGAAGCTAGATTAATAGCTATAAAGTACGATTATAAATCCATAATTTTCCCAGAAATTATAAACAATTTATCAGATAATAAAACAAGAGAACAGATTATAAAAAATCAACAACAGTTATTCGAGTCTCATAAAAAAAACGTATCTGGGCAAATTAACATTTTACAACAACGTACGAAACAATTACGTCAAGAACTATCAGGATTAGCTGCACAACTAACTTCAGCAACAACTCAACATCACCTTATCAATGAAGAATTAGAAACAAAAAAGAGTCTTTTAAATGACGGGTATATTAGTAAACCATATATTATTGCTCTTGAACGACAACATGCTGAATCTGAAGGTAGGATAGGACAAATTAAATCTTCTATTGCATCAGTAAATCAAAAAATTGGAGAGAACAAGCTAGAAATAATCAATGTCACTAATAATGTACAAAACAAAATAAATATTGAACTGAAAGATATATCTTCTGCAATCACAGATCTAAAAGAAAGAATGAAAACTGCTCAAGATATATTAGACAGAACTACGATAAGATCTCCTCAAGCAGGAATTATAACAGGATTAAAGTATCATACAGAAGGTGGTGTTATTCCACCTGGTGCTCCTATAACAAATGTTGTACCATCAAATGACGATTTAGTCATAGATGCAAAAATACAGACAAGGAACATAGAAGAAATCCTATCAGCACAGTCAAAAGATAAAAACATAGTATCATATGAAAACTATCAAGGATTAAAAGCAAAAGTACGGCTTAGTGCTTACAACATACGTAAAATTGGGCTAGTCAATGGAATAGTAACACAGGTATCAGCTGATGCATTAACTGAAGTAAACGGAATGCGTTATTACAAAATACAAGTAGTAATACCAAAAAAACAATCTGCTAAATTAAAAAACATAAGATTATATCCTGGAATGCCAGCAGAAGTATTCATTATAACTCAGTCACGTACTCTGCTTAATTACTTATTTACTCCGATAACTAGTACATTTGAGAAAGCTTTTAATGAAAGGTAAAACATTAACATTAAACTTGCATCCCTTATTGTAGAACAAGCTAGTAACATATTTTTTTACATATGCAGAAAATTTTACTTAGCACAGCTATATCCTTGTCACTTATCCTTTAATAACTAGTACTTTGACAAAAGCTTTCAACAAAAAAAACACCAACATTGAACTTGCACTCCTTATCGTAGAACAAGCTAGTAACATATTTTTTTACATACGCAGAAAGTTTAACTGCAACACAGTTATGCTCTATTCAATTACTTAAAATGGATTAGTACTTAAAAAATAATAATATATCAATGCTTACAAGTTTCATTACTATAATACAATTAATCAAACTCTTAAATGCTATAATACTACTTTACAGTAATACTAATTATAGAAATTATATCTATTGTTTAACTCTTAATATATTGAACCATCTATATCTAAACAGGTGTAATATATCAATATTCCATTGCTTTGCATTATATACATAAGTTTTTGTACTGACTTACATTACCTTAATTTTATTAACTATGTCAGATAATAAACTTACAACATAATTTTACTATACTTAGATTTATCATACTGAAACATTTTACACAATATTACCACTGATATTAACCCAATCAACACTATTACTAAAGCATAAGGAGCCGCATCAGTATACCTTTCGTCACTAACAAGCTCATACATACGAGTAGCCATAGTATCAAAATTAAAAGGCCTAATAATTAATGTTGCAGCTAATTCTTTTATTACATCAACAAATACCAATAAAAATCCTACTAATATACTTTTTTTAATCATCGGAATATGAACATTGAAGCATGTGGAAACAATATCATGGCCCATTAATGAAGATGACCAATCTATTTCTTTTGGAATTTTATTTAATCCAGATTCTATAGGTCCTAAAGATACAGCAAGAAATCTAAAGACATAAGAATATATTAATCCAAATGTTGTTCCAATAAGAACAAATGAAAAATATGAATCAACAAAACGTGAAATACTACCCAATAAAACCATCACGCTTACAGCAACAATAGTATTAGGAATAGCATAACCCATAACAATAAACTTTATTGCATAAGATAATGACTCTCTTTTTCTAACAATATATGACATAATAATCGATATTATAATAGCAATAATAGCAGTTATTAATGCAACACCAACACTATTAAGTATGGACATATAAAATCTACTGTTAGTAATTAATATTCCTATTTTTCCAATAGTCCAATACAATAAAGGAATTACTGGTATAATAAATCCTATCAGTATTGGTACCAGACAAATAAAATATATCAGTATAAGTGCAAGTTTACTTTTTACTCGCCAAGTATGATAGTATTCGGTATTCATTTTTATTGTAGAATAAGATATTCCCTTACCACGGAATAATTTCTCTAATATAACGAGTAAAAATATAAAGAACAATGCCATAAAAGCAAATAAACAAGCAGAGTACTTATCATGCAATAGGAACCAATTCCTATATATTCCTCTAGTAAAAGTATCTATTGCAAGAAATTGTGGCGTACCAAAATCAGATATCACTTCCATTAATACAAATGATGTACCTGCAGCAATAGCAGGACGAATTGCAGGTAATGCAATACAGGTTAAAATTCTATACCTAGAAGAACACAATGTAGTTGCAACTGCAACAGTACTACGAATTGCTATCAACCCTGTTCTAACTAACATATAGACATAAGGATATAAATTAAACCCTATAATAACAATTCCCCATTCTAAGGATTTAACACTAGGAAAATAGTAATCTCCCTTACTCCAATGGAATATTTCTCTCAAAAAAATCTGCAAAGGACCAGAAAATTCAAAAATATTCACATAAACATATGCAACTATATACCCCGGTATTGAAAGTGGCAAAAAAAGAGCAATTTCAAAAAAATCTACGTCCAAAAAATGAATAATAAGTTACAAACCAAGCAGTTGCTATTCCAACAATAAGAGCAATAAAACTAACACCTAACATTAGAACAACAGTATTAAAAGCATATTCAGGTAAAATAGAGGTTAACAGATCTACTGTTTTATCTTCAGTAAATATGATAGAAATTAATGAAATTATTGGTGATACAAATAATCCAATTAATATGTATACAAAAACATTCCTTGAAAGATTTGCAAATAACACTATATTCGAGAATCAATTATTACTCAACTACAGTTGATTATACATAAACAATCTTTATCAGTCACTTAAAACCTTATAAAATATTTTATTGATAACATTTCTCTGTATATGGTATATAGGCATATTAGTATTATAACATTACAATTAATGAAAGAAAAATATCACATTTCTCTTAGAATAATGCATTGGATAAGTGGTATACCAATTATATTAATGTTATGCATGGGGTTTTGCATGAAAATGGAACTATTCCCTAATAATTATCCTATAGGCCAAGTATACGCTTTACACAAAGCAATAGGAATAGTACTACTATTTTTCTTTGTACTACGTTTAATATGTAGGTTTAGCTCAGTAATTCCCCAACACCCTAAAAATTTCCCCCAATATTTAGCTGTAATATCTAAAGTTATACACATTGGTTTATATGTAACTTCTATCACAATGGCCACATCTGGTTATATTATGTCTTCAGCTTCAGGTAAAGCAATAAAAGTACTATCATTTAACATTCCCCTACTAATTGATACTAATAAAAACATAGCCAATATAGCACAACAATGGCATAACATTTGTGCGTATACACTAGCTGCTTTAATAGCATTACATATATTAGCAGCACTAAAGCATAAATTTATAGATAAAGACAATATTTTTAACCGTATAATATAGAGTTATTATGCTATCAGAATTATGGAAGACAGGGATAGAGTTTCTAGGAAGCAATTTTGCTATTATGGGCGGAGCAATGAGCTGGGTATCAGACCCTTATTTAGTATCTGCAATATCAAATGCTGGAGGATTTGGAATTTTAGCATGTGGTGCTATTAGTCCTGAAGAATTAGAAAAACAAATAACACTCACCCAACAATTAACTTCTAATCCTTTTGGTGCAAATTTAATTATAATGCATCCAAATTTAAGTGACTTGATTGAAGTATGTATTAAAACAAATATCACACATATAGTGTTAGCAGGTGGTATTCCTAACAGTAAAGTAATAAAGCATATTAAAGATGCAAAAATCAAGACTATGTGTTTTGCTCCATCTTTATCCATTGCAAAACGACTTATCAGAGCAGGAGTAGATGCACTAATAATAGAAGGAATGGAAGCAGGAGGTCATATAGGACCTGTAAGTACTTCTGTACTTGCTCAAGAGATACTGCCACATTTTAGACAAGAAGAATCCTTAAAGAAAGTTCCTATTTTTATTGCTGGAGGAATTGGAAGAGGTGAAATGATAGCGCATTATCTGATAATGGGAGCCAGTGGATGCCAGATTGGTACTCTTTTTGTATGCACTCATGAATCACGTGCACACAAAAACTTTAAGGAAATATTCATTAAATCTTCTTCTAGAGATGCAGTATCATCATTACAATTAAGCGAAGATTTTTCAGTAATACCAGTAAGAGCTATCCAAAACGAGGCAAGTAGTAAATTTTTAGAATTACAAAAGGATGTTATTAACTCATATCATCAAGGGAAAATCTCGAAAGAAGAAGGACAACTTAACATAGAGAAATTCTGGGCTGGAGCATTAAGAAAAGCAGTAATTGATGGAGACATAAGTAATGGATCTCTTATGGCTGGACAAACTGTAGGAATGGTACGAGAGATACAAACTACTCAAGAAGTCATTAATAATCTTATATCACAAGCATGTAATTATATAAATTCTGTACAACAGATAAAAATATCAACTAGTTAACACATCCAAATAACCTGAATTCTAGATGTTTGCAACAAAATCATACAGGAAGTATAATTAAACTACTTATGCACATAAACATCATACTTTATGATTATTCATACTAGATAAACAATAAGCATATTTATCTTTAAACAAATACATCTTTAGAATGCTTTTCTGTAGTAAATCAAGTACATATTATAACATCAAGAACATACATAGATTTTTCCTTATGCAAAGCTACAGTATTTTTTCCTAGACAATCAAATTGCATCACAAGTTATTTTTCATATGTAACCACCATTGCATAACTTATTATTAATAAACACATGAGCTCCTTAGTAAGACTTATGCAGCCAACATATGAATTTATATTCCTAAATAAAATCCAGATATTGAATAAATAACATATGATTACAAAAAATTTTAAGTAACTTGACATAATATCACCTTGCTATAGCATTATTGATTAGTATTTTTATACAAAATTTTATTATATATTGGAGCATATTATAATGAAAACCATCAAGTTTATATTGAATATTTGCTTACTATTTGCAGCAATTTTCCTAGGGTATTCTTATATAACAAAACAAGGTATATTTCAAACAAAGCCACATGATACACCAGAAACAAACATAACTAATAAGGGTGATATAGATCCTAGTTTCAGTTTGACAAATCAAGATGGTATGACAGTAAACAGTAAAGATTTCCTTGGAAAACACATGTTAGTCTTTTTTGGATTTTCTGCCTGCAAAAGTATTTGTCCAGCAGAATTAGGATTAGCATCTGAAATACTTTCACAACTTGGTGAAGCAGCAGATAAATTACAAGCGATCTTTATTACTGTCGATCCAGAAAATGACACGGTAGAAAGACTAAAAGAATTCCACGAAAGTTTTGATCCAAGAATTCAAATGCTAACAGGAAGTTCAGAAAACATAAATCAAATAATAAAAAATTATAAAATATATGTTGGACAAGCAGGTGATGATAATCAAATCAATCATTCTGCAATAATGTACATAATCGACAAACAAGGTAGTTATCTTACACATTTTATACCTGATTTAAAATCAAAAGAAAATCAAGCAAGTCAGTTACTATCTTTAATTAAGCAGTATATTTAATTTAATACTTAATTAAAAAGGATAGTACACATTTCTTTATTATGAATTCAATATTTATTAGGTATATCTGATGGGCAAGTTTTCTTTAATGCTTTTAATACTAATGACATTAATGTTCAATGCTAATGCACAACAAATACGAGTTGTTGGCTCATCAACAGCATTTCCATTTATTTCAGCCTTAGCAGAAGAATTCGGAAAATTTTCAGATTATAGAACTCCTATTATAGAATCTGTTGGAAGCGGCATGGGATTTAGTATGTTCTGTCAAGGCACAGGAAAAAATACTCCAGACATAGTTATGTCATCCCGTAAAATTAAAGAATCAGAAATTGAGCTATGTCAAAGTAACAATATTAATAACATTATGGAATTAATTATAGGATACGATGGCATAGTAATTGCAAATTCCAAAAATAGCGAAAAACTTGATTTCACTAAAAAAGACCTATTTAAAGCTTTAAGTAAATACTCTACATTAGATGAATACGTTGAAACTATACCAGTAAACAATTCTAAATACTGGTCTGAAATTAATAATAGATTTCCCAATACGGACATTGAAATTTACGGACCATACAAAAATACAGGAACTTATAGTATTCTCATAGAAGAAATAATGAAAGATTCTTGTGTAAGTAATCAAAATTTCATTGATGTATATCCTGACCTCAAAAAAAGACAAGCTACATGTAGTGTTATACGCAATGATGGTAAATATATTGAAGTCGCAGCAAATGAAAATATCATTATACAAAAAATTGCAAAAAATAACGATGCTTTTGGCATTTTAAGTTTCAGCTTTTTAGTACAAAACCAAGATAAAATACATGCAAATAAAATAGCAGGAGTAGAACCTACTTATGAAACAATTGCTTCAGGAAAATATATTTTATCAAGACCCATATACTTATATGTAAAACAAGAACATGTTATTAATTCTCCCAGTTTAAAGGAATTTATCAGAGTTATTTTAAGGGAAGATTCTATTGGTAAAAATGGATATTTAATTGATCTAGGATTTATCCCTCTATCAGACAAAGATTTTCAAGAAATAAAAAATAGTATTATTAGTAAATTGGACAAAAATTAAAGTACAGTTGAGATGCAATTTTAAAGTTTGCATATCTATTGCATTTCATGATCATAATTTATTAAAAAGGATTTGACATAATTAACTTATTATTGATATCATTACTGCTCGATTTATCTATATAGGAGGAATTTCTTTGGTTGAAGTTATAGTTTACCATGGAGATATAGAACAAGGTATACGTACCCTCAAAAAAAAATTACAACGTGAGGGTAAGCCTAGGCAGATGAAAATTACTCATCATGAAAAACCATCAGAAAAACGTGCAAGAAAAAAAGATGACTGTGAAAGAAGAAGAAAGAAATTGCACAAAGTACCTTATGAGCCACAATTTACTAAGTTTCAAGTCAGTGCTAGGCATTTTCAGATAAGAAGACCTTCTCAATCTAGCGACAGTTCTAATGAATGAGGCTACAGGGCTATTAGTCGTTATAGCTTTTATATTATCTCTGTTATATGTTAAATTTAGTCATGGAGAAGGAAGGTATGTTATATGAATATTCATGAATATCAAGCAAAGCACATATTAAGCAAGTTTGGCATAAATGTGCCAAGAGGAGCAATAGTACATTCATTAAATGAAGCTGACGATGCAATAAATAGGTTGAGTTCAAAGATAATTGTTGTTAAAGCTCAAATTCATGCAGGTGGTAGAGGAAAAGCAGGAGGGGTTGTAGTATCCCGTACAATAGATGAAGCAAAAACTTCTATAAAAAGTATGTTGGGTTCAACTTTAATAACCCATCAAACCTCAAAAGATGGGCAAAAAGTAAGAAAAGTGTACTTAGAAGAAGGATGCGATATAAAAAAAGAATATTATATAAGTACCATTGTTAACCGTAAGAAAGGTCAAGTAAGCATTATATTCTCAACCGAAGGTGGAGTAGATATAGAAGAAGTAGCATCAAGTACCCCAGAGAAAGTTATTACATGCAACATTGACCCAATATTTGGATTTCAGGGATTTCATGGACGTAATTTATGTTTCGATAGCAATTTAAGTCTAGACCAAACAAGAAAAATTTCTGACATTGCAGAGAAGATATACAAAGTTATGTTAAGTACTGACGCCAATCAAATAGAAATCAATCCTTTAATTGAAACATCATCCGGAGAGTTTATTGCACTTGATGCAAAAATAAACTTTGATGACAATGCATTATACCGTCATCCTGACATTCAAGAATTACGCGATTATGATGAAGAAATCAAAGAAGAAATAGAAGCATCAAAACACGGATTAAGTTATATTAAGATGGATGGTAACATTGGATGTATGGTCAATGGAGCAGGACTTGCTATGGCAACTATGGATATCATCAAATACTATGGAGCTGAACCAGCAAATTTCTTAGATGTTGGTGGAGGAGCAAATCAAAAAACTGTTACTGAAGCATTCAAAATTATCTTATCAGATAAAGTCGATGGCATATTAGTCAACATATTCGGCGGCATAATGCGTTGCGATATCATTGCCAATGGTATTATTGCTGCTATACAAGAAATAGGTATCAATGTTCCATTAGTTGTAAGGTTATCAGGAACAAATTTTGAGTTAGGGAAGAAATTACTTGATGATTCAAAGTTAAACATAATCACAGCAAACGATTTAAGTGAAGCAGCATACAATATAGTTAATATAGTCAAAAAGTAGAGGCAACATGTCCATTTTAGTAGATAGGAATACAAAAGTTATATGTCAGGGATTTACTGGTGCCCATGGTACATTTCACTCAGAACAAGCCATTGCTTATGGAACAAAAATGGTAGGTGGGGTTACCCCTGGAAAAGGTGGAGCATATCATTTAAATCTACCAATTTTTAATACTGTCAAACAGGCTAAATTAGAAGTAGGAGCTAATGCCACTGTAATTTACGTACCAGCCCCATATGCAGCTGATGCAATATTAGAAGCAATTGAAGCAGAGATAGAGCTTATAATTTGCATTACTGAAGGTATACCTATTTTAGATATGGTACAAGTAAAACGCGCTTTACTTAACTCAAAAAGCATTTTAATAGGACCTAACTGTCCAGGGATTATTACTCCAGAAGAATGTAAGATTGGTATTATGCCTGGGTACATACATAAACGTGGTCACATAGGTGTAATATCACGTTCCGGTACACTAACATACGAAGCAGTAGCACAAACTACAGAAGTAGGATTAGGACAATCAACCTGTATTGGTATTGGTGGAGATCCTATACATGGTATGTCTTTCACAGATTGTGTAGAATTATTCATTAACGATCCAGACACACATGGTATAATCATGATTGGAGAAATTGGAGGATCAGAAGAAGAAGAAGCCGCAGAATTTATAAAGCTATCAGGAACTAATAAGCCTATAGTAGGCTTCATTGCTGGAAAGACTGCACCCCCTGGAAAACGTATGGGACATGCAGGGGCAATATCTTCAGGTAGTTCAGGCAGTGCAGAAAGTAAAATAGAAGCCATGAAAAATGCTGGTATTATCATCGCTGAAACTCCAGCTGTCATAGGAAGGACAATGTTAGAAGCTATGAATAACAAGGTAGAGAATTAATATTCTTCTATTAGAGATATTGAAATAGATTTTAAAAATTGTGCCCACATCAATTTCTTAGAATAATTATTCAGCTATCATTTACTTTTGTGCTATTGAAAGGTTATCTGGGAAAATTAATGTTGTAAAAAGTAAATTCATTTAATTAATCTTCATACCATTAATATTACCCAGGTTTACTGTATTTACTCTTTATAAGCTTATATATTACCTAAAACATCTATATAGATACAAAATGTACCTCCTTAGCCCTGACCTTATAACTTAAGTTTTGTTTTTTCATTTAAAATAGATTTTTTATCCTTATATACTCAACATCAAATCTTACAACAACTTTAACTTTATATTTAAACAAATTTGTTACCTTATCAAAGATAAAGAGTATATTAAGTAATAAACAGGAAAAACTACACAATACAGATATACACCATAAACATCAAAAAAATATTGTTTACCTCATATAAAATACAAGCTCTATATTTCTAACATATTTCATTAATTCAAAAATTAGCGTTGTATCCATCTTTACCTTGCACCACACTACTTATTTTTACAAAACATTTAACCTACTTCACAGACCTGAACATTATATTCTACAATATAAATACACTTAAACATCAAAAATACTGATTAATCTACTTTTTATATGAGATATGACATCTATATCTTTAACATATTCCCCACTGACTTGAGCTAATTGAGCATTACCTCCACCTTTACTTTTTACTACACTGCCTATTATTTCTACAAAATCTACAGCCTTAACTTTATTATGTAAACTATTTGCAACCCCTATAATATATACAACATTATGATTTACAATATTAGAAAATAACATAATCATATCATCAACAAGACGTTCATTTATAAATTTTCTTACAACATCAACTGGCACATTATTCAAATCACTATACAAAAAATCAATACTTCCTATTTTTTCAGTGCTAATACCCTGTAAATTAATCATATTAAAATAAGTATCTGATAACTTTTGCTTTAGTTCTTGCATCCCTCTATTAAGTTTATCTATTTGTATTAATATACTATCTATAGGAGATTTAACGCTCTCAGCAATCAAATATAACATTTTTTCTTGTTGTCTAAAATAATCTATCGCATACTGACCTGTAACAGCTTCTATTCTCCGTATTCCACAAGCAATACTAGCCTCTGACACTATTTTGAAGCATCCTATTTCACCAGTATATTTAACATGCGTACCACAACATAACTCTTTAGAGTCTCCTATATTAATTACTCTTACTCCATGATCTTCATATTTTTCAGCAAATAATGCAACTGCCCCCATAGCAACAGCATCTTTTAAATCACATATATCAGTAATAACAGGACTATTTTTTCTTATTAAAGAATACATCTTATCTTCAATTAAAGTCAGCTGTTCTTTTGTCAATGCCACACTATAATTAAAGTCAAACCGTAACTTATCATCACTTACTAATGATCCTTTTTGTATAATACTATTATCTATTTCCGACTTTAAAACATAATGTAACAAATGTGTTGCAGAATGATTAGCACATAAATTCTTTCTTCTTTCATAATTAACTTTTGCAAAAATTATATCCCCTAAAATCAGAGACCCTTTTTTAATCACACACTCATGAACATAAAGGGTATCCTGCACTTTTTTTGTATCTATCACCTCAACAATATTACTATCATCAAGTAATTCTTTTCCTGCTCTTACAATTACAGTTAATACCCCAATATCTCCTTTTTGCCCCCCTGATTCAGCATAAAATGGTGTTATATCTAACAATACACCAACCTTATCTCCTACATTAGCAACTTCAATACTCTTATCTCCTCCATGAACTATTGATAACACCTTAGCCTTAGCATCATAGTGTTCATATCCAACAAATTTTGTGTCACCATAACACTCTTTAATGTCTACCCACAATTTCCCTTTTAACTGCTGAACAGATTTTATAGAATGGTTAAGCTTAGATCTTTCTTTCTGCTTGCTCATGTTATCATAAAAGCCCTGTTCATCAAATTTGATCCCTTTTTCCCTTATAACATCTAACGTAATATCTACTGGAAATCCATAAGTATCATATAATTTAAAAGCAATATCACCTGATAAAACATCCCCTGAAGATAAACTCATTAATTCTTTCTCAAGTAATGGCAATGCTTTTACTAAAGTATCCCTAAAATTTTCTTCTTCTATCTTCAGAATTGATACTATCAAATCTTTTGCCTGAATTAATTCTGGATAATAGTCTGCCATGTACGCACAACTTTTTTCATCAACTAAACTAGGGAAGATTTGATACATTAATGCTCCATCATATTTTAACATATACACATAACGTGCTGCTCTTCTAATTATACGACGCAAAATGTAATCTCTACCTTCATTACCTGGTATCAAGCCTTCTGCTATCAAAAATGCTGCTGAACGTATATGATCTGCAATAACCCTATGTGCAAGTTCATTTGTATTATTACCTGACTGCTTTTTTGATTCTTCAATTAAAGCTTTAAACAAATTTGTATCATAATTATCATGTACTCCCTGCATTACAGCAGTAATTCTTTCAAGTCCCATACCAGTATCTATACATTTTTTTGGTAATACACATAGTTCTCCATTTAAATTTCTATCATATTGCATAAATACTAAGTTCCAAATTTCTGTAAATCTTGCACCATCCTCTTCTGCAGTACCTGGTAACCCACCTATCACATCTTCACCATAATCATAGAAAATCTCTGAACAAGGACCACATGGACCTGTATTACCCATGCTCCAAAAATTATCACTAGTTTTTATTCTGATTATTCTATTATCAGAGAACCCACTAATTTTTTTCCACAGATCAAATGCTTCTTGATCATCATGATATACTGTAAAATAAAGTTTGTTTTTATTTAAAGAAAGTTCTTTGGTAATAAAATTCCAAGCTAATTCTATTGCACGTTCCTTAAAGTAACTACCAAAACTAAAATTACCAAGCATTTCAAAGAAAGTATGATGTCTATTTGTATATCCAACATTTTCTAAATCATTATGTTTGCCACCTACCCTTAAGCACTTTTGACTTGATACTGCTGCATCTACACTTGCATTATTAGTATCAGTAAATATATGCTTAAACTGTACCATACCTGCATTAGTAAACAACAAAGATGAATCATCTTTAACTAATAGCGAAGAAGATGGGAAAATTTGGTGATTATTTTTTGCAAAAAAATCTATAAATAACTTTCGCAAATTACTAATTAAATTATCTTTCATCATATACTAATTTTTATAAAATACAACTTACATAATAAAAGTACACTTTTGATATTACAAAGCACTATAAAAGTGATAAAATAAGATTAGCTTATATAGTAAAATATAAGTCTTAAACTATACGTGTAAAAAAACTTGTGAACTTTACTTATTAAATAACATGATACTAGTTACAATATTATTGTCCATTGCATTATTAGTAGGAAACTACCATAAGATAAAACTTACTTTTGAAGACAAGTTTCATATCATAACTTACTTAAATATTATTTATCCATTTACTATCTGCTATTTATTGTATATTCAGCACTTTAATACAATATTCATCTTTATAACATTTACCATATTAATTCTAATATTAATAGCAATATATATAGACAAAGAATTTATATTATTAAAATCCATCATGTTTTCTTCTGTAGGATTATTGTCACTCATTGTAATATGTATAGTATTGTGCTTAGGGTATGAATCAGCATTATTCTTTAGCAAAGTACCCATTACTAATTTTTTATTCGGAACCGACTGGCAACCTGATCCAAATATTATAAATGGAAAACCAGTAGGATCATTTGGTATACTCCCATTACTTAGCGGCACATTTTTAATAGTCATTGTTGCAATAACAATAGCAGTACCTTTAGGACTATTTTCTGCAATTTACATCAGTGAATACGCAAGTAAAAAAGTACGCTATGTAGCGAATACAACTCTAGAAATACTAGCAGGTATTCCTACTGTAGTATACGGATATTTTGCTGTAGTATTTTTATCACCATCAATTAGGATTGTAGCAAAATATTATAACCTTAATGCTCAATCAGAGAATGCATTAGTAGCCGGGTTAGTCATAGGAATTATGATCCTTCCATTTATTACCTCCCTTATAGAAAATGCTATACGATCAACGCCAAAAACACTACGATATGGTTCTATGGCACTTGGAGCATCAAGAGCTGATACTATTTGGAACATAATAATTCCATATGCATTACCAAATATCATCAGTTCGATTATTTTATCAATATCAAGAGTAATCGGAGAAACAATGATCGTATTAATGGCAGCTGGAATCACAGCACATTTTACCCTGAATCCATTACATGCAGTAACTACTATTACAGTACAAATTGCTACAATCTTAACAGGAGATCAGAATTTTAACAGTATCCAAACTTCGTCTGCATATGCGTTAGGACTAACGTTATTTATAATAACATGGCTTCTTAACTTACTTGCATTATACATCACAAAAAAAGCAACACGACTATCTAAAATTCATTAATATGTTACACTACACATTAAATTATCTTAATAGTCACCTTAACATAATTCCATCTATAGGGATAGAATTAGAGTTTTATTTTGACAACATAGATCCTAAGTATGTTAGTTTATTAATTACCAATATCAAGAAAAAAATATCACCTTTCAACTGTAACATAACAAAAGAACAAGGTAGTTCACAATATGAAATACAAACATCAAACACTACTAATATTTTCAATCTTATTTTTGAACTTAATCTAATCAAAGAAATTTTAGAAGATAGTGCAAAAGATTTCAACGGAGACATTAATTTTTCTGCAAAACCATACTTAGATAAGCCAGGAAGTGCATTTCATGTTCATATAAATTTACTTGATTCCAACAATAATAACTTATTTTCCACACAGAATAATAAAATGAGCAATTATCTATCCCATAGTATAGGCGGACTATGTTCTTTAATGAAGAAACACATGATGTTTTTTGCTCCAAATGAAAATTCGTACTTAAGATACATACATCCCGACATAGATACTCCTACAACTGTAAGCTGGGGAGGAAATAACAGAAGCACTTCCCTTCGTATACCAAGTACTAGTACAGATCCAACAAAATGCAGAATAGAACATAGAGTACCTGGAGCAGATTGTAATTACAAACAAGCTATAACATCAATTTTGCAAGGAATAATTTATGGAATAGAAAAAAATACAGCCACCACCAAAAATCTATGGGATATCTTCAGATATACAATACAAACTTGAAAAATTACCACTAAGTCTCAACGAAGCAATAAGAGAATATATAAATAACGTATCCCTTTAAACAACTAAAAAAGACTAATACCACTAAATACAACTTTTTAGTCCTATAACCCTTGTAAACAAATCTATATTTCAACACAATAATGTATATTTAAATTTGCACATTGGTTACACATTATTAACAATGATAGAAAAAACTTACTTGTATATTTTTACTAATAAACTTACATCTATAACATTTTGAGATTCAATTTCCACTTATGTATTCGTAAATTACTGATAATTTGATAAATTCTATTTCAGTAACATCTTTACCTAACAAAATATGGTATATTTTTCCAATAAATGTATACAATTGTTACAGCAATACACTAACTATAGTTTTGATATTTACTCAGTAATATCAATTATTATAGAGGACTGTTTATTAGACGACTCACTGTTACTTATCAAATAATATATTTCAATATTATAACTTTCACTGCTACAATTACATTAATCTAAACACAAGTTCATAAAATGCTACAACCACAATATAAGACTATAGAATTTTATATTTACAGGCAAAATAGAAAGCTATATCCCTATTCAAAGCATTTAATATACATCATTAAATGCAGTATATTTATACAACTAAAATAATAACTTGCTAGAAACAAATTTGAGTAAAGGCATTAGATGCACATATATCTAAACTAGTAACTAATATTCATAAAATAACATTTAAATTCTATAATATATAGTACTAAATGTTAAACTGTAATCCATCATAGCCAACTATTATATTAGCATCAGTACGACTCTTTATATAATCAATTAAAGAATAATACTCCAAATAATGACTCATATGAGTCAATATAGTTACTTCTGGTTTTAGTTCTTTTATCCAATGCAAGCATAAGTCTACATGAGAGTGTACAAAGCTTTCTTCATATTTTAAACAACCTAATATTAAGACTTTCTTTTTGTATAAAAATTGCCAAGATTTCTCTGGAAAAGATTGAACATCCGTACAGTATGCTAACTGATCATTAAATATGAACCCATTAGAATCAGTATTACCATGTGACTGCTTTATAGCTAATATACGGAAATCTCCAATTGTAAATTCTCTATAGTAATATATAACATTAACTGTTAAATAACGACATCTTTTCCAAGTAGAAGTAAATTCACTAGGAATGAAAAAATATGAGTTACTAGAAGTTAATGCACATAAAGTGTTTATATCACTATATACAGGAATACTATGCAACCCATGCTTAGGCTGAAAAGGCTGAAGATCAGAAATACCATCACAATGATCTGAATGAAAGTGAGTATATAACACTGCATCTACAGACGATAAATTATTCTGTAACGCTTGAAACCTTAAATCAGGAGTAGTGTCAATAAGTAATGTTGTATCACCGCTTTCAATAAGTGCTGATGATCTCATCCGCTTATTATATTTTAAACTTGAACTACAAGCATTACAATCACATCCTACTATTGGCACTCCACCTGAAGAACCACAGCCAAGAATTACTACTTTCATAAAAAATCAATGTGTATCCTTTTTGAGAGATATCATTAGTCTCTCTATTAGTCAAGCATATAAATCATATGTAATACTATTTGTTTCCTCACTTGTAGACACACAATAATATAAAATTTAACAATACTATTTATGTCTTTTAAGCTCATTTCACAATACCAACAAAACTACAGGATATTATCCTAAATATTAGAGAACAATTGCCATAAAATACATGAACATACTTGATTTATTTGAATGTATAAAATATTTCAAAGATCATAAGCATTATGAAACAGCTATATAATAAACAAGCATACATTTTCACAACTATTTTGCACAATAAACAACCACATCTATTTCTTTAGACAGAAACCTAATTGCTACTGCTTTCAATATTATTTATTACTCAAATCTTTCAAGCTTATAGCCTTTTTAAAATTTAGTAATGTAATAACTCTTATAACAAAGTAGCCCGCATTAATCTACTTCGATGAACATTATACTCTATCTCATTAGACACAAACCAACTACTATAATATTAAAATATGTTTTATTACTTATTTTTAACTTAAATATTTAGCGAACAATTATACAATCAATACTATTTTGCATCAAGTACTAAACTATTAATCATATTTTTATACAGAAGCTACTATAGTTATATACTAAGCATATAATCTCATTACTAAATAGGCTCATGTTTTCTTATATAGATCTACCATTATTACAACTTTACCTAAATAACCCTTACAAAAAATTAGATAACTTTCAAATAAATCGTTAGTCAAATTGACTAGGTTTACACCCTATACATTTTTTATAATTTACAAACAGTAGAATGATATAACAACTACTTTATTAATAACATCATTACACATATTTTTAATTACTTTGCTCTTTACTCCTATTTTGAGCATATATAGTATGCAGTTTTACAACATCTTCATTTGGAAAAAATATACTTTTAATTTTACTCATGTCAAAATTTCTTTTTTTTAATTCCGCAGCACGTTTTATTTCTAATGCATTTTTTTCTGTCACTTCTTCATTCTCTGGAATCAAAGTTTCTTGTATCGTAGAATAAAATTCACATACTTGAGATAACATATTCTCAACTTTATTAGTATCAATATTCATATTATTAGTGATTACTCTTACTAAATATTCAGACATTACCTTTAATTTATCTTCTGGTAAATAACACAAAGTAATACCAGAATCATCCATTTCAGACATTTTACAGGTATTATCTCTTACACCAAAAACAGTATACTGAACTTTATTATTCAGAAAATTCAGAGTACAAGTATAATTTGTACAATTATTTAATGCATATAAAAGACCAAGACAGTTATGTACATCAGCCTTGCATTCAATACTAAACATAACATACAAAACCAATGTTAATATTATGTTAACTTTCATCAATAAATTTACCTACTATACTATATAAATCAAATGAAACACTACCATGTACTACAGGGATCATCTTTCCCTTTAAAGCAGATTGTAATACTTCATCTGTAATATCCTTATTCTTTTCAATATTCAAACTAATAATTTTAATATATCCAGAAATATCATGACGTATTGCATTAAGAAATAAAAATACGTGCTCATCACTAATAGATGCAAATTTTATTTCAATATGTCTCTGAGTTACATCTATATGCTCCTTATTATAAACATCATCTACAACTTTAGGACTAGATATATTTATCCGAGAATTAAAAAGATAATACTTTTTACAAAAATCACTTATTAACGTCCCCAAATTTTCTTCATAAACAGTACTATATATATTAGAAGTGGATATTTCTTGCCATAAAGTACCACTATTATTTAGCATTGCTTCATGCTTATGAACATCCATAACTTCAAAGCTTAATTCTTGAATTTTACCAGCAACATGAAAATTATGCTGCATTATATAAGAATTGGACTTATACAGGTAATATAATGTTACAGATAAAGTACATAATAACACGAAACAAACTGATATCTTAATTATGCAATATCGTTTTAGTGATATACTATTCATGAGGTTATTTCTCCAATTTAACCACAATAATCTTTTGATCATCTGAAATACTAGGTAAAGAATCTATGACTTCTGTTTTACAATCTTTAAACTCTTTTGCTATGTTGGCTTTTAATTTATCGTAATAATCTGAGAATTGTTTTTCCTGCACAAATTTTAATAAGAGTTTAATTGCTATACCTTGATCAGTAGTATCTAACGACAGATAATTAATATTAAATCCTATAAAATCAACTTTGCGCAATCGCAATATTAGATCAAATGAAAAGAAATCACCTGCCAGAAGCAACTTATATACATCTATGGTTTCATACATCTCATTAACCTGCCTTACTCTGTTGTCTTGGTTAATTTTCTCAACCCGAGATATCAATTCTTCCTGACGAATAAGTAAATTTATTTTTTCATCATAGTTACTATTTATCCTAAATATATAACTTATATTTAGTAAAGACATCAACGTAATCAAACATAACAAAGATGGTATAACATAAGTATTAACAAAAAAAATCTTATAAAACAAATTAGTGCTTTTAGTATGGAAAATCTTCAACGGACTATTGTCTGTAATAGCATACAATATTACAGTATCACAAAATTCACTCATAATACTGACAGATTGTTTTAACATCAAAACTTTTGATAATTCATAAGGGGTAAGAATATGACTATCCATATCCTTAAAATGAAATGACAATAAACTAGTTTTTATACTACTAGAAGTTATAATATATAAATCAACAACTGATCCTTTAGTATATCCAAATTTTTCAAGATGCAATATTGTATCACATATTTCTTGATAGACTTTACCAGCAATAATATCTGATAATAACTCATCCGAAGATATAATAATATTATTAACATGTACTATTTTTCCCTTATGCAATACAATTTGCCTAAAATGATTAGTTTTAGTATAAGCTACAAATATAGTCCATTCACTATTATTTTTATCCTGGAGTTTCAATAATCTACTACAAAGAAACGATAACTCAATTGGCAATAACAATATTCCACAAAAGTTACTTGAATTATCTAAAATAACTTCTAATAATTTTTTAGACAAATCATTTAATTGACTTGTTGCAAGCATATAGTGCCAGTTCTTATCTGCAACAGTAGGTTCAGATAATAAAAATGCAGAACCTATATCACAATCACCCATAACATTACTAAGACTCATTTTCATTAAAGATCTAGCAATTAGTCTATTACACATAGGCATACTATGTTCGGTATAAAATTGATCAGAATGATTTAATACAAGGTATATAGGAGATCTTTTATATGCAGTAATACATGAGATAATCTGCGATATAGGTACATCCTGTATATTTTCAATAAAATATTTATCCTGTATTACGTCACCTACAATATTGAGCATTACAGCACCATGATCTCCCACAGATATAACAATTCTATTTTTAGATATCTTAGAAAAAAATAACATCATTTCTACACAAAATTATGGTATTAAAGCTTAAATAATTCATATAATAAAGAAAGAATCATATTTCTACTATTACATAGTAATAAACATAAGGCATATTAATAAAAAAATCAGACAAGAAGATAACCACACCTTTAAATTAATACTATTTTTACATAAGATATCCCAAAAAAACTACATATTCAGCTTATACACTCCCATATGATGATCCAGATCTTCGATTACCTATATTTTCTCCCACATCTTGTAGAGCAAACACGTTTATTGGATTAACTGGCACTGTAAGTCTTCTTCTGCGAGGAAGACAATCCCCAATATGTTTTTTTACATCATTACAATTGGCAACAGTATTAAACACACTTTTGAAGAATACACATACACAAATTAACATTAATGCTACGCCAACCCATAATCCAGCAGGACTTCTAGAATATACTGTATCAACCGTACTATTACCTGCAATAAGTGAAGTACTTACATTAGCACTATCATTTACCAACAAATGGTATAATCCACTTATATTACGTTTTGTAAAATTAAGCATAGTACTATTCATATAATCATTAACTACTAGACCATCATTATAGAGTACATGTCTTTTCATAGTCATTCTGTTACGTCGAGGACTAGATCTAATAGTAGTACGTTTTACATTATACCTCACTCTTTTACTTGAGAGTCCATATTCAATATCCGAATCATTATTTATGTATTTCTTTATATTACCCTCATTTGACAATTTAGTAGTCGATTTAGAGTATGTTTTAACTCCCAGTTTAGGTGTCCCATAACCTCCAGACATATAATCTCCTCTAGTTGTTAATATTGATTCTGTTGTAGTATCGACATATGTTATAATCTCGTTACGTGTTACAGGATTGTATAAGGTAGAACTATCTTTATTTTCCACAAAACTATCAGATTGATTAGGCAAATCTCCTACTGACTCAGTTACCATAGGGTACTTTATAATTTCACTACTGCTATTCCTATTAATTGATAAAACTTGAATCATAGGATGCGTTGAACTACTTGCATTCTTCTCAGAATATTTAGATATATCCTGATTGACCGTTGATTTTGTCACAAAATCTCCTGCATATCTAATCTTAGTCACACTTTTCACTGCAGGATAATTTGGAATAAATAATTGTAACGGGTCAGATGTTACCAACATTTTAGACTTCACAGAATTAGAGAAGGAAGGACCCTTCCCCATTCTTACAAAACCATCAAACTTACTAGTCGACAAACTAACTGCTATTGATGATTTAGTCACTATAGTAGGCATCACAACTTTACGGTTATCTTCATCAATGGATGAAGATTGAATCATAGAATGTGTCGAACTATGCACACTAGAATGCTTAAATATACTTGGATTTGCTGTTGATCTTGTCGCATAATCTTCTATAGATGTTTCAAATTCAGTCACACCTTCTACTACTGAATAATTTGGAGTAGGTGACTGCAGTGGTTGAGAAGTTAATAACATTTCAGATGTAATTGGACTATAGAATACATTATGATTTCCACTTTTTACAGCATCAACAAACAAATTCCCAGCTACTGTAGGATATTTAGAGATGCTACCTACAGTGTAGCTAGGAGTGACTGATTGCAATGGATCAGTTGTCACAGAAGAAGCGTAATTATTTTCATTTTTGAAAATATCTTTAGATTGTACTTCTCTAATACTTATAGAAAAACTAGGAACCCTATCACCATAGCTTCTAGCTCGAACATTAGTAATATTAGTATAAGCGATATTACTTATAGTAATATTACCAGTCAAAATATAGACAAAATCTTCTATATTCTTTATTTGCTGACGTTGAACTCGTATCACATCAATATATTCAATATTTCCATACCTTAACTGTAATTCTGACATTTCATATCTTACAATATTACTTGTTCCCATAGTAACTATAACTAAAGAGTCACCAACATAATTTACATATAAAGCATCGATAAAGTAATCAATCGGCATAAAATCATATACACTCAACTGCTTACCTTTTGTACTATGAACAACAACTAACTGTTTTTCATATCTACTATTACGCACTATTCCAACATAAGCAACATAAGTATTTTCTTTATTACGAACAACATTAATTACATCAATACCACTTACAGGGATTCTATATTTATAATCATCAATCAAATTACATCCATAAGAAGGATTTATAATACATTTCCTCCTTCCAAAATTTAGGTTATAACGTGTCGACACTTCATATATACTAGAAAAGAACTTATAGTTTGAAATATACTGTCCCACATAAAAAAAACTTAAACGGTCGTCAATCTTTGATATCATAATCATTCTATCACGATATTGTTCATAACCTATATAACCAGAATATTTAAACAAATATTCATTGTTAAATTGACGGTATCCATTTTTACCAGGTTTTATAATCTTAAATTCGCCATCCTTATATGCTAGTTTCCACATCACATATAATCTATCTGCAATAACACCTCTACTATCATAATCTGTTCTTGCAATGACAACGATTCTACCTAACTTATCTTGATTTAAAACAACAGGATATTTAACCTCTTCCCTTGTTACGCCACTAGTACCAGTTAAACATATTTTATTTGTATTAACTAAGGATATACTAGGTGAATAATGAATTTTGTATACTTTTAGCAACAAATTTCTTTTCTCATATTTTCCAACTTTCTCAGGAAATACAATAATTAAAAAATCATTGTCTTGAGTTTTTACAAATAACATCTCTGACAAATAACTTTTTACTATATGCTTTGAAATAGGATAGTCATTAACTATAGTAGAATAAATAGAACCATTATCTTGGACTTCACAGACTATATTATCTCCTACAACGTCATTTTCCACATAATATACAGAAAAAATCTTACCATCTTTTTCCAGAAAATTAATACCATGTGCTTTTGAAATATTAGAACTAACCATTTGAGTGTATGCTGAGCTTTCTTGTGCAACTGTAGCTGATATTTGCTGTAAAATCTTCATAAATTAATAATAAAAAATTAATACACAGATAATATTACAGATATTTAACAATTCAACACTTTTACTTACTTTTTTATAATTAAGCCAGCCTAAATATAATTATTAAAACCTTTATATAATAAAAAACTAATAAACTTATAATGACCAACTCAAAATGTTAAAACTTGCAAATAATAGGATTCTTCACTATTATTAAGATTTCTTCACTTATTAAGTAATAAAAGTACATGATTAAGCATGAATTCCTTATAATTGGAAGTGGACCAGGTGGATATATAGCAGCTATCAGAGCTGCCCAATTAGGATATAACGTTGCAATAGTTGAACAAGAATCCACATTAGGAGGAATATGTTTGAACTGGGGATGTATACCTACCAAATCACTACTGCAATCTGCATTAATTTATCACAATACAAAAAAAGCAGATATTTTTGGCATTAACGTAAAAGATATAACATACAATTTTAGTAAAATAATAGAACGTTCACGCAACGTAGTTGAAAAACTATCCAATGGGATCAGTCAACTAATGAAGAAAAATAATATAAAGGTTTATCATGGAACTGCAAAATTATTAGGTAATGGAAAAGCAGAAGTTTCAGATAGCTCAAATAAAAAAATTAATATCACATCAACACACATAATTCTAGCGACAGGGGCTCAAGCAAAAAGTTTACCAAATATAAACTTTGATAACAATATAGTATGGAATGCTAAAAATGCAATGATACCTGATCAATTTCCCAAGTCTTTGTTAATAATTGGAAGTGGAGCAATTGGAATAGAATTTGCAAGTTTTTACAATACGTTTGGGACTCAAGTAACAATAGTAGAACTAAAAGATAACATACTACCGCTTGAAGATCACGAAATATCTGATCTAATGCATAAAATCTTAACTCAGCAAGGAATTAAGATTTACACAAAAAGCTCAGTTACAAAATTAGAAAAGTTTAATAATTATGCTAAAGTTCAAATATCTAACACAACAGATTTACAAGTAGACAAAGTTATATTAGCAGTAGGAGTACAACCTAATACTACTAACATTGGCATTGAAAATACACAAATCAAAACAGATAACTCAGGATTTATTATTACTAACAGTTATTGTTATACAGATGAACCTGGAATTTACGCTATAGGTGATGTTGCTGGATTTCCATGTCTAGCTCACAAGGCAAGTCATGAAGCAGTATTATGTGTTGATAGTATAGCTATAAAAGAAAATAGAATTACAGATTCTCAACATAAAGTACATCCTATAAATAAAAGTAACATTCCTAGCTGTATATTTTCAATACCACAAATAGCTAGTATTGGATTAACTGAACACCAAGCAAAAGATCAAGGGTACGACATTAAAGTTGGAAAATTTCATGCAAATTGCAGTGGTAAAGCTATAGCCATAGACGAAACTGAAGGGTTTGCAAAAGTCATTATAGACAAGTCTACCGGAGAGTTATTAGGTGCACATATGATCGGAGCAGAAGTGACAGAAATGATTAATGGATATGTTATAGCAAAACAAGTAGAAGCAACAGACAAAGACATCATTTCATCTATTTTCCCTCATCCAACACTTTCAGAAATGATTCATGAAGCAGTACTATCGTCAAACAATGAGTCACTGAATAGTTAAGTTATACTTTATTAAAAAAGTAATTTATGTCATTAACTTAGGAAGCAGTACTAATATTCATACTAAGTAATTGCATAATTATAAAATGCTTGATTTTAAACAGTAAGACCAACTTATCATTTCTATCAACATACCAATTAGTACAAATTTCATATTTTCATCTATAGGTATCAATTTTACCCAATTGACATGAGAACATAATCCACTTTATAAGAAAATCAACTACTTCAACAATAGATACTAATGATAATAATTTTTAATAATAAAATTCTTAAATTGCATTTCTTGATTTTGTAATTAGATTTTTAATTAACCATTAATAAATATCCCTACACTTTGTACATAGAACTCTATAATAAACTATTTATTCCTGTCAAAACCCTCATAACATAAGTTATAAAATTACTTTTATAATATTATCATTAATCACACACTACCTTTTTATAAGACAAAGTTACAAATCACTCATTACAATAATACAATCTACTCTTTCAATTACACAATTAACCAACTAAAACAAAAAATTTATACTATAATAATCTAAAACTATTGATTTCTTCAATTATACAACTATTTTTTAGTAAGATATCAATTTATTCGCACTTATGCCCTAAACTATCTCAATTCTTCCCATACTTTTCATAAAAAATTGTCAAATAACAATCCATTACTTCAATTCTCTTTAAAATTCTATTCTGATGTAGAAATAAAAGCAGTAATTTCTTTAATTAGAAGATTGATTCTTTAATAGCCAACTATTCATTTTCAATTCTAAACTTTAACATACCGCAGACTACTCAAATACTATTGCAATTGTATATCTTGAAAACGTAAATAACCTAACTCTTTATTCACTGCACTCCTATATTTGATATACAAATCCAAGGTAAGAAATATGGAATAAGTAAAAAATATTGAACTATAGGTTAAATATTAGACTATTAGTCACTCCATTATTTAACTTTCTCTCAACACATAAACATGACATCATATACCTTACAAATAATGCAAATTTTATACCTAACACCACTTTCTTAAGTTAATTCTACATTTCTAAACAATATATTATTTCTATCTCTATATTAACTATTCATCATATCAAAAAATTCATTATTATCTTTTGTTATCGATAACTTATCTCTTAAAAACTCCATTGCTTCAACAGAACCCATAGATGATAATAACCTTCTTAATAACCACACTTTCTTTAAACATACGTTATCTATTAACATATCTTCTTTCCTTGTACCAGATTTTGAAATATCTATTGCAGGATATACTCTCTTATCTGATATTTTTCTATCCAATATTATTTCACAATTTCCTGTACCTTTAAATTCTTCAAATATTACTTCATCCATTTTTGAACCAGTTTCTATTAATGCTGTAGCTATTATTGTTAATGACCCACCATTTTCTATGTTTCTTGCTGCACCAAAAAATCTTTTTGGTCTTTGTAAAGCATTAGAATCAACACCACCAGTTAATACTTTTCCTGATGATGGTATTACTGAATTATACGCTCTTGCTAATCTTGTAATTGAATCAAGTAGTATTACAACATTCTTTTTATGTTCTACCATTCTTTTAGCTTTCTCAATCACAATTTCTGCAAGTTGTACATGCCTATATCCTGGTTCATCAAATGTAGAACTCACTACTTCTCCCTTTACAGATCTACACATATCTGTAACTTCTTCTGGTCTTTCACCTATCAATAAAACTATTAACTCTATATCTGGATGATTCACAGATATTGAATGTGCTATTTGTTGCAAGATTATTGTTTTCCCAGCTCTTGGTGGAGCAACTATAAGTGCTCTTTGTCCTTTCCCTAATGGAGCAACTATATCTATTACCCTCATACTTATATCTTTTTTGCTGAGGCTAACTGGATCATTACATTCTAACAATATTCTTTCTTCTGGATATAACGGTATTAAATCATCAAAATGCACATATCTTTGCAGTTTTCCCATATCTGTAAAGTTTATACTATGTGCTTTTACTAATGTAAAATACCTTTCTTTTTCACTTGGAGCTCTTATTTCTCCACTTACTATATCACCTGTTCTTAAATTAAACTTTTTTATTTGTCCTGCAGAAATATATACATCATCACTACTAGCAGCATAATTTGCTTCAGGAGATCTTAAGAAACCAAAACCATCAGATAATATTTCTACTACTCCACCTCCTATTGCTGCACCTCCATCATTTACAACTTTTTTCATCAAATGAAAGATTATTTCTTGTTTCAGCATTCTACCATTACTTACTACACCTAGATCTTCTGCTATTTTTAATAAATCTTCGATACTTCTTTTCTTCAATTCACTTAAATCTAATATTCTAACTTCTTCTGTAGAAACTGCAACTTCTATCTCTTCTTCTTGTGATTCTGAACTCACTTCTTGAACTTCTGAATTTATTTCTTGTTCTTCTAATGTTATTTCCTGGATCTCTTCTCTTTCTAATACAATATCTTCTGACTCTGACATAAAAACTCTCTTTACACTAAAATAAGTTAGACTATGAATGTTTAAGTATTTATATAACCCTTACGAGTGAGGAAATCCTCCATGTTAATAAATATAGTACTTGAAACAGATTGATTAGTAATGGTAAATTTTCTACTCCAAGTATTTACATAGTAAACCTTGTGTACACGGCGATACGGTTGCTAAACTAGCATATTTTTTTTACTTTGACAATACATAAATTATTCACAACTATAATAATATCTATTCTTAATTAACTTACTTAAAAACATATTATACAATCTTAAAAAAAACCATCTTTAGAGAAGCTACCACATACGTTCTACTAATCAAATTACCACTATAATAAATGGATCATTTATTAATACATATACTTACAAAATATATAAGGACATAGTAAGTAAAACATTTTAAATTTACTAAAAGTATACATACCTATGTCTATAGAGTCAACATTCAACCACTATTACACACAATCCAAGAACGCTTAACTATACACGAGATATTACTAATAAATCGAGTAATATACTACTTACTACAGGTAAAATATCAAGAATTGTCAAAAAATCAAAGTTTAAAATAATAAAATTATGTTTTTTAAATTAATATATAAATTCCTACCATTATTCAGCAACAATAAAAATTTCCCCCTACATCACACACTGGTACTTAAAAAATAGAAAAACACTTCATAATACAATACCACATACAAATTCGTAAGTAACATATATACCTTCACTTAAAATAAGAACATCAACAATTTATCAAGAAATTAACTAATAAATTCATAGATATATGTCTATATTACCTAACATAACTAAGTACTTTTATTAAATTCAAGTATACAAGAAACTGATATTCTACTAACCAACAAATTTATAATTTTATATAATCAACACTTGAATTTATTATGAGAATGAACATTTATATAATCGTTATAAAATCTTACTATAGTATTTTAACAATTTACATTTATTTTCTAAGTGATATAGATAAAGCTATGCGTTAAAAAAAATTGTTGTAATTAGGGTTATATTTAGTAGGAGTTAAAAATAATGGAACATAAAGATAGCAACAAAATGTATGGAACAACTATTTTATGCATTCGTAGAAACAATAATGTGATAATTGCAGGAGATGGACAAGTATCCTTAGGACATACTGTAGTCAAAAATTCAGCAAAAAAAATAAAACGTCTAGCTAATGATACCGTAATTACAGGTTTTGCAGGTGCAACCGCAGATGCATTTACTCTTTTTGAAAGATTAGAAAGTAAACTAGAAAAGCATCCTGGACAATTGCTTCGTGCATGTGTAGAATTAGCAAAAGATTGGAGAATGGATAGGTATTTGCGTAGATTAGAAGCAATGATGATTGTAGCTGACAAATCCATATCTCTAATAATATCAGGTAATGGTGATGTACTAGAACCAGAAAATGGAATTGCAGCTATCGGATCAGGAGGTAATTACGCTTTAGCAGCAGCAAAAGCTTTATGTGAATCTAATGATCAGTTCTCCCAAAACATGACTTTAGAGTACATAATCACTACTGCAATGAGAATAGCTTCTGAAATATGTATTTATACAAATAACAACATTATTATGGAAAAAATAGAGGATTAAAATGTTTCTTACACCAAATAATAAACTAAAATCAAATGACGATCTACAGAATAAAGAAATAAGTACAACAAATGGTGAGCAAGATAGTAGTACATTATACAAAGAAAATATTAGTAGTACAACACCATATGAGGATGAGATAAACTTATCGGATGATTCGTATAGCACCCAAGAATTAACTCCTCAACAAATTACTCAAGAACTAGATAGATTTATTATAGGGCAAGCAGATGCAAAACGTGCTGTAGCCATTGCATTAAGAAATCGCTGGCGTCGTAATAGAGTACCTGAACCTTTAAGAGAAGAAATTATTCCTAAAAATATTTTAATGATAGGACATACAGGTATAGGAAAGACAGAAATAGCTCGTAGGTTAGCAAAACTTGCAAAAGCACCTTTTATAAAAGTCGAAGCTACAAAATTTACTGAAATAGGTTATGTAGGTAGAGATGTAGACTCTATAATACGTGACTTAGTAGATGTAGCTATTAATCTTATAAAAGAAAAGTTCCGTAAAATCGTAGAAAAAAAGCTAAAACCTTATCAGAAAATATGATACTTGATGCACTCATAGGACCTGATGCAAGTCAAGAAACAAAAACTATATTTCAAGAAAAGTTAAAAAATGGAGAATTTGAAAATTCTGAAATTTCCATTTCTATTAAAGAAAGCAAGAGTTCTATTCCTTCTATTGATATTCCTAATATCCCAGGAAGCCAAGTTGGAATTATGAATATCAACGAAATTGTACACAAGATGCTAGGCAATAATAAGCAGCTTAAAACTATAAAAGTTACAGTAAAAGAAGCTAGAGAATTGCTAATTAATGAAGAAAGCGAAAAATTAATGGACGAAGACAAAATCATCAAGGAAGCTCTTCAGCTAGCAA
This sequence comes from Ehrlichia sp. JZT12, assembly GCA_028752135.1. Taxonomy (GTDB): domain Bacteria; phylum Pseudomonadota; class Alphaproteobacteria; order Rickettsiales; family Anaplasmataceae; genus Ehrlichia. The sequence continues at coordinate 359,192 of CP082782.1, read as the reverse complement.
GTAATGATGGTATTGTATTTTTAGATGAAATAGATAAAATTGCAGCACGTACAGAAATCAGAGGAGAAGTTAATAGAGAAGGAGTACAAAGGGATCTTCTTCCATTACTTGAAGGTACGAGTGTCACAACAAAATATGGTACCATAACAACTGATCATATTTTATTTATAGCATCTGGTGCATTCCATTTAGCTAAGCCTTCTGATTTACTACCTGAGTTACAAGGACGTCTTCCTATAAGAGTAGAGCTTAAACCACTTAGCAAAGACGATCTAGTCAGAATTTTAACTGAGCCAGAATCAAGTCTACTAAAACAATACTGTGCACTAATGAAGACAGAAAACATTACTATCGACTTTACTGACGAAGGAGTGTCTACTATTGCAGAAATAGCATCTACAGTCAACAGAGAAGTTGAAAATATTGGAGCTCGTAGATTACATACCATTTTAGAAAAGTTAATGGAAGACATTAGTTACACTGCAACAGAAAACAGTGGCAAAACATATGTTATTGATAGTGAATACGTTAAGAAGAAGTTAGAAGATATTTCAAAGCAATTAGATTTATCAAAATTCATTTTATAGGACAATGCAGGAAAGATCAAAGTTTGTTAATCAAGTTTTTACTTCAGTAGCATCTCGTTATGATTTAATGAATGACATAATGAGCTTTGGTCTTCATAGGCTATGGAAAGATAAAGTAATTCAAAACATAAGTAGAGGTAAGTTACTTGATGTAGCATGTGGCACTGGAGATATAGCCCTTAAAACTGCAAAAAACAAATTAGATGTAGAAACAATCGTATGTGATATTAATCCTAAAATGCTAAATCGAGGTAGAGATAATGCTATAAATGCAAACATACTAAATCTAAAGTGGGTATGTGGTAATGCAGAGCAATTACCATTCCCAGACAATACATTTGATTATTACACAATTTCTTTTGGTATACGTAACGTTTCCCATAGAGATCTTGCATTAAATGAAGCATATAGAGTACTAAAATCAGGAGGAAAATTTATATGCTTAGAATTCTCCCCTTTAAAAGAGAGTCATTTACTATATAAAATATACAATTTTTACTCATTTAACATTATTCCTAACATAGGACAATTAATAGCAAAAGACAGAGCTGCTTATCAATACCTAGTAGACAGTATAAGTCAATTTCCACATCAGAAAGATTTTGTACAAGAAATAGAAAACTCAAAATTCACTCAAATAAAATACAACAACATGTGTTTTGGTATAGTAACGTTATACACTGCTTGGAAAATATAGTTATTCTATATAAAAAAATACATACCAGTTACTTCTGATTATACGTCCATGGTTATATATACTAACTTAGAAAAATATCAACTATAACTGAACATTATCTTTATAGTAAAGATAGAGGGTAATAATAATACCCAACACATATATAAAATTCTATATTAAGAAAACTTCAAATCCATTTGAATAAAATAATATGTGTTTTAATGCCGCTATATTACATAGCACTTGAAAAGCATAGAGTTACTTCATATACAAAACAGCAAATATATAAGCCAACACATCTATACATATGACCATTATATTGCTAAAGCAAATTTACCAATATCCATAATTATAGCAAATTATTAATACTTACTGATATTCCTTTTATACTACAATCTCACTTACATACAAAACAGTTCAGGTTTTCATAATAAAACACTTATAAAATTAATAAAAAGTAATCTGCAAGTATCTTACAGTAGAATTCATCTTAGTTGATTTTACAAATTCCTTATAAGACATAGTAATAGATTTTATAGAAATGGTGTTTAGTTTCATGAGTACTATAATAAAAAAAATTTACTGAGCATACTAGAACAAACATAAACTCACTATATATATTTACCCCATTACCTTTTTTTATATAATTTTTGCAAAAATAGGTTCAGGTTTTGGTAATACTATATTCATGCCCATAGGAATAGAAAATGTACTAAAACTACGATTAGACTCTGATAAAGCAATTTGATCTAATATCCTAGAAGATAATGTAGGCATTATAGGCTGTAACAGCAATCCTATACATCTTATATACTCAAGCAACTTATACAATACTGCTTCCATAATTCCAGGATCACTTTTAGACAATTTCCACGGAGCTCTTGCTGCAATATATTCATTCGCTGTAGATGATAATTGTTCTATAATATATATCATTCCATTGAGATCATATCGTTCTATACAACTTCTAACTTTATCTAGAACTTCCTGATAATTAGGCAAAGACTCTTCACCACATAATAAACCATTATCTATTATTGGTATAATTCCACCACATTCTTTATGTAAGAGAGAAACAGTTCTCTGTACAAGATTCCCAATATTATTTGCTAAGTCATAATTTATGCAATTAATAAGACTACTTCTTTTGAAATCCCCATCATTTCCTATTGGCATCTCTTTAATCAAAAAGTACCTTAACTGATCTACACCAAACTCTTCAACTAACTCAAAAGGTTTAATTACATTACCTAATGACTTAGAAATTTTCTGTCCTTCATTAGTCCACCAACCATGAGCTAAAATTTTCTTGGGTAAAGGTAATCCAGCAGCCATTAAAATTGCCGGCCAATATACTGCATGAAATCTTAATATATCTTTTCCAACAACATGCAAAACAGATCTATTATTACTTGCCCAATAATCTTGATATACCTTATTATCTATATCTGGAAATCCAAGCACTGTGAGGTAATTTGATAAAGCATCAACCCATACATAAATTACATGCTCATCGTTATTTGGTACTTTTATTCCCCAAGAAACATTCTGTCTAGATACAGAAAGATCTTTTAACCCTGATTTAACAAATGATATAATTTCATTATATCTATACTTAGGCACAATAAAATCAGGATGTTTTTCATAGAAATCCAACAACTGCTCTTGAAAATGCGACAATTTAAAGAAATAGCTAGGCTCTTCTATCCATTCTACTTCAGCACCTGTAGGGGCTTTACCGTCAACTAGCTCTTTCTCTTGATAGAATGTTTCATCTCTGATTGAATACCAACCAGCATAACTACCTAAATATATTGCTTCATTATCACATAAACGTTCCCACAGAGCTATTACTGCTTTTTTATGTCTCACCTCTGTTGTACGAATAAAGTCATCATAACTATAGTTCATAGTATTTGCTAAGGACTTAAATACTGCACTAGTGTTATCAGTAAAATCTGATAAAGATATATTATTTTCTTTAGCTGCTTTTTCTATTTTTTGTCCATGCTCATCAGTACCAGTTACAAACTTTACATTATATCCATCAAGACGAGCAAACCTTGCAATAATATCAGAGATCAGGGTTGTATAAACATGCCCTATATGTGGAACATCATTAACATAATAAATAGGAGTAGTAATGTATATATTATTCATAAATCAGCATTAATGTTGTATTTATAACAATTAACAATTTATCACATAATTTTAGTTATATTAATTTAATATTTTCAATATATAACAAAAAAATAATATATACATTACTATATCTTCTAAATACAAATATTTTATAAAAAAACAATTAATAAACACGAATATTTAAGAAAACATCATACAAGGTATGCCTTTTTTTTGAACTTAAGCAACATACATCTAAACCTATAACATTTTATTTTCACAATAAGATATTATTAACCTGCATTACAATAAAGAGATTTCATAACTCAGCATAAATATCGTTTATATAACGGTTATATACAAAGAAATACCTCCTACACAGATTAATATTCATACATATTACATATAGAGCTCTCATAGGAGGAATTGTCATAATTGTACTCACAATAAAATTTGCAAAACATATAAAATCACTTATATTAATCACCATAAATTTCTAGCACGCAGCAATGAAAAAAATTCTAGTAAAAAAATTTGGGGGAACTTCTTTACAAGATATAAGTTGCATCAATAAAGTTGTAGAAATAATTAAACAAGACGTTAACAACAATTGTAAAGTGGTCATTATAGTATCTGCTATGGGAAAATTTACTGATAATATAATTTCCCAAGTAAAACAAGTTTCTGATATAAAATCCCAATCTGAACTATCTGAGTATGATTTAATCATCTCCTCAGGAGAGCAAATTTCATGTGGATTATTATCTTTAGCTTTACAAAAAATAGGAATTAAGGCTAGGTCATGGTTAGGATGGCAATTGCCAATAGTAACAACTGATGATCATGCTAAAGCAAGAATTATAGATATTAATATATCTTCACTAAAAGATTCGTTAGCCCTTAATGATGTTGCTATTATTGCAGGATTCCAAGGAATGCAAAAAAATAATAGAGTAACCACTTTAGGTCGAGGTGGGTCAGATACTTCAGCTGTAGCAGTTGCAGTAGCATTGGGAGTAGATCTATGCTATATTTATACAGATGTAGATGGCATATATACAGCAGATCCTAATGTGGTACCAAAAGCACGTAGATTAGATAACATTGCTTACGATGAGATGATAGAAATGTCTTCTCTTGGAGCTAAGGTACTACAAGTGCGCTCAGTAGAAATAGCTATGAAATACAATATTAAACTATGCATACTATCTACTTTTACCCCTGGGAAAGGAACAATATTATGCGAAAAAGGAGAAGCTAATATGGAAAGTCAGCTAATAACCGGCATAACATACAACAACAAAACAGCAAGTGTTACATTAAAAAGTGTAAAAGCATTATTTGGAATCACTACAGTATTCAATGCAGTAGCAGAAAAAAATATAAATGTCGATATGATTATTCAAAATATGAATGATAACAATGTTAACAATATAACTTTTACCGTTTCAGAAGACGATCTAGTAATAACAAAGAAATTACTTACAGAAATAAAAGAAGAACTTATGTACGAAGATTTAATAATAAATCCGGATGTTGCAAAAGTCTCTATAATCGGGGTAGGTATGATTTCTCATTCTGGAATTGCTTACAAAATGTTTGATACATTAACATCCAACAACATAAAAATATTAGCAGTTACTACCTCAGAAATAAAAATCAGCGTTTTAATATTAAGAAAAGATAGTAAACTTGCTACAACATGTCTACATTCTGCTTTTGGACTCGATTTAGAATCAAACTTACACACAATAAGTTAATTATCCAAAACTCTATAATTGAATTTCATTAGTAAAGAAAACACTATATAAACGCTATTCTTTAGTTCTAATAAACTACAAAAATAATAAAATTTATTATAACAATATTGACATAATAAACCTTTCGTATCTAGAAACAGAGTATAAGGTACAGTAAATTTGAAGCCTATACAAAATAGATAATATTAAACAGTACATTTACCACTAGTTTTAATTTGCATTAATAGCCTTTCCACTGTTGACAGATTCTTCCTAAGGGTTATCCATATAATCAACACTATTTATATACGTAGTACTTAAAAATACCAATTTTTCAAAACTCAACTGATATTATTTTATTATTCATCATTACATGAAATTTATACAAAATACTTCCATTGTACCACTCATATATGGTTTATATACAACACTAATATTAACTTTTTACCTTATATTAGAAAGTTTTGTAAATCACTGATAAACATGATAAATAGCACCAATATTATAAATTTCACATAAAGATTTTCTACAAAAAATCCAAATATAGTTTCTTATTTTATTTATCAATATAATTTAGATAAACTTGAAAAGTAAAAATCTTATAATGATTTATCATCTTGAAACATTAAAGCTTTTAGTTATAATTAACTTTGCAGGGTTATACTACTTAAGATGTACTAACAAGATAAATTAAATAGTATAAAGTTATTGCATTTTAGTAATCAAAATGATAGAAATTAAGTGATTAATAGTGTAGCATTATGTTAAGATGTCTGATCTTTCTTTTCTGTATATTAAACTCATTTAATGCAGTTGCAGCACCTGTTCCATGGCAAATAGGATTCCAGACACCTGCAACAGAAATAATGGAAGCAATTATAAAATCACATAATTTTGTTATGTTTGTCATGGCAATAGTAACGATGGTTGTTTTTGCAATAATGACATACGTACTTATACGATTTAGAAAAAGGCCAGACGAGAAAATTGTATTTAATCATAAAAACTCTCATAATGTTGTTTTAGAAATACTCTGGACGCTCATTCCCTTAGGAATTGTAGGATTTTTAACTATAAGTAACGTTAAGCTTATTATGCATGAACAAAAAATTCCTGATGTAGAAATGACACTAAAGGCAATTGGCTATCAATGGTATTGGGGATATGTATACCCAGATCATAAAAATGTTGCTTTTGATAGTTATATGAAAGCAACAGATAACTTAGAAGATCAAGATTTACGCTTACTTGAAGTAGATAATAGGGTAATAGTCCCTATTAACACAAATATTTTATTACAAGTTACAAGTGCAGATGTAATACATAGCTGGGCAGTTCCAGCTCTAGGAATAAAAATTGATGCAGTTCCAGGTAGGCTCAATGAAGCCTGGTTCAATATAAAAACCCCAGGTGTATATTATGGTCAATGTTCAGAACTTTGTGGCAGACTACATGGGTTTATGCCAATAGTAATAGTTGCTGTTGAAAAAGAGCAATTTGATGAATGGATACAAAAAAAGATGCTTGAATTATAGAGGTATACATGAGCAGTGAACATATACCACAAGGTATTAAACGTTGGTTATTTTCAACAAATCATAAAGATATCGGTACATTATATATAATTTTTTCAATTATTGGTGGGATTGTAGGAGGACTATTATCTCTTGTACTCAGGCTACAATTAGCACACATTAATGTATTAAACGATAACTATCAGTTATATAATGTTATCGTTACAGGCCATGCATTGATTATGGTGTTTTTTATGATTATGCCAGCTTTAACTGGAGGATTTGGCAACTGGTTTGTACCATTGCTTATAGGAGCTCCAGATATGGCATTTCCTCGTCTTAATAATGTTAGTTTTTGGTTATTAGTTGCTTCACTAATTCTATTATGTACATCAGTATTTATAGGCGAAGGTTCCGGTACAGGATGGACATTATATCCTCCATTATCTTATATAGGATCTCATCCAAGTGCTTCCGTAGATATAGCTATATTTGCTATACACGTTGCTGGAGCATCATCAATTGTTGGAGCTATAAATTTTATCGTAACAATATTCAATATGCGAACTAAAGGTATGACATTATTAAAAATGCCATTGTTCGTTTGGACTGTATTATTAACATCTTTTATGCTAGTAGTTACAATCCCAGTCTTAGGCGGAGCAGTAACAATGTTGTTAACAGATAGAAATTTTGGTACAAGCTTTTTCGATCCTGCTGGTGGTGGAGATCCTTTATTATTCCAGCATCTATTCTGGTTTTTTGGACATCCTGAAGTATACGTCATCATATTTCCTGCATTTGGAATAATAAGTCAAATTGTATCAACTTTTTCACATAAAGCAGTTTTTGGATACTTAGGTATGGTATTAGCTCTAGTTGGTATTGCAACTGTAGGTGCTGTAGTATGGGCACATCACATGTTTACAGTAGGGTTAGATGCAGAAATAGTAACATACTTTAGCGTAACAACCATGCTAATAGGTGTGCTAACAGGAGTTAAAGTATTCAGTTGGATTGCTACAATGTGGGGAGGACAAATAGAATTTAAAACTCCTATGCTATTTTCTATTGGATTTATTTTCGTGTTTGTAGTAGGTGGCGTTACTGGTATTATCATTTCACACGGTGGTATTGATAAAGCATTACATGATACATATTACGTAGTTGGGCACTTTCATTATGTAATGTCAATTGCTGCACTGTTTGCTGCTTTTGCTGCTTTCTACTACTGGATAGGGAAAATATCTGGTAAACAATACAATGAATGTCTTGGCAAAGTACACTTTTGGTTAACTTTCATTGGAACAAATCTAACCTTTTTACCTCAACATTTCTTAGGAATCGCTGGTATGCCAAGGCGTATTCCAGATTATCCAGATGCTTTCATACCGTGGAATTACATATCCTCAGCAGGAGCAGTTTTATCATTTATATCAGCTTTATTTTTCATATATATAGTCATCTCAACTTTAAGAAATGGCAAGCAATGCCCTAGCAATCCATGGGGAGGTGATACACTAGAATGGACAGTACCTTCACCAGCTCCTTTTCATACCTTTAATGATGAAATACCTAAGGTTGATTAAATATGGGATTAGAATCTAACGCTATTAAGTTATCACTATTAAGTGAAATATTAGATTATTGGAATTTACTTAAGCCAAAGATTATGTACCTTGTAGTTCTGACAGGAGTTACAGGTATGATAATTGCTCCAGGAAGTATTCATCCATTCATCGCTATTGTCAGTAGTTTATGCATAGCAGTAGGCTCTGGAGCTGCAGGAGCAATAAACATGTGGTACGATAGTGATATAGATGCAATAATGAAGAGAACTAAAAGTCGTCCTATACCAGCTGGTAGAATTTCTAAGTCTAATGCTCTTGAACTGGGGGTAGTACTATCTGTCATATCTGTAACAGTAATGATGATTGCCGTTAATTATATATCAGGAATCTTATTAGCTATTAGTATAGCATATTATATCTTTGTATATACAATATATCTAAAAAGAAGAACTCCACAAAACATAGTTATAGGAGGTGCTGCAGGAGCAATTCCTCCAATAATTGGATGGACTTCTGTTACTGGATTCATTTCAATAGAGAGTTTAATACTATTTCTAATTATATTTATGTGGACACCTCCACATTTTTGGGCACTATCACTATTAAACTATCAAGAGTATGAAAAAGCAAAAGTACCGATGATGCCTGTTACACATGGAATATTCGTAACCAAAATTCACATACTAGTATATAGTGTTTTACTGTTACCTATAACATTAGTACTAGGATTATTTCTAAAAAACTACCTATTATACGAAGCATGTGCAATACCACTTGGAATAATACTAATATTCAAAGCCTTAAAAGTACTCACTTCAAATACTCCTGATCAATACAGAGCAATGTTTACTTATTCTGTTGCTTATCTTTTCATTCTATTCATATGTATTATTCTTTCTAGCTTTTAATTTTAGTATTCATAATAACAATTCTATATCTCTGAACTGTTATATCCTTTTGTAGTTATTTCTGGGTATTACCCTTTTGATAGAATACAACTATATAAATAATTAGAATAATACCCTCCCCCCCCCCCTATTCTTCTATCTTTTTATACTATTTATAACATTCAGCTTTTGACTTCAGTATCCAAAGTAGCTCTATACTGTTCTATTTTTTGCAATTACCTTTGAAATATTAAAACTACATTTTAAAAGAAGCCAATATAACTGTACTAACAAAATTAATTCTTAGCTTTCTGATCATGAGTTGGTTCTCTATACCATCCAGTATCTGCACAACATTCTTTAAGCAAGGACATATAATTCTCATACGCAGTAACATCACCTAATGCTAAATATGCTTCAGCAATTCTGTACAAACTTTCTGAATAGTATTTCGTATCTTTATACTTATTTAACACTACACTAAAACGTTTAATAGCAGCAACATATTCTCCACGCTGTAAATAAAACTTACCTACTGAAAACTCCTTAGCAGCAATATGTTGATGAACAAGATCTAATTTTTTCATTACCTCATCTAAATACATAGATTGAGGGAACAAACGCAAAAATTCATCCAACAGCTCCAATACTTTGTACAAACTAGTTTGATCACGATCTATATCATTGATTTGCATATAATTCGCCATGATTCGTAAGTAATAAGCAAAATCAATATCTTTACTGTCAGGATAAAGCTGAATATAATCATCTGCATAAAGTGCAGCATGAGAGTAATCTCCTAATTCATAATTTAAAAATGCCATCATAAGACGTGCTTTAATTGCTATAGGAGAAAATGGATAAAGGTTATCTATTTCTTCAAGATCTTTTACTGCATCCTTATATTGTTTAGCATTAGATTTTTTCAATGCACTCTCATATATTGCTTCTGGTGTTCTATTTTCAATATACTTTGTATTCTTTTTAGGAAGATAAGTACAACTCACTATTACAAAACAACAAAACAACATGCTAAGAATAGTTTTAACAATTTTAAAGTGATGCATAATTAACCACCTGCAAATATACACTGTGAATATAAATATTTCATTGAAACATAAAGATGTGTAGGAGACAAGGAATTTTTATGAATACTAATTATTCATATAACCATTGACAACTATCAGATTGATAATAGAATCTATGTAGTTAAATTAAATGAAGTATATTAAATGAATGTACTGGTGATTGGTTCTGGTGGACGCGAGCACTCAATGTTGCATTATATACGTAAATCTACATTGCTAAATAAGTTATTTATCGCTCCAGGGCGTGAAGGAATGTCTAATTTAGCACAAATAATAGATGTAGACATTACCAATACCATAGAAGTAATTCAGATATGCAAAAAAGAAAAAATTGAATTAGTAGTGATTGGTCCAGAAACTGCTTTAATTAATGGGTTATCAGATGCATTAACAGAAGAAGGAATATTAGTTTTCGGTCCATCTAAAGCAGCAGCTCGCCTTGAATCCTCAAAAGGATTTACGAAAGAGCTTTGCATGAGATATGGTATACCTACAGCAAAGTACGGCTACTTTATTGATGCAAGTTCAGCTCGTAAATTCATTGATAAACATAAATTACCTTTAGTAGTAAAAGCTGATGGTTTAGCACAAGGTAAAGGTACAATTATATGCCATACACAGGAAGAAGCTTATAATGCTGTAGATGCAATGCTTATTAATAAGCAATTTGGAGAAGCTGGTTGCGCAATAATAATAGAAGAATTCCTCGAAGGTAAAGAAATTAGTTTCTTCACATTAGTTGACGGGTCCAATCCAGTAATACTTGGAGTTGCACAGGATTATAAAACGATAGGAGATAATAATAAAGGACCCAATACTGGTGGAATGGGATCATATTCTAAACCAAATATAATTACACAAGAAATGGAACATATAATAATCCAAAAGATAATATACCCAACCATAAAAGCAATGTTTAACATGAATATACAGTTTAGAGGCTTATTATTTGCTGGCATTATAATAAAGAAAAATGAACCTAAACTACTTGAATATAATGTTCGTTTTGGTGACCCTGAAACACAATCAATATTACCAAGATTAAATTCTGATTTCTTAAAACTCCTATCACTCACAGCTAAAGGCAAATTAGGTAATGAATCAGTAGAATTAAGTAAAAAAGCTGCTTTATGTGTTGTAGTAGCCAGTCGTGGATATCCAGGTGAATATAAGAAAAATTCTATAATTAATGGAATAGAACAAATTGAAAAATTACCCAATATTCAATTATTACACGCAGGAACAAGAAGAGAAGGTAATAACTGGGTATCAGATTCTGGAAGAGTAATTAATATTGTAGCTCAAGGTGAAAACTTAGCTAGCGCAAAACATCAAGCATATGCTGCTCTAGATCTATTAGACTGGCCAGATGGAATATATAGATATGATATAGGTTCATGTGCCTTATAGGGTATATCTTTAGGTGGTTGTATATTTGCATACAAGCATAGTATTGTATCATCAAGCTTATTATAATATGGTAGCACACGTTTCTTATTATTTTATACTCAAGTTTAGTATCTCATTTATTTAATTCCTATAGCACTATTATATTATTCTATTCCCTGATTTTTATAACTTCTAATTACCAAGTACAAAGAACTTTAACATTTTTAGAATAACATATAAAACTCTATTATCAGTTTAGTATATAAAATATTCCAAATTAAATTAGTATTGACAATAAATACCAGTCTTGCTACATTACTAGAGTTCACCTATTAATTGGTATTAAAGATGTCGTTTATTTCTGAAGTTTTTGCAGCAGCAGCAACAACAGCTCCAGCTTCAGGGATAGGAGGTTCAATTGCAGGGTTAATTCCTTTGCTATTAATTTTTTGTGTTTTTTATTTTTTTATTATCAGGCCACAACAAAAAAAAATTAAGGAGCATAATAAACTATTAGAAAGTATCAAGAAAGGTGATAAGGTTATTATTTCTGGCAGTATATTAGGTTCAGTTACAAAAGTTGACTCAACAGCTGGACATTTCCTAGTAGAAGTTTCAGATGGTGTTGAAATTAAAGTATTGAAATCTTCAATATCTGAAGTGTTAAATAAAAATACTAAATCTGCTGTTCCTGTTGAAGAAAAGTCAATTTCAACTGCAAGTAACTAAGTGCATTTTCTCATCAAGCTACCTAAAATGTATAGTTAACTTAAAAATACATTGTAGTTATTATTATCGCTTCCAATTTAGAATTCAACTTTGATAATAAAACAATACCAATAAGATATTACGTTTAACAAAAGTTCACAATAATCAGATATTTTGAGTCTTTATAGCTTAATTTAACATTACCTACTTTGCTAAATCTCATAATTTTAATTATATATCTCTTATATACCTTACCCTGATTTGATATCTCTCATAGATTTTTTCTTATCAAGACCTAAACAAAAAATAATTACTATCAATGTTACTAATGTCTCAAAGTTAATTGCTCTTTTACTTTATAGGTTTTCACAATCTTTTGATTTCTATTTCTATAAATTTCACACGATTGAAACTATACAGAGAAACTTATGCTATAACCATATTTTCTTACATAATACATAACCTGAGAGATAAAAAGAATGAATATACTTAAGTTAGTTGTTACCTACCTTTTACAAACTCATGCAATTTCTTACTTTATATTTTTTTATCAACCGTACTTAACTAAATCTCATATAGGAAAAACTATGTTGTAACTCTATACCCTCATCGGCATAATAATATAAGTAGCATCATCTATATTCTCTTCTTCCTGAATTAAAATAGCTGTACTAGCATCATAAAATGATACAAGACACTTCCCTTTAACAGAATATAATGCCTCAATTAAATATCTAGCATTTAATCCAATAGTCATATCAGGACCAGAATAATCTACTTCCAATTCTTCTCTAGCATCACCTTGATCTGAAGAAGCAGCACTAAGAATTAACTTGCCGGTAACAAATCTTAACCTTATTACTTTTACCTTATCAAAAACTACTACAGATACACGATCTATCGCATTAGATAATATTTCAGACATAATTAACACACTTTTATCATGGGATTTTGGTATAATAGCATTATAATCTGGAAATGTACCATCTATTACCTTAGATATTAAAACATACTCTTTATATTCAAAACAAATCTTTCTATCTGATAAACTAATTGATATTAAATCACTTCCACTACCATGACTTACTATCTTTAGAATTTCATTTACTGTTTTCTTAGGAACTATAATTCCAAAATCTGACAAAATATTTTGAGATTGATTCAATTTGACTAATGACAGCCTATGACCATCTGTAGCAGCACAGCATAAAATATTATTAGATGTATGAACATATAACCCATTTAAATTAAATCTACTCTCTTCCACAGAGATTGCAAACTTAGTTTTACCAAATAAATCAATTAACTCAGATACTTGCAAAGTAAACTTACTTTGTAACTCATTATTTTCAATCACAGGAAATTTTTCTACGTCAACTACAGGTAGGAAAAATTCTGTACGACCACACTCTATAGTCAACCTACCGTCTTTACCAATAACAAATTTAATTTCAAAATCATTAGGTAGCTTTTTCACTATATCATAAAGAAGTTGAGCCGAAACAACTACAATCCCCCTTACATTAACATGAGCAGTAATAGAAGCAATTATTGAAATATCAAGATCTGTAGACGTTAAATTAATCTCTTGATCCCTTGCTTCAATCCTAACACATGACAATACAACTATACTATGACGCTTCTCTATAACACTATTAATATAAGATAAGGCTTGCAGAAGCTTATCTTTGCTAACAAAAAACTTCAACTTAATATCACTCATACATTTTTATCAATCTCAAGCTACTGAGACGGTTATACAAATTAAATAGAGACAAGTCAAGCGAGCTCTCCTTATATATATTATTATGCATGACTAAATATATCAACATCATCCCAACCTAATAAATCAAGCTGAGCCCTTGTTGGAAGAAATTTAAAACAAGATTCTGCTAATTCTTGCTTATTCTCACGTTGTAACATAACATCTAGCTTACTCTTCAATGCATGCAAATATACAACATCTGATGCAGCATAATTCACTTGATCAGATGTCAAGCTTTCTCTTCCCCAATCAGACGACTGTTGCATCTTATTAAGCTTAACGCTTAGCAACTCATAACATAACTCTTTTAATCCATGATGATCTGTATATGTTCTAACTAATTTTGAAGCTATTTTAGTACAATAACACGGCGTAGCCCATATTCCTAGATAATATCGTATTACGGCAATATCAAAACGGGCAAAATGAAAAATTTTAGTTACACTTGAATCTGAAAGGACACTTATTAGATTAGGAGCTTTATAACTACCTGAAAATTTAACTAAGTGTACATCACCACCACCATCAGATAACTGAACCAGACACAACTTATCTCTTCTACATATTAAACCCATAGTCTCTGTATCAACAGCAATAGCATCTTCAAACTTCAACTCATCAGGCAAATCACAATCATGTATAAATACAGGCACGCAAACCCCCCTTTATCTATCAAAGATACACTCAATATCTTCTAACATAATTGTATCATGCAGAAAAACACCTCTCAACTATTATATTATGCTTCTTCAACATATTTTTTATCTTCCTCTTGTCCATAAACTGATTCCATATTAGAACCATTATTCCACCTATATCCTGCTCTATCATCGTTTTCGTCTTCATCAACACATTCTTTTAAAACATAACCACGTCCCCAAACAGTTTCTATGTAATTTTTCCCGTTATTAGCAACCTTAAGTTTCTTACGAAGCTTACACATAAAAACGTCTATAATTTTATCATCTGAAGGTTCATCTAATTCTCTATATAAGTGAGATAAAAACATTTCTTTCGTAAGGACAGTTCCTAACCTAGATGATAATAACTCTATCATCCCATATTCTTTTTTAGTTAAGTGTACAATTTCACCATTACATTCAACACACTTATGATCGAGATTTATTGCAATATTTCCAACACGTACTATTGATTCAGGATGTCCTCTAGTACGACGAACAATAGCCTTTATCCTAGCAAGTAACTCACTTTTATGAAAAGGTTTAGTGACATAATCATCTGCACCATAATATAAACCCTTAACTTTATGTGACACTGATGAAATACAAGATAATATGAGTACTGGAACTTTTATACCAGACTCTCTTAGCTTAACTAAAATATCATATCCATCTATTTTACCAGGAAAATGTATATCTAATATAACCACATCATAATCATCATTCTTTGGAATTATACTGCCATAACAATCCTGAGCAGAAGTCATAGTTTCACAAAAATGCCCTTCTGAAGATAACGAAGCTTCCACTGCTTTTGCACATGCAATATCATCTTCTATTAATAATATACGCATAAATACCTCTAAAAACTCAATAATTAACAAATTTAAACATAAAGCACTTAGCACTAATCTAAAGACATAATTAACCTATAACAACTAAATATTTCATCAAAAGTTAATACATAGTGTTACTATGCTATTCAAGTATAATAGTAAATTACATGTAATATACTTTTATTGTGTTGCATATATAGCACAACATTACCCCAAAGACCAATAGAGATATTATAGTTAATACACCTAATTTCCTTCAATTAGTAAAATACTCTACTGATTATATATAACCACAAGTTAATACTTTATTAATAATCAAAATGGTTAACACACGTTTCATTATACATTAATAAAGCAATACACACTAACATAAAAATTTTGAAATACCATATTTATCTCTCTCATAAAGACCTTGCATACCAAATTACCCTACCTAATATTTCCATATCTTCCAAATGACATTCATAAGAAGAATATTTTTTATTATCAGAAACTACATGTAATTTTATCTTCTGATTATCTTTCAAATACTCTAACCTCCTAATTGAAACCCCAACTGAATCAACAATAACAAACAAACCAGCTGGATGAGGAATTCTATCCCCTATATCTACCAGAACAACATCTTGATTCATTAATGTTGGAATCATACTATCTCCCTTAACATAGTATACCCGTAAATTTTTCATATTAGAAGTTAGATTAATATTCGAAGATAAATATAAATTTACATCACCAGAAGATGAAACTTTTCCATTTTCCAATTCTAAATCATATACAGGCAATATATTCATATTACTTTGTCCATAAGTATAATTATCATCACTAATTAAATAAGACAATGAAACATTTAATACCTTCGCTATTGCCATTAATTTTTTAGACGTCGGATTTGTAGACTTCCCACTCAGTATATCATATACAAAAGATTTTCCAACATCAGCTTTATGAGCTAATTCACGTGCATTTATTCCCATCTTGTCCATTTGGTATTTCATTCTGGTAACTATCATGCTATTATCACTACTCGTTTTCATAAATTCACCTTACAGTTAACATTTATTACATTTTTGTACAATTTAAAGTACATAAACTCAAGTAATAATTGAATAATTCACTAATAGTGAATAATAAATCATAAAATTACTAGTTAGTAGTTCTAAGATTTATATAAAATCAGCAGTTGTATATAAAGAAAATAATTTGTGCATTTCTAATCATAAAGCTTCATCAATCCAGGCTTACAGGTTATTAGATGTACAACAAATATTAATATAAAAGCTTAGATTAAATATTAATTAGATTACAGTCAGTATATAAATTTTAATCATCTAACTTTACGAAAACAATGATTAGCATAAACATCCGTTTTTAGAGAAAAATACTTTTTTGAAATTTTTTAGAAAAAATCACACATTTCATCATACAACAAAAAAGCAACATGTAGAATTCTAACAAATTTTAAATCTAACTCAAAAATTAGTTTAACATCCACTATCAACAATTTACATTACATAACTCACTTAAATGCTTATTTAGAATTAAAACTAATCTATAAAAACCACACATATATAGTTATATTTAGACAAAGACTAGATACCTTAAAAAGACATTAAACACTTTTATCAAATGTTCTATTGTGACAAAACCCATAATCTAACATCAACGTTTCTATAACCCGATAATTCCCTATTCATTTAAATAAACAGTTAAAAAGCCATACTTCAATAATTCAACTAAAATATTTTTAGGAAACCAATATGTTCTAGCTTTATATGTTTTACATTCAAATCTATATAAACTAATATTCAAGTAGAAAACTACATTACTGCTTTTAATTTATACAAAACTAACACTTCAACATTGGTCCTAAAAAATCATCTGACTTTTCATACACATAAATTACATAAATCATATATTTCTCTTATCTAACAGATAACCAGTAGAATAGCCAATTACAGTAAAAATTTGTTGATTCATAAAAAACTGATACTTCTATAGCTCAACCAAAACATTTTTCTTTATTTAACTAAAGCACTTAACAATCAATTTTTCCAACATGAAAGATACATAACATTAATATAAATTATATATTTCTCCTGCCTTTCAGAGAAATACAAAATACTTCATCACAAAAAGAATTTTGCTGATTCATAAAAAAGCTGATACTTCTACAGTTCAACTAAAATATTTTTCTTTATTTAACTAAACATTTAATAACTAGTTTTTCTACTACTTAATATTTTTTCCAATATTACAGACAGATAAACTATATATTTTACCACAGAAAAAATTCTGTAATTCACAGAGAATTGATACTTCTCACAGTTTACCTAAAACTTTTTATTAGCTAAAGCATTTAATATTACCTCTTCTGCAACTTTAATATCTTTCCAACCTTCTACAGACACAAACTTATCTTTTTCTAACTTTTTATAAAAAGTAAAGAAATGAGATATCGAATTCAAAAATGATTCAGGAAAATCAGAATAATTCTCTATAGTAGCATAATATGAATCCACTTTGTTTAGAGGTACAGCCAACACTTTCATATCTTCTCCACCTTCATCATGCATCACTAATACTCCTACTGGCCTTGCACAAATCATTGCACCAGACATTATAGGGAATCTAGACACAACTAAAACATCAACAGGATCACCATCTCCAGCACAAGTATGTGGTATAAATCCATAATTACATGGATAATACATAGATGTAGGCAGAAATCTATCAACACAAAATAAATTTTTCTCCTTATCAAACTCATACTTTACTGGACAAGAATTTTGGCTAATTTCAATAATAACATTTACTTCTTTAGGTACGTTATTACCACTAATTACATTATCTAAATTCATAATCAATCTCTTAATACAATAAACTAAGTAAAAAACAAAATACTATGTAACCTACTACACAATAAATCAGCTTAATATACCCATACTTCTAACTATTTTATTTTCAAGCACAGAAGCTATAAGTATACAAGATTTTTTAACAAGACAATATAAATTAAATATCAATTTTATAGCAACAAATAGATATTATTCCAAATGAATTCAACAATATATTGTATATCTGTACAACAAATAGGTCTATTTAGAAAGTAACCCTGTTATAAAAACAAGTATTTAAATCCTTGTACTATAATTATTAGCTATACTTTTTAATAAATTTAACATTAATTTTACTTCTATCAAAAAATCACTACTCCCTCATCCTATAAAGCTTTCACAATGGATTTGTATATTTGTATTGAAAAAATGCAATATATAAAATTATTTACTGTAAATACACGAAATAAAATGCTGATGCTTATATATCAACTGGATTTCATTTTCTAAATTCAATATTGATCTCTAAAGATGATCAGATATTTTAAAACTCAATATGTATACACATATCTATACTAAAATACCACACATTAAAAATAAGGTATACCTGACAAAGCTATAGCTTCATCGTAAGACATCATAACATTTAAATTTTGTACTGCTTGACCAGCAGCACCTTTCAATAAATTATCTATAACAGAAATGATAATAATCGTATTAGGTACTCTTCCAGGGAAAATTCCTAGATAACAGCAGTTTGTTCCTATAACAGATTTAGTAGTCACAGATTTTTCTTCATCAATAGCAACAAATGTTGAATCTTTATAAAAAAGTAGCAATGCTTCTCGCACATCAATTAAAGACACTTCGTCTTCTAATTCAATATATATACTAGACATCATGCCCCTTTTTACCGGAATTAAACTAGGTACAAACTGCAAATTAATATTTTCCTGACATGCAGCAAAACAAAGCTCCTGTTCTATTTCAGGGATATGTCTATGATCTGAGATTTTATATGACTTCATAATATCATAAACTTCACAGAAAAGTTTATCTTGAACTACAGATCTTCCAGCTCCACTAACACCTGATTTAGCATCAACTATTATATTTCTACTCTTTATTAAACGAAGTCTTAATAATGGAAATAATGGTATCAACACAGACGTTGGATAACACCCTGGACAAGCTATAAAACGAGATTTTTGAATATCCTCATAATATATTTCTGTTAAACCATACACAAAATCTTTTATAAAATCCGGACAATAATGTAATCCATACCATTTCTTATATATATTAACATCCTTAATTCTAAAATCAGCTGATAGATCTATAATCCTTACATCATCATGAATTTTCCTTACAAACTCACTCGATTTACCGTGAGGTAAACATAAAAAAACTACATCTACTTTAGATAAATCAATATCACTAAAACATGAAATGCTAACAGATATATTATCTTGCGAAAGATGAGCATAACTAGCAGACAACAGCTCCCCAACAGATTGAGTCGCACACAAATACTTTATTTTCACCATAGGATGAGATAATAATAAACGTACTAGCTCAACCCCAACATAACCTGTAGCTCCAACTACAGCAACTGATACCTGATAACTCATGCAGGAGATTATCTCTTAGAAAACTGACAACTTTTTCTAGCTTTATGTTGACCATATTTTTTACGTTCAACAACACGTGAATCTCTTGTCAAGAAACCACCTGCTCTTAAAGTAGCATGAAGACTAGGATTTATATCCTTTAGTGCTTTACTAATTCCATGAGCAACAGCTCCAGCCTGACCTGAAACTCCTCCACCTTTTACAGTTGCAACAACATTATAACATCCAGAAGTTGAAGTCACAATAAATGGATTATAAACTTTTCTACATAAGGTATTTTTCTTGAAGTAATTAAAAATATCTAAGCCATTAACTGTAACATTACCCTTACCTACTGTTAACCATACTCTTGCAACAGCTTCTTTTCTTTTTCCTGTAGCATAAGCACGGCCATAGGCATCTACTTTTATAGGTTTAACATGATCATCCTGCTGATGATCGGATAGCATATCAGGATTATTTTCCATTATCTCCTCTTATTATTCTTAGCATTCATTGATAAAAAATCTAATTTTACAGGTTGTTGTGCATTATGCTTATGTTCTGGACCTGAGTATATATACAAATTTTTTAGACGACGACGTGCCATTGGACCAGTACTAAGCATACGACGAATTGCCATATTAATTATACGTTCTGGATGTTCATTCAACAGCAAATCAGCCGGTGTACAACTTTTTATTCCTCCGGGATAACCAGTATGCCTATAGTAAACCTTACGTTTTAATTTATTACCAGTAAATTGTACCTTATCTGCATTAATTATAATAACATTATCACCACAATCCATATGGGGAGTATATTCAGGTTTATTTTTACCACGTAATACACTAGCAACAAAAGCAGCAAGCCTACCAACTACTACCCCATTTGCATCAATTACAACCCAACGCTTCTTTACTTGACTTGCTTTTAAAGAAAAAGTCTCCATTTGTATTTATCATTAATAAATTTTGATAGTAATAACACAATCAATTTTTGTCAATAAATAACTATTTTTATATTATCCTTATTGAAACTATAATTTACAAGGTACAAAGCTAATAATCTTTTTAATAACAAAAAGATTCAAAGCAATACCTATAAATATTCTCTATATAATATATGTATAGAGCTTCATAATATAATTAGCCACATACCAAGTAATATCATTTTAACATATTTCAACTTATAACAATTTATTACACCTATTGCAATAAGTATAATCTAGTACTAGCAATTTCAACCTCTTCTAGTACAAGACTACAACATTAAATAACAGTAAAGTTACACTTCTTTTAAAGATAAGCTATAGCCTACTTTAAATATATCATTTAAAAGAACAGAAATTTTATTATATAAACACACAATCCTTAAATAATAACTACATGCTTAGCATCTCATAATTTTAATTAATTAATTAAAAATCAAGTAGTTATTCAATGTATTACTGGAACAATTCTTAAAACATACATTCCACCAGGCAATATTATATATTAATATCTATTCATTACAATATAGTGTTGAATCAATTAAACTTTATACTTAGTTCTTGCTAATAAAAATTAATTACAGTTTAATGTAAGCATGATTTTTTTTTACATACTACTGATAGTATTTTAATTATGACGAGATTTTACATGTATAGAATTTTTTGTTTAGTGATATTAATTACATTAATAATCTCTAACAATAGCTATTGTATTGATCTAAATCAAGCTCTAAATACAGCTCTGACAAATAATCCACATCTAAAAGCAAAGTTTTATAATTCTATAGAAAATAAACAAAAAATAATATTGAATAGCATATCCAAGTTTTTACCATCACTTGTATATTCTCTATCCACACAGCAACCTGATTTATTTGTGAGCAGTGACAATAGAGCTATGCAACTTAAAGTAACCCAGCAAGTATTCAATGGAGGTGCTGATGCTGCTGCCTTTCGACAATCAAAACATTTAGTAAATATAGAAGAAATAAATTTTTTAATAGAGAAGCAAAACATTTTACTTGAGGCTGTCAACGCTTACATGAAAGTACTCACAACAGCTGAAGTATATAAACTAACTCAACATACTAAAAAAGTACTTACAGAACACTTACTCGCTACACAAAAACGTTTTGCTTTAGGGGAAGTGACAAAAACAGATGTATCACAGGCTACTGCTAGATTATCATCAGCAACATCAGAATCAATTAAAGCCTATGGTAATATGAAAACGGCAGAAGCTAACTACATTCATGTAATAGGAGAAGCACCTATAGATCTACATCATCCTACTATTCCAGCAATACCAGAGTCCATAGACCAGGCACTAGAAACAGCACAAAAACATAACCTTTCTTTACAGGCATCTCATATTGGATACAAAGCAGCTAAACAAGGGGTTTTAATAGCAATTGGACATTTGCTTCCATCGATTAGCATATCATCTACAAGTTCATATATCTATAACAACTATAATCCTTATATGAATCCACACACACAAATTAACAATGCTTTTGAAATCACAATGTCACTCCCTATATTTCAGCAAGGACTCAATATTGCTGCAGTTCAACAATCAAGACTTGCAATTAAACAGAAAATGTATTCCTATCATGAAGCATTAAATGCTATAAAAGAAGCTGTTATTTCAAGTTGGGAAAACATTGCCACAGCTAACTCTATGTTACAAGCTGCTCAAGACTCTGTAAAATATTCAGAAGTAGTACTATCCGGAATCAAGCAAGAAGCAGAGTTAAATTTAAGAACGGTTTTAGATGTATTAGATGCAGAACAAGAACTATTAAAAGCGAAAGTTAATCTAGTTAATGTGCAAAGTAATGTTATAATAAGCATATATAATTTACTTGCATTAATAGGACAATTAAATATTAACTAATTTTTTAACATTTATGAGTAATACTAACAATTTTCATTCTCTTAAAGAGGCTATTGCAAATATTAGAAAAGCTATGTGCAATGGTGATAATACAGATTCCACAACAGAACAAAATAACACTGACAATGAAGTGTTAAGTTTAGAAAATCCAGAAAATGCTATAGAGCTACATAATATACAACATGCACATAACACATTAAATGAAATAAACCATACTTTTCAAGCCATAGCTGATTTACCAATACCAACACAAGTACAGCCAATATGTCAGAATAAAATACAACCAGATATACAAGTATCAATGTCAGAAAAGATTTATCCTGACCAAGTATCCACTATGAATCAATTTGTAGCTATAGAACAATCAACACAACGGGTATAATCTCAAGAAAGAAGGTTAACTACAACTACTCTTTCAGAAGAAGTATCTAAAATTGATAACACATCAGAGATAAAAGGCATTCATCAACAAAACAACTTCATATCAGATAATTTACTATCTCCTGAAAATATAGTTGCTAGCAGCGAAGAAATAAAAAAGTTAATTAGTCAATTTAATATTACACAGAGACACCTAATATCACTAATGAACAAAAAAGTCCAACAATAGAAGAATTAGTAACAAATATGTTAAAACCAGAATTATCTATATGGCTTAATAATAATCTACAAAAAATTGTAAAAGATATAGTTGAAAAAGAAATTAAGCACATTATAAAAAAATCAAACCAAGGTTAATAACATATTATTTTAACAAACTTAACTTATAATGCTTAGCATTCAAATTTTATTAAAACATTAGTAATAAGTATTCAAAAACAGCCTATTTATACAGTCTAAAACAATTGACAAAAAATCAGACCAATAATTAAGGTTAATTTTAGTGGTTTCAATCTATAGTCTACAAAATGCTACTTATAAATAAAAAGGTAGAACAATAGAAAATCAGTAACAAATATGTTAAACACGAAATACTTTATGACTTAATAATATACAAAAAACTGTAAAGCATATGTCAAAAAGAATGTGAATATATTATAAAACTATCAAATCAAGGTTAATAAAATACTATTTTAATTATCTAAATTTATATGCTTAGCATTTTAACTATACTAAAACACTAGTAATAAATACTCAGAAATATAGAATTATTTATATAGCTTAAAATAATTTACAAAAAATTAGAGCAAAAAATAATAGTCACTTTAATAATCTTAACTTATACACAAAGTGCGACTAATGAATAAAAAATCAGACCAACATACGAATTATGGCTTAATAATAAGTTACAAAAAATTGTAAAGTATACCACAAAAAAAATGTGAACATATTTCGAAAATCAAAGTTAACAATACACTATTTCAATGATTTTAATTTAGACATTTGACATTCAAATTCTACTAACAGACCAGTAATAAATATTTAAAACTACTATTACTTATATTGCTTAATGACAATAGAAAATTATTTGATGGTTCAGTTGAATGCAAAAACAATATCTAGTTTAATATCATTTTTCAAGATATAACTTGTATTACAATCAATACTACATTAGTAACAATTCTGCTTCTTGAGTTTATTCCAATAGTAAAAGATTTTTTCTAATGCATTTTATTATAGCTTTCTTATATATGCTTTTTATTACTAAACTAATCTAAAATCACTTACTCTAGCTTTAAACTAAAAAGTTACATAAGTATATTATCAACATATAAACAGCAAAAGCATCATAAGACATCTAATCACAATAGAAATAATACACTATTTCTTAATATCTGAACTTCTTAGGTAGGATAACATATTATCGGTAATATTATCATAAATTTTATATATCTTATTGTCTAATGACAGTGGATTTCCTAATTCTGCAGCATCACATATTTGAGGATATATTGCTATTTCACCAAGAAAATCTATATTCAATGCTGTTGCCATTTTACTTACCCCTTGTTTTCCAAAAATATAAGTTTTATTACCAGAATTAGCATCAACAAAATAACTCATATTTTCCACTATTCCAATAATCTGAACTTTCATTTTCCTCATCATATCACATATTTTAACTGCATCAATAATGGCTAACTCTTGAGGAGTAGAGACTACAATTACACCTGTAATATTAAACTTTTCAGCAAGACTAATATGTACATCTCCTGTTCCAGGAGGGGTATCTACAATCAAATAATCCACTTCTCCCCACTCTGTATTTATCATGAGACTATATATTGCTTTTGTTACCATAGGACCACGCCAAACAGCTGCATTATTTTTATTAACCAAATATCCAATTGACATGCTTTTAAGGCCATATTCAGTAATTGGAATCATTTTATCATTATCATTCAACTCAGGATTCGTTCCGTCTTTCACTCCTAACATATGAGGTATAGAAGGACCATAAATATCAAGATCAATTAACGCTGATTTATATCCTTTACGTAACAAAGATAACGCTATATTTATAGCAACTGTAGATTTTCCAACCCCACCTTTACCTGAAGATATTAGTATAATATTTTTTAGATTTGAAATTGATATTTTACGTACAGATAATTCTTTGTCTGACTTATTAACAGTATTACATGTATTAGTAAGAACAATTTTTATCTGTTCAACACCTGGTAAAAGATTAATTGCACTTTTACATTTTTTTCAAGTATATCTTTTTGTTCAATAAAACGCTTATCTGGCAAATCTAATATACAATTAACAATACCACTGTTAATTGATACATGCCTTACTAGTCCCAATTCAACAATATTTTTATTGCTATTATGATCAATAACTGTCAACAATACATCTAATATGTCTTTCTTACTTAGCACTACTATCCTAAAAAAGATTAGGCTATTATAACACAATATTCTCAGAAAATACCTATTTACTTTTACCATACCATTATTATATTATATAAAAGTTAATTTACATACAGTATTAATGTTAATAGCTTCTGGTACATCTAGTATTAATTTAGCACAGCATATATCAGAAATTACAGGCATAAAGCTAGTTAATTCGTATATTTCACATTTTGGAGATAAGGAATTAAACATAGAAGTAGAAGACAACCAAGATGACAGAAATAAACATATAATTATAATAAATTCTCTTTGTTTTCCAGCACATGACAATTTATTAGAATTACTGTTATTAATAGATGCAGTTCATAGAGCATTACATCCCAATAAAGTCACAGTTATAATTCCATACTTATGTTATACTAGACAAGATAGGATAATGTATAGAAAATCAGATAATAACAATAACTTAATGGTTTCTGCGCTAAGTGTTAAGGTTATCATTAACACATTAAAAACAGCAAATATACACAATATTATTTTAATCGATTTACACTCAAACCAATTAGCTGGATTCTTCGATACAATTATTACCAATTTAAGCTCCCATCCTATTTTTATAGGAGATATTATACAAAAATATGATGTTGATAATATAGATAATCTGGCCATTGTATCTCCTGACCATGGAGCACTAAATAGAACCAAAACTTTTGCAAGTGCATTATCAAGACAGTACAATTTAGATTACGAAATTCAAATAGCAGTAATAGATAAGCATAGAAAAAGGCCCGGAGTATCTGAAGTCATGAGTATAACTGGTAACGTAGAAAATAAGCATTGTATCATTGTAGATGACATTGTAGATTCAGCTGGAACATTATGTAACACAGCATCAACTTTAAAAGATATGGGAGCATTACAAGTAAATGCATATGTAACACATGGAATATTATCTGGTCACGCAGTAGAAAAAGTCACTAATTCAAAATTAGATACTTTAACAATAACTGATACAGTAAATCACAATTCTTTTAATACATCAAAAATTCAAATTTTATCCATTGATAAATTTTTAAGCAATTATATACTATATAACTTAGTACAAGTTTAAGGAACAAATTGACAGACAATCAACTTAAAAATAACAATTCACAGTTATATAAGAAAACATCACTAAGTAAGGGTGATTTACTACAAGCTGCAAAACTAGTGAGAATAAAGCTAAACGATAATGAAATTGATTATTATCTAAAAGAATTAGAAGCAGTATTAAACTGGATACAAACAATATCACAAATTGACACTAATAGTATAAGTCCAATGAGTCATGGTGGCATCGATTATACATTACATTTACGTGAGGACATCATAAGCGATGGTAACATAAAAGATATTGTACTATCTGAATCTCCAGAACAAGAACAGGACTTTTTTGTTGTACCAAAAGTAATAGAGTAACAGTATCACAAATTCACAATTAAAAACTGATTCAACAGTATAATTCTGATAAGGTATAACAAAACCAATTATACACATTATTTTTACATGAAAGCTATACTATTCGATTTCAAACAACAGAATGATAGCACTACAAAAACTATTAATATAGTAGCATTAATTATTATACCATGATGTAAGTATATTATCTGCAACTTTCTTAAGGAACTAACATACCACAAACTATTCCCTTATAAACAATATTCATTATTATAGACTACAATTATAGGAAATATGGTTTTAGCCATCCTTTTGAAACGTCAAGTATTTTAATATTCGTTACGATGAGTAGGAAATTACAAAATTGCAAAAACGTTGATACTAGAGATGTTAAGTTGTAAAAATGTGTAAGCATTGTTTTTACATACACAAGTGTTTTATATCTTTTTTTAAACGTTCAATCTTAGCATCATAAAAATTCTAAAATTAGTTTAGATAAGTTTATATATATCAGACTTTGTAGGTGTTTTAAGTATAAATAAGTACCCTACTAAACCTCATAGTTATTTGTTGATAGGAAGTGTAGATCTCTCTCTACATATATTTCACACATCTAAAAAATTCTATATCTTATAAAAGAAATATGATTAACACCCAAAACTAAACTATTCCTCAAAGTGATGTTTTCCCAGAAATGACCAATTAACTAGATTTTAAAACATATTCTACTAAATCTTATAAAAAAGACATGTTTACCATCTATAATTGAGCTAACAAATAGACAAACATTAATTTATAAATACTTCCATCTAATAGATAAAAAATTAACCTAGACTTTTCTTATATACATTTTCAATATCATATCTAAAAAAATATATTCTAGTAAATTTACGACATAAACAAATCACTATCTCACAAGCAAGTTTACTAATAGAATAACAAATTAATCTAAAATCCTTTACATGAATTTTCAACATTGTAAAAAGATATTTACTATTACTTTTTCTAATCTTCATCTCCTTATATAAAATTGCACTCAATACTATAAATAAAATATACTAGTACTGGATTTTCAATTTTATATATATTTTATTTCGTCATCATAACAGATAATAATAATGAGGAACTAATTCCTCATCATTTTCATTAATACATACTGTAATACACCACCACTTTTAAAATATTCAACTTCAATAGCAGTATTAAGATTGCAAACTAATTTGATAACTTGACTAGTATTATCTTCTTTTCTAAAAATAACACATTCCATCTCCTGATTTATACCAATTTCACCAGTAATACTAATCTTTTCGTTACCTATAAGTCGTAAAGTCTTCCTTGTACATCCATCTTTAAATTTCAATGGTAATACACCCATACCAATAAGATTAGACCTATGTATACGTTCAAAACTCTCTGCTATAATAGCTTTAATATTTAAAAAGAAAGTGCCTTTTGCTGCCCAATCTCTACTTGATCCACTACCATACTCTTTACCAGCAATTACAACTAATGGTATATCGTCTTCCCTATAAAGCTCAGATGCATCAAATATCGACATTTCTTCACCAGTTGGTACGTATTTAGTAAAACCACCTTCACGATCTACCATCTCATTGCGTACACGAATATTAGCAAAAGTTCCACGTGTCATTACATGATGATTTCCTCTTCTTGATCCATAAGAATTAAAATCTTGTACCGCAATATTATTTCGCACTAAAAACTTACCTGCTGGACTATCTTTCGCAATATTACCTGCTGGAGAAATATGATCAGTAGTTACACTGTCACCTAATAAAGCTAAAATATTCGCATTGGTAATGCTAATATCATTATTGTTGCACACATTAGAAGACAGCTTTTCAAAATACGTAGGCTTTTGTATATATGTACTATTTACATCCCACATATAAATATCACTATTAATACACTCTAGATCTTCCCAATGCTTTCCACCATTGAAAATATGCTTATACTTATCAACAAACATCTGCTGATTAATACTATTAAGGACAACTTCATTTATCTCATCATTAGACGGCCATATATCTCGTAAATAAATATTCTTTCCTCTATCATCTATAGCTATTGGATCAACATTAAAATCAATATTAACAGTACCAGCTATAGCATAAGCAACAACAAGAGGAGGAGATGCTAAAAAATTAGCTCTTATACAAGGATGTATCCTTCCTTCAAAATTACGATTACCAGATAAAACTGATGCAACTATCAAATCATTAACTTTAATATCTTCTTCAATATGAGCTGCCAATGGACCAGAATTTCCTATACAAGTCGTGCATCCATAACCAACCAAATAGAATCCCAATGCATTTAAATCTTCCTGCAACCCTGATTTTACTAAATATTCAGTCACAACCTGTGATCCAGGAGCAAGAGAAGTTTTAACCCAAGGTTTAGATTTTAAATTTAGCATATTTGCCTTGCGTGCAACAAGTCCAGCTGCAACCATAACACTTGGATTTGATGTATTAGTACAACTGGTTATAGCAGCAATAACAACATCTCCGTTCTGCAAAGATTTTTTCTCTGTATCTGTACTAACTTTATTTAACCCTGAATTTGGTAATAAATTTTGTAATGCTGTTTTTACCTGAGAAAGAAAAATTTTATCTTGAGGTCTTTTTGGACCAGCAAGTACAGGCTGTACTTCTCCTAAATCAAATTCTATTTTATCATCATACCGCAACTCTTCTTTAGTACGCCATAAATATTGCTCTTTAGCGTAGTATTCCACCAAATCTATAAGTAACAAATCACGTCCTGTCATCTCCAGATATTCTAGAGTTTTATGATCTATTGGGAAGAATCCACAGGTAGCACCATACTCAGGCGCCATGTTAGCAATTGTTGCCCGATCAGCAATTGATAAGTTATCTAACCCATCCCCATAAAATTCAATAAACTTTCCTACACCTCCTTTACTTCTCAAAATATTAGTAATAGTTAATACCATATCTGTCGCAGTAACACCTTCAGATAGCTTTCCTGTTAACTTGAATCCTATAACTTCCGGAATAAGCATAGTAATAGGTTGGCCCAACATTACTGCTTCAGCCTCTATACCACCTACACCCCACCCTAAAACAGATAGACCATTAATCATAGTAGTATGACTATCAGTTCCTACTAAAGTATCTGGATATATAAGATTCCCTTCACTCCATATAATTTTAGCAAGATGTTCTAGATTTACCTGATGACATATACCAGCGCCAGGAGGAACTACACGGAAATTCTTAAAAGCATATTGTCCCCATTTTAAAAATTTATATCTTTCTAAATTTCTTTGTACTTCTATAGAAACATTCTTATTAAAAGAGTCACCACTCCCATAAGAATCAACCTGTATAGAATGGTCTATAACCAGATCAACAGGTACTTTAGGATTAATTAGATTAGGATCTCTATTATTCTCCCTAACATAGTCACGCATTGCAGCTAAATCAACTATTGCAGGAACCCCAGTAAAATCTTGCATTAATACCCGAGCTGGAGAAAAATTAATCTCACAGTTCACATGTTTATCAACACATTGAGCTAACTTTTTTATATCTTCAATTTTAACATTACAACCATCTTCTTTACGCAATAAATTCTCAAATAGTATCTTAAGTGAATACGGGAGTTTAGTAATATTCACTCCTAACTTATTACACGCAATTCTTAAACTGAAGTACTCATAACAATTTTGCCCTAAGCTTAATTTTGTTTTTGAATCAAGAGAATTTAAAAGTTCCACACTATATACTCCTTGTAACTTAACTTTTTTAAAATAACTAATACATAAAATAGAGAATATTTAGTATATACCACTAAATCTTTTAGTTAAAGTATTCACAATAATCTTCTTAATACATTAAAAATACTATACTGACTATCAATATTAATATTCATTTCTATTTAAAGAGTTTATACAAACAATATACTGAATATAACTATCTTTAAATTAAAATATTCAAAATACTTTTACCTTCTTAAATATACCACTAATACTCTTCATAGCTTATACTTTTTATTAAAATTAAGTATACATATATAAATTTTATTTTCTATTATAAACTAAAGAGAATTTTTATTATCAACAAGTCAGTATTAAATTTTAATTACATTTAAAAATACAAACATACCTTTTTATATTAATTAAGTATTAGAATAACCAGAAACAAAATCTTACCACTAATAAACCTTAAACAATTAATTGCAAGAAGTTAAAAAATAATCTTTTATACACTAAACAACTTATCACTTATAGACAATTTCCACCTAGTTTTTGCGAGTAATTCAGATAGATACAACATATATAAATCATACCATTTATGTAAGAGGCATAATAAATAATTATCAATATACAATAATTTCAAACTGATAAACTTCCATTCTTCTTAACTAGCAGTCAACCTATTAGAAATATTTCCATCTACTCCCAACCTAGCTTTTGTTTCAAACAGTAAAATACAACAAGTAAAACCTACTATCACCATGTATTTCTTAATCCTATATTAAAAATATTACAAATAAGGAAAGTTATATATTTTTACAGTTGTTCTGATAACTACTTAAATAAAAAATTAGATAACAAAAATATAAACAACAACTTTTCAATAAAAATATAGGATATCTTTATCATTTAAATATAAGAACAGATAGCCCTTACCTACAGCAATACCTTATGTATACAAACATAATACACAAATATTCATCTTTCCATATTATATAATTTCATAAAGTATTAATGTGGTTTTGTATTCACATAAGGACTATCCAAAGAAAACATTGGTATATTTACATAAAAAACTTGTGCTGCATCTTCATCCATAAACTGGTATTCTCCATGCATCATACCAGAAGGGGTACTTAAATATGCACCACTTGTATACTCAAAAAATTCTCCTGGCTTTAATACTGGCTGTTTTCCTATCACACCAAGACCTGTGACTTCATTAATAATACCACTCGAATCAATAATCTTCCAACTTCTTCTCAGCAACTGGATTGTTGAGTTACTGTTATTCTTAACTCTTATATTATATAGCCATATATAACAATTTTCATGAGGAGCAGACTGTTCTTCTAAATAACTTGGAATAACTTTAACTTCTATAAGCTTAGTCATGCTGTAATATTGTAATGTCATAAACAACCTTCAGTCATATAATAATAATACACTAATTTGATCAAGATATCAATACACAATACCTGGAGTTTATGAGCAGAAAAAATTAAAAATACTTAAATCATAAGTAACATTTTTTCAATTACAGCTAGATAAGTTGCTTTGTCACTAAGATTACTTAATGAAAATATCACAACTACCTGACATACAACTGTTGAAAATAAATTAATACCTATTTAATTGACTTGTTATTTTAAAGCTAATATCATTATTAACTTTCAGTAATACTACAAAATCTATTGTTATGCCATATGGTTCATGTATCAAGCCTGGATCCATTATTGGAATCATAGGCGGAGGCCAACTTGGGAAAATGATATCCATAGCCGCAACAAAATTAGGATATAGAACCCATATATTAACTGACAATTCTTATAGTCCATCAATACAAGTTACAAACAATGTTACTATACTAAATAGTTATCAGGATACAGAACTATTACTTAAATTTGCATCTAGTGTTGATGTTGCAACTCTAGAATTTGAAAACATTCCAAGTAATGTTATAGATGTTATATCAAAAAAAACAAAAGTTTATCCCGGTAAAGAAGCTCTATATATTTCTCAAAATAGAATAAGGGAAAAAACAACATATAAGAAGCCTAAACATTCAAACTACAAATTTCAAAATAATTAATAGTTATGATAATTTAGAACAGAATATATTAGAATTAGGATATCCAGCTTTATTGAAGAGTGTAGAATTAGGCTATGATGGAAAGGGACAGTATAAGATAAAAGAACAAAGCGACTTAAAGGCCTTATCAACTCTCAATTGGAATCAAACATACATCTTAGAAGAGTTCGTAAAAATTTATAAAGAAATTTCTATTATAGTATCAAAGAGCCTTGATGGTTCCATAGTATTCTTTCCAATTGCAGAAAACTATCATAATAATGGTATTTTAGAAAAATCCCTAGTACCAGCACAAATTAATAAAGAAATAAATATACAAGCACAACAAATTGCAATAAAAATTGCAAAATCTTTGAATTTAGTAGGTTTATTAACAGTAGAATTTTTTATTACAGATACACAAGAACTTATAGTGAATGAAATAGCACCCCGTCCTCATAATTCTGGACATTGGAGTTTAGATGCCTGCAATATTAGCCAATTTGAACAGTTAGTAAGAGCAATATGTGGATTACCTTTACAACCTGTAAAGCTATTTTTTCCATGTACTATGGGTAACATATTAGGAGAAGATATATACAAATATTACAAATATGAAACCAAAATTAATGAAAGCATACATATATATGGGAAAAAACAAGCCAGTAAAAATAGAAAAATGGGTCATATTAATACCTTAGAATTCAATTAATCACATACTTATACACCCATAATAGAACAACAATTATCAGTAACTACATAAATACATTAGATTACTTTTCATGATACCAATCTTCACAAGTAATTTTTACCATACCACCTGCTCCTTTTTCAGTAGAATGAGTTTTAACATCAGCACATCCACCAGCACCAAAATATTTACTAGTATTTTCTTCTAAAAGGTTACCTGAACTGCACACATCTTGTTCAATTTCTTCCCATAAATTTTCCTTTATAAAATTTTGATACGGAATAAATCTTATTCTTTTATTACTTGGTATATTTTCTGATTTTCTATCTTTTGGCCCATCAACTACTCTATAATATAGCATTCTTTTATCACGTATTACATTATTAGCAATAACATTTCTTCTTGAAACACTAGGTAACTTTCCACCACCATTTGCTATTAATTCAACTTCACACGTTTCTTTCTCAGGCAAACGTTTATCTTTTTTACAAAATCTAACTATAGCATCTGTTCCTGTATCTCTCCCATCATCTAGAATTTGATTATGCATTTCCCTTAGCTGTATTTTTAAAAAATATTCACTAGATTTTTTTATTTTAAACATACCCATTACGTATTGACCAGGTTTACCTTCTTTACTTTCCCAATTTTTAACATCAATTTTACCAGATTGTCCACCACCCCAGATTTCCACTCTAACAAAGTTACACTTACTAGGAATATTATATACATCAGTAAATTTAGGAGGATGTAGCCATACATTTATATTGTGATCATTTATATTTTTTTTGAATCCTGAACTATTTATCGCAGTTTTTTCTGCTGCATAAGTCCTACTCTCAAAATTATCAACACACATCCCCATAGAATAAGCATCCAAAAAGTTCAATTTATCCTTGAACATTATATCTAAAGACAACTTTTCTTTATTATCGGCATTAACATATCTCAACACTTCAGCATCAAATTGACCAGATTCTGTAAATTGCGTCAGGACCTCAGGATAGAGATCTGTTGAATTTTGTTTCTTTAATCTTAATCTAGTATTCTGATACAAATAAAAAGAATCTTTCAAATCATTGCATGGATTATTTCCTGGATAAATATTTAGTTTTTCACTTCTATTGTGCTTATTAGCAAAAAAATAATAATCATTATCATTTATTAAAATCTCATCTAAAAAGTCTTGTGTTTCATTTTTTAGATCATATTCATAATCAGCACATTGAATATATTTTTTCGGTTTAATACGGACATAACGTACCATTTTATCAGGTAAAGGTTTAAGCCAAATATGTCTATCATATCCCTTTTCCTTTATCTTCAATACATATCCAAATACAGCACTTAAACCATTTATACATTTTACAGTAATTTTATCATCATGCTGATACTTTATTATACTCATTTCACCATTTAGACAATACTCTGTTTCATTTAAAATTTCTCCATTTGTGCATCCTTCATATAAATAAAATTGATGATTATCAAGATTAATTTTAGGTTTAACAATCTTAATACCTGCTTTACTTAACACACCATCTTCAAACACAAGGTTCTGGTCCAAATCAGTAGTAATAAAACTTACCTTAACCTTACCATACTCAGATCTACTTAATATTGGTTGAGGTAATACAGGAATAGGTACACATTTATTAAGGGATCTTCCTTGATAATAATAGTCAGCACATATATTATTGTGTCCAAATCTATAAATCTTAAATTTATACACTTTCTGACCGAATATAACCTCACAATCTTTTTGGATAAAATCATCACCAGACAAGAAAAAATCCTGTTTATACAACATGCCATTATCTGCTATTATAAGTCTAATACCTGGATTAAAAAATGTTTGCCGAGAAAATTCTATTGGAACAAATCTCATTATATTTTTTTCCTCAAAGATCATAGAACAAAATGGTAAAGGTTCTACAAATTTTTGGCCTATCCTTTGACATATGGCTTCACTTTCACATACAGAACTCCATTCCGATTGATCTACTGGAAGATTTTTACAACTATTAACCATACACATACACAATTTTAGGTTAAGAGAATTATTTTTATCTATATAAAGAATAGAAAAATCAGAAAAAACACTTGGTTTTTTACATTCTCCTATACCTATAGTTACACAATAAAAAAAATCACATACTTTTACTTCATCATCAAAAAACTTAAAATCTCCCAAATGAATATTACGCTTTACACTATCAACTTCCTCATAGCCAAACACACATATACTAAAGCTACTAAATATTAGTATAAACAAACACCCTATACTTCTTAGAATATTAAGAACACATTTACACATAAACACATTTACTTTTAGTATAAATAGATTATTGAAATACAATTTTTAATATATTAACATAAATAATTTTTATATTAACTATATTTTGTAGTAACATTATAAATAAAACTTAATTTCTTAATTTTAAGTCATAAAATAAATCAAAAAACACAATTTACAATTACAACAATCAATTTATTAGGAATGTGCTTAATATACACCCTATCTATTCACTCTACAATATCAAGAGTGTTTAGAAACTGAAACATCTTTCATTAAAAATGACAACTAACTTAACAAATATTATATTATCACAATATACATATTTTAATAGTACAACCTAACATATACACAATATTAATTATACTGACCTACATAATATGAAATACAGGCTTTTAAAACACACTATTTACTTAAACAGTATATCAGTTTTACTAATATTTACACAATATTGAATTACAGGATTTTTCTATAATACATAACACTTGATATATATTACAATCCAACAGAACATAGATGAATAGATCTTCACAACATTTACTAGCTATAAATGCTTTTTCTTGTTAAATATTTACTCGATGTTTTATTTACTTTGACAAGACTTCAACTTGATTATTATTTTCTCTTTGCCATTACAACTTTCCCATGTTCTTTAGTTTTTTTATGTTCCTCTTTCACTTGTTTTTTAATATCTTCTGGCAATTTATAATAACCTAGTATTTGCCATATATTTTTACCGGCTTTCCAACAAACATGATCTCCTGTTACTCCAGTATGAGATTTATAACTCTCTATACTACTATAACAGCATGTATAATCATAATCATTACTCTGGTTTTGACCACTTGATGCATTTTTATAACATGATAAAACAACATTACTATCTTGTAAGCACAATTCCTGATTTCTAGTCTTATTCCTCTGTGCTTTATCAGTATTACTATAACAACATTTACCATCTTTACAAGATACATTAATATGTCCAGTTGGACTCTTTGATTTTAATTTAGCAAGAGGTGGACACAAATCATTACTTGTTCCCTTAAATACCCTATAATCTGGTGCATCAGCTTTTTCTGGGTTTGTAGAATGAATACACACAGCACTTAGGCATCCCTTATTTTTCACATTCCTATCTGTAGTATCTAAACAGAAAGTTTTCTCTTTTGGATAATAAGCATATTGTAATCTTTTTTCAGTATATTGTATCGAATCTATATGTGGTGCCACCGTTTTACTCTGTAATGATTCATCAGTATTATCTTCATCTTGTTCTTCAATAAGCTTACTAATATCTACTACATAATCATCTAATGACTTTTTATCAAACATCTCCTTTATCTGATTCTCATTATTAACAAACCAACAGACATGTTTATCGTTTTTCACCCCCTTTTGTCTACTTACCTTATAATCCTCTAACTGACCATAACAACATACATATCCCTTGTATTCATTAAATAATTTAGTTTCATAACATAATAAAGATGGATTATCATTACTAGACCAACATTGTTCTTTATTTTTATCTTTTTCTACTTCCTCACCATTTTGTTTATTAGGTTCACTCTTTTTTGTAATATCAATCTCACTAACATAACAACATTCCCCATTAGTTTTACAGGATACTTGAACTTTAGTACCAACATCATAGTTAATTATTATATCTTCTCTTTCTATTTCATCCGGAAGTGGACACACATTTGTTACTTTAGAGCTTATATCACCTATATATTTTGAAAGAGTATCTTCAACATCTTTTGCAGTGTACCCACAAATAGATTTAATACATCCTTTACCTTCCATACCTTCATAATTTAAACAAAACGCCCCTTTCTCTTTATTATAAGCATATTGTGGATTTTCTATAGGCTGTTTAGGTTCTGCCTTTTTTTGTATTTTCTTAGGTGCAGATTTTGGAGTTTGTATTACATTAGAAACTTGAGATAGATTACTTAACAATGCAACACTTCCATCATAAAAATCTTGCCTAAGAGCTATAGGTAAGTCATCAGGTAAGTCATAACTAGCAAATTCTTTCAATATATCTTTGCCTGTTGTACTCCAACACACATCTTTCTCGTGTGCTTTATCTGTTATATCATGATAACAACATACATATCTATTAGCAGACAATTCTAGATACTTAAATTTACTTCTATAACATGATAAGGCTACATTGCCATGACCTTCAGCACCCCAACATTGTTTATAGTTAATAGTATGACCACTCCTAGTTTGCGCAGTACGTTTTACAACATCAAGTACACGATAAACTCGTAACCGAGATAGACCTTGATTGTTATCGTAACAATGCTTTGTATTAGAACCAGAATCATTCTCTAAACTCACCTTCATACTCTTACCTGAATTAAGCAGATTCACAATAAAAGCATTCATTGGTCGCCTTATAGCTTCACATTGTTCACCACCAAACATAGTAATAGGAGACGGAAATCTAAGTTTTTCACTGTCACCTGAAGGATATATGCAAACAGCCTTTAAACATCCTCCTTTTTCATTTTTCTCTTTCTGATTACATAACAAGTCCCTTTCTTTATTATAATGATATCTTCGTGTATCTTGACGCAATGTTATAGGTGTATCCCACACTTCACATGTTAGTCTAACCAAACCATCTGCACCCTGCTGAATCGACTTCCGTAAACTAGCACATCCTCCAGCACCAGGATATTCATTTGGATTCTTCTCAAATGCATTTACTGGACCAGAACAATCATCAGCACTTAATCTTACAACTCCATCAGGAAAATCTGGATTTCCCCATGGAATAAGTCTATTATTTTCTAACCACATAGGCTTATGTTCAGAAAAGTCCATTCCAGTAACAGATCTATAATGCTTTACAATATTATCACTAATAGAAGAATTATTCTTTGCACAACTATCATGAGTACACCCACGTGCTACAAGTGATGTTTCACAATTATTACCATTAGAATCACATAGTGCTACTACCGTATCTCCTCCATATTCTCCTGGATATCTTCCCCCTTCCCCAACATGTATTATTAACTTTTTTCCCTTACTTTGATCTACTTTTAATATACCAAAAGTATAATGACCAGGAGTACCAGAATAAGGTCTACCATTTTCTATATAACCAGCTTGACCTCCTCCCCAAGCTTCAATTTTAATAAAATCACACTGATAAAAACTTTCAGGTTGATAATCTCCTATATGATATATATAACGGTTCCTTTGAAAACCATTCATATGCCTTTTTACTCTATATTCATACTGAGGAAATTTATCTACACACATTCCTTCTAAATATTGATCTCTTGGTGTTAAACCATCTAAAGAACCATTATTAACCAAGAAAAAATCCGTACTTTTCAATTCATTATTAACTAAGAAAAAATCCGTATCTTTCAATTCATTTTTATTCCTATTCACACCAAAAGTTTCAAAATCATCACTTACATAATTATATGAGCAACTCTTAATATGTTCCTCCTCATCAGAAGAATATTGTACTTTCCCGAATATACACTCTTTATCATGACGAATTCTTTCAAGAACAGTTGTACTATCAAAATATAATTCACTGTTTCTACATAGATTTTCTTCCTTATTTTCTTTATACTTAGCAATACGATATCCTGACCTAGGAATAATATAATGATCATCATGACCTATAATAGAAGCTAGGAAAGATCGCATTGTTATATTATCAAGATTATAACTCATACTATCATCACATGGATAATACTTACCATTGTTATACCTATGACGTACCAACTTTCTCTTATTTGGTCTTACCCAAAAATATCTATGTCCCCCAACAGATTTATCATATCTTCTTATATAATACCCTAGTCCCGAGTAATTTAATCCTTTTAAGCATTTTATATTAGTATTACTGCATTCATCTTGAGTAGTATGACCAGCATTTGAACTATTTGAACACGTTGTTAGACTCTGAAATTCGTGACTTTGCATATCCAATTTAGGACTTACCACTTTAATGTCTTCACTAACTAAACTTTGCAGTTCACTTACAGACATTTTTCTTTCCTCATCAGTGTACTCAATTTGAGTACTACTGTTACCAACATTTTCTTTCGGTTTTCTAACATTTACTTTAACAGTAATATTTTCACCCTCTCGCTCTAGTTTAGGACGTTTTAATGCAGGAATAGGTAAACATTGTCTTATACACTGACCTCTATACTCATAATAAACACATACATTATTAAAATTATTAACACTATGCCTATGAATACCATAATATGTAATATCATAATTTTTCAAGGACAATTGTAAATTATTACTTGTCTTTTTTTGCATCATACTCTCAAAATCACGCGATACATAATCATCTGACTCTGGAACAAGCTTAAGCCCTTGAGAAGGATGCACAAGAAATAACTTAGGAGCAAAAAATGATTGCATATAAAATGGGACTATACGAAAATCAAGAGCTTTACCTTCTCTAAATATAACATCACAAAAAGGATAAGGATGCTTATTAATTGTATCTAAAGTATAAAATTGAGAAGCATCACTACATTCAGATTTAGAAAAGCCAGAATAAGGAAAAATAATACACAAGTACAATATTGCAATACACTGAGTAATTCTCTTTAACACACACTTTACCATTTAATAGAAGATATACATTCTTTACTACATATCCAAAAATTGCACATCACATAGAAAATTACTCACATTTTCCACCAAATCCACTAAAGTATTAACTACTGTAATGTAATAACATATAGCAAAATCTTTTTTATTGATAGAATATCCATACTATAACGTGCATAAGTGTATAATCATGAATATCAAATCATATAAAAATTTAGAACATATAGCCCAACATTAGACATATTCACAATCAAGCAAACTCTATCAATAACATAAGTTCACCAGATAAAACATCTTATTCCAATAAGTATCATTACATTTTCTCCTTCCCGACTCAATTAAATTGCTATATATGATATCAAGCATGCCATCTACAGTAGAAATCATTATATACAAATAAAAAATGAATCAATGATTTTACAAAATATAATTATGACTCATAATCTACAATTAACCATTAATTAATATATCTCAAAAAATTATTTTGTAGATTAAAAAAATGCACTACTTATTATTACACAATTTGAAGAAGAAGATAAGTAGCAATGACAATATTTTTACTACCATTCTAAAACAAAATTACATCATATAAACAATTATTGATAACATGGTTATAAATTATCTTACATAGTAATAATAAGAATATGTTCTACATTGAGTAAATCTATCTTAGTATCAATATTTCTTGATGTGAGTTTTAATATATTATATATCTGAAAATTTCAACCCCAGTGCTAATTTGATAAACATTTAAAAATAACTAGCAAATCTATAATATAATTCACCCAACTTATAAGAAGCCTACCATATATTCCTATTATCAACACCTTAGCACATTCATCTTATCAACAAAAGAATCTACTATTGTACCTATCATAGAACTAAAAATTTTGAAAACTAAATATAGCAGTATTTAAATAATAATCTGATTTTATCTTAAATACTTACCTATAGTTAGAAAAAATTTTATATATGGATAGAATAACATCTTATCAAACTTAGCAGAAACTAACTTATCTATTTAAGGTTAACACATCTTTTTGAGCTTTATATATAACACTTATAATGGATAAACAAATACATAAATCTGAAATTTCCTGAACAAACTCTTATAGTTTCATATAGAAAGCTCTTTTATATTTATAGATCGCAAATAATACTTATTTCTTTTTCTTAATCTTGTGATTTTTTATTTTTTTCATTCACTTCCAAAAATCAATCTTATGAAACTTTTAACATCATTATCAGTCAATGTAAAATGCATATATGAAGAATAAAGCCATAACAAAACTACACTAAGTTTATGAGAACCAAGCTCACCATATTTCATATCTTTAATATCTTTTTCCAGAATTGCAATATCATCATGAGGGAAATTTACAATATTCATATCAACAAATGACAACTTTATAGCATCTGGACTAAGATTTAACTCTGAAACTACCCAATTGAATACAGCAGCATTAAACAGTAATTCTATTTCACCTCGAGTACCCATAATATCTACAACAGAAAAAATATTATATATTTCTGGACGGTAAAAAATAGTATTCAACTGAAGCATTACTTGATCTCTCATTAATATGGACCTTAGATTTTTCTGATTTCTAGATACAGCATCTGCAAGATTATATATTGCTACTTTATACCTGTTTAATATATCCACAACATCTGGAAATTGTTCAATTATTTCACAGAAATGAGGCTCATTTATCTTCATAATAAATTGCTGCACTTCCACAGATAGTTTCTCTTTATATTTATTTATAGATCGCAAAAAATCATCCATATCATTACAACTGTGCAACTCGCTTGTTTTTCCTATATTTGTTTCAAGAATTAATGCTACAAAATCTTTAAAACATTCATAACATTCATAAGATAAGTAGTACACATAAAGCCATGATATAATAATATTAAATTTATGAAGACTATGCTTTCCATACTTTAACGCCTTGACATCCTCGAATAACATCATAACATCATCAGAAGGAAAACTATCAAAAGAAAATAACTCATTAATTAATTTTGTTACAAGATCTTGTGTAATATTTACCTCTGAAACTACCCAATTTAATGTAACTGCATCAAACAATAACATTATATTATCACTTGAAATACCCAGATCAGTAAACACTTGAGAGATATTTTCACGTTCTACAATCATCTTAAAATTAGAAACTCTTGCTTTTAGATTAGACCATAATATTTCACTATCAGAAACACTATTACCTTCAAATTTATAACTTATAACATCATATAACGCTGTCATATATCCGTCTAATGAAGTTGCTAACTCTGGAAACATTGACAATTCTTTGCAGAATTTTTCTTCGTTGATTTTATCAATAAAATCTTGTAAGGCTAAAGGTAACTTATACTTATACTGACTTATCTTCTTTAATGAAAGAGTCATTTCTTGACTACAGCTTTTAGTCTTCATATAACGCATTAAATCTATTCCCAACATCAACTTTACAAAAGATGCAGCATAAAGTTGAAATATCTGATCGGAATCCTTAAAGAAAACATACATCCAAGAAACCACTATATTATTCTTCCTATAACCAAATTGTTCTGTTATAACACCTCTATGTATCATATTAATAAAGTCTTCATACTTTTCCAAAAATCTATGATCCTCTAACTCTACACTGAAAAAATCTCGTTTATCAAATTCTTCACCATACACATTAAATATAGATCCCACACTATTTGACAAT
Organism: Ehrlichia sp. JZT12; assembly: GCA_028752135.1. Classification (GTDB taxonomy): domain Bacteria; phylum Pseudomonadota; class Alphaproteobacteria; order Rickettsiales; family Anaplasmataceae; genus Ehrlichia. The sequence continues at coordinate 315,915 of CP082782.1, read as the reverse complement.
TCAGTATAATCCATATTACTTGCCAATTGATCTATATTTTCAGATCCATTGTCTAAAACGTAGTAATTCAATAAACCTCCAGGTGGACTTAATATATTAACACATAGATTAAAAGCAAGAGCATCAATGTATAGAAGCAATGTTTCTGATGAATCATTAATTCCAAGACTTTTCAATTCCTTTTTATTTGAACATTATTTAATTCTGCTAATAATTTTTTACGGTGCATTGATATATCATGTAAAGATAATGCTCTATCATGTAATACTTTTTTCAATGTAGATAAATATTCAGATATACTTACCACTAAACGTGGAAAAAAGGTTAATTTGTTACAAAACTTTGGTTTACTTATTTTCAATAAAAATTCTTTTACTTTATCAGGAAGATAATCTGTTGAACGATTGATTCCTTCTATTACTTCTACAAGAGAATCATCACATGCATTTTCATCCGTTAACGCTATCTGTCCTACTGAATCTGACCATTTTTCACAAGTCAATCTTACCATTCCATCAGCACCTTCTTGAGCACAATTATAAATACTGGAACATCCACCAGCTCCCAGATACTTATTAGAATTTTTCTCTAATTGATTACTATCACAAACACATTCTTGCTCTCTCTTTGGTATACTACCATAAGGTAGGTCAATACCTTGATAAGGTACCAATATTTCATTACGCTTTGACTGATTTAATCCAGGAACAAATCTATAGTGAGCTAGATGTTCAATACCTTTAGAAAGATCATTAAGATAACTTCCCATATCATGACCACCTTGTGCTATCAATTCTATAGTACAATTTTTACCATTTTCATCACACAACTTTACACTGGTATCTTCTCCAGAATGACTTAAATAATTATTTCGACCCTTACCACCAGAACCTACGCTGACTATCAATTTTTTACTCATCACATCTTTATCAAGTCTTAATAACCCCATAATATAGCTACCAGATTTACCAGATTTGCCAGATTTTGATATACCAGATGCTCCTCCACCCCATGCCTCTATTTTCAGGAAATCACACGCTGTTTTATTTTCATCAATATGTAAATCATAAGAATTTGGTAGTACTTTTCTTTTTAAAGTTCTCACTCTATATTCACGAGAAGGAAAATTACTTATACACATACCCTGTAATATAGGGTTTAAAGGTTCTATGTTATCTTTGTCATTATTGTCATGGAAAAAGATATCAAAATCATCATCACTTAGGTAAAATGAAGTACAACTCTCAAAATTATTTACTCCATTATTCCATTTAACAACATCTTTACAAGAATGTTTTCTATCTTTTTTATATAACCTACCATCTTCATATTTATACAATGCACTACCCTGACATGCTTCAATTTTAGGATCATAGTGGCCAGCAATATTAAAAAACAAATTATTTCTTATACTTCTCATTGTATCCAGTTGATCTTGGGTCATCATTGTAATATCTACTGCAGATTCATAGTTACATCTTACATATCTCTCACTATTATTCCCATCTTGTGTTTTTTCTGCAACAACTCCATAACCCCATAGCATCTTTTTATGCGCACTTAGCCAAAAGTTCCTATGATCTTTTCTCAAAGAATATTTCATAGAAACAAAAGGCATATCAACAACACATACTACATTACCACTACTATTATGGGCATAACCAAGTCTGCTAGCACCACCAGCACATTTACTTGAATCCTCTACAATTTGACCATCAGAACATTCATATTGATTAATCAAAGTATAATCTTTTAAGTTAATCTTAGGCTTTATCACAGAAAATAACAGGTTTTCATCTTTTGCTCCTACTGGTATATCAACAGTACAAATAGAAGGTTGTTTACAATCCTTATATTCAATACGTACATTATTCCCATAGTGAGAAGTTATTTTAGGACGTACCAATCCTGGAGAAGGTACACAAGTAGTTTTCCCTGGCATCCCATTATCAGTATATTCTACACACGTCTTATCATATCCTGCTTTATAGACTTTAAATTCATAAGGAGTTCCTAAATATGTAACATTATATGAAGTTTTTTCTCCTAATTTATAAGAGTTAGCATATAAATCCATTTCATAAGGCTTTGTTGATCCAGAATGAATCCGTAATTTAGCACCACTCTTAAAGAAGTTCTGCTTGGAAAATGATAAAGGAACAATAGACACTATATTAGTCCGATCAAATATACTACAAAAAGGAGGAGGATCTATCGCTTGTAATATTTCCTTACAGCGTATACTTCTCTGATCACATTCTCCTTTTACAGGCTTAACATTACAATCACCAACAAAACATACACAAACCTTTGGTTTAGTACCTGTTTTATCATAAAAAGTTATGGCAGCAATAGAAGGGTAGATTATATCACCAGAATACATAATCTTACAACTGCCTATAGGCATAGAATGTTCCTGTACATTCCCCCAATAAGCAGCCAACTGCATAAACATCATTTCATGCTGTTGTCTCGAACGTTTCTCTCTATCAACAGGAACTTTTAAAAGATCAGCATACATACGTTCTAGATTAGAGTACTTTCCTTTTCTATAAGCAATGTACCATATATACTTGTTATCAATACTAAATTGAGCAAACTTTATGCTCACAACATCGTTGACAGATTCCGTATTGTCAAGAGGGTCGTAATAATCAGAAAAATGCAGCATATAATAACCTGAGTAATATTTTACTCCTTCATCTACAATACTTTTTGGTGCGAAAATGCTGATGGCTTTATTAGAATAGAAGAAGCACAACAACACAACTAAGCATAAACTTATACTTTTATAATGCTGTAGTCTCATAAATACATTTATTAATTAATTAAAAACCACCTATAAGATCACTTGTAAATCAAATGATGCTTTGTTGAATAAAACGGCTATAAATATGAATTCTTTTCCATGTATAGGATATATCATAAATTATTTATATACATATTAAGAATTTTCTCACAAAACATAAATACATCTCCAAAAAAGATTATACTCATATCAGCCATAGTATAGGAAGTGACAATACTACCTCTTAATACTCATATGCTATCACATAGAATGGAATAAATCTATTAATATAATAGTATTAATATGATTAATCAGGAATTATTAAGTAAAATTTAATATTATTTATGAATTTTCCTATGCAATATTTAACATAGATTCTCTAAATCTACTAATAATACAAGATAGACATAAGCATAATATGGTATATAAGCTCACAATCTAATTAAGAATAATGTTATGGTATTCCAGAAACAAAATTATTAGGTTTTCATTAAAAATCATTATTCGAATATTAATTCTACTTAAACTTACTAGACAAATCTTCACAGTTAAAAAATCAACACCGTACTTAGATATTATCATATATCTTTTCTATATTCACTAAGATTACCAACTTCCTTTTCTCAAATTACAAATAATTAAACCGATCATGATTTTATGAAAACCCTGTATAATTACAAATATATCTATAATTATATAAAATTACTCTTTCATAACCACTTTTTACACCTCAAAATGAACTAAAGTTGTAAATAATTAGCTAATTTTCAAATTTACCACTATATCCTATAATCTATACTCACAATAATGTGATAAAAGAATTATCTGCTATTTTCCTAATAGATATACAAATTCCTTTTCCTAAATTATCACAATCAACAGCTAGGTTACAAATCTATAACTATAATAGTTATGCAAATGATGCTTTATCAATAATCACTTTTCTTGATCTTAGAAATTTACTATTTTTTTTTATTAATTAAGCTTTATCAAATAACTAATCGTAACTAAATCCTCTTATCAGTTTCTCTTTATTCTCTACAAATAAAAATAAAACTATATTATCAGATGTATTTTCTTTCATAAATCTATATATTATAAAGATATTAAGTAGTCTTACTACACTTCTTATAGAACACAGGCAACCACTCTTTTATATCATCTCCATGACTATTAATAGATTCATACATATATCGAATTGTCTCTTTATTAGCAGAAAGAACATTAGTTTCTGGTATATCTGGTAAATTGAATGATAATACTATCGAAGCATTATTCTGTTTTACAAAGAAATATCCCTCTTGAGATGGCATTTGAAACATAGTATTACATTCTGATTTTGAAAGATTAAAAGCTTTCATATATAGCTTACTAGTTGATACAGAATTTGGCATAAAAATTTGTGTTTCAACATATTTGTTAAATCTACAAATAACATTACTAGAAACAATAGCTGGGATATTTTCACCTGCAAAGACAACTACCACATTCAATTTGTTCATTTCCTCAATCCAATCATCAAGCTCCTTATCATTTGTGAAAACATAATCTAGAATCCATGCTTCATCTATTACTAACACTGTAGGTGATCCATCAAGATAATTAATTAATGCATATAAGAAGTAATAAATAAGCACAGAAGCACATTGAGGCTTAGAAAATAATACACCAACATTTAATCCAAGAACCTTTGCATGCCAATCAACATTGGCTCCTTCCTTCAATAAGTGCGCAAATTCCCCATCATCTACCCATTGGCTAGCATTTTTACCTAACATACCAATACGATCAGCAATACTATCTATAGTCCTAGATTCAATTGGCAAAGCAAACAGATGATTTACTATTTCATCTATTGCATTATTTATATCTTCAGGAATCTGCTTTATATTTAGCATCCTTTGTAAAATACCAGTAACTATTTTACGATTGATAGTACTATCCTCAACCTGGAAAAAAATTAAATGAAAGTTCTTGATAATCAGATCTATGATCTGCCCTATAATACTTTCCATTAATAGCTTTAACAAAAATAATAGATTTTCCAGTATAATCTAACAAAACAATTCTTGTATTTAATTTCCTAGATTCTGATAATAAAAAATTCAAAAGTGAAGTAACCGAAGACTGAGGACTACCAACCATTAAAGTATGACCTTTATCTCCAACATGAAAACTGAAAAAATAAGGCCTACCTTTAGTCGAGAAAAACATAGTGACTGCATATCCCCATTTATTACCCTGCAATGTTCCTGAAGGGAAATGATGTAACAAAGCAAATGCACATGAATATTGTATTAAAGTATATCTAACATTCAAAACATGAGGAAAATTTCCAGGTAGATGTGACCAAAAATCATCTTCCATAGTTAAATCACATCTCACACAAACAATTCCAAGAGATGATAACGAAGATACAATTTTATCTACATTACTATGAAGTTGTGGTAGTGTATCTGCTATTATTACAAAATCAATTTTACGTTCACAAAAATTTAAACAAGAATTTATATCGGTTGATATAAACTCATCTACATTAGATATCCTTTTTAATTCATCATCACTACTAAATTCTAGAAATTTAGCTTGTTTTTGAAAAAACTTTAATACATTTTTACCTTTTGTAAATTTTATAACCTCAACTATCATAAATTCGTAATCTTGCTGTAGACAATCATCTACTGCTTCCAATGGTGAATCCTGATAATCTTTGATTGCTAATATTGCTCCAAATTTTTGAACACCTTCACTTGAAACTTTAAACGTATTAAACCCCATAGTAATATCAGAATTACTACATATACTAGAAATATCATCCATATCAAGTAGACATTCTTTGTTATGCATCATAGTGAGATAATAAAAAAACTCTATTAATTCCGACCTTATTTTTCCTCCATCGTTAACTACCAACCCTAACTTTTTTACTTCAAAACCCTTCAGACTGTCTAAAATATTTGAAGTAATACTATTTAGTTTTACTACTTTGTTTCTCAGAAAATCCTTATGTTTCATCTTAACATAAGAAAACGATAATGCACCTAAAATACCCCTTATATTCTCAGGTAAATGATGCGTTACCACTGCAATATATAACTCATTAATGTATGTAACACGATCACTTATATTTTGAACATGAGCATCATTCAAAACATCAGAAACATCATGTGTGTTTTTTTGTATCAAATCAAACTTATGTGGTTTTCTTACTGTATATATCCAAAAAGAAACTTCAGGTACTTTAATACTATTAATTATACTATTACGGACAGCTGTTCTTAGATCATTGCTTTCAACATGACTAGTAAGCACATAATCTTCTATTTTTATTATTTGTACAAGTTCGCCATTTTTATTCAATATCGTATTTTCATCATAATGACAAGCGCCAGGAACAAAGTCCCCTTTATTAAAGTTATGGTCGTATTTCTTTGCAGAGAGATTATTCATATCAGAAGAATGAGCAGCCATTTCTTTAGTAAAAGACATAGAGAAAACCCTTATTTAACCCTACAATATTTACGCAAACATACATATCAAAACTAACATATATATAGATAATATCTGCTTAATTACTATTATCTAAATAGAAAATTAACATTTTCTTTATGCTAAATTTTAAATAAACAGACAACAAAGCTACCAAATTGTGATATGTAGAGCAACCAATCCGACACTAACTCCATATAGAATAGTGACAGAAATAAATTTAATACTATCAACAAACCAAAATCAGCACTACACTAAAGTTTGTTTATAACATTAAATAACCAAAATACAAATTATATGTTTTGAGCAATTACACAATTAAAATAATATATCAATAAAGCAACTCATTTATATAAGCACTCAAAAAAATAAGTTATATATCATAAATATTCGCATCTGATAAAAACAAACATACAAATGATAGGTTATATAATGACGGAAGATTTTTAATTTAGAAAATATTGAAAACTTTCAAAACTAAAATCACATTCCCACACAATTTTTTATGTTAGTTATGAATTATTCTGCTTAATAAGCTTATTTAAAGACAAAATACACACTTAAGTTTTATTGCAGTACCCAACATACCTCATAATCTCAATTTTCATTCAACAATACTGAATTATTACTATCACTTTATACTAAAATCAAAATATGCCTTAGGAACTTATTTAGATTATTAAAAAAGTCATTATAAATTACGCAAACTGAGAAATTAATTCCCACTAGCAATTGTAGTACAATCAAAATTCCCCTCAACACCATTCACACCATTTGCAAACTTTGCTATTAATTTTCCTGCTCCAAAAAATATTGCTGTAAATACAACCAGCATTACTATTGCTGGCCATGGCAGCTTACCAAATATCGCCATAATACTCGACCCAAGTATTACTCCTGTCATAATCGGTAATCCTAATTTTTGTACAAACAATATGACATTACATATAACCTTTTCTACCGATTTATCTTCTGTTGTAGCAGCTCCCCCTGAACCTCCTGCAACACTTGCAGAAATAACACTTATAAAGCTTACAACTAGAAAAAATAACACTAAAACAAACCTTGACATTTACACACCTAAAATCAAATAATAACTGATAGCATAAACTTTCATACTATTTTACACTGTTACCAACAACTGTAGCACAATCAAAGTTATTTGCATTTTCATTCACCCCACTAGCAAACTTGCTCAACAACTTACCTGCTCCAAAAATATTGCTGTAAACACAACCAGCATTACTATTGCTGGCCATGGTAATCTACCAAATATCGCCATAATACTCGATCCAAGTATTACTCCTGTCATAATTGGTAATCCTAACTTTTGCACAAATACTATAACGTTACATATAACTTTTGTTACTGCATCATTGTCAGGTTGAGAAGTCGCACCACTTACAGTACCTTCAGATACAACACTCACAAAGTTTACAACTAGAAAAAAATAACACTAAAACAAACCTTGACATTTTCACACCTAAAATCAAATAATAATTAATAGCTTAAATTTTAACTACTTCCCGTTGCCACTAACAACTGTAGAACAATCAAACTTATCTGCATCAGCATTCACTCCTCCAGCAAACTTGCTCAACAATTTGCCTGCCCCAAAAAATATGGCTGTAAATACAACTAGCATTACTATCGCTGGCCATGGTAGCTTACCAAATATTGCCATAATACTTGAACCAAGTATTACTCCTGTCATAATTGGTAACCCTAATTTTTGTACAAACAATATGACATTACACATAACCTTTTCTACTGATTTATCTTCTGTTGTAGTAGTTGTACTATTTGAATCTGCTATAACACTTACAGAAATAAAACTTACAACCATAAAAAATAATACTAAAACAAATTTTGACATATTAGATACCTATGAAAGAAACAATAAATTGATAACTCAAACCTTTATACTATTTTTATTAACAATTGCAGTACAATCAAAATTTTTTGCATCACTATTTACTCCATTAGCAAATTTATTCATCAACTTACCTGCTCCAAAAAACATTGCTGTAAATACAATTAGTACTACTATTCCAGCCATGGCAGCTTACCAAATATTACATAATACTTAATCCAAGTATTATTCTTGTCATAACTGGTAGTCCTAGCTTTTGTACAAACAATATAACATTGCACATAACCTTCTCTACTGATTTATCTCTATTGTAGGAGTTGAAACACTTGAATTTGATGCAGTACTTGCAGAAATAACACTTATAAAACCTACAACAAAAAAACAGTACTAAGCCAGATTTTAACATATTATACACCTAAAAGTAAATAATAACTTGATCGCTTAATCTTTTCAATAATTGCAGTACAATCAAAATTTCCGTTAAGACCACTCATCCCATTTGTTAACTTTGCTATTTAATTTCCTGCACCAAAGAATATTGCTGCAAATACAACCAACATTACTATTTAACTATGGTAATCTTTCGGATATTGCCATAATACTTAATCCAAGTATTACCTACGTCATAATCAGTAATCCTAATTTTTGTACAAATAATATGACATTACACAATTACCTTTCTACTAAATTATCATTATTAGTAGTACTTTGTTGTAAGAAGCAGCATATACTTCAAAAAAAGGTGTTGAAATTAAGTTTTAAACCCTATAACAAGGTAAAAATTAAAATAGTTCGCAACATAAAATTCTTACCATAAATTTGTTAAACTTTTATACTGTATTAACTAAGTGCAATTTTGCCCTTCAGTTATTTCACTATTAATTCCATCAACAAATTTTGTAATTAACTTACCTGCTCCAAAGAATATTGCTGTAAATACAACCAGCATTACTATCGCTGGCCACGGTAATTTTCCAAATATCGCCATAATACTTGACCCAAGTATTACTCCTGTCATAATTGGCAACCCTAAGTTTTGTACAAATTTTATAACATTACATATAACCTTCTCTACTGGTTCAGCAGCAGCAGAAGTTTGTTTAACATCTTCAGTAGCATTTGAAGAAAAAGTAAATATGATACCAACAACAAATACTACAATAGGAAAAAATTTCAGAATTGTTCTTAACATAAAATTTACACTCAAATTTCATTAACCATAACTTGTTTTATACTTGTAAAACTCACAACTTAAAAGGTATAGATATAACATTATATAAACACTTACACACCACCATTACTAGAAAATAACTTGCTGCACAATTATTCCACTAACACATCAGAAAAACTTTCTTGGAAAAATTGATTTACCTCAAGCATAGATGTAAATATACTAGTTACATACTTGGGTACTCTCGTTTGTATCATTAACTCCATTAGCAAATTTTGTAATTAATTTCCCAGCTCCAAAGAATATTGCTGTAAACACAACCAGCATTACTATTGCTGGCCATGGCAACCTTCCAAATATTGCCATAATACTTGACCCAAGTATTACTCCTGTCATAATTGGCAACCCTAACTTTTGTACAAATTTTATAACATTACATATAACTTGTTCTACTGGTTTATCTCCATTAGTATTTCGCTCCGTTCCTCCAATACCTTGTGTTGGAATTATACTAGTAAACATCATCATAAAAAAGTACTAAAACTACTTTCATCTTGTATATACCTCAATAAAGCACACTCAGCTTAAACTTTTTTCTTTTGCTAATGTAACATTCTACTGTCTTTCAGCAATGTTGATGAATATAACCCTCATTGAGAAGACTTCTAGTGCATTATTAAAAAAACTAATCATATCAAATATAGTATAAAGGTCCAAAAATACTACATTGACCCTCTTACTAATCAATAATCATTTATTCTAGCTACTATATTTTGATATATTCAGTAGATTCATAACAAATTTATCCAACAACTAAATGCCTTGAATACAACAAAAAGTACACTAATTAACAAAAGCTTTTTCCTTTCTATTGAATACTCACCTCCTATCAAAAAAGACAATATTTAAAATATGTGAGTTATAAGAAGAATTTACACACACTATATAAACCTATTATTGTATAAGTAGACATAGTACAACATAAAATAATTAATATACTATAAATCGATAATGTTATATCTTACTACTTACAGTTGTAAAAAAACTGCTCAGTATTTTTAGGCTATTAGAATGTTGAAAATCTAAATAAGGTTATTAATATGTAATTCCATAATAATTAATTGCATATATAAGGAAATTTCAAAAATTGCCAACCGAATTAATATTTAAAAGCAATAATGTAAGTTGATACAACTATTTTACAGATATTAATTGTAAAATACTACCTATAAAAACTAGAAATAGTCTAAAGTTCTATAATAAAAATCTTAGAAATTCAAAGGTTCTTACTGAGCTTTTATAAACACTACTATATTTTTAACAGAGTACCATACTTCTCATTCAATCCTATACTTAAAATAAGATGCTTGAATAACTGTGAAAAACTATAAATGTATACCTACATTACTATAAACCTAAATAACTAATTGGCATATTTAAGTAATTTCAAAGAATAGGTATTTTAAATCATATTTTAGGATTGTTCTTAAATTTATAAAACTAGTTGCTTACCTATTTTATATTAATTGATTTATAGAATAGATACAATGACATGGTTTCTCTAATTAACAAATAAAAGGGACAGCTTAAGTCAGCTATACTCAAAGATACCACATATATAAGATTTCACACTTGAAGTATAACTGACTATCATAAGCGTTAAGTTCATTCATTTACCAAACTACTGTACAAATGTATTTTTTGAATAAAAACATAACAAGATTTCATTTTCATTGCACTATTAATTATTTGTTTGTTGATATGTTTGCACAATCAAATTGATCAGCATCAAGATTATTTATTCCACCAGCAAATTTAGTAATTAATTTCCCTGCTCCAAAAAATATTGCTGTAAATACAACTAACATTACTATTGCTGGCCATGGCAACCTTCCAAATATCGCCATAATACTTGATCCAAGTATTACCCCGGTCATAATAGGAAGACCTAATTTCTGTACAAACACTACAACGTTACATATTACTGTAGTGACCGTATCATATCCTTTACCTCCAGCAGGAGCAGCAGAACTACCAGGAGCAGTATCACCAACATTTGGCACAGCACAAAATATTATCAATGTTAGCAATAAAAGCATTCTTCCTATAAGATATTTACTTATATTATATATCATTATCAATCCCTCACAAATTTATGAACAACAACATTAACAAAACACACCTACTTGTTTAATATTAACAATACAAATAAAAGATTTTTCCTAAAAATTAGTTTATATCATAGTCTATTACTTGTTTTTTCCTAATTAAAAACTCCTCAATATTAATTTACGTCAACATACATAATTCACTAATCACAAAATTGCTGCCCAACTAATTTTAGTAGAAAAAGCCCATTATTGAAGGTCCCGCAAACATATTGTCAACTCCTAATACATACAAATATTAAAAAAGTCAATTATTATTAATATTTAGTATTTCAAACAATCAATTAATGTTGATACAATAAAAAATTTATCTAAATAATATTTAATAAGTTGAAAAATTTACTATATATATTTTCTTACAATAAATACAGACAATTTATAATAAACACCAATAAAAAAATGAAATACTACTTATTATAGCATAATATATAAATTACAATACAATAACCGTCATTAATAAAACTTAATAAGTATTGCATAAGTTTTTAAACAAATTATTAACCTACTAGATGAATACTAAATCAATATTAATTTTTTATATTTAATTAATAATAAAATAATTATGCCATATTATGAAGATATTGGAGCTTATTAAATAATACGTCATTAAAATATTTAATATTTAATAATATCACACATAACTAAACTCAACATTTAAGAATGGAATATTAAGTTCTTACCGAATAACAATAGTTTTATTAGTTTTTAAAGAATTAAGCAATAGCTTCAAGCGCTTGATTTAATATTAATAATCATTATAATCCTTATTGATAGATTTCAAATTTTGCTATAATATATGGAAAGTATATAAATGCTTAATTAAGAATAAAGCATTTTTTAGTTAGTTTAGGATGGCTTATGTTTGATGATCATGATCCTTGGAACGTTAATAGAGAAACAAATAAAAACAAAAGTTATAAAAATTCCAATGATATCAACAAAATTATCGAACGATTCCATAATACATTCAATTTGTTTCTAAGAAATAAAAAAATATGCAATCTAGCAATAATAGTAAAATACAAATCATAATAGCACTATTAGTTATAATATCTATATATATAGGCTCTGGTTTCTATATGGTTGAACCTGAAGAAGAAGCAGTAGAGTTATTATTTGGTAAGTATTACGATACTGTAGGTCCTGGGCTACGTTATCATTTTCCATCACCTATAGGAGAAACAATCAAATTAAAAGTAAAAACAATTAATAGAGAAGAAATAGGATCTAGATTCTATACAGATAGTACATCAGATCACGGAGAAGGTGTAATGCTGACAGGGGATGAGAATATAGTTAATATTAATTTTGATGTACATTGGCGTATTAATAACGCATACAATTATTTATTTAAAGTCAGAGATAATCAGGCTGGAGATACTGTAAAAAACGCAGCAGAAAGTGCAATGCGAGAAGTCATTGGGAAAAGTTCTATTTCTTTTGCAATTGAAGGCAAAGGAAGAGCAGTAATATCCCAAGAAACTAAGTCACTACTACAAAATATTCTTGACCATTATGATATGGGAGTTGAAGTTTTATCAATCCAACTGAAAAAAGTTGATCCCCCAGAAAAAGTAATAAGTTCATTTAGAGATGTACAAAGTGCAAGAGCTGATAAAGAAAAATTAATTAATGAAGCATATGCATATCGGAATCAGGTCTTGCCAAGGGCCAAAGGTGAAGCTATAAAAATTAAGCTAGACGCAGAAGCATATGAAAGTGAAGTCGTTAATGCAGCTGAAGGTAATGCAAAAAGGTTCATTGCATTATATAAAGAATATGTCAATCAACCTGATGCAGTAAGAAATAGATTATATTTAGAAACAATGGAAGAAATATTAAATAAAAATGATAAAGTTGTAGTTAGTGATGATATTAAAGGCATGCTTTCCTATTTTCCGTTAGCAGATCCTAAAAATAGCAGGTAAGTTCATGAATAATGTATCATTTAAAATAATAATAGGTTTTTTTACTTTTATAGCAACACTTGGGCTATTGAATTCTATGTTTATTGTAGATGAGTCACACCAATCAATAGTTCTACAATTTGGACGTGTCGTTAAACAAATACATAATAGTGGTTTATATTTCAAATTACCTCTAGTACAAAAAGTTGTCTATTTTGATAAGAGGATTATTGATATCAGTTCTGATTCAAGAGAAGTAATAGCTGCAGACCAAAAAAGATTTATTGTTGATTCTTATGCAAAATATAAGATTGTAGACCCTGTAAAGTTCTACCAAACAGTTAGAAATGAAACAGGTTTAAAAAACAGATTGAGTTCTATTATTGAATCAAATATTCGGGAAAAAATAGGTAATGTTTCATTAATCAACTTCTTGAATGAAGCAAGGTCAGAAGTCATGTCAGTAATACAAGAAGGAGTAAGTAAAGAATCTGAAAAATTTGGGATAGAAATGGTAGATGTTAGGATTAAACGTGCAGACCTACCAGAAGAAAACAGTACAGCAATATTTAGACGTATGCAAACAGACAGAGAAAAAGAAGCTAAAGAAATTAGAGCAGAAGGAGAAGAAGCTTCTCAACGTATAAAATCTGATGCAGATCTTCAAACTCGTATCATCATTGCAAATGCCATCAAAGAAGCACAAATAATTCGAGGTACTGGAGAAGCTCAAGCATCAAAAATTTACAACGATGCTTTGAAAATGGATCCTAATTTCTTCAGTTTTTACAGAACAATGCAAGCATATAAACACGCTTTTAATGGCAAAAACTCAAGAATTATTCTATCACCTAATAATGATTTTATTAGCTTTTTTAATAAAGAAAGAGGTAATTAATGCAGAGATCTTTACTACTTATATTAATACTACTACTAGTAGGTACATCACTAAATTATTCAATTGCTGAAGGGAATACTGAGCGAAACACTGAGCAATATGATCCGAGATTAGGGTTCTCTAAGCTTATCAGAGAATCGACTCCTGCTGTTGTAAATGTAAGTATAGTTCAAGATTTAACATATGAACAATTTCCTTTTTTAAGTATCGAAGAACTTTTACGGTATTTAATAGAAGGCAGACCACTTAAAAAGGACATACCACAACAAATACTAAGTGCAGGGTCAGGATTCGTAGTAGAAGAATCAGGGATCATTGTGACTAACTATCACGTTATACACAATGCAAAAGAAATCCATATTACATTCAGTGATAACAAATCAGTACCTGCTAAAATTTTAGGTATAGATCCGCAAACTGATCTTGCAGTATTAAAGGTAGATGTTAATCAAAAATTACCTTATTTAAGTTTTGGAGATTCTGATACTGCTATGGTTGGAGAATGGGTAGTAGCTATTGGTAATCCATTTGGGCTCGGTGGTTCTGCAAGTATTGGAATCATTTCCGCACGTGCAAGAGACCTAAATATTGGAACAGCAACAGAATTCTTACAGACTGATGCTGCTATAAATAAAGGTAACTCTGGTGGACCATTGTTTGACATAAATGGTAAAGTTATAGGTATTAACACTGCAATATTATCACAAAAAGGAGGAGGTAATATAGGAGTTGGATTTGCAATTCCATCAAATAGTGCACTTCCAATAATTAAAATTTTATCTCAAGGAAAAAAAGTAGAACATGGATGGCTTGGTCTAGTAATGCAACCTGTCACAGAAGAATTAGCAGAACCATTGAATCTAAAAAAACCAGCTGGAGTTTTAGTTGTAAATACTGTCAAACATAGTCCTGCAGAAAAAGCAAAACTAACCCCAGGAGACATTATCCTTGAGTTTAACGGTATTAAAATTAATTCAATGTCACACCTATATCAACTCGTATTAAAATCATCAGCAAATGATGATATAGAGCTTACTATATCACGCAATGGCAATATTACAAAGGTACCAGTTAAAGTAGGAAAACTTGAAGACTTTAATCTCTCAGGAAATGAGATTAACAAAGATACTTTTAAATCAAGTGAATTAGGACTTACATTAAGCGATATAAAAAGTCATTCACTTAAATCAAATTATATTGAAGATGAAGATGAAGAAGATGAAATCAAAGGAGTAGTAATATTAAACATTGATCATAATAGTGATGCTGCTACTAAGAATATAAGAAAAGGTGACATAATATTACAAATCAATCAGTCAAAAATAAACAATCTTTCAGACTTTAAAGATGTCATGAAAAAAGTACGTAAAAATAAGTCTGTAGCATTATTAATAAAGAGAGATAATGCATCTATGTTTGTTACTGTAAAACTGAAGCAGTAGGATGAAGATTAGAAAAAAATTATATATATCTTTCATAGTAATTGTTTTTAACATATCTTATCCTTTTACAGTATATTCAAGTGAGGAAGTAAAACTAGAAGCACTACCATACTTCAA
The DNA here is from genome assembly GCA_028752135.1 of Ehrlichia sp. JZT12. Classification (GTDB taxonomy): domain Bacteria; phylum Pseudomonadota; class Alphaproteobacteria; order Rickettsiales; family Anaplasmataceae; genus Ehrlichia. The sequence continues at coordinate 300,062 of CP082782.1, read as the reverse complement.
CGCAGTAAAATCTTTCAAAGCAGAATTTGTACAAACAAATTCTGCCAATCACACAGTACAGTATGGAACAGTGTTAATGAAAAAACCTGGATTATTAAAATGGGATTACCATCCACCTACTCCAATTTCCATTATCATACGAGAATCAATAATCTCATATTATGATAAAGAATTTGAAGAATACTCTTACTCAACAATCAATAACCCTATTATCAGAGTATTAAGTTCCGACATAAAACATATAGAAAACATAGAATTTATCAATATAAATACAATCGATAACCAAAAAGTAGTCACCATAAAATATACAAAAGCAGATATACAAGCAGACATAATTTTTAACATAGATCCCATTTCAATTATTGGATTTAATATATCCAATTCAGATTCTGTAACTTATATTCAATTTTACAATATACAAAATAATACCACTATAGAAGATAAAGAATTTAAGCATACATACTCATGATTATAAATGGACTATATGACACAAAACATATCAGAAATCATAAAATACAATTTTAAGGATATTAAATTATTAAATGAGGCATTAACTCACCCAAGTATAATATCGAAAGAGATATTTAAGTTCAATTATGAAAGGTTAGAATTTTTAGGAGATGCTGTATTAAATATAGTAATATCTGAAATGTTATTTAATATTTTTCCTAAAGATACAGAAGGCAGTCTTGCTAAAAAGAAAACAGCTTTAGTATGTGGTAACAAGTTAGTAGAGGTTGCACAATCCATAAACTTAGGACAATTCATCATTATGTCAGATGGCGAAAGAGCTTGTGGTGGAGAAAACAATTTTAGCAATTTAGAAAACGCATTAGAAGCTCTAATAGGAGCTATATATCTTGACGGAGGGTTACAAGCAGCAAAAGAATTTATCAATTCATTTTGGAAGCATTCTGCAAAACATATGAGCATTCCTCCACAAGATGCAAAAACTATATTACAAGAATGGGTACAAGCAAAGGGATTACCTGCTCCAATCTATTATACTATAGATAAATCCGGACCAGATCACAATCCTACATTCACAGTAGAAGTAAGAATTCCTTCATATGAAGCAGTACAAGCAGTGGGAAATAATAAAAAAATAGCTGAACAAAAAGCAGCAAATTTAATGCTAAATAAAATCAATGACAAAAAACAATGAAAATAAAAAGTACAGTATACACATTAATACTTATCATGCTATCAATGTTATGCCTAGTATATGCTTCAGTACCATTATACAGTATATTTTGCAAAGTTACTGGTTATGGAGGAACAGTAAAAACCAGCAAAATATTACAAAACGATAAAATAGGAAATACCAATATTAAAGTAAGATTTAACGCTGATATAAACAAACAATTACCATGGAAATTTTATCCAGAAGTACCTCATGTAACTGTAAAACCAGGAGAACAAAAATTAGTTTTTTACCGAGCAGAAAATTTATCCGACAAAGACGTTTCAGGCATAGCTGTATATAACGTGACACCTCACAAAGCAGGAAAATACTTTAACAAAGTAGCTTGTTTTTGTTTTACTAAACAAACCCTATCACCTTATCAAAAAACTATTATGCCTGTATCATTTTTCATAGACCCAGCAATAGAAACAGATCCAGAAACTTCTGATGTTAAAGTAATAACGCTTTCCTACGTATTCTTCAAATACAAAGAACCAACTAAATGATATATTATATTAATTATAGTAAAGAAATTATCTTAAAACAAGTTTTCTTACAGGGTTCCAATATAAGGAAAAATTAAATTATTATACTCTTAAACAAACGTTGCTTCAAGAAAGACTATGTCAATTACGTACAACTCAAAATACAACAAATCAACAAGTGTACTTATATTATTTACACTATTAAATAAAGATTATACAACTAACATATTTCTTATAATATAGAGATATTATTCTTTGAATATTAAAATTACTAGTTACTAAAGCAATATTATTTAACTCCATATACTAATAACAGTTTTATTATCAAAAAAACCTATAACTATTGTAGTATTCAATATTATCCTTAAGTGACTATCTTTTTACTAGTATTGCACTTAGGTATAAAACAAATAATTACACAATAATAAATCTATACCACCTAGTATCTTCATTTATATAGCAAAACTACAATAGTTAACACAGTTACAAAAAATTCAGTAAATCAAATTTTAGTATATTACCTACAATTATAAAGGAACAAGTCACCATATGTTACGCTAAAAATAATTACGTACTATTAAATTTTTTTACCGAAAACAAAAAACTTATTTCTATATTAAAATAATTATAATTAACAAACAATATAAATCTTAATCTACTTTAATTATTCTAATAAAATCATTACTACTATATTAACATGTAATTAGTAACAGCCAAACAGAAGTACTAAATATTGGCAATTTTACAATAAGAAGTACTAAATTTATTTGATATTCTCAAATTATCATATAAACTTTCATAAAATAATTGTAAGGTTAAGTAATGATTAGATACTTTATTTATTTTTTAATGATTTTTTGCAGTATAAGTAAATACGCACTGTCCTTGGATATTAAAGTTACACATAAAAAATTAGATAATGGTATGGAAGTATACGTCATTCCTAATCACCGTACACCAGCAATTATGCATATGGTACTATATAAAACAGGAGGATCTGATGATCCAGCAGGATACTCTGGACTATCACATTTTTTTGAGCATTTAATGTTTAGCGGTACAGAAAAATTTCCTAATCCTCTCACTGTTTTCAACAATATAGGAGCACAATTTAACGCATTAACCTCTCAATTTTGTACCATATATTACGAGCTAATACCAAAAGAACATTTACCCATTGTTATGGATATTGAATCAGATAGAATGCAAAATTTAAAAATTACCGACAAAGCATTTACAAGAGAACAGAATGTGGTACTAGAAGAAAGAAAAATGAGAGTTGAAAGTACTCCAAAAGATATATTACAGGAAGAAATGGAAAATGCATTTTATTATAACGGATATGGCAGACCTGTAATAGGATGGGAACACGAAATTAACAAATATAATAAAGAAATTGCTGAAACTTTCTATAAAGATCATTATAGTCCTAATAATGCTATACTAATTGTAGCTGGAGATGCAGATCCAGATCAAGTAATGTTTCTTGCAAAGCAATATTACGGGAAAATAGAAGCTAACAATCAAGAATTAATTCGCGTTCCAAAATTAGAACCACAACACAAAACAAACATGACATTAACATTAGAAGATAGCTCAGTAGAAATTCCAGAGTTATTTCTAATGCATCAAGTTCCAAGCGGCATTATAAATAAAAATTATATGCTAAACTTAATGGCAGCAACATTACTTGGTCAGGGACAATCCAGCATGCTCTACAATGATCTGGTAATTAAAAATCCTATAGTTACATCAATAACAACAAATTATAATTACTTATCATATAGTGATAACTTCTTACTTATCCATGCTACACCTAAGGATGGAGTATCTTTGCAAACTGTAGAAGAAGAAATTTACAGATGTATAAATAGTTATATTGAAAACGGTATTCCACAAGAATACCTAGACAATATGAAAAACAAGATAAAAGCAGATTTTATTTATGCCCTAGATGGACTAGATCTCATATCAAATTTTTATGGAATAAACCTAATTTTAGGAGTACCACTATCAGAAATCAACAATATATCTGATATGATCGACAATATAGACATTCAAGATATCAATTTGACTATTAAAAATATTTTTAAAAACAACGTAAAATTCGCTGGACATTTATTACCTAAATCAAATTAGGAGGTTAGTTATGAAACATGCATTATGTTATATAGCAATATTGATCTTTTCCATATACAGTCACAATGTATATGCAGACAATATTAATTTAAACATACAGAAAACCAGTACTCAAAACAATGTACATTATTTATATGTTGAACATCATGATCTTCCAGCAATTTCTTTAAGATTTGCATTTAAAAAAGCAGGATACGCTTACGATACTCTAGACAAACAAGGACTTGCACATTTTACATCACAAATACTACAAAAAGGCTCAGAAGATAATAATGAACTTGATTTTACAACACAATTAGATAGCAAAGGAATTGAGTTAAAATTTGAAGTAGATGAAGAAAACTTCTATATATCTTTAAAGACTCTATCAGAAAATCTAGAAGAAGCATTATCACTATTAAGCGGTTGTATATTCAATCCAATAACCGATTCAGAAATATTCAACAGAGTTAAACATGAAAAAATTGCAAACATTAAAGCTCTATATACATCTCCTACATTCATAGCAGCAACTGAATTAAATCACGCAATATTTAAAGGACATCCATACTCTAATAAAATTTACGGAACATTACATACTCTCAATAATATTGAGCCAAAAGATATACCACTATATATTCAAAACAGTTTCGATAAAGACCAAGTAGTTATCAGTGCAACAGGAGATCTGGATTCAGTAAAGTTATCAGCTCTATTAGACAAATATTTATTATCTAATTTACCATCTGGTAACAACAAAAACACTATACCAAATACTACTGTAAATAAAGAACAGAAGTTATTATATGTACATAGAAACATACCACAAAGTGTCATAATGTTTGCTACAGACACAGTACCTTATAATCATCAAGAATATTACGCATCAAATTTATTCAACACTATATTAGGGGGATTAACTCTTAATTCAATATTAATGTTAGAATTACGCGACAAGTTAGGATTAACATATTATAGCGGAAGTTCACTACTAAATATGGAGCATGGTAATGTATTACTTGGAATTATAACTACCGACAATAGCACAGTAACAAAATGCATATCTGTATTAACAGACATTTTAGAAAACATCAAGAACCAAGGAATCGACGAAAAGATATTTTCAATTGCAAAATCCAATATAATGAATTCCTTTATCTTATCACTCCTAAGTAACGATAACATTGCAAGCACATTACTAGATTTACAGATACGTGGGTTAGATCCGAGTTATATTAACAAGTATAACTCTCATTATGGAGCTATTACAATAAAAGAAGTCAATAAAATTGCGCAGGAAATTCTATCTAATGAACTAGTAATAATTGAGGTTGGAAAAAACAACAATATAAATGGTGAAGAAATACATACAAAACAGAATATTCTTGGAAAGCATTATAATCTCTAAATTTTAATTGCATATAAGAGAATTGAAAAGAAATGACAATAGATCATTTCAATAGAGAATATCTTTATTTAGATTTTTACTTAATATAAGGCTAAGAACAAACAACAGTACTTATTAAATAAAGATATTCTGATTATCGTAGTCTACATGGATGAAGAATATAAACATAAACAAATAATAGCAACCCAGTAAGACTTACATTGAATATTGTTTAATTCAAGACAATTTACTTGAATACCTTTTTTATATTCCCACTAATATAAACCCAAAAAAGCACTACCAATTATCTTTTTTATCTCATTTATATTAGAAATTTTTTTATATGTAATAGTAGTATACAAAAGAATCAAAATATGTTCACTTCACCTTATATTAAATTGTTTAGTGTAAATAAATTATTATAATCATTAAGATATAATACATTCTCTTAGAGAAATAAATATAAAGTTAACTATTATAATAACCTAAATTAGCACCTCTACATAATAGATATAATAAAATAATACATATTATTTTTATTAAGTTAAAAACTTCAATAATTTTTATCAACTTACTAAAATACCATTTATGTTATAGATAATCCTAATGTTACAACCATTAAATATATTAATAGAACATAGCAAATATTTTAAACCTATAAACTGTCTTTATTTAAAATATATAACAACTCTTTTATACCTAAGTAGTAAATTTATTTTACAAACTTTATAGTTTTATATATACTGGAAATACTAACTTATGTTGATTATTTATATAGATCTTTTGAACTAAAAGTTTTGATGTCTTGACTTTAAATAATATTAACCAATTATGAATAGAGATATATCTTATTTATATACTAAATAAATTAATATATGCAGGAGTAATATTTATTAATATATTAGGTTATGAGCTCATCAACACTAATGTCATAAAGTTATCTTGTATGGCCTATATCAGAGTATAGGTTTCTTGACAAAATAACATTGACAATTTAAAATTTTTATGTGTTTCATTCTAATGGTATATAATTTATGGAAAAAAAACTTTTACTATTAACATCTTTAGAAAAATTCTTTGTATTGCTTATCGCATTAAGTTCTATAGCAATTTTACACTCAATAATAGCTGTTACTGCTCATGGAGGATTTAAGAATTTCAATCCTTATGTCATATCCTTAATTACTGCAGGAACAATAGTTTTCTTTGCTTTTCTTGCAGCAATTTCAGTGAATCTTTATATAAATAAAAATTCAGTAATGTATAACAAACAAAACACTATAGATGAGAAAATATCTTCAGAAGTTCAGCAAAAAGATGGAGAAGATCTTAATGGCATTACCTTTAAAAGATTTTTTGGCCACACAAGTAGTAACTTTAATATGGCATTATGCTTAGCATCCTTTTTATCCTTAATGGCAGCAGCAGCATGCTCTGGTATGTTGATGCGTAACATCAAAAATATACAAAGCTTTATCGCTAACATGACAGATTTTTCAAATACATTGTGTATTGCATTCTATGCTACTTCTACAGTTTTTGTACTAACATTGTTAATACATGCTGTAAAAAATATGATTGCACCAGAAAAATATACTACAAAGCACATAGTATTTGATACTAAGTTCTACAGAAACAAAATAGATGGGGATACCCCTAACAAATTAACTATAAAAGAATTAAAGGAAAAGTTTCAATGTCCCGAAACATGTTTTCTTCATGCTGAGATTCTTGACACTATAAGGCTTTCTCATAGCGATGCTATCGATCTACCCATAAGAATAAGATAATATACATTTGAAACTGTTAACTTAATATTCAGTAATATTTTATATTACATCAATACAAGTTAGCAGTTTCATACAAGCTATCAATTACTGTAGCTCTTTACGTTGAAATTTTATATACAGTTGGTTTTATTATTCTTCATTACATGAATAGCTGCTAAGTAAAAGATAAAACTTATCATGAATTCTTGAATTTACTTATAACTATGCTTTTCCTTAATATTATTACGACACCCAAAAATATAAAAGAATCTGCCAGATTAAAGGCAGGCCAATGCCAAGTATTAACGTAAAAATCTATAAAATCATATACAGCACCATATCTCACTCTATCAACTATATTCCCTATTGATCCCCCAATAATAACAGACAGAGGTAATCTATCAAATGAACGCAATACCAATAAAAAAAATAAAACAAATGTTATGACAGTAGATATGATACAAAAAACAATATTACTATATACAAAGTTATGCCATATACCAAAACTAATCCCTGTATTCCATACTGTAGTCAATTGCAGACAGTTAAATACTTCTATTACATCTACATTTTTTAACAAATTAATTACATACCACTTACTTAACTGGTCTATAAAAATCAATAAGCATATTATTAATATATATCTCTTCATAATTTTCTTCTGACTTCAGAAATATCATATTGAATTTGCTGTGTTAATTGTTCAATAGTATCAAATTTACACTCAGGACGTATAAATTCCAATAACTGTATAGCTACAAATTGATCATATATATCATCATTAAAATCAAAAATATGCATTTCCAATATAGGGAATTCTATATCATTAAATGTAGGTCTCAATCCAATATTAACTATACCATTTAACCATATATTATCATCACCAATCCTTATACGAGCAGAATATACACCAATCTTAGGCACTAACATATGTTCAATACTAATATTAACGGTGGGAAACCCAATAAGACGTCCTCTAGCTAATCCTCTTATTACTTTACCATTAATCTGGTACAACCTTCCCAAAATTTTATTTGCAAAGCTCATTTGACCTTGAGACAAATATTCTCTAACTAATGAAGAAGAACACAGTACATTATCTACAAGAACTGGATCAACATTTATAACCTTATAACCACAAATAGTTGAATAATAATGTAACAAATCCATATTTCCTAAACACTTATGTCCAAAAAAGCAACTATGTCCAGTAACAATATATTTCACTTTACAATTATCTACTAACACATTCTTTACAAAAGCATCTGCCGATAACCGTGAAAAATTTTCATTAAAGTTAATTATATACAAATAATCTATCCCGGAATTTTGTAATAAACTAATTTTTTGGTCCAAATCTAATAAAAGAAAATTTCTTTTATTTCTCAAATATTCAGAAGGGTGTGGATTAAATGTAATAATTGTAGAAGCTAAGTTTTCTTTAAATGCAATATTTTTTACTGTATCAATTATTAATTGATGTCCTAAATGTACTCCATCAAAATTCCCAAAAGCAATAACACTATTCACATTACCTACTTGACTAGGATAATCATATATTATTTTCATAATAAATTATCTAATAAAATTCTTCTCTTTACTTTTTCTGATTACTATGATATCCAAAAAATATTTTCTAAGCCAATAGTAGGATACATTATAGTGACAAAAGTTACAATATATACTAAAGACTTTTGCCCTTATTGTACTAGAGCAAAAGCTTTATTCAATAAAAAACATATTCCCTTTGAAGAGATTGATGTAACAGGTAATAGTTCTTTATTAGAAGAGATGATACAAAAATCTAATGGTATGAGAACTTTACCTCAAATATTTATTAACGGCAAACACATAGGTGGATGTGATGATTTATATCGAATGTATGAATCTGGTGAACTAGAATTATAATAAACACAGTAAAATTGAAATTGTTTAACTAGGAGACATCAGTTTTGTAGTATTTTTAACAAATATGTTTTTCTTTGATTAAAACAACTTCTTCAATGGTTCTATACTACAGGTATTTAAAATAAAAACACTACTTTGATTTTTTTACTGCATAACTTATAGAATACTCAATTCAAACACTTCAATAAAACTACTTCATATAACATAACTACTATCAATAAGTCACACAAATAGATAAAACTTACATAATTTCGAAGTACTGTTGTATAAAATTATGTGAGACTGTAAAGTCATTTTTTCAAAAATCACATGCATTTGAAAATTTTATATCTTACTACTAAACAGATTCTTCTTTTCTTATCCTAAAACTCAAATAAAAAGATTCCTAACACTAATTTAAAATTCATTATATCCTCAAAATACAATATAAATGATACTCAACCCTATACTTGCTTAACTACTATACAACGCCTTCTTCCAGATAAATCATTATGATAAGAGTGGAACTTTAATCCATATCGAGAAACTATAGTATGAACTTGATTTTGATCCTCTCCTATCTCCAAAACAGCCATACCACCTTTTTTTAAGCATCTCTTTATGACGACAAAAATCTGCATATAATTCTCTACTCCTACTGGACCACCATCCAAAGCAACAAGCGGTTCATACATTCTAACTTCCGGTTGTAACTTCGCAATTTTACTCCTTCTAATATAAGGAGGATTACTAACTATCAAATCAAACATCTCATAACAATTATCCCAAGAAGATAATTTCATTTTAATTCTATTATATATTCCATGATTTTTAAAATTTTGACATGCAACCCTATAGGCCTTGACACTTTTTTCAACAGCTATACCAATAGCATTTCTATACTTTAACAACAGAATTGTCAATAAACAACCACTTCCTGTCCCCAAATCTCCTATTACTAATCTACGATTTGTACAAGGGTACATTGTAAATACAGTGGAAATTATAGTCTCACTATCCGATCTAGGATCTAATACACTAGAATTCACAATAAAATCTGTACTCCAAAATTCTCTTCTACTTATAATATGTGATACAGGTACATTAATAGCACGTTGTTTTACCATCGTCCAAAATATTTCTATATTAGTTTTACTAACAGACATATATGGATCAACTAATGTAACTAAGTTTTTATTAAACAAATGCCCAATTATAATTTCTACATCACGTTTTGGATTATCTATATTATATAAAGATAAAAAATTAACAGCCTTATTGAATAAAGAAATTATATTGTCCATAGTAAATTAATATATATAAGGAGGGCAATGGAAATTTTTTGGAGATAATGTAAATATTTCTACTCCATTTTCAGTAACACCTAAAGAATGTTCAAACTGAGCTGATAAAGATAAATCTCGAGTTGTAACAGTCCAACCATCTTTCTTATTTAGTGTAGTATGATATTTTCCAGCATTTATCATTGGTTCTATTGTAAAAAACATTCCCTCTTTAATAATAGTAAGATCATGTTCATCATAATAATGGACTACACTAGGTGGAGCATGAAATACCTTACCTAAACCATGTCCACAATAATCACGAACAATAGAATATCCATATTTTTTCATTTCTTGCTCAATAGCTAATCCAATCTGATTGAGTCTTTGTCCAGGCATTACTTGTTCAATCGCTACAGTTAATGCCTTATATGCAGCTTCACATAACCGTTTCGCTTTTATAGATGGTTCACCAACCCAATACATCCTGCTAGTGTCTCCATGCCATCCATCCAATATAACAGTAACGTCTATATTTACAATATCACCATCTTTCAGAGGCAAATCATCAGGAATCCCATGACATACAACAAAATTCTTTGAAGTACAAATAGATTTAGGATATCCTTTATATCCAAGAGGAGCAGGAACTGCACCAGCATTAACAATAAAATCATGACATAAATCATTAAGTTCATTAGTTGAAACTCCAGGTTTTACATATGAAGTAATAAAATCTAAAACTTCTGCTGCAAGTTTTCCAGCTTTACGCATATACTCAAAATCTTCTTTACTGTGAATAGTGATATTCCTTTCCAAATTATTCATATTTCTTCACAACCTTAAACTTATAATATACTAAAATAGGATAATTTTCCTTTATAAAAAAATTCTCAAAATGACAACAAAATCACCTAACTTAAACACTACCATACTCTTCTCTATATATAAACATAAGAATTCATGCTCACCAATTATAAAAACAAGTCTTGTTACAACATATTTTAGTACATAGAAATATTGTAAATGTGCTTTAATAATAAAATCTATGAAAAATTTCTAAATAACTGAACATACTATAGAATATTTACACCCACTTATCAGATAGACAGCATCTAGACGTATAATAATTTTTAGTAGATTATCGAATACATAATCTCTATTACACTTTGATTTAATCTTACTAAAAATACTACATCTACTTTTACCTAACATCTGCAATACTTTAATATACTGTTATCTAAATAAACTCATCGTTGCTACGCAGAAAAAGAGTAATTTATTCTATATAGTTCATCTATATACCTTAACATACAATTTTAACATTTAGGCAATATAACTAAGATAAACTTTTAAATCACAAATATCTAATTAAGGAAAGAATAACCATTAAATGTTTTTTTGAATAACTAATTACTACCCAAAAAAACTTCTTATACTAAAACTGTAACGTACCTTTGTATATAAACAATTATTCTATCAAACCATTATAGCCACAAATCTAACTTAGTCTTTCATTAAACATCAGAGCTAATTAGAAAAATATCTTCTTTTCAAGTTATTACGATATTCTTATTATACTATAATTTTTAAACCAATCTAAAATCATAACATAAAAATACACGTACTACATTGTACCTAAAAGACCATTCTATTCCTTTAAATTCACCAACAGGTAGCAATTAATATATTTTATATTTCTAAAAACATCCTACTTGGATCTTCAATGTATTGTTTAACCCTCACTAAAAAAGTTACAGCACCTTGTCCATCAACAATCCTATGATCATAAGATAAAGCAATATACATCATTGGTCTAATTTCTATAGAATTATCATTAATTGCTACAGGACGTTTTTGTATTGAGTGCATACCTAAAATTCCAGATTGAGGAGGATTAATTATAGGAGTAGATAATAGAGATCCATATACACCACCATTTGTTATGGTAAATGTTGCCCCAGCCATATCAGAAACCTCTAATTTTCCCTCTCTAGCTTTTTTTCCTAAAGCAGCCAAGTTTAATTCAAGTTCAGCAAAAGACATTTTGTCAGCATCACGTATTACTGGAACAACCAAACCTTTATCTGTACCTACAGCAATACCTATGTCATAATAATGTTTATATACAATCTCATTACCAGATATTTCAGCATTAATTACCGGCAATTCTTTTAATGCTAATACTACTGCTCTTATGAAAAACGACATAAAACCAAGTTTAATTGCATATTTCTTTTCAAAATTTTCCCTATACTTACTACGAAGATCCATAACATGCTTCATATCAACTTCATTGAATGTTGTTAATATTGCAGCAGTATTTTGAGATTCTTTAAGTCTCGCAGCAATAACTTGCCTAATTTTACTCATTTTTACACGTTCTTCTCTTTTCTCCGAAACAGCAGATAATTGCCTATCACTACTAGAACCAGTTTTAGAAGCAGATTCCATATAACCTAAAACATCAGATTTTGTAATTCTACCGCCAATACCAGAACCAGTGACTTGATTCTTGTCAATTAAATTTTCTTCCATAATCTTCGTTGCAGATGGAGCATCTTTTTTTTGTATGAATTGTTGCATACTTTCATTTACCACAACGCTATTATCTAATGCAGAATTTTTAGTATCTAGTGGCTTTACAATTTCTGATTTAGCAGTACTTATTACACATAAAATCTGACCTCTTTTTATTACCTCTTCATCTGCAACTAATATGCTAGTAACAGTACCATCTTCAGGAGATACAATTTCAAGCGAAGTTTTATCAGTTTCGATTATGAATAACATATCACCTTGTTTGACAGTATCACCAACATTTACTGACACCCGAATTGGAGCTTCTAAGATAGACTCTCCACCAAGATTTTCAGCTTTTACTTGTATTTCGCTCATAAAACGTACCCTAAAAATTCCCCATATCATCTAATATTAGACCATATAATATAATAGTCGACAATAAACAATTAATTATGTTTAAATTTTCTAATAATCTAATATTAAAGACTCAATATTATATAAAATTAAACAACATTAACTTTTTATCACCAACTAATATATTTTATTTGAAATGCATACAAATTTAAGCATTACAATCATATATTCTACACAAAACAGTACCTTTATTTACTGAGATTATTGAATTATCTTCAACAAAGAGTTTTACAATAACTCCACGCTGAGGAGCTTTTATTGTTTGAATTAATAGATCATCTTCAACACTACGAACTACAAATAAACACGCTCCTTTTTCTACAATTTCATTAAGGTTTACTAGTACTTCAATCTTGATTGTTAGTATTGACCTGTCAAAAAGATCATCAGCTACTACATCTACTATCCCCATAAATGTCCTTTTTTTAATTTTAACCCTATGCATTTTCTCAATTACTTGTAACTTTTACTCTCATAATCAACTATCATTTAAAATTGTCTCATGAGAATGAAGATTTTATTAAAAATATATTTTCTTATATAACAGGACACTTAACAGAAATTCTAAATTACCAATAGCATAACTAAACAAGAAAAATTCTTCATGTAATGTTATTTCATAATAATAAAATGTCAAATTTTTATCACTTAAGGTAATAATTTCAACATGTTATAACGAAAATTGCAATTTTAAGTAGCACTTATGATATAAAAGAAACCATATAATAAGAATTCTTGTTCATTAATAATTGCCAAGATTAGTTTCATTATTAGATATAGTCATTTTTACACAATTGTACTAAATTAATATCTTAAGAATAATTGATACAGCATACATATGATAAGTTATTATTATTATCTATCACTTAAATACTCATTAGATAATTTTATATAATTATCAGCAGATTCCTTAATATAATTTATTTCTTCGTCAGAAAGTAGTCTAAAAAATTTTGCAGGTCTACCTGCCCATAATTCTCCAGATTTTATAACTTTACCCTTTGTTACTAATGACCCGGACGCTAACATTGCATTTTGTTCCATAATAACTTTATCCATAACAATAGAGCCCATACCAATAAATACATAGTCATGTACTTGACAAGCATGCAATATACACCCATGTCCTATTGTTACCATCTTTCCAATTTTTGTATTACCATTATCTCTATCAACATGTATCACCGTATTATCTTGAATGTTAGTACCTTCACCTACACTGATCATTCCAACGTCCCCACGCAATACTGAATTATACCAGACGCTAGCATTCTTATTAATATAAACATTACCTATAATAAATGCACTAGGCGCAACAAACACAGATTTATCTATAACAGGAATAAAACTTTTATAATTTACTATATTGTGCATATCAACCACATTGTATCAAACAATACTTTAACGTATCTAACATAACATTTCATCTACAGCTATAAATAAATTTCAATTAACAATAACCCATTGTTAATACTATGTTGTTATTAGTATCTATCTCACCAAATTATATATTGATGCGACACAAAAAAAATATATTATATACTTCATACATTAACCCAATTTGGCAATGCTACGTCATATAACTTTCTTATTATTGTATTTTTTCATTAGTACATCAGTAAACACAAACAATGCTTATGCATCTCATATACAAACAAAAGCATCTCAAGCAGTAGTATTTGATTTTCTTTCTGATATGGTGTTATTTACACATAATGCAGACAAACAAATTATATCTTCATCAATGAGTCATCTCATGACTCTCTATGTAACATTCTCTTATATGAAAGCTGGATTCGTGAAAATGGAAGACAAATATATAACCAGCAAAGAAGCCTGGCAAAAAGGAGGGGCATCTATCTTTTTAAGAACTGGACAATCAGTAACAGTACGTGACTTAATTAATGGAATTATCACAATATCTGCAAACGATGCATCTATCACTCTCGCAGAAGGTATTGCAGGTTCTCAAGAAAATTTCGTCAATGAGATGAATCGCATAGCACAGAAACTTAATTTAACAAAATCTCACTTTACAAATGTAACAGGAAGTCCAGACAAAAATCAGGTTATGTCAGCACATGATTTAATTACTCTAGCAGTAAGGCTTTTTAAAGATTTCCCAGAATATTACCATCTATTCTCCAAAAAAGATTTTAAATACAACAACATATACCAAAAAAGTGTCAATTCATTATTGAACAATACACAAGTTGATGGCATAGCAGTTGGATATAGTGAAGTAGAGGGATATGGAGCTATAATATCAGCAGTAAGAGAAGGAAGGCGCGTATTTATATTAACTAATGGTCTTAAAACTGAAGAAGAGCTTTTACATGAAGTAGAACAATTTATTGACTATTACTTTAATCAATTTAGCAATAAAACCATATTTAATCAGGGCAATAATGTTGTAACAATAACGGTAAGTAAAGGTGATGTTAGTTCTGTAGATGCTATTGTCAATAAGGACGTTGTTGTTTTATACCCTAAAGGCCTATATGACAATGTTAAAATTTCTATTTTACATGACAATACAATTTCTGCTCCGATAAAAAAAGGACAAGAAATTGGTGAAATTCATATTCAATCACCAGGACTAACAAAAAAAGTTATACCCATATATGCAACAAACAATGTAAATAAAATTAACTATCTTCAAAAGATATGGTATATGCTTTTTCCTAAAACAACTAAAGCTCATAATAATTAACACAAAACTGTTATATTAAGGTATACAACTAAAAAGAAATTCCAAGAAATATATAACAACCATTATGCAGAATAAATAGCTATTACACGATAGAGAAAGAAATATAAAATTTATACTACATAACAAAGTTATAATATAAACTTTATCAATTTATATAAAGATATTTTAACTTGCTCTAACACAGCTACTAATCAATTAAACATATCAAAATACTGCTAAAATTAGCATACATTTTACAGTGCACTTAAGTACAATAATTAATCAAGATAGTCTTATTACAATTTAAAGTTAAGTAAATGCATATTTGAAAACAGAGTTCCGACAGAATATTTTTTCATTATACAAAATCTCACTATTCATTAAAGCACTAACTATTTTTAAAATTTAAAATACATAATATGCAGCATTCTACACGTAGGTACGTAACCTGATAGCAAAACTAACAGACTTTAGTGTACATACTCATTTATAATCTCTATTACTGTCTTTTCACTCAAAATTTGTGGTAAGACTTTTACCTTAACTCCACGCACATACAACACATAAAGTGGCACACTATTTTTATCCAGTTGATTAATATATGATGTAACCTCAGGATTCCTAGTAGTTAAATCACCTTTCATATAATAAACATTTTTCTTAGCTAACAAAGCTTGTATAGTATCCAATTGAAAAATTTTTTCATTTACTTTACAAGTCAAACACCAATCTGCACCTACAGACAATAATACTGTTTTTTTCTCTTGTAAAAGTTGATTCAGTTGCTTTTGAGAAAATTCCATCACTGTAACATATTTCGGTGTTTTATCCCGCATTACAAATTCCTTCACCGGTTTAAAGCATAAAGGAGAAATTGCAACAATCAATAAACATATAAAAACTATAAATTTACTAATTGGTTTCCAAGTTTTTATTAGTTTCATAACCCATATTCCCATCACAAACAGTATAGCACAAGACAACACAGCAAAAAGTACTTCTATTCCTTTTTGCTTAACCAATATACATAATAACCATGCAGCTGAAAAATAAAGAGGAAAAGCTAAAAACCGTTGTAAAATTTCCATCCATCTGCCCGGCTTAGGGAAGACTTTCAATAATTCTGGAAAAAATGACAATAATAAGTACGGTAAAGCTATTCCAAATCCAAGGACCTGAAAAATCAACAATGAGAAAAATCCTGGTTGATTTAAAGCAACAGCTACAGCAGATACCATAAAAGGCCCAGTACATGGAGTTGCAACAAATGTATATAACACTCCAACAGTAAAACTACCTATCAATCCACTCTTTCTAGTCTTATTTGTACTAAGATTAGGAAAAATGAATGGTAGATCGTAGAATCCAGAAAAAGACAATCCCATAAGAAATATTATATACATTAACAAAGTCACAAATATTGGAGATTGCATATGATATCCCCAATTTACTAAATGACCAAAATAACGCAATATTAGAAGTATTGTAGATAGTATCAACATGCTAACCATGATACCCAATGTATATGCTATTCCATCAGATCTAATTACCTTGCCTTTAGATTGAGAACTTTTTACTACTGACATTATCTTCAATGACAGTATAGGGAATACACATGGCATAAAATTTAAAATTATTCCACCAACTAAAGCACAGATTAAAATATGTATTAGATTAAAGTTAAAGCAAGAAAACATAATTACAAAGTTTTAAATTATCTAGCAAAGATATCATATTACTCCAATCTACAAAATACATAATGTCACAACTATAAATTTGCACTGTTAAGAAATTATTAAGATTAAAACAAAAAAAATCAACCTCTAAATAAAATTATATACAAAAAGCATATTTATCTAGTTTTCATCCCTGCAATCAAATCTACACATTAGAGTAAACAATAATTAATAAATACTACTTAAAAACTATACAGCCAAGCAGTTAAATATTTTTAATTTTATGTTAATTCTTTATAATTTACAAGTTAGCTACAAGCTTATATTCATCAATCAAAATAATTTTTACAAGTTCTTTATTTATTAAAATATTTTAAAAATGAAATTACATTATTATCCTTTAACTTGAAAATCTAGATTCCACTAATAACTTATTGAAATTTATAATATTGCTCATCACATTACTATCTAAAGAGAGTGGCACTGATTCCTCTCCTGTAATATACCTATAAAGCTGATGATCGCTTATATTAATTATCTTCTCATACTCATGAACATCCTCAGGAGATAATAGGTATATATGATGTAAAGCAAAATTACCAAGTATTATATCCATTTCTTTACATCCTCGATGTAAACTTCTATACAACAATTTCTTACGCTTTGTTAACAAGTTATCCATTAATTATTCCTGATATTAGACTACCCAATTAAAATTATTACATATTATATTGTCAACTATATAAATATACTATATCATCCAATTAACTTTTAATGACATCTAGCATTTGTTTTATGACAAGTATCATTGATAAACTATATCATATACTAAATAGTGGTTCATTTTATCTACTATCATTTCTCATAATAATGTCTATTATAGTGTTTGTTCATGAATACGGACATTATATTGTTGCAAAATTATGTAAAGTAAAAATTGAAGTCTTCTCTATAGGTTTTGGCCCAGAATTATTTGGAATTAACGACAAATCAGGTACAAGGTGGAAATTTTCTTTAATACCAGTGGGTGGATATGTTAAAATGCTAGGAGATGAAAATCCATCAAGCACTGAAGGAAGTTCCGATAGTTTACCAGAAGAAGAAAAGTTCTTTGCCTTTTGTGAGAAGCCTTTACATCAAAAATTCTTCATTGCCTTAGCTGGTCCATTAGCAAATTTAATATTTGCTATAGCAGTGTTAACAGTGCTTTTCAGCACCAAAGGCATTATACAACATAATTCTGTTATTGGAAACATAGTAGAAGGTAGTGTAGCACAATATGCTGGGTTAATGCCAGGAGATATAATACTTGAAGTCAACGATAATCAGGTAAAATGGTTTGAAGAAATAAAACAGTACATAAAAAAATATGCACAAGACAACCAAGAAGAATTACTTATAAAATACTCGCGTAATGGGCATGTTCATACTATTAAAGTCAAGCCTAGTATAAAAGAAGAAAAAGGTATCTTTGGTGGTATCAAAAAAGTGCCATTCTTAGGAATAACAATTAGTAATGCAATTACCAGTTATGAAACACGAAAACTAAGTATTTCGGACTCTTTTATTCAGTCAATAAATTATACTTATTTGCTTTCTAAATCAATTTTCCAAGTACTTGGACAAATGTTAACAGGAAAGCGTAGCATTTATGAATTAGGTGGTCCTATACGTATTGCACAATATTCTGGAGAATCAGTCAAACAAATTGAAGTATTATTATGTATAGCTATGATTTCTATCAATTTAGGTATAATGAATTTACTACCTATACCTATGTTAGATGGTGGTCATATATTTCAATATTTTATTCAAGCTATAATACGGCGTAGACAACTTGATCCTAAATATCAAAAATACGCATCCACAATTGGATTAATGCTTTTGTTATCACTGATGATTTTTGTTACGTTCAACGATATAAAAAGTATGTTTAAGTAATGTTATGAGATATATTGTTATTGTTTTAATACTATTAATTTCTTCATTTGTTCATGCAGAAACTCTTAATACCAAAGTAAAACAAGTTCAAATCAATGGTAATCACAGGTTAGATTATAATACTATATATTTCTATTCAAAAATCAATCTACAAGATAATGTAACACAAAGTACAATCGACCAGATTATTAAAAACCTACATCTAACACAACTATTCTCGCATGTTGAAGTATATGTGAATAAGGATAATTATCTAGTAATTAATGTAAAAGAAAATCCTGTTATTAATGATATAACTTTCCATGGGAATAAAGAGTTTAATAAAAAAGACTTACATAATGATATTTTTAAATTAAAAAAATTATCAGTCTTTACAAAGTCAAAGTTACAACAAGATATATCTAACCTATTATTATTATATCAAAGTAGAGGTAAACTAGGGGCAAAAATCTTCCATGAAGTAAAAGAATTAGAAAATAATAAAGTAGATATAGTTATAAAAATAAGTGAAGGACCAACATCAAGAATAAAAAATATCAAATTTATTGGAAATAAATTCTTTTCAGATACTGTCTTGAAAAAAGCTATACAATCAACAGAATTTTATCTCTATAAAATATTTAGTAATAATACAAAATTTGCTTCTGAAAGGTTAATGCTCGATCAAGCTGGTTTATATAACTTTTATACATCTAAAGGCTTCATAGATTTTAGAATTAAGTCTGCAGTACCAGAAATAATGGATGACCATAATGTAAACCTAATTTTCTCCATAGAAGAAGGAATAAAATATAAGTTTGGTAATAGCAATATAATCATAGATAAACAAGTCAACAATCATGAACAATTAAAAGAAGAAATTCAAAATCTTATACTATCAAAAAGTGGCAATACATTTAATCGAGAAGTAATCAACAATTCTATTGAAAAGATTACACAATACTTAAGCAATAACGGTAACTTTTTTTCAGATATAAAACAGGATTATCACACTAGAGGTGATGTAGTTGACGTAGATTATATAATATACACAGGTAATAAAGTTTATATTAACAATATAAACATTACAAACAATCAAACTACTATGGACCAAGTTATTAGACAAAAACTTAATATCTCTGAAGGTGACATTTATAATGCAAGTGTAATTAACAGATCTTACAAAAATATATTAAGTCTAGGGTTTTTTGAATCTATAAACGTAGAGAATCATAAAATAAATGATAGTCTAGTTGATCTAAACTTCCAAGTCAAGGAAAGAGGTACTGGATCATTTGATATAGCAGCAGGGTTTTCTTCTATCACTGGGCTTGTAGGAAAAATAAATATACAAGAAAGAAATTTATTTGGTACTGGAAAAGTATTATCATTACATGTAGAAAAATCAGCTGCTTCTTTATCTAGTAGTATTGATTTTATAATACCAAATTTTTCAGATACTGATTCAGCCGTAGGTTTTGGTTTATTCTACTCACATCAAAACAAATCAAGTACTCAGGATCCTACAAGTGGTCCTGCTGCTAAGCTTATAGGCAATCCAGATCCTACTTTTAGTAGTAGCAATGCTGGTTTTATGCTACATACATCTCATGATATAACTGATGACCTTGGTATTTCACTTAATTATTCTTATAAACATGTCAATATACTTAATATTAAAGATACTGCTTCTGATCTAATAAAAGAGCAATCTGGAAAAAATATTGACTCATCTATTGGTTACGCTTTGCAATACCGTAAGTTTGATCTTAAAATAACAGATGGGTATTTAATTAAGTTACGTCAAAGCTTTTCTGGGCTAGGTGGGACATTACATTATATAAAAACTGAAGGATCAGTTAATTATAGCAAAGCTTTATTCCCTACATTGAGCAACGATATACTTTTAAGTATAAAAACATCTATGGGTTATGTTTTCTCATATAAAAGTGATGAACAGGTAAAAATAAGCCAGAGATTTATATTAGGCAGTAATGAAATTAGAGGATTTCATGCATCAGGAATAGGACCAAGAGATAAAACTACTTTAGATGCATTAGGTGGAAAATTTTACTTTAACATAATAAATCAAGTTGACTTTCCTATAGGTTTACCGGAAGATTTAGGCATTAAGGGGTCTCTCTTTATTGATGCAGCAACTTTATTTGGGCTAGATTATACAAATAAGGACTATTACGAAAGCAAATCATTGAGAGTTTCAGCTGGTTTTGGTTTTTCATGGCGTTCTCCATTTGGACCAATGAGGTTAGATTTTGGTTTTCCTTTGCTAAAGGAAGAATATGATGTTACAGATATGATAAGATTTTCAATGCAATAAAAAGAGGTGTTTTTATGCTATCAAGGTTATTTTTAGTTATTTTTTTAATTTCGTTCAGTTTTAATCATTATGCTTTAGCAAAAAATGATGAAAAAAATATTCCGGTAGCTTTCATTGATCGCGATATAATTATATCTGAAGCACTATCAGTAAAAAGTATTAGAACACAGCTAGATGATAAAAGAACAACATTACAAAAAGATTTTTCAGAAAGAGAAGAAGAATTACATAAACTTGAAGAAGAGTTAGGTAAACAAAAAGCTATTTTAAGTTCTGAAGCTTTCGAAAAAAAAGTTGCTGACTTTAAAACAAAAGTATCAAATTTACAACAAGATATTTCTGTTAAAGGATCAGAATTAGAAAATATGTACATGAATGCTATGGAAATAGTTTACAATAAAATTAAAAACATATCAGCCAAAATAGCAAAAGAAAATAATATCAATTTAGTACTCTTTCTAATGAAAAAGAATCAAGTATTCTATTCCATAGATGGTACAGATATTTCTAGTGAAGTATTAGAAAGGTTAAATAAAGAATTACCAAACATAGAAATAAAAAAATAATGTATTGAGTTAGGTTGATTTTATGCAGTTTAATATTCAACAGATTATCAAAATGTTGCCACACTCCTATCCTTTCTTACTGATTGATAAAATAACTGCATGTATTCCTAACGAATCTACAACAGCAATAAAAAATGTTACTTTTAACGAACCTTTTTTCATTGGACATTTCCCTGGTAATCCCATTATGCCAGGCGTACTTATTGTAGAAGCTATGGCACAAACATGCATAATATGTGTAATGGGTGATGTTGAAAAATATAGCACAAAAGATTATTCAGTATACTTTATGTCAATAGAGTTAGCAAAATTTCGTAGGCCTGTCATTCCAGGAGATACATTAACTATTGAAGCAAACGTAATACATAAAAGAAAAAATACATGTAAGTTCCAGTGTTATGCATATGTTGAAAACACATTAGCTGCTGAAACACAGATTTTAGCGATGATTAAACAAAATGAGGAGTAATTTTTTAAAGTATGTTATTATTTTAAATATAGAACAATATGAGAGTTAAAAGAGCCATTATATCTGTATATAATAAAACAAATATTATAGAACTTGCAAAGTTTCTTACTGAACAAAAAGTAGAAATTATTGCAACAAGTAATACTTACCAAACTTTATTAGATGCAGGATTACAAGCAACAGAAGTGTCTGATTACATAAACTTTCCGGAGATAATGAATGGTAGAGTAAAAACTCTACACCCAAAAATTCACGGGGGAATACTAAGCAACCGAAATAGTCATACGGAAGAAAATACTAATCTAGGAATACATGACATAGAGTTAGTTATAGTCAATCTATATCCATTTTCTCATATTGCCAATATTAAAACTTCAACTGAAAATGAAATAATAGAACAAATAGACATAGGTGGTATTACCCTATTAAGATCCGCAGCAAAGAACTTTCATAATGTTACAGTAATATCAGACATCAAAGATTACGAAACATTAAAAGCAGAAATGATTAGTAATAACAATTCTACAACTTTAACATATAGAAAACAATTAGCAGCAAAAGCATTTTTCATAACATCACTTTATGATAGCAGTATATATAATTGGATAAGTAAAGACAATAATGATACTTTACCTGAAACATTCATCATACATGGAAATAAAGTACAAGATCTCAGGTGTGGAGAGAATCCGCATCAGCACGGTGCATTTTATAGTATTTCAGAAAGTAAGTATCCTTTACAACAACTACATGGAAAAGAATTAAGCTATAATAATATAGTAGACATAGAGTCAGCTATAAATATAGTCTCAGAATTTACACAGCCAGCAGCAGTAATTATAAAACATAGTAATCCTTGTGGTGCAGCAACTGCTGATGATATAACAACCGCATATAACAAAGCTTTTTCTTGTGATCCAAGAAGTAGTTTTGGAGGTATTGTTGCACTTAATAGAGAAATAAACGAAGATATAGCACAAGAGATTAACAAAATTTTTATTGAAGTGGTAATTGGCCCATCTATCACGGACAAAGCAATGGAAATACTACAAAAGAAGAAAAATGTAAGAATTATGCTATCTACATCATATAACTTACCAAAATACACAATTAAGAATGTGAGTAATGGCTTTTTATTACAAGGAACGAATACAAATAACTTATCAGAAAAGGATTTAATACAAGTTACAAATTTTCCAGTTTCATCTGAAACAATTTCAAATTTGTTATTCGCATGGAAAGTATGTAAGCATGTTAAATCCAATGCCATTGTTATTGCAAAAGAACATCGTGCAATTGGAGTTGGCGCTGGTCAAATGAGCCGTGTAGACAGTATTGAAATTGCAATAAAAAAAGCCAAAGATTGTACAGAAGCTGTTTTAGCATCTGATGCATTTTTCCCATTTACAGACAGTATACTATTAAGTGCAGCTGCTAAGATTAATGCAATAATTCAACCTGGTGGGTCATTACGTGATCATGAAGTAATAGAAGAAGCAAATAACCAAAAAATTGCTATGTTCTTTACTAATATTAGAAATTTTTACCATTAATAAATGAGTCTTTATTAGTTGTAAAAATTTCGAAGATTGCTTAGTTAATGGTTATATTAATTATTATTTGTATAACTAAAAAATATAAAATCTTTGGATGAGTTATTTGTATTCGTTCCCTGTAGTGTTATTTACATTTTTATCGTGCGTAGATGCATAATTCTTACATTTTTCTTCTTTTGCAGTACTTCCATTGCTGTTCCTTTCACATTTTTATAAGCAGGCAATAACTCTAAATAATTAACATATACTTAAGAAAGCTATATATCTTCTAATTTCTTATTATGTAATTCAAATAACATAACTTTTATGTTTTTTCTTTTAACACTAAACTACTCTATATAAATATGAATAAGAAAACTTATATCTCTAATAAATAAGGTTACCATAAAATTAATTCAGACTGTAGTTGTAAAAATTTTTCTGAAGATTATTTAGCTACATTGTTATTGTATTTACTTTTGTATTATTAATTACATTGTATATAAATACCTTTACATTTTCCTACTTCTATAAATGTCTCAATTACATTTACAAAAGAAAAGTAAATGACCAAAAACTATTATTCTTGCTAATATTAGAAATACTTATTTCTAATAAATTAGGCATGTTTTTTCTATAGTGTTTCCATTATGATCTCTGTACATCATATTTGTATTACCAAAAAATAATAGTTACCAACTATTACTTACAAAAAATTATATATTTCTTAATTTCTACTGTATGGTTAATACCTGACTAGCTATATAACAGTGAACATATAATTTCTTCTGACATAATATTTCCATTGTTTTGTCAATAATAGGTTGTTTTTCTCTTACTAAAAAATAGTAGATTATTAAAACAGTACACTTCAACTGAAAAAATATACACCGACTGATTTGCATTATTTAACTAAATACAAAAAAACATATAAATTAACATGAAAATTATGAATACTACATCAAAAATCTATCATCAAATATGTGTAATTTGATTTATAAGTAAGTATTAAAGTTCTAAAAAGATTATACACTAAAATTACTCTTGCAAACAAATATGTCTTAAAGCTACACAGATGTAAAGATAAGCAGAATACATTGTTAACCCAGCGGCTAGATATAGTATCATTTCTCCAATAGATAATATTAGTTTATCATTTAACATTAACATAGCGATTGCTGCCATTTGTATAAACGTTTTGATTTTTCCCAGTTTAATGACAGGAAGTTCAACACTCATAGAAATTAAAAATTCCCTTAGTCCAGAAATTAAAATCTCTCTACAAATTATTATAACAACAGGAATAATAGTCAACCCTGCTATTTTACCTATATAAATCAACATAATCATAGTTGCAACTACAACAAGCTTATCAGCAATTGGATCAAATAATCTACCAAATTTAGACTGAGTTTGCCATATACGTGCTAAATATCCATCAAAAAAATCTGTAATACATGCAAAAATAAAAATAGCAAATGTAATATAATTTGAGTTACTATCTTCAACATAAAAACTGAAGACTATTGCAGGAATTGCAAATACCCTAAATATAGTCAACAAATTAGGTAATGTTCTTCTAAAATAATCAACCATAATGAATAATATCTTATATCCCACCCTATGATAATGATAATCTCAACAACTTCAATACTTAAATACTCATATAAAGCTATATTCTATATATAGTACCTACATATTTTTAGTAATAGAAAAAATTTTAAGTAATATCGTCCATTTTCTTAATCCAATAAAATTCACCTTTAACATAAACTCCTATTCACAATCAACTCAATACTCTCTCGATAATTTGCAAATTTACAGAACTAATTTAAATGTGCTTGTTTATTTCAACAGTAGATTTATAATTCTATAATTTTAAATATACTAACACATTTTATGCCTTACATTAATAACTATAACATAAATCTTTGTCGTAAATGGTTGTTATTAGGTATATCTGCTTTAGCTTTATCTGGCCTTTTATCTATATTCGTGATTCTTCTTAGGCTTCCTATATCAAAGTCTTTTATCCTAAATGTAAATAAGATTTTCGATATATCATTAGTTATACATGTAAATTTATCAGTATTAGTATGGGTATGTTCTATTATTTCTATTATATCAAGCCTGATAATCTCTAATAATAAGTACTCAAAATGTTTTACATATATATGTTATTTTGCATTTTTTGGTACTTCACTGATGGTATTATCTGTTTTTTTCCCTAATGCAGAACCAATAAAAAACAACTACATCCCTATTATAAATAATCAATGTTTTCTATTAGGATTATGGATATTTATTGCTAGCATACTCTTTTACTCAATATTGTCGACTAAATGTTATAATTCTAGGATCCCTCAAGGTATTTCATTAGGAATCTATAGTATTTCAATAATACTTATATGTTCTACTTTATGTTTTACTATGTCTTATTATACAATACATACTAAAAGCTTCCCATCCATTATTTCATTTTACGAAAACATATTTTGGGGTGGAGGACATATCTTGCAGATAGCTTTTAGTCAAGCATTATTAATAGTGTATCTAGTAATGCTAGAAAAAAATAGTACATTGCAAAAGCAACCCATAATTAATGCTATATTTATAATAAACACTCTATCAACTGTTATAGCTCCTATTGTATACATATACAAACCAGCAGATTCTCAATTCGCTACAGATTTTTTCATCTGGCATATGCGTATAATTGGAGGAATTACACCTATATGTTTATTCATATTTACCCTATTCCATTTTAAAACATTACTTAAATCGGACTATCATAGTTTACTATGCGCAATTTTATTATTCAGCTACGGTGGTATACTAGGAGTGCTAAGTATTCACGGCAACGTAACAATACCTGCACACTATCATGGATCTATTGTAGGTATGACTATAGCATTTATGGGATTTATTTACTGGATTATGCCAAAATTAAACTTCAGAGCAATAAATAGTTCTTACTACAACTTTCAAATTTACGTATATAGTTTAGGACAGTTCTTACATATAACTGGACTAGAATGGTTAGGTGGGTATGGTGCCATAAGAAAAGTAGCATATCTACCTGACACAGCATCAAAAATTGCACAGTACTGTTTTACGATTGGTGGGCTTCTAGCCATTATTGGAGGATGTTTATTTGTAATCATAACCCTATCACAAATTTGCAGGAAAAGAATCACATAATAATTTTTTGCATAAATATTAAATTAGTCATAATCTAACTTAAAAGCTAAGCATACGTGATCTTATCACATATTTTCTTAACAAAATTTACTAGCTCTGTCTTCTGATATAAAGATAACCATTAATTACAATTCAATTAATCAATAAGTTCTATACTTTTCTTAATACATTCTACAACCTTATATATAAAAGATTTATAACAAAAAAATCTCACTTATGAAATTTACAACAGAGCAATGCCTAGAAAATGTTACAATCTAAACTTTTTAATTCTACAAAGATGCTATTACACACCATTAAAGTAAACTCTATAAATTGGAATTATTAAAATTAATAACTTCTCATAATACAAATCATAATAATTATAAACAATTTACCTACACTATAATCCCTACTATTACATAAATAATTAGATAATTTTATTGTGATAAATCACATAGGTCATAGTATTTAATTCTACTCATTGAAATGATAAATTTCTTTGTTATAGAACTAGCATATAAAGCATTATCTAATATAACTTATTTTAGGTTACATAAATATATATAACCTACTAACCATATAAGCGCTAATAAATACCACGTAATAACATATTCAAGATGATCATTTCTAACTTTCAACGGTAAATTAGCTGTTACACCACTAAAAGCTACTGTGTTATCAGCCCATATTATACAACTTTCTAACGGTATATTAATTTGCTTTTTCATATTTTCTACATCAAACCAAAACCAAATATTAGCATCAACATCATTTTTAATAAACCACCCAACTTTTTTACTATAATTACAGTACAAAATTCCATGAACATTAATCCTATTTGGATTTAAAAGATCAATATTAACATTTTTATTCAACACTGTACCTTTATTGACCAATATATACCTACCATCATTTAAATGAAAAGGCTGTAACAAATAATAACCTAAAGTACCAGCAAAAACAAAAAATCGATCATTATTATTAAAAACTCCTTCCACAATTACATTCTTATAATTCTGCTTAACAATATCATTAGCTGACAATTGAGTTGCTGGAATTTGCATATTATGAATAATCCCATTCTTTTCCTTCAATCGAAATATTTGCCATGTACCAAGAGATATCATCACAAAAAAAGGTATAATAAAAATTACAATCAATCTTACACAATACATCTACAATATCAGGACCTTCTTTTATATTTGTAAAAAACCATACTCTAAGATAAACTAAACTTCTACATTTACAAATATTCTCTACCACATAAATCATATTAAATACTAAGTATCAGCTTACTACTTCAACTTCCCTATAAGCTGATTTTACTTAATAAGAAACAGAGAATAGGATATAGAACAACCAATAAACAAATAGTTAATTTTTAATTTCAACATAGAACAAGAAACATGTAATTACAAAACTAACATTAATGATTTTATGAAAGTTATTACTTATAATGTATTTAATTATATTTATGCAAATTATTATGAAGCACTATCTGATCAATATTCTAACAATCCTAATACTATACACATATAATTTAAATCCATGCTATGCAGATGTTAATACTCAAAACAAAGATAAAAATATCAACCAAGAAAACTTCTTCACAGTAAAAAGAACTTCATATAATAAAGAAGATTTTATAAATTTTATAATAAAGTGTCACTCTAAAGGAATACCTCTAGATTTTAACAAAGAATTTGGAAACAATTTATCTGGAGCAGACTTTAGCGATTTAGACCTTAGAGGATCAGTATTCAACAACATTAATTTATCGCATGCAAATTTTACACGGACTAATTTATCTAATTCCACTTTCACAGATTCCAATATGCAAGGAGCATCTTTTATCAATGCTAACTTAAATAAATCACATGTAAAAAACTCAAACTTAAATTTCGCTAATTTTACATCAGCAGAGCTACAAAGAACTACAATCGAACAATCAACAATTAATAACACAAATTTTAGCTATTCAGATATGCGTTTTTCCACCTTAACAGAAATAAATGGATCATTTGCTAACTTTTCTGAAACAGAATTAACTTTAACCTCAATAGTGAATTCAAAAATAGAAAAAGCAAATTTTCATGATATCGAAGGTGAAGACATAACTATCCAATATTGCAATTTATCCGGTTCAAACTTCTTTGGAGCAAATTTACATAATTCAAGGATTCAATCTTCCAATTTAACGAATTCTATTCTATATGGAGCAAACTTAAGTTCATCAGACATAACAGGAAGTAATCTTAGCAACAGCAATATGGAAGTATCAAATATCAATTCTACAAACTTTCATAACGCTAATTTAACTAATACAAAGATGTATCTTGTAGACGCTCATTATACTAATTTTCACAATACAAATCTACACAAAGCAGTAATGAATAATGCAACATTAGTCGGAGTAAATCTAAAAAATTCCATATTATCTAACGCAGACTTAACTGATACACAGATCACAAATGCTAGCATCGAAGAATCAGATATGAGAAAAGTATTACTCAACTCAACTAATATAACAAAGTCAAACATGCAATATGTTTTTTTTAACAACGCAATAATCAACAATAGTGTTTTTTTAAAGTCTGACCTCACAATGATATCAATCAAGAATTCTCAATGGAACAACTCTTATGTTTTTTTAAGTAAACTCAATTCTGCAACCATAGATAACACCACTATTAAAAACAGTATATACAATAAAGTAAATGCAACAAATACATCGTGGTCTAACTCAACAATAGAAGATACTAATATAGAACGCAGTAATTTCAATTCTGCTATTTTTGGTAACAATAAAATCCATAAAATCAATTTCTTTACTAATACTCTCGTATCAACTAAAATAGAGGATTCTGATTTAATTGGATCCAGTATTTACAAAAATGTTTTAACCAATTTTCACATTAAGAATTGCAACATTAAAAATACAATAATTATTGATAATAAGGATTTTATTCCAACAGAATTTTCTAGCCAAGCAATTACATCTATGAAATCTTTACAAAATGCTATAACAAACAATAAAGATTTCAATGTTAATTTTTCTAACTTTGACTTTAGGAAAATAAAATTAAAAGACATTAATTTTTCAAACTCTATATTATATAATGCAAACTTTTCAAATCTAAAACTAGAAAACGTTAATTTTTCCAATACAAACTTACAATTTGCTCACTTTAAAAACTCACACCTTAAAAATGTGAACTTTTCGAATGCTAATTTAGAAAATGCAGATTTATCCCAAACCAAATTAAACGAGATCAACACATACAAGACAAACTTGCGCAATATAAAAAACTCAACCCTCTTGAAGTAAGCATAAATTATACGTACCAGCAATTGAGATTTGTTCTTTTATTAAACACCCATAAATATAAACTGATAAAAAATATGAATCTTTCTATGCTAGCTTAGACAATAAAGATTCATCTTAAACTAAATGAAATTAATATATACAAAAAAAATCTACACAACATATTTAACTCTGTTGAAGTAAGTATAAATTACATTTACGAACAATCAAAATTTGTTTTTCATCAAAATATCATACTAAAAACAGTAAGTATCTTAACTACTAAACACATAGGATCCATATCTTAAATCCATATTTGTTCTTATCAGCAACATTTGTATAAACCGATAAATCAATTTGTATTGCTCAAAAACACAAGATCCAAAAAATAACATAATAGAAACATATTCTTCCAAAATAACTTTTTTCAATTATATATACTTACCCTATACATGTTCAACTATAGGAAATCTAGCATGGTGTGCAATATCAAGAAATGTAAATCTTTGCCTAGTAACAAATGCAAATTCAATTGCCTTATTGTATTTAATAGGATTCCATCTAATATGTTCTGGCTTATTAGGGCACCCTATATTTATCAACATCTCTTTAACCAACACATCAGGTAACGTTTTTTTCTGAATATTTTCAACAATAAGATTCCATTTATCGTCAATTAAACTGTTAAGATAATCTGCTTTTTGTTGATTAATAAATTTTTCAGCTAATATATCACAAAACTCTTGAGCATATTCCATATGAAAACAATCTCTAACATTTTCATCACTCATTAATGTAGGATAAAGTTTAGGCACTAATTTGAACATTCTACCTTGTAAGCCTACCATAGTTATAGTACTTACTCCAATAAATTCACCATGAAAGAAAGATGTATCACTTTGTAAAAGTTCTATAGTATTGGCAATCATATGCTCTCCTTGACTTGCAGATTGGCTCCCACCGACAATAAACATTCCTAATCCTGATAGAAGTAGAGCTTGCATTAAAATCATAATACTGTGTTCATCACGTCTTATTAATCCTAAATATTCACTTATTAATGCATTCTCACTCTCTTTACTAATTAAAAATGGTAATTCAGTATACTCACTCCCTAAAAGCAGATGTGATAACAACCAATCTGCTTGTGCTGTAGATCTACAAATAAAATCAGCAAATCCACTCACTATAAGTCTCGTTGGAGCATTAACAATAATATCAATATCTACATGTATGGCTTTAGGTAGATGAGCTTGCAATGACTTCTTATATCCAGTATTTTGTATTATAGATGCATTGGACGAAGTATATCCATTCATAGAAGGAGCAGTTGGAAATGAAATATAGTTTTTATTTGTAATGTAGCTTACATATTTACAAATATCATTAATTGTACCACTGCCAAAAGATATTAAAATATCGGCATTTTGAGATTTTTCTTTAATTAATTCTATTAACTTCTGAGAAGCACAAGACCAGTGTGGAATTATAAAATGCTCAAAAGTATCAAACACAAATTTATTGAATAGATGAGCAGTATTACAATCTGCTACTATAAACCCATTATTACTATACTGCTTAATTATATCACACACATTAGCACTTATTTTCCTATCGATATGTATGCTGTTTATAGCATCAACCACCGAATTTAATGTACAAAAATTTCTATCAAGTAGAATCTGCCTTAGAAAATCATCAGACATAATAAAAAATAAGTGACGTATTCATCATTATACATTTAATAGCTTATAACACAAAATAACATTATAAATCCAGATCTTAGATTTCAATTCATATGCTTTTACAAATAAAAACTTACTACACAAGCAAAAACGCGCTATGCAATACAATAATAAATTTTAGAACATAGCATTACCTTAAATAATAGACATAGACACAATTTATCTACTAAAAGTAGAGCTATATCGATGTTTATCAATGCACTTTTTCTGTACAACGTTATAATAATGAAGACAATCTTATCAACATACATATGCAAAAGTATTAGCTAATCTAATAACTATGCTTATGAAATATTTTCAAGATGTTTAAAACAAATATGCTGCAATCAAAATTCTACGATTACAGGACTACAAAAATCAAGACAGTAACATTCCCACTAACAGGCTTCAGCTACCATAACTAATATATATTCCTCTTAAAAATTAACTCAGCATTAGTAATTGTACAATTTATTTATAGTTACATAACTCCAATTGACTAACTTTCTGCAGTTGATATGATTAAGTACAATAAATAATTTTGTAGCAATGTGTTTGTATGGGAGCATAAATGTCAGCAAACCCTTTAGATCAGTTTAAAATTTTGACTATATTCAAGTTACCTAGCATTGCTGGGTATAACATAGATTTTACCAATGCCTCATTATTTATGGTATTATCTACTTTTTTGATTTCTCTTTTCTGTTATATAGGATTAAGGAAAGAAAATATCATTCCAAATGGCATACAATCAATAATTGAAATTATATATGATTTCATTGCTTCAACAATAGAAAGTAATGTAGGGAAAGAAGGACTACAATACATACCACTAGTTTTTACAGTATTTACATTCATTGTAACATGCAATTTACTAGGTATCTTACCATTAGGGTTTACTGTTACTAGCCATATTATAGTAACCTTTGCAATATCTATGGTTATATTCATAAGTGTGACGGTAATAGGATTTAAACATCAAGGTATACATTTCTTGCATATACTATTACCAAAAGGTACCCCGGGGTGGTTAGCACCAATGATGGTATTAATTGAGTTATTTGCTTATTGTGCTCGCCCGGTAAGCCTATCAATTCGTCTTGCTGCCAATATGATAGCAGGACACACTATAATTAAAGTAATAGCAGGATTTGTAATAAAAATGAATATATTTCTAACTCCTTTACCTATGATATTCATTATTATCTTAATTGGATTCGAAGTATTTGTTGCAATACTACAAGCATACATTTTTACAGTACTCACTTGCGTGTATTTATCAGATGCAATCAATGAACACTAAATTTTATCCATTGACTTCGCAACATGATCTACTTATAATACGTCTAACTTTCTATAAAGGTAAGAGTATATGGATTCTTTAAAGTTTATTGCTGTAGGGCTAAGCGTTTTTGGTATGGTTGCTTCTGCTTTAGGAGTTGCAAATATATTCTCCACTATGCTGAATGGGTTAGCACGCAATCCTGAAACAGAAGATAAACTAAAAAAATATGTCTATACAGGAGCTGCATTAGTTGAAGCTATGGGTTTATTTTCTTTTCTTTTAGCTCTATTGTTAATTTTTGTAGCTTAAATATAGACCTATGGATATAATCCCACAATTAGATGTAACTTCTTATCCTTCTCAGCTATTTTGGTTTTTTCTATCTTTTAGTATTTTATATATTATAATTAATAAAAAAATTCTGCCAAAAGTTGAGGATATTATAAAAAAAAGGTATAATATTACAAAGGGTTCTATTGACTGTTTTGAGGACGATTTAAATCTTATTAAACAAGAGTTAGAAATGCAGTTATTTAAAATAGATGCAGCAAAAACTGAAGCAGATAGGGTTATAGCATGTGCACTTCAAGAAGTAAAAGACAGCAATACAAATTTGATAGTTACATTAAATGAAGAAATACAAAAAATGTTCAACATGGCAGATGAATATTTAAATAACATGAAACACCAAACTGAACAGGAATTAATAGATCTTACATTTGAAATAGCATTGATATATTACAGTAAAATGTTCGGAATTACTGAATACATTGATAAAGATAAGTTACGCGATATAACTACTAAATTATATAAGGAGAAAGTATGACGTCTGTATATTTCGTTATTAATCTTGCCTTTTGCATTGGTGTTCTATTAGCTTTTCGTCCACTATGCAAGAAAATAAATCAAATTTTGACTACAAGATTAAACAAAGTAAAACAAGAAGTTATATTACCACCTGAAACCTTAAAGCAATCAAAGGATTTATTAAATAGTGTGGTTATACAAAAACATGAAACAGAAAAAATCATTTCTGAAATTTTAAAAAAAGCACATGAAGAATACGACTCTATTATTACTGCAAATAAAAAAGATATTGAGAACATTTTAGATAAACATCTTGACATAGCTGTAAAAAAGATATCCGATCAAGTATCAATGATGACTCAATCATTGAAGTTAAGCACTATTGATATGGCAGCCAATGCTATTCAAGAACTAATCAGAGAATCCAATGATCAAAAACAGGATAATAGCGGTGTTATTTCTACGCTAGATCGTGATCTGAGAAAAAAACTACACTAGTTTTTTTAAGCTTTAATTTAAGTATAGCTGTATACCTTTAGTAAGTATTATTAAGAAGATATATTACCATCATTTGGTTATGTTTGACAAAACTATACGTTAATATAAAAAATTTTTTCTTGCATCCTATTTTTAGATGTTTAGGGCAATATCAAATTTTTGTTACACACTATCTTTAGATATAGGCATGCTGAATTAACAATTGTTATTAATTTAATCATATAGCAATACAGGATCAATTTTAGATATACATTCTTTGTTTAAGAAATACTTGCTTTTTTCTACATAGGTACTTAAAAAAAATTATATATAATGCAATGTTGTTCTATTTTTCATGGGCTATTATTAAAATAATATTAAAAATTAGCACACTCACTTCATTTTAGTGCAAAGTTTGCCCCGATTCTATATTGATTGTATATCACGTCTGAGCTTTTTTTATATTAATTTTTTATTGGAATCAACTTTAAAAACTTTTCTAATATACTATCTTTTTTAGATGTAGCCTTCTCTTTAGTGTAAAGTACATTTAATACAAGTGAAGTCATACCTATTGCAGCAGAAAAAATAGGATTATATTTACAATCTTCATTTATTCCTTTCAATACCATCGGCAATCCTACCTTTACTTGTTTACCTAATACATAACTTGCCACTTCCTTAATATTCGATAACTTACTAGATCCACCAGTAATTACTACTTTATTAATTAAACTTTTTTGTTTTCCTACTCTGTTTTTTACTACATCAAAAATCTCTTCTACCCTAGGATTGATTATTTTCACTAAATTAGAACGTGCAACTGAAATAATTTCATCGTCACCAACCTCAGCCTCTATAATTCCATCCTTATCTAGAGACATCAGCATAGCATCCCCATACAATACTTTTATACGTTCAGCATCTTTAATATTGATACATAATCCATAAGCAATATCATTAGTAATATGTATACCACCCAAAGGAATACTGTCAGCATATACAAATTTTCCTTGATTAAAAACACCCACAGATGTATACCTGCCACCTATATCTATAATCATTGTACCAAGTTCTCTTTCATCTTGAGTAATACACGATACCCCTGATGCATAAGATTCCACTACACATCCAGCTATATTCAAATTACAATTAGTTAGACAATTTTCTATATTTAACAATGCAAACTTAGAAGCAGTAACAATATGCATACTTGCTTTTAACTTACTTCCATACAATCCTTTCAGTTCTATAATATTATTCAAATCATCAAGGTGATACATTATTGGAATATTATGCAGCACAACTTGATCTTCATGACATTTCTCATAAGTCTGAAGCATAATATTTTTTATATCAACATCAGAAATTTTATGCATTGTTGAGTTAATTTCATTAATAACATTTGTTGAACAAACATCACATCCAGAGATATTAACATAAACTTGACTTATTGTTAACACTTGTGCTACTTGCTTTGCAGATTCTATACAAGCTAATATAGAACGGGTTGCACATTTCATATCCGTAATAGTGCCACCATTAATTCCTTCAGAAGCTTTATATCCTATTCCAATAATCTCAGGACTACCGTTATGACACACTTTAACAATAAAACATACTATCTTCGTAGATCCAAGGTCTACAACAGCAAAAACATCCTTTTTTGTACCTGTAATGGCAGTAGAATGTAACATACAATAACATTGACAACTAAAAAATACAGTATTATTAACTACAAGTTATTTAATGTTATATCCTTATTAGAGAATATCAAGTTTTTTTCAAATTTAAGCATACAATTAAATATTCTCATTAATACTTCCAACAAAATATGTTTTACTATCATACAAAAAACTTAATCTATCTTTATAGCAAAACACTATAAAATTGCATTATGATTTTAACTAGATAAATCTAATAATTTCCAGAGATTCATATAAGCAATTTCATCTTTATTATTTCTAAAATATTAAGAAATCCAAAAAAATACTTACTTTATTATTTACCTACATACAAAACAGAATATATAAAGAATTACTAAATTTCCCAAGTCAACTTACTAAGTAAAAGTTATCAGTTCCATTACAGAAAGTACACCTCTTATAATATACTATACATTCATTACTAAAATATTGTTCAGATATTCTTCTAAACGCCTAGAATATAATTCTAACAGAATATCCAAAAACTATTATTTGTTATAATCAATTCTTAGACAAGTAATAGATAAACCTTTTTCATCAACAGCAACTATATACTTTATAATATATCACAAACACACGATACTTTAAAGTTAAACACTTCCTCTAACAATCTCTGTACACATTCCACAATTAAACTGTCAAGTTTGCATACTGTTATATCCTAGAACACAGAAATACCTTAAACATATAGAATAATATTGATATCAGTTAAGTTTGTGACGTTTAAACAAACTATGCGTTATTAAACATATAGAAGCAAAAAATGGTATAATTTCTAATCTTCCCATCAACATTAGAAAAGATAAAAATAACTTCACTGCAGGTAATAAACTATCATAATTAGCACTTGGACCTACTATATTTCCCATACCAGGTCCTGTATTGCTTAAAGTTGCAGATACCGCACTAAACGCAGTAAAAAAATCAACTTCACCTATAATAGCTACAACTATACAACCGACAAACAAAATAAAAATATACAGAAAGAAAAACACTCCAACATTACAAATGGAATTGTTATCTACTTCTCTTTTATTATATCGAATGGTAATTACTTTAGAGGGTTGTACAAAATTACTAATATAAGCAATTAAAGCTTTAGTTAATAATACAATTCTATAAACCTTAATGCCACTATTGGTAGATCCACTACACCCTCCAATTAACATAATGAATATCCCAAATACAGAAAAAAAATGCCAACTGTCATAATTATAACTAACAAAACCTGTAGAAGTACTTAAAGTAACAACTGAAAATATAGAATACCTCAACATGTCAAACAACGAAAGACTAGACATTATTCCATCAAAATAGCAGCTTATTACAGATATTACAGACGAAAAACAAACAATAATAAAAAATGATATTACTTGCTCATTATAATAACTTTGTTTTGTAATAATCTTTAAATACACTATAAATGGACAAGAACTTAATAACATAAACACTATCGCTATAACTTCAATATATATACTACTAAAATGTTGTAGAGAATCATCATAATTAGAAAAACCACCAGTAGATACAGTCGACATTGCATGACATATAGCATCAAACCCTGACATTCCAGTAATCCGATAAAGGATCGAACACAAAGTTATTAATGCACAGTATATAATAAAAATATACATTGATGACTTAACAATTCCATGCTTAAATTTTCTAGACGTCTCAGAAGATTCAGAGCAATATAACTCATGTAGGCTTATAACTTTCAAACAAGGAAGAAGGAAAATGCCTGTTACAATAATCCCCAATCCACCTATTGCATTAAGTAAAGACCTCCATATCAAAATTCCTGGAGTTTTATCTTGTAAGTTTGTCAATACTGTTGCACCTGTAGTGGTCAAACCAGATACTGCTTCAAAAAAAGCATCTGTAAAAGAAATTTTTAGCTCAAATATAAATGGTATTGCTGACATTATAGATAAAACAATCCATACACTACTTGTAACAATAAAAACTTCTGTTCTTTTTAAACGAGATAACTTCCCACATAAGATACATGTTAAACTAAAAAATAGGGTGCAAAAACATGAATAAAGTAAATTTTGCCATCTACATCCAGTATAATAGTTTAATGTCACTGGAATTAGCATAAGTAGAGAAAAAATTAAAGAGAATACTCCAACAATAAAAATGACACTACGTAAGTCCTTATACATTCTATATTCTTTTCTTTCTCAGCATACTTACCTAATTTGTAATATAGAATCATTAATACGCGATTAATTACATTTGAATTAATAACTGTATAATTTAATATGTTTTAATTGTCTTTTATTTTATGGCTGATCACTTTTACGAATTCTACGTTGAATAATATCAATCTAATATTTAAGAAGTTTTTATAAGGTATACATTTAACATACCTATATAATGGACTAAATCACAAATGGTATTATCAAAAAATCTGTAACAAATTAAGAATATATTTTTAATCCTTAGTACTGTACATTAGTTAACAAAGATCAGTTAACCCTTTTCTAAGAACAACAATAAAAGACACTTTAGCAGGTATTTATTGAAGCTTTATATAATTTTTAACACTACTATTAATAAATTATACAAATAATTTTTTACTTCCTTCATTCATATAGTGATAAAAAACGCAACACGTATTACAATAAGTAATTTAGTACATATTTAGCTGCTTCAATTTACAACACAACGACTAATAAGTGTATTAATGTTATAGCTAATCAACTTGAACACTATCAAATGATTTACAAACATTTTCCCCTTACATATAAAGCATAAATACAACTCTAATACCTTAAACTATAGAAAGATTTTTAAGTTATCATAAGTCTTTAATTATACAAATTTACTTAACAGAAATTTTAAATACATGAGCAACATACAATTTGTTAACTAACATAAATCTTACATATATTCTAAAATTAATAACATTTTTACCACTAGACTGTATAAGAACTCGTAATTATAATGTGTGCTGGAGGAAAGGTGGCTGAGAGGTCTACAGCGCACGCCTGGAAAGTGTGTATACAATACTGTATCGAGGGTTCGAATCCCTCTCTTTCCGACATTTATTTTTATTTAGTGGACATAAATGAAAGATCTAGAACTGTTGTTTCAAAAAAAAATTCACAATCTTAATAGCAATTATGCAATTGCAGATTCTGGAGGGGTAGATAGTATGGTATTGTTATATTTATCCGCACAACATTACACAAACTACACCCCGATAATATTACCAGTTAACCATGGATTACGCCCTGAAGCAGAACAAGACGCACTATTTGTATTCCAACATTCACAAAATTTAAATTTAAAATGTCATATATTAAATTGGCATGGAAAAAAACCAGAAAGTAATATACTATCTTCTGCTAGACACATAAGATATAGTTTACTATTGCAATGGTGTAATGATAATAAGATAAATTACCTAATGGTAGCACATCAAAAAAACGATCAGGCAGAAAATATAATTATCAGATTAGAAAGAGGAAGTGGATTGGATGGGTTAGCAGGAATGCAAGAAAACACATATTCAAATGGCATATGTATACTTAGGCCACTTTTAAGTGTCAGTAGAAAAGAATTACTACAATATGCAAACAAAAAAAATATTACTTGGATAAATGATATTAGCAATGACAATACAAAATATAGAAGAACTTTATACCGTAACATGTTAAAAGTTACTGATAATTCTGAAGAATTGGTTAATAGACTTTACATAACATCAACGCATATAAAACGATCTTTAGATTGTATTCTACATTATGTAAGATTAGCCATTGATCAATGTTTAGAGTTTAATGACCTTGGCTTTATCAATATAAAACTAAATACATTCCTAGATCTTCCAGAAGAAATATCATTACGACTTTTTACATACTCTATTATGTGTATAGGACAAAAAAAATATAAGCCAAGATATAGTAAGCTTAGCAAAATATTTTATAAGATATTTAACAATGAATTTAATACATCTCAAACTTTATGTAATTGCAAAATTAAAAAAAATCAAGATAACACCATCTCTATTACCAGAGAGATTTCAGCAATCAAAGACTTAACTATTAATCCTTCTTCAAGTATATCAATAGAATGGGATAGTAGATTTAAATTAAGAATTACTAATTCTAATACTTACAATATTATCCTCTCTAGCTTAAATAAAAATTATATTCCAGAACATTTAAAAAAGTTAAATAGAGAAGCAGTACGTTGTTTACCTGTACTAATACATCAAAATAAAATTATTGCTTATCCTCTACAAAATTACAACACAGATAACTATATTAATAAGATGGAGTCATCCATTAGAATAGAAGAGGTATTAGTTAAAAAAAATCTTACCAACTTAACTTACAGCGAATTTATCAGCAGGGAGCTTTTACTATGAGAAAAATAATTGAAGGGTTAGCAATTTGGATTGTAGTAATGGTTTTAGTTGCAGCAGCATACGTTCAATTTAACGATAAAATTATCAACGGAAATACTGTAAAATTACCATTCTCAGAATTTCTAAATAAGGTTGAAAATAATGAAGTAGAAAGTATAAACATAAGTCAACATAATATTACCGGTAAACTTAGAGATAATTCTAAATTTCAAACAACTGGTGTAATCTATGACACTTTAATAAAAACACTACATAACAGACAAGTTACTTTCACATTTTTACCAGAAGATACATTTCTTGGAATATTAGGCAGTATACTAATATCCTGGTTCCCTATGTTATTACTTGTCATAATATGGTTCATATTTCTTAAGCGAATGCAAATAGGAGGTAATCGCACCATAAATTTTAGTAAATCACGTGCTAAATTAATGACAGAAAATCGCAATAAAGTTACTTTTAATGATGTAGCAGGCATTGATGAAGCTAAAGAAGAACTAATAGAGATAGTAGATTTTTTAAAACACAGGCAAAAGTTTCAAAAATTAGGAGGTAAAATACCAAAAGGATGTCTACTTATTGGATCTCCGGGAACTGGAAAAACTTTATTAGCACGTGCAATAGCAGGTGAAGCAAACGTACCATTTTTTAGTATATCTGGTTCTGATTTTGTAGAAATGTTTGTAGGTGTTGGAGCAAGTCGTGTACGTGACATGTTTGAACAAGGGAAGAAAAATGCTCCATGCATAATATTCATCGATGAAATAGATGCTGTAGGTAGACACCGTGGCATTGGACTGGGTGGAGGTAATGATGAACGTGAACAAACATTAAATCAATTACTTGTTGAAATGGACGGATTTGAATCAAATGAAGGAGTAATTATTATTGCCGCAACCAATCGTCCAGACGTATTAGATTCAGCACTTCTTAGACCAGGAAGATTTGATAGACAAGTTACCATTGGTATTCCAGACATCAACGGTCGAGAAAAAATAATTAATGTACATATCAAAAAAGTACCTACAGCTCCAGATGTAGATATAAGAACTATTGCACGAGGCACCCCAGGGTTTTCAGGAGCCGATTTAGCAAACCTAGTAAATGAAGCTGCACTAATAGCAGCAAGACTTAATAAAAAAATTGTGACTATGAATGATTTTGAATATGCAAGAGACAAAGTTATGATGGGTGCAGAAAGAAAATCACTAATGATGACAGAAGAAGAAAAAAAATTAACAGCATACCATGAAGCAGGGCATGCCATTATTGCATTTTTCACAGAAGCATCTGATCCGATACACAAAGCAACAATCATACCAAGAGGAAGGAGTTTAGGATTAGTTATGCGACTACCTGAATCAGACCGAGTATCACATACAAGAGAAAAAATGATAGCAGACCTAACAGTAGCCATGGGTGGAAGAGCTGCTGAAGAATTAATTTTTGGATATCACAAAGTAACCAGTGGAGCTTCATCAGATATAAAGCAGGCAACTGATCTTGCAAAAGCGATGGTAATGAAATGGGGAATGAGTGATAAAGTAGGACCACTATATCATAGCGAAGATAAAAGCGATATTATTTCTAACAATTTAGCAAA
This sequence comes from Ehrlichia sp. JZT12, assembly GCA_028752135.1. Lineage (GTDB taxonomy): Bacteria > Pseudomonadota > Alphaproteobacteria > Rickettsiales > Anaplasmataceae > Ehrlichia. Next base: position 257,344 of record CP082782.1, on the reverse strand, counting down.
TTTAATAGATGAAGAAGTAAAATCTATAGTTACATCTGCACTTGAAAGAGCAAAAAGTTTATTAAATGAGCATTTAGAATCATTACATATAGTTGCCAAAAATTTATTAGAATTTGAGACTTTAACTGGAGAAGACATAAAAAACATTATAAACGGGAAAGAACTTACTAAAAATAATGCAGATGATTCTGAACCTTTCAAGAGATCATTTGCATCAAAAGAACAGTAATATTTTTCAAATTCCAGAGTTCTTTTCTACTAACAGGGAAAATATGGTCACATTATTCAAGACATATTAGTTTTATGTGCTCTTAATATATCTCTTATAATACTGGCTTTATTAAAAGCAAAATTCTTCTATGTCAGAGTTTTTTCAATAAGTATATTCGAATTAATAATCCAAAATGAAATGACATATAGGTTTCATCTTCATAAAAACTAAAATCCTTTCTTGACATCATAGATTTTTTAAACCGAGCTTATTGTTAAATTCAGATAATAGCCAACATTTAATTAGTACTTCATTTACGCACAACTTAAAGCGCGCATTAATATCAATTTTATTGTAAATACTACCTAAAATTAAAAATCAAATAGATTTATACACTTTATATCTTATTTAGCAGGTTATAATACATTAATTAAAGGTTCATAAATTTAAATACAACACTCTATTTGATACAAGTTATGTATATATTGTAATTCTGACTTATAGATAGTAAAACAACATTCACATTTGCTAAACTATACTTAAACCGTTATATTATTACTAACATGCTACATCATATTACTAATAAGTATAAAAATTCAAAGTATCTAATATCATGAATATCCCCATACAGACAATAAATTACTCATATAAACACTTATCGACTAAATAAGACTTAAATTATCTTTTTACTATGAAATTTTTCCCGAAACGTTAGATTGATCACTTTACACCATAAAAATAACACCCAAAAAAACAAAATTTTATTAGAGTTACTAAGTTATATAACATTAAATATATTGAAAATCTACTATTCTAAATATCCAAAGTACATACAAGAACTTATAATATATAAGCTAAATTTTTTATATAAACGAAAAGATAATAAAAAAATATTTTAATCAGTTGTTGCATCTTTAGGTTCTTTTTCTTCTACTGTTACATTAATAACATAAGTTAAAGGACAAAAAGAAGTATTTTTCTCTTTTACGTTCAAATACAAACTTTGCAAAAATGAAGATTTTTGGCTGTTTGAAACAAATGGTGTAAATAATGTTATCTTCATTATATAGCCAAAAATTATATTAATTCTAGTATATTCATACACTATATTACCTTTTAAAGAAAATGCAACATTGTCTTACAGACTAATTTTAAACTGGAATATGATTAACAAATATAATCACTATTAAATTATTCACTAATATACTGATATTTCAAGTAATTTATTTCTTAAATCATAACCATAATAATAATTTTATGATATATTTTATTTACAAAATTAATCTTTTTAAAACAGAAATAATAAAGATTCACCCCTACAAAAGAAGTAAAGCAACATATTTATAGAATTTCATTTCATCAGTTCAAATTTAAGTATAAAAATACCAATTATCACCATAAAAATAGATAACAGCTGTCCCATAGTTATTGCATCAAATAACACATAACCAACTTGAACATCTGGTTCACGAATAAATTCAATAAAAAATCGCATTATTCCGTACAATATCGCAAAGGTAGAAGTCAACATACCCTCAGATAATCTGATCTTTGTGAAAAAGAGCAACAAATTCATTATTATAAATAACAATAATCCTTCAAAAAAAGCCTCATATAATTGACTTGGATGTCTATAAAAAGAATCTCCACTTGTAGGGAAAATTACTCCAAATCTTTCATCTGTCACTCTACCATACAATTCACCATTAATAAAGTTTGCAATACGTCCCAAAAATATACCAACGGGTACAGCACATACACATAAATCAATTGCAGATAAAAAAGGAATTTTATTTTTTTTACAAAAAATATACATACCACCTAAAGCAGCTATAACCGCTCCATGGAATGACATGCCTCCTTCCCATAATTTAAATATTTTAATAGGAAAATTTATATAAAAATCTAAATTGTAAAACAATATATATCCTATCCTTCCACCAAGAACTATACTAATAATCCACCATGATATCATGGCGTCATAATGCTCTTTACTAAAGATTTTATACTTATCTATTTTCCGCACATACCAATAAGAAAACATTATCCCAAATATATAAGCCAAGGAATACCATCTAATTTCCAGAAATCCTATTTTGAATGCTACTGGATCTATATTCATAAGAAATACTATCTAAACATATAGAATAAGTTTACACTCTATCAATTCTTATTGCAGCTTTTTCTAATATATCACAGTATCTAAAATCCACTGATTCCATAGTAATATTCCATATAAAAATAAGGCCATTGACATAAATCATAATTAAAATATTTCATCTGCTACTAAAAATGATAACATGCGAATTACTTGTTGTGCTATATTTGCTACAGTACTAAATGCTACACTGTTACTTTATCAACAGTATACCTATACTCTCAACCCAACTACACACTACCCATCTTATAAAATTACATATACATAAATTTTACTCAGACAGACGTATAGTCTATACTGATTTTTTAAATAATTGATAGTAAAATTATCTGCACTAAATTTACTATATTTTTTCTATAAAATATATATAATTCTAGTATATTTCATAAAAATATTCAATAATAGCTTGTGATATTATTTATTTATTAATAAATGTTGAGCATAATATTAACATGCAACCTCAAAGAGAAAAATCGTGATACAAAATATTCTTATTAATAATAGTAGAAGTATAACTATATTTTTTACAGGAAAAGATGAGATAGAAAACTTTACTAAAATATTCACTGTACTATACAAAAACAAAGCTGCTAAAGCCTTATTTAGCCATGAAGTAACTATAGAATACCAAGACAGCTGTGTAACATTAACTACTGATACAAATTTTCAGTTTAGTGATTTAAGTAAAATAATAACACACATGTTACAACATGACTTCAAAATTAGTACATCCATTATAGCTCAATCTTTAGAACAAGGATGTAATACTTTAAAAACTGATAACCTAGTTATTTGCAGTTTTAATAATAGACCACTATACAATATCAATATTAGCATTCGCAACAATGCAATAATGATGCAGCCTATATCAATAAAATACCTTGATCTGTCTTCAGAAGATAGTAAAAGACTAATTGATCTGCTTAAAATGAACACTGATACTAATGATGTTACAACAGATGATAAACAAAATATAATCGTAGTATCTATTAATACTACTATACACAACATAATTAAGTCACTTGTCAATGTATTAATAAAAATGCAAATCATAGAAGAAAATAACCAAGAAACCATCTTACAACAATTAATCAGACTTGCTTTTCATGACTTTACATCCAATGAACTACAAATTGTAAAAAACATAGCCCAGTATCCAACTGATCATCCTCTAAGTAAATACAAAAACATCGCAAAAAACGTAGAAAACATTTTTTCACATTTGGCAAATGATCAACTACTAGATTCAGATTCCGCAAGATTACTACAAGATGCAATAAATAATACTGGTGCATTTTCTACAGCACCACATATTATAATGCGTAGCTTTAGTAAGCTAAATAAAAACTTCCACGAACAAATTAAACACATAATAAATCAAACAGAATATTAATTTTAAGTCTGCTAAATAAATTTATTTATTTAAAAAAGGCAGACTTAAATACTTCTATATGATCTACTAAAGAAAATACTACTCACTTACTAAGTTATATCCCCAGAAACACACTTTTACATTGTTAAAAACCATAAATACACACTTTTAATATATAAGTCTATTATTACACTATAACTTTATTTCATACGAGAAATACTTTAAATATTGTCAAAAACTATTTCTGTTATTTTACTAAAATTTAAAACTTATTACTCAAACTTTAATAATATAAAGCCATTAATTTCATATCCTACTAATGATTATATAAGTTTATTACACACTACAACTCTGTCTTGTACTAGGAACACTTTAAAATTGTTGAAAATATTACATATTTTTCACTTGCATATACATAAGATAATGACTTACATAACATACAATCCAATAATCCTATATATAGTTTACTAATGCCTTAAATCACAAGAAGGATTTTCTCTACTAACTTCTAAATCTTCCATATTAGTATCTGGTAATAGGTAATCAGGTTGATAGTCGTTCAATGTTAAAATAGAGATAGTATCAGAGTCTATAGAACTAGCATTATCATCACTTATATCATCTTGAATATCCGGATCCTCAACATATTGCAAGTCACCAAATACTCCCGCTTTATACGCATTAAAAATAGTAATGTCCCTTCCATAAGAAGATTCAAACTCACAGCCTTGCAGTTTTATATCTTCAATTTTACATAAATCCTGAATATGATCTTTCATTGATATATAAGAAGTTATACTAATACCACCTAATTTTGATACTAAGTCCCTATCACGTTTATAACAACGATTACATACCAAAGCAACAGTTAACATTGCCCCACTTACGATTGCTAGTACACTTGATATTATTAACTCATAACCAAAATTAGCCCCTGAAGATAATGCAAATATATTAAATAACAGGAAAGAACTTGCTATTATCATACACACTGCTGCACAAACTTTTGCCACTGTACTTTTAAGTGACACTAAATACAACCCTTCTATGAGAATTACACAATATGATAACATAGAACAATATAAGGCTACTCTATCAGCTTTAAGAAAATGACATGTCAAAGCTAACATTTTCGCAAGACACACAAATGTCAATAGTAAAAAAGTAGTTATCCTTAATATAAATTGCTGTTTTGTTAGTTGACTGCTACTCTCTATAAGCAATAAATTATTCTTAGTACTTACTTCTTTCCCTAAATTAGTAGCTTGGTATACATTATCTTCATCAAGATCTAGAAACCCTCTTTTTCTAGCATCTTTCTTTATCTTTAATAAAATTTCTCTCTTTTTTTCTTCAGGAAAACTACTCAAAATATCATAAATATTACGTGGTTCTTTATATCTTCTATATTGCCATGTAAATAAATTAGCACTATATGCTTTCTCTCTAAGTTCTAGCTCACCCAAATAACATAATAATAGAATAGGAGGAAAAATAGGAATAGCAAGAGAAAGTATAGTAGAACAACACCTTAATACCTTTTCACCAGGAGTTAATAAAGACCACTTCTCAGCATAGAATACAGCATCATATATTTTATACTTTAATGGTTTACTAGCTGGGTTATATTCTACTACTTCAAAAGACCTATCTTCACTATCTACTTCAGTAAATCTCTCTTCAGTATCTCGAATTATATCGTATAACTCATCTGTTTCATATTGACTATTGGAAGAAATAATAAACACACAATTAGAACCACTATATTGTTTATTTTCTTTATAAGAATACACATTATTAAGTCCAAGATCATTTTGCGAATATACTACTGGTGATAATCCTAATGACTGTACAAATTGTATAACCTGATTTATATCACCTTTACTACGAGAATTATGTATCAATACTCTACTAAGAAATTTCTTTTGTGTATAATTATTAGGATTAATTATATAAGAAGCTGGTGTAACATTTGGAACTAACTCCCCTAGACGTAAAATCCCATTATTTGGAACATAGAATACAATACGTCCTGCTCTATTAGTAAAATTACTATGTATATCATAACTACTTTTCATAAATTTTCAAAAATAACTACCTCATTACAAAGGATACGGTACAATATCTGTTAATATATTAATTATCCTACCTTAAAAATAAAAACTTTACTATAAAAAACAAATAAACTCTTACCCTATCTTAACTTAAACACACACTTCTAGACACCCGATATAATCAACAATCTAGCAGAATAAATAAAATCTATTTTACTAAATCCTTATATTATATGACTAAGTTTTTAAAATAATTACTTTATTATAAGGGTACAATACCTACTAATATATTAACTATTTAAGCTCAAAAAGTAAAAACTTTACTACAATAAGGACACACAACCTCTTTTCCCACTTTAACTGTTAAATATATTTTCGGATGCTCAATATAATTAGTATTATCTCCTTCTCCATTGCAGGAAACTACTTTTACTTTTTCCTCTGTATTTGCTTTTTCATCACAACCAGACATAAATTCCACTTCTCAGAAAATTAATCTTTATTACAAACTTTATATGTTCAATGTTTTTAAATTAAATAATTTAATATATAAATCTATCAGCATTTTTGTCAAAGTAATTGCAGAAAACATAGAACACAAAATACCTATAGATAATGTAACAGCAAAACCACTAACTGGCCCACTACCTATTACAAACATAATAGCAGCAACAATTAATGTAGTAACATTAGAATCAAATATTGTTGACATAGCATTTTTAAAGCCAGATTCTACAGCCCATTTTAACTTCTTTGTTAAATTGAATTCCTCTCGAATACGTTCAAAAATTAAAACATTAGCATCAACAGACATTCCCACCGTTAAAGTAATTCCAGCAAGTCCAGGTAAAGTTAATGTAGCTTGAAGTAAAGTAAGTGCAGCAATAATAAAAATAACATTAAATATTAAACCAATCACAGCCAATATACCAAATACTCTATAAGATAATATAATAAACACAGATACTGCTATTACTGATATTATCATTGCCAGTCTACCCTGCTTAATATATTCAGCCCCTAAACTTGATCCAATAGTTTTTTCTTCAATTATTTTTAAAGGTACTGGTAAAGCTCCAGATTTCAATAATATCGATAACTCTTTTGCAGTCTCAACAGTAAAATTACCACTAATCTCACCACTTCCAGTCAAAATAGGTTCACGTATTATAGGGGCAGTAAGTACTACTCCATCTAACACTATAGCAAAGGGTTTATTAAAATTCTCTTTCGTAATTTTTGCAAATTTTTTAGCTGCAGTATTATTTAGTTTAAAGTGCACAATTACATTACCAAGACTATTTATCCCAGATGAAACATCCACTAACGAATCTCCACTAATTTCAACTCTTTTTAATACAGGATATGTATTTCCACGACTATCTTTAAGTAACACTGTAGTAAGAGAGTTAATAGACGATAACTGACTTACATTTTCTAACAAGTGAAATGTCAATTTTGCTGTTTTTCCTAATAATGTTTTTATCTGACTTGTATCATGTATTCCTGGTATTTGTAAAGATATCCTATCTTTACCATGACTATTTATGATAATTTCTTTAGTTCCAGATTTATCTAATCTACGTCTTATATTGCTAATAGAGTCAGCTATAACATTTCTCAACAACTCTGTTTTATAGCTATCATAAAAAGATATTGTTAAACGAGCTCCCTGTTGAGATATTCTAAGATTTTTATTATCAAACAATCTTACTTGATCAAAATCTTGACTATTTTTTAAGATTAATATCAGCTTATCCTGCTCTACATCAAGTTGACTATATTCTATTTTTTTATTTAACAAGAATTCATACATCTCATCATACAAACTATACATTCTTTCTTTCAAATATTCTTTGAAATCCGCTTCCAACAATAGATAAACTCCTCCTCGTAAATCTAACCCTAGATTAACTTTTTGTTTGGACAGTAAGAATTTATTATCAATAAAATTTGGCAATACTAAATATATAGCAATAGTACATAATAATGTCACAATTATAGGCTTAATTTGTAACTTAAATAGCATATCATTTACCAAACATACTAGGCAATTATAAAATAGCAATACTGAACAGCTTACATTACCAAGATTAATTAGCTAAATATAGCATAAACAAATACAACATTAAAGAAAATACAAACTCACATTTTCGCTATCTATTCAGGCCTTGTAATCTAACTATTTCAATAAGTATTCAAGAATTTTATCTTAATGTCTATCCTTAAAATAAGAATATAAGGATCAACACCATTATACATTTTCTTAAAACAACAGTTAAAAAATAACTTTATGCAAACTTCTACTTTCAACTTGTTATAGTTTTTATAGATAACTTTTTCTTTAATAAAATTAATTCTATATTTTTCACATTACCATAAGCATGCTTGCTATAAATGAAATTTTTTAAATCCACCATACACAATTCGTCAATCTAATACCACATACCTAATGTATATAAACTTCAAATAGAAAATTCTATATTAAAAACACAATTTACTTTCATAATAGTCATAATCATAAGGGTCAACCATTATATTATCACCACATACTATACATGCCTTATTTTCTTGAAATGTATATTTAGTAAAGTCATTAGACTTTAAATCTATTTTTTGTAATTTTCCTACCAAATTATCCGGAATTTCTAATAAATATTTTATAGCCTCTATAGCCATGATACTACCTACCACTCCTACTGTAGCCCCTAATATTCCAGCATTTGCACAGTTTAAATTTACACTCATATACTGACACTCAAAAAAACATCTTAAACAAGGTTTACCATATGAGCGTATAGTTAATACCTGCCCAGTAAAACCAATTGCTGCTCCATGTATCAAAGGTTTACCTAAAATAACAGATGCATCATTAAGAAATAATTTTGTAGCCAATCGATCTGTACAGTCTAGAACAAGATCTACACCTTTAAAAATCTTTTCAAAATTCTTAGGAGTAATATAGAAATTTAATACGCGAACATTAACATTAGAATTAAGAGAATTTATAAATTCCTGAGCTTTTATTACTTTACTTTGATTAACATCATTCTCTTTATAAATTACTTGCCTATTTAGATTTGATAAATGAATTGCATCATCATCACACAATACTATACTACCAATACCACTAGCTGCAAGAAGAGGAATAACCGCACTTCCTAAACCACCACATCCAACAATTAGTATATTACTTTTACTTAACTTATTTTGACCTGCTATTCCTATCTCTGAAATAAGAATCTGCTTTTTATAGCGATCAAACATTAATTATTCTTGTAAATATTTACTACTCCCTGGTACTGATATAGGCATCCGTCGTAAATATTCAGGAACATCCTCATCAACATAACTCTTAATATTTAATTCCACTAAACTAATTACAGGAAAAGGAAGTTTTACATCTCTATTACGTTTAACTAAAGCTGCACCAGCAACAACAGTACCACCATTATTCTTTACACAATTTACTACTTCCATAGAAGTTTTTCCCGTAGTAATTACATCTTCTACAATTAGAACTTTATTCCCTCCTTAATTTCAAAACCACGACGCAATGTAAATAAGCCATTAACACGTTCACAGAATACATTGTTAATACCCAGCTGCCTTGCAATCTCATAACCAACAGTAATTGCTCCAATTGCCGGAGAAACAATTAAATCTATATTTTGCAATACTTTGTTAATTTTTTTTGCAAGCAAAGAACAAAACTTTACTGCAATAATAGGATTTTCAAATAACCTAGCACACTGTACATACGTATCACTATGTAATCCAGAAGATAATACAAAATGGCCACTTATTATTACACCGATTTTAGTAAATTCATCATATATAAAATCACTATTTAATAAATCTACTTCCATAAACAAAACACCTTAAAAAATTGCTTCTTCTACTTCAGAAAAATTATCGCTAACTTCTTAAATTAAACAACTTACATCGTTATCACTTGCTAATAAACTGCTTCTTATTTTTTGTTCTATTTCATCTGCAGTACTATAATTAGTCTTTAGATAAGACTTTGCATTTTCCTTACCTTGACCAAGGCGTATACCGTTATATGAATAATATGCTCCAGCTTTTTCAACAATATTAAGCTTCACACCCATATCTATAATTTCCCCAACCTTTGAAATACCTTCATTATACATAATATCAAAGTCAACTTGCTTAAAAGGAGGAGCTACTTTATTTTTAACAATTTTGACCTTAGTCTGATTACCAATAATTACATCCTTATCCTTAATTGCACTAACCTTACGTATATCTAATCTGACAGAACTATAAAATTTCAAAGCATTTCCACCAGTAGTAGTTTCAGGATTACCATATACTACACCTATTTTCATACGAATTTGATTAATAAAAATAAGTACACAATTAGCTTTTGATACAATAGAAGTTAATTTTCTCAAAGCATGACTTAATAATCTAGCTTGCAAACCCATATGCTGATCACCCATATCTCCTTCTATTTCAGCTCTAGGGGTTAATGCGGCAACAGAATCTACTACGATTACATCAACAGCACCAGAACATACTAAATATTCAACTATATGTAATGCTTGCTCCCCTGTATCTGGCTGAGAAACTATTAAATCACCAGCATTCACTCCTAATTTACGGGCATACATTATATCTAAAGCATGCTCAGCATCAATAAATGCACAATTCCCACCTTTCTTTTGTGATTCAGCAATTACATGTAAAGCAAGTGTAGTTTTTCCGGAACTTTCAGGTCCAAAATTTCAATAATCCTACCTTTGGGGAATCCACCAATACCTAAAGCAGTATCAAGAGCTATTGATCCTGTTGGAACACTATCAATTTTTTCAATAGCACCTTGTTTTAACTTCATTATCGCACCACGACCAAAAGCCTTTTCAATCTGATTAATCGCATTATCTAATGCTTTTTGTCTCTCATGGTTTGAGTTTTTATTATCAGACATAATTAAAATAATAAATTTTTATAAAGAAAGCTAAGCACTCTTAACATTAATTGTCAAGCTCTAAATCATTATAGCAATTATCTGAATACACTAAATTTAATAAGCTATCAAAGGTCTTTCTATTCTAAAAATCACTGAAATAGTCATTAATTGTAACATAATATATACACAATTCACATATATATGACAAATCCAAATTACAACTATTAACATATACTAAGATCACAATCAATTCCGATCAAAAATACAAACATATACAATTTATACCATATATTTTACTTTTATATGTATGTATTGATTTATAATTAAAATCACTAGAACAAGTAGATTACATAAAATTTCTACTTGATACACAAAGAGTCAATTAAAATTGTAAATATTATTCCTGTTATACAAATAGTCACTTTAAATATAGTTATTTTCCAGTTTATAATTATAAATAAAATACCCTTTAATATTTAAGAAAGAATAATTCCACGATATTTTCCATAATCTATAAACTTTTGCCTAGATACTAAACATGAAATTGCTACTTAAAGTTAAACCATTTGACTATAAACCTCTTCATTATAAACTGATTAATAATAAAACTTTTGATCTAACATGTGTGAAATATTGTCATCAGTGATAATGTTAAAATTATTTTTCATTATCACAGTCATTATAAAATTAGCATGTGTTTTCAAGTGGCTTTTTTATTTCAAACATATAATAAATAGTACCAACATATAGAATTTAGTTACTCCGTTAATTGAAATAACTGAATATTATATAGTAAACACACCACATAATATGAAAACTATATTTTACAAAAATACTCAATACTAATGTCCATAAAATAAGTCACCCTACTATAAAATCAATTATATCATTTGAAGTATCTTTCCACAAATTAAAACTACCTTTAACATAAGGTTGAACATATACTAACTTACCAGTATACTTACAAATAAACTTTACAATATCATCAATATTAGTAGCATTCTCATGGTTAACACTGAGCACAACTCTTACATTCATGTTCCTTAATACCTCAAGTCCCGTTAACGCATGACTGATACTTCCCAGATAAGATCCAATTACTAAAACTACTTTGACATTTAAATCTCTTATAAGATCCAAGCAAGTTTTATTATCTGTAATAGGTGACATAATACCACCTATACCTTCTATAAACAGATAATTATGTGGTTTTTCCATATACTGGCAGCAAAACATTAAAATTTCACTATAATTTAACTCAACATTTTCTAATCTGGCTGCTATATTAGGAGCATGAGGATAACAGAATCTCCAAGGAGAAACTTTTGTTACGTTATTACTGTTACAATCCATACTCAAACTACATAGTATTCTACCCGTATCACTACTCAAAATATCAGAATTGTTCCATCCAGTAACTACAGGTTTTATTGCATGTACTATTCTATCACTTTCACTCAAATGCCAACACAATGTTGTTGTAATAAAAGTTTTTCCTATACCAGTACCACACGATGTAATAAAATAAGCTGACATTTTACATACTGAACAATATAATTCATAAATATATACTAACTAAATACACACTCAAGTCACAATATTTTAGAAGTAAGGAAAACTCAATTATGACAAACAACAAAGGGATCTTTAATAACATTAAAAAAAGTCTATTTAAAACTTCATCAAAATTAAGTGATGGTATAAAAAAAATTTTTTCCACTGGAAAGAAAATCGACCAAGAAGCCTTAGAACAATTAAAAGAATTATTAATTACAGCAGATATCGGCTATGAAGGAGCATCATCCCTTACACAAAAAATCTCAAACATGAAATTTAACGATACAGATGACAATATAGTAAAACAAACACTAGCAGAAGAAATAGAAAATATTTTATTACAAGCTGAAAAACCCTTATCCATTAACAATAAACCTCATGTAATTATGCTATGTGGAACCAATGGAAATGGAAAAACTACTACGATAGGAAAGTTAGCATACAAATTTCAGAACGCTGGAAAAAGTGTACTAGTTGCTGCATGTGATACATTTCGAGCAGCAGCTACTGAACAATTAACAGTATGGTCACAAAAAGTAAACTTTCCCATAGTTACAGGCAATCAAGGAGCAGATGCAGCAAGTATAGCATATCAAGCAATGCAGCAAGCTTTAAATAATCAAGTAGACGTTTTACTAATTGATACAGCTGGAAGATTACACAACCACAAAAATTTAATGGAAGAATTAGCAAAAATCAAGAGAATTATAAACAAGCATAACAGTCAAGCACCTCACGATATCATATTAGTATTAGATGCAACCACTGGTCAAAATGCTGTTAATCAAGTTGATGCTTTTATACAATTTGTCAATATTACTGGACTAATTATAACAAAACTAGACGGCACAGCAAAAGGCGGAATAGTTATAAAAATAGCACAGAAATACAATAAATTACATATCCATGCAATAGGAATTGGTGAACACGTAGAACAACTGAAAGATTTCTCTGCTAAAGAATTTGCTACCGGATTATTAAATATAGAAAACATATAATCTAAGTAGCAAATAATCACTAAAATACATAAAAGCAAAGTACAACTACCTTACATTATTAGCAAGAATTAGAGTAGAATAATTATCAAACAGTACACACAATAAGTTATATAATACCATAGAAATTAGTGAATATGTAACAACTTAAAGATGTTTATGTGAAAAATCTATCCCATATTATTGAATACAGAAAATACATAATCTAAGTAAAATAATCACTTAAAGCACATAAAAAATCCGGGAAATTATTAAGCATTAGATAATATTACAAATATATTCGATAAGATTAATTGACCGAATAATTTGAATGTCTACCCAAACATTCAGAACAACTATACCTTTTAAATAAAAACCAATATTTCTATAATGATTTCTTTAAATATGACACAAGACATAGTGTTATTATATCATATAATTACTAACATTCTTAATCTTATGTATCTATAAATGATACTTTCTCAACACATGTGTAAGTAGAAACATTTATTAAAGCACAAATATAATAAACATTACATTCAACTAGCATTATATAAATGCTATAATATCAATATAACTATGTACAATTAATCACTACCAACTTAAACTATTAGCAAAATTGTGTTAAACAATAATACTTATAGTTTACTTTAACAGACATCCAAATCCATAAATAACGGGTCTTCACTTCAATTTATTAACAAAAATGAGATTATAATTTTCAACAACCTACCCTATAATCCCATAAGAACGTCAACAATATTAAGAGTACCTTTTATAAAAAAAACCAGAAACAAAAAATTAGATACTTATAAGTATACCTTAACTTCACTTTGTTAAACAATATAATCAGAGCAATTACTTCTATAACAAATATCATGACTAACATCTTTTATAATGCTTATCACATATAAACAACGACAATATTATTAAGAAACACTTGCAAAACAAATAGTAACTCCTTATTATTTAGTGCTATTGTGTAAAGAATCCAGCTTGATTGTCATACAAGTATAATTTTTCTATCTTTACTACATCTATTTTTCTTTGATCTATATTTATAAGTAGCTGATTAACATGTTCATTAAGAATCCTATCTTTTTGATTTTTCATATAAAATCTACAGCATATCTGATCTAAGTAAGAAAGATTTTCAATTGCAGATCCATCAGGCCAAATTTCTAAACCCTTATTATGAACTAGCACCATTTCTAATTTATCATGCCCTATATTTTGTATATCATGAATTAACTGATCTAAATTTAGATTTACATAATCACAACCAATAGTAATATCTACTCCAACAAGAACCTTGACTGGATAAGATGGTTTATATGTATAAGAGGTACTTGTTACACCATTTTCATTATCCCGAATATTCAAGACCAATTTTGGTAACTGAGATGGAGATTGTCCGAAATTATCAATTATAGCTTTAGCAAAATCTACTGTAGAAACCTTCTTTTTACTAATACTACTTTGGTAAATATCCGCTGTGTGAACACCATCTTCTAGAGTTTTAAGGAATGCATTATAAATCAATTCTGCCTTATCATATTCTTTTAAATAAAGTAACATTTGTATTGCCGCATTCAGCAACCCAGAAGGATTTGCTATGTTTTTTCCAGCTATATCCGGAGCTGACCCATGCACTGCTTCAAACATTGCATAATTATCTCCTATATTAGCACTTCCAGCAAGACCTATAGATCCTGATAACTCAGCAACTATGTCAGACACAATATCACCATATAAATTGGTAGTAACTATCACATCAAAGTTTTCAGGGTTAGTAGCTACTTTTGCCATACCAATATCAACAATATAGTGATCAGATTTAATATTAGGATACTTCTTTGCAATATCCAAAAAGATTTATGGAAAATTCCATCTGTCATTTTCATTATATTATCTTTCACTAAACAAGTAACTTTCTCTCTATTATTAAGAGCAGCATAGTTAAATGCATAGTTACATATTCTTTCTGAACCCAATCTTGTAATCACTTTTGAACACTGATATGTATCACCAGTTAATCTATGCTCTATACCCGTATACGTATCCTCTTCATTCTCCCGAATTATTACTACATTAAGATTAGGATACTTTGTATTTACTACAGGATGATAAGAAATACATGGTCTAATATTTGCGTACAACCCTAATTTTTTTCTTAATGTAACATTGAGACTTTTATGTCCTTTCCCTTGCGGAGTCATAGTAGGAGATTTTAGTAACACTTTAGTCCTATAAATAGACTCCCAAGATGAAGGAGCAATTCCAGAAGACCATTCTTTTTTATATAGATTATGCCCTATTTCTATTGTCTCTATCACTAAATTTGACTCAGCTTCACTTAAGATTAAGAGTATAGCTTCCATAATCTCTGGACCTATACCATCTCCATAAGCAACTGTTATTGGAACTGACATTATATTTCTTTCCAGACTGAAAAACTTTATTATATAAAAAATATCACATCAAGAACAACAAAAATATATCAAATCAGCCTATATTCAATAAAATTAAACAATTTTTCATTATTAATATACTAGGAAAAAACAATAGCATTTATTACAAATTCACCAATTATGATATATAAAAAGACCTAAATTTCACAGGGCTGAAAAAAATTTTATCATTTAGAAAATTAGTACCATATTTAATATAGAATTAATTTCCTAATTATCTAGCTACAGAATAGAAGAATAACATAACTCTCTAAAAAGCCACCAATTAATTCTTACACCATTTTAAGTAAAACTAAATCTTATATATTTTTTATCAATAATTATTGTTTTAGAAAACTTCAGAAACAATGTTTTAACATTATCTTTATCTACACTTTATGTTAAAAGTAAAAATTATACCCCTAGTTTTCGCAGATCAACTTTACAAAATTTTAAGATAAGAATATTTAGAATTATGTCACTATATGTGATACTCAGATAAATATTTGAAAAGTAATCAGTAATAACACTTTATATACATTTCCATGTTTTTATAGAAATAAAAACTGGTACAACTTTATAAACAATCAATAGATTCTTCTCAAATTAAAATAACTAATATAGCTTTACTTGCATAACAGATCGTAATTCAAACATATATTTTTGAAACCTATTGTATAAATCCTACTAAACTATAATATAGATATAACTAACAATAATATTATAGTCAGCACAAAAAGCAGTGCTATAATATAAATTTTTAGTTAGTGCTATATGCTACATCACAATTTAGAAAACTCAGAATATATTGGCATAACAGGTGCATTATGGAAACCATATGATGTAAATTTTCGCGACATTTTAACAATTAAACAAAAATTTTCTTTTTCCGAAATTGTTGCAAGGATACTATCAACAAGAAAAATCAACATAGAAGAAATTAATGATTTCCTATATCCCACGTTAAGAGCGTCTTTACCTGATCCTTTTCATTTGTTAGATATGGATAAAGCTATACAAAGAATCTGCAAAGCAATAAATAACAAAGAAAATATAGTAATTTTCGGAGATTATGATGTAGATGGCGCAACATCATCAGCACTAATAAAACAATACTTAATACAAATAGGTGCATTTGCAACTATATATATACCAGATCGTATATGTGAAGGATACGGACCAAATACTCAAGCCCTCCTTAAATTAAAAGAAAATGGCAATAGTCTTTGCATTACTGTAGACTGTGGCACTATAGCACATGAACCAATATCTGCAGCAAAATCAGTAAATCTCGATGTAATAGTTATAGATCATCATATGGGAATGAACACATTACCAGATGCAATTGCAGTTATTAATCCTAATCGTCTCGATGAAAATTCTCCATATACATATTTAGCAGGCGTTGGAGTATCATTTTTAATGCTTGTAGCATTACATAAGACTTTAAAAGAAAAAGGATTTTTCACAAATATTCAGGAACCAAATTTAATAAATTATCTAGACCTAGTAGCATTAGGTACTGTATGTGACGTTATGCCTATTACAGGGTTAAATAGAGCTTTTGTAAAACAAGGTCTAAAAATTATGGCAACAAGACAGAATATTGGCCTTAAAGTTTTATCTGATGTTATTGGTTTAGAAGAAAAACCAAACATTTATCAACTAGGATTTAATATAGGACCACATATTAATGCAGGAGGAAGAGTTGGGAATGCTAGTTTAGGAGCTAGATTATTATCAAGTAACAGTGAAGAAGAAGCTTTAGAAATCTCAGAAAAATTACAAAACTTTAACATAGAAAGAAAAGAATTAGAGCATAAAAGTTTTAATGAAGCTATAGAACAAGTAGAAGCTTCCATATCAACAGATACAAACCTTATCATGGTAGCAGGAAATTGGCACCCAGGAATAATAGGTATAGTAGCAGGACAACTGAAAGACAAATTTTTCTTACCAAGTATAGTAATTTCATTAGATAATGGAATTGGCAAAGCAAGTGCCAGATCAATTCCAGAGGTAGATCTAGGAGCAGCTATTTTGTCAGCAAAGCTAGAAGGCATAATAACCGAAGGAGGAGGTCATGCTATGGCTGCTGGATTTTCAATTCAAGAAGACAAAATTAAAATTTTATATGAGTTTTTATCAAAAAAATTTCACAACATTAACAAACAAAAAGTCTTTAAAGTAGATGGTATTATTACTGCATCAGCTGTCAATTTAAATCTATGGAAAGAATTACAATTTCTAGAACCGTTCGGAATAGGTAATCCTGAACCAAGATTTATTTTAACAGATATAAAAATCAAAAATCCAGAAATTATAGGAGATAGTCATATAAAATGTTTAATTCAAGATAATAAAACATTTATAAAAGGAATCTGTTTTAGATGCGTAGAGACTGACCTTGGATTAACTTTACTAGAGCGTTCTGCTGTTATGCTACTAGGTAAAATTAGTGTTAATTACTGGAGAGGTAATGAAAATGTACAGTTTATAATAGAAGACGCTATCAGTAAGAACTATTAGCATCATAAATGCTTTTCAACAATCTAAATAAATACAACTAAATATGGGATACCTTTTACATTATAGATAAAACCAACATTGTATTTAACCTATTACAATAAATAAAAGTATTAACAACGTAAACATAATTTTAATACTTACATTATATCTTCTTATTAAAATCGAACAATAATAGTTCCATTTTAAACAACAATAACACAACCATCAGGCTACATCTTATGCAGAATTTCATAACTTAAAAAAGAAGTATACATTTTCAAGTTTTCTACCAATTGAAAACAAATTTTTAACAATAAAGTACTAAAATGTGCATTTATAAATATTGGTATCCATCACTACATGTTGAAAAATCACAAGATACAAGTAACAAAATCAATCGATGATATTAACATCTTTAAAAAAAGCTATTAACTTTACAAGATAATAAGCTACAAATTGAAAAACTATATGATACAAACACATAAATAAACATTAAAAACCCATTTCATAGATATAGTAAATACAAACCAATATTTATATACAACAGTTATACACTACAAGCAAATTTAATATAGCTATTGAAAGTATAATTAAGAACATATAGTTTAAGAAGTAAACTATTACAAAAAGCAAAAAAACCAGCATCATAAATTATAAGACGTCATAAATCCAACATCAAATTTTCAATAAGAATAACTAAGATTTAACCAAGCAAAAGCAGAGTGGGACTAGGAATTATATAAAAAGAAAACAGTAATTAATGCCTATTTTTCCATATTTACTACTATAACTAGAATACTAATGCCAATAGAATACAACATTAGTCATTGTAGAATAGTCAGCACAGAATTTAAGATGACAATCAATTTCTATCACATCTACTACTCACAACCCTAGAATAGCAAGCACCACAACACAACATTACCCCTTATGACAATAGCATCAAACTCAATTAATCAAAAATTATAGGTTGATATTTCTTCTAAATTTTATATAACTTACACTAATATCAGTGCAAATTATATAGCAGATTCATATTGTGGGATCTATTGATAACACATTATTTCCAATACTATAAACTACTTTTCCGTGATACTGCCGATCTTCAGTATAAAAGTATTTATAGCCTTAATTCCTTCTCTCCTTTTTAGTTGTAATCCATAGTTAAATATTCAAGTACAAGAATTCTGTTAATAGAAAAGTGATTTATCCTAATCTATAAAAAAAATCTTCACTTTCAAAACAAAGACAATAAATAGCACAACCACATTTTTCAAACCAGACCAATAATCAAAGTTATTAGCAATTAACTTCCATCAATAATAAATTTTATATCAATACTCTACTAATACAAATTGAACACGTAATTCACAATCAATCACTACAGATAGAATAATCTCAAATGTCAAAAAATTATACAAAGCATACTAACCAACTTAATTAATGTATATAAATAATTTAAACTCCGTAAATTCACTTAAACGTTTTCACATATGAATAGGATTCAAACACATAAAGTTATCACTTTCATGTATAAAACAACATTAACCATCCAAAAAATACCTAAGATATAGAATTAGTTAATACAACAAACACAAATAACTATACAAATTCTATAAAGATCTCAGAATGTAATACAAACATATGTACCAAAGTATCAAATAGTAAGAGAACATTAATTGGAGTCTAACAAGCATAATTACATCTATAGCTTTAACGTAAGAACTAATATTTAAAAGTAAAAACACAAAAATCATATGTTCTTTAACAAAGCACAATAAAGAAGAAGTTTATTAACAATGATTTGAACAAACTAAAAAAATAATAGAACTTTTATAAAAACAATACAATAATTAGAGTTATATTAATATGCTGCTATTTCCAACAATTTAACACTATAAATGCACAACAATTTTACACAAAATGATGATATCATATCAATTATAGATGCAATTAAAAAATTCCACGGAGAGATTAGATTAGTAGGTGGTTGTGTAAGAGATAATATCTTAAAAAGGCAAGTTACAGATATTGATTTTGCAACTACCTTATTACCAGATCAAATCATAGACTCTTTAAATGCAGCTCATATTAAAGCCATACCTACAGGAATAAAACACGGAACAATAACAGCTATAGTAAATAGCAAAGGATACGAAATCACAACATTAAGATCTGACATTAGTTGCGACGGTAGACATGCTGAAGTAAAATTTACAAGTAACTGGCAACAAGACGCTTCTAGAAGAGATTTTACTTTTAATGCTCTATATTGTGACGAAAAAGGAACCATATACGATTATTTCTCTGGTGTTCAAGATTTAGAAAACAAACAATTAAACTTTATTGGAGATCCAGAAATTAGAATAAAAGAAGATTATTTACGTATACTTCGAGCATTTAGATTTTACGCTTCTATTTGCAATCAAAACAAACTAAGCGATAAAATAGTCTACTCTTGTACAAAATATTCATCTTTTATCAACAATCTATCAAAAGAACGTATCCGTGATGAGTTTTTTAAATTATTGCTATGTCCAAATTTAGTAGATACACTAAAAATCATGCAACAATGTAATGTAATGCAAAAAATTATACCCTTTGAAATACAACCAGAAATAATGTCATCGGTTATCCTATCAGAAACAAACCCTTTAACAAAACTAGCAGCTTTATTAAGAACAAATAAAAAAGACCTTCTATTAGATAAGATTAAAACTTCTTTATGCTTATCAAACCATGATCAAAAGATACTGACACTACTTTTAAATAACAATCTAGATCTTCCAATATCAACTATTGAACAACAAAAATATATAAACAAATTTGGAAAAGAAATATACTGCAACCTAATAAAAATAAAACATGCAGAATTAAATTTAAATTATCATGATTTAGTACAATATATAGAATACGCAGATAGATTTATTGTCCCTAAATTTCCTATTTCTGGAAAAGATTTATTCAACATAGGATATCAAGAAGGAAAAAATTTAGGTACAACTTTAAAAAAAATCAAAGACCTCTGGGAAGACAGTTCATATCAATTAACAAAAACTCAACTATTAAATCTCGCAAAAAAATTATTATACGAATAAAGCATTTCTCTATATATAAGGTATCAAACACAAAAAATTTTAGATGATACTCATACTAACCAATTAAATTTTAGTTGAACCCCACAAACTATTTAAATAATATCGATAAATGAACCTAATACAGAGAAATATCAATTAAGAAATCATCAAATTCTAACCATTAAATTAGAAAATGCTCCTTATTTATAACAAGATATCAAACTCATAAAATCAAGTCGCACAGAATATTAAGAGTAAAAATACCTTATGTAATATATACTAAACCAACATAACCTTAGTAGAAATAGCACTATCCTAAATTACATATTTAAAAACTGCATTAAAAGATTTAAATATTATAGAAAACCTTAACTATTAAAATACAAGTACCTAAGATAACCACCTGTTGTAAAAGGTATCATTTCAAGAAAAACATAGAAACTTTTTTCAAAAGTTTACCTAAACTTTCCTCAGCAATTTCATTACAAGCTTCTTTTATATTTTATACATTCTGAACTGCCTTATACTAAAACAATTGAATTATAGATTAATTAGAAACTAATGCCAAAAGTTCATATTCGCTAAAGAAAAATCCTATTTCCCTTTTAGCATTATCAAGGCTATCTGAACCATGTACACAATTTGCATCTATATTTTCAGCAAAATCTGCTCTAATAGTTCCAGGGCTTGCCTTTTTAGGATCTGTAGCACCCATTATCTCTCTATATAAATTTATTGCATTTTCTCCTTGTAACACTTGAACTACTATTGGACCAGAAACCATAAAATCAACAAGTGGGAGAAAAAAATGCTGAGACTTATGTATTGCATAGAATTCTTCAGCTTGGCTACGTGTCAATAAACACATTTTTTGTACAATTATTTTAAGTCCTGATTTTTCTATATAAGAATTAACTTGCCCAGCAATATTACGCTTTATCACATCTGGCTTTAATATAGACAAAGTCCTCTCTAACAAAATATATTCTCCTCCATCCTGGACAAACTATTTTTTATCTTAATATAAGGTATCAATCAAATCAAGTGAAAAGTAATTTAAAGAAACATGTCTTATCTTTCATAATTAAATTATGTTATTTCTTGTATATTGCACAATCAAATGCCATTTAAGCATAATTGATACTATATATCCACTAAATAACTATTGCATTCACATTATGCATGATTTATCTTACATAATGTTGCTTTATTATAGGAAAAAATTATATGTCTACACATGCGAAAAACAAACAAAATAACACAGAATATACTGATAAAATAAAAGCACAAGATCATATAATTGATGAATTGGGTGAGAAAAATGTACAGCAGAAACATAATTCAAAAGATGAAGATGCTTTAAATAATCCAGCAAAGGAACCAAAAAACACTACAACAAAAGCTAGGCCTCACCCTGTTGATGAATGTGTTGGAAAAGAGATAAAAAGACAACGTATCATGAGAGGTATGAGTCAAAATCAACTTGCAAATAAATTAGGAATTACTTTTCAACAAGTACAAAAATATGAGAAAGGAACAAATCGTATAGTTATTAGCAGACTATACCAGCTTGCAAGTGTACTTAACGTTGAAGTAAGAGACATAATGTTGAAATTACAAGAAGATCTAAAAAACATCTCTTGTGACAATGACGTTGCATCTATACCACATTTAAAAGAGAACGAAGAAAAGTTTCTTCCAGAATTCCACGACAGTAAAATAGATAGTAAAGAGGTTTTAATGATGGTTAGAGCGTATACTTGTATAAAAAATGAAAAAGTACGTAATATAATCTACAATTTAGTCAAGGCATTATCTTTAGATAATAAATAAGTAGTTAACATTGAGTGTAAGGTTACACATAAGAGTGAGTGTTATTATATGTAATTTATTGCAAAAAATCTACAAATGTATATAATGTATATACTAAGTTTACTACTCATACAATTTATCAAAGTATAAAGTGCGTATATTTTATGTTATTAATTAATAGCAGACTAATAAACCATTTTATTTACAATATTGAGTATTGTTTTTGACTTAAGGCATGATTTTTACTAATATTAAATTTATTATATCAGTTTGGATAGTATTATGATTAAATTCTCGGGTGTAGGACTTGCATTCTCTTTTGCAATATTACTGGCACATAATGCATTATCATCACCAATTCCTATAGATTTTTCTAATGAAAGCGAAATGGTTGGTTTTTATGCAAGTGGGCACTATAACGTAGAATTCCCTAGATTTAGTCCAATATCTGTAAAATACAAACCTACTGATGGTTCAGAACAAGAGTTAACTCTATTTACTTTAAAAGAAGATACTCAAGAAACAGATTTTAAAAAATCAAACGAATTTAATACTAAAAGTGGTTACACGCCAGTGTATAATAGAAACTATATTGGCTTCTCAGGAGGTGTGGGATATTCAGGAGGAGGCATAAGAGTAGAAGTAGAAGGAGCATTTACAAGATTCGATGTTGACAAACAAAAGTATACCTACAAAGATAACCACAGGTACTTTGCTTCCTGCAAAACAACAACCCTAGAAAGCAACAGCCAAGGCAACTACGTAGTAATGAAAAACGAAGGATTCAGAGTTATTTCCTTAACATTCAATGCTTGTTACGACATGATAGTTGGAAACTCTTCTCTAATACCAAGTGCTTGCGTTGGCATAGGACAAGGAATAACTTATTTCTTAGGAGCAACAAATATTCATACTATATTTCAAGCTAAATTAGGCCTAGGATTTTTAATTTCACCTAAGACTATCATATTTACTAACGGATATTACGTCAAAACAAAAGATAATGCTTTTACAAACCTAACAGTCCAATATCCTGTTGAAATCACAACAGTACCTAAACACATAGATCCAATAGCTTATTTTTACTCAGATTATTGTGGTGGTGAAATAGGTCTCAGGTTTATACTATAAACCACTGACATGTAACAAATACAAAGGTTTTAAAACATTATTTATTATACTTAACAATATCAGCTTTTTGTGTTTAATCTTATCAAGTAAAAGTTAAATTACCAACATACCAAGAAATTATAGTTTTTTATATCTCTGCCTACAGTAAAAAAAGCTTTTAAAGTTGCTTTAGACATTAATACAAAATCATATTTGTAATACTTAAGCAAATTATTAAATAATCTAAACAATAAACAGAATAAACTGTTAATAATAAAAATTATTCTATTACAAAATACCCTTTTAAACTTAATAGACAACCAACTTAATATTTAATAAGTTGTTTTTTTGTTTGACTAAAAATTATTTATGGAATAAAACATATTTAGAGTAGTGTAACACTTTGTGCATTTATACAATATGTTAAAAATGAGCTACTTAATACTTTTTTAGCATTTTATTTTTTGGATACAGTTGACATATTAGTTATATGAGAAGCATTTATATAAGGTTTTAGATATATGAGTTATAAAAAGATTGTTTTCTGGATTATGTTAATATTCTTTACATCACATATTTCCCTAGCACAAGGATCAAGTGGTAGTACTTCCAGGAATCTTTACATCGGTGTTCAATACAAACCTGCTAGGCACCATTTATCAAATTTTATTATTAAAGAAACATCGAAGGATACTGTAGCAGTATTTGCATTAAAAAAGGACACATCGTCATCAAATGGTAGTACACTTGATAACATTAAAAATAATAATAATTTTACTGTTAATTACGACCCACATTATAGAAACAATATTTCTGGGTTATCTGGTACATTAGGGTATTACTACAATAATAATTTTAGGATAGAATCTGAGGTCTCTCATGAAATTTTTCATATAAAAAATGATGGTTATAAGGTTGTTGGTTTCGAAAAACACTTTGCCTTAGCAAGGGAGTTTGCCTTAGTAAATGAGTTACAAGAAGTTTATCCAAAAGAAAATAGTTATGTTACAATAACAAATAATGGAGTTGAAATAACTTCACTACTAATTAATGCTTGCTATGATAACATTAGCATTAATAAAAATAATATAACAATATATTCATGTATTGGGTTTGGAGTAGATGTAATAGACTTTTTAAGTAAGTATAATGCAAAGTTATCATATCAAGGCAAAATAGGGGCAAGCTATCCTATTTTCTCTAAAATAACACTTTTTGCAGAGGGTTACTATCATGGGCTATTAGGTAAAGAGTTTAATAATATACCTGTAAATTATCCATGTGAGACCAATACAACATCATCAAGAACTACTGCATCAGCTATGTTAAATGTTAGATATTATGGTGGAAGTATAGGAGTAAGATTTATATTATAAAAATATTTTTGACAATTTTTACTTGTTATTTTACATGTAATATGTATAAATAAAAGTTTAGTGTGTTTATTTACTTAGTCGAGTTAGTATGTTAAAGGTTATGCTATGAATAATAAAAAATTGTATAATAAATCTTTATTGTTCTTAGCTTTGCTGTCTTCTTTATTTTTACTTTTTTATTATTCAAACAATATAAATGTATCAAATTTCCCTTATTTTAGCATCTTTAATTATTATAATCCATTAAGGCATAACACTATAGAATATACATTAGAAAAAAGCATTGTTAATAACAAATTCATATTATTC
Organism: Ehrlichia sp. JZT12; assembly: GCA_028752135.1. Lineage (GTDB taxonomy): Bacteria > Pseudomonadota > Alphaproteobacteria > Rickettsiales > Anaplasmataceae > Ehrlichia. The sequence continues at coordinate 231,437 of CP082782.1, read as the reverse complement.
AGTTTTCTTTTTATATACTTTAATCAGAATAATATTTTTTTTATTCTTAAGAAAGTAACTAAGTTTTTAGTAAGAAAAAGTGAACCAATAACAGGAAAATTTTCTACACACAATAATATTTTTACAGGAAATTCAACTATAGGTTATTTATACATAAGTGAAGAAAAATCTATCCATATTTTTAATAAAATAAACTTGAACCAGGTAATTTTTTATTTAAGTAGTTTTGCTAATTTTAAAATTTTTATACATCAATACCACAAAGTAACAAGTAAATTTAAAAACTTATTCATAGATGGTTATGATATTAGATCTACTGCTTCTAGTATTAATTATTTTGACAGAGGGGCTAAGGTTTTACTTCTTTAAAGTTATAATTATTAAGGTTTATATTATGAATTATGCTAAGGTTATTATATTAATATCTGTAATGTCTTTTTTACTTTCGTTATCTTCCTTAGCTTTAGACAACAACTCACATAAAAACAATATAGGTAGTATCTATATAAGTGGACAGTACAAGCCAAGTATTCCACAATTCAATAAATTTTCAATAAAAGAAGCTTATACTGGTACTAAAGTTCCAAAATCTTTAAAACAAGATATAGAAAGTGTAACACTTGAGGTATTAAAATTAAGTGACAATTTTACTTTACCTTATAATCCTACATATAAAAAAAACCTACTAGGGTTAGGTGGTACTATAGGTTATGCAATAGATAATTTTAGAATAGAGTTTGAAACATTTTACGAAAGGTTTAATGTAAACACTCCTAGTGGGTATATTCATGATAAAATTTATGAATACTTTAACATAGAACTTGGAAGTAAACAATACTACTATACCATGCGAAATAGTGGTATCATCTTATCTCCCGCTTTAATAAATGTATGCTATGATGTTACTAAAAAGAAATTTAGGAATATATCTCCTTACTTATGTCTTGGAGTTGGAGCAGATTTTATTGATTTTCTTGATAAAGTAAGTCTTAAGTTTTCTTACCAAGCCAAAGTTGGTATTAGTTATCTAATATCACCAAATTTAGCACTTTTTATTGACGGATCTTTCCATGGACATCTAGGAAATCAGTTCTCCGATTTAGTACTTGATTATCCTACAGATAACAGGATCCCTGTACCTTTTACTAGTGCATCAGTTAAATTTAACATTTATTTTTTAACTACCAGTATTGGCATTAAGTTTATTTTTTAATAATGAGTTGTATCTATGAAAAAGTTATATAATTTAAGTTTTATAGCATTAGTGCTAGTAATATGTCTTTCACCAGAGTTTGCTTTTTCAATACAAGGTAATAGTAATATTACTGGGTCTTATATAACAATAAAGTATCAACCTTCTATATCAAATTTTAGAAATTTTCATATTAAAGAAACTGATTTTAACACAAAGGCACCAATTGGATTAAAAAAATCTGCAATAAACAACACTAATACAACTTTAAGCACCTACTATAATTTTTCTACATCAGGAGAAACTGATTCTTATAAGTCTTATGGAAATGATTTATCAGGTTTTGGATTAGCCATTGGGTTGTTAGCAAGAAACTTTAGGGTAGAATTTGAAGGTTCATATAAAAAATTTGATATAAGACATTTTGCAAATTATGTATCCAGAGATGGCAATAGATTTTTTTCTATACCTCGCGAAACAGAAACATCATCTATTTATGATGGATTATCACCAGCAGGTGGTCAAAGAATTGTTACTATTGGACCTAATACTACTGATCTTAGAATGAAGTACCTTGGTTATACAGTAGCAAAAAATAATGGTATTACCATTGCTTCTAACATGATTAATCTATGTTATAACTCAACAAGATATAACAATTTTATACCTTACGTATGTTTAGGCATTGGATGAAATTTTATAGAAATTTTTGATTCTATGAGAATAAAAGTTGCTTATCAAGGAAAAATAGGTGTTAGTTATCCTATTACTTCAAAGTTACTCTTTTCTATTAGCGGACAACACAATAAAGTCATAGGGAATAAATTCAAGCTCTTACCTCTTAATCAACCTGTCCCTCTGAGAAGAGAACCTAGAGGTCAATCAGAACAAGATGTAACTGCATTATTAACTCTTGATTTAGGGTACTTTAGTGGTGATATTGGACTAAGTTTCATGTTTTAATTGTTGATTATTAGTAAGGAAGGAAGATCTATGAACAATAAAAAAGCTATGTTATGCATATGTTAGCTTTTCTGTTATTACCTGTACAATCTCTTTCAGCACTGATAGATAATATAGAAAAAGATATAAAAACTTCTAATGTATACATTAGCAGTCAATATAAGCCTAGTATCTCCCATTTTAGGAATTTCTCAATACAAAAAATTAATTCTAAAACAAATAATTCAGTAGAACCTGAGAAGAATACTGAAACTACCAACAACACATTTAAATTAAATTCCTATACAACTATTCCTCACAACATTCAATTTCAAAATAACACCATTAGTTTTAGTGGAATTATTGGATACTCCTCCAAAGGGTTAAGATTAGAAGCAGAAGGTTCATATGAAGAATTCTATATAAAAAACTCTAATGATTCCTTAACAATAAATTCAAACAAATCACATGTTATTGGTTCTCAAAGTTTTACTGTTACACAAAATAATAGATTGTCTATTACTTCTATTATGGTCAATACTTGCTATGATATAGCAGTTGGTAATTCATCAGTAGTACCGTATTTATGTACAGGTATTGGTGGAGATGTGATAGGACTTTTTTACACAACATATCTTAAATTTGCATATCAAGGTAAAGTTGGTATAAGTTACTTAATAAACAACAACATTCTACTGTTTTCTGACATATATTACCATAAGGTTACAGGAAATGAATTTAGAAACCTGTATATACAACATGTAACCAATATAAATAATTTTCAAAAAATTACACCTGTACTAGCTAATCTTGACATTGGATATTTTGGTAGTGAAATTGGAGTAAGATTTATATTCAATAAGTAATAAAATAAGGGCAATATATATGAGAAGAAAAATATATTTTATCAGTGTAATATCAGCGCTTTCTTTGTTTTTTTTACCCGTTCAGTCATTTACAGTATCTATAGGTAATAACATAATTTCTCAAAATTCCGGGTTGTACTTAAGTGGTCAATATAAACCAGGTATTTCTCATTTCAAGAATTTTTCAGTTCAAGAAACTACTAAAAAAGTAGATTTATTTGCCCTTAAAAAATGAAGTTACACATATTACAGAAGAAGTACTTAAGGATCCTGCAAATTTTAATGCCACTTATAATGTAAACTTTAAGGATAGTTTTACAAGTTTTAGTGGTGCAATTGGCTATAACTCCAGTCAAGGACCAAGGCTAGAGCTTGAAGGATCTTATGAAAATTTTGGTATCATAAGTTGCAAGAACTGCATAGTAAAAGATGCTAATAAATACTTTGCTCTAGCTCGTGAAAAACAAACAAACCACAATACTCGGCCAAAAGATCATCATGTAGCAGAAAAAAAAGTACAAGAAATAGATCAAATTTTACAAGGAAAACAAAATCAAGAAAAGTCTTACTTTACGTTCATGAGAAATGATGGTTTATTCATTTCATCTGTTATGATTAATGGTTGCTATGATTTTTCTTTTAACAATACAAAAATATCACCTTATGTATGTGTAGGTATAGGTGGAGATTTTATAGAATTTTTTGACGTAATGCATATTAAACTTTCGTATCAGGGCAAATTAGGTATTAGTTATTTAATATCTCCTCCTATTAGCTTATTTATTGATGGGTATTATCATAGAGTAATAAACAATAAATTTAAAAACTTGCATGTCACATATGTGCATGTACTCAAAGATCCACCTATAGTTACTTCTGCAATAGCTCAACTTAACATTGAGTATTTCGGTGGTGAAGTTGGGTTAAGGTTTATATTTTAGACAATAATGTAATAAAGGATTTTCTATGAGTAATAAAAAATTTACTATAATGGGAGCAGTATTGGTATCTTTACTACCTTTTTTTCCTATTGAATCTTTTTCAGTATCTATAAATAACAACATTGAAAATAAGAATGTCATTGGTTTGTATATTGCAGGACAATATAGGCCAGGTATTTCTCATTTTAGTGATTTTGGAGTAAAAGAAACTAATGTTGTTACAAAAAAATTAGTAAGAGTCAAAAAAAGTGCTTCTGGTAACATTCCAACAATACTTAAAGACCATTCAAATTTTGAAGAGCCATATATCGCAAAATTTCAAAACAATTTAGTTAGTTTTAGTGGCACTATTGGTTATTCTTATACTGAGGGCCCAAGATTTGAAATAGAAGGTTCTTATGAAAAATTTGATGCTAAAGACCCTAAAGATTGTCAAGTAACAGATGCCTTTAGATATTTTGCTTTAGCACGTACAACAACGACTAATTCTGACAGTAGCAGCAGTACTCCTGAAGATTTGAATTACACTGTCATGAGAAATAATGGGTTATCTGTTACATCAATTATGATTAATGGTTGTTATGATTTTGCTTTTGACAATTTAGCAGTATCTCCCTATGTATGTTTAGGCATTGGTGAAGATTTTATTGAATTTTTTGATGTTCTACATATCAAATTTGCTTATCAAGGCAAATTGGGTGTTAGTTACGAATTTTCTTCTAGAATTAATGTGTTTGCCGATGGTTATTACCATAAAGTAATAAGTAATCAGTTCAAAAATTTAAATGTTAACCACGTTGTTGACCTTAAGACATTCCCTAAAGCCACCTCTGCAGTAGCTATTCTTAATGTTGGATACTTTGGTGGTGAAATAGGGGTAAGATTTATATTCTAATAACATAACCATAGGGAAGTCTTTTATGAATTACAAAAAAAACTCCTTTACAGTAGCGTATATGCTGTTTTATATATCACTAGTACCTTTTTTTGCATCTGCAAGTAAAACTGGAAATCATAAAGGCTTTCACCTATATGTTATTCTATGTACTAACTTCTGTATTATAAAGTTAATAGTAATTAAAGATACTTGTTTCTTTGCGTTTAACACACGCTGCTATAACTCATTCCTTGCAAATGCAAAATATCAGAATAATATTGTCAGCCTTGACAAAAGTATTAGGTGTTTTCACAACATAAACTCAAGACACATATTAGGTTTTTATAAAAGGCTTAATATTAGAGATTTTCAAAATAGCCTAATAAAATATAGCTTTTTTGTTTTAGAACAAGAAGTCAATAGTAATATTACAATCAGTATTATAAAAAATATCAAATTTTACTCTTTGGATAACACAGAAACATTTTTTAGTATATATGGTCCAATTATTACTAAAAGTCCCATTATGTTCTTTAATATTTTGTACATCAAATTTACTGACCAAAACAAGTTCAGTATTAACCATAATTTATTTCCTGAACTCACTTTATTTATTAATAAACCTGAGTACAGAGAAAAATATAACAGATACGAAAAATTAAAAATTCTCTACAGTACCATGTTAATCAATGAGTATCTTAAAAAAACTTCAGCGGATACTAAGATTAACACTGGTGAAACAGTAAGTATAACTTCAACAACATATAAGGGAAATTTTTATGAGCAATAAAAAAATATTTTTTGTAATAAGGTCATTACTAATCTGTTCAACATTATTTTTACCTATTCAATCTTTTTCAGAAATAAACAATAATAATAGGCCTTTTGGGTTGTATATTGCTGGGCAATATAAACCAAGTATATCTTATTTCACAAATTTTTCAATCAAAGAAACTCATGTTCAGCCTAAGGAAATATTGAGCCTGAAAAACGATGTTACTTCTATTACAACAGACGTAATGAAAGAACTTGGAAATTTCAATGTTCCTTACAGTGCAACATTTCAAAACAATATTGCAGGCTTTAGCGGTACTGTTGGATGTCTTACTTCTGAAGGTCCAAGAGTTGAAATAGAAGGTTCTTATGAAAAATTTGATATCAAGAGTCCTAAAAACAACAAAATAGAAGATGCTTTTCGATATTTTGCATTAACTAGAAACACCAAGGAAGAAAAAATAACAAAACATGTTGTCATGAGAAATAACGGAATATCTATCACATCTATTGTTCTTAACGGATGTTATGATTTCTCTGCAAGTAAATCACGGAGAATATCACCTTATATGTGTGTAGGGTTCGGCGGAGATTTTATAGAATTATTTGATTCCGTACGTGTTAAATTTGCTTATCAAGGTAAGTTAGGCATTAACTATCCATTGTCTTCTAACATTATTTTATTTGTTGATGGATATTATCATAGAGTAATAGGTAATCAATTCAAGCATTTAAGTGTTCAACACGTTATTGATCTTTCTATTAATGAAAGTAAACAATTCAATGGGATACAACTTAGATCAGTTCCCAAAGAGACATCGTTCCCTAGAGCTACATCTGCAATAGCTACTCTTACCATTAAACACTTTGGAGGCGGGTTTGGGTTGAAATTTATATTTTAAGGAGTTTTATGAGCAAAAAAAGTTTTATTATAATAGGAACAGCACTAATATATTTACTATTGCAGCCTAATGTGTCTTTTTCAGAAGTTACGGCAAGTAACAACAGGCACTCTGTATTATATGTAAGTGGACAATATAAACCAGGAATTTCCCACTTTAGGAAGTTTTCAGTTAAAGAAACTAATGCTACTACCATACAACTAATTGGACTTAAATTTGATGCTGCATCAATCAAAGAAATAATAAAAACACACTCTAATTTTAACATCCCTTATAAAGTAACATTCCAAAATAATATAATCAGTTTTAGTGGAGCTATAGGTTACTCTGATTCTAAAGGACCAAGAATTGAATTAGAAGGATCTTATGAAGAATTTGATGTTACAGATTCTGGAAATTATTTAATAAAAGATGCTTATCGATATTTTGCTGTTGCTCGAGCCATGGCTGGTGATACTTCCACAACACCTAACAATAACGAGTTTACTGTTATGAGAAATGATGGAATTTCTATTGCATCTGTTATGCTTAATTGCTGCTATGATATTCCACTAAGCAAATTAGGAATGTCACCTTACATATGTGCTGGCATTGGTGGAGATTTTATAGAGTTTTTTGATGTATTACATATAAAACCAGCATATCAAGGTAAGATAGGTATTAACTACTTTTTATCCGTTAAAGCTAATTTATTTATCGATGGGTACTACCATAAAGTAATTGGTAAACAATTCAACAATTTAAGCGTTCAACATGTTGTTAAATTAAAAACACCAACAACAGAAAATAAAGAAAATATAACATCCGCACAAGTACAGAACCTACAACTGCATCCGCAGTAGCTATACTCAATGTTGGTTACTTTGGTGGTGAAATTGGAATAAGATTTATGTTTTAAGGAATATTATGAATAACAAAGAAACGTTTTCTGCAGTAGGTATATCATTATTAGTAAATTTTCCACTATTACCTAGTATGTCTTTTGCTGTAAATAATGATGTTGACATGAATCCCGTACTATATGTAAGTGGGCAATACAGGCCAGGAATTTCTCATTTTAGTAATTTTTCACTTAAAGAAACTCACTATGACACAAAAATATTAGCTAAGCTTAGAGAGTATCCACTTGTTACTTATAATATTATTGCAAAATCAAACAATTACAATCCTATGCCTCTCAAGGATTTTTCCTATGTTGCAGAATTTGAAGACAATGCTATAAGCTTTAGTGGAGCTGTTGGATTTTCTTATGCCGAAGGTCCAAGAATTGAAATAGAAGCTTCTTATGAAGAATTTGATATCAAGAACTCTAAAGGTTCTTCAAGTGGTGACTATCGTTACTTTGCTGTAGTACGACCTATTACACCTAAGGATCCGAATATTAAATTGATTCCGTATATTCAGAATCTAAAGTATACTGTAATGAAAAATAATGGATTATCCATTGGGTCTATTACAATAAACAGCTGTTATGATTTTACTCCAGACGATACACCAATTTCACCTTATATTTGCTTGGGTATTGGTGGAGATTTTATAGAGTTTTTCGACGAGTTACATGTAAAACTTGCTTATCAAGGTAAGATAGGCATTAGTTATCCAATATATCCTAAAACTAGTATATTTGCTAATGGGTATTATCATAAAGTGATAGGCAATAAATTTAAAAACTTACACGTTCAGGATATATCTAACCTTGACGAAGATCCTACAGTTACATCTGCAGTAGCTACACTTAATGTTAGTTACTTCGGTGGTGAAATTGGAGCAAGGTTTACATTTTAATTATACAATCAAATGGGGATTTTTATGGATAGCAAAAACAGATTTATTGCAGTAGGTCTAGCTTTAACATATTCATTGCTATTACCTAATACATCTTTTTCAGAAGTTATAAAACCATCTGGGTTATATATTAGTGGAAAATATAAACCAAGCGTTTCTATTTTTAGTGATTTTTCAGTCAAAGAAACTAATGTTACAACAAAAGGCTTAATAGCTCTTAAAAAAGAAGTTAGCTCTATTGACATCCCTAGTACAAATCCTCACAATACTGAAGGGCTTGGCAAACCAAGTAATTTTAATATTTCTTACACAGCAGAGTTTCAGGATAATTTTGCTAGTTTTAGTGGAGCTATCGGTTACCCTTTTTTTAAAGGGCTAAGAATTGAAGTAGAAATTTCTTATGAAAAATTTGATGTTAAAAATCCTGGTGATTATATAGTAAACGACGCTTTCCGGCATTTCGCTTTAGCTCGTCAAATAGAGGGTAAAAAAGAAAACGTCCAACCCAAAAAACCCACAACCTCTTGGTTTATCCGAAAAAGATCAAGAAACAAATAAAATACTTAAAAAAGAAAAAAAACCTCAGATAATGCCTCATATTATTGATACTACTAATAAAGTTTCTCATACTGTTATGAGAAATGATGGCTTAGCTATTTCATCTAATATGATTAATGTTTGCTATGACTTTCTATTGGACCAATTACCAGCACTACCTTATATATGTGGAGGAATAGGCGTAGATGCAATAGAATTTTTTGATGCTTTGCACATTAAGCTTGCAAGCCAAATCAAGTTAGGCATTACCTACCTACTATCTTCTAACATTAACTTATTTATTGACGGATATTACCATAGAGTAATAGGTAACAATAAATTTAAAAACCTAAAAGTTCAGCATGTAGCAGAATTGCACGACGCTCCTAAAGTTACATTTGCAGTAGCTACACTTAATGTTGGATATATTGGTGGTGAAGTAGGGGTAAGATTTATATTTTAAATTGTGGAACTAAACAGGGAACTTTTTATGAGTAATAAAAATAAACTTTTTACAATAAGTACAGCATTATGTCTACTACTGCCTAGTATATCCTTTTCAGGAACTATAGATACTAGTAATAAACCACTTAGATTATATATTGGTGGACAATACAAACCAAGTGTCTCTACTTTTAGCAATTTTTCAGTAAAAGAAACTAACGTTGTAACAAAAAACTTAATAGCTCTTAAAAAAGAAGCTGCTACCACTGAAATCAGAGCTCAGGGCTCTTATATAGTGGGTATTGGGAGATCAGACAATTTTAATATCCCTTATAAAGCAGAATTTCAAGACAATTTTGCTAGCTTTAGTGGAACTATTGGTTACTTCTTTCCTGAAGGTCCAAGAATCGAAATAGAAGCTTCTCATGAAGAATTTGATGTTAAAAATCCTGGTGGTTATGTAATAGACGATGCTTTTAGATATTTCGCTTTGGTGCGTAAAATGAAAGAAGGACCAGCTTCCTTTGAACCTGCAATAGAAAATACAAATGTTTTTCATACTGTCATGAGAAATGATGGATTATCTATTTCATCTGTTATAATCAATGGCTGCTATGATTTTTCTTTGGGAAAGTTACCAGTACTACCTTATATATGTGTGGGTATAGGTGTAAATTTAATAGAATTCTTTGATGCTTTACATATTAAGTTTGCAGGTCAAAGTAAGTTAGGAATTACCTATCAGTTATCTGATAATGTCAACTTATTTGCCGACGGATATTACTACAGGGTAATAGGTAACAATCAATTTAAAAATTTAAATGTTCTGCACGTAGCTGAGCTTAAAGATGCCCCTAAAGTTACATCTGCAGTAGCCACGCTTAGCATTAGTTATTTTGGTGGTGAAATTGGAGCAAGATTTGTATTTTAATTGATCCCACATAACATCAAACAACAAGAAACTGTTAAATTATACAGTTTTTTTGTTGTTTATGTAATTAATCTGCTTTTTACATAAATATTTTTCATCATCTATAATTGAATTTTAACTGAGTACAACAAAAGTTATATTTGACTTATGTAGTTTATCTTTAACAGTAATCTTAAACTATTAACAACGTTTTTTTACAATAAAACTCTTTAATATATTATAACAAGAATAATTTGTTTATGACTAAGGCTTATTAATGTCAAGATTTTCAGCACAGTTACTTTAATTAGATATAAAATTTGTTATCACATTAACTTAGCAAAGCATTAGCATTTTCATATAAATGAAGTTATTGAATAAACACGTTAACAACTATATTAAACTAAAATGAATATTTGTCAGTACTTAGTTGATTCTTAGAGTTATATAAAGTCGTTCATATAAATCTCGTGAACATAGTCTGATCATACAGAATTACTGTTTTATCAGATAACATATTCTATAGTATGTAAAATACTATATACAGGTTAGCATTCTAAAATTTCTGCTTAAACCCTATTAAAAAATAATGAAATTAGAGTAAAACTAAGCCTATTTATAAGAATTACACATAAACTTATTAATAAAAAAACATCTTTCACACTCGCCAAGTATTCACAAATAAAGTTTATAGTCAATTTTTGTCAATATCAATTAATTTGCCATTCCATGTTGGTTAATATATGTTATAATAGAATAAATAAGAATATTGAGTTGCCTATGGCATGTTTTAATATTGGCAATCTAAAGTCTATATTATTTATAACATTGTATATTTAAGCCGCTTTTATAGAATCATTGGTCTTTATATGCACAACTAAATATTAGAACAAAGGAAAGAGAAACTAGCTAGGTAATATTTCTATTAATTAATAGGTAAATTTACCTATTAATTTTCTTAATATTTTTGTTATGGTTGTTTTAAATATTAATTACCATAGCTGTAAGTTTGAAAGAAAATTTATATTCTAGACTTGCTTTTCTTTACTTCTTTTATTATTCTTAAGTTATTTATTATCTTTTATAAAAGGTTTATTAACATGAATTACAACAAAATTTTAGTAAGAAGTGCATTAATTTCATTAATGGCAATCTTACCATATCAATCTTTTGCAGACGCGATGAATTCCGGTGATATTGGTATCAATGACACCAAAGAAGGATTCTACATTAGTGCAAAATATACTCCAACTATGCCACATTTCAGAAAATTTGCAGCTGCAGAGACCCCTGTTCATGGATCTACTTCTCCAACTAAGAAAGTTTTCGGCTTAAGAAAAGGCGGATCTATAGCAACCTATACTGATTTTACAAAAGCAGACCCATCTTTTGAGTTCCATAACAACTTTATGACAGGATTTGCAGGAAGCGTTGGTTATGCCATGGATGGACCAAGAATAGAAGTTGAAGCTGCATATCAAAAATTCAATCCAAAAAATCCAGATAATAATGACGCAAATGGTGGTGACTACTATCAATATTACGGTTTATTTCGTGATGCTACAATAAAAGACAAAAAATTTGTAGTACTTAAAAATGAAGGACTAACTTTTATGTCATTAGCAGTTAATGCTTGTTATGATATTGTTGCTGAAGGTGTACCTTTTATGCCATATGCATGTGCTGGTATCGGTGCTGATATCATAGAAATATTTGATGATAAGAATTTGAAATTTGCTTATCAGGGAAAAGTTGGCATTAGTTACCCAATTACTTCAGAAGTTTCTGCATTCATTGGTGCGTACTACCATGGAGTCATAGGAAATAGGTTTAATAGGATACCTGTAAAAGCTCCTGTAATATTAGATACAGCACCGACAGCAAATACTGCCTCAGTAGATCTTGATGCTGGATTTTTCGGGGGAGAAGTAGGAGTAAGGTTTACTTTCTAAATCCGCCTTATTGATAGTGATAGAAAAATTTAGCAATTCATAAATAGGGAAAATATGGAGTTATTTCAAGTTTTCCCTTATCTTTGTTCTCTTACATGTACATATTAATAAACTATAAACACTATTGCCTTAGATGGCAATATGTTAAATTTTCTTATAACTTCCTTCTGTATTATACTTATGATACTATTAATCTATTTGTCATTATTGCCTACAACTTGAATTGCAAAGAAAATTTTACAATAAGCACATCTATATTAACTATACGTCTTATGTGTAGAATACCTTTTTTTGGTACAAGTAAAAAATAACATCAGTAACAACTTTTATATTAGCAAAAATATATGCTAACCGTATTATATTCTCTGCTAGAAATAGATTAAAGAAATATATATAATGGATCTACAATAACAAATAGAATATGAAATAATATTTTCTCAAGTTTATCGTAATGAAAGTCAAAAAGTAGAACTTGAAGTACTTTACAGAACTTTCTACGTTAAAAATCAAGGTAACAATTATTAAGAACAGTACACATATGTTCTCATTCCAAGATCAAAATACTACAGAACAACGATAAGCAAATGAATGTCTAATTGGTTTATCAATCCTATTAGGACATGACAAAGAATAACACACTCTTTTTTATATATGTGCAGGTATTGGGCACTAACTTGGTATCAACGTTAAATAGTATAAACCCTAAACTTACTTATTAGGAAAACTTAATATAAGTTACTCAGTAAGACCAGAGTTCATATTTTTTGCTTGCATATATTTTCTAGAATAACAAAAGTACTTCTACCACAGTATTTAGTGTATCCAATATCAAAGAAATCAGTATGCAATACAATATTTAGTAATGTAATTTAGCATAGAATTTGGAATTAAATTTACATTCCAAACTAGTTTTTATTATTGTTGTTACAAAAAAAAAAACATAACAATAAAAAGCTAAAATTTTTTCTTATAATAAGTAATATCCCAATAGACGTATACTTAGGCAAAAAGTTATATTTCTTTTATTATTATATAATATATTAAATTTCTCTTACAGGAATCACTATCATTCTACATCAAAAATTATATTCTAACTTGCTTTTCTATTATACTTACACTATTGTTAATTTATTTGTCACTATTAGGTACAATTATGAATTGCAAGAAAGTTTTTATAACAAGTACACTTATATCACTTATATGTTTTCTACCTGGAGTATCATTTTCTGATGTTATACAAGACAATAATATCACAGGTAATTTTTACATCAGCGGAAAATATATGCCAACTGCGTCACATTTTGGTCACTTCTCTGCTAAAGAAGAAAAACATGATACTAAAAAGGTATTTGGCTTAAAAAAAGAGTGGGATGGAGCTGATATAGACAAGTCTAAAATACAAGAACAATTCACCATACCAAATTATTCGTTCAAATATGAAAATAACCCATTTTTAGGTTTTGCAGGAGCTATGGGATATTCAATGGAAGGTCCAAGAATAGAACTTGAAATATCTTACGAAACCTTTGATGTCAAAAATCAAGATAACAGTTATAAGAGTGATGGACATATGTATTACCTTCTATCTCGAGAAGACGCAGTAAGAAACGGTCAGGATAAGTATGTCTTTCTAAAAAATGAAGGTCTGACTGATCTATCAATCATGCTGAATGCATGTTATGACATAATGATAGATAGTATACCTTTTTCTCCCTACATATGTGCAGGTATTGGTACTGACTTAGTATCAATGTTTGATAGTACAAACCCTAAAATCGCTTACCAAGGAAAACTGGGTATAAGTTACGCAATAAGTCCAGAAGTTTCTATCTTCTTTGGTGGACACCTTCATAAAGTAATAGGAAGTGAATTCAAAGATATCCTTACTAAAGCACCTGCAGGTTCTACTATTGATAATCAGTATGCAATAGTAACACTTAGCATATATCACTTCGGTGTAGAAATTGGTGGAAGGATTTCATTCTAGTTTCAAGCAAGCAGATGTACCAGCTTTAAGCATAAACAGTATTGATATATAATAAGAACATATAGCTAGCAATTATAATATCTTTATATACGTAGTGTTACACCACATTGTAATTGTTAGCTAAGTTTTATTAAGTCAACAACATAAGCAGTAGTATTACCTTTAAAAAGTATACCATGTTATACACTAACTTTATTTTAACAACTAATTCAGCAGTTCTAGTAGAAAAAGGAATTAATTAGAACAATTTCAATTAATTACTTTTATACTACTTTTAACATATTTACGTACAGAATGTATTATTACTACCTACATAACGCCAAAATATAATTAATATAACTTTTACAATACACAATAAGAGCTTTAGTACTGACATTAATATTTAAATGATGCTAGAACAAACCCAAATATCACTAAATAAAACCTTTAGCTAATATAGCATTATACCTTAGCCAAAATTTTTTCACAAAACAAGTTAAGCATTAAGACCTATATAGTATATAATATAACAAGTAGAAAAATAAAATATATATCTATGCTACCATAAATTTATAAGATTAAAAAACTTATAATCCAAACCTAACACCAATTTCCCACCCAAAATAATTGACATCCAAATTAGCAGAAGCAGAAGTAATTTTAGGAGCGTTGGCCAAGTTAGGATGATAAGCAATCTGTACTCTTTCATATCTACTGCCCAAGACTTTATGATAGTAACCGCCTCCAAATAACATAACTTTATTTTTTACAGGATAATTAAGCCCAAATTTAATTTGATAAGAGAACTTAGGTAATGATATCCCTAAAAATTTTATATAGTCAGCACCAACACCAGCACATATATATGGAGCCAAAGGAACACTTCCACGAGCAATATCATAACAAAGATTTACATTAAGAGACCTATCAATAACACCATTATTCTCTAATACTATAAACTCATTTTCCGCAATAGTATTTTCACGAGATAACGCAAACAACTTATGACTTCCTTCACGATAAAATTGTCTTTCAGGTTCAAAATTTGAATAAGAACCTTCAAACTCTAACCTAACATTATCAAAGTAACATCCCATAACACCACTAAAACTATTAAAACTACTCGTATAAGTAGGGTTATAAACATGTGTAAAGTTGCCATGTTGAGTAATATCAGTTTTATCAAAACCTAAAGCAAAAATCTTCTTTGTCACTCCAGGAATTGTTTCTTCAGCTGAAAAATCACTAAAATTAGGAACACTTACTCTATATTGACTACCAATATAAAAACCTCTCTTCTCTTCAGGAATTATTATGTCAGCAAAGGAATTATTAGACAAAAAGGAAAATAATGTACTTAATGCAACACTTAGAACAAATTTTTTATAACTCATCTTTCAATCCATTAACAACAAAAGGTAAATGACCGTAATCTACTATAATAAGGTATATTAAGTCAAGTAATTGTATATAATTACAAAATTATAAAAAATATTATTGCGTTATAGATCAATATAAATTTTGTGTGCAAATAAAAAAACATCCACTAATTATCAACAATAATAAAACATTCAATATACCATTTTCATCCTTATCAAATAAATATTATTCAAAAAAATTATATAAATATCTTTAGACCAACTTCAGCACCTAAATAATCTATATCTAACCTAGCAAACGCTGAAGTAATAATAGGATCAGAAAAAAGAGTAATTGGATATTGGACAGGAATATCACTGTATTGATTGCCAATTACTTTATGATAATATCCATCGATAAACAAAGATACCTTGTTATATACTAAGAAGTAGTTAACTCCTACTTTAGCTTGAAAAGCAGGTTTAACGTCTACAGTGTTAAAGATTTTAATAACATCTCCCCCTATTCCTATACATGAAAAAGGAATAACATCAGTATTACTTGCTCGTAAATCATAACAAATATTTAACATAGCAGAATAAAATTCTACTCCATCATTTCTTAAAGTAACATAATCATGAAAGAATAAGCTACCAGCTCTAAATAAAGCAAAATGCCTACGATTTCCATCTATAATATGACTTTTATCATTTTTTACATCAAATTTCTCATAAAAACCTTCAAATTCTATTCTAAAGTCTTGAAATGAATGCCCAATTAAAAAAGACAAACCAAAAAGGCTAATATCGTAGTACTTCGGTATATAATTTTGCGAGAAATCAAAACTATTTATGTCATTTAGAAACTCATCTGCACTCTCTAATAAATCATTGTGCAAACCAATTACTCTGTCAGTTCTTACATTACTTAAAAGAGGTGTTTCTTTTATTGAAAAATTATCAAAAAAAGGATGACTCCACTTATCTGAAACACCAAAAAAAGTTGTATTGGTTTTATTGTTTAAAGTATTTGATGCACTAAAAGATATCGAAGCATAAAAAGATAATAATAATAATCCTAATAATGTTGTTGTAGTCTTTGTAATGTTATATTTCATAACTTATCTACCTTAAAAAAATACAGCACATACCCAATAATTTGCTTTTAATTAAAAACATTAATTAATTTACAAAAATTAAGATATTTAATTCATAATAGTTAATACTAAATGAAGAATATATTAATAATGCTATAAAAATTAACTTACTGACGCATTACAGTGCCATTAATACATCTATTACGATACATCATCGCAGAACATATTACCTATATGACACAATGACCCTATATAATGGATTGTATGAAAAAATTTTATACTAGAAAGATAATTTCAAATAACTTTGGAATACAACTCAATACTATATAAATTATATGTATCATTTTTACATAATACAGTCATTAGCATTTTTATTTGTGCAACTTAGTAAATAATCTCTTTCTTTTCAAAAATTATTTCTAATGCAGAGAATAATGGTATGTAAATACTACATCTACTCAAATAATTGTTATAGAATTTTAACATTAAAAAATACAAGACTATTTATATAATTAAAATACATTATAAAATTTTCTTGAATAATACACAAAAGCATTATTAGTAATGTTAATATATAATGACATTTTAAGAATACATCATTCAGGTTACTGCCTAATTTAAAACAAATCAATATACTTTAGTACAACACATTAAATCAAGTTAAACAGCTATATAATTTGCATATTTAAGTATGGAATAGTAAAAAATATTAAAGAAGATAATAAAATATTATATAAACTAACTACTGCTTAATGTAAAACTTAAATAAACACTCTTATACCAATTTCAGAACCTAAGTAACTCATGTTTACTTTAGCAAACGCTGAAGTACTAGCAGGATCAGAAAAGAGAGGTCGCGGATAATCAACACGAATATTACTGTATTCATTGCCAATTACTTTATGATAATACAGATCCATAAATAAAAACGTTGACTTAGACACCATATAACTAAATCCAATTTTAGTATGAACAGCAGATTTGAACTTTACAGAGCTAAAAATATTAATAATATCTTCTCCTGCTCCTACACATATAAAAGGAGTAAAATGTATACTATTCACTGCAAAATCATAACAAACATTCACAACAATAGAATAAAACTTCATTCCATTGTTTATTAAAGTTACATAATCTGAATCCGGGGTATTGCGCCTAATTAAAGCAACATGTCTATGATTATCCAGAATATGATTCTTAGTATTTTTTACATCAAATTTCTCATAAAAACCTTCAAGCTCTACTCTTAAATTTTGAAATGAATATCCAAATAAAAAAGATAAACCAAAAAGACTATTATTATACTCTGGTAAATAGTTTTCTAAAAAATCAAAATTATATAGATTTTCTATAGCTTTATCACCATTTAATGAAAGGTCACTTTTTAATCCAAGAGCCCCTCTTTCACCTATTTCTTCACCTGCTAAAACACCAGTTTCTTTTATAAAAAAATGATGAAAAAAGGGAGTACTTAACTTATATGAAGCACCTAAAGAAACAGACTTAGTACGATTATCATAAGTATTTTACATTAAGGATCCTGAAAAGGCATGATAAGGCAATAACAAACCAAGTGTTATTATTGCAGTTTTTGTAATTTTACATTTCATAATTTACTTACCTTGAAAAACATAGCATACAATTACAATTTAAAGATCTCTTATTAAGGATATTAATTAAACTATAGAAAGTGAGATGATTTTATTTATAATAATTAATATTACGTAAAAAAACAGATTAATAATACTATAAAAAATCAACTAATTTATTTACTGCTATGTTATAAACACATCTAGCATTACATAGATTAATTATTTGTTTACATATTATATAGCTGATATTTACAAATGAGATTGTTCTTATACCTAAAAGAAAGATTTAAAAAATGTAGAACTCAAATAAAATATGTCAAATCTTAAATTTAATAAAGCTATTGACTATTTACCTAGATAAAATAACAACTTATTTCCTGTTAAAAAATCATCATTCTACCATACTAAATATAACTGCATATTCTTATATATGTATCTAAAATAATTCATTGTTATATCAAAGTTCAAATATTAAAAAATACAATCTTATTTGCATCTCTATAACCAAGCAATTTACTTAAAGTTTTTTAAATATCTACAAAAGCACTGTTAAAAACAGATGATGAAAATTACTTTATTATACAAAATACACTACTTAATTTAGATAAGTCATTTTTGTTATTTAATGACAATATAAAACATGTATAAAACTACAATTTTTAAAATATTAAAAATATAATATATAGAAATAACAATAGTCAATTAACTCATTAAATCTAATTACATAAAAACCATCAACGGAACTAACATACAAATCCATAATTACACACATATCTATCCAATGTGTCACCTAAACAACTACTATAACCTAATCACATAATGATAATATATATCTAAACTAATCAAATATACATAGATAATTGTACTACATATATTAAACTACTTCTCTATACGTTTTATAGCCAGAAAAACTAGAATAATTTACTATTCTCAGACTAAAAATTTAACTTATAGAATCGATATAATTTTAAAGACATTGTTTTTATTTTCTAATTAATATAAAATCACACTGATTACTAATTTAGAATGAGGCACTTACAATGAGTCTTTTAGATATTTTATCTGATAATGAAGACAGTATAGAAGCTATAAACAAAGAATACTCCACCAATGCCTTATACAATAACTGTAATCTAACAAAGAATTGCACTGCAGACAACTGTAGTTCAACTAAAAATTGTATAGCTGAATTTTTAATCACATTATCTTCTACACCAATAGAAAATCAATATCTACTTAATTTCACATTTAAAGAGCATCAAAAAAGCTTAGAACAAATAACTTCAAAATCATTAAAAGGACAATTTGAAGTTACTCTTGACAAAGAAAACCATATTTTAACTCTAACTGAAGACAATACTTCTATTTCATTAGATAGTGACATGCTATTCTCTTGCTTAAGCGCTATAAAAGTTAACAAAAAAGATCCTAGTGAATTATAAACTATTCACTTAATTTTAAAATCATATGAAGAAGAATTTATGTTTTTCCAAGTATAGTTGGTCTTAAAATAACTATAACAATATTTGATTCTATAGTTTATTAAATCCTTCTGGTATATTTTAAAATACTATGTAACACTAAGTAGCTGCTAACTAGTATATGTGTTAAAAAACTAACTTACAGATATAATTTTTTCTATATTATCAGCTTATTAACTATAAAATGCTTACAAGTTTATTAACATCTTATCACAATACAGATACGATTTTCTGGAATTTTTAGTTTGATATATAATAAATATACTGTTTTAACATACAATAGTTAACATAATAAATCCATTTACAGAACTACAATACAAGTAAAATATCCATAGAAGATAAAAAACATACAACATTCGTCACTTATAAATATTCTATTGATAATTCAGCAAACATGTTCACTATCAGCTACCTTTTAGAAAAATTATCCATCTATTGTGTTAGTTGTTTCACTACATTATAAATATAATATATTCTATCTTCTAAGTAAATAAGTTACAAAAAACAAAATTATAAAGACTTGAACTTAACTAGATACTTAGTATCAAATACTTGCATTAATAATATATTTTAAATGCCTAACACAAGTCAAATAACACTTTTTTAATAACTTCTAACAGGAAACTATCAATAATATATTATTTTATCCAAAACCAACACTCACCTTAATAAATCAACTAAAACTTCACTTAAATATACTTCCCTTATACATAGACAAAAATGATCCTATAAATAATTACTCACTTTATATTATGTAATTTACTAAAGTGTAAATCCTATGTTACATAAGAAATTTGCCCATTAGTAGGAATTTAGAATCCATTTTTCTCATGTAAAAAAAAAAAAAAAGTATATATAAATAAACTAATGTTTGTAATATATACAAAACAATAAGATAGAAATTCCACGCTATACATTTATATTTTGGATACTATAGACCATCATCTTTATTATCTATTCATCAAAAATCAAAAGAAATTACAGTTATATCCAAGATTCAAACACAAAGCTTCCATATAAAACATTAATAACACTAGCTGTAATTTTTAAAACAACAAATTTATGATCTATGATAAATTATTACTTGTATAGAATAAAACATGTTGTTTTCTTTTATTAATAAGCATATAATGGTGCCATTAATAAATACAGGTAAGTTATAATGGATATTTTTGGTCATGAACTTGACGTTCAAGTTATTGCAAATTACTCGGAGTATATAGGAAAAGTTAGTGTAGAAGACAATGGTGACTTTGACGTTAACCTAGAAAGTCAAGAAGATAATCTTTTTGGCACATATGGTCATTTTTTAGGAAACATATATAAAAACGATGAAGACAATAACATCTATACTATTGATTATTTGTTTGATCAATTCACAACTTTCCCAGAAATGATACCTCTTGCTACATTCAATAACACAGCAACAGCTACTGCTGGAGAATATAGTATTAATTTTGATAATACTTACAATGACGGAGTTTATATTTCATTTATTCAACCAAAGGAGTCAGTATTTGTAACAGATGAACCAGGAGTAGTTCAACAACAACCATTAAAGAATTACCAGATAGTAATCCAGGAATAGGTCAACAACCAGAAGTAAATTTAAAACCATCAGATCAGCAAAGAACAGGTCAACAGGAATTAGTAGCTAAAGGATTACCAGATAGTAATCCAGGAGTAGGTCAACAACCACCATTAAAGCCAGATACTTTTTGGAAAGAGGATACTTGGGGTATTTTATAGACCACATTTATTAGTGAAGTAGGTACTTATTTTCTAAGTAAGTATCTACTTTATAAAAGTTATGTGATGGATGACTTCTTATAATTTTATTCTTTTATAAGGTGTACTGAATTTAATTACACAAAAAAGTAGATAATGTGGATTATAAGTTATGGTTTAAATAGTTAGAATTTATCTTTTGTTTTCTTTTATATAACAAACACACGAAAATTAAAACAGTTAAATTAAATACTGATTTTAAGATTATTTACATTATAGAAATATTCAATAACACTTATATAAATGCTTGCTAATTTTGTTGTACTTTTATCTTATTTAATCATATAATTCACAACCTAACAAATTAAATATTATTTTAATTATGCTCAGTATTGCACAAAAAATCTTTGGCTCAGCAAATAATAGAACAATAAAGTCATTTTATAAAATAGTTAATGACATAAATGCAATAGAGCATGAAGTTCAACTCTTGTCTAGTGAATCACTAAAACATAAAACTATTGAATTTAAAGAAGAACTAAAAAAAGGTAAATCCCTAGATGATATATTAGTACCAGCATTTGCTGTAGTAAGAGAAGCTGCAAAAAGAGTACTAAACATGAGACATTTCGATGTTCAACTTATAGGAGGAATAGTCTTACATAAAGGAATGATATCTGAAATGAAGACAGGTGAAGGAAAAACTTTAGTAGCAACACTAGCTGCATATCTAAATGCATTGGAAGAAAAAGGAGTCCATATAGTTACAGTAAACGATTACCTAGCAAAACGTGACGCTGATTGGATGGGAGAACTATATAATGCACTAGGAATGACAGTAGGATGTATACTAACCGATACAAATGATCTAGACAGAAAAAATGCTTATGACTGTGATGTACTATATTCAACTAATAACAACTTAGGTTTTGATTATTTGCGTGACAATATGAAATTCTCTAGAAGCGAAATGGTACAAAGAGGCTTTAATTACGCAATAGTTGATGAAGTTGATTCAATACTAATAGATGAAGCAAGAACTCCTTTGATCATTTCAGGACAAGTTGATCAAGATATAAAAATGTACAAAAAAATCGATAGGTTAATATATGAGTTACAAGAAGAGGATTACGAATTAGAAGAAAAAAGCAGAAACATCTTCTTAACTGAAGCAGGAACGACAAAAATCGAGAATTTATTAATTCAACATAATCTTATCCCTTCTAATACCTCTCTATACGATATCGACAATATCATAATCATGCACTATATTACTCAAGCATTACGTGCACACAAAATGTTTTCCCTAGATAAGGATTATATAATTAAGGATGGCAATATTGTAATCATAGACGAGTTTACAGGACGTATGATGGATGGTAGAAGATACTCAGACGGACTTCATCAAGCTCTTGAAGCAAAAGAAAAATTAAATATAAACAGCGAAAATCAAACATTAGCTTCTACTACCTTTCAAAATTATTTCAGAATGTATACAAAACTCTCTGGTATGACTGGAACAGCAGAAACTGAATCTGAAGAATTTATGGGAATATACAATTTACAAGTTGTACAAATCCCAACAAATATACCTGTTCAAAGAATAGACCTAAATGATGATATATATTGTACAGAAGAAGAAAAATTCAATGCCGTAATTAAATTTATTTCTGAGTGTCATAAAAAATTACAGCCTGTGTTAGTAGGAACAGTAAGTATTGAAAAATCAGAGATGCTATCAGAGTTACTAACAAAAAACAAGTTAAAACATTCCGTATTAAATGCACGTTACCATGAACAAGAAGCATACATAATTGCACAAGCTGGTATACCTGGAACAATTACCATTGCTACAAACATGGCTGGTAGAGGAACAGATATACAACTAGGAGGCAATCTAAAAATGCTAGCAAAAACAGCACTTGCTAACGTTATAGATAAAGAAGCAATAGAAATAAAATATCAACAACTCGCAGAAAAAGTAAAAAATGATAAAGAAATAGCAATAAAAGCTGGAGGATTATGTGTAATTGGTACAGAACGTCATGAAAGCAGAAGAATTGACAATCAATTAAGAGGAAGATCTGGTAGACAAGGAGATCCTGGACTATCAAAATTCTTTTTATCATTGGAGGATGATTTACTAAGAATATTTGGATCAGATAAGATAAAAGGAATGCTTAAAAAATTAGGTATGAAAAAAGATGAAGCAATCCAACACACATGGATAAGCAGATCTATTGAAAAAGCACAACATAAAGTTGAATCAAGAAATTACGACATTAGAAAATCACTTTTAAAATTTGACAATGTAATCAATGAACAACGAAAAGTTGTTTTCGATCAAAGAAATCGTATTTTAGATAACGAATCTTATGATATTTCTATTATATACAGAGATCTAAATAGCGATATAGTTAATAGCATAATACATGATAAGTACTACAATTTAGATGAAGAAACGTATAAGTTTTTAGCATCCGAAATTATAAGAATATATAACATTAATTTAGATTACAATATAATCAGTGAACTCGAGAATAAGGAAAAAGTTATAGAATATCTCAATGAAATTGTTGATAAACACATTACACAGAGGATAGAAGAGTTCAATTTCAAAGACCAAAAATTGTGGGATTACATAGTAAAAAAAGTAATGATAATGTCATTAGATTACTTATGGCGAGACCACCTTGCCGCATTAGATGCTTTAAAATGTGGAATAAACCTTAGATCTATAGCACAAAAAGATCCATTAAATGAATTTAAATCTGAAGCATTTTCTATGCTTGAAAATATGATGAGTAAGTTCTACGAATTAATAATACAAAGATTATTTCATTTGAAACTTGATGCAGAACTAAGTAATTCACAAACACCAGAATACGATATTAACCTTTCAAGAATATCACGCAATGAAAGATGTCCTTGTGGCTCAGGAAAAAAGTTCAAACATTGTCATGGTGCTTAAATTAAAAACAAATTATCATTAACTTTGAGAACTATATTATGACTCATTTTTCATTATATATTAAATATAATTCGTTTATTTATAATAACACTAAGCTTTATATAATAAAAAATGTATATTCACATATATT
This sequence comes from Ehrlichia sp. JZT12, assembly GCA_028752135.1. Classification (GTDB taxonomy): domain Bacteria; phylum Pseudomonadota; class Alphaproteobacteria; order Rickettsiales; family Anaplasmataceae; genus Ehrlichia. The sequence goes on along the minus strand of CP082782.1, from coordinate 206,992 downwards.
TTAAATAATTTTTGATAACATTACTTCATAAAGTGCACCATAACATCAAGAATATTCAATACAACACAAAAGAATTTCAATAATAGAAAGTAAATTTTACATAAGTATAGTAAAGGTCTAGAAAATTTCCTATCAAATCTAACTTACTCTACATTAAAATAACTATGCACAAAAACCAGGATCTGACTGCACAGGATAAACATTAACTTCCGAATATGAATCAGCATGAAAATCAGCATACATAACACTTTCCTGATATTCCTCTTGCCTTTCATTTTGGTATTGACAGTCATGTTTTTTTAAAAAGCAATCTAGAACTGCTAACTCATCATGCAGATAATCATCGCACAAAACAACAGCAACTTCAGGTCTATCACTATATATTTTTGACATTTTTAATAACATATAATGTTCATCAATAAGTAAACAAGTATGCTCTCCTACTCTTGTCATTAGTAAGGTTTTATCAAATGTCGCACCTTTTAAATCCACAAGTACATCAAAAACAACACAGCAAGGAGAATATTTTACTTCTCGTTTTATATGTACCCACCCTTTGTCTTCTTCATTAAAGAAATTAGCTACCTGTGCACTAGCATAATATTTACTTCCTGGAGGATTTAAACGCATTTCTCCAACATAATTATCAATAGATTTATTGTTCGCTATTAAAAAGTTAATACTACAAGAATAATAATCCATAACAAGCTACCTATACATGTAAAATTACATTATATATACTTATTAAAAAATTAATATTTATATATTAGCATAAAGATTATTTTTTTAGAATTTAATATTATCAATAATTTTTCATATACTATATTAATACAACTTTCTGTAACTCCTTTACTAATAGATCAATAGAATTTTACAGTATAAGCACTAATGTTTCATACAATAAGTATGTACCTCACTACATATCACTTAACATCATTACTCTATAGCTTGCAATATTATAAAATATTTAATAATAAGGACGATTAACATATATTTAACACACAAAGTTAGACTGTATTACATTAGAACTATTATTTAAAAATAAAGTTTTTACAAAACTTTAATGACAAAAGAAAAAGTCTATGATATTAGTATAGTAGTGATATATTGCTAAGGCAGTAACCATACATGTCAATGCAAAAACCAGAATATAGTGTTATGGTACAATATTAGCCTTGTACCATAACATGTTTTTAATTTTTAGCGATAATACAAAAAATATTTTGAGTATGATCTATTAAATTAGGTGATCTACTATATGTCTTTATCATAAAGGACAAACATAGTTTCCACTTAGAAATAACAAATATATACCATCATTAAATACTGTAATTGCCACTGCATAAAAACTTTCCTTCTTGATCGTCAGATGCTAAACATAAGTATTTAAAACTATCCTTTTTTGTATCAGAGTCACTTTCCTTTTGAAACATAAACTCTTTAACTAGATCAATAACAGGTCCAGCATTATGTACATTCATAAACATAACAGGCGCATCATCTTCAAGATTTGCCTGATCTTTTGATAATAAATAGTTCTTATCCATTAATAACAATTCATCTCCTATTGTTGCCATTAAAAAATCTATATCTAGCAAATCAACATGTTTAACCTGATGATTTTCCTCATCATAATGATCAAACATTACATCTAATTTACAACTAACAAAAGTATCATGTAACATTACTAGATCTTTAACACCGATAGTTACTTCACCATTCGTAATTGGACTAGAAAAATGTCCAAGAAGATAATAATGTCTGTCAGGATAGTTTTCTCTCTCTGAAGCATCTGATACATGCATTTCGCCTCTATATGCATCAAAATCTGTATTGTTGTGATGCTGTAAAAAAAATCAATATCATCAATGTGAGTAGTGATATTATAATTGATATCATTCATAAAAATTACCAGAATATATAGTTAAATAATAAATATTATAATACCATAAAGAAATTAATATAGAAATATTTTAATCTATATTAAAACATTCAATATATTTTACTCTTTAAAGGCCTACTATCTTGGGTATACAACTATATTGTTTATCAACATATATTCATTAAATATTAATACATATTATTTTATTTACAGTTTTCGCTGAATTTATATTAATATGGTAATTTTTTATACCTAAAAATCAAGTTAAATAATAATGCTTTGACAACTACATTAGAAATCTTTCTTAAGTTTGTCTTGAAATATATTATTTATACTCTGCGTTATCATCATTTTTTCATATAATTTTATATTTTTTACTAGCATGTAAAAAATTTAATAATACATAACTACAAAAAATGTATACTATAGCAAAAACTTGCAATCCATAAGCAATAATTTATTATTAGTTAAATATACATACTTAATTTATTCTATATTTATCAAATTATTTGCATTATTTTATTGACGTAGTATATTAAAGTTATCTTTATTATGTGTTCAGTATGTCTTTAAATATTTGTTTACCAGATCAACCTTTACTAAGACCAAGAATTACAGTTTTTGGTGTAGGAGGTGCTGGTGGTAATGCTGTCAATAATATGATACAGTCTAACTTATGTGGAGTTAATTTTGTAGTTGCCAATACAGATGCTCAAGCATTGGAACTTTCCTTGTCAGAAAAAAAATTCAATTAGGTATTGGACTAACTAAAGGATTAGGAGCAGGATCTCTACCAGAAGTAGGCAAAGGTGCTGCTGAAGAATCAATTAATGAAATTATAGAAGAAATTGCAGATAGCAATATGCTATTCATAACAGCCGGGATGGGTGGTGGAACAGGTACAGGAGCTGCACCTGTTATTGCTAAAGCTGCTAAAGAAAATAAAATCTTAACTATAGGAGTTGTTACTAAACCTTTTCATTTCGAAGGAGCACATCGAATGAGGACAGCAGAGCTGGGATTAGAAGAATTACAAAGGTATGTTGACACTCTAATAGTAATACCTAATCAAAATTTATTTAGAATTGCAGACGAAAAAACAACATTCGCAGACGCATTTAAACTTGCAGATACCGTATTGCATACTGGTGTACGGGGTATTACTGACTTAATGGTAATGCCAGGTCTTATCAATCTAGATTTTGCCGATATTCAAGCAGTAATGAGTGAAATGGGTAAAGCAATGATGGGAACAGGAGAAGCAGAAGGAGAAAACAGGTCTATAATAGCAGCTGAAGCAGCTATATCTAATCCTTTATTAGACAATGTTTCAATGAAAGGGGCTAAAGGAATATTAATTAATATAACAGGTGGATTAGATATGACTTTATTTGAAGTTGACGCAGCTGCAAACCGTATCAGAGAAGAAGTAGATAATCATGCTAATATAATATTTGGATCAACCTTCAATAAGGAAAGTGAAGGAAAAATCAGAGTATCCGTTTTAGCAACAGGAATAGACAATGAAGAAGTGATAATACAAAATAAAAGCATGTTTAAAAACAGAGAATCTCAAGGTACCAAATTCTCTGAAGTGTCAAACAAGCCATTTAATCCTTTAGAGAATGAAATCGCTTATTATAAACCAAATGATCCAAGGGAAGATAATATCAACTCCATTAATCAAAATTATATTAGAACACAAAAAAATCATAATGACTCTGAAACAGTTTCTAATAAAACACAGTCTAAACAAAATGAATATTGGGATGAAGATTCATTTAATATACCAACCTTTTTAAGAAAAAAATAAGTTTATTATATGTCTTATTGGCTTTTAAAAACAGAACCTCAAGACTTTTCATGGGAGAATATGGTAGTTGATAAAATCACAGCATGGGACAATATATTAAATTATCAAGCTCAGGGGTATTTAAAATTAATGAAGATCAACGATCTTGCTTTTTTTTATCACTCTGGAAAGGAAAAAGTAATAATAGGTATTGTATCTATACACAAAGAATTTTATTTTCTCTATACAAATAATAAATATGGTATTGTTGATGTAAAAGTGCATACAAAATTGAAAAAACCTATACATTTGAAAGATATCAAGTCAAACCCTCACTTAAAAAATATGCTTATTTTAAAGCAACCACGTTTATCAGTTTCACCAGTGACAAAAGAAGAATGGCATTGCATTCTACAAATAAGTGAGACTCAATTGTGATTGAAATCAATGTGTACCATAGAAAGTGGTACAGTGTAATAAAAAAACCAAAAATTTTTGTCAAAAATATTATCAATACTTGTTTAATAGATTTAAACATCTATAAATATAAACCTACAATTTCCATTGTCTTAGCAAACAATACACTATTACAAGAACTCAATTACAAATATAGAAACAAACAAAAACCAACAAATGTATTATCATTTACATATAACAAACTAGATAAAAACTGTTATTTAGGAGAAATTTTTATTTCATTAGATGTTATTATACAAGAATCTGCAGATCTCGATATACCTATAGAACATCACGCATCACATATGCTAATTCATGGATTACTACACATTTTAGACTATAAACATGAAGAACCACTAGAGCAATACATAATGGAATCCATTGAAATTAAGTTATTAGATAAACTAGGTATAAGAAACCCTTACGTTTCACGTGAAACATAAACTATGAAAAAACATGATCAATTTAAGAAAAAATAGAACTTATAAAATAATTTTTATTGTTTAAACAAAAAATTCAATTTGAAATATTTTATTAACTGCTATTAGTTCATAACAAAACATTTATAATGTTTCACGTGGAACATTATTTGAACTTAATCAAAAATATATTATAAATTATGATTAATTGATAATAAAACCTTACAATTATATCCCATAATATACGATATCAAGGATAAAAATTCAGTGACACAATTGTTATCTTATATATAATTTAACAAATATATATATTAGTCTTATGGGCAAAGTCTTTGCAATAGTAAACCAAAAAGGTGGTGTTGGAAAAACAACCACTAGTATAAATTTATCAACAGCTTTTGCTATAGTAAACAAGAAAACTCTGTTAATAGATTTAGATCCTCAAGGTAATACCAGTACAGGATTTGGTATAACTTATGATCAAAGAATAAATACAGTATATGAAGTATTAGTCGATAAGTTACCCATATCATCATCTATCATAAAGACTGAAATACCAAATTTAGATTTACTACCATCAACAGTAGATTTATCTGCAGCAGAAATAGAACTAACACGAGTACAAAAAAGAGAGTTTGTTCTTAAAAATTCTTTATTTGAAGAAAAAAAACTATACGATTACATTTTTATTGATTGTCCTCCATCTCTAGGTTTATTAACAGTAAATGCATTAATAGCTGCAGACGCAATAATGATTCCTTTACAATGTGAATTTTTTGCTTTAGAAGGACTTAGTCACTTAATAAAAACCATAGAACTAATAAAAAAACACCTCAATCCTTTCCTATCAATAGAAGGAATTATTTTAACTATGTACGATAAAAGAAATAAACTAAGTGAACAAGTAGAAGAAGACATAAGAAAGTACTTAAAAGAATCTGTATATAAAACAGTGATTCCTAGAAATGTAAGATTATCTGAAGCACCATCTCATGGAAAACCTGCAATCATTTACGATTTCAAATGTGCAGGATCACAAGCATACATATATCTAGCAAAAGAAATCCTAAGAAAACAAAAACAATAGGTATACAATGACAAAAAGACTAGGAAAAGGTATTTTTGAGTTAATAGGCGATAACATATTAGAAATCAACAATAACATTAATATGAAAAATCATACTATAATGCCAATAAACCTATTAAACCCTAGTACATCACAACCAAGAAAAACCTTTGATCAAGAATCACTTAAAGAATTAGCTGAATCCATTGCTAAACATGGTATAATACAACCCATAATAATTAGAAAAAATCCACATAAAACAGGTTACGAAATAATAGCAGGAGAAAGAAGATGGAGAGCTAGTATTCTAGCAAAATTAAAGTCAGTACCTGTAATTGTAAAAGAAATAAGTGATAATCAATGTTTAGAATTATCAATAATAGAAAACATACAAAGGCAAGATCTAACACCTATAGAAGAAGCTGAAGCATATACAAAATTAATAGATGCTTTTTCTTACACACATGAAGATTTAGCTTCCATTTTAGGTAAAAGCCGTAGTCATATTACAAACATGGTAAGGATACTATCACTTCCTCTTTCTGTAAAATTAATGGTCAATAACAAAATTATATCATTTGGACATGCAAGAGCTCTAATAAATGTAGAAAATGCAGAAGCGATAGCACAAAAAATTATTTCTTCAAACCTAAATGTAAGACAAACTGAATTATTAATTAAAAATCTACAAAAATCTCATAGGAGTAAATATCAAGAAAGTTCAACAAATAAAACAAATCTAACAGAACTAGAACAATCACTATCACAAATATTAGATTTGAAGGTAAAAATAAATGCTTCAAAAAACGGAGGAAGTATTGTTATAAAATACAATAATCCACAGCAACTTGACTTAATATTAGAAAAACTGAAGAAGATTTAATGTAAAAACATCATCTATGATCCAAATCTTCTTTTATAACTACTTTCTTCAACATTAAAATGATATATACCATCAACCATATAGCAGTTGCATTAGATAAGTGTTATTCATTACAAAGTCATTACAAATAAATTTTTATATATTGTATTCATTACATATACTACATATAATAAAAACAAAAATTCAATTATATTACAATGACCAATAACCTTATATGCTTAGGTATAATAACATCATCTCATGGGGTCAATGGGAGTGTAAAAATAAAAACTTTTACAGAAAATCCACAAAATTTTACATCTTATGGACCATTAACTGATGGAACAAGTACATATGAAATAAGCATAATTTCCATTATATCACCAGAAGTGATAGTAGCAAAAATCAAAGGTATATTATCAAGAACAGAAGCAGACTTACTGAAAAATAAAAATCTTTTTATAGAAAAAAACAAATTACCAAATTTAACAAACGACGAATTTTACCACAGTGATTTAATAGGATTGAAAGTTATTTTAGAAGACAACAACACTTATGGAAATGTAAAGAAAGTTCATAATTTTGGATCATGTGACATTATAGAAATAAAACTTTCTAATTCAACAAAAAGTACAATGCTACCTTTTATAAAAAACATATTTCCTTATATAAATATAAAAGAAAAATACATAATTATAAATCTACCAGAAGTTATAGGAAACAACAGTGACGTTTAACGTTAACATATTGACTATATTTCCAGAAATGTTTCCAGGAACATTAGGTTATTCAGTAATAGGTAAAGCTTTAAATAAAGGCATTTGGAATCTTAATGTTATTGATATTAGATCATTTTCAAAAGATAAGCACAAAACCGTAGACGATAGACCTTACGGTGGTGGACCTGGAATGATAATGCGAGCTGATGTTATAGGTTCAGCAGTAGATGATGTATTAAGTAAACATCCAAATACAAAACTAATATACATGTCTCCTAGTGGTACAAAATTAAATCAAGATATTTCTGGACAATTAACACAGTTTTCTAATATAACTATACTATGTGGTCGCTTTGAAGGAATAGACAAGAGGATTCTAGATTTTTATGATTTTCATGAAATAAGTATTGGAGATTATATATTATCAGGTGGAGAAGTTGCTTCTATGGTTCTTGTAGAAACTTGCGTAAGGTTGATACCAGGCGTAATTAGTAATGCACGCAGTATACTTGATGAGAGTTTTACTTCAAATTATAGTCTGGAGTACCCTCAATATACACGTCCTGCAAAATGGAGAGGGCTTGAAGTACCTAATGTTCTGCTATCTGGAGATCATAAAAAGATAGATCTTTGGAAAGCTAACCAAGCTTACTATACAACAAAGGAAAGGCGTCCTGAATTGACCGATACCATAGGTGGAGATATATATGAGTAATTTGCTTAAGGAATTTAACGAGCAACAAATAAAATTGTTATCCAATAGGGAAATACCAAAATTTAGCTCAGGTGATACATTAAGAGTAAGTATGAAAATCTTTGATGGAGTAAGCGAGCGTTTACAAGTATTCGAAGGAGTATGTATAAAAAGAAGAAACAATGGTTTACATTCCTCATTTACTTTAAGAAAAATAAGTTATAATGAAAGCATTCAATTACAGATATTTTTATATTCTCCTATTATAGAATCCATAGAAGTTATCAAGTACGGTAAAGTCCGTAGAGCAAAGCTTTATTATATGCTCAGTCTGTTTGGTAAGTCTGCAAGAATAAAAGAACGTAATGATAGAACAAAAAAGTTATCCTAATAGCATTTTAAGTTTTATATTGATTGTAATATGTTTGTAGTGAGTATTTTTAATATAAAAACTTTTTCTTTATGGTAAAAGTTAATTCCAACAATACTTATAATCATATAAACAAACAATATTTACAATTTGTGTTTAAGTAGTAGTTAATTAGAAATTACATTAAATAACTTACTGCTACATAAGTATCGTTATTTCTTCCAACAACATTAAATTCAATAGTAGAAAAATCGAAGGAAGACTTAATATAAGGTATTATACAACACAGATAACATAAGTTTTCTATAAGAATTATATAAGAGTCGAAGTCCTTTACGTGAAGAACTCTTTGTTTGTAAATCCTATTGTCCTTTGATTTATTGTTTGCTTCTATACTAGCAAATTTTATTGGGAATACTTTTCCATTAGGTATGCATAGTATGTTTATTATAGTATACACCAAATATGTTTTTCCACTTTCTCATCTTATTTTTACCCTATGGAAAATTATGTAGTATGTTTTCTATAATATAGGAAAGAGTATTTTCTATATTTGTTTCTGTATTGTTAGTAAAACTCATCACTACCAATTTTAAATCAAAAATATATATAACTTTATAGTAATTTTAGAAGATAAATGCTTGATTCAGCATAAGACAATTACCACAAATAAACTTTATAATTTATAACGATACACAATAAACATGAAAATCTACATTTTGATATAATAATTAACTAACATATTATATCTTTTTGGGAAATGTTGTATTTGACTAACAATAATAAAAGTAGAAAACTTTTATTAAGAATAACGTAATAACATATATACTCAAGCACAATCATTATACTAATCTATAGCTTTTTACTCATTGCATAGTAAATGCTGTACAAGCAGTAGTTATACTAAAAAACACAAATTACATATCATATTTAATACACACATACTCAGATTAAAATGATATATTTCTACTCAATACTTTATATAAAAGAAAATCCATAGCAGCATTTACTGATGATATTTGTATTTCATACCTGCTCATATTTCTAAAATAGCACTTTTTATACTCACTTTCCGCATTAGAAAAAGCACAACCTATATAAACTAAACCAACTTGTTCAGCATTAAGACCAGGCCCAGCAAATCCAGTAATAGAAATAGACACATTAGCTTTTGAATTTTTTAAAGCACCAACTGCCATTAAAGTAGAAACTTCTGAACTTACAGCTCCATATCTATTAATAACATTTTCATCAACACCTAAAAGTTTAACTTTAGATTCACTTGAATAAACAATGAAACTGTAATCTAAAACTCTTGATGCTCCTGGTATAGAAGAGAATAAAAAAGACATTAATCCCCCTGTACATGATTCAGCAATCACTATTCTAAAATTCTTTTCTATTAAATTAGCAATACAAGTTTTAGCTTTTTCTAGTATTTCCTGTTTTACTATCATATTAAGTACATTACATAAATATCTAAGAAGCTAATATAAGGCACATTATTATATCAAGGTATTTCATTAAAGAAACATTTTAGTAATTTTGAATAATACAACTTTACTTACTATAAAAACTACTCTACAATTTTAGATACTATGATGTATAATTAGTATAGAAAACTAAAAGTTTATAAGTTAAGTAATTATTATTACAAAAAAATAGTAATTTTTTACTAATTTATAATATAATAAATAATAGTCAATACGTAATTACCTAAATAAAAAATAGAAATTCAATAGTTTTCCAAAACAAGATTATTGTAAAAAAACAAAAATTATGTACCTTATGAAAATACATTTATGGTTAAGTATAAAATGATAAACATTTATTTCAACAATAATTCATGCAAGCAATTCCATCACGGCATAAAAGGGTCTGATGTAGTAGCTGATATATTTCCAGAATTAGAAAAGAAAGCAATAGCTTTAAAAATCAATGGAGAATTATATGATCTATCAAGAGAAATTACAGAAAACTGTAGTTTTGAAATTATAACAATAGATAGTGAAGAAGGGCTTGAAATTATACGCCATGACACTGCACATATTATGGCACAAGCTGTAAAAGAAATATTTCCTAACACTCAAGTAACTATTGGCCCAACTATAAAAGATGGATTTTATTACGATTTTGCAACAAGTCATAACTTCTCTAGTGATGACCTAGAGATAATAGAAAAAAAAATGACAGAAATAATAAATAAAAACGAAAATTTTATACGTGAAGTATGGTCTAGAGAAAAAGCTATAAACTTCTTTTCTAGCATAGGAGAAGACTATAAAGTAAAAATAATATCCAAGATTCCAAGTAATGAAAATATTACTGTTTATAAGCAAGGAAATTTTATCGATCTATGTCGTGGACCTCATGCTCCATCAACAAAAACATCAAAAGCTTTCAAACTAACAAAAGTATCTGGATCTTACTGGGAAGGTAATTCAAGTAATGCCAAATTACAACGAATTTACGGAACAGCATGGCGCAATGAAAATGAACTAAAATCATACTTAAATAATCTAATTGAAATAGAAAAAAGAGATCACAGAAAAATTGGGAAAGAATTAGAATTATTTCACATTCAAAATGAAGCATTAGGTCAAATATTTTGGCATGCAAAAGGATGGACTATTTATCGCATAATAGAAAATTATATAAGAAAAAAATTAGAAAATAACGGCTATATAGAAGTAAAGACTCCCATTCTATTAGATAAAGAATTATGGGAAAAATCTGGGCATTGGGATAAATTCCGTGAAAATATGTTTTTAAGTGAAGTAGACAACAAATCACTAGCAATAAAACCAATGAATTGTCCATGTCATGTACAAATTTTTAATTCTAAAGTTAGAAGTTATCGTGACCTACCAATAAGAATGGCAGAATTTGGAACATGTCATAGATATGAAGCATCTGGAGCGTTACATGGATTAATGAGAGTCCGTGGTTTTACACAGGATGATGCACATATTTTTTGTACAGAAAGTCAAATTACATCTGAAAGTCTAAAATTTTGTAATTTGTTAATGGAAGTATATAAAGACTTTGGATTTACTGAGATCTTAGTAAAATTTTCAGACCGTCCAGAAAAAAGAGCAGGTACAGATGAAATATGGGATAAGGCTGAAGCAGCATTGAAGAAGTCAGTTGAAGCCGCAAAGTTAAGTTATGTTCTAAATCCTGGAGATGGAGCATTCTATGGCCCTAAATTAGAATTTACATTAAAAGATGCTATCGGAAGAGAATGGCAATGTGGAACTTTACAAATGGATTTTGTACTTCCTGAAAGATTAGGTGCCTACTATACAGGTAGCGATGGAAAAAAACATCATCCAGTAATGCTACATCGTGCTATCTTAGGTACCTTTGAAAGATTTATAGGAATTTTAATTGAGCATCATTCAGGTAAACTTCCTGTATGGTTATCCCCTATACAACTATCTATATTAACTATCAATGAAGATAGTATTGATTATGCAAATTCTTTAAAATCAAAAGTTGAAAAACATAACATAAGAGTTGAAGTTGATACTACAAGAGAAAAAGTAAATTATAAAATACGCTCTCATATACATAAAAAAGTACCTGTACTTTGGATAATAGGAAATAAAGAAGCTAAAGAAGAATCTGTATCTATACGTTATCTAGGATCTAATGAGCAATATAGCATGTCTGCTGATAAAGCATTGAAAACATTATTAACTTATGCTAGCATCTAATAAATTTGAGCTAGGAGTGTAAGATTTGAAAACAAATAAATTCTCTAATAAAAATAAAATTAATGAAATGATAACAGCAAAAAAAGTAAAGCTTGTTGATCAAAATAGTGTTATGGTTGGAGTTGTAGACATTGAAGATGCTTTATCTAGAGCTAAAGCTGTTAATTTAGATTTAGTTGAAATAGTACACGATGATGAATATCCATTATGTAAAATATTTGACTACAGCAAGTATAGGTACAGTCATAAGAAAAAAATAAGTGATTCAAAAAAGAAACAAAAAACTATTATAGTAAAAGAGCTCAAGTTTAAGCTCAATATTGGAGACAATGACTATAATGTCAAACTAAACATGCTACGCGGATTCATAGAAAGAGGTGATAAAGTAAAAATATCACTAAGGTTTATAGGAAGAGAAATACTTCACCCAGAAGTTGGAATGGAAATAATAGAAAGGCTAATAAAAGATTCTTCCGATATCGCAAAACCAGAAAATCTACCAAAAAGAGAAGGAAATTTAATAACTATGATACTAACTGCAAAATAAGGTTTTTTTATTATTTAAGTAATTATATTTTTTTACTAGAGTTGCCTATAAATTAAATTACTACATGCAAATAGTCAAAGGAAATATATTATCATATACAACACAATCACAAGCTTTAAGTTATTCACATCTTATAACTACAAGATAGTTTGTATAATATATATTTAAGTAAATTAAAACATATTTATATATATGAAGCTTATCCTTTCTTTTTTATATTTATATATGTATTTGGAAACTTATTATATCGTACTATTTTAATAAAAGGTACTACAAATATATTATACCATCATAAATTTTTCACTGTATATATGTTATTATAGAACTTTAAAGATGTTAGACCAATTGTCATCATTAGTAAAAACTTCAATATTACGTAGATTTTCATTAACAGAATATTTGATATGTACCTTTAAGCTAAAATTCAATATACCCTCTAACAAATCAGGCCACTCTATAATTCCAACCCCGTTATCACAAATACATTCTAACCCTAGATCATATACCTCATGCAAATGATTAATTCTATATAGATCAACGTGGTATATTGTAAATTTACTAGAATAGTACTCATTAATAATGCTAAAAGTAGGACTACCTACATCTTCACATGGAATTAGTGTACAAACTAAAAATTTAACAAAAGCAGTTTTACCAACACCTAAATCCCCATATAAAAATATAGCATCACCATTCTTCAAATTTAAGGCAATAAGCTGTGCCAATTTTTTTAAAAAAAGTAAATCAACTAAATTATATTTAAAGAATCGCAACGGTTAACTATTAATAATGAAAAACTACCTACGTTCTCCTTGGATATTTAATAAGCTTAGAAATATATTAACATAATTAAAGTACAAAGTAGTTGCACCTAAGATAGCCATCTTATTCACAGATACATCAGTACCATCATTAAACTTATAATACATATCTTTTATTCTTTGAGCATCATACGCTGTCATACCTGTAAACACAACTACAGCAACAATAGATATAGCAAAATGTAATGGCTCACTACCTAAAAACAAGTTAACTAACGATGCAATAACTATCCCAAGTACACCCATAAATAAGAATGCTCCAAATTGAGATAAATCTCTTTTAGTAACGTTACCATACCATGCCATTACACCAAACATAGATGAAGAAATAAAAAATACTTTTGCAATACTTGCTGCAGTATATACTAAGAATATATACGATATAGACATTCCCATTAATGCTGCAAAACTAAAAAACACCATTAATATAGTTTGAAAACTAAAAGCATTCAGCTTATAAGACATCAAAAAAACTAATCCTATAGGTGCAAACATAATTACCCAATGCAAAGGTGTATTGTATATCATAGACATAACAGCTGTAGAAGAAGATACAAAAAATGCTACTATACCTGTCAACCCTAAAGCCATAGCCATATAATTATACACTTTTACTAAATAATTTCTAAGTCCTACACTGTAGTAAGCACCTTGAAAGCGTACATTACTATAATTATCCATAAATTCTCCACATGAAGAACAAAATTAAGACTTATTATAACAAAAAAACATAATAATATCAACACAAATATTATTAACGAATTATTTAGTTTGCTATGAGTGGTTCCTGACTACCAAAAGACTCTATATCATTTACATTTAAACTTAAACTAGCATTACCAGATGCTCTAGCATGATTTATTTGATCAGCCAATTGTTCATTCTCCCTGACACAACTATTTATTAATACTACATACCCTATACAGAATATCACCATACCGATAGTACGAACAATTAATGCTAACGGTAATATATCCATACCAAAGGGACCAACAGCTCCTGTATACATCGGACCACCTCTAGCTTCAAAAGAAAGTAATATTTTTCCTGCACAGACTAATAAAATACCAAAAAATAAGCTACCAAGAATAAATGCTTTTTCATCAAATCCAGATCTTTTATTAACTTTTTCTTTATTTTTATTTTGTATATATCTAATCAAATAAGAACATAAAAACATACCTGCAGATATTACAAAAAGTATGTTCCCTACAGTATCTACTATACCTTGCAAATTAAATGCTGTACCATAAGGAATTTGAGCACAATTAAAAATAGTTGGAATTGTCAAACTAAAAACAGCAATTGCCTGCATTGCAGTGGTAAATATTGATCCTAACAGATCAACTTTATTCCCATGTTTATCACAAAAATCTGCAAATTTGTTATCATTATGATTTTTATCTTCTATTCCTTGTTTTTGATCTAATTTTTTCAACTTTTCATGTATTTTATTTTTTTCCACTTCCAGATAAAAAACATTGTATAATGATACTACAAGAAAAGATAAGCATAGAAACAAAGCAAAAAAATCCATAAAGTTAGAAAATACTGTTAACTGATTTTTTGATAATCTAAGTATGTTTGATTGCATGATAATAAAAGAAACATAGACTACTACATAAAGCGCACTTGCAGCCAAAACTATTTTTCTTCTAGTTAAATCTTGACGATTTAATCTTAACAGAGTACGGTTATAATACATCCTTGTGTTTTTTATATTATCTTCTTTCATGTTTTGTATATCTTTAATACCAGACATTTTACTCTCCCTCCGATTTATAAAAAATA
This sequence comes from Ehrlichia sp. JZT12, assembly GCA_028752135.1. GTDB lineage: Bacteria > Pseudomonadota > Alphaproteobacteria > Rickettsiales > Anaplasmataceae > Ehrlichia. The sequence continues at coordinate 191,854 of CP082782.1, read as the reverse complement.
CACCAACACTTAGAATAAAATGATGGATTATTAAACAATTATATCACAACAAAACATAAAACACAAAAGTATTAACTTATTAGTTTTAGGAAGTAATATAAAACATATTAAAAATAAATACTAATTACATGTTACATAAAAAAAAGGAAAAAAGCATGAAAATAGGAATAAACGGATTAGGCCGCATAGGGAGATGCTTAATAAGAGCTATACATGAAAATGAATCCATATATAAAAATACAGTAGAACTAGCTGCGTTAAACGGGTCTACAGATCCAGAAACACATGCACACTTAATTCAATATGATTCTATCCATGGAAAATTTTCTCATAATGTAAACTCAGAAGAAGGATATATCATTATAAATGATAAAAAAATACCATTATCAAATGAAAGAGATATCAAAAACATTTTTTGGAAAAAACACAACATAGATGTCGTATTAGAATGTACAGGGAAGTTTAATAAAAAACCTCTAGCAGAACAGCATATTAATTCTACAACAAAAAAAGTTATAGTTTCAGCTCCTATGCAAGATTCTGACGTTACAATTGTATATGGTGTAAACAATAAGATGCTCAAAAAAGAACATAATATAATCTCTGCTGGATCATGTACAACAAATTGTATAGCACCTATTTTAAAGATTATAAATGACACTATAGGAATAAAAAATGGATTTATGACAACTATACATTCATATACAAATGATCAGAACTTAGTTGATAATAATCATAAAGACCTAAGAAGAGCAAGAGCATGTATGATGTCAATCATTCCAACTACAACAGGAGCAACAAAAACTATTGACTTAGTAATACCTGAATTAAAAGGAAAACTTAATGGAACAGCTGTAAGAGTACCTACACCAAACGTATCTATGGTAGACTTAGTATTCAATTCAGTAAAAACAACCACTGCTAATGAAATAAATACTATAATAAGAGATCTATCACAAAATTCCAGAGTTATACACATAACAGATAAGAAATTAGTATCTATAGACTTTTGTCACAGTACATATAGTTCAATAGTAGATGCAAATGAAACATATGTTACTGATAATAATTTATGCCGTATAGCAGCATGGTACGATAATGAATGGGCTTTTGCACTTAGAATGTTAGATATAGTATCATTACTATCACAAATAAGTTAGTAAAAATAGATAATGGTATGTTATTAAAGTATATAAAATGCTATAAGATTATTGATAATAAAATCTTATACTAGATAATATTTTTTATAGTTATCAACACCATTAGTTATATACATGAAAAATTATAAGAATAATTATTGTTAATATATAAATTACTATTAAAAAATATAAATAACTGCCCTATTATTACACACTAAGCTACATCATATACAGTATAATTATATACACATATAAATTATCTATTTTTTATTGTACTTACCATAGATGATATCATATCTTGTATTCCTAAATATACATTATAAAGACTATCGTTTCTCATATATGCAGAACAGGAAAATATTTTATTTGCATTATCTTTAACAGATTTAATAGTAGGACAATCAGTATGAATTCCACCTAGTTTACCTATTAAATTATTAATATCTTCTCCTATAGTAACCTCAATTTTTGCAATATCTTTTAATGATGCAACTAATACTGCAGGAGATATACAAACCGCCCCTATAGGTTTCTTAGCATTATAAAATTTACATACAGCATCTTTAAATTCAGGTAATATATAGTCATCTTGCTTAGAATCATCAAATAAGTTAGAAAAATTTTTCGCTACTCCATAACCACCAGGAATTACTAACATATCAAATTCTTCAGCACTTATTTGTTCTATATCATATATAGAACCTCTTGCTATTCTAGCAGATTCAACCAAAATGTTTCTAACTTCTTCTACAGATTCTTTACTTTTATGATTTACAACTTGTTTTTGATTTTTATTTGGTGCAAAACATTTAAATTTTACATTATGCCTATCAAGCTCAAGCATAACTAAAACAGCCTCTCTAATTTCTGAACCATCCATGTGGCCACAACCAGCTAAAATTACAGCAGAATTTAATGTCATAAAGCACCCTATTATTCTATCTTAAACAGTAATTTTATATAAATAATTTATAATTTACAAATTTATTTGAGCACATATAATATGCCATATTATATCAACATTATTTTACAACAAGTAATGAATATACTGTTAATAGGATGTGGTAATTTAGGGAGTATATTACTAAAAAAGTGGTCATATAGTGACCAAATATCACAAATAGTTGTAGTACAACCTAGCTTATCAAAAAAAAGTATTTTCAATAATATAGACAAAATTACATTTGTAAAAAGCTATGAAGAAATAAGCAACTGTTTTATACCTAACACTGTAGTAATAGCTATAAAGCCGCAACAAGTTTCTACCGTTATGCCAAATTACAGAATTTACAGTATACATGCATCTTTTATATCTTTATGTGCTGGAATTGATATTAAATTTCTAAAAACAATATTAGGCCATACAGCAAAAATAACACGTGTAATGCCTAACATTGCCATGTCACTAGGTAAAAGTGTCAATCTTTGTTATATGGAAGAAGAAATAGCTTCTGAAAAACAAAAAGTATCCACAACTTTCAACAATACAGGACTTATATATTGGTTACAAAAAGAAGAAATTTTTGACAACTTATCTCCTATTACTGGTTCTGGACCTGCGTATTTTTTGTCTCTCGCAGAAGAACTAGTAAAGAATACTATAGAAGCAGGTATAAATGAGGAAGATGCAATAAAACTTGTATCTCAAACATTTATAGGAAGTGCTAAACTATTAGAATCAACACAGAATAGCATTAGTAATCTTATATCATCCATAACAAGCCGTGGTGGAATAACGCAAGCTGCACTACAAGTACTTGACTCACATCTACCAAAAGCAGTAAGCTTATGTTTAAAAGCTGCTATTGAAAGATTAAAATATTTAAAAGAAGTAGACAAAAACAATTAAACTTAAATATTTACAAATACTTAATCTAATGTACATATTGTAAGAATACAAATTTGTATTAAAATCTACCTAGAAATACTATCGACTTTTAAGAATAAAATAAAAACAAGTATCCTAACTTAAAATTAGTTATTTAAAATGTAATAGGTAGTTAGCCACAAATATCCAATCTAAAATAAAAAATACAAATTCATATTCAAATGCTTAAAAAAGCAACACCTTTTAAAAGTTATATAAGCTTTTTCTATTACTAAATGAGAGAAAATTTTGTACTGTAATTATATAATCCTACTGATTTTATATTATATCCTTACAAATATTTAAACCTTGCTTTAGAAAATGATGTTCTATGATGCAATTTCAAAATCCAATACATAGTGCCTTGTATATAATTAAAAAAATCACTTTCTTTCACAAATAATAAATTATTACTCTAATTTTTATTTGATATTTCTCTAAGTTAAATTATAATGCAAAGGGTAATATGAGCAAAGGACTTGTGAAGTCGGTCAGGTTAGGAATAAAGCAGCCGTAGCATTGTTTCTTTGGGTTGTATTGCCCATTTTTTATGTTATCATCACAACATGAGTTTTGCATTAAAATATAGACCAAGTAATTTTAAAGATCTTATAGGTCAAGAGATTTTAGTTCGTGTCTTACATAACGCATTTCAATTAAATAAAATACCAGATTCTATACTTTTGACAGGTACTAGTGGAGTAGGTAAAACTACTGCAGCTAGAATAATATCAATGTGCTTAAACTGTACTTTTGGACCAACATCTGACCCATGCAATACATGTCAAAATTGTACTTCTATAAAGAATTTTAATCATCCAGATGTAATAGAAATAGATGCAGCAAGTAATACTAGTATAGAAGATGTAAAAGTTATTCTAGAAAATTCTCGCTATATGCCTATTACTTCAAAGTTTAAAGTATATATAATAGATGAAGTACATATGCTTTCTAATAGTGCTTTTAATGCATTATTAAAAGTTTTAGAAGAACCTGCCCCATACGTAAAATTTATTCTAGCAACAACAGAAGTAAAAAAAATACCTGTAACTATAATATCCAGATGTCAAAGATTTGATTTTCAAAGAATATCCACAGACAATCTTATAACTCACTTAAAAATTATAGCAGAAAAAGAAAATATAGTCTTTGATGAAGAAAGTATAAGATTGATAGCATGTAATTCTGATGGATCTATACGTAATGCTTTATCTTTACTAGAGCAATCTTCTATATACAGTAATAAAAATCTATCTGAGACAAGTACAAAAGAAATGCTAGGTTATGTCAGCAGACACACTCTATTGGAAATTATAGAGCCACTAGTAACAGGTAATACTGTAGAAGCTATTAATAAATTTGAAGAAGTATGCAATTCATATAATCCTGTTATAGTGTTAGATAATATGTTACAGATTATTTATGAAATATGTTACTTTTCTATCACAAAAAAAAACAGTTATCCACATGATAATGACATTACAATACATATAAAAAACGAAAAAATATTATCCCCCATATTCTTATCAAGATTATGGCAAATGCTTTTAAAGGGGATACAAGAAGTAAAATCATCTGGATGTATAAAATATGCTGCTAATATGTTAATCATAAGGTTATGTTATTTATCAACCTTGCCATCTCCAAAACAAATAATAGATAAGCTTCAAAATAATATACAAATAAATAACAAGTTAGATAATAATCGTAAAATGCTACTTGAATTATTAAAGAATAACAATATGCAAGATTTATATAACCAAATATCTGAATCTGATCTAGAAATCACACATTATCAGGATGGAATATTAAACATAAAAACTAATCAAATATTATCAAAAGATTTTCACAAAGATTTGTTGAACTTTTTAAATAATTCAACTAATAAACAATGGAATTTATCTATTGAAAAAAATTTTGATATAAAAAAAGATAACGATGCGTATTATAATCAACATGTTAATCCAACTATTTGCAATATACTACAAGAGTTTGATGGAGCAAAAGTTATAAACATAGAAAATACAAAAAAAGAGCAACAATAAGGAGATTAGTTATGTACTCTAGTGATCAATTATCTAATTTACAAGAGTTTATAAAAAAGAAATTTTCTGATTTTCAAGAACACCAAAAAGCACAAATTTTTGAAGGTTCATCACTTGGTGGAAAAGTATCTGTAAAAATCAGTATATCAAACATGGTAAGTTATCAAGTTCTTGAAGTAAAATTAGATCCATCTTTATTAAAAGAAAAACCTATCTTTATAGAAGACTTAATAAAAGCAGCATTTAATGATGCTTTCAAAAAGTCATCTGATTACAACAAGAATATTGTAGGTTCTCTATTATCATTTGGTATATAACAAAAAAACATGAGTTACAAAATAGCAGTAGTAGGCGCTACAGGAAACGTAGGTAGAGTTGTTCTTAATGTCATGGCAAGTAGATCGTTTCCAGTTAGTGAAATCATAGCATTAGCATCAAAAAAATCCATAGGAAAAAAATTAAGCTATGGAGATAATATATTGGAATCACAAGATTTAGATAGTTACGATTTTAACGGAACAGACATAGCAATTTTTTCAGCTGGATCTTCAGTATCACAGCAATATGCACGAATAGCAGCAAACAAAGGATGCATAGTTATAGATAATACATCCTTATTTCGTATGGAAGAAGGCATTCCATTAGTAGTTCCAGAGATTAACCCAGAAGACATTGCTGAATACTATAAACACAACATTATTGCAAACCCAAATTGTTCAACTATACAAATGCTTTTAGCTTTAAATCCCTTACACAAAATATCGAGAATAAAGAGAGTTGTTGTATCAACATACCAATCAGTTTCAGGTGCAGGAAAATCTGCAATGGACGAACTTTATTCACAAACTAAGGGTACTTTTATGAACCAAAACATTGCTCCTAAACAATTCACTAAAAGAATTGCTTTCAATTGTATTCCACACATAGATGTTTTTATGGAAGATGGCTCAACAAAAGAAGAATGGAAAATGTCTGTAGAAACAAAAAAAATATTAGATAAAAATATAGAAGTAAGTGCAACATGTGTTAGAGTACCAGTATTCGTATCACATTCTGAATCATTAAATGTTGAATTTTTCTCTGAAATTTCAGAAGAAGCAGCATATGAAGCACTAGAAAATTCTCCAGGAGTCATAGTACTAGATAGAAGAGAAGATGGTGGATATGCAACTCCGCTAGATGGCGTACATGAAGATGAAGTTTATGTATCTAGATTAAGGAAAGACAATACAGTAAAGCATGGGCTCAGCATGTGGTTAGTAAGTGACAATTTAAGAAAAGGTGCAGCATTAAATGCAGTACAAATAGCAGAAATACTTGTAAATGATTACCTTTAAACAATACAATTCTCTTGTAATAGTAGTAAAAGAATACAAAAGAATATGGTAGTAATCAATAATATAAGAAAAAGTGCAGCATTAAATGTAATATTAAAAAATAATCACCTATGAGTAGTGTAAAATTTTTTTCAAATTATTATAACAAATATAATCTATAAATAAAGATAAGTAATATTAAATGTTTAAAAATTCTATATGGATATAGATATATATTATTTAATTGTTAAACATTAAAATGAAATTCTCTACTCAATTTCATAGCAAAATCTTCTCTTTCCCAAGAAAAGCTACCATTTTTATCAGGAATTCTTCCAAAATGACCATAACAAGATGTAATCTTATAAATAGGATTAAGTAGCATTAAATGTTCACAAATTCCATAGGGAGATAAATCTATATTATTTTGTATAAAATCCTTTATTTTATTATCACTAATAACTCCAGTACCAAAAGTGTTAATATAGAACGAAATAGGATAAGAAACACCAATAGCATATGACAACTGTACTAAACATTGGTCTGCTAAATTAGCAGAAACTATATTCTTAGCTAAATAACGAGCCATATAAGCAGCAGATCTATCAACTTTACTTGGATCCTTCCCAGAAAAAGCTCCGCCACCATGGGGTATATGTCCACCATATGTATCTATCATGACTTTACGTCCTGTTAAACCACAATCTCCAGTTGGACCACCTATTACAAATCTACCTGCAGGATTAACTAAAAAATTACTATCAGAACACATCCATCCTTTAGGTAAGGATTTTTCAACATAAGGATATACAATATTCCTTATTTGGTTTTGTGAAAAATTTTCAGGGTGCTGTACGGAAAGTACAATATTACATGCTTTAACTGGTACATTATTTTCATATAATAAAGTAATTTGTGTTTTAGCATCTGGACCAAGATTTGGAATCTCACAATTTTTTACTGCAGACATAATATTTTTTAAAATCAAATGAGAGTAAAAAATTGAAGCTGGCATAAAAGTTTCAGTTTCGTTTATAGCATACCCATATACAATACCCTGATCACCAGCACCCTGATTCTTACCGTAATTAACTCCGAGGACTATGTCAGGAGACTGATCATGTATAAAAATTTCAATAGTAACATATTTCCAATGAAATCCATCTTGTTCATAACCTATCTCTTTTATAACTTCACGAGCTATGGATTCTATAACAGGGTAACTAACATTAATCCCACAAATTTCACCAGCAATTATTACTTTATTTTTTGTTACTAAAGTTTCTATAGCAGTATGTACAAGCGGGTTTAACGATATACAATAATCAAGTATAGCGTCAGATATCTGATCTGCTATTTTATCAGGATGTCCATTAGAAACAGATTCACTAGTTATAATGTAATCAGATGAACAATTATGGTAGTAAAACATCTTAAAAATATAAACTCAAAAATCTTTATGGTATCAAATATGAAATAACTAAACAATACATATATCCAATTACTTCAATGTATCCATATTTTTACAAATAGTAAGTTGTTTACTAATGTAATAAATTATATCTACTATTGTATTACAAGCTTAAAATATTAGCAGAGCACAACATAATACAATTTTTTATATACTTTGGCATTTTATAACTATATCAATGTTGATTTATTAACTTAAACATAAAATACAAAACTGTTTTTTAATTACAAAATATACTTACTTCTATATCAAAAAAATCGATAAACTTGACAAATAAGTTAATTAAAGTAACATTCTGTAGTTGTGTCCGTAGCTCAGCTGGATAGAGCATCAGCCTTCTAAGCTGTTGGTCATGGGTTCGAATCCCTTCGGACACGCCATTAATTTTAATAATTATTTATTTTTATTCAGTAATATTTTTTATCTACTTATTAAATTACATTCTTATGAGTAACAAATATTATGATGTAGTTATTTCAGGTGCAGGAATAAATGGAATACTTACAGCAATAATATTAAATCAGCTTTCATTATCAATAGCTTTAATAGATAAGAACAAAATTTTATCATCAATACCAAAAGACAGAGTATTTGCTTTATCAAGAAAATCTCAAGAAATACTAGATAAATTTAATATATGGAATCATATAAAAGAATCTTGTCCTATATTGGATATTCTAATAAAAGATGAAGATAGTCCAATATTTGTACATTACAATCATAAATCTGTAAGCGATAATCCTATGGGATATATTGTAGAAAGTAAATTCTTATGTAACGCTTTTAAGAAACACATAAACAAGTTAGATTTGTATTCTGAATGCATATATAAATCAATAAATACTACAGATGATTTAGTAAGAATAGAATTAACAGATAATACAACACTAACAACATCACTATTAATATCTGCTGAAGGTAAAAATTCAAATTTAAGGAAAATATTTGATATACCATCTATTAACTACGACTACTCCCAAAGTAGTATTATTTGCAATGTAAAGCACACAAACAATCATAATAATTTAGCTATAGAACATTTTTTTCATGGAGGACCTGTTGCTATACTTCCCCTTTACAATGGGTATAGATCTTCTATGGTTTTGACAAATAAAACAGATATAAGCAATATGATTATGAAATTAAGTAAAAAAGATTTCATGATAGAGCTTGAGAAAAGATGTAGCCCTTATTTAAGAGACATAAAATTAGATAGCAAAATAAAATGTTTTCCTTTAAGCTTAGTATTTGCTAAACATTTATATAAAAATAGATTTATATTAATAGGTGATGCTGCCCATTCCATACATCCTATAGCAGGTCAAGGGTTAAATTTGGGTATAAGAGATATAGATAAACTAGTAAGTAATATAAAATCAGCAAAGCAATATGGCATAGATATAGGAAGTAATTACGTATTAAAAAACTTTTCATATGATAGATATTTTGACAACTTTTCTATGGCAGTTTTTACTACATTTATAGATAAAATATTTACTAGAAAATCTTGTATAGCAAAAGCTACAAGAAGAGTTGGATTAGCCATAGCTGAAAATTCGCAAACTATAAAGAAATTTATGATAAAACATGCTATGGGGATAGGAAAATTCAACTAGTTTTATTATTATTGATATCATCACAATTTTTACTTATTTTTTTATCTCTTACACACAAAACTTCTGAAATCATTTTATTTACAGATTTTTCAATGTTCATCATTGCTTCTTTTTTATGTTATAAATTTCCTCACGATAATCATGTTGGATAACATTATGATTACCAGTATTATTTTCCAAATTTTCTGTATTATAAGTATTTTTTTTAAATATAGAAAATACATATTTACTCAAAGATTTAGAAAAATTATTCCAATTAAACTTAGAAATTTTCAAACATATCCAAAAAGGTATACCTAATGATATACACGTTTTAAAAATAATAGAATATGTAACCAAATCAGGATTATAATAACACCACTTTAAATACTTATAAATATAAATAGCAACATTCTTAGGATCCTTATATGCAAAAGCTACACTAATTCCTTCCTTCATAGCTATAAAGATGAAAGAAGAAAAGTAAAGAAATACTGCAAGGAAGCACAGTCTAATAAAAACATTCTTTATATTTCTCAATATAAAAGAAAACAACATATACCTGTAAAAAAACATAAGGCTACTACATAAAAGCTACTCAAAATATGGCTGGGATGGAAGGACTCGAACCTTCGAATGACGGTATCAAAAACCGTTGCCTTACCACTTGGCGACATCCCATCTATACCAAAAATACTAGCTACGATAGTAATTAGCAAATCTTACCTCATGATTAACAGAGATTATACTTATAGATAAAAAATGCAAGAAAAAATCAAAATATTTACAAAACATGCAGAACATTATTTTTTATATCATAATTAATAAAAACTAATATTATTTTATATAAATAACTCAAATATATGATAAATAAATTAATAACATATAAAAAAATAAACCTTGTATAATTTTACATTATTCTTCTATAATAGCAGTAATTAGGATTGGTTATATGTTTTGTGAATTTTCAAAGTATTATAAGAATTTTACAAAGTTATTGGGAAAGTTATGGATGTACAATATTTCAACCATATACTTCTGAGTTAGGAGCAGCAACTCTTCACCCAGCAACCTCAATGACAGCTATATCAAAGAAGCCATCAAAACTAGCTTATGTTCAACCTGTTATTAGGCCTTCTGATGGAAGATATGGTGATAATCCAAACCGTTTATATCAACACCATCAATATCAAGTACTAATAAAGCCATCTAGTACAGAATTACAGTCTGACTATCTAAAAAGTTTAGAAAAAATAGGTATATCAATTAATACCCATGATATAAAATTTATAGAAGACGACTGGGAAAATCCAAGTATTGGTGCTTGGGGACTTGGATGGGAAGTAACTTGTAATGGCATGGAAATAACTCAGTTCACCTATATGCAACAAGTAGGAGGTATTGAATGCTCTTTAGTTCCTGGAGAAATTGCTTACGGTTTAGAAAGAATAGCCATGATTGTTCAAAATGTAGATGATGTTTATAAAATACTATGGGATGATCATGGAACAACTTATGGTGATGTATTTAAACAACGTGAATATGAATTTTCTAAGTTAGCATTAGATTACTACGACACAGACATTCTTTTTAGACAGTTTAATGAAGCTGAACAAATATGCATTTCTTTAATAGAGAAAAAACTACCACTAGCTGCATACGATATTTGCACAAAAGCAAGTCATATACTTAATTTATTAGAGTCTCGTGGAGTTATTGGAGTAAATGAGCGAGCATCATATATATTACGCGTACGCAAACTTGCAAATTTATGTTGTAGCTTATATACTCAGTGTCATTAAAATAAGTAAAACGACATGCCTTTAGAATTGTTATTTGAATGCTTATCAGAAGAAATACCCCCTGAAATGCAGAACAGTGCTTATGTATACATAGATTCCCATATAAAAAAAGAATTAAATCGTCATAACATTGGTTTTGATAATGTAAACGTATTTGTAACTCCAAATAGATTAACTATACACATAAGCAATATAATCAATAATTATTCAAGCATTATATCAAAAATAAAAGGACCAAAAGTAACAGCAGATAAAGTCTCTATAGAAGGTTTTTTAAAGAAAGTAGATAAGAAATTAAGCGATCTTTTAATTTGCAAAGTTGGTAATGATGAATTCTACTACGCTGAACTAAATAACAATACAGAAACAAACATAGAGAATACTCTTTCACACATTATAGAAAACATGCTACATAATTTTCCCTGGGATAAAAAAATGAGATGGGGAAGTGGAAAAACATATTGGGTTCGCCCCATAATAAACATACTATGCATACTTAATGGGAAAGTATTACCAGTAAAATTTGCTGATATGGAAGCAAACAATAAATCAATGGGCAATAGATTTACAAACAAAGAGTTTTTTCAAGTAAAGGACTTCGACTCTTATAACTCACAATTAAAAAACAATAATGTAATTTTATGTCATAAGGAAAGACTCAAATTCATATTAGATCAAATAGAAAATTTAACTAAAAACAATAAGTTAGTTTGTGAAAGTAATCAAAAACTCATCAGTAAGCTAAACGGAACTTTAGAATACCCAGTAGTTATATTAGGATCAGTAGACAAAAAATTTTCTGAACTACCAAAAGAGTTAATATTAAGTGTAATGCATAATCACCAAAAATATTTAGCTGTCTTTACAGACAATAAAATTACAAATTTTATAACAATATCTACTATATCAAATGACAATATAGTACAAGGCCATAATAACGTATTAAATGCTAGATTGGTAGATGCAAGTTTCTTAATAAAAAAAGATAAGGAATATAACATCAACTACTACATAGAAAAATTAAAACACATAGTTTTCCACGCAAAACTTGGATCTGTTTTTGAAAAAGTTAATCGTATTGTAGCTTTATCAAAATATATTTCTATATGGATACCACACTCTTCACTGATAAAGGTCGAAAGAACAGCAATGTTATCCAAGTTTGATTTATCAACACTAGCTGTAAAAGAATTTCCTGAATTACAGGGAATTATGGGAGGATATTATGCTTCTTATTTTAACGAATCACCAGAAATAGCAGAATTTATAGTTGATCATTATGAGCCCACAAACCCAAAAAGAAAATGTCCTTCTTCCCCTATAGCAATAGCTGTATCAATAGCAGATAAAGTTGACAGTTTAGTTGGAATGATAGTTGCAGGAGAACAAGTTACTAGTTCTCGAGATCCTTTTTCAATGAGGAGGATGGCTATATCTATTATCAGAATAATAGTTGAAAATAACCTCAATATACCAATAAGACTACTAATAGAAAAGTCTGTATCTTTGTATTCATATGCATTGATAGAAAAAAAAGCTATTAATAAAATTAAGGACGTAATATCAAGAACAAATAGAAAAAAGAACATTATTTCTTCTGTATTAGAGTTTTGTTCAAACAGATTTAAAGTAATGTTAAAAGAAGAAGGAATAAAAGAAGATATAATAAATGCAGTGATTGAAAATAAAAAATTCAATAACTTACTACTAATAAAAGTAGAATCTGCAATTCTTAATAAGTACATACCTACTAAAAAGGGAAACGAAATAATGAAAGCATACAAAAGGCTTAATAATATAATGATAAAAGAAGACAACACTATCAACATTAAAAAACATAAATGCAATAAAAAGCTTCTATTAACAAGAGAAGAAATTGATTTATACAAAGAAGTTAGATATCAAAAAGGTAACATAAAAAAATTAGTCAAAGAGAACAAATTTGAAGAGTCATTAGACAATCTTTATGATTTTAGTTGCTATGTCAATAATTTTATGGATAATATAAAAATAAACGATCCTATAAACAAAAGTTCATGCAAAAATAGGCTTTCTCTTGCTAGAATTGCTTTTTACATATTCAATATAGTAACAGATTTTAGTAAGATTAAAAAATACACATAAGTAAGTCTTGAATTTTGTGAAAATCGTATATAAATATTTTACCTAATACTCAATTAAGAAAGAAGAACTAGTATGAGCAAAAGCGACTATTACGATTTGTTAGGTGTGAGTAAAAGTGCAACACCTGAAGAAATAAAAAAAGCTTATAGAAAAATGGCACTAAAGTATCATCCTGACAAAAATCCTGGTAATAAAGAAGCAGAAGAAAAATTTAAAGAATTGTCAGAAGCATACGATGTTCTTATAGATCAAGACAAGAGAGCAGCATATGACAAATATGGGCACAACGCTTTCAGTGGATCATCAGGAAGAGGAGGATTTGATTTTAACAGTGGTTTTTCTACTGATTTTTCTGATATATTTAATGATCTTTTTGGTGGAGGATTTAGAGGTGGAAGAGGATCATCAAAAAGACAAAGTAGTGAAGCTGTAGGATCAGATTTAAGGTTCGATATAGAAATAACTCTAGAAGATTCATTTAATGGAAAGAAGGTTCCTATAAGCTACGTTACCTACATAAAGTGTTCTAGTTGTAGTGGATCTGGAAGTGAAGGTTCAGCAAAGTCTGCACAATGCAGTACTTGTCATGGTGCTGGTAATATTAGAACACAACAAGGATTTTTTACAATAGAAAGAACTTGCCATGTATGTAATGGTGAAGGAGAAATAATTCAAAACAAATGTAAAAAATGTTCTGGAAGTGGTCGCATAAGAGATGAAGTAAATTTACTTGTAACAATTCCAAAAGGTATAGAAAGCGGAAATAAGATTAGGTTAAATGGTAAAGGAGAAGCAGGTTATAGAGGAGCAAGAAGTGGAGATTTATATGTTTACTCAAACATAAAAAAACATAAATTCTTCACACGTGTTGGATCTGATCTTTATTGCAATGTTCCTATAAAGATGACTACTGCTGCATTAGGAGGAAATATAGAAATGCCATCTATAGATGGTACATGGACAAAAGTCAAAGTACCTGAAGGATCACAGAGTGGAGATAAATTAAGGTTAAAAGAAAAGGGAATGCCGGTTATAAATTCTTCAAAAAGAGGAGATATGTATATACAAGTAACTGTAGAAATTCCTGTAAATTTAACAAAAGAACAAAAGGAATTATTAAAGAAATTTGATGAAGAGACTAATGTTGATTGCAATCCTCAGTCTACTGGCTTCTTTCAAAAAGTAAAAAGTTTCTGGAAAGATATCAGGTCTAGCTGAATTTCTGTATAATTACAAGTTAAAACAAACTATACTAAATGCTCATTATTATTATATTGAATGTCTAGGCCTATATCTTTACTTTTGAAAGAGTTAGTTATACATCCAATAGAAATGTAGTCTACTCCTGTTAGGGCAATATTCCTTACATTTCTTATATTTACACACCCAGAGACTTCTAAAATTGATCTACCATTGACTATATCTACTGCTTTTTTTATTTCTGCAATACTCATATTGTCCAATAAAATCATGTCCACGTTATTAGACAGTGATTCTTCAACTTGAGCAATATTATCACACTCAATAGCAATATATTCATTTTTTAAATTCATTTTAAGTCTTTGTATAGCTAGAGTTATACTTCCACAGCTAGCTATATGATTATCTTTGATTAGAATACCATCGTGTAAGCTGCTTCTATAATTTTCTCCACCACCAATATATACTGAATATTTATCCAGTATCCTTAATCCTGGGGTAGTTTTTCTAGTACTACGAATTTTTGCTTTTGTTCCAGCTATTTCTTCAACAAACTGTCTAGTAATTGATGCTATTCCAGAAGCATGTTGGATAAAGTTTAAAATTACCCTTTCAATTGGCATTAAGCGTACAGCTAATGCTTCTCCACTTACTAATGTACTATTCTTATTTATTAGTTCTCCATCTTTCCTATGCACTTCATAGCAAATATAATGCTTATTCATATTAAATATTTCTTCTAATATTGGAAGACCACAAACTACTAGATCTTCCCTTGCGTTAATAGCAAAGTTGACCTTTTCATCCTTTAATATGCTGTTAGTAGTTATATCACCTTTTTCTCCCAAATCTTCCTTTAGTGCATTATTTATAATTTCTGAGAACAAACTTTTCATAGTCATTACGTTTTTTTGTGTCTTATATTATAACAGCATTGAAGTAATATAAAAATCTTATATTATTCCAGTATGGATTATAAATAAAAACAATATGGATATCTATATTATCATACTCATATTATCATATTCAGTAGGATCATTACCATTTGGATTAATATTATCCCGCCTAGGAGGTTTAGGTGATATTAGAAAAATAGGATCAGGTAATATAGGAGCAACTAATGTTTTTAGAAAAAGTAAAGCATTAGCTTTACTAACCTTATTTTTAGACTCAACAAAAGGATTCATAGCTGTTGCACTAGCTAATAGTTATGTTCCAGATAAAACTTTTGTTTTTATATCTGCTTTATTCTCTATTATAGGGCATATTTTTCCTGTATGGCTGCTATTTAAAGGAGGAAAAGGAGTAGCTACTCTATTAGGATCACTGGTATTCATTGAGTACAAACTTGCCATATGTTTTTTACTTTCCTGGATTGTAATTTTTACTGGATTTAAGTATGCATCTCTATCATCTATTATATCAACAGCTTTTATCCTATTAATAATATGCATGCACTATGAAAAAGATGTATCTATGGTGTTCCTAATTATATCTTTGTTAATTATTGCACAACATATTAACAATATAATAAGAATTATACAAGGAAACGAGAATAGAGTGAATATAAAGCTTTAATTTAAACTATTGTATTTTTTTAGAATAAGCGTGACATAGGGCTACAGCTATAGCATCAGATATATCGTAAGCACCTAAGCATTTAACATTTAGGATTTTTTCAACCATAAAATGTACTTGTTCCTTTTTTGCATGACCATTCCCTGTTATAGACTTCTTTACGTAGTTTGCTGCATACTCAAATACTGGCACATTTGCAATATTCAAGGTTAGTAATAGTATTCCTCTAGCATAACATAATGATATAGAAGACTTTGGATTCTTGTTTATAAAAACTTCTTCCATAGATGCACTATCGACTTGATACTTGTTAAGAATGTTTAAAAATTCTATATGTATTTTATGAAGTCTTTGGCTAAGATTTTCCTTACTGTTTGTTAGAATAGTTCCATTACCTAATAGGCAGGTATTATTATTGTCATCTACAGACAGTACACCCCATCCTGTAGTATTTAATCCAGGGTCAAGACCTATTATTTTTCTCATGCTTATTTTATGAACTTATCCAGTACAGAAATACAAATAGCAACAACCATATTACATCAACAAAGTGCCAATACCATACTGCACACTCAAAACCAATATGGTTTTCTGGGGATAATTGATTTTTTCTTGCTCTTAGCCAGCATATGATTAAAAATATAGTTCCAATTATTACATGAGCCCCATGAAACCCTGTTATCATGTAGAAGTTAGAAGAATATATTGCTTTTTCTCCAGTTTCACGAAACGAAAAATCCGTGTGTAAGTATTCTATAGCTTGGAATGTTGAGAAAGTAATACTAAGAAGTATGGTTAATCCTAACATTTTTATAGTATTCTTATTGTCATTGTTTATTAAACAGTAGTGAGACCAAGTTAATGTGCAACCAGATAGTAAAAGTATGATAGTATTTAAAAAAGGTATAGACCAAGGATTAAGTCGAACAATGCCGCTTGGAGGCCAAGTTACAATCTTATCTGGCATTAAGTTATCGAACATGTATACAGGAAATAACCATGCTTTAAAGAATGACCAAAAGAAACAAAAAAAGAACATTGTTTCCGAAAGTATTAGAGCAGCCATAGCTAACCTAAGACCTTTTTTTACAATTTCTGTGTGACAATTGTCTCTAATTGCTTCTGTAATTATATCTTTCCACCATTTATATAGAACCACACTAACAGATGGTAATCCAATTGCAAGTATTAGCTTGCCAATATGGGATCCATGTATTGTACCAACTGCTCCTAAAGCTGTTATTAATATTGTAAAAGAAAAGAGCAGTGGCCAAGGACTAGGGCTTACTAAATGATGGTCATGTAGCTTCCCTTTCATTTTATATCCTTAATATCCTTAAAAGATTATTTGTTTTATTCAATTTTCATAGTAAGGTAATAAATTGTCAAGTTTATATTTTATGGCCTAATATTTAATAATATGTTAAATTTTATGTTTAATAAGATTAACAATAGCTTCGATATTTTCTACAGGAGTGCTTGGAATAATACCATGTCCTAAATTAAATATAAATGGTTTATCGTTCATTATATTGATTAAATTTCTTGCTTCAGATATGGCTTTATCTTTATTGTATGCTACTAAATAGGGATCTATGTTTCCCTGTATTACTGTTGGTATGTTATCTTTTGCCCAGGATATTGGAATGTTGTGATCTATACTCGTAACTGTTACTCCTGTTTCTACTGAGAATTGTTTGTACATTACCCCTGCACCTTTTGGAAAGCCTATAATAGGAAACTTCGGGTATACTTTATGTATAGATTCTACTATTTCCTTTGTGGGATTTATTATCCACTTTTTAAATTCCTTGGCTGATACAATTCCTGCATTGCTATCAAATATTTGTATTATGTCAACACCGCTTTCTATTTGTTTGATTAGGTATGAGATTGTTACCTTTGTAATTTTGTCTATAATTTTCTCTAAGTTTTCTTCTTGTGAATAACTCATTTCTCTTATCTTTGAGAAGTTTTTCTCTCTTCCCGTTATATAAGAAGCTATAGTCCAAGGTGCTCCTGCAAACCCTATTAAAGATTTGTCTTTTTGTAATACTTCTTTTACATCTTTTATGCTTTGGAAGATGCTTTTTAAATGTTCTAAGGCTTTTTCCTCTGTGGCATCTATTTCTTTGTAGCTTGATATTGGGTCTATTTCAGGTCCTTTATCCTTTGTAAATTTTACCTTGCAGCCTAATGCGTCTGGAATTACTAGTATATCTGAAAATATTATGGCGGCGTCCAAGCCGAACCTTTTAACCGGCTGTAGCGTAACTTCCTTAACTAGATCTGGTGTGTAGCATAGCTCCAGAAACCCACTTACCTTGCCCATTACATCGTGGTACTCCGGTAGGTACCTTCCAGCTTGCCTCATGAACCACACTGGTACCTCTCTTTGTTTTGAGCTACTTGTTATAGTTTTTAACATACCTTTCCCCTGTAGAAATTACATATATATTATATCCTTACAGATAGTTTTTATAGTTGATCCTTGTGAATTATGTGGATAAAAACAATTTTTGCAAAATATATATCGAAATTTCAACTGTATTTTTTTGTGAATAACTCTGTTAATAAAGTGTATATAGTACTGATTATCTAGTGTAATATGTGTGTATAAGTAATATGTGAATTATGTTGATAACTGTAGTTTTAGCAGCCGTCTCACACGACAGCTATAGCAAGCTACATGTTCTTAGTAACTTTGTGGATAACTCTGTAATGATATGTGCATAACTTTTACTTACATGTTTTGTGTGAAGTTATTGACAGATTTATTAACATAAACTTTATATAGAAAATAAAGTTTTGGATAGTATACTTAAGTGATGGTAAAAAATTACAGACTGTATATATGAGTGAAAAACTTTCTGATAGCAGTGATAGTGAAGATAGGTTTTCTTTTTACGAATCGCTAAGTGTTAAGTTAGTTTTGTTTATGTTAAAAAAAGTTCCGAAACTAAAAAAAATCATCGAAAGCAACTTGATCAGCAACAACAAATGTTTCAGTAATTCTCGCATGTTTTATAATCTTGTAAAATTTAATGATTGCTTAGTAAGAGATATAATGATTCCCAGAACTGAACTTTATACTATAGATATCTCAGATATATCTGACAGCAAAAATTTAATCGATAAGGTAATAAAAGGACAATATACGAGAATTCCTGCGTATGAAAATAACTTGGATAACATAATAGGATTTATTCATATTAAAGATATAATTTCAAATTTAGATAAAGATTTTAATATAAGAAACATAATTCGTAAAGTTATGTACATTCCTCCATCAATGAAGGCAGTAAATCTGTTCATAAAGATGCAATCTTCTCATATACATGTAGCGATTGTAATAGATGAATATGGAGGAACAGAAGGATTAGTCACTATGGCTGACCTTATTGAGGAAATAGTTGGAGATATAGATGATGAGCATGGTGCTCCTACTGTTCCAAGCATTGTAAATATTTCCGACAATAAAATTGAAGTAAATGCTAGGGTCTTAGTGAAAACTTTAGAGGAAACCTTTAGTATCGATTTAAGAGATTGTAAAGAAGATGATTATGTAACAGTAGGTGGCCTAGTTTTATCTATGATAGGTAGAGTGCCTGTAGCAAATGAGACTTTTGAGCATAAGAGTGGAGCTGTATTTTCTATTAAAGAAGCAGATGATAGATGCATATATAAGATTATTATTGATTTAACTAATGTAAAAAAAGTAGATTTAAAAACTGACCATTGAATTTAATGCATCTAATGCAGATTTAGCTTTTAAAAATGATAGGATTAGGCTATTATGTGTATCCTTAACATTAGTGATTTTTGAGTATATATTAGCAGGAAATGTTACTAAACTAACTTCCCACAAAGATATTTTTTTTAATACTCTTATACCGGTTTTCACGTCTATATAATCGTCTACAACAGTATATCCTATAGATAATGCATTAATAATACCATTTTTAAGCATTAAATAAGCTTCTTTTCCTTTTTGTAAATCAAGTAATAGGTTAGCTGTTATATAGAGTCCTACATTATTTTCGACCATACTTGTAATATTACCTATAGGTTCTGCTGAGTTATGTTGCCATAATAGTTTTACTTTATGGAAATTTTTTACAGTAGAATTAAATGCTCCTGGTAATATGATATGGTTTTGTTTGTCGACAACGTTAAATACACTTGCATAGCCTGAAAAAGTTCCAGATTGGTTTATGTCTTTTTCAGATAAATATAGATTACATGTTTTTTGTTGCATAAGAAATATTTTGATTGTTAATTAAAAATTGTTGTGTAAGAAGTTCTGTAATTATGAAATGAATTATTTTTTCTTGCCTATTAATTTAATCTAAATCATATTTTTTAAAGAGAAAAAAATTTGTATTTAGGCATTGCAAAAATAGTTATTTATAATCTTCTTGTAATAGAATCATATAGTTAATGGATTTTGATTATTTTATAAGATGTTCCCATTATCTATTGGTGGTAATCCAAAAGCTGCTCTTTTTTCATTGATAGTCATAAAAGTTGCGTTTTCCACGTATTGCCATAGTTGTTTTCTTTTTTCTGTTAAAACAGAGATGGCATCTTTGTCATAAGATAAAAACAAATTGCTTCCAAATCTAGGTGTTAGCCAATTGTTAATATGTGAAATAATATTATCCAAATGTGGTAATATTGTTTGTTCCCATAATGAGAGTCTTGCTTCTATAAGATTGCTATAAGTATTATCGCCTGGTATACCAAGTAATTGGGGTGGTACTCCAAATGCTAGTGCAATATCACGAGCTGAACTATGTTTTGATTCAATGAAGTCCATATCTTTAGGAGACAGGCTCATTTCTTTCCAGTCTAATCCTCCTTCTAATAGCATTGGTCTTCCAGCATTTCTTGGACCAGAATAAAATTCATCTACTTGTGATTTTAGACGATTATATTGTTCTTGCGTCAAGTTACCATTAGTATTGTTTTTTGTATTTACAATTAGTGCTCCGCTGGGCCTAGCTCCATTTTGTAGCATTGCTTGATTCCAAGATCCGGCTTGATTATGCTGATCTATACTGTATGAAGCTGCTTCTATAGGAGATAATCCATACCAGTCATTTAACGGATGAAAATTTTTTATATGTAAAATTTGTGAATAATTTGTTAGTTTGTTAATTTTATAGTCATAACTATAGTTATTTATTGTGTAACGATATGAATATGGTCTGTTATCTTTTCCTGATATAATTTCTATTCTATCTGGTCGTAAAAGGTGCAACTCTTTAGGAATCATATTATTGTTTTCTATCATCAAGATATATGCATTACCACTAATCAGCTTATAAGTAAGAATTCCTTCAATAAATTCTGCTTTTGAAATAGTGTTGTTAGGGTGAGAGATTAATTTTAATAAAGGATGATTTTTTATTTGAAATATACTATTGTTTTTGACAATTTTGTTTAAGATTAGAGGAACAGATGCTGCTGCAGAAGCAATCATATGGATGGATCTAAATACGATGACGTTTTTTATATAACCATTTTCTGCAAAATTTGCATAATTTCTATTTTCCCATATGGCATTTGTATTTAATTGTATGGGTATTGAAAATGTATATGCATTATTTTGTATAGATTTTTTTTTAAAGAAATTCATTATCTTAGACTCTTTATGTATAATTTTTATTGAATTGATCTTGTTTAATAAATATATTATTATTATAAAACTTACGAAATTACTGTAGTGTCAGCTACATCATATATGTATTTAGGTATAATTCTATAAAAGCAGTATAGTATATTTATAGCTTATCTTGGATGTTTTATATAATACATTCTGTATTTATAATTAAGGAAGCTATTTTTATAGGATAAGCTTTAGTTTTACGTTTGTTTATTCTATATATAGTGCTTTTATTTTTATATTGTTGAGAATATTTTTATTATATAATTTAATGTATGCTACTGATGGATCTCACTACTAAAAAAATACAAAAAGCATTTGATGGTGCGGCAAGTTCATACGACAAATTTTCTTATGTGCAAGATATAGTTTTACAGAAAATATGTAGCATTGTTACATTGAATGGAAATAATCAAAAGAATATATTAGATATAGGATGTGGTACAGGTAATGTAGGTAAATTTTTGAATATAGCAAATCATAATTTTATTCAAATAGATCTATCTAGAGAAATGTGTGTATTGGCTAAGAAAAAAATAATAAATTATCAATAAATTGTAACATGGACATGATGCCATTTTATACAAATTTTTTTGATATAATTATCGCTTCTATGGTGCTGCAATGGTCTTGTAATATTAATCTTTCCTTGCTGGAATTACTTAGAGTCATGAAACCAACTGGTACATTATATATAGCAATTCCAGTATTTGGAACTTTAATAGAGTTAAGTAGTATTATTGAAAAAATAGGGGGATGTTTTAGTCAGTTTTATAAAATAGAGGAATTGATAGGTATTATAAATTCTCTAGATATTAAAATACAAGATACATTTTGCTGCAACTATTATCAATATCATAAATCTTTTCGTGCTTTTTTGTTGAATATGAAATTGACAGGTGTATATACGAAGAAAAATAGCAGCATACAATATGATATATTTAGTATAGGTAAAATTTACAAAGAATTATATTCTTTTCAAAATTGTATTTTTAGCTCATGGAATATTATGTATTTGATTGTTAAAAAGTAATTTTTTTGTCATAATAATCAAATGGAAGAACTTGATATTATAAAATTATCTAACGAAATACGTAACTTATCTAAGGCAAGTAATACTATAATTCTTGCCCACTATTATCAGGATGCGGAAATACAAGAAATAGCTGATTTTATTGGTGATTCACTGGAGCTTTCCCGAAAAGCTGCTACAACAACAGCTGATGTTATTGTATTCTGTGGTGTATATTTCATGGCTGAGGTTGCGAAAATTATTAATCCTACAAAGAAGGTTTTACTACCAGATTTAAAAGCTGGATGTTCTTTAGCAGATTCTTGCAATGCTGAAAATTTTAAAAAATTTCGTGATATCCATAAAGATTGTGTATCAATTACATATATAAATTCTTCTGCAGAAGTAAAGGCATACTCTGATATTATTTGTACTTCTTCAAATGCTGAGAAAATTATAAAGCAGATACCAGAAGACAAAGAAATTTTATTCGCTCCAGATAAGTTTTTAGGAAGTTTTTTAGAAAAGAGGACTAATAGAAAACTAGTTTTATGGCCTGGTACTTGTATAGTACATGAAAGTTTTTCAGAAAGAGAATTGATTGATATGATGGTAAGGCACGATAAGGCATATGTTATAGCTCATCCTGAATGTCCTGATCATTTATTGAGGCATGCTCATTTTGTTGGATCAACTACTCAATTGTTAAAATTTTCTTCTGAGAGGCCTAATTCAGAATTTATAGTTCTGACTGAGGAAGGAATTATTCATCAAATGAAGAAAGTGTCTTTGGGGAGTACTTTTTATATAGTAGGAAACTCTGAAGGAGGATGTAGTTCGTGTAGTAAATGTCCACATATGCGTTTAAATACTTTAGAAAAGTTGTATTTATGTTTAAAAAATGGTTATCCTGAAATTACTTTAGATAGTAGAATTAGTAATATGGCTAAAAAATCTCTGGATGCAATGTTTAGGATGAGTTAATTAAATATTACATTTTGTAAATTTCTCTAAATAGAACTAACAGAGAACAGATTTTATAGTTTAGTATTTGTAATATATATTAAAGTTTTTCTGAAAGGGAATTAATTGGCATATAATATATAATAAATACTGCTGATTGTTTATATGGTATACTCGTTTTGTTAGATCATATTTGGAAGATTTTGAATGAGGTATATAAGTATGCTGTGATATATTTACAATAGTATATCCATTATATAAAGACTATAAGTACGAATAAAGTAATAATACTATTCTTTTAAATTTTCATCAAAGTAAATAGACTTATCTTTCTTATACTTATAGGACTCTGCTTCTGAGAGAGGAGATTTAATGGATGTTATATTATTCCATTGTTTAGAGAATTTTCTATTTATTTCGTAGAACTTTTTAAGATTTTTCTGTTCAACATTTAGTATACTATCGTCACAGCATTCCAAGATATTTTTAATAGAATCATCTGCTACAATTGCATCAACAGGACACTCAGGGACACATACTCCACAATCTATACACTGGTCAGGGTCTATTACCAACATATTCTTTCCTTCATAGAAACAATCTACTGGACATACCTCAACACAATCAGTGTATTTGCATCTTATGCACCTATCTGTTATAAAATGCGTCATTACAGTTTTGTTAATAATTATGTAATTGTTTATATTGTAATGTTTTTCCTTGCCAAGTTCAATTGATATTTATTATCTGAATAAATGTAAATAATATATAAATTGAAGATCTAATTGTGTTCTGATATATGTACATTATCAGTTTTTTTTTGTTGTGTTATTTATATATCGGGTGATTTTGTTCAAGTAATTTTGGGGAAATTAAATTTAGAGGAGAAGTTTTATGAGTAATGTAGATCAATCTTATAGTAGTGCATATAATTTTATACAAATGTTAAAGAGCTTATTTATGGGAGACTATAAAAAAGTGACGAATATGCAAGAGAATGAGGACTATACTAATATGGATGATAGTTCTAAAGTACAAGAGGATAAAAATCTTGCAGATGGTGCAGCTTTAGCAAATGCTGCAAGTGATGAATCTCAAGCTAAGCAAGACAGTGAACATAAAGAGGAAGGGGAGCATAAAGGTTTATCTTCAAAACATGAAATCTCTACTGTGCTGAGTACGACTACGAGTGCTGGTACTGAATCTGAAGCAGGAAATGATACTTCATTAAGAAGGAGTGAAAGATCTATGGATGTATCGCAAACTTCACAGATAGCTACAGATGCTGATACTAAACCTAGAGAAGACAATCCTTCAACAGGAAATGAAAATTCTGATGCATTGCCTATACCAGGTGTAACTACAGATCCTGAATCTAAAACAGAAGGTTTAGGACAAGCACCTATAAGTGATTCATCACAACTTTCACAAGCTACAGATGCTGATACTAAACCTAAAAAAGACAATCCTTCAACAGGAAATGAAAATTCTGATGCATTGCCTGTACCAGGTGTAACTACAGATCCTGAATCTAAAACAGAAGGTTTAGGACAAGCACCTATAAGTGATTCATCACAACTTTCACAAGCTACAGATGCTGATACTAAACCTAGAGAAGACAGTCCTTCAACAGGAAATGAAAATTCTGATGCATTGCCTGTACCAGGTGTAACTACAGATCCTGAATCTAAAACAGAAGGTTTAGGACAAGCGCCTATAAGTGATTCATCACAGCTTTCACCAGCTACAGATACTGATGCTAAACCTAAAGAAGACAATCCTTCAACAGGAAATGAAAATTCTGATGCATTGCCTATACCAGGTGTAACTACAGGTCCTGAATCTAAAACAGAAAGTTTAGGACAGGCGCCTATAAGTGATTCATCACAACTTTCACAAGCTACAGATGCTGATACTAAACCTAAAGAAGACAATCCTTCAGCAGCAGGAAGTGGAAATCCTGATCCATCTGTACCGGATGTAATTCCAGGTGTTGGTGCTACATCTCAAGGATTACCTACTGTAGGTGATGAGGTACTTTTTTCAGGGGAAAGAGATGTAATGAATTTAGGTGTTTCGATATTACTTCTTGGAGAAGGATTTGCATCTGAGAAACTTACTGATGATGTTCAAATGCATTTTTATAAATATCACGAAGTAAAAGATATATTAGATAGTTTATTGGATTCTGTAGATAGTGATTTTCAATCTAATAACTTTAATATTTACTTTATAGAGTACTACAACAATTATAATTATGATCATGGAAATGTTACGCATAGTAATACTGATATAGTATAATAACTGTTTAAATGTAGGTAACAGCAGGCAATACTTTATGTATTGCTTGCTATTTTTGTATTAAAAATATCTAGTTCTACTTTAATAAGGATTACTTTGTGTGAAATGTAAGATTTAATGAACATTTTGAAATGTTCTGTTTTGAAAGGGTATATATAGTGAATTGGAGTTATGTTTACTTTAATATCTAATGTTGAAGATAAAAATATTACAAGTATGAGTTTAATTTTACTTCTAGGTTAGCATAAATAAATTATGAAAAAAGAAAGATTAATGTCTAGATTTATAGAAACCCTCTAAAAAATGATCAATAGTATTTTTATTACTTAAGAGATTATAGCAGAAAGTAGAGCAATTATAAAATTAAGTAAAAGTTTGTTGCTGTTTTTTACTTTGTTAATTTTGTAGCTACCTTATGTTCACAGGTGAAGCAATAGTAATATTAGCTTTCTTCTTGTCATTTTTTATTTAATAGTGTTTTACTTGAAGTTATTTAGATAAATTGTGCTGATTTACTGCTTTAAAGTTTTTAAAGTGATCATTTGGCTTATAATTGCCTCTGGTTAATGGTAAATTTATAGTTCTATTTTCTCTTGTTTTTAGGTGATTGATTGTCATCAAAAGTATCTTCTGCTTCTTTATAATTGTTTGGGTCGTGATATTGGTCTAAATAATTTTCATCATCCCCATCCTTCTCATCATCATCATCGTCGTATTCATCATTATTTTGATAGTAGTAATCAATATCATCTTGTTTTTGATTAAATTCATCATCTTCATCATCATTTTCTTCCCCATAGTCATCATACTTGTTGTCTTCATCATTATCATCTCTGTGAGAGTAAAAATTATCATTGTTTTCTTGATTGAAGTTATTACTATTGTATTGATTTTCATGATCTTCATCAAATTCTTGATCATAGTCTTCATCATATTCATCTAAATCATCGAAACTAAAATCATCATCATCTTCATAGTCTTCCTCTATATTGCTGTACATTGCACCTTCTTGTACAATGTCATCAGTGTTATCTGATGTGTTATCAGGAATATCACTTTCAATGCTTGGGATAATATCTTCACTTTCTTTTTTTGTTGTTTTTACATTGTTAGGATCGTAAGGTTCTTGAGTTGGGACAAATGTACTTTTTAGCAGTTTTTTTGTGAAGTTTTTATCTTCATAGTATTTTATTTTCTTTGATTTTATAGGATAAGTGGATTCTATTAAAAGTATCTGCTCATCTCTAGGTAACATTATCACTTCTTGAGGTAGTAATAATGCTCTTTGTGTTTCTGATATATGTAGTGAACGGGATGCAGGATTTAAATCTAAAAATTTTGGTCTGTTTAAAGATTCTTGGTTAACAGTTTTATTTCCTATTAATTGTGAGATTAAATTTGCAGTTTCAATATTATTTGCTGCAAAAGTAATTCTGTAAGTAGAGTTTGATAAAAATGAATTCATTCCTGCTTCTTCGTATATACCTTTGAGCTGTTCAGTATCTTGAATAATTAAAAATAATCTAACTCTATATCCACGGAAATATGCAATACCAGTTTGAAATTGTTCCATTTTTCCTAATGTTGGAAACTCGTCCATTAAGAATAATACCCCATAAGGCTCATCATCTGATGGTAAAGTCCTACATAAAAATTCTGTAGCTTGTTGGTAAAATACCTGCATTAAAGGTCTAAGACGAGTTAAGTTATCTGGTGTTAATCCAACATATACTGTAACTTTTTTTCTTTTGAATTCTTGTATGTTGAAATCACTAGATGCTGTAGCTGTGTCTATTAATGGGTTTGCCCATAATTCTAAAGATGAGTTCATAGTTGATACTACCCCTGAACGCTCTTTGTCTGCTTTTTGTAAAAATGCAGCTATGTTCATATATGCAACTGGATGAATTTTTTTTCCGATAGTATCTAACACTACTGCAAGATTGTATACAACATCATCACTACGCATTGTGCGTACAACTTCTCCAAAAGATTTTACTTTTTCTGGAACTGCTAATAAATATAGTACTACCCCTACAAATAAGCTGCGTGCTTCATTATACCAAAAATCTTGTTCAGGCATTATTAGGTTAGCAATTTTTTGTACGTCGTCTACCATTTGTCCTGGCTTAGAACTTATCCAATCTAATGGGTTATAACAGTGGCTTATACCGTCAGGTTGTGCTGGATTCCAAACAAAGACTTCTTGTCCTCTTTTTTTCTCCATCCACTTGTCAGTTCATAGTTTTCTAATTTTATGTCATGTACTATTACTGAATCTTCCCAAAACAATAAATTTGGTATTACAAAACCTACACCTTTCCCAGATCCTGTTGGTGCAAATAACAAGGCATGTTGAAACCCATCAGCAATTAAATAACCTCTTTTATCTTTTCCTAATAGTATACCTTTTCTGCTACGTAACCCTATTTTACGTATGTCTTTTTCTGTTGCCCATCTGGAATCCCCGTGTAAGGATTCTTTTTTCTTGAATGGTCTCCAATCAAACAATATGTTTCTTAAGTTCCATAATATTGTACTGAGAATACCTATTGGTATTATTAGTGATGATGCTAGTTTTAACAATAGTGTTGTATCATATGAAGAAGAATTATTCCACCAGTGTTCTACATAATCAAAAATTGTTGGCCAAATTCTGTCAGGAAAATCATGAAAACTAGGATTTATAGCATTAAAATCTAGGTAATCAGGTCCCCATACCATTAAAATAAATAGTACTCCTGATAAATAAAAACAAAATTCTAATCCAAAAAATGCACCTAGAACGAGAAATAAAATATTACGTATGTGGTTTGCACTTGTACTGTCCATAAAATAACAAATTAATTATAAAGTTTATGTATCATTTAACCATTTTTCTGTAAAGATTTAGTGAATAATATTTCTGATATATATCTTATACCACCTGACCCTCTTTTTAACTGTATTACAATATCTACTATATTGATAATATAATTAATAATTTGATCTGGAGGTATACCAAGACCAGCTTGCATTACCATTAGTTTTAATTGTTCTAATGCCATGATTGGTGTATCAGCATGTAGGGTGGATATAGATCCAGGGTGTCCGGTATTAATTGCTCTTAGAAAACTAAAAGCTTCAGCTCCACGTAATTCTCCTACTATTATTCTATCTGGACGTAATCTTAAACATGCTTCTATTAAATCTTGAGTGCTAACTTTAGCTCTGCCTTGTCCTCCTTTGGATGCTATTAAATGTACTCTGTTTGGGTGATCGCTTAAAACAATTTCTCTAGCATCTTCTACTGTTATTAATCTTTCATTGTGTGGTATAGTGCGTAGTGCTGCATTAGTAAAAGTTGTTTTTCCTGTAGATGTACCGCCGCTTATTATTATATTTTTTTTGTTTGTTATAGCATGTTCTAAAAATTGTTTTATCTTCTTTTGTTTTAATAATTCTTTTAATTCGTTATCTATATTGTTTTCTTGTGCTTCTGTTATTGCTTGATCAAATGCTCCCATTTTTTCATAGTCGTCTAATGATAGCTGCATAGCTGAAGGTTTTCTGATTGACATGACTACAGTAGTTGCTTCACAAGCTGGAGGAAAAACTATTTGTATTCGATATCCATTAGGTAACGTTGCTGATAAAAGAGGATTTTCCTCACTTATTTTCTGTTCTGTAGCCTGAGCTATTAATCTACCTAGTGCTTTTAAATGTGATAAATTAAGTGTTGCTATGGATTCGCAGCGTATATTTCCTCGATTTTCTATCCATACTTCGCATGCTTGGTTTATAGATACTTCATTTACACCATCTTCTTGAAAGATAGATTGTAATGGTTCAAGGTATGTATCTAAAGCGGCATAACTTGTTGTCATATAAACCTTTGTATTATTTAGTTAACTATATTTATTCCAGGAACTGCTGCTCTTGGAAATACAATATCCTTGTTCACAAATACTTTTAACAAAGTACCTTGATCTACATATACTGTAGGGTTATGGTTAGAGTATTTTTTAATGATATCTTTCATGGATTGTGAAAAATCTTCTACTGCCTGAGATAAAATTTTTACAGGTAAGGTAGTTTTGGTTGTAGATTTTGACTTATCTCCACCACCGCTACCAGCATCACTTTGGTCTTGAGATGGACTGCCACTACCTTTTGATTCTACAATAGGATTGTCATTTATATTAGGTATTTTTGATGTAACATAGGATGTTGCTATAGATACACCAGCTAATAATATTGTGGAAGTTAATATATTACCAATTTTTGTATCAACAACTCCTGATGCTCCTTGTCTCCCAAGCTCATCTGTACCGGTAGAATCAAGTGCTATATCAATACCATGGGGTAAAATTACTCTGTTCCAAGATATTTGAACTCTAGTATTTCCAGGGCTTGCATTAAAAGAATAATTACCTATTAATCTAGATCCTTTTGGTATCATTACTATATTATTAGATTCAGCATAAACATCTCGTGCTACTATACCTCTTAATGTGCCTTGTAAATCTGAGTTAATAGCAGTTTCAAGAACTACATCGATTATTTTTCCTTGTAAGATTGTTAAATCTAAATTATTTATCTTTGTTGCTAAAACGTTTGGAGAAGATGTAGATTGCAAAGATATAATGGAATTATTACTGTTAACTATACTTGTAAGACTTGACTCTCCTCCTTCAGTACTAGATGTGTCCTGCCCTCCAGAAATTGCTAACATAGGTGTTGCTCTTCTTTCTCTGTCATATCCTGTCGTTGTAGATGCAATAGGAGATGCTATTTCTATTTTGTTTTGAACAGGTAAAGGTATTTTTGGTAAGGGTTCAAGTTCTGGTTTAGGTTCATATACTTTTTTTTGTGTTTCTTTAATTTCTGGTATTTTTGGTGTTTCTAGTACTTTTGTTTTTTCTACTGTTGGAATTGATGGTAAAGATGGTGAAACTAATGGTGGTAATTCTGGTAATTGAGGAGGTATATTGATTGCTGGAGATACTTCTTGAGCTGGTGGTATAGCATCTTTTAATAACTTTTCTATGTCTGCTTCTTCTGTTATTTGTGGTTTATTTGGATCATCATCTGCTTTTTTGCCTGTGAAAAAAAATAATAAGTTAGTCCTAGTCCAATCAGGATTATTCCTATTACTATGAATTTTTTTCCTTTGTTTGTTCCAACAACATTTACACTTTGTTCAATTTCTATATTTTGGTTGTGTTGATTTTCTTCTGACATAGTGTACCGTGATAAATTTTATTATAATGTTTTATTAGTAATGTTCACAGACTCATCCTTATATTGTAGATATAAATTTTTATGTACACCTTTTATTATTATGTAGTTTTGTAGTAATAGCATTTTACAAGGTACCTTTTTACCAAAATTATCATATATAAATATTTGTGGGATAATTTGATTATTGTTTGCAAATTTGAAGTATGTGAGTTTTCCATCATCAAATAATTCCATAGGTGATATTTTCTTATTTGTATCTACAGTATAATTGTTACTTGTCAAATTAGGTCTTATAGTAACATGTTTTATTATTGTTTCTGACTCACTAGAGCTATAGTGAATATCTGGTATATTTACTTTATTTAATTCAAAGTCTTCTTCAGTTTTTGGATAATAGAAACGTATTATATATGCTAAATCTCGTAACTCAGAGTATCCTGGTTCGCTAACTTGTTTATCATCATCAGATTCACTTTCACTACGGCATATTAGGTCAAAAGCATAACTCCTACCCTTATTGGTTTCTATTAACATATTTGTTTTTCCGTTTTTTTCTAGTGGCATAATAAATAACTTGTTATCTACTGGTTTTACTTTCCAGCTTGCAGTGTCTCCCATTGCCAACATTTTTATAGTCTCTCCTTTTGAAAATTCTATATACGAATGGTACCCATAATTAAATACTACACTGTAAATTTCATTGTTACTATACACAAAAGTTTTAATTCTACTGTCTACTGTGACAGGATTATTATTTACACTGACACCATATGCACTACTATTGCCTGTAACCAATATTAATAATAATGTTATGTAAATTTTATAAAAATTCATCATCTGCCCTATAGTAAGTTATTTGGAATCCTAAAGGATTAATTTGCCTTTCTTGTTCATTCATTTCGAGAGTTGCATATTGAAATGATAATGTAGCTATTCTGTCTTTTTTAATTACACCATTTGGGTGGTTGAATTCTAGAGAAAACCTGATTTGTACGTTTCCTGGACGTAAATGCTGTAAGGATCTAATTTTTAAATATCCTGAAGTTACATTTGCATATAAATTTAAAGGACTTGTAGGGTTACTTAGTCTTATCCAGTTTCTAAATTCGCTATATGTTGTTTGATTAGAAAATAGTCGGACTTTTTTATAATAGTTGTACTGGAAATTATTAGGGTCAAAAAGTTCTCTGGATCTTACATACTCCACTATAAAGTAGTTGTTTAAAACCTCATCTGCTGAGTATTGTTTGACTGAAATAGGATTTACTAATGTAGTAATTCCAGATTTTTTTCTATTTCTACTACGAATGGTTCAATAGTTCTACTTTTGCTGATATTTAAGATGACGAAGACACTAATTCCTACTGCACATAGTGCTAATACACTGAAAAACAATAGCATATTTCTCTGTATAATGACAGAGTTGTAGCGACTAACATGCCAACTATATGTTTCTAAATTTACATTTGATGTTTCATTGTCTTCTTTTGTGTTGTTTTTTTTCTAAATTTATTAAACATACGCATCATCAACCCTATAATTAAAGCTATGCTTTCACAACAAAAATAACAACTTTTTGTCAATCAGATGGTCATCTAGAGTGTATACTTGATTTGTTTAACATCAGATTAACGTTAATATATAAAATAGCATAAAAATATCTCTAGCTAACATGACCTAATCTTTTAGCTTTAGTATTGATATAATTAATATTATGTTGGTTTGTGTCAACAAAAATAGGTAATATTTTTGTAACTTCTATACCATGTTTTTGAATTTCTGAAATTTTGTTTGGATTATTTGTAAGTAGTTGTAATTTTGATATTCTTAATTTTTGTAATATCTTTACAGCTGGAATAAAGACTCTTTCATCATCTTCAAAACCAAAAAATCTATTGGCATCTACAGTATCAAAATTATGCTTAATTTGTAATTGATACGTTCTTATTTTATTAGTCAACCCTATACCACGGCCATCTTGAGCTAAATATAAAATTATTCCTCCTTCGTTTTCTATCATAAGTTTTATAGCTGTATGTAGTTGACAACGACAATCACAGGATAGGCTATTAAGTAAGTCACCAGTATAACATGAGGAGTGAATTCTAATTATAGGATTGTTAAAATCTGGATCTCCTATAATAATTGCATAGTGCTCAAGCTCTCCAGTGTGTGATCTGTAAATGTTTATATGTGCTTTGGGGCAGTCTTTTAAAAACAGCGGGGAACTACATACTTCTTGTAAGCTATATTCTTCATTATAGCTATCT
Organism: Ehrlichia sp. JZT12; assembly: GCA_028752135.1. Taxonomy (GTDB): domain Bacteria; phylum Pseudomonadota; class Alphaproteobacteria; order Rickettsiales; family Anaplasmataceae; genus Ehrlichia. Next base: position 158,280 of record CP082782.1, on the reverse strand, counting down.
ATAATTTTTTGTTTTACAGGTGTTATATTATTTTTAGCACACCATTTTAATATGTCAGGATTAGTAATGTCGATGACAACTGCAGATGGTAATAACTTTGTTAGTTTTATTAGAGAAATAGCAGTTCTGTCTAAAGAATTTGTACTGACGGTAATATTACTAAGATCAAGAAAATCTGTACTATAAGATTCTTTACTTATTAGTAAAGAGGATATGTAATTTATATCATGAGATTTTTTGATTTTAATTCTGGATAGTTGATATTCTGAGGATTTAAAAATGAAATTTAACCTGTTTCCAGTTACTAATAGAGTAGTATTTTCAGAATATTCTTTAAGTCTACTTAATAGAGTATCATCTAGTAATTCGCTAGGAAAAATAAGTAGATTATCATTATCATTGTATAATAATATTGGAATACCACATCTTAATTCTGCAATGGACTTTTCTGTTATGTATTTATTAGAATGAAGGTTATTGAATAAATTTTCCATATTGTGCTCAAATATTACAATGGTGCGGTTGAGAAGACTCGAACTTCCAAGGTCTTTATCAAACCACAGCGACCTCAACGCTGCGTGTCTACCAATTCCACCACAACCGCGATATAGACGCTATAACTTTAAATCTTAAATAAATTTATTATATGTGTCAACTTACCTTGTTAACTATAAATTAATAATTTACCGTCTTTAAATTTAAGATCTAAGAAAGATACCCTACCATAAATAATACAGTAATTATAGTAATAATAGAGTTTATTGTAAAAGAATTTATTGCTAGATATAGTCTAGATCTGCTTAAAAGAGTAAAAGATGAATTTAGTAATAAGCTATATTTAAAAGTGTTAGTTAAAAGAATGTTTAATACAGTTATTTGTGTAGCATGTAGATTTTACATGGTCTAATATAAGCAATCTATATTATTTTTTCTTAAATAACAATTTAGTTATGCTGAAGTTGAGCAACAAAAAGTACTCCCTCAATTTGTGAACCATATATTTTACAATAGCTGGAATAACTACATTCTAGTCCTGACTTTTTGATGGATGACTTTATATATTCGTCTGAATGGCAGAAAAAGTCTCCTTCATTAATAAATTGGAATCCAGATCCTTTTTTCCTTCTCGCTAGTCCAATGATAATACCGTTTGTATCTAGTGTTGTTTTTAATAACTTGAAAATAAGATTTAAACTCCCGGTATATTGAAGTACTTCTGTTAAAATAATAACGTCGTACTTTTTCCTACCTTGATTTCTGTTTAAGAAGTCGAGAATACTTATATTTATTAATTCATTGTAGGCTTGTTTTCCATTTACAAAACAGCCTCTAGCTATATTTATCATTTTGTTTGATAAATCAATACCTGTTATATGGTTACCTATATTTTTCATTTTTAAAAATTGACCACATATACCAGTACCGCACCCAAGATCTAGAATATTTAAGCATGAAGATTGATTCCCAAAAAAGTTTATTATTAAAGATTTAACGTATTCATGAGCTTTATATTGTTTGGCAATTAGCCAATGTTCTACAAAATATTCACCAGTATAATCAAAATATTGCTTTATGATATTTTCAGGAATGTATATAATATTTGCTGGATTTGTTAATTTGTTGAGGTAATATAAGGCGTCTGCATAATTACTATCTAGTTCTATAGCATGCATGAAATTTTGCTGTGCTTTATTTAAGTTTTGTAGTGCAAAATAGCATCTTCCAAGGTTATAATGTACTAATGGTAATTTAGGTCGAAAGACACTTATAAGATGAAATCTAAACTTTGCATCTGATATGTTACCTTTATAAAAATGGTATAATCCAAGATCAATATTAGTTTCTAATAAATTTTTTAATTTACTTTGTAATAAAATGGTTTCTTTTTTCATGAAAATGATTTTGTTTTTTACAAGTTTTGGGATGCTACTTATCCGTGGTACGGCTTTATTAATGCTTGATATTAAAGACGATATATTAGATTTTGTTATGAAGAAATAACTTTTCATACATCACTCGTCAAATTTTTATTCAATACTAATATAACATAAATGTGTTATATTGAATAAACATAAACATATGTTAAATTGGTAAAACAAAGTTTTCATATAACTTTCTATGGTGTTCTATTGATTTAATTATTATGTTAGTCTTGCGGGCAAAATCTTCATAGATCTTGGATTTGTTGTCTAACTTATTTTTGGAAATATTGCTTAAGAATTTTAAATGTATATGCAATATTATAAAATGCATCACTCTTGTATCTATTAATCTGGAAATTGCGCTGTTTAATTCATTAAAATCCTTGCCTATAATTTTAAATAGTAAAGATAACATTAACTTAATATTGAAATGAATTAATATCATTATATATATCATAGAACATAATACTAGGTTTAAACAACCAATCATAACGTTGCGTAAATAGTTAGATTCTTCACCTTCGCCTGAAAATGTACTTTGTGTATGTAGCATTTCCATTCTATTGTATAGTGTTGCTATAGGTGCAACACAAAGAATTAACATTCCATTTATGTTTGATTCTTTTAATTTCATAGAAATCCATTTATTATTATTAGCATTATAGCATAATTAGACGCTGTATAAAAGTTTATTGATTTAAGAAAATAATACATAGTGACCAATTAGATACAATAAGTACCACTGAATCTGTATGATACCATACCTTCCATTAAAATAGTATTATCATCTTGGTGTGATATTAGTAAATCTCCGCCTTGTAGGGACACAATTGCTGTGTTTTCAGTATATTGACGTCTAACTGCTGCAATTAATGCTGCACAAGCACCGCTACCACATGATGCTGTTTCTCCAGTTCCACGTTCCCATACTCTAAGTTTGATTTTATTTCTGGATATGACTTCTGCAATACTAATGTTTGCTTTTTCGGGGAAAAGAGGATGATTTTCTAAAACTGGTCCTAACTTGTTTAATGGAATTTCGTCTATAGAATCGACGAAAAATATAGCATGAGGGTTTCCTATGTTTATGCCTACAGGATCGCTAAGCATTTCTAATTTTATAGGTAGATATAAGGTATCACATTCTTGAGATATAGGTATGTCCTTCCAATGAAATTTTGCTTTTCCCATATTAACTTGTATTGTATTACTTGATGTTTTTGAACAGAGTAATATACGATCTGATAATTCTATTTTTACATTATTATTTTGTTTTTCATTGCTCAACAGATAGGCAACACATCTTGCAGCATTTCCACACATTCCAACTTTACTGCCGTCTGCGTTATATATGTGCATAAAGCAATCAGCTTTTTCAGATTTTGTGATAACAATAATTTGATCACAACCAATTCCTATTTTTCTATCAGCAATTTCTTTATAATTAATATTATTGTAGATTTTTTCTCTGCAATCTATAATTACAAAATCGTTAAGTGTACCATGCATTTTTATAAAATCTATCATTGTATATAGTAAAATGATTATTTTCTTCTATTGTGATAGATTTTTATAAGTTTTTAAATAGTTATTTTTTGTTGTAGAGTTATATATTTTTATTGGTTTATTAACTTGAATTATTGTAATAAAGTATTGTATATCTTAATTTATGAAGTTATCTAAACTTGATATTGCTAATGAATGATTAATTATTAAATTCTTTAATGGGGGTATGGTATTTTACTTAAGTAGTTTTATAATTATTTTCGTGTTGGTTAGGAATTCTATAAATATTTTTTAAATATTTATAGAACTTTTTAATAGCTGTGCAGCTTCTTTGTGCTCATTGATAAAACTTTCTTCGATACTTTTTGGAAGTTTTATGTTGAAACTAGTGTTAAAGAATTGTGAAATGTCTTGTAGTCTTGCAATGTTATTCTTTTTTTTGCTGGCGAATTTGTAAGATAAAATGCCTTTTAGTATTTCAATATTAAGTAATTTGTTCAGTAAAACTGATTCCATTGTTGTGTTTATTCTTAATAGTATATTGCTAATAGCATTATCTATTTCTAAAGATGGGTTGTGATTTTTAGGGTATACTGTTATTATATATAAACATGATACCTCAAATAGATGTGTTTGTTTATATTTCTGGTTTTTCACTATTTCCCATGTTATTTTAGTAGTTTTTGTATCATTTTTATTGTTTATAAATGGAATGTCTGACATTTATTTACCTAAGAAAATCGATGAGCATATTATAGATGTTGATAGTTAAATAATATATAATGATAGCATTTATTTCTGTTATTATGGAAAATTAGATACATCATGTTAATAAATCTGTAACATTATAGCAGCTTTAAGATTTTTTTAAATAGAGTGTTATTCATATAATATATGTTTAATGTAGTTAGTCTATAATCTATCTACATACTTTTCTGTATAAATGCGTTTATTACTTAATGTAAAATATTTTAGTGAAATATATTTAATTAATTATATTATTTCTTAATAAAAGTGTGTTAGTGTATATATGTTGTGAATGGTTTATTTATAAATCTTTTATATAAGGTTGGTGTGTGGTTGTTAATATAAGCTGTATTTTATGGTAATAGTGAAGATTTAGTTTGATGTTAAAATTGCTATATGTTTGCTGTGCGCTTATAATATTTATTTTATGCGTATAGTAATTTGAATTTCAGTGTTGCAGTTTTTACTTAAAAATTCTGGACTATTAGCGCTGTGACGTTTCTAATTTATTATTTTGGTTTTGTTAGACTATGTTAAGTCATAGGTATAGTTAACTTACTGTAAAATATAAAAAGTTTTGAAAGAAATGTCTTGGCAAATTTACTAGTAAGATTTAAAACAAGGATAATCTTAAAAAATGCAATTGAAATTAGCAGTAATCTGTAAACAATAAGGTTACCTAATATTTTAAGTGAAAAGTTAGTTATATTACAAGTTACATTTTTGAGTATTGTGTCATTTAAATAAGATATACAATCTAAATTAGAATGCGTATGTTTAATGTGTACAATCTTGGTGTAGTTTTAAGCATTGTATATTCATTAAATATTTAGACAATATTATCGATTGGGGTTTTAAAGAAATGGGAAATCTATTTCTGTTTATTGTGTAATATAATGTAAAAGGTGATTCTGATGTTAAAATAGCATTAATAGTATTAAATAATTATGATTAAGTATTAATAAAAATGAAAGTATTAATATTTCTTTTACTTTTTATATAGCTTTGGACTATAGTTATTTATATGTCAATTTCATTGAATAATATAAGGATAGAGTTTTATATTTTTATGAGAATAGATTTGATTTTGTAGTAAAAAACACTTAATAAATTTTCTATAGTTTATAAAGATATTTAACTATTTTAGTGATTTATTAAATTGTTAAAAAAGGTAACTTATATGTTAAAGTCCCATGATTTTACTTTCTGTAATATGAAAAAAATACAAAATTTCAGTTGTAGTGGTAAAACTGTATTACTACGTGCAGACTTAAACGTGCCAGTAGATAATGGGGTAGTTTTAGATGATACAAGGATTGTTAGATTAACTACAACGATCAAATACTTATTAAGTAATAATGCAAAAATTATCATAATGTCACATTATGGTCGTCCTAAATCTTATGATAAAGAATTTACATTAAGGTTTTTAATTGAATGTTTGAATAAAGTATTTGCAACAAATGTTATGTTTATAGATGGAGTTATAGGAGACTATGTAGAACAAGCAATACAATCTGCTCCATTAGGGACTATATTATTACTGGAAAATTTGAGGTTTTATGCAGAAGAGGAGAAAAATGATTTGAATTTTGCTAAACAACTTGCACTGTTAGCAGATGTGTATGTTAATGATGCTTTTTCTTGTTTACATCGTAAGCATGCGTCTGTCGATGCAATTACTAGATTGTTACCTTCTTTTATTGGATTTAATTTTCAAGAAGAAATGAAGTATTTGGGCTGCGTTGTTTCGAATAGTGAAAAACCAGTTGCAGTAATAGTTGGTGGTTCAAAGATATCAACGAAAATTCATATGTTAAAAAATCTAACTAAGAAGGTAGATTTTTTAATAATAGGAGGAGCAATAGCGAATAATTTTTTATTATCGCAAGGCTTAAAGATAGGAAAGTCATTATATGAAGAATTAGAGAAAGACCTTGTTACAGAAATAATGGATCTATCTAAAAGACATGGATGTAGAATAATTTCTCCGATTGATTATGTAGTAGCTAAAAGTCCTATTTATGGCAAAAGTATGGTAAAGGACAATGAGACTCTAGAATCTGATGATATAATATTAGATATAGGTCCGCAGACCATTAATATGATTACTGCTACAGTGAACAAATGTAGAACAGTTTTATGGAATGGTCCTTGTGGAATGTTTGAAAAGGAGCCTTTTGCTAAAGGAACATTTAGTATTGCAAACCTATTAGCCAAATTAACTAAAATGGGAAAACTTAAAAGTATAGTTGGAGGTGGTGATAGTATATGTGCAATAAAATTGTCAGGTCTTTCAAGTGAAGATTTTACTTATATTTCTACAGGTGGAGGTGCTCTATTACATTTTTTAAGTATTGCATAGATTTGGATGAATTGATAATTATATGAGTGGAAAGCATATGTTTAGTATATATAGTAAGTTTCATTAGCAAATTTATATTCTTTCTTTAAGTATTCTTTATTATAGCAAAATATATATCTTAATTGTTCATTTAATGAGCTGATGATGCTCTGTAAATAATTTGTTATTTTGAGAACTCTTGAAAGATTATTAATGTAATTAATACATTTTGGTAATATATATGGAATTTACTAATTTTGTTGTTACATTTATTTCAGTAGTGTTAGTAATTCTATTCTGATAACATTTGGTTGCTAGTTACTTAAATATTAAATGTCCGTAATTACTTAACTTATATTGTAATACTGTATTTGTGGTAGTTTGTGTGATATAAAACTAATTTTTTTTGTTTACTTACATGGTTTTAATAATTTTTGGTACAGTGATTATGTAAATTTATTTTTATCTGGTATTTCTTTAATGATATTTAAAAGCTTATTTTATATATAAGCTTGATTAGATTAACTAATTTTAAATAACTAGGTAAATAATGTACAGTTTTCCTTTTATTTTATAATAGCATTTATAGTACCGTCTTTTAACTCGATTGATATAATATCATTTGATTGTAGTTGTTTTATACTGCTAATATGACTGTTATTTTTGTCGTATACTATAGCATATCCTACTTCTAGAGTATTTTCTTTGTTGTATTTGTTTATTTTATAATATAGATCACTTAATAATTGTTTTTTATTTAACAGCAATATCTTTAATAGTATTTCTATTTTGTTTTTATATTCAAGTAATTGGAGTTTCAGTATTTTTATTTTATGTTTAGTTTTTATTAATTGATTGTATAGGTTAAACAGTCTATGTTTTTTTGTGTTTATCATTTGATGTAATGTTGAGTTTATTTTATTAAATTTATTATTTATATGTTCTGTTAATTGAGTTTTTGTTGGTAATACAATTTCTGCTGCAGCTGTAGGAGTAGGAGCACGTATGTCTGCTGCATAGTCGATTAATGTAAAATCAGTTTCATGTCCAATTGCAGAAACTATTGGAATGTTAGATTTAGCTACTGCTCTTACTATCAATTCGTCATTGAAGATCCATAGGTCTTCTATACTTCCTCCTCCTCTAGCAATTATTATAACATCTGGTCGGTTAATATCAGTATCATTTAATTTTGATATTGCATTGACAATTTGATTGATTGATTCATTACCTTGTACAGATACTGGAAATATAACTATATGACTTGGAAAACGATTTTTTACTCTGTTTAAGATATCACTAATGACTGCTCCAGTAGTAGATGTAATTACACCTATAATTTGGGGTAATAAAGGTAAAGGTTTTTTCTTTGATTGATCAAATAGTCCTTCTTTTTCTAATTTTGCTTTTCTCTGTTCAAGCATTATTTTTAAGTTGCCTATACCAGCCAGTAACATACTTTCTATTATTAATTGATATTTTGATTGATATGTTGTTAAGAATCCTGAACATATGACTTCTAAACCATTTTTCAGATCAAATTCAATTCTAGTATTATTCCAGCATACTACATTTAATACAGCTTCATCGTCTTTTAATGTAAAATATATATGTCCAGATTTTGGTTGTGATAGATTGCTAATTTCTCCTCTAACTTTGATGTGATTAAATGTTTCATGTACAAAATTTTGAAAGATTTTAGTTATTTCGCTTACAGTAAATTCTGGTATCATAGAAAGGCAATCTCAAACAAATTTCCTATTTTTATTTGTACACTATCTGTATTTTTTGGTACATAGTGTATTATATGCTCAAATTTATAGTCCTGTTTGCTAGGAATAAGATTGGTTTTATGCTTATTTAGCTTTTCTGAAATAATTACTTTTTTGTGTTTGTCGTAAAGTGTGAAATGTATTCCTGGTATGAACCTTTCTTGTTCAGATTGATTTTTAATAATTCCTTCGACTTTTATAGCGATATTGTTGTTATCATGTTTTAAGATTTTTATGTGAGAGTCGACTAATTGTATATTTGTTGTATCGTACATTTCTATTATACGATAAATTTTCCTTATTTTATACGGCATGTTGTTTTGGAATGTAACAGAAAGAGAAAATATTAGTATCATCATTGTTACTATTGATGATATTTTTCTTAAAAGAGAATAATTTTTTGCAGAATTATTACTTAAATTGTATGCAGTAGTTTTATTGTGTTGTAAATTAGGGTTGGTAGTAGATTCTTTTGTAGTATAACTTTTCTCAGAATTACCTGCAATTTTATCTTGTGTAGGAACGTGTGTCCACGTATTATTACAGTTTGTACATTTAACTTTTTTGCCACTTACAGGAATTTTATTGCTATCTATTTTATAAATTGCTTTACACTTTTTGCATTCTATCCGCATTAAACACAAACTTATTCGTTATGTACTCTAACATTATATAGTGCATTATTACGAACATGTCTATAATGTATATAATTTCAGTTTTCAACATGTAAGCATTTCATTATGTTTACTGATGGTTAGTACATTGTTAAAACAAAATAGCTTGTATTTTGATTTTTGTGTTGTTAAGATGATTCTTCTATTAGTTTTGGTGTAGAATAATGGTAAATGTGCTTGATTTTAAAGAAACTATTGATAATGCTTGGAACAATTTAGCAAATCTTTCTAATAATACCTCTATTAGAAAAGTTGTTGACGATGTAATGGATCTTCTAGACCAAGGGAAAATTCGTGTATGTGAAAAAGTAGAAAATCAATGGGTAGTCAATGAGTGGGCAAAAAAGGCTATATTGTTATGTTTCCGTGTATATGATATGAGTCTTGTAGAGATTAATAGTTCAGATTCGCTACTTGGTAATTTATGTTGGTTTGATAAAGTACAGTTAAAGTTTGGTAAATGGAGTGCTAATGATTTTAAAGAAGCAAAGGTTAGAGCTGTTCCTGGAGCAATAGTTCGTAAATCTGCTTATATTGGACCTAATGTAGTATTGATGCCTAGTTTTGTTAATGTGGGTGCATATGTAGGTGAAGGTACTATGGTTGATACTTGGGCATCTGTTGGAAGTTGTGCTCAAATTGGAAAAAATTGTCATATTTCTGGTGGTGCAGGAATAGGAGGTGTATTAGAACCATTAACTTCTCGTCCTGTTGTTGTAGAAGATAATTGTTTTATTGGTGCTCGTAGTGAAATTGTAGAAGGTGTAATAGTTGGTGAAGGTTCAGTTATTGCTATGGGTGTTTATATTGGAGCTTCCACTAGAATTGTTGATAGAGTGTCTGGGGAAATATTTTATGGTAAAATTCCTCCATATTCTGTAGTAGTACCTGGTTCTTATGGTAGTGGTGATGTGTCATTATATTGTGCTGTAATTGTCAAAAAGGTTGATGATAAAACTAGAAGTAAAGTATCTATAAATGAACTTTTAAGAGATGATACTTAATTCATTGTAATCTTTCTTATTATAGGTGAGTTCCTAATATGTGGGTAGGGATAGGTGTAATTTATGGTGTAGAATTGTTATTTGATTAGGATGAAGCTAGTATATAGTTCATATCTTGTATGGAAGAGTCTGAATGTGTTAATTACTAATAGGGTGGTATATTTTGTATTTAAGCTTAAGCAATAAATAATGTTGTGTTTTTTTGTTTATCATAAACTGCATATGAAAGTTGGTGGGTTTTTTGTAAGGATAGAAAATTAAGTAAAATGTGTGTGAGAGTTTTTTTTGTGAAGTGAGATTGCTATAATAAATCTTGTAGTATATAGAGTACAACTTTTATTATTCAATATTCTAAATTAATAATGTAAATGCTATTTTTATTTGGTATTCCTTCCGGGGAGTCATAGTTCATAGGTAGCTTTAAGGAATAACCTGTAAAAATGGTGCTTATAGTTAAGAAGCTAATTTTAGACATAACTACAATGTTATTGATCCGTAATATGCTAAAGTTTAATAAATATTGATTTATACTTTATTGTAGCGAGAAATAAAGTGTTTTCTTTGTAGAGTGAAACTTAATTTTGTAGGATATTATTTAAGTAAAAGTTTTACTAATAATTTAGAATATATATTTTTATGTTGAAGACATGATTATCGTTTAATTTTGTTATGATAGTGGTAAAATCTAGAAGTTTTTACTTCTTGATATAATTTGAATAGTAGAATATGAGTACGATTTTTGCTTTATGTACTCCGTGGGGTAAATCTGGGGTAGCTGTAATTAGGATTTCTGGTAAAGATGCTACTAAAGTATTTGTGCATTTTAAAATTAATAGCAGTGTTAAGCCAAGGACTGCGACATTTACTCCTTTATACAATAGTGAAAGTGAAATAATAGATGAAGTAATAGTGATATATTTTGTTGCTCCAAATAGTTTTACTGGAGAAGATGTTGTTGAATTTCATACTCATGGTAGTTTGGCTGTTATAAAAATGATATTAGTTGAGCTTGGAAAAATTTTTACTCCTGCAGGGCCAGGTGAGTTTTCTTTGCGTGCTTTTTTAAATCACAAAGTAGATCTCACTAGAGCTGAAGCAATAGTCGATCTTATTAATTCTGAAACTGAAATGCAAGCTAAACAAGCCATAAGGCAGATGTCTGGAGTTTTAGAAAAACTATATCAAGATTGGCGGCAACAGCTAATAGATATTTTATCTAATATAGAAGCTTATATTGATTTTCCTGAAGAAGTGACAAGTTCTGCTATAAGTAATGTGAGTGATTTATTAAATGTATTGTGCAGATCTTTAGAAAATCATCTTAATGATGATCGAAAAGGTGAAAGATTACGTCAAGGCATTTGTATTACTATTGTAGGTGAGCCTAATTCTGGTAAGTCTACTTTATTTAATCATTTAGCCAAGAGAGATATTGCTATTGTTTCTGAATATGCTGGAACTACTAGGGATATTTTAGAAGCACATATAGATATAGCAGGTTATCCTATAATTATTGTTGATACAGCAGGGATAAGGGATAGTGATGATCCAGTAGAACAAGAGGGGATAAAACGTGCAAGATTTAAAGCTGAAAATGCTGACTTTAAAATAGTTATGTTACCTTATGATAAGAAAGATGTGTTTAACAATGAAATTATGGATTTAATAGATGATAAGTCTATATGTGTTTTAAGTAAAGCTGATGACATGAAAGAGCAAGATTTAGTAGCTGTATTTGGTATTAACTTTGTGCCTATTTCTATATATTATAATACTGGTATTAAAAATCTTTTAAATTTAATCAGGCAAAAAGTAGAAAAGGATTTTCAATCTTGTAGTACTAGTACTTTTATTACTTCTGAAAGACAGAGAATTCATATTCAAAATACTTTGAACATCATTAAAAATATAGATTTAACATTACCTATGGAACTTATTTCAGAGGATCTAAGATTGTCTATAAAAGAATTAGGGAAAGTAGTAGGTGTTGTTAGTGATGAAGAGATATTAGATAACGTATTTGGTAAATTTTGTATAGGAAAGTAAACCTTATACTTAAATTGTAATTGAAGATGTGTATTAGGAATAGATTCAAGTTTCTTAAAGAAGTTGCAGCAGATGATAGCACTATATGTATGATAATAAAGTAATTTTTGTGATTACGATTATGTATTGTGGATTTACAGAAATAGAATCGTACCAAGTATTGTAACTTAAAATTGAAAACGCATGTTAGAAGTTTTGTTATGGTTGTAACTTAAGGTTAAGTTTTTGTTGTAATTTTTGTATAAATGAAACTATATCTTGAACTTCAGCCATTTTCCCTAATCCATGTTCATTACAAACTGCTAATCCTTCTTTTGGTTCAATAATCATAACATTGTCATCTTTTAGAAGGTTAATATTACGTTGATTTGCTTTTGAACTCCACATTGTAGGATTCATTGCTGGAGCCATGACTATGGGAATATTAGCAGCAATTAGTAAAGTTGTAGCTAATTCATCTGCAATACCATAAGCTGTTTTTGCTATGATATCTAATGTTGCAGGTGCTACTAATAAAATATCTGAGTTTCTTGTTAATGATATGTGATGCATACTATTGTGAATATTAAAGAAATCTGCATTAGTGTATGCATAATTTCCAGATAATGATGCTACTGATAATGGAGTGATGAATTTTTCTCCTGATTGACTTATTATGCCAGTGACTGTGTGGTTGTTTTCCTGTAATTTGCGTATTAGATCTAGAGATTTATATGCTGCTATGCTTCCTGATATTACTAGTAGAATTTTCATAAATTTGTTTATATATTATTTTTAGTTCTGTTTTATATAAAGTCCATCTGAACTTTACATATTATACTACTTAATTACTTTAATTTTTGAGATTAGTCTAAGCTAAATGTAAATTTTCTGGTTATAAAAAGTAGAAGGCAGGTAAATTTTTTTCTATAATGTGTGTTTCATATTCAAAGTTTGATGTTTATAGTACTTTTAATGTATTAGTTAGTAAGGATCTATAGTTTAATGCAAGGCTTAAGTATATTTTCTAGTATATATATGTTACCGGGTATTAATAATGTAGTAGGCAACTTATTAAAGAAGTTATGTGGTGGTGATAGAATTGTAGACTTATTGTTTCATATACCACAAAATTATTTGGACAGAAGAGCTGCATTATCTGAGGATTCTGTAGGTAAAATTGTAACTTTTATTGGAACTGTAAAAAATCATGGTTTTGTTGGTGGAAGAAGAAAACCTCAATATAAAATTATATTGGATACAGATATAGGAGAAGTTTCATTAATTTTCTTTAATTATTCGTTGAAGTATTTAAAAAGTGTTTTAAAAGTAGGATCAACATGTGTTGTAAGTGGGACTTTGCTGAAATTTTTTGGATGCTTACAAATTACACATCCGGATTATATTGTTACGGATATTAAAAAATTTCAAGATATTAGTATTATAGAACCAATTTACCCACTGATAAAAGGATTAACTTCTAAGAGAATTTCAAAGTTTGTAAAGTTGAGCGTAAAGTTATTACCTGATTTTCCAGAATGGATAGATGATGATTTATTAAAAAATAACAGATGGAATAATTGGAAAGAAAGTTTAATAAAAATACATCATCCGGATACGCTTGATATGGTACCGTTATATAGAGCTAGATTAGCTTATGATGAATTATTAAGTCATCAAATTTCTATAAAAATCATGAGGAAGTCTCACCAGAGAAAAGGTATTTCTATTATTAGCAAGCAAATGTATTACAACAAAATTTTAGATAAGCTGCCTTTTAAGTTAACAGCTGGGCAAGAACAAGTAATATCTGAAATCACAAAAGGTCAAGCATCAGAAGATCAGATGGTAAAATTGTTAATAGGAGATGTTGGTAGTGGGAAGACGGTTGTTGCTTTGTTTGCTATTTTAAATGTTATAGAAAATGGTGGCCAGGTAGCTTTAATGACACCAACAGAAATATTGGCAGAGCAGCATTATCGTTGGATAAAGGATATATTATCTGGTATTCAAGTAGATGTTGAGTTATTAACAAGTAAAGTTAAAGGGAAACAAGATATAAAAAAAAAATTACAGCTTGGTGAATGTAAAGTGGTTATTGGTACCCATGCTTTATTTCAAGATAGTGTTAATTTTCGTAATGTTAATTTAATTATAATTGATGAACAACAGAGATTTGGAGTGTTGCAGAGAATGAAATTAATTAATAAAGGCAATGTGGCTGATGTTCTTTTTATGACAGCAACCCCTATTCCTAGAACGTTGGAACAGGTAATATATGGAGATATAGACTGCCTCAAGCTTAAAGATAAGCCGCATAATAGATTATCTATACATACTAGTATTGTAAATATTGAAAGGCTGTCTGAAATTGTATCGAAACTACAGTTAGCTTTACAGGAAGGAAATAAAGCGTATTGGATTTGTCCTTATATTGAGGATTCAGAATTAACAAATATTGCAGCAGCTGAAAGACGTTTTTTTCTTTAAAAGAAGTATTTGGTCAAGAAATAGGTTTAATACATAGTCGTTTATCTAAGATTGAAAAAGATAATATAATGACTGCTTTTTATAATGGGGATATTAAATTATTAGTAGCAACGACTGTTATAGAAGTAGGTGTTGATGTTCCTGATGCTACTATAATGATTATTGAAAATGCTGAGCAATTTGGTTTATCACAGCTTCATCAGTTACGTGGTAGAGTGGGTCGTAGTGATAAACCTTCTTTTTGTATTTTATTACATGGTCAGATGTTGAGTAAAATTGCTTATAAAAAATTGTCTATATTACGTCAATTTCAAGATGGTTTTTACATAGCTGAACAAGATTTATTATTACGTGGTAGCGGAGATGTTTTAGGAGTAAAGCAATCAGGGTTATCAAATTTTAAATTTGCTGATATTTATAGAGATCAGAATTTTATATCTATTGCTAATGCACAAGCAGAAAGAATTCTCAGTAAAGAAAATGTGGAATTAAATGAAGTTTTTATACAGTTATTACGTCTGTTTGGATATGATTCTTCTGTTATAAATTACTAAAAATTAGGGAATGAATTATGATGTTTTTAAGGTACTGATATTATCTAATTTGATATTAGTTTATCAGAAGGAAAATAAAAAACACGATCAGAAAGAATTGTAATACATTTATTAAATATGCTTGGTATGATTCTTTATGTTATAAATTACTAAATTGATTTGTCAGTTGAAGAATGAAAACACATCATTATATAAATATTAGAGTATTGAAAATACTTTTGTAAGTGGTTATAGCATAATTTTTTTAGTATCATTTAATTTAAGTATATTTGTTTTGTTGGATTTAAAAATTTTATTTGTGATTCTAAATAGTTTGTATAAGTAAAGTAATAATTTTTTATAGTTATTGAAGTTGGTTATTCTAATCTATATATTGGGAAAAATTAGTAATACTAATTTTATTTTTAATAAATAAACGGAATTTGGATTTTATGATAAAAAATATATAAGAATGTAATTGTTTCACTTTATGAAAAGGTAATGTTAATAAAAAAGTTGTTTTTTTGCTGAGCCTTCTTAAGTATAGAAAACTGTTAAGACATTTTATGTGGAATATAAGTTGTTGTTTGTATGAGTTTACAGAAATTGAGGTATTGGTATGTATGTGAAACATATTATCATGTTTGGAGGAAGTGGTTTTATAGGTAGGTATTTAGTAAAATATTTTGCTGAAAATGGCTATATGATTAAGATCTTTACTGGATATCCAGAAAAAGCGAAACAGCTGAAATTGTGTGGTAATTTGGGACAAATAGAGATTGTAAGTGGTGACATTACAAACAGTGAAGAAATAGCAAAACATATGTGTAATTGTCATATTGTTATAAATTTGCTTGGCACTTTATATAGTACAAAAAAGAGTACTTTTTATGATATACATGCTAAAGCTGCAGAGAATATAGCAAAGATTGCAAAAAATTGTGATTTGGAACTTATGGTGCATTTTTCAGCTATGGGAATTGCTGAACTGCATAGATCTGATTATGCAAAAAGTAAATTGATGGGAGAGAAACTTGTTAAGTTAGCATTTCCTGATGCAGTAATTATTAGGCCAAATTTAGTATTTGGTCCTGAGGATAAGTTTTTTAATAAATTTGCTCAGTTATCAATGGTCTTGCCGTTTTTGCCGGTGATAGGAGGTGGACGTGCAGTTTTTCAACCTGTTTATGTTGACGATCTTGCTAGATTAGTATTTTACATTGTTGAAAATTCAGTAAAAGGTAAATTATATAATATTTGTGGTCCTAATACCTACTCGTTTAGAGAATTATTAGACTTTATTCTAAGTGTTACAAAGAGAAGAAGTAAACTTGTAAATATTTCCTTTTGTATGACGAGTATTTTGGCGTTTTTTTGTGAATTAAAGATAGTGTCAGTTTTTTTAAAGCTTATAACTGGAAATGCAGATCCAATCTTAACAAGAGATCAAGTAAACTTTATAAAAGATATGGATGAATCGCATGATGTATATCCTATAGATAATTTAAAAAGAATGGGAGTTAAGTTTTCTACTATTGAAGATGTAGTTCCTAAGTATTTGCAGATTTATAAAAGTTTTTAATTCTTGAAGATCAATAGACTACTGGTGTATTTATATAACAATTTTGAAAGTATACTTAGATAGTTTAAAATGTTATTGTTTATAAGCAATAAACGATAAAAACTATTGTAGATAAAAAAACTGTTTAACTAATAGAAGATTTTTTCAAACATATTTCTTATTTTTGTAGAGTTTTTTAAATCAGGAATCCCAAATTAAAGAATATGATAACATTTTTAAATTATGAAACTTATAAACAATAATGTTTATTATGCTATATACTTAATAAATAAGGTTTTAAAAATATTATCAACTGTGTGATGTGATTTTGTCAGTATTTGTTCAAGTAAATATTAAAATGGATACTTTTAGATCAATTGTTGTAAGAAAAAGATTATTAGAATTTATTGTAACATATAAGGGAATATCTAATTGTTATTTGTTAACAAGTAAATTGCTTAAATTAATTGTGTTTAGTTGGTGGCAATTGTATAATAAGCATAGAATAATGAAATGCTATAGACCCGTGAGACTTGGATTATAGGTTTGTTTTAGTAGTGTATAATACTAATTATTGTAAAAGATTCTCAGGATTTGTATAGCAATTCAGGAAATATAAATTTCTGTTTTGTTGAAGGATAATATAAACTATCCAACCTAATTATGTTAGCTAAGGTTAGTTGCATAATAAATATATCCTGATCTAAATGCTGTAGATAAGTTGTAGAACTAGACTGTTATACTTGTAGTAGTATTGGTTATTATAAAACAAGGTTGTTGTAATTTAGCTTATAGCAGATGGGGGCTGAATCTGCTTGTTGCTGTTTTATTGAGCAAATAATCTGAACTACTTTGAATCAGTCATTTAAAAAGTTGTTATTGTAATCAGGTTCTTGATCATCACTGTAAAGTTTTTGTTGCTTTTCTCTTCTTTCTTGTTCTTCTATACAATATAATGTTATTGGATTTGCTTCGAGTCTTGCAAGCCCTATTTTTTCTCCAGTTTCTTCACAAAAACCATATAGTCCGTCGTATATTATTTTCAGAGCTTTGTCTAATTCTATTGTTAATGCATCATTCCGTTTTATGGTCTTTAGTATAAGTTCAGTATTGTATTACCTGGTTGCCATGTCTGTTAAATCTGCATCAGCTTGTGGCTGTAATACCTCAATAGTTTGTTCTTCAGATTCTTTTTGTAAGGCTTCTCGCCATTTTGTAAGTTTTTGTCGGAAATATTCTAATTGTTTATGATCCATGTAATTGCTGTCATCTTCATCTTCTGGAGGTGTCATATAGTTTTTTTGCAACATTATGTATTCCTTATATTGTGATACAACCAAAGAATAATTTAAATATAGTTGATTAAGAATTCGTGTATTATGTATGATATAATAATGATATTTTATCAGGTGTGAGCTGAAAATGACCAATAGTAGCCTGTTAATCAGTGAGCTAAAATTATCGATAAGTAGAAAAGGTAATCTTTTAAATACAATTATCCTTTTTATCTTAATGATTAGTATTGCGTTATTTACTATTAAAGGTACTGAAGTAGTAAAAATATTACCAACTGTTTTATGGATTTGTAGCGTTTCTACTATGCATATGTCTATGTGCAACTTGTTTGAAAATGATTATGTAAATGGTTCTTTAGAACAAATATTGATACAAAATTATCCTTCAGAGTTAATATTATTTTTTAAAGTTTTGTCACATTGGATTTATACAGGGATACCTTTAAGTATTATTTCTATGTTTGTAGATTTTGTGATTCTAGAAAGCAATATATACTCTACTCTTGGGTTGGGGTTATCTTTAGGAGTTAGTTTATTGGTGATGAGTTTTATATCAGCTGTAGGTCATGCACTAGTGTTAGGAGAAAGTGGAGGTATTATTATAGCACAAATTTTGACGTTGCCTGTAATGGTGCCTGTATTAGTGTATTTTATTCTTTTATTTAATGGTTTTAGAACTGGAATATATGAAGAAAATATAATATTTCTTAGCCTTCTTATAATAAGTTTAATACCTATAAGTATTGTTTTTATATTGTTTGCAATAAGGCTTGCTGTTGAGCATGATTGACTTTCAAAACATATTCCTTATTATGTTACTTAAGTAAGGGTAATTAGCTCATTTGGTTAGAGCACTTGCTTGACGTGCAAGAGGTGACTGGTTCGAATCCAGTATTGCCCACTATATCAGTAGAATTTGGTTAAATAATGTCGCTTATTCACAAAAATAAGTCTGCTAATCATGAAAATAAATTGATATACGCTATTCTTATTATAATCTTTACTATGGTGATAGAGGTAATAGGAGGCATAGTATCAAATTCTCTGGCATTGCTTTCAGATGCTGGACATATGTTTACTGATTTTATTTCTTTGTTATTAAGCTGGTTAGCTTATAAAATTGCTATGAAGAAATCAGATTCATGTCGTTCTTATGGTTATCATAGGTTTCAGGTAGTTGCTGCTTTTATTAATGGACTTACTTTATTTGGTATAGCAGTATTAATTATTCTAGAGTCAATAAAACGTTTCTTTTCTCCAGAACAAGTTTGCTGGGAAATTATGATGTCTGTTGCAGTGTTAGGATTAATAGCAAATATTATGTCATTTTTTATTCTGTACAGAAAGAATGAAAGTAATCTAAATCTGAAAAGTGCAGTTTTACACGTTATTGGTGATTTATTAGGATCAGTTGCTGCAATTATTGCATCTATAGTTATTATGTTTACTTCATGGCAAATAGTAGATCCTCTTTTATCAGTGTTTGTCAGTATTATAATACTTGGTAGCGCATATAAAATTATTAAAAACTCAGGCCATATTTTGCTTGAAGGTACTCCAGATAATATAGATCCAGATAAAATTAGAGATTCTATATGTGGAAGTATTTCAGAAGTTTTAGATGTTCATCATATTCATATTTGGTCTTTAACTACAGATCATCCAATTATGACTATGCATGTTAAGTTAGATAAGGCAAATGTAACTAGTAATTTAAAATATAGTCAAGTCTTAGTGTCTATAAAAAGATTGCTAAGTGCGAATTTTAATATTACTCATGTTACTATTGAAGCTGAATATGATAACTGTGCTGATGATAGTGTAATGATAGAAACAGCTCATAATTAATTGGTATATATTACTTTCCATAACTTTTTAGATGACTTATACTAATATCCATATATAACATTAATACTATTGGATATTTTATTAATTAATGTGGGGAGAAAAAAATTTAGTCTGTTTAAGCTAAGTTTGCAAAGTTTTTTCACTTTTAATTGGATAGAGTTTAGGAAATGCGAGGTATATAATATTAAATATGTTGAGATCGAAAACATTAGTGAAAGCATAAAAGATTTTATAAGTAAATTTTTATTATGGTGGATAATAATTTTTCGTATAGCAAACTAGTGTTAACAATGTATTTTTTATACGAGAAAACTTGTAATAGGATAGTATAGTGTTGAGCCTGGTTTTGCAAAAATTTAAATTATAAATATTAAATGTATATTTATTAATTTATGTTATCTATGATAAATGGTAAGACATTGTTTATATTAATATATTAATTATACAATATGATACTTTTTGTATATTATGATTAACAATAGGATAGATAAGTTATATAGTAGCGTTAGTATAAATTAAGTAGTTAAGATGATTAATAATTTTATCTTTAGATTATGCTTTATTGGCTTGTTATTTATATTTAATAATGCTTTTGGATATGATGATACTGAAGCATGTAAGGAATATATCAAGCCTTGCTATTTTATTATTGTATTAAAAAATCAGATTGAAATTACTGTCCGAGAGGCTACAAATAGAGCTAATGCATATGTTAGTATTCAGTCGATAATGGACAGAGTTCTTAATATAAGGGATATTGCTAGATTTGTTGCGGGGTCATATTGGAATTCTATGTCTACTGATGAACGCGAAAGGTTTATTGATGAATATGGCCAATATATAAAACGCATATATACTAAACAATTATATAAGTATTCCACTTACGATATAAGTATTTTATCTATTAAACATCCAAAGAAGGATCACTATTTAATTAATACTAGGTTGTCGGATGAAAGAGATGTGCATAATTTTATCATAGTAGAATTTAACCTTATTGCTCTTAATGATAAGCATTTGTTATCTGATATAAAAATCAATAATTCAATCAGCTTCTCTATAAATCAACGTACTATGATCAAAAATCTGATAAATAAAAATGGTGTTGATGGAATGATAGCTTACTTTCAAGCAGAGAATACTGCTGCTACTAGATAGAATATTGGAAGTCAGGTTTTTTCTATAAAGAAAGCTTGCAATTGGTGGGATATTACTTGTTGAAAATGTTTTGTACAATAATCATCATAAATAAAAAACGCTGCATAAACCTAATCTAAGCAAAATAACATGCATTTAAAAACTCAATGCATATTGTTGTATTATAAAGCTTTTGCTTGTTGTTGTAGGTCGAATGTTTTTAACTTTAGAGCTAAACGACTAATTTTTCTTGCTGCAGTATTTTTGTGTATAATTTTTTTATTAACACACTTGTGTAAGTTTGATTCAGCTTTTTTAAAAGTTTCAACCATTAACTCCTTATTTCCAGCAGCTAAAGCAGCCATAAACTTTTTAACATAATTATGTGCCCTACTTTTCCGCATACGATTAACCATAGTGCGTTTTTTTATTACTTTGATCATTTTCTTAGCACTTGGATGATTTGCCATATTTGAACAACCTATCTTATCTTCCTTTATATAACTCTATAAGTAATTTTTAATCAATGCAAGAGCTTTTATTATTTGATGAATTAATGTATTTTGTGAAGCACTTATGATAATTATTTTAACTATTAATTAAATCGCATATAAGTTAGTTCATACGGCTATATATTGTTGTATGTTTATTTTTTAACTTCTTGGAAACTTTTTATAGACAGACCATATAATTTTTATAACATAAATTCTATTTAGGCTATTATTACTGGAATATAATAACTGTAAAAATTTAATTTATAGATTATCTATTAGTATTGATAAAGTTTTATTTAGAAAATACTTTTGTTATATATAACAGTTTAGGACTCTGATTTAAAAGTGAATCAACTTGGAGTTTTGCTTAGAGCCTCTTGCATTAATAGGTTACTTGCTGTTGCAATTCTTGCTTGAAGTTCATTTTCAAACTCTTGTTTATCTAGGCCAGGATAAATGGGTGGTAAAATTTTTATGATGGCTTTGCCACGTTTTTTTTTGAAGGATAAAAGACTAGTTGGCCAAAATAATCCAGTATTGACTGCTACAGGTATAATAGGTATGGATAATTGGTTGTATATAGCTGTAATACCTGGTTTTATTGTGATTTTTTTTCCTGGTAATGTTCGTGATCCTTGAGGGAAAATAATGACAGTTCTTCCTTCTTTTACATGTAGCTTTGTTTCGTTTAATATGTGTTTTATAGCTTGAACTTTGTGTTTGCGGTTAATGAATATCATTTTTAGTAACATGAAATAAATACCAAAAATAGGTAAATACATTAGTTCTTTTTTGAGAATGTATGTAGGATTTTTAAATGTAGTGAATAGTATTAGGGTTTCTAAAGGAGATTGATGTTCTGATGCGATAATGTATGGAGAATCTTCTGGTAAATTCTCATAACCTTGCACTTCATAGTCTATTTTGTCAATTATTTTGCACAGAAATAGTATTACTTTTATACCATAAACAGAAAATTTTATTTTTAATGGCATTGGAAATAGCAAGTACAATGGAAGGAATGTTACAGAATGTAATATTGCAAAAAGTACTGATAAGATATAGAATAACATTATAAATCTTAATAGCTAAATTCTTATATAATATACCTTATGGTAGTCAATAACAAATAATTTTAGTCTGGTAAAATGAATAATGTCTTAGCTATTAGTTACGATATTACCGATAAGGAGTTATTGTTGTATTTTTTGTATCATACTGGTTATGTATAAGAAAGTATGAATCTTGACAGATAATCTTAATATATTTTAGTAATTATTAACAAACAGGTTTAATTTAGTAGGTAGTGAATAATCATTACTACTAGTTTTATAATGTTCTTGATAAAAGGTTATTATTGCACTCTGGGGTGCGCTGAATAAATGATTCAATTATGCTGGTAAGATGATCTATTAATATAAGTTTTGTATAATGTCAGTTAGTCCTCATGGTTATTGATAATAGGTAATTTTAATATTTATTGGGCTAGATCAGAATGAGTTACAAAGAAATGTTTGAATAACAGTGTAGTGATACTAATGGAATTAGCATATGGTTATTGTATAATCAAGGTATTTACATTCTCATATCCTAAAGAAATTAGATATTTAACTTAAGTGTTACTGTTATAATAAATGTGAAAGAAGTTGAAGTTATTTATCTGTTTTTAATTAGATATGTTCTAATTTTATTACAAAGCAGTTGTAAGTTATAGTAACAAGAATTTAAAATAGTCTATATAAATGTTTATAAAGCTAAGAGAGTTAACCATCTATAAATTCCGTTGGATTTTGTAATGAAGGAAGTGTAAAGTAAGGTAACCATTTTTATGGGTTAATTGTATATAATGTGTGGGATGTATAACTAAACCTGATCGAAAATGTTGGATTCTACTATGTATGTAAGTCATATAGTTTTATATTTGCTGTAGTAGTTTTGCAAATAAAGGGTTTGATTACGAGATTGTAATCTATTAGATCCTCAGGTTTTTTTTATTGGGCAATATTAGTATTATTTATAAAATAGTGACTCAGAATTTTCATTCTGAGAAAATGTATGTTTTGAGTGTGTGAATTAGTATTCTTGTATAACGTGTAGTAAAGATTAACTAAACCTTCATTACTATGTATTGAATTCTTTGAAAAGTTGGTTAATAGTACTAAAAGTATCATGCACAATTGAGAAATGTAGATGTGTATAATGCTATATAATAAGTGCTAGTAATGTTGTGAACCTTGATATATTAATACTTGTTTTATATAATGTACTACATAGTTTTGAATAACAGATAATTTTTAATATTATAGGAAAATCAATGTCATCTTTATCAGTTATTACTGTTCCTGATAAGAGGTTGTTATTAGCTTCTGAGGAAGTATGTGAAGTAAATCAATCAATAAAAGAATTGGTTGATAGTATGTTTGAAATAATGGATAGCAATAAAGGATTAGGATTAGCTGCTATACAAGTTGGTATTCAAAAACGTGTTCTTGTAGTTAATGTTCCAGAAGACTTAACAGATCTTGAAAAGGTTGAAGATAAAATTGAAGGATATGAATTGTATGGTGGTCCTTATTGTATAATTAATCCTAAAATTGTTGAGTTATCTAAGGAAAAAGTAAAAATGAAAGAAGGATGCTTATCTGTTCCTGGTTATTGGGATTATGTTATGCGTCCTAAATATATCACAATGCAATACTTAGACTATAATGGTAAAGAATGTATAATAAAAGCTCAAGGGTGGCTTGCTAGATGTTTACAGCATGAAATTGATCATTTAAATGGAATAGTATTTTTAAACTATCTATCTAAATTTAAACGTGACCTAGCAATGGAAAAAATTAAGAAGGTAAATAGAGGTTAGTTGTTAATAATGTAAGGTTTTGTAAGTGAATGATTTAGACTTGCTTGAAATGTTAAAATTTTATCATGAAAATGGGGTTGATTCTGTGTTAGAAGATAAGCATAGTGATAATATAGTAGAGGATAAAAGCCCATACTCACAGAGTAGTAATATGCAGTGTAGTATGATAAAGGAAAAAATAAGAATGAAAGAAAATACAGAAGAATACTATTTATTAAAGGCACAGAGTCTTGCTGAACAGTGTAATACTGTGCAGGAGTTAAAAAGTGCTATTGAGTCTTTTGATGGATGTGATCTTAAAAATCTAGCAACAAATACTGTTTTTTCTGATGGTAATCCTTCTGCGAAAATGATGTTGATAGGAGAAGCACCAGGTGCAAATGAAGATCTAAAAGGGATACCATTTTGTGGTGCTAGTGGTATGTTACTTGATAAAATGTTAAATGCGATAGGTTTTGATAGAACTACTGTGTACATTAGTAATGCTGTGTTTTGGCGTCCTCCTGGCAATAGAAGACCAACAGATTTTGAAATAGCTGTGTGTAAACCTTTTGTAGAAAAACATATTGCACTGATTGCTCCTAAAATGTTGGTATTAGTAGGTAGTACGGCATGTTATGCTATGCTTGATTCTAAAAACCCTATATCTAGACTTAGAGGTAGGTTTCATTTTTATAATAACCAGTTTTTGCAGCATAGTATTACTACAGGTATTATATTTCATCCTTCATACTTATTACGTCAACCTATGCAGAAACGTGTTGCTTGGGAAGATTTAAAACAGATTAGAAGTTATTTTAGTACTTTGTAACTTTGTATTAGTTATGTAATAGCCTAGATGTTCTTATATTTAGGATAGGATTTATTCTACGGAAAATTTTCTTAAAATTCTTAGTTTATTCTATAAATTTTTAGCTTTTAGGTGATTTGTAGTAATAAGTGCAATATGTATATCATCATAATATACGTGTTGTGAGCTCTGTATATGAATAAAATTTATTTAGTTATAGATTAAATTATAACAATTTTTTTAAATGGAGTTCTATATATCGTTTAAAGATTAATGTATGACTGGGAATGTAGAAGGTGTTAATTTTGATTACTTTAAGCATATAGAATATGTTGAGGAAAGGTTAATAAATGTTCTGATATATGAGGTCCATAATTATGTATTGGCGATTATGGTATTGAAGAAAGCAAGTGGAAATGAATATTGTTTTAAAAGTTCAGAATTTTTTTAGGTCATGTTGAATCACTGTTGGGTGAAGTAGTTAAAGGTGAAAGAAAGTGCTAGTTTTGAATAGTGTGGTGAATAATATTAAAGTTTATAAATGGTACATTAATATAGCAATTACTTTGACATATTTAGGTATTTACAAGATTTAATAGTTCTTTCAATGCAATTATTATTATGGTTATGTTATTTCTGGAAGAATAAGTATGTCCGTGTTTGTAACAATAAAAACCCCTCATATGTGGAATGACTTAGTAGTGAAAATAGTTTTTCTTAGGATGTGTGTTTTTTATTGATAGTTTGACATTAAAGATAACATTCTCTTTTAGTAGTAAAAGTAAAGCTATAATCAATTTCAAAAAAATTTTATATATGAGTATAAGAGTTTAAGTTAGTATTTTTATATTAAGGAATATTCTAGTAAATAAAAAAGTTTAATAATGGTTTTTCACAGTGGCTAACCGTAATGTTGTTAAAAATTAATTTGTATGTGTTATTTGTTTTGGTAGATTGAGGATTGTTAGCATTAAATTGTATTGGGAGGGAATTAAAGAATGAATTCAAAGTATTGTTAGAAACTTCATAATATGAATTTGTAATAATGAATGCTGTGTTTAAATTTCTGCTGCTTATTCATATAGTTAAAATTATATGATGTTGCCTGTAGTTGTGTAATATAGTTTCTATAATGTAGGTTATTGTAAAACATGTAGCAATTAGTTTAAACTGATATTAACAGTTAGCAGTTTAGTGATGTTTATGGTAGTAATGTTGCTGTGTTGTTTATTACGTGAAAGAATTTGAAATGTTCTTTATACTTTGTAAAGTTCTGTTGTCTAAGATCAATATCTGTTAACCAGATTTGACATTTTATGTCTATTATGGTTTCTAATAATTTTTCTTGATGGTATGCATCTAAATGGGACATTACATCATCTAGTAAAAGTATAGGATATTCTCCAATGTTTTGTTTGGCTAAAACAGATGATAAGATTAATGATAATAATAAAATTTTTTGCTCTCCTGTTGAACAATTATTAGCTATTAAGTTTTTTTCTAAATGAAATATTTGAAAATTATCATTGTGAACTCCAAAATTTACTAAATTACTCAGTGAATCTTTAATTCTGTTGTTTTTTAAATGTTCTTTGTAGATTTCAATAGAATTTTCATGAGTTAGTAAATCGAATACTTGACTTTGAATTTTTATAATTGCTTTCAAAAAAGAATGTGAAATACTACTTTGAGATAAAGTATCTTGTAATATTTGTAAAACATTGAAACGTACGCGTGAAATATGTATACCGTTTTCTGCAATGATACTCTCAAGACTAGACAACCAAAAATTATCTGTTGAGTTATTATGTAATAGTTTGCTTCTTTCTTGTTTTGCTTTGTTGTATTTTATTATATATGAAGCATATTTAGTATCGAAAATATGTGCTATTCTATCAAAAAATTTTAATCTTTCACTTTGTGATTTTAAAAAAATATGATCTAGTTGTGGAATTAACCATACTATGCTTGTAATTTTATGTAATGTAATATAATTTTGACTTTTGTTGCTAATCAATATAGAGCGTTTATTATTATTCCTGGAAATGGTAATTGGGTAAATGCCATTTTGTGTATGCATTTGATATGAAATACTCCATGGAGAATTAGATGAGCTGTTTTGCATATTTTCTGCATTGACTCCTCTAATACCAGTACCTTTTGATAGTAGTGAAATAGATTCTAATATATTTGTTTTTCCTGTGCCATTTTTTCCTAGTAGTACAACTGATTTGTTAGAAGTGTCTATTTCGAGATTTAAGTAATTACGGAAATTTATCAATCTTAAATTGCTTATATAAGATCTTTCTATATTAAACATTTTAATGAGAGTCCCTTTTCACTCGAAATGGAAATTGTACACTTATATCATTTTTTTCTGCAAGCACTACTAGCTTATTATACATAGAATTTTATATAACCTTTAATTTAGAAATTTAGTTAGTTGCTGTTGTTTATGTTTTTTAGGGTTAATATTAATACTTTGGATATCTTTATTGAAGATATTGAAAACAATGACTTCATAGATTTTTTATACTGAAATAATATTTGAAAAATTTAGATGTTAATAATAAGGAATAGTATAAGATTATAAAATAGGTGTAGCTTCTATAGACAAAACAAAGATAACTTGTTTGTGACTTTTGCTGTATATTTTTGTTAGAGGTGTATAATTCAACTATTTTATTACTTGAAATTGGTAATCTATATAGGTTAGCTATGATGAAATTTTTTAAGATTAAATTTATAATAAATTCAAGCACCATAGCAGGATTGCTTTTTGGATATGTAATCTATTTTCTGCTTCATCAAATATGTATGAATTTGCTCCATCTATTATTTCAGA
The DNA here is from genome assembly GCA_028752135.1 of Ehrlichia sp. JZT12. Lineage (GTDB taxonomy): Bacteria > Pseudomonadota > Alphaproteobacteria > Rickettsiales > Anaplasmataceae > Ehrlichia. The sequence goes on along the minus strand of CP082782.1, from coordinate 130,430 downwards.
TGTAACTTCTTCACCTCTATGTGCAGGTAAACAGTGTAAAAACATATAGTTAGGTTTAGCTTTTTCTAGAAGGGCAGTATTAACTTGGTATTTAAAAAATTCGGTTTTTATATTATTTTCATAACCCATTGAAACCCAAGAATCTGTAGTTATTATATCTGCATCTGAAATAATGTTATAAGGATCTTTATCGTATACTATGTTATTTCCTTTTTCTTTTGCCCACTTAAGTAGTGAATCAAGCTCTTGCGAATATTCTAATGTTGAAATATTCAATTTAAAATTTAATATTGTTGCAGCATGTATCCAAGATACTAACATGTTATTGAAATCACCAATCCAACTTACTGTAGAGTTTTCTATAGGGCCCATTTTTTCTTCATAAGTCATAATATCTGCTAAAACTTGACATGGATGGCTGTGTTGTGTAAGGCTATTAATTACTGGGACAGTGCTATATTTATCTAGTTCAAGTAGGGAGTTATGATCTAATATCCTTATCACTATTAGGTCAACATAACGTGATAAAACTTTAGCTGTATCGTAAATGGATTCTCCTCTTATTAATTGAGTATCTTTTTCATTGAGAATGATAGCACTTCCTCCTAATTGGTTAATCCCTACTTCAAATGATACTCTTGTACGAGTAGATGGTTGGAGGAATATTAAAGCTATATTTTTGCTTTGTAGATGTTTGCTATATTGGTTAGATTTTTTTTTTATTGTGATGCCATAGCTTAAAATTGTTCTTAATTCTTCTTTTGTATGCAAATTAAGATCTATGAAAGAATGAATATTTTGTTGTTGTATATTCATGACATTTTATAACCTATTCTAGAATTTCACTTTTATTATCGATGTAAAAAACAGTATTACTACTAGGATTATTAGTAGAAATAAAAGAATGTAGTTTTTGCTTTTCTTATCTTTTGACTTACTCACTGAAAAACGCCTTTTTGTGTAAATGAGATGATCAGGAAAGATGCATTTCAGCATAAAATGGATTTAATGTCAATAATAGAAAAATTTTTACTTGTGTATACTTTAGTATTCCATACTCATTTACCCTACAGACTATCAGCATATGATATAGAAGCTTATATATACACAAGATTTAGTTATCAATGATAAAAAGTTGTACCTAAAAATTAGTAGGATTTATTTATTGAGAAAAATATCCTTTTAATGAATACCATAAATCTTTAAAAAAACTAGGTTGTTTTGCTTTTGAAAAATCGCTTTCTGATGTACTGACTTCATATGCCACTTCTTCTGATCTATTAGATTCTACTTTTCTGAGATTTATTGAATTAAGCATATCCTGTTGTAAATTCTGTGTAGATTCTTGTGATGTTGATGTAGTTTCAGTTGTTGTTGGAGTGTGAGTTTGGGTGTTCCATGTATTACCGGTAGATGTAGTACTGGTTGTTGGAGTTTGAGTATTCCATGTAGTACCAGTAGATGTAGTGCCAGTTGTTGTTGGAGTGTGAGAGTTCCATGTACCATTAGATGTGGTGCTGGTTGTTGGAGTTTGGGTATTCCATGTACCAGTAGGTGTAGTGCTGTTTGTTGGAGTTTGAGTATTCCATGTAGTATCAGTGTGTGTAGTGCCAGTTGTTGTTGGAGTGTGAGTTTGAGTGTTCCATGTAGTGCCAGTGTGTGTGGTGCCAGTTGTTGTTGGAGTGTGAGTTTGAGTGTTCCATGTAGTGCCAGTGTGTGTGGTGCCAGTTGTTGTTGGAGTTTGGGTATTCCATGTAGTATCAGTATGTGTAGTTCCAGTTGTTGTTGGAGTTTGAGTGTTCCATGTAGTATCAGTATGTGTAGTTCCAGTTGTTGTTGGAGTGTGAGTTTGAGTGTTCCATGTAGTGCCAGTAGATGTGGTGCCAGTTGTTGTTGGAGTGTGAGAGTTCCATGTACCAGTAGATGTAGTGCTGGTTGTTGTTGGAGTTTGAGTGTTCCATGTAGTGCCAGTAGATGTAGTTCCAGTTGTTGATGGAGTGTGAGAGTTCCATGTACCAGTAGATGTAGTGCTGGTTGTTGTTGGAGTTTGAGTGTTCCATGTAGCACCAGTAGATGTAATTCCAGTTGTTGATGGAGTGTGAGAGTTCCATGTACCAGTAGATGTAGTGCTGGTTGTTGTTGGAGTTTGGGTATTCCATGTAGTACCAGTGTGTGTAGTGTCAGTTGTTGTTGGAGTGTGAGTTTGAGTGTTCCATGTAGTACCAGTGTGTGTAGTGCCAGTTGTTGTTGGAGTTTGAGTGTTCCATGTAGTGCCAGTAGATGTAGTTCCAGTTGTTGATGGAGTGTGAGAGTTCCATGTACCAGTAGATGTAGTGCTGGTTGTTGTTGGAGTTTGAGTGTTCCATGTAGCACCAGTAGATGTAATTCCAGTTGTTGATGGAGTGTGAGAGTTCCATGTACCAGTAGATGTAGTGCTGGTTGTTGTTGGAGTTTGGGTATTCCATGTAGTACCAGTGTGTGTAGTGCCAGTAGATGTAGTGCTAGTTGTTGGAGTTTGGGTGTTCCATGTAGTACCAGTAGATGTAGCGCTGGTTGTTGATGTGCCTTGAGTTGTAGGTGTAGTTTTAGAGGTCAATTTAGTTTTAGTTGATCTGCTTTTAGCCGTCTGAGCAGTTATTTTATGAGTATTTCTCTTGCCTCTAGTGGTTTTTGTTAGTTTACTATTTTTTTGTTCATTGGTTGATAATTTGTTTTTAATACTTTTCATATTAGTATACCTATGATTGTACTTAATGAAAATAATAATATTGTTTTATTAATTAATAGATAATCTGAATGTACAAAAAGCTTTACTTTAATAGATTTATGTTGCTTATTTTTTGTATATGTTTTTTTTGGTGTTTGTAGTGTGATTGATTATTGTTTTTATCGAAATTCTACTATACCAAATTTATAAAAGGTGCTATAAACCTTATTTTATGAAATTATATTAAGGAGGTTTGTTCATAATATAAAGTTTATAGAAGTAAATTTTCATTATATATCCCTCAGTAAATGCGTGTTCTTACAATTATAGATGCTTATGGATTGCTTTTTAGAGCATATTATGCACTACCTAGTCTTAATACTTCTTATGGAGTCCCTGTTGGTGGAGTTTATGGTTTTATAAATATCTTCTTTAAATATCTGGAGAAGCATAATACAGATTATTTGGTTATTGTATTCGATACTGGTAGCAAAAACTTTCGTCATGATATATATCCAGAATATAAAAGTAACCGTCCTAAACTTCCTGATGATTTAATATTGCAATTCCCACTGTTGAGAGAAGCTGTTAATGCTTTTAATATAACATACGAGGAGATTATGGGATATGAAGCTGATGATGTAATAGCAACTTTGAGTAGAAATTATAGCCAACTTGATGATGTTAAAGTTACAGTTGTTACATCAGATAAAGATTTATTACAACTTTTAAAAAGTAATATCTGTATATTTGATCCTATAAAGAATAAGTATATTGAAGAAGAAGATGTACAAAATAAATTTGGGGTATCATCGGAGCAATTATTAGATTTTTTATCTTTGACTGGTGATGTATCAGATAATATACCTGGAGTACCAGGCATTGGAGTTAAAACAGCAGCAACATTGCTTAATGATTTTGGATCATTAGATAATTTGTTACTGCATTCACATGAAATTAAAAAAAATAGATGTCGTGAATCAATTATTCAATATGGGGATCAGGCAATATTATCTCGTAAATTAATAACATTGTGTAATACAATTGATATGGATGTAAATCTAGAAAAATATACTTTCCGAAGTCCTGATGCACAAGAATTAACTAAATTTTTAAAAAAATATGAACTTCAGTCTTTAAATAACAAAATTAATAAAATTTTAAAGATTGATGTTCCTTCTAGTTTTTCTAGTACTACCCTAAATACTGATAATAATGATAAAGTTATTGCTGACAGTAAAGTTGTACCTTACTGTGCAGAAAAACTCAAAATGTTTATTGAGAATTGTAAGGATGAAGGAGTAATAGCGCTGCATGTAGAAATTGATGGTAATATTATTGATAATATATCGTTATCTTATAGGGCAGATGTTATATTTTATATTGATAGAGATCATGTAAATGATGCATTAAAGCTTATTAAACCTATTTTTAATCTAAGCTATGTATTGAAAATAATATATGATGTAAAAACTTTATTAAAAGTCATTCCTAATATTAATATTGTAGCTTTTGATGATATTATGATAATGTCATATGTCTTAAATGCAGGTATACATGATCATTCATTACAAAATATAATTAATTATAATATTGAACACAGCATTGCTAAGCTGGGTATAGCTGCTCCAACTTTATTATTGCTACATGATATACTAAGGAAAAATTTATTTAAGAATCAGCTCTATACTATTTATGAGAGGTTTGAAAAGCCATTGATAAATGTTTTAGATCAAGTAGAAAAAATAGGAATGTTAGTTAATGTTAACATTTTAGAGATGTTATCGTCTACTTTCTTGGAAGAAATTAGCATATTGGAGAATAAAATATATGAACTTTCAGGTACAGAATTTAATATAGCATCTTCAAAACAATTAGGAAGTATATTGTTTGATAGAATGGGTATAAAGAAGGGTAGAAAATTAAGTTCAGGTAATTATAGTACAGATGCAGAAGTTTTAAATGAACTTGCAACTAATGGAATTGAAATTGCTGATCAAATATTAAAGTGGCGTCATTTTACAAAATTAAAAAGTACCTATACTGATGCTTTAGTAAAACAAATAGATGATAATAGTGGGAGAGTACATACTTTTTACTCCATGGTATCAACTGCTACTGGTAGGTTAAGTTCAAGTAATCCAAACTTACAAAATATTCCAATTAGGAGTGAAGAAGGTAATGCTATCAGAAGAGCATTTGTTGCTAAAAAAGGTTTTAAATTAGTTTCTGCTGATTATTCACAAATAGAGTTACGCATAATGGCGCATATTGCTAATGTACAAGCATTTAAAAATGCATTCTCTTTAAACCAGGATATACATTTAATAACAGCAAAACAAATATTTGGTTCTCAAGATTTAGATAAAAACTTAAGAAGAAAAGCGAAATCAATAAATTTTGGTATAATTTACGGTATGAGTGCATTTGGTTTAGCTAAGCAACTTGGTATAAGTAGGTCAGAAGCGATTGCGTATATTGACAGCTATTTTAAATCTTATCCAGAGATTCAGTCTTATATGGAAGATATAAAAAATTATGCAAAAACTTATGGTTATACTAGGACTATTTTTGGGAGAAAATGTTTTATAAAGGATATAAATAGTAGTAATGCTACAGCTAAAAATTTTTCAGAGAGGGCAGCTATTAATGCTCCTTTACAAGGTACATCAGCTGATATAATCAAAATGTCTATGATACATTTATTCGATAAATTAAAGCATGGGTCTATTATACTTCAAGTGCATGATGAGTTACTGTTTGAAATACCAGAAGAGTATGTGGATAGTGCAATAAAAATGATAAAAGAAGTTATGGAAGGTATAGTTGAATTATCTATACCGTTAAAAGTTGATGTAAGTATAGGAGATAACTGGGCTGATTTGATAGAATATGATAAGTATAGAGTTGTAAATTCAGTTAACATGTAAGTACGTAAAACATTTTTTTGTATTGAGTTAAGTAAATCTTGTAGAGCTAATTGTTTATCATTAAGGGTCTAAAAATAGTATTGTTCAATAGTTTAGTTAATTAGGTATTGGATAATTATTGGGTTAGTTTAGCATTATGCATAAATATAATATTTTAGTAGATTAGAAGAAAAGGTATGTAAAAATGTGCATTAATTATTTAGTAGTAATTATTGTAATGTTTTCTTATCCTGTTTAGGAGGATTAATGTCAGTACAAGTACATAATGTGTTGTGCAAGTATAACAGGATTTATTGTTGATTTATTAGGGATTGAAGATCACAGCAATATTAAATATGATCTGATTATTTCTGAAAAAATTCAAGTAAAGAGTCATTTTTCTGTTTTAACTATTTTATAGATTCAGAAGTAATCATAGCAAATAAACTTTCTGAATATTCTATGTTTTTGAGTTTAGTTATCACTTAATGGTTTTCTATAATAAGATAAAAAAGTATTAGGAAAGTAATCAAGGAAAACTACTTTATAGTAATTGATATAATACTATATCTGATGTGTTAATTTGGAAGAACTTATGTCATTGTACTTCATAATTTATTGTAATTAATTTTAGCTCAGTATTGTTTGTTGTGTTGATATATTGAAGTAAATGTGGATTTGTTTTGGACAATTAGATGTGTTCATTCAAATTGTTTTATGGTACTGAAGTGTTATGGTAGTTAACCTTCTGGATATTCTATTTATCCTATGAATAGTTTTTTGTTAGTTTGAAATAAACATAGTAATAACTATAGGTGTGTTCTGATGGTATGTTATGGAAATTGATTAGTTATTACTGAAGGTTTAGTGTAAGGTGTATACAGATTTAGAAATGGTTATCATAGTAGAAGCTTAGAATATTTAAGCAGTGTTTAGAAATTATTAGCAGAATTTGTTATAATATGGGTGATATGTTTAAAGTGGTTTCTGTGTTTTTAATAGGATTAAAACTTGTAATGAGAGAATAGTAAGTTGAACATACTAGTTTAATATATACGGAAGTAGTGTGAGTTTATATTTTCTAAAATGGAAATGAATATATTGTATAAATTTATGTAAAGATGTAGTTATTTATCTTTTTTGTAGACTTGAAAATTATGTTGAATTTAATAAAATGTAGATTATGTATGGTGCAAAACTAACGTGCAAATAAAAGAAAATAATTTTAGTCAAGCAAGAATTATTGAAGTCTCTAGTTCTATTTTATCGGCAGATTTTGCTAATTTAGGCAAATCAGTGGAAATGTTGACAAATGCAGGTGTAGATTATATTCATATAGATGTGATGGATGGTAATTTTGTTCCTAATATTAGTATAGGACCAGTTGTCGTATCTGCGATTCGAAAATATACTACCATTCCGTTTGATGTGCATTTAATGGTTAACTCTCCTGGTAATTATATTGAGGATTTTGTTAATGCAGGTGCAGATATGATAACTGTTCATGCAGAGTCTGAGATACATTTAGATCGTGTTATAAAAAAAATTAAGTTCTATGGAAAAAGTGCTGGATTATCTCTTGTTCCAACGTCTCACTACAATGTTTTAGAGTATATTATTTTTGAACTTGACCTTGTATTGGTGATGACAGTAAATCCTGGTTTTGGGGGACAACAGTTTATTAAATCACAGTTAAACAAGATTTTGTGTATTCGTAATATGATAGAAAAATACTCTTTAAAAACCAAAATAGCAGTGGATGGTGGTGTTAATATTGAAAATGCTGAAGATATAGTGAAAGCTGGAGCTGATATTTTGGTTGTTGGATCTGCAATTTTTAACGCAAGTGATATACTGAGTTATGTAAAACAACTTAAGTCTTTCTCATAAATTTATTTAGTGGAGTAATCTTAATTAGTAGTCTCTCCTTAGAGATATCATTTATAATTTTTTTATTATAAAAGTTTATTTATATATATGAAATTGCCTTGGAGCGTCAGTTAGTGGCTAATTGAGTTAAAAATATGATATTTTGCTTTATTTTAAATATATGATTTTTTAAGGCAAATATTATATTATTTAAAACTTAAACCTTTTATATGCTATGTAAGAAGTAACTATTTTATGACTATTCTAAAGAGACTTTTGTATTTGTTGCATTGATTTATTTATAAATTAATGTTACAGTCAAAATTAAATATATTATTTCTACTAAATATTAAGATTTATAAACTACCATTATATTTTCTCAAAATAAGAGTGTGTTTTTTATGTTAGTTAAGTAGATTTAGTAGCGTTACAATGCTTTTGTGTTATGAGTTGGTTATTATGCTTACATAGCGAGTATTTGTATTTTTAGTGTTGAATTGGAGATAGAATAATGTGTATATATGTTAAATCATTATACATGTCTTTTATATATTGCTCTAATATTGGAGTATTAAAATACAATGTACTATAGCTGATATGAATAATTTTATAGAATGTTAAGTATTTTTATATTAAAATATCATTGTGGTAATGCCAGTATGATGAGAAAGTGTTGTTTAAAGATAATGTATTATTATAGTTGCTAGAGTTAAAGAGTGTAATGTTTATAGTAAATTTTTCAATTTATAGTTTATAAAGTAAAGTGATTTGTAATATTTGTTGAAAATTTTAGGGTAGTTATTTTGTATCGACACTAAGTTTAGTATTAAAGTCTGTAGGGTTTTGTTTTTAATAGAATCTCTTCTAACTTTGAATTCTTTATTCTTAACATAGTATAACTGTTTTTTTATATGTTCCTTGATGAAGTTTTGTTATAATTAAATTATTAATAATTGGAAATTTATCGTTAGTAATAAAGTCAGTTATGGTAAGTAGTAATTAATATAGAATTTGTTTGGTGTATTATTATGAGATTTTTACGTTTAAATGTTATATTAGTATGGCTACTAGAAACTATTGGGAAATATGTAATTAACTTAATCTTTAATATAGGACATGCTGTTATTTTTTTTATGAAATTTGTATATAACTTTTTTATTCCTCCTTATTATTATAGTGTTATGGTAAAACAATTTGCAGAAATATTTTTTCTTTCTTTACCAATAGTAGGTGTGACTGCAATATTTACTGGTGCAGTTTTAATATTACAAAATTCTTTAATAATACATAATAAAGTTTCTGGTGATTTTGTTTCTGGTATAGTTGTTGTTGCAATTGTAAGAGAATTAGGGCCAGTATTGATTGGTCTTATTATTGCAGGAAGAGTTGGAGCATCTATAGCTGCTGAAATAGGGACTATGCGTATTACTGAGCAAATAGATGCTTTGTTCACGTTAAATACTAACCCATTTAAATATTTAGTAGTTCCTCGTATCATTTCTGCAATGATTGCTATGCCCATGTTAATTTTGTGTGCGGATTTAATAGGTTCTTATGGTGGATATGTAGTTGGTGCGTTCCAACTGGGATATACTCCTGAGATGTATATTAGAGGGGTGATGAAATTTTTACATGTTAAAGATGTTGTTTTAGGATTAATTAAAGCTACAGTATTTGGTTTTATAATATCCTTTATGGGTTGTTATAGCGGTTATTATTGTAGTGGGGGAGCTAGAGGGGTTGGAATTGCAACAACTTATGTTGTTGTTGTGTCATCTATGTTCATTATTTTATTAAATTATGTTATTACTGTATTCTATTCATAGTAGTTAATTTTATGAATTATATTTCTTTAGCTGATCTACATATAGCTTTCCACGGACATCAAGTATTGAAAGGAATAAATCTTGATATTGCATGTGGAGAATCATTAGTTATTGTTGGAGAATCAGGTAGTGGAAAATCTGTATTAACAAAAACAATGTTAGGATTAATAGCACCTACTTCTGGTAAAGTTGTAGTCAGTGGCGTGGATATTAGTCATGATAAGAGCTTAATAAAAAACTTTGGAGTTTTATTTCAAAATTGTGCATTATTTGATAGTTTGACGGTATGTGAAAATATTGCGTTTAATTTTCATTATAGATTTAAATATAATAAAGATTTATCAAGAAAAATTGCTGCCTCTGGTTTAAATTTGGTAGGACTGAGTAATGATGTTTTAGATAGATATCCTATTGAATTATCTGGTGGAATGAAAAAAAGAATAGCATTAGCTAGAGCTATTGTTAGTGAACCTAAAATTATGATACTTGATGAACCAACTTCTGGATTAGATCCGATAATGTCTGATGTTGTAAATGATATAATCGTAAAGTGTCATAAAGAATTTAATTTGACGGTAATTACTATTACTCATGATATTAGTAGTGCATTTAAAATTGCTAGTAGAATAGCTGTATTATACGATGGAAAAATTATTGCATGCGAATCCGTACATGATATTAAAAATATAGAAAATAAATATGTTAGGGATTTTATATGTCGTAATTGATTAGTGTATTTTTGAATATTTGTTTTTAATAATTTTTTGAGGTTAAATTTTTAATGAGATATTTTGTAGTAAGGTGTTAACATGCGTATAACACAACAATTTCTTTTTAATTTATCTAAACCTACTTTGTTTAGCAAAGTGCTCAATCATGATACATCATTTGTTGATATGATCAAACCTCTGAGTGCTAAAGAAATGCTCTCATTAAGGTGTGATGTTGGTACAATATTATATTTAATCATGATGTCATTGCATATTGTATGTGGAAATAAAGATGCAAGTTATGCTATTGCTGCTGATGTGAAAAAACAGGTTGCAAAATTATTGTCAGAAACAATTGAAAAGTCAGAGCTAATACTGCAAGCTGAAAAACGAAATAAATTGTCAATTTTTAGTTCGCAAGATTCAGTTAGTGAAATACAAGTAATACTTAATGGTTTTAAAAGTAAATATGCAGCTTTTTCTGGTAAGATTTGTAAAACTTTATTGGGTGCTATAGATGTTGATGAAGATGTTGTTCAAGAAGACGTGGAACAAGAAATTACGTTGCAAAGAAAGATAGAATTGTTTGAAGCTACAATCACTGCTATAAAGATGTTTGCTGATAGAATGAATGCTGGTGTTGTAAGTGGAGAAATTACTGTCCAGCAAGTTTCTGAGTTTTTGTCTTATTGTGGTTCTCCTAGAGAAGAACTTGCACCTGATACTATAAGTATTATCAATAGATTATATTTTACACTAGAAACTCCCGAGTTGCGTCCTCTAATGTTCGAATTAGTGTCAACATTTTTAGTAAATTTTTCTCGATATACTCTTGATATGCATGGTAGGACTGCTCTTCATTATGCTGTAAACATATCTTGTTATGAAAACCAAGAGGAGTTTCTATGTCAGATAATACAACCAATAATAGAAAGAAATCCTTTAATAGTTCATGAATTAGATGATTCAGGTAATAGTGTAATACATTATGCTGTATGTTCACCATATATGAATTTTAAGATTGTTAAATATCTTTATCAAAATTTTCCTGCCATGACAACACAAAGAAATATTCATGGTGACACTCCATTGCATATTATGGCACATACGTATTTTATTTATTTTGCAAGAATATATGTAATGTTTAACTGTTATGGTAAGAAAAATCTACAAAGATTACGGGCAAAGCTTGAAGGTGGAGTTCTCAGTGAAATACGAGAAGGGGTATCAAATCTGGCCAAATTGGAGAGCTTATTAAAGGAAGTTCGCTCATTTTATTTACAACAATGCTTAGATTATTATAGATTTTTAATATCTTCTGTTCCTCTGAGGGACCTACTTGAAGGAAGAAATAACGCAGGTAGTACTGTATATAGTATCTTAGGTAACAATATTTATCATATATTTAATGGAAATCTTAAGGCTATATATAAAGATTTTTCTCAAATAAATAGTACGTTACCTATATATGATTATAGAGTCTCTTCAAATTATCAAGAATGTGTAAAAACATATTTTGCAGGTGGACGTCGGATTTTTGATCCTAATGAACAGAAAAACAAAAGTATAAGTTTATTTTGTTCAGATGTAATAAAAGTATATCAACTAATATCTAGTAAATTTAATGAGATATCTAGTATTAGAGCAGTGTGTAGGGATATTAAAGGAAGTAAAAATACTAATTTTCAGATGGTATCTCTAGGATTAGTTTTATTTGCATGTTTATTTGTTTTAAATGTTGTTGTAATCTTTAAGGCTGAGCCTGTTTTTGGCATGCAGCCTGGTGTTTATAGATCTATGTTATGTTTAATAGCATCGATTAGTTTTTTTACCGTATTTTGTGTGTCTGCTGTTTTATATTGTAGATTGATAAATCTTGAAAATCAGAAATTAATGGAAGATGGAAAAACTAATATAGATAAAATCTTAGTATCACGTTTAGATATTAAAGCTATAGATGTTAATCCTTAAACATAAAAGCTAAATTGTATTTAACAGTAGTATAAATTTGTACTGTGCTTAATATAGTAGGTTTTTTTGTGTACTTTTTTTTATTGTCAGTTTGTAAATCTCGAAAATAAGAAATTAATATATGGAATATTGATATTACTTAAGTATTTAAGAATGGATATTTATGATGCATTGCAGAATAGTTGATTAGTAAAGTAGATAGAAATCATAAGTTCTATATATAAGGTTTATGTAAAGCTATTTGTGAAAATATTTATAGATAATGATAACTTGATTGATATGTGATTTTATAGCTATAAGTATATTGAAGTATAATCTACTATAAATAAATGGTATTTTAATTTTTTCAATGTATTTTTTTTCTTTGAAAAATGTTTTATTTTGAAACTAATTTTACATATGCTTATATAAAACTGTGTGTACTGCTACGCATAAATTTATATATTAATATAATGTTTTTGTAGTGTCCTAATACAATATTGTTTATTGTTATTAATACAAAAATTTTTTTTATTCTTGAACTCATGTAAAGGTAGCATCACAGGTTTGAACATACTGTTTGGATTGAATGATATTAATTCTGTACTGGTAACACAGTTTACATGGATATTTGGGAAAATTAGATGGTTATAATGTCTACTTGTTAATAAATTAACTTTTTCTATATCAAATGGTATAGAAATAGTGTGAAGTTTTTTATCGCATAGTTGCTTAGTAGTGATTTCTCTATTTTTCTCTTTAATTCTTCTCTTATATTGTGTTCTAATTTTTAGATTATCAAGAAGAAAATGTTGTCCATATGGATGTAGTATTTAGTATATATGGTTAACTATATATATTCTCATAACTTGTTTAATATGGAATTTTATGGTTGGTAATTTTACAGATATTGATTAACTTTCTGTGAATAAAGATATATCAATAATTCTTTAGTCTTTATATATGTGTCATAGGCCACATAGTTCTTGATCTGAATTTTAGCTGTATTGAAGTGATTAATATGTATTTCTCTTAACAATATATCTATTTTAATCTAGAAAGCTCTGTGTAAAATACAATCTAATAGCTTATTAAGTAGTGTTTTATAGTTTGATTCCGTAAAAATATTTAAGTTTAGTTTTGCTTGGTTTATATAAAATGTTGCTATGTCTATTGATTTCTCGATTGCATTATGAGCTTTTATGTAAGCTATAGCCTGATCTAGATTTTGATTTATAGATATTTGATCCCAAAATTTTTTTCTCTTCTTGAGTTGAATTTTGATATGCAATGATGACTGGTAAAGTAGTCTTGCCAGTTAAGAGATCATTTCCTAGTTTTTTGCCGAATTGTTTTTCTGATGCTGTATAGTCTAAGATGTCATCTATTATTTGAAAAGATATACCAAAGTTATTACCAAAATTTCTTAGTGCTGTTTTTTTTTTGTTGTCTACTTGTGCTAAGTCAGCAGCAGATTCACATGTTGCGCTGAATAAAGAAGCTGTTTTTGCAGTAATAATTTCTATGTATTTTTCTTTGTAATATTTATATTATGACTCGATATCATCTGCTGTATTTCTCCTATTATAATAGTATTTGATGTTTGAGATAATATGGATAATATATTCAAATTTTTACACTCTATTAGCCATTGAAAAGATATGGCAAGTAAAAAGTCTCCAACTAAAATACTTGCTTTGTTCCCCCATATAAAGTTTGCTGTTTTAGTTCCTCTCCTTAGGTCGCTTTCATCTATTACGTCATCGTGTAGTAATGTAGCGTTGTGTATAAACTCGATGGCTGCTGCAATGTGTATTTTATCTTCTTTATTATTATAATCTAGCATTTTACATATGATGAAAAAAGTATAGGACGTATACGCTTACCTCCAGATTTTACTAAGTGATGTATGATTTTTGTAATAAGAGAAATGTTGCTATTTTTTTGATGTAAAATTAAATGTTCCATTGCATCTAAGTCCTGTTGAACTAATGATTTAAGTTGTAAAAGTATGTTATTAAAGTTACCTACCATGTTGAATAATCCTAAAATATTTATATATTAACAACTTTCTGCATTAAGGTTATGGGTTTAGTAGTATTTTCAATGTAATTGATAGTATACATGTTTTTATTGTTGTCTAAAACTTAAAAAAGTCGATAAAGGGGATACATTTATTTATACAAAGTTACTCTATTGATAATACTATTTGTGCTTAAATGTAAAGTTAATAACTTTTTCTAATTATAAATATCTTGTTAGTCTTGTACATTACATATTATAAGAGTGTTAATAATTGTTTTGTGACTAAGGTAAGTATATAATTGAAAGTTTTTTTTCTAAATCTATTTGCATTTGATAAGGGAAATATAGGTATTATGAATTTAACTCTAGGTTTTATAGTATATAATTTCTGTTGTTGGGAATTAGTATTTTTATTATTCTGATAAAAGTTGTTCAGTTTAGATATTATTAAATTGATAATTTTAAGCTATAAAGAATTTTATATCCTGCAAATTTTTCTTAAGTTAGTTTTCTATCAAAATGGGTTTTATATAAATAAGCAGTGATATGTATATAGTTAATATTTAGTTATAAACAACTTTTTCATAATAAAGGTTAAGACTATGTATAAATTAACCACCTGTTTTATTGTATGTAAGATAATATAACACTAATTTTAGAGGGTGCTTTATATTTTGTTATATCATATATGCATTATTTTTTGAATGTTCTAATAGTATAAACTTTTATACACAATTGTTGTGTTTGATATGTAAAAATATTGTAAACTTTTAAAAAAACTAATTGTGTAACATTACATAGTTTCTTTTAAATATTATATTATTCAGTGTAGATCTTGATATATTTTTACAAATACAGAATAATATGTTAATGACACATTGTGTATGAAGTTTATTATTTAAACTTGTAATGACTATAGTAGGATTTTTACCATATGCATTGATTTAACAGTTTAGTATATACTTTATCTTGTTAAGTTAAATGTTTTGTAAATTCACCACGAGTTCTTGAATATATTTTTTGCAGTATTACATGTATTAAGTGACAATTATCACAGATTCACTGGCTAACCATTAAGAACTATAGTAATTTATGAATTCAATAGGATGTGGATGTAACTGTAAATCTTTTACTTCCAATAATTTTAAATTAATATATGAGTCAATTTGATTATCAGTAAATACATTTCCTTCTAGTAGAAATTCTCTGTTTTTATCTAAATGCTCTAGAGACTCTTCTAAAGAGTTAGCAACAGAAGTTAATTGTTGTGATTCTGACTTATTTAATGAGTATAAATTTTTATCTAATGCAGGACCAGGATGAATTTTATTTTTTATTCCATATAAACCAGCCATTAATTGTGCAGAGAAACATAAATATGGATTTGCAAGTGGATCTGGGAAACGTACTTCTATCCTTTTAGCGTTAAGATCATCATTTGAAGCATATGGGATTCGAATAGCAGATGATCTATTTTCGTATGAATATGTTAACCAAGTTGGTGCCTCAAAATGGGGAACTAGCCTTTTATAGCTGTTTGTTGTAGGATTAGTAAATGCATTGATAGCTTTCCCATATTTTATAATCCCTCCTATGTAATATAAACATGTTTCTGATATACTACCGTCAGAATTTACAAAAAGATTAACATTATCCTTCCATAAGGATTGGTGACAATGCATGCCGTTGCCATTATCTCCCGTAACTGGTTTTGGCATAAAAGTTGCAGTCTTTCCATAAGATGATGCAACTCCATGTATTATATATTTGCATTTTTGTACATTGTCTGCACTGCGGATTAACTCATCATATTGGAATCCGACTTCACATTGTGAAGCAGCAACTTCATGATGGTGAATTAAAGGTATTATGCCTACTTCTTTGAATATTGTTAGCATTTCTGATCGAAGATCGTGTAGAGAATCAACAGGAGGAGTTGGCATGTATCCACCTTTGATTTTTGGACGATGACTATTGTTTTGATATCCTTTTTCTTGAAGTAGAGTTGTATGTTCTGAGGAATCTATTTTAAAATAGGAATTGTACATTCCTGTATAAAATTCTACATTATCGAAAACAAAAAATTCTACTTCTGGACCGAAGTAACACTTATCAGCAATTCCTGTGGATATCATATACTGAGACGCTTTCTGTGCTACATATCGCGGATCTTTAGAATACTGAGATTGATTATATGGATCCATTACGTTACAGATCATAACTAATGTTGGTTGAGCAGAAAATGGATCAGAAAAAGCAGTACCTATATCTGGAAGTAATATCATGTCAGATTTTTCTATTGATTGCCACCCGGGAATCGATGAACTGTCAAAACTTACTCCTGTCGATAGTACTTGTAAATTCATAGTTTCTGCACTGCGAGTTATGTGGTGCCACTTACCAGTAGAATCTGTAAACCTTAAATCAATAAAATTTATTGCGTTTTTTTTTATGTAGTTTAAAGTATCCTCTATAGAAAGGAACATGATAAAATTACCAGTTTAAAAAAATTAGGATATCAAGTTTCTTATTGTTTTGCAATATGCATAAATATAATTTGTTTAGAAGATGAGTCTTAGTAGATTTATATGTTTGTTGAGTTGTGTGATTAATATTTAAGAAAAATCTTTACTTAATTTTAGGAAGATGGTTCAATTATATATTCTACTTTACATCTTTAATTAAGATCCTGTAGCTCAGTCTGGTAGAGCAACTGACTTTTAATCAGTAGGTCGCGCGTTCAAATCGCGCCGGGATCACTGTTTTTTTTATAATGATCTGTTTCTAACATGAAGTTGAAGTCTCAATTCTTAAGCTTTTTATATTCTCGTGGATATTTTAATCAGTGTACTAATCTTGGTGTATTAGATCAATTAATGAGCCAACAATGTATTAATTCTTATATAGGATTTGATTGTACTGCTAAAAGCTTACATGTTGGTAGTTTAGTGCAAATTATGGTTTTAAGGCATCTTCAAAAGTTTGGTCATAAACCAATAGTATTATTGGGAAATGGTACAACTAAGATAGGTGATCCTTCCGGGAAAGATAAATCACGAGTGATGTTATCTCCTAGTGAGATTGAAGAAAATATGTTAGGCATTCATGAAGTTTTAAAAAAGTTTATTCTATTTGGTGATGGTCCTCATGATGCACTGTTAGTACGTAATGCTGAATGGTTAGATGATTTAAATTACATAGAGTTTTTAAGGAATGTAGGTAGGCATTTTTCTGTAAACAATATGTTGACTTTTGATAGTGTAAGACTGCGATTGGAAAGAGAGCAAAATCTTAGCTTTTTAGAGTTTAATTACATGTTGTTGCAATCTTATGATTTTGTAGAACTTAATCGACGTTATAATTGTTTGTTACAAATAGGTGGGTCTGATCAATGGGGTAATATTGTTAATGGTGTAGAGTTAGGTAGAAAATTAAAATTACCAGAACTTTTTGGTCTCACCACTAATTTGGTACTTACAAGTTCAGGTGAAAAGATGGGTAAAACTGCACAAGGAGCAGTATGGCTAAATGGAGATATGTATAATCCTGTTGATTATTGGCAATATTTTCGTAATGTCAAAGATGAAGATGTAGGTAGCTTTTTAAGATTATTTACAGAGTTGCCTATTGGTGAAATAGAAGAATTGGAACTTTTGCAAGGACATGAAATTAATGAAGCAAAAAAAATATTGGCTACTGAAGTTACTAAAATATGTCACGGGGAAAAAATTGCCCAGGATATTGCTAATAATGCACACAAGGTTTTTGAATGCAATGATGATTCTGGATTATCAGCTTTCTATGTGGACAGGTGTGATGTAGAACTGGGATTGCCTGTAATAAAATTACTTCAGATGTCTGGAATGGAAAAAAGTAGTAATAGTGCAAGAAGACTTATACATGATAAAGGATGTAAGATTGATGATGTGGTTATATTGGATATAAATCACAAATTGTACTTAGAGGACTTTTACAATACGTCTTATTTAAAATTAAGTTGTGGGAAAAAGCGTCATTTAAAAATAATGTTAAAAGATGATTTTTAATTAGATCTTGTATTAGAGCATAGAATAGAAGCTGTTATGATAAATTATGAAGAAATGTTTAATGACAAGATTAAACATATTAAAGAAGAAGGTAGATATAGAGAGTTTACAGGATTCTCACGTATTCCTGGTCAGTTTCCATATGCTATTGAATGTTCTGGAAACAATGTAGTTACGTTATGGTGTAGTAATGATTACTTGGGTATGGGACAGAATGAACATGTGATTCTTGCTATTAAAAGTTTTGGAAGTAGTATAGGTGCTGGTGGTACAAGAAATATTTCTGGTACTACAAAGGAAATTATTGAACTTGAAAAATCGTTAGCAGATTTACACAAAAAACCAGCTGCTCTAACTTTTGTTTGTGGTTATGTTGCGAATCAAACAACAATTAGTACATTACTTTCTGTTATTCCAAATATTGTGGTTTTTTCTGATGAGAAGAACCATTCTTCTATGATTGAAGGAATAAGGGGAAGTAAAAGACCTAAATATATATTTAAACATAATGATGTTAACCATCTTGAGGATTTGTTAAAATCTGTTGATAGGTCTGTACCTAAGATAATAATTTTTGAATCCTTATATTCTATGGATGGAGATATAGCTCCAATTGCAGAAATTTGTGATTTAGCTGATAAATATGGTGCAATGACTTACATTGATGAAGTACATGCTGTTGGTATGTATGGGGATCGTGGTGGTGGTATATCAGAGCAAGAAAATATATCTGATAGGATTACAATTATTCAAGGAACTCTTTCTAAAGCTTTTGGAGTAATGGGAGGTTATATTACTGGGTCAAAGAGTTTAATAGATGTTGTGAGAAGTTTTGCTCCTGGATTTATTTTTACTACAGCTTTATCTCCACTAATAGCATCATCTGCTAGAATCAGTGTTGAGCATTTAAAAAATAGCTCTATTGAAAGAGAAAAACAGCGTGAAGTTGTAAAAAAAGTGAAAGAATCTTTTTCTAATGCTGGTATCAACTTTATGAAAACAGATACGCATATTATTCCTATTATTATAGGTGATTCAATTACTTGTAAAAATATTTCACAAATATTACTTAAAGATTATAAAATATATATTCAATCAATTAATTATCCAACTGTACCAGTAGGGACTGAAAGATTAAGAATTACTCCGACGCCTTATCATACAGATGAAATGATAGATATACTTACTCATGCTTTAATTGATGTTTTAAAAAAATTTAAAGTAATAAGTTACTAATTATAAAAAATTATACAAATAGGAAAGTTAAGTAGTAAAATGCTATAAATTTATATACTCTAACCATAAGTTCTATTTAATAGAAATAATATATACTGTGAACCTTGAAATTATAAAAAAGTCTTTTATGGCATTGATTAAAGATTTCTTGAATATATTTTTTTACTGTTCTTAGTGATAAATTGCTGTATAACTACAATGTCTGTTGTTTTATGGAAAATTAAGATTCTTATCAAACATTGGAGATATATATTATTTTTTTAAAAGGAAAATCTAAATCAATTTAATTTGTATGTTTGAAGTTTGTGTAAAGTAATAAAATAGGTGCTATTTTTGGTAATAAATCGTGCGTAAATAAGGTGCTTGTTTTTCTGTGAAAGTTACAATTCTTGCCAAGCATTAGGAATATGTATAATTCTTTTTGAAAGGGAAAGAAAATATAGATCAAATCTGATGGTGTATTTTTCAAAGTTTGTATAACAATTGATAAAGTGTTTTGCTACTCTAATAATGGATTGCTGCTGTTTGTAAGTTATGGGAATTTCTGATCCAAATATACTGGTTTTAACTTCTATAAAGACTAGATGTTTGTTTTTAAAGGCAATGATATCTACTTCTCCTAAAGCACACTTGTATCTATGTTTAATAATGCGATATAGCTTACACCTTAAAAACAATATTATTGCTGCTTCACCTAAGTATCCTATAATATTGTAAGCAACTCTCTTAATAATTTTTTTTTTTTTGACATAAAAATTAAATTATACACTAAGCTTAGTATATAAAATTACTTATTTAAAGGAAATTAATATTTAGTATTTTTTACTTCTTAAATGTTGAATATATAGAATAATATTTTTGTATTAACTGACTAGTTATAGAATTAGGAGAATAACAAAGTATTTTTTCTTGAATAAGCACTATAAATAACATAGGCTTAGTTAGTTAATTTAGAGTTTTGAGAGTGATTTTTCGTAATAGTACAAATATAGATTTTTCTAAGTATAGTATATATGCTATATCTTGTAGTAGTATTTTGGTTATTGTGTCAATCTTGCTTATTTTATTTAAGGGTATATGCTTTGGTACAGATTTTGCAGGTGGAATAATAATAGAGCTTCGTGCAAATCAGATAGATGTTAAAAGTATTAATTTAAAACTTCAGGAAAAAGGTTTTGTAGGTTTTTCTGTTCAAGGATTTGACAATAACAATAACGAATTGATGATTCGTTTTAAAAGCGAAAAAGATTCTGATCAAACCAATACAGTTGAAAAAGTGAAAGAAGTATTAGGAGAGATATTGGGAGAAGTCACATATTTGAAAATAGATTATGTTGGTCCACAGGTAGGATATAAGCAAATTTTTGAAGGTTTGTGTGCGATAATTTTTTCACTATTTGGAATGTTTGTGTATTTGTGGATAAGATTTCAATGGAGATTTGCATTAGGTGGTGTTTTAGCATTAATACATGATGTAATATTAACATTAGGCTTGATTAGTTTGTTTGATATTGAATTTAATCTTTCTTCTACTGCAGCAATTTTAACAGTGATTGGTTATTCAGTTAATGATTCAGTTGTAATATACGATAGAATTAGAGAATTACTTAAAAAGAAGTTAAAAGAAAAACTTACCAAAATTATCAATATCAGTATTAATTCTACCTTATCAAGGACAATATTAACATCTGGAACTACTATGTTAGCTTCAATTCCTTTAATATTATTATGTCAAGGTACAGTTAGGGATTTAAGTATAATTGTATTTTTTGGAATAGCCGTTGGAACATATTCTTCTATATTTATAGCAACATCTTCTTTGTCTGCAAAAATGGATAAAGTCTAATTTTTACTTATATATTTGGCTTTTTTGTTTCTTTAAATATGTATTGTGTAGAATGTAGGGTTATTTAACTCAGTGTTGAAATATTCAAAATATTTACATTGTATAATGGAAAAGGTGAAAGTTAGAAAATCTTAATTATGTTTTCCACTATATGTAGTATCGATAGGGTGGGCTTTATTTTTTTTGATATGTTATTAATTATATTATGGACTAGGATAGGGTCTGTAAAGAAGAGTAAGTTATGTAGTTAGTGAGTTTTAATGTTAAGATATCAAGCTTGCAATAAAACTTTTCTGTAATTTTTTAAAGTGTTTTATTGTTGAATATCATTTTTGCTTAGTAAATAGTAAATGGATACTTGAAAATTTTTCTTATAGTCAACAAGGGTAGTGTAAGATTTTAGATTTGAAACTTTGTAATCTTATTGATAAACACAATATTAAATTGTTTCCTGTGCGTATTAAAATTGTTAATGTATTTTGTGTATAAGCAATAAAAAGTTAAAAAGATAATTTTATAAAGTGTACCTACTTTTAGATGTGAAATGAACTTTTGTATGGTAAATAAATATTTTGGTAAAATAAAAAATGTTCAGATTTTTAGGATTTATCCATTATATTGTATAAATAATGTGGCACTAAATTGTAAAAATTGCTACTGATAAAAATTGACTTAAACTTATGAGTAAATTGTTTCAGATAAGTTAAATTTTAACTAGTTTCTATCCATATAAATGATAGATGGTAGATAATTTAATCCTCTATTTTATAGATAATGTTGTTTCATAATGGTATTTGATTTTTACAGGAGGGGAAATCAACATCTAATATTAGATATAACTGGAAAAATTTATAAATAGTGTATTGTTTTATTTTACAATTGAGAGGCCAGGACCGGAATTGAACCGGTATAAAAGGATTTGCAGTCCTCTGCATAAGCCATTCTGCCACCTAGCCTTAGTTGTTATAAACTTCTGCTATACTGTTTATTATTGATATAGCATTATCTTTTGATCTTTGGAAAGAATTACGTCCAATTATTGATCCATCTCCTTTTCCTAGTTTTATTGATTGGATTTCTTTCAGTATTTCTTCATCAGTTTTTGCTTCTCCACCTGAGAATACAACTAACCTTCTTCCAGCAAAACATGATAACTTTATGTATGCAATCCTTTGCTCTAAAGATGAAATATCATAAGATATATGGTCTCTTTCAATATAGCTTGTTGGTAACTTGACTTTGATAATATTTGCTCCAAGTGATGCTGCAATATGAGCAGCATATGCTACTATATCTACAGCTGTTTCTCCTTGTTTTGATATACCTTCTCCTCGTGGATATGACCATATTACAACAGCTAAACCAGAAGCTTTTGCTTTAGCAATTAGAGATCTTGTTTCTCTGATCATAGAAAAGAAATTATGAGATCCTGGATAGATAGTTAACCCTATAGCTACACATCCTAGTCTTAAAGCATCTTTTACGTAAGAAGTAACTACTTGATCAGGATAACTATTTTTAGGTGAAAGTGCTGTGGAACTATTTACTTTAAGTATAAGTGGAATAAGCCCAGCATAAGTAGCTGCTCCAGCTTCAAGCATTCCAAGTGGAGCTGCATATGCACTAAACCCAGCTTCTATAGCTAATTGAAAATGATAATGTGGATCGTAAGATTTAGGATTTTTCAGGAAGCTTTTTGTTGGTCCATGCTCTAGTCCTTGATCTACAGGCAATATTAATAATTTCCCACTTCCGGCAACTTTACCGTGTAACAGCATTCTGATTAGATTTGCTTTTACTCCCGGATTCTCAGTCTCGTAAAACCCTATAATTTCTTGAATACGGTCGTTAGTTAGCACAAAGTTTCTATATTAAATAAATATAGGTTATATTAGCAAATTTTTTATCAACGACAAGAATAAAATAATTGATTATATGCAATAAGTTAATATTACAAGTTATGCGATTTTCATTATTTTTTGAACTTTATTGATAATTCTAACTAATATATTGAATAATTGGTTTGAGGGTAATCTTTAAAGGTTGATAAATAGATGTTTTGTCTGTTTTGTTAATTGATTTATTATTTAAGGCATTGGGGTTACTATTCTAACATTATGGAATATATGAAAGTAAAACATGATATTTATAATATAAAAATCAATAACTATATCAATAACTATGTTCGAAAAAAATATAATAAAAAGGTTGGGCTAATTTGTTAGTTTATCTGTGGTACTTAGAAGAGCTTAATAGTTTATGTTAGTACTGAAATTGTATACTTTGAAAAGGCTTTAAGGATAATGGTTTAAAAATCCACATAAATCCGATTACTCAAGTGATAAAAATCTAAAAAATAACATTATAGAATGGAATTATTCTCTTATGTTTGTTAAATAGTGATTATATTTCTTTCTAGTGAATTGCTAGTTTATAGATTCCACTAGAAGGAAGGAGCCCGCCTATAATTGCATTGACAATGCATACTTAATGCTGTAATGACTGTATAAAGTTTTTGTAATATTAAGTTATGCCAATAGAAGTATTGAT
This sequence comes from Ehrlichia sp. JZT12, assembly GCA_028752135.1. Lineage (GTDB taxonomy): Bacteria > Pseudomonadota > Alphaproteobacteria > Rickettsiales > Anaplasmataceae > Ehrlichia. The sequence goes on along the minus strand of CP082782.1, from coordinate 106,756 downwards.
GCCTGCTCTTTCCCCAACTATGAAAAGTGGTACTATCAGGAAATGGTATAAATCAGAAGGGGAATCGGTAAAGTATGGGGATGTTATAGCTGATATAGAAACTGATAAAGCTGTTATGGAATTTGAGTATACAGATGAGGATGGAATCTTGGGTAAGATTTTATTCGCAGAAGGTAGTAAAGATGTAGCAGTTAATGAATTAATAGCATTAATTGCTGTAGATAAGGAGGATTTGCAGGCAGTTCATTCATATAAAATAAGTGGTATTACTTCTACTTCTAAAGATGAAAAGGTAAAGCCGCAAGTTGAGCAAAAAGTTGTCAACAGTAATGATACTTTAATTGATGTGCCTCAGAGAATTAAAATTAGTCCCTTAGCAAAGAAAATGGCTTTAGATCTTTGTGTAGATGTAAGCTCAATAAAAGGTACGGGTCCTTATGGGAGAATCATAAGGGCGGATATACTAGATGTTATAAATAAGGACAAATGTGCTGATGTTAGTATTTCGCATAATGTTGAGAGTTCTTTCATTGAAATTAGCAATATGAGAAAGGTGATAGCAGAACGTTTAGTATATTCTAAGCAAACAGTTCCTCATTTTTATGTTACGATAGATTGTTCAGTGGATGATTTGTTAAAATTAAGGTCAGAGGTTAATACTGAAAATCCTGATACTAAAGTCACTGTGAATGATTTTGTTATCAAAGCTGTTGCTATGAGTATCAAAAAATTCCCTGAAATCAACGTATCGTGGGTTGATGATAAAATAATTGTCTTTCCTAGTATTGATGTTGCGATAGCTGTATCCCTTGATGATGGGTTAATTACTCCGATTATTAGCAATGCAGATAAGAAGTCTTTGTTAAATATATCAAGTGAAGTAAAAACGTTAGTTAATAAGGCTAAATCTGGTAAATTAAAACTAGAGGAATTTCAAGGTGGTAGTTTTACTATTTCTAATCTTGGTATGTTTGGAATTAAAGAATTTAATGCAATTGTTAATCCTCCGCAATCTTGTATAATGGCTGTTGGATGTTCTGAGGAAAGAGCAGTAGTTGTCAATAATCAGGTGTGTATTTCAAATATTATGACGGTTACATTATCTGTAGATCATAGGGTTATTGATGGTGTATTAGCAGCAAAGTTTTTGAATTGTTTTAAGTCTTATCTAGAAAAACCATTTTTAATGTTGATATAAATAGTCTTTCAACTTTTTTATCTATAATAAATTAATATGATACGCTAACTTCTTTATAAGTAATGTGTAATTTAGCTTCTATATGCTTTATAATACTTACAATAAGAGATAACTTTGGTTTTTTTATTGTGTATATCTGAAAAATTTATGAAGAAGAAAAAACATATTTCTATTAATTGTTTTTACCTTTCTTGGTTTATTATATGTTATCAGCTATAAAAATAACGTGAAACTATAAGGTAATAAATCAGGTTATAGTAATTCTACTTATGACATTAAAAACTATATGTTGATTTTAGAATTTTTTGAAAAAGTAGTTTAGTATAATATCTATTATAAATAAAATTAATTTTTTATTATTTCTTAAATTCCTTTATTTCCGCTTCTATTTTTATTTTATATCCTAATACAATGTGATTGTAGAAAGGAATATATTTTTGTGTATTCACGTATTTGTTGCAAAAACAAACGCAATAAAATGAAGGTTAATATTTGTTATTCTGATTAGAAGATTATTATGGAAGAATACTTTCTTTTATTTATGTCTAGAATCTAGTTACTAAAATATGTTTATTTATTTCACTTTTTGCTGATTGATAAATTTATATTAATTTTATGTTGTATCATTTAAGATAATTGTTGTAAATTAAGTAAAGTGTCTGATTAGAGGTAATTTTCTGTTTAATTTTTTATAAATTGTAATCTTGTTAGTTAAAATTTATATTTTTGATTTATGTTGATTGAGTTATGTATTGGTATGGGTGTTAGTATAATAATTGCTAGCGCCACAGGGTTGATTGGTTTAATGGATAATTCTGATAATAGTGAGGATAATTCAGGATTAAAGAAAAAGAAATTAGGAAATAAAAGAATAACAGGTAAAAGATTTGAAAAGTCCAGTCGAAAGAGAAATTTTAGTAAAAATGATAATACACTAGTCTTGTCTACTAAGAAAGTGGAGAAAATTAGTAAACCTGATTTATATAATACTGGGGATGAAAAAATAGGACAGAGAGTTCGTGTATATGAACATAGTGAATCTGCAGAAGAATCAGGTAAATGTTCTTCAAATAGGGGATTAATGAAAGATGTTATGTCACAGCATAAAACAAAGCTAAAGTCTAGTTCAGAGTTGGTAAGTACGCCATTACCTAATACTGAATCTACTCCTGCTTCTGAGTTGCAAGATCAATATTTGTATCAAGGTGCGAGACCGAAAATGCGTTTTTCTAGTAGTCATCAGTCCTATAGTAGATCTAGTGAAGTGAAAGATCAGGGGGAAGATGATCTAATTAAAGTATTACAAATGCAAGAATCCAATACAAGGAGGAGATTTTTTAAAAAAGATATTGGTAATTATGAAGAGCAGATTGTTTCTGGCTTAAACAGTTTGCAGCTGACAGATACACTACATGATCAAGCTATGAAGGAGGATATAGGCGAGGGGAAAGTTGTTGAAAATATACAATCAATAGTTGATTCTCAACTTTCAGGTGATATTGTGACAGAGATATTGTATTCAGCGTGTGGTGAAGGTGTCCAGAGAGATGATCTGGTTAATGATATGGTAATACCGGTAACTAGAACTTCAGACATGTCTCCTCCTAGTGGTTATATTAGTGGATCTTTAAATATAAGTGATATATTTCAAAACAAGCAAGAATCCACTCAAGATGGAAAGCATCTTGTGATGGTTGAAGTTACACGTGGTTTCCAAGGGCAAGGAGTTCTTAAGCGATTACCTAATATTATGTATCGTAAGAAACAAAGTTTCTTTACCAGTATGTTAAAAGAATTTAAGGATATGCATTTTTATTGTTGTGTTGATGTTATAAGGTCGGTATTTTATGTATATAATGATTTTATATGTATTCATGAAGATAGTCTTTTATTCTTAATGGGAAGTACGCAATATTATGAACTGTGTCTTTCTGTCCTAAAAGTGTCTTGTATGGTGCAGTTTAGTAGCATGTTTAATATTCCTAAGGTTGCCAATGGTTTTATTTATAACTTTAAGTTGTTTAAGAATTCACGTGAGTTCGATATAGAATTTATAAAGATGATTAATTGTTTACAAAATGAATACCAAAATTTACGGGAAGCAGTTGTGTGTTTGTACAAAAGTAGGGATTACGTATCTTTTTATATGCAATCTAGAGAAATATTGCCCCCAAGTTTTTTTGATGATTTGTTAAAAATGCTTTGTGATTTTGTATCACTGAGACTAACTTGCAATAATTATTGCACAACTAGTTTAATAGATTTTATCATAGTATCTACTGCAATGGTAATAGGAACTATGTATGCTAATTATAAATATATGTTTAATTCTCGGAGTGACAGCAGGATAATAGAAGGTTTTTTTGACTTAATAGATGCAATGGGAATGAAAAGTGTTTGTAGGGGAAATTTAGGACTTGCATGTCATAACATATTAAAGATTTTCTTGCATATGTATAATTCAAATAATAATGACTTGCGTATTATAGGTAATATGTACTTCCCAAGGGTTCTTATGCAAAAATGTTCTCCGTTTTTTTTCAGTAAAGTTGAACGTAATATTAATAGTGGTACTATGAGTTTTAATGTTGTTTTAGAAGATTTATCCTTAGTGATCTGTGGGTTAGTAGATAAATGTAATGTTATGGCTTTTAGCCGTGAAATATTGGCTTATAGTATGATATATAGTCAATTGTCAGATGAAACTACTGTGCATGAAGAAAAAGATACTCTCAATACTTCTAAGTCTAACGGCAGATCTTTATAATTCCTAATGTAACTTTATATGTTTTGAGCATAATGAATATTAGTTGAGTATGTTTGTCTAAAGTAAAGTCCAAGCATTTAATTCTATATTATTTCATACTTAATTTGGAATTAATAATACTAGTATATAAATTTTTTATTAAATTAGTTGTTTTATTTAGCAAGAGTTTTATGTTATAGTAGCCTTAATAGAAATTGGATTACTTCTTGGTAAATCTATTAGTGTGTTAATTAATCTGAAGTTATGCATATGTTAAAGAGTCTTTTTTCCAGCCTTTTAAATAATTTTTTGAAAGTTTTTGCAATAATTTTTTTCGGAAAGGTACAACTGGGTTTAGTAGGGTTTAATCAAAGAAATGTAAAAAAAAAATACAGCAAGATGATGAAATACAAGAAAAAGAAGGCAGATTATCTGGCAGACGAAAAAGAAAAAGGAGATCTAGACGTAGTGTACAAAGGTTGAAATCTAAAGCAGTAAGTGAACAAAAGTCTAAAGTTGCTGTTGTAAAGAATGATATGGCACTGGAAGAACAACAAATTGAAACAGAAGAAATTACTTCTGAAGAGGACAGTGTTAGTGAAGTTAATATATCATTTAATAGTGAGCAGCAGGGCCAAATGGTAGATAGTGGTGAGGATATTGATAGTGAGGTAGAGGATTCAGTTTCAGATTGTGACAGTGTGAGTATAGGTAGTGTTGTTGGTACAGTGGAATCTACTCATACAGAACAAGGAGAAAACGGATTATTTGACAGCAAGCGAAGCGAATGGAAATGTAAGTCCTATGATGGACAAAATCTAGAACTTGAAGTAAGTGCAATAGATGAACAGAGTTATCATGTTCCAAGTAGTACGAGTAGTGGTAGAGATTCAAGTTCAGTAGAAGAGCAAGTTAAAGAAGAAGAGGAATTTGTTCTTGAAGAAAGTGATTTAAGTAACATTAATACATCATCTGATGATGGAATACGGCAGGATATATCCCCACGAGCAAGCGATAATGAATCTGTTAGTGGTAAAATAGAAGACTCAGGTCCAAGTAACAATGTGGAAATAGTTGCAGTAGTTTTTTATGTAAAGAAAGAGCAGCAACATAATGAAAAGCAAGAAGAAGATCCAAGAGAACGATTATCTGACAGTAAGCAGGAGGAAGTGAAACATAAGCAATATGATGTAGAAAAGCTAGAACTTGAAATAAGTGTGAGTGAACAATGTTGCTACATTTCAATTGGTAATGAGGATTTATTGTTACGAGAAAAACCGATTGAAGGGAGAGAAAGCGTTGTTTCTGAAGAAAGTAAAATAGCTGAACTTGATGTTTTATTTTGTAATGAAGGATTGAAAGATGGAGGTCAAATGCAACAGCATGGTGGCAGTGCAACTAGTGTAGTACATAATAAAAAATTAGAGGAACAAGAAACTGAGGAAGAAAGCGTTGTTGTTAAAGAAAATAGTGTAAGTGAAATCGGTGTTTCATCTAGTAGTACAATGCTAGGAAAAGAGGATCAAATACAACAGCATGGTGGCAATGCGGCTAGTATAGTGCATGGTCAAAAATCAGAAGAACAACAAGCTGAAGGAGAAAAAATAATTGCTAAAGAAAATAATATAAGTGGAGACAATATTTTATCTGATAAAGAGGTAGAACAAGTACAGCAATGTGGTAACAATGTAAGTGGCACAGTGGATAATAGAAAATTAGAGTACTTACGTACATGTACAAAGCCAAAAGTCACTGCTTCCCAAAAAAAGAAATGTGTTAATAATACTGTAGATTCACAAAAGTCTGTTGATAGCAACCAACATAGCGAAAGAGATCAGTTACTAATTTCTTGTAATGTATTCAATACTAGTCAAAATTCAAAACATTCTGAAGCTCAATGTCAATCTATTCTATTAAAAGAAGTAAAAATTGTTGAAGCTGCCAGTTGTGGTACTAGAGGATCTAATTTTGTACAACCAGGTAATATTCATGGTGTATTGCATTTAGCAAGACTGTGTGGCAAAGTAGATCGAAAAAAGAAAACAAAGTAGCAGGGCCTTTATATCCTTTGAGAAGCATGCATTTTGCATATTGCACTAAAGTATTAAAACGTACTTTTTATATAAAAAATGACGTTCTTTGTGTAAGACCTGATGTTGTATTGGATGTTTTGAGTATTGATAAAGAATGTGAGTTCATTCTTTTTGTTATAAAGTTGTCTTTATTAGCCCATTATTCTATTGTATTGAATATTAGTGGTGTTGCTTACAGTCTATTTTTTAACGCAACTCATTATTTAAATCAGAACACATTAGATTCAGTATTATTAAAAATTGCTCGTGTTTTACAATATGATATGTGTATGGATAGCTATTTACAAAATATAAAAACAGTATTTGCTGTTCATGAAGATCAATTAAAGTCAAGTAGTGAAATTCATTATTATTCGGAAGAGTTCTATGCGCGTCTACTAGATGCATGTTGTAGTTTTACAATGGCTAGAGTAACATGTCATCAATTAAGTGCAGAAGTGATGAACTTTTTTATAGTAAATAGTGCTATTATGTTTGGGGCAATGTATAAGCAACTTAAATTTATAGGTGATATCCCAAACACTTCTGTACAAGTCAATCAACGATTTAGAGAGATTATAGGTATCGACAGAAAATATATGGGAGGTGATTTAGGTGAAACGTGTTATAAATTTTTTAATGAGTTCATGTGTTGTTATAACCCTTATGTGAGTAGAGTCTGGAAGATAGCAGAAGGTTTTTATATGTCAAGAAGTTTCCTTAAGAAAGGTTCTCCATATCTTCGCTGTATTATTGAGTCCAATATACAGCAGAATACTATGGATTATGATGTTATTATAAAAGATTTTGCTGGAGTTTTGGCTAGAAGAATAGATAGAAATTCTATGTGGGAATGTATGACTGATACACAAGAGTATGGAAAAAGGATGAAGAATCTAGAAAGGGAAAGTAATAATCAAAGTGCTGTTCAGGGTAGATGTTAATAACTTTAGTTATTGCTAGAATAAAATTTTAGGCAAATTTGGTCCTTTTTCTATAAAGCTGGAATAATTAAGTAAGGGAGGTTTTTAGTTAGAGTTTTATTAATGTGGATATTTTACAAGCACATTAGGTGGGGAAATTATACACTTTTTAATGATATTCTAAATATGTAGTTTGTTTCAGGATTTTTTCTATAATTAAATGAGTTAAGTATATCAATCTTTTTACTATGATTTCTTATTTATTTGGTTGGACAATTGTTCTTATTAATGTCTTTGCTAGATTTTTTAATTTACTGGGAAATCCTAGTGCAATGGAAGTAGAGGGTTCTGTTAAATACAGAAATAAGAAGAAGATTAAGTCTAAACATAAAAAGTGTAGGTCTACTCGAAATAGTAAAGCTAATAAATTAGCTGCTCGAGATGTAACTGCTAGTGGAAATCAAGAAAAATTTCAAGATCTATCTATGACTGAAAAGTGTAAAAAAAGTGTTAAACCTGTTTATGTTGTCAGTAACAAAGTTACTTCAGATGAAGTATTAGATGCTTTACATTCTGAGGAAGTTAACTGTAATATGCAAGGTCCAAGATCTAAGAGACAAACATCCAGAGTAGATTCAAATTCAGAATTTACAAATGAAGAAGAAACTTTGTGTCCTGAAGAAATTAGTTATTTTATGCGGAGTATAAGACATAAAGTATGCAAATTTAATATTGATCATAAAAGAAAAGTTTTTCATTCTGAAAAAGTTAACCGTTTTGTGCAGGAAACAGAGTCGCGAAGAATAAAATCAAAGGCAAATTCTGAGATTGTTCCTGCTAGTAATCAATCTAGTGTTAGCAATATTAAATCAATAGATAGAAGCATGCAACAAGCTGATTCATTAAGATTAAGTCGAGTAGTTATAAAACTACCTACGGTAAGGGTTATTTCTGTTACTGATCAAATTGTTGGTAGAGAAAAATATAAAGAGCAAACAAAGGACTTTGTAGAATCTCTATCATATTTTCGAGATATACATATTGAATATATTCTTTTTTTAATAGATTATATTTTTTACATAGAAGATGAAAGACTTTTGATAAATCCTAAGATTAAATCTTTTATTTTAAGTATAACAAAGCATGTAGATTTATGTATATTTGTTGTTAAAATTTCTTTAATCAAGCACCTGTTATGTATCTTTAATGTTAGTATTCCTTTTAATAGTTTTAGGTATTGTGCGAGCCATTTTTATGATCAGAAATTAATAGATTTTATATTGTATAAAATTTTATGTAATTTGCAACTTTATCGTGCTGATTATAAACAGGTTTATCACCTTTTATATGTGAATCTTATATGTTTATATACGATACATGAATATGAAATGTATACAGGTGATTTTTATATCCAATTATTGGATATGTTATACAATTTTATTGAAGTATCAACATTGCAGAAAAAGACTTTGGTGAATTTTATAAGAGTATCTTGTGTATTATATATTGGATATATGTATAATATGTTGAGTTGCCTTTTTAGTTCTGAACTTGAGTCTCAAGAAGCACAGAGGTTCTTATTTGACAACAAAAACACTGCTCAATTATTACGTAATATGAGAAAAGCAGTAGAACATATGTATCATCCTAGCTCTAAGAATAGTATACATCAAATGTGTGGTTTAAATATACCGTATAATGTTATTCAAGTGTGTTCTAAGAAAATTGGGGAAAAAATAAAGAAGCACATAAATAGTGATAACATGCGATTTAATGTTATTGTCGAAGATTTAGGACGATATATTGCTTTGCTGTTATTAGATACTAATGTAAGAGATGTTTTTGAGAAGGATATAGGAATATATGATCAAAAGATAAGAACAGTAGGTACTACTAAATACTTGGAATTAAAAAATAATTTAACTGGGAAAATAGAACCTGTAACATCTAGGTCTTTATAGTCTTTTGTAACCTGAGATACCATATATTACTAATACGATGCATTTTTAGTATATACACTATTAGAAAAAACTATATCTGGATCTAGAAACTATCTAAATATTCTCGTGTATAGTGTGAAGTCTAGTTATTATTGTGTGTTGCAAAGATGTCAAGTTATAATGTAATATTAGTGAAGGATTTAATATGCTCTTTTAATAGATCATCTTCAATATATAATCAAGTGTGTGTTTATGTTAATACAGTCAATTGTTAGTATTGCTATAGCTATTGCAAGTAATATAGGTTTAACTCATTCTTTAAGTAATTCTAATGATGAAGAAGACGCATCTAGTTTGTCTATTAAGAATGTGATAATAGGAATAGCCTTTGCTGCTATTGTTATTATAGTGGTTAAATTTATGGTTAAATTACTACATAGTAATGAAGAAGTGAAAGATACGTCTATAGTTAAGCAATCTAAAAATAAGAAATCAAAAGGTAAATTAAAACAAAAGAAAGTATTGAAATTAGAGAAAGAAGAAATCTCTGGGGTAGTTACAAAGGAAGAGCTTTTGAAATTGGAAGCTCATCTTGTCTGTGAAAGAGAAGAAGGGTTAAGAATAGAGAAAGATGAGTTAGATGTTGTAAATGATAGTAATGGGGGTATACAGGAATTTATAAATCAAGACACATCTATTATAAATGAAGGATGGATTAATGTTGAAAAGAAAAAAGGAGTAAGAAGAATAAACATTTAAAGCAGAGTAGAATAAGTACAGAGGATATTAGTAGTGTTAAAAGTACTGGATTTTCTAGCATTGATCAAAATTTTGAGAGCACTCCTTTTGGTAGGAATGTTAAAGAAAGTATTGTGAAAGAAGAGAAGGAAAGTAGGGAATTAGAAAGGTCATTATTAAGGACGAGTGAAAAGTTAGAAATTGATACTAATTCTGCACAACGTGTTAGTTATGCTCAAGAAGTTTCATCTACATTACCTGATATAAGAATGAGTTTAGAAGAGGGGGAATCTCTCTTTTGCCGAAAATTAAGAAAATGCTGTTGCTATAACATCTTATTGTTTAGATTTTAATCAAGAGTTTGGTATTTTTGATGAAGAATCTTATGGTGTATTGAGTCAATCTAGATCTGTGAGTAGCGGATTGCGCTTTAACGAGAGTGTACAATATGGCGTATCCCCGTTATATAAGGAGATGGCGGTTAAATATTGTAGTAAATTACAGCAATTTAGAAAATTACACTTTACTTATTGTGTTAAACTAATAAATAAAACATTTAAAATATCAAATGGTAAGCTTGTAGTGTCTGAATCTGCTAAGAGTCTGTTTGAAAAGCTTACTCCGCATACAGAGTCGTTGTTTTTTATATTAAAAGTTTTCTTTCTTGTGAATATCTCAACTCTATGTGGTGGAAGGAATATGATTGATCATGTGCGGTATTGTTCAACGTACTTTTACAATCAGTTATTATTGGATTCGCTTATATCAGAAGTCATTATAAATGCTTCACAAGGAAGGGGTAAATTAAAAGAGGTATTTGAAGATTATTGCAAGCGTTTGTATAACACAGATGGTTACGAACCCTATTCAGGTGAATTTTTTCAAAAGGTATTTAATATATGTCATAGTTTATCATCAGTAAAATTATCTAAAGAAGACTAAGATTTAGTAAATTTTGCTGCGTTAGCCTGCATGATATATTGTGGTCATATGGTTAGTATGATATTCAGAATATTGGTTTATGATTACAATGCAAGGTGTGGAAATTCATTGCTGGGTCATCTGAAAGCACGGGGTTTTTGTATGCGATGTTATAATTTAAAGGCGACAATGATTCATATGTATCATCCAGCTAATGAAGTAGAATGTCCAAAAAATATAGGTTATATAATTGATGTTCCGCTGAAAATTTGGAGAAGATGTTCTAAAAGAATTCATGGTATTGTTAGAGAGTCTGTTGATATAGGTAGTATGGATTTTGGGGTTTTTGTTGAGGATATGATATCTCCTGTTAAACAATTAACATTATTACTTAATACAATGAAGTTCTATGCAAGTAATATAAAAATGTATGAAAGTCACATAAAAACAGTAAAGACCCTATTACCACTGCCAAGTAAAAGAGTTGTATATACTCAGTGTTCTCAAGAAAAAGTAGATAGTCCAAAATTTTGTAATTCTTTGATGTAAGTAAAAACATTGTGTACGTGAGGTGTATATGCCTAATACAGTGTATTTGTGTGAAGGGTATAAGCATAACTGAGAATAATCTGGATATTTTTTTATAGTATTGATATCTAGTTATTGGTGTGTGTTACAAAAATGTCAAGTATGTGTTATCGAATTAACAAAGGATTTAAGAGTCTAATGTACTCTTTATACATGTATTATCAAGTGTGTGTTTATGTCATATAATCAATTGTTAGTATTGCTATAGCTATTGCAAGTAGTGTAGGTTTGGCTAATTTTTTAGATAGTACTAGATAAGAAACATCTAATTTATCAGTTAAGAATATGGTAATGGGAATAGCTTTTGCTAGTGTTGTTGTTATAGTAATTAGACTTATGGCTAAGTTAATGTATAGTAATGAAAAAGTTGAAGAAGTGTCATCTAAAGTTGGACAGTCTGAAAAGAAAAAATCGAAAGGTAATTTAAAAAAAGAGTTTTGAAGTTAGAGAAGGAAGAATTAAATGTTACAAATAGTAGAAATGAAAATGTACAAGAAGTAGTAGATCAGGAGGTATTTGTAGGAGATGAGGGATGGATAGATGTTAAAAGAAAAGAAAGGAAGAAAAAGAATAAGTATTCGAAGGGAAATAATGTTGATGACAGTTTAAGAAACACTTCTTCTGTTAAAAGTATGAAAGAATGTGTTATGGAAAAAGATAAAGAAAGAAGGGTAGGAGAATTAAGAAAGCAATTATTAAAAATAAGTGAAAAGTCAAAAAGTGAAACTAATCCTGCACAACGTGTTAATGATTCTAAAAAAGCATCGGTAGGGCTAGCTAATATAAGTCGAGGTTTAGAAAGTGGTCATGCCTCTTTTGTAGCGAATCAAGAAAGTTCTGTTACTGAAACTGATTCTATACAACATGTAAGTGGTTCTCAAAAAAATTTAGTGAGATTAGATAATGTACAACCAGATTTAAAAAAAAGTAATGTTTCTTTTATAAATCAAGAAGATTCTGTTAAAGTAGAAAATACTCTGGAAGATAAGTATTTAAAGCAAGGTGCGAGGCCTAAGACTGGAGCTAATTCTGGGCAATGTGTTAGTTATGCTAAGAAAGTTTCAGCAGGATTATCTAGTATAGGACCAGTTTCAGAAAAAAAAGATAGTTTTTCTGTAAGAGATAACGAATGTACTGTTGCAAAAACATTAGATTTGGTATCTTCTTCTAATATTGTTAATGTTTTTAGTGATGAATCTTATGATGCATCAATTCGATCTAAATCTGTAAGTAGTGGGTTCTGCTTTGAGACTGTGCAATATAAATATGGGCTTAGTAAAGGAGTTGTAATTAAGTTTTGTAGTCAATTAAAAGAGTTTAGAGAACTACACTTTAATTATTGTATTAGGCTAATAAATCGAGTGTTTAAAATAGAGAATAGTAAGCTTGTAGTATCTGAATCTGCTAAGTATTTATTTGCAAGACTGACACCAAATGCAGAAATATTGTTTTTTATATTGAAAGTTTTCTTTATTATAAATATATCAACCTTATGTGGAGTGAAAAGTATAATAAATCATCTGCGGTATTGTTCAACACATTTTTATAATCAGTCATTGTTGGATTTGCTTGTATCAAAAGTGATAATAAATGTTTCAGAAGAGGAAAATCGTTTTACAAATGGCGGAACTCTAAAAAAAGAGTTTGAAGCTTGTTGTGAACATTTACATGCTGTGTCTAATTACGAACCTTATTCAAGTAAGTTTTTCCAACAGGTGCTTGATATGTGTTATGATTTAACATCAGTAGAATCATCTGAAGAGAACCGAGAATTAGTAGATTTTGCTATTTTAGCTTGTCTAATATACTGTGGACATATGCTTTCTGTGTTATGTAGGATGTTGGTCTATAATCATGATATAAATATTGAAAAAGAAGGGTCATTATTGAACTATCTAAAGGCCCAACGTTTTTGTGAACAGTGTCATTATTTAAGGAAGACAATGATTCACATGTATCATATAACTGACGACAGAATATGTATAAAGAGTGTGGCTAATTTAATTAGTGTTCCCCTAATTATATGGAGAAGATGTTCTAAAGAAATCCATAATATTGTCAAAGATGCTGTTAATAGAGATAGTATGGATTTTAGAATTTTTGTTGAAGATATGATATCTATTTCTAAAGGATTGATATTGAAGCCTAATACAATGCGTCTTTATAAAGAAAATATAAAGATGTATGATACTGAGCTAAAAACAGTAAAGTCTTTATTACCATTGTTAAGGGTAGGAATTATATGCCCTAATGAAAGCTCTGAAAATTCAAGATTTTTGTGATTCTTTAATGTAATTAGAAAGGCCTATAAACACTCTTTAAAAAATAGTTAACCATATGGATAGACAATGTCTGTAGTATGGTAATAGGATATCTAATTATTAGTGTATGTTGTAAAAATTTAAGTATGTAGTATCATAACATAATGAAGGACTTAATATACTGTTTGTAATATATAATTAAGTGTGTATTTATGTTAATAGGATTAGTCATTTGTACAGTTGCAGTTATTGTGGGTAGTGTAGCTTTAATAAGTTTATCCAATGAAGAAGAAGAAAATATATCTATTAAGGATATGTTGGTGGCAATATCCATTTTTGTTGTCGTGGTAGTTAGATTTATAGTTAAATCAGTTGATGATATTGAAAAGGTTGAAAATAAATCACCTGCAAGTGTGGAAGATGAAAAAGATAAGTTACAACAAGAGAAAAAATCAAAATTAGAAAAAGCTTTTGGGATTAGTGAAAGACAATGTGAATTTAGAAAAGAGGAAGGTGAGTTAAATATTGAAGATAGTAGAGAAAATAAGTATGGACCTGTAGGTTATTGTCTGTCTGCGAATGGAACATGGATAAATGTAGGAGAGAAAGATTGCCCTTTAAAGCAGAGAAGAATTAGTAGTACTGGAGATGTTAGTGATAATGAAGATGCTTTGATTGGATTTTTTTAGCATTAGTCAGGTTTTAGGAAGTATTTCTTCTGGTTTAGGTACGAGAGTAGGTATTGCAGATGAAGCATTGGGAGTTTCTACTTTTCCAGGTGTTAGTCATGCTAAGCAAATTGCAATGCGTAAAATATGGTTAAATTCTGAGGAGAAGAAAATCTCTTCTGTGTCGGATGAGGAAAGTTCTATTATGAATGCAGCATCAGGGGATGCTGTTAAGAAAAAAGGTGAGTTAGCTCAGTATTTAAAACAAAGTATAGAGTCAAGAGTTAATTCTGTTCTGTATGTTGGTTATATTCAGAAAGGTTTAATAGGATTATACTGTATGGAGCTAGATTCAGAAAAAGATAATATCTGTTATATAGCAGATGAGGAAAGTTCTATTATAAGTACAGCCTCAGAGAATATTGAAAACGACAGTGAACCAGTTAGATATTTAGAACAGGGTACAATAGAAACTGATAGTGGTATTCAAAAAGATCTAACAGCATTATGTTCTGTTGAGTCAAGGCCAGAAAAAAATGATGTCTTTCCTGTGGTAGGTGAAGAAAATTCTGTTATCTCTGCTTCAGAAAATGTTGAAAACGGTAGTGAAGCAATTAAGTGTTTAAAACAAAGTGTAAAGCTAGAAACTGATAGTGGTTGTATTCCGAGTATTGGTTATACTCAAGAAGGTTTAATGGGATTGTATTGTATAAAGCCAGGTTTAAGAAAGGAGAGTATCTCTTCTATAGCAGTTGAAGAAAGTTCTATTCTAGATACAAATAAAAAAAAGGATAGATTAAACAGTGATAGGTTAAGACAAAGCACAAAGTCAAAAACTGGCACTAGTTCTGTACAGTATGTTACTTATGCTCAAAAGGTTTCGGTAGGGTTACATAATGTAAAGATAAGTTCAAAGAAGCAGGATTTATCTTCTATATCAAGCAAGGAAAATTTTGTTACAGATATGGTATCAAAGGATGCTATTGAAGAAAAAAATAAGTTAGAAAGTCAAGGTTTAGGGCAAAGTACAAGGCAGAAAATTAATACTAATTCTATTTCGCATGTTACTTATGCTCAGAAAGTTTTAGTAGGATTAAATAGTCTAGAACCAGATTTAGAGAAGAAGAATATCTTTTCCGTAACAAGTAAAGAAAATTCTGTTACAAAGACAGTATCAAGAGATGATCTTGAAAAAAGATGTCAATATTTAAAGCAAGGTGCAAAGGCAAAAACTGGTGCTAATTCTGTGCCATATGTTAGTTATGCTCAAAAAGTTGCATCACAATTACCTGTAAAGTCAAGTTTAGAAAAGAGTAATGTTTCTTCTGTTAAAAGTGACGGAAGTACTACTGCAAATATAGTACCAAAACATGTTATGCCTTCTTCTTGTATAGATTTTAAAGAAGAATCTGGTGTTATAAGTGTTGCTAGTAATGATGCATTAATTCAATCTGACTCTATGGGTGTGAATTATTATCAATGTAATAGAGAATCTAGATCAATGTTAATTGACTTCTGTCATGCATTAAAGGAATATAAAAGTTTACATTCTTCTTATTGTGTTAAACTAATATATCGAATATTTAGAATAAAGGGTAGTAAACTTGTAATATCGAATAAAGTTAAGAACTTTTTATCAAAGCATACTTCAAATGTGGAAATGTTAATTTTTATAATAAAAGTTTCTTTGCTTGTAAATCTTGCCACTATATATAGTGGCAATAAACTGACTAATAATATGCGTTATTGTGCAAAATATTTTTATGATTCTTCGTTATTGGATAACCTAATGTTAGACATCATAAGAGCTGCAAGTGAAAGAAAAAGTATTGAAAATATTGTCAGATTATTTGTTTATTATTGTGACAAGTTACCAGTTGCATCATGTTATGAGCCCTACTCAAGTGATTTCTTTGAACAGATATTCTTGATTTGTTATAATTTTGCATTAATAGACGAGTATGAAGGATGTAAAGAATTAGTACATTTTATTGTGTGGTCTTGCATGATATACTGTGGGAGTATGGTTGGTATGGTGTGTAAGATGTTTGTTAATAATTGTGCTATAGAGAATCTAGATATGTTGCTTAAAGATAAATTCCGATCATATGTTTTTTCTCGGCGATGCTATGATTTAAAAAATGCATTAATGCATGCATATCATCCAATTTTTTCTCAAGAGGGAAAAGAAATTGTACGCAATGTAGCTGGTTTAAATGTTCCGTTTATAATATTGAGGAACTGTACTAACGATATTGGTATTATAGTTGCAGATTCTATAGGTGAGGGTAAACTAAGTTTTGGAATTTTTGTTAGGAATATGATAGCTCGTGCTAAAAGGTCGATCTTAACACATGGTACAAAGTATTTCTATATGGAAGATATTAAATCGTATAGTGCTATGCTAAAAACAGTAGATCCTCTACCGTTAAAAAGAGATATACATTCTAAAAGAGCTTCTCAAGAGTCATATAGATATTTGTAGTTTGTGATTCTTTAGTAGGTAAAAAATTGATATGGCTACTAATATTGCTAATTATAGTAGATAAAAACTTTTCTAATACCACTATTAGAAAAAAGCTGATTAATTGCTAGATAATAATCTTCATATGTAGTGGTAGAGTATTTAGTTGTTGGTGTTATAGTAATTAAGTTGAGTTGATGTATAAAAGTGAAGGAGTAAAAGATTAATCATCTGCAATTAGGCAATGTAAAAGGAAGAGATCTATGGGATGGTTAGAAAGAAAATTCTTTAAATGAGGAGCTTGTCTTGTTGATGAAGGAGAGAGAGGGGAAGATGAATAGAATATTGTGAATAATGATAATAGAGATGTATAGGAAATAGTAGGTTAGAAAATATCTGTGTAGATGAAGGATGAATAGATGTTTAGAGGAAAGAAAAGAAGAAGAGAGATAAGCATTCAAGACAGAATAAAGTTAGTGCAGGAAACGTTAGTGATATTGAAAATCCTTCGTCTGGATTTTCTAATATTAATAAAGTTTGGAAGATCCACCTTTTGTTAAAAAGAAAGAAATAGTAATCAAGAATGTCAGCATTGAAGAGAGGATGTAATATACTATGTGTTGGCGCTTCTCAAAGAGCCTTATGTGCAATCGGGTTAGGAAAGCATAATAACTCTTTTACAGCAAGTAGGAATGTTACACATAATCAGTAATGCTGTTGAAATAAAAAATAATCTGGAAGATCACTGTTTTAAACAGGGTATAAAACAAAAACTGATGCTAATTTTGTTTTACATATTAGTTATGCTAAAAACAGTAACGTTTTTATCTCAACTTCCATACTTAGTAGTTGTATTTCTTAAAGATAAACCCGAAAATTTAAAACCCTTATAGTTTTTATATTCTATATAGAGGTATTGTATATATAATAATACAATGTATTTCTATCAGAAAATTCTAAAATATATATCATTAAAAAGAAATTGTGATGAAATAGCAACTATTTGGGTATTTTTATATGTAGTTAATGATAGTTATTGATGTGTGTAGTAAAAATTATATACTATTACTATAGTAAAGAATTTAATATACGCTTTATAGTATTTAATCAAGTATATATTTATGTTAGTACCATTAGTTATTAGTGCTTTTGTTGTAAGTAGTGTAGGTTTAACTGATTTTTTAAATGATGTTGATGAAGAACAAGCATCCAATTTATCTGTCAGGAATGTAGTAATTGGACTAGCCTTTGCTGGTGTGATTCTAATGATAGCTAGGCTTATATTTAAGGTGATATGTTATGACAAAGAAGTTGAAGGGATATCATCTACAGTTATGCAATCTGAAAAAAAGAGATCGAAAGGTAAATTGAAAAGGAAAATATTAGAATCAAATAAGGGGAAAATCTCTAAAATAGTTAAAGAAATAGAGTCTTTAAAATTGCAATCGAATCCCGTTGCTGGAAAAGAAAAAGATGAATTAGGTATTTCAGATAGTAATAGTAGAAATGTGCAAAAAGTTGTAAATGGTATATTTGTTGCTGGTGAAGGATGGATAAATGTTAGAAAAAAAGAAAGGGAGCAACGTAGACATTTAAGGCAGAATGGGGTTAATGGTGCAAAAGGTAATGTTAAGGCTACTTCATATGGGTTTTCTAGTGTTGATCAAAGTTTTGAAGACACTCCTTCTGTTAACAATATGAGAGGGGGTATTATAATAGAGAATAAAGAAAGCAGGAGAAGTTATGGATTAAGAAGGTCTGTGTTAAAGGCAAGTGAAAAGTCAAAAACTGATATTGGTCTTGCACCATGTGTTAGTTCTCAAAAAGCCTTAGTAGGTTTTTCCAATATAGAGTCAAGTTCAGAAAAATGTAATAACTCTTCTGCAACAAATAAAAATCTTAACATATCAAGAGATACTATTGAAGAAGAAAGTAATTTAGAAAATAAGTATTTGAAACAAGGTGCAAGACCAAGAATCTACCCTAATTCCAGACAGTATGTTAGTTGTGCTGAAAAAGTTTCAGCAGGATTGCCTAGTATAGGACCAATTTCAAAAAAGAAAGATAGTTCTCCTGTAAAAGATAACAAGCATCATGTCACAACAGCATCAAATGCTATTGATATTTTTAGTAATGGATTTCGTAGTGAATTAACTCAACCTAGACCTCTGAATAGCGAATTGTGTTTTAAAGAAGATACAAATTACAGTGAATCACTAACATATAAGAGGATTATGATTAAGTATTGTAGTCAATTACGATCATTTAGAGAATTACACTTTACTTATTGTATTAAACTAATAAAAAAAACATTTAAAATACAGAATGGTAAGCTTGTAATATCTGATTTTGCTAAGAGTCTGTTTGAAAGACTGACTCCACATACAGAAGAAATATTTTTTATATTAAAAATTTTCTTTCTTGTAAGTTTCTCAACTCTATGTGGGGGGAGAGGTAAGGTTGCTCGTATGCGTTATTGTTCGACACATTTTTATAATCAGTCGTTGTTAGATTTACTCATATCAGAAGTGATTATGAATTCTTCAAAAGGAGGAGATGCAATCAAAGAAATATTTGATATTCATTGCAAGCATATGTGTGATACAGGTAGTTATGAGCCTCATTCAGGTAATTTTTTTCAAAAGGTATTTAATATATGTCGTAGTTTAGCATCAGTGAACTTGCCTGAAGAAAAGCAGGCATTAGTAGATTTTGCCATGTTGGCTTGTATGGTATATTCTGGGCATATGATTACTATGTTATGTAGGATGTTAATATATAATAATGAAGCAGAAAGTGGGCCTTTATTAATAAGTGAGTGTCTTAATGCACGGTTTTTTGGTAATAGGTGTTATCATCTAAGGAAATCAGTTATTCATATGTATCATCCAGCTAACGGAGAAGAGTGTCCAAAAAGTGTAGGCGGTGTTGTTAATGTTCCACTAATGATGTGGAGAAGATGTTCTAAGGTAATTGATAATATTGTTATAGAAGCTGCTAGTCAAGGTAAGATGGATTTTGGAATTTTTGTTAGGGATATTATATCTTCTTCTAGGAAGTTGATATTGCGACCATATACAGCATATTCCTATGAAAGAGATATAAAAATGTATGACTGTAAAATAAAGACAGTAAAATCTCTATTGCCGTTACCACACTACAGAACTATGTATGCTGATAAAAAATCTGAAGATTCTAAAACTTTGTGATTTATAATTCTTTGATATGTTGAGAAAAGATAGCAGTGTTATAAAACTAAAGCAGCAAGTAAGCATAAACATTTGTAGTTTACGGTATTTTGGGTAGCAAAAACTTGTGTACCTCAGAAAAGTATAATCTAAAATTATCTAAATATTTTTTGAGTATAGTATTTATAACTAGTTATGAGTGTATGTTGCAAAATATCAGATATGTGCTACCTTTAATAGTGAAGGATTTAATATAATATTTATAGTATATAATCAAGTGTGTATTCATGTTAATACAATCAATTGTTAGTATTGCTATAGCTATTGCAAGTGGTGTAGGTTTAGCTAATTTTTTAAATAGTACTAGAGAAGAAGAAACATCTAATTTGTCAGTTAATAATGTAGTAATAGGAGTAACTTTAGCTGGTGTTATTATTACAGTAATTAGGCTTATAGCTAAACTAATGCATAGTAATGAAAAAGTTGAAGAAGTATCGTCTATAATTAAGCAATCTCAAAAGAAGAAATCAAAAGGTAAATTAAAACAAAAGAAAATATTGAAATTAGAAAAAGGAAAGATATCTGAAATAATAAGGGAAGAGGAATCTTTAGAGTCAGAGGTTTATCTTATTAATGAGAAAAAAGAAGAATTAAGGGAAGAGAAGGAAGAATTAGGTATTGCAAGTGGTAGTAACGAAAATGTACAAGAAGTAGTAGATCAGGAGATGTATGTAGAAGATGAAGGATGGATAAATGTTGAAAAGAAAGAGAGGAAGAAAAAAAACAAGCATTCAAAGGGAAATAATGTTGATTACAGTTTAAGAAGAACTTCTTCTGTTAAAAGTATAAAAGAAAATGTTATAAGAAAAGATCAAGAAAGAAGGGGAGATGGGGAATTAAGAAGGTCATTATTAAAGGTAAGTGAAAAGTCAGACAGTAAAACTAATCCTGCACAACGTGTTAATGATTCTAAAAAAGCATCGGTAGGGCTAGCTAATATAAGTCGAGGTTTAGAAAGTGGTCATGCCTCTTTTGTAGCGAATCAAGAAAATTCTGTTACTGAAACTGATTCTATACAACATGTAAGTGGTTCTCAAAAAAATTTAGTGAGATTAGATAATGTACAACCAGATTTAAAAAAAGTAATGTTTCTTTTATAAATCAAGAAGATTCTGTTAAAGTAGAAAATACTCTGGAAGATAAGTATTTAAAGCAAGGTGCGAGGCCTAAGACTGGAGCTAATTCTGGGCAATGTGTTAGTTATGCTAAGAAAGTTTCAGCAGGATTATCTAGTATAGGACCAGTTTCAGAAAAAAAGATAGTTTTTCTGTAAGAGATAACGAATGTACTGTTGCAAAAACATTAGATTTGGTATCTTCTTCTAATATTGTTAATGTTTTTAGTGATGAATCTTATGATGCATCAATTCGATCTAAATCTGTAAGTAGTGGGTTCTGCTTTGAGACTGTGCAATATAAATATGGGCTTAGTAAAGGAGTTGTAATTAAGTTTTGTAGTCAATTAAAAGAGTTTAGAGAACTACACTTTAATTATTGTATTAGGCTAATAAATCGAGTGTTTAAAATAGAGAATAGTAAGCTTGTAGTATCTGAATCTGCTAAGTATTTATTTGCAAGACTGACACCAAATGCAGAAATATTGTTTTTTATATTGAAAGTTTTCTTTATTATAAATATATCAACCTTATGTGGAGTGAAAAGTATAATAAATCATCTGCGGTATTGTTCAACACATTTTTATAATCAGTCATTGTTGGATTTGCTTGTATCAAAAGTAATAGTAAATGTTTCAGAAGAGGAAAATCATTTTACAAATGGTGGAACTCTAAAAAAAGAATTTGAAACTTGTTGTAAACATTTACGCGATGTATCTAGTTACGAACCTTATTCAGGTAAGTTTTTTCAACAAGTGCTTAATATCTGTTATGATTTAGCATCAGTAAAACTGTCTGAAGAGAACCAAGAATTGGTAGATTTTGCTATTTTAGCTTGTCTAATGTACTGTGGACATATGATTAGTATGTTATACAGGATGTTAGTTTATAATAAGAACGTAAATGGTGGAAAAGAAGGGTCATTACTGGATTATTTGAAAGCACAAAGTTTTTGTGGGCGATGTTATGATTTAAGGAATACAATGATTCATATGTATCATCCGGCTAATGACAGAACATGTATAAAGAGTGCAGGTAATGTAATCAATGTTCCCCTAGTTATGTGGAGGGGATGTTCTAAGAGAGTGCATGAAATTGTAAGGGAAGCTGTTAATAAAGGTAATATGGATTTTGGGATTTTTGTTGAAGATATGATATATCCTGCTAAAAGATTGATATTGAAGCCTAATACAATGCGTTTTTATGAAGAAAACATAAGGATGTATGATGCTGAGCTAAAAACAGTAAAATCTTTATTACCATTGTTGAGGGTAGGAATTGTGTGCCCGAATGAAAGCTCTGAAAATTCAAAATCTTTGTAATCTATGGTTCTTTCCATAAATAGATAGAAGCGTTATATATGTGTAAATACAATGCTTTCTATCGCAGAAATTGTAAGAATATAGTATGAAGTCCTGGTGTCTTTATATATAAGTGATATCTAGTTATTATTATGCGTTGCAAAGATATCAGGTTGTAATATAATATTAGTAAAGGATTTAATATATTCTTTTAATATACCATCTTCAATATATAATCAAGTGTGTGTTTATGTTAATACAGTCAATTGTTAGTATTGCTATAGCTATTGCAAGTAATATAGGTTTAACTAATTCTTTAAGTAATTCTAATGACGAAGAAGACGCATCTAGTTTGTCTATTAAGAATGTGATAATAGGAATAGCCTTTGCTGCTATTGTTATTATAGTGGTTAAATTTATGGTTAAATTACTACATAGTAATGAAGAAGTGAAAGATACGTCTATAGTTAAGCAATCTAAAAAGAAGAAATCAAAAGGTAAATTAAAACAAAAGAAAGTATTGAAGTTAGAAAAAGGAGAAATCTCTGAGGTAGCTACAAAGAAAGAGCCTATAAAGTTGGAAGCTCATATTATTTGTGAAAGAAAAGAAGGGTTAAGAATCGAGAAAGAAGAGTTAGATGTTGTAAATGATAATAATGGGGTTATACAGGAATTTATAAATCAAGACAGTATTATAAATGAAGGATGGATTAATGTTGAGAAGAAAAAGAGGAGTAAGAAGAATAAACATTTAAAGCAGAGTAGAATAAGTGCAGAGGATATTAGTAGTGTTGAAAATACTGGATTTTCTAGCATTGATCAAAATTTTGAGAGCACTCCTTTTGGTAGGAATGTTAAAGAAAGTATTGTAAAAGAAGATAAAGAAAAGGAGGGAAGTGGGAAATTAGAAAGGTCATTATTAAAGACGAGTGAAAAATTAGAAATTGGTACTAGATGTTCTACGCCATGCGTTAGTACCTCTCAAAAAACATTAGTGAGATTGCTTAATATAAAGTGTAGGTCAGGAAAGAATAATGACCCTTCTATGAAAAACAAGAATATTGTACATGTAATATCGAAAGATGCTGCTGTAGAAAAAAACAATTTAGAAGATCAACACTTAAGACAAGATGCAAGACCAAAAAGTAGTACTGATACTGTCTCCTATCTTGGTAATGCCCAAGAAGTTTTAGTGGAATTAAATAATGTAGAACTAGCATTAGAAAAGTATAATATCCCTATAGTGAGTAATAATGTTGAAAATATAATGCCAAAAGGGGCTGGTGTAGAAGGAAATGATTTAGAAGATCAATACTTAGAACAAGATACAAGGCTAACTACTAGTGCTATCCCGTATGTTAATGATGCTCAAGAAATTTTAATGAAATTAAATGATGTAGAACTAGCATCAGAAAAGTATAATCTCCCTATAGTGAGTAATAATGTTGAACATGTAATGCCAAAAGGTGCTGGTGTAGAGGGAAATGATTTAGAAGATCAATACTTAGAACAAGATACAAGGCGAAAGAGTAGTACTAATGCTGTCTCGTATTTTGGTAATGCCCAGGAAGTTTTAGTGGGATTAAATAATGTAGAACTAGCATTAGAAAAGTATAATATCCCTATAGTGAGTAATAATGTTGAAAATATAATGCCAAAAGAGGCTGGTGTAGAAGGAAACAATTTAGAAAGAAAGTGTTTTAAAAAGGGCGCAAAGCCTAAAGGTGCTGTTTTTTCTTCCTGTATGAAGTTTAAAAAATCTGGTATTGTTAATGTTTCTAGTGGTAGGTCTAATACATTAAATAAATCTGCGCGTGTAGGTAGTGGATTATCTTTTAAAAAATATGTAAAACATAATCCATCTATTTCATATAAGGAAATGTCAATTAATTACTGTAGTAAATTAAAAGAGTTTAGACAATTACATTTTGATTATTGTATTAAACTAGTGAATCGAATCTTTAAAATACAAAATAATGAGGTCATAATATCTGAGGATGTTTATAGTTTATTTGTGAAATTAACTCCACATAAGGAAATATTGTTTTTTGTGTTGAAAGTTTTCTTACTTATGAATCTTTCAGCTCTGTGTGGTGGTAGTCAAGTAACTGATGATCTGCGTTATTGTGCAACACATTTTTATGATCAGTCATTGGTGAATTTACTTGTGTCAGGAGTCATTGTAAATGCTTCAAAAGGAGAAGGTAAACTGGGAAGTATGTTCCAAGTTTTTTGTAAGCATGTGTGTTGTACAAGTAACTATGAGCCTCACTCGGGTAAATTTTTCCGGATGGTATTTGATGTGTGTTGTAGTTTAGCATCAGTAAAGTTACCTGAAGACGAACAAGAATTAGTTGATTGTGCTGTATTTGCTTGCGCAATATATTTTGGGCATATGGTTGGTGTGTTATTCAGGATGTTAGTTCATAATCATGATGTAGAGTGTGTAGGAGAACCATTCGTGGACTACTTAAAAGCCAAATATTTTTGTAGGCAATGTCATACTCTAAAAGCAATATTAACGCATATGTATCATCCAACTAATGCAGAGGATTGCCCAAGGAATGTAGCTAATTTGATTGATATTCCATCAGTTTTATGGAAAAACTGTTCTAAGGGGATTCATGATGTTGTGAAGGACTCTATTAGTCGAAATAAGATGAGCTTTGGAGTGTTTGTTGGAGATGTAATACGCCCTATGAAGAGATTGATATTGAACCCTCGTACAAGACGTGTATATAGAGAAGATATAAAAACGTATGAAAATAAAATAAGAACAGCTGTAACTCTATTACCATTACCATATACAAGAGTTGCATGTTCTAAAGAGGAGAAGCTTGAAGATTCAAAGTCCTTGTGTCTGTAATTCCTTGTGTAACATAGGAATGCCTTGTATATATTGTAACATATACCATTGGAAAAAGTTTTAAGTATACTATATAATACAATATCTAGTTATTGGTGTATATGTTTATGTTAGTAAAGTCAATAGTTAGTATTGCTATAGCTATTGCAAGTAGTATGGGTTTAACTAGTTTTTTAAATAATACTAGAGAAGAAACATCTGATTTATCTGTTAAGGATGTAGTGATTAGAGTAGCCTATGCTACTCTTACTGTTATGGTAATTAGGTTTATAGTTAAATTGGTATATGGTAATAAAGAAGTTGAAAAGCAAACATCTGAAGTTAAGCGATCTAAAAAAAGAAATCAAAAGGTCAGTTAAAACAGAAGAAAGTATTAGAGGTAAAGAAAAAAGAAACTTCTGATATAGCTATAGGGATAAGACATGTGGAGTCAGAAGCTTGTTTTACTTCTGAAAGGAAAGAAGAAAATAAATTAGGTATTGCAAATAGTAGTAATGAAAATGTACAAGAAGTAATGGATCAGGAAGTATTTGTTGCAAATGAAGTGTGGACATATGTTGGAAAAAAAGTGAAGAGTAAGAAAAGGCGTAATAGAATTAGTATAGGTGATATTGGTTATGTTGAAGATAGTTTGTCTAGTATTGATTGCAGTTTAGGCAACACTCCTTCCGTTAAAAATGTGAGAGAAGTTGTTATAGAAAGAGATAAAGAAAGAAGGGAAGGAGGGGAATCAAAAAAGTCATTGTTAGAGACAAGTGAAAAGTCAAGAACTGATACTCATTCTATTCGAAGTATTATTCACACTCAAAAAATCTCAACGAGATTACCTATAAAGCCAGATTCAGAAAATAATAATATCCCTTTTACATTAGGTCAGGATATTACACATATAATATCAAGTAGTGCTGTTAAAGTAAAAAGTAGTCTAAAAGATCAGTGTTTAAAACAAAGTGCAATACCAAAAACTCCTACTAGCTCTATCACAAATATTGGTAATGCTGAAAAAGCTTCAGTAAGATTGCTTGATGCAAACTTAGATTCAGAAAAGAGAAATAGTATTTCTGTAGAGAAGGAAGAAACTGCTATTACTATAATATCAGAAAATCAGGTTCCTTCTTCTTATGTGGATTTTGATCAAGAATCTAATGTTTTTAGTGATGAATTTTATAATCCATTAGGTCAATCTGTGCGTGTGGGTAGTGGAGTATTCTTTGAAGAAAATGTACAATATAATAAATCCCCAATATATAAGAAAATTGCAGTTGAATATTGTAATCAATTGAGGCAGTTTAGAAAATTACACTTTGATTATTGTGTTAAACTAATAAACAGAATATTTAAAATCAAAGACAATAAGCTTGTAGTGTCTAAGGATGTTAGTGATTTATTTAAAGGACTGACTCCGCATACAGGAATATTGTTTTTTATATTAAAAATTTTCTTTCTTGTAAATTTTTCAACGCTATTTGGAGATAATGGTAAGATTGCTCGTCTGCGTTATTCTTCAACATATTTTTATGATCAATCGTTATTGGATTTACTTGTATCAGAGGTAATCATAAATGCCTCAAAAGTTGTTATGGATGGTCCTCAAAAAGAAAAAAATCAACTGAAAGAAATATTTGAAACCCGTTGTAAGGATTTGTATAATGCAGATAGCTACGAACCTCAATCAGGTGAATTTTTTCGGAAGATATTTAGCATATGTCATAGTTTAGCATCGGCAGAGTTATCTGAAGAGGAACAAGAATTAGTTGATTTTGCTATGTTAACTTGTATTGTATACTGTGGTCATATGGTTTCTATGTTATGTAGAATGTTATTTTATAATTATGATGTTGGGTGTGTAGGAAGTGGATCTTTAGTAAGCTATTTAAATACACGGTCTTTTTGTATTAAGTGTCGTGATTTAAGAAAGGCATTTATTCATATGTATCATCCAACAAAAGATATAGGGAAATGTCTAAGAAATGTAAATGGTGTAATTAATATGCCCCTAATGGTGTGGAGAAACTGTACTGAAGAGATTAATGATCTTGTTATAGAGTCTGCTAATCAAGGTAACCTGAATTTTGGAACTTTTGTTGGGAATATGATATCTCGTATTAAAAGGTTGGTATTGTTACCTAATACGATGCGTTACTATGAAGATAATATCAAAATGTATGATACTGAGCTAAGAACAGTAGGATCTCTATTACCATTACCAAATCAAAGACCCGTGTATTCTACGAAAAACCTGTGAACTTGAAATCTTTGTAATTTATGATTTTTGTATAATCGATAGAGGCATCTTATATGTACAAATACAGTGCATTTCTATGAAAAAGAGAAAGATATAGAAATGTGATACTAAAAAAACAGTAGTTAATAACTTTTGTGTTGTGATAGTGATATTATGCATGTACAATGTAGTATACTTTTGTGCAAGAATAAAAACAGTTTCAACTTCTAAGTATCATGACCACATAAAGGAATTGTATGTACTAAAAGAGACTTGAAGATTAAAAAACCCTTGTATTTTTGTGTATGGTTAATGTAGTTATCTGGATATTTTGCGTATGGCAAGTCTAGTTATTGATGTGTGTTGCAAAAATATTGAGCATGTAGTGTCATAATTAGTGAAGGATTTAATATGCTCTTTTAATACATAATTAAGTGTGTATTTATGTTAATAGTGTCAATTATTAGTGTTGCAATGACAATAGTAGGTAGTATAGATTTAACTAGTTTTTTTAGATAGTACTAGAGAAAAGGAAGAAGCTTATGATTTATCTCTTAGGAATATGGTAATGGGAATAGCATTTACTACTGTTATTATTATAGTAATTAGGTTGATCATAAAAGTAATGTATGGAAGTGAAGAAATTAAAAAGAGTTTATCTACTGTTAAGCAGTCTAAAAGTAAAAGGTTGAAAGCTAAATTAAAACAGAAGGAAGTATTAGAATCATTAGAAGAAAAAACTTCTTATATGGCTGTAGAAATAAAGCATGCAGGACCAGAGACTCGCTCTATTTCTGAAGTAGAAAAGAAAAATAGATTGGGTATTGCAAATAGTGGTAATGAGAATGTTCAGGAGATTATGGATCATGACCCATCTATTACAGATGAAGGATGGATAGATATTGAAAAAAAAGAAAAGAAGAAGAAAAATAAGCATTCAAATAAACTTTTTGGTATTGATAAAGGTTTAGAGAGTACTCCTTTTGTTAAAAGTGTAAAAAAAGATAAAAGAAAGAGTAGAGAATCAAGTATGTTATTATTGAAGACGAATGAGAAATCAAAAACTGATACTAATTCTGATTCTATAGAACGTGTTAGTTATGCTCAAAGAGTTTTGCTGAAATCCCCTGGTGATACTATTAAAGTAAAAAGTGATTTAGAAGACCAGTATTTAAAACAAGGTGCAAAATCAAAAACTGATACTAATTCTGATTCTATAGAACGTGTTAGTTATGCTCAAAAAGTTTCATCTAGGTTATCCAATATCAGACTAAGTTTAGAAGAGAAAAATATCTGTTTTGTAGAAAATGAAGAAGATTCTATTATAACATCAAAAGATGAAAGTCTTTCTTCTTGTATGAATTTTAATCAGGAATCTAGTGTTTCAGTTCCTATACCTCTGAGTAGTGGATTGTTCTTTAAGGAAAGTATACAATGTAGTAAATCTGCGTTGTATAAGAAAATTGCAGTTGAATATTGTAATCAATTAAAGGAATTTAGAGGATTACACTTTGCTTATTGTATTGAGTTAATAAACAAAATATTTGAAATACAAAATGATAAGCTTGTAGTATCTGAGCGTGCTAGTAATTTATTTGGAGAACTGACTTCACATACGGAAATATTATTTTTTATATTAAAAGTTTTCTTTCTTGTAAATTTTTCTACTCTGTTTGGAGAAGGAAAAAAGATTGCTCATGTGCGCTATTGTTCAACATATTTTTATGATCAGTCATTACTAAATTTACTTATATTGACGGTAATTATGAATACCTCAAAGGAAGAAGAAAAATTTAGAGAAATATTTAAAACCCATTGTAAACATTTATGTGATACAAATGGCTATGAGCCTCATTCAGGTGAATTTTTTGATAAAGTATTTAATATATGTTATAGCTTAGCATCAGTAGAATTGCCTAGAGAAAAACAGGAATTGGTGGATTTTGCTATATTAACTAGCATAGTATACTGTGGGCATATGACTTCTGCATTATGCAGAATATTATTTTATAATCATGATGTGGAGTGTTTAGGTGAAGGTCCATTAATGAAATATTTAAAGGCGCAATCTTTTTGTGGTAGATGTTATGATTTAAGAAAAGCATTTATTCATATGTACCACCCAATTAGTGGGGAGAAATGTCTAAAAAATGTAGGTGATGTAATTGATGTTCCGCTAATAGTGTGGAGAAACTGTTCTCGCAAAATTAGTGATCTTGTTATAGAATCTGCTAGTCGAGGTACCCTGAGTTTTGGAACTTTTGTTGAGAGTATGATATCTCGTATTAAAGAATTAATATTATTGCCTAATACGATGCGTTTTTATAGAGATAATATAAAAATGTATGATGCTAAGCTAAAAAGAGTAGAGTCTCTATTACCGTTACCAAATAAAAGAACCATGTGCTCTGGAGAGGAATCTAAAAGTTCAAAATCTTTGTAATCCTTTATGTAATGAATAGCAGCAATGTGTATGTATAAATACAATTACAATCTCTGTAAAAAAAAAAAGAAGACATAGAGGTATATGATATTCAATTAAAAACAGCAGTTAATAGTTTTCGTGTAGTAAGTGAAAATATTATATATGTCTTCTGATGCAATATGTTTTGATCAAAAAATATGTGGAAATATCTTAGTTATTAGAAAAAGCTATGATTTGAGTATGTAACTGTCTAGACATCTTTAATTGTAATATAGTTGTTGATCTGTGTTGCAAAAATATCAAATATGTGCTACCTTAGGTTGGTAAAATATTTAATATACTCTTTATAATAATAAGTGTGTTTTTATGTTAATAGTGTCAGTTATTAGTATTGCTATAGCTATTGTAGGTATGGGTTTAACTAATTTTTTAAATAGTGATAGAAAAGAGGCAGAAGTATCTGATTTACCTATTAGAAATATGGTAGTAGGAATAGCATTTGCTAGTGTTGTTATTATAGTAATGAAACTGATAGTTAAGTTATATAAGAATGAGGAAATTAAAGAGGGATTATCTATAGCTAAGCAATATAAGAAAAAAAAATCAAAAAGTAAGTCAAAACAAAAAAAGTGTTACAACCAGAAGAAGGAAAAACTTCTTGTATACCTAAAAAGGGAGAAGCTGTAAAATTAGTAGCAGATCTTATTAGTGAAAAAGAAGATAAGTTAGATATTACAAATGATGTTAGCGAAGATATACAGGAAGTAGTAGATAAAGAAGCATTTGTTGCAGATGAAGAATGGATTAGTGTTGAAAAAAAAGCAAAAAAGAAGAAAAGTAAGCGTTCAAGTCAAAATAGAGTTGATAATGTAAAGGACACTAATAGTATTAGAGATATTGGAGCTGGATTTTTTGGTACTGATAGAAGTTTAGAGAACACCTATTCTGTTAACAATATTATGGGAAGAGATAATGAAAAGAATGCAGGTAAGAAGTCAAGGAAGTTGTTATTGAAGGTAGATGAAAAGTCAAAAATTGATGCTAGTTGTACTAAAAAGATTTTGTCGAAGTTACCTAGAAAACTAGGTTCAGAAAACAGTGGTATTCCTTCTACAACAAGTAAAGATATTGTACATATGGCATCAAGTAGTGCTATTCAAGTAGAAAATGATCTAGAAAGTCAGTATTTAAAACAAGGTGCAAAACCAAAGGCTAATGTTAACTCTATTTCATGCACTGATTATGCTAAAAAAGTTTCGTCTGTATCATCTAAGTATAGAATTGAGTTAGAAGGGGAGGAGGGGAATCTTTCTTCTATGAGAAACAAAGGAGCTTCTATTGCTATAACATCAAAAGATATTGTTCCTACTTCCTGTATAGATTTTAATCAAGAGTCTGATATTTTTGGTGGTGAATATAATGTATTAAGTAAATCTAGACCTGTGAGCAGCGGATTGTGCTTTAAAGGAACTTTTCAATATGGAGTATCCTCGTTGTATAAAGAAATGGCAGTTAGACATTGTACTCGGTTGGAGGGATTTAGAGAATCACACTTTGCCTATTGTATTAAACTAATAAATCGTGTATTTGAAGTACGAAACAACAAGCTTGTAGTAGCTGAATCTGTTAGAAATCTATTTGAAGAATTAACTCCAGAGACAGAGGTGTTGTTTTTTATGATAAAAGTTTTCTTTATTGTAAATTTTTCAATTCTGTGTGGGGGAAGGGGGATGGTTGATCACTTACGGTATTGTTCTACGTATTTTGATGATCAGTCGTTATTAGATTCACTTATATCAGAAGTAGTTGTAAATTCTTTAAATAGAAGAGATGTACTAAGAGAGGTAATAGGAATTTATTGCAAGCATTTTTATAGTATAAATAGCTACGAACCCCATTCAGGTAAATTCTTTCAGAAAGCATTTGATATATGTCACAGTTTATCATTAGTAAGTTTACCTAAAGAAGAGCAAGAATTGGTGGATTTTGCTAAGTTAACTTGTATGGTATACTGTGGACATATGGTTTCTATGTTATGTAGAATGTTGTTTTATAATCGTGATGTAAAGTGTTCAGATACAGATTTGTTAAAACCTTTAAAGGCACAATCTTTTTGTAATAGATGTCGTGATCTAAGGAAAGCAATTATTCATATGTATCATCCAACCGATAAAGAGGAAGAATGCCTAAAAAATGTAGGTGGTGTTTATATTCCGCTAATAATCTGGAGAAACTGTTCCAAAGAAATAGATGATATTATTATAAAATCTGTTAATCGGGGTAGTGGCCTAAATTTTGGAGATTTTGTTAGAAATATGACATCTTGTGTTAAAGGCGTGTTATTGTTGCCTAATACAAGACATTTTTATCAATATAACATCAGAATGTATGATACTAAGCTAAAAATAGTAAAACTTATACCACCATTACCAAATAACAGAACTATTTATTCTGAAGTAGGAAATACGAAGTCTTTGTAGTTAAGGCTTATATATCCAATACAGTATATTCGTATTTCGAATAATGGAAAATAAAAACAATGCCAATCCTAGTACCATTGCCATATACAAGAGTCACATATCATAAAAAGAAGCTTGAACACTCAAATGGTTTGTAGTTTTATGTAATGTATAGAATAGAAATGTCGATCTAATATATGTTGAATTAAAAGTATAAAAGATATCATTAAAAAAAGCCGCAACTTAAATATGAACAACTGTCTAGATATCTTTTATATACAGTTTGACATCTAGTTATTGATGTATATTGCAAAATATCAGATACATGCTATAATAATTTGAAGGATTTAATGTACTTTTTATAATATATAATCAAGTGTGTATTTATGTTAATACAATCATTTGTTGGTATTGCTATAGCTATTGCAAGTGGTATAGGTCTAACTAGCTTTTTAAACAATTCTAATGAGAAAGAAGAGGCATCTAGTTTATTTGTATGTAAGAGTATATTGATAGGAATGACCTTTGCTAGTCTTATTATTATGGTAATTAAACTTGTAGCTAGGTTATATGATGATGAGGCAGTTGAAGAAATATCGTCTGCTGCAGTTAAGCAATCTAAGAAAAAGAAATTAGAGAATAAGTTAAAGAGAAAGGGAGTATTGGAATCAAGGAGAGAAGAAGTTTTTTATATACCTAGAAAGGAAGAGCCTGTAAAATTAGAAGAATATCTCGCTGATGAAAGAGAAGATAAATTAAATATTACAAATAATAGTAATGAGGATACACATCAAGTTGTAACTCAGGACATATCTATTGCAGATGAAAGATGGGTAAATGTTGAAAAAAAAGAAAGAAGAGAAATGGCCATTCAAGACACAATGGAGTTAATAGTATTAGTAATATTAGCGGTGGCTCAACTGAATTTTGTATTGATCGAAGTTTAAAAAACACCTCTTCTACTGGAAATATAAAAGAAGATGAAGAAAGAAAGGAGGGGGGGGGGAATCAAGAAGGTTCTGTTAAAGACAGGTAAAAAATCAAAAAATACTGATTCTGCAACATCATATGTTAGTGATTCTCAGGAAGTTGAAGTGGAGTTGGCTGATATAGGACAGAGTTCAGATAATATTTCTTTTATGGCGAATAAAGAGATTTCTATTGAAAATATAACATCAGATATCGTTGTTAGGGTAAAAGATGATTTGGGGAATCAGTTTTCAAAACTAGGTGCAAAGCTAAAAACTGATGCTAGCCCTGTTCGACGTACTAGTTATGCTCAGAAAGTTTTAGAGGGATTACATAATATAGAACTAAAGTCGAAACAGAATCACCCTTCTGATATTGTGCCTATAACGTCGAGTAATGCTATTAAAGTAACAAATACTTTGAAAAGTGAATATTTGAAACAAAGTACAAAACCAAAGACTGATGCTAACCCTGTTCCACGTACTACTTATGCTCAAAAAGTTTTAGAGGGATTAAGTAATATAGAACTAAAGTCGAAACAGAATCACTCTTCTGATATTGTGCCTATAACGTCGAGTAATGCTATTAAAGTAACAAATACTTTGAAAAGTGAATATTTGAAACAAAGTGTGAAACCAAAAACTGATACTAACTCTATTCCACGTACTAATTATGCTCGAAAAGTTTCAGCAAGATTGCATAATATGGAACTAGGTTCTTCAAAAGAGGAAAATAGTATTTTTGTGGAAGGTGATGAAGCTTCCATTTATGATCCATTAATTCAGTATGAATCTGTTAGTAGTGGGTTACATTTTCAAAATTCGTATTGTAAGTACGAAATGCCTGATAATGATAAATATAGGATGTTGGCGGTTAATTTCTGTCATAAGTTAGAAAAATTTCGGCAATTACATTTGATTTATTGTATTCAATTAATTAACCTAGTTTTTAAAATAGAGAACGATCAGCTTGTAATATCTGACACTGTTAAAAATTTGTTTGTAAAATTAACTTCACACGCAGAAATATTGTTTTTTATTCTAAAAGTTTTCTTTCTTATAAATATTTCAGCTTTATTTGGAGGTAAGAAGGTAATCAATAATATACGTTATTGTTCAACGTATTTTTATAATCAATCGTTATTGGATTTACTTATACTGAAGGTCATCATGGGTATTTCGAAGGGAGATAGCTTTGTTTTTCACATAAAAGAAATGTTTGAACTTCATTACGAACATTTAAATAGTATATCCAGTCATGAACCCTACTCAGGTGAATTTTTTCAAAAAGTATTTGATATATGTCGCGATTTAGCATCAGTGAAATTATCTGGAAAAGAGGATCAAAAATTAATAGATTTTGCTATGTTAGCTTGTATGGTATATTGCGGGCATATGGTTTCTATGTTGTATAGAATGTTATATAGTCTTAGTGCAAGTGGTGGAAAAGAGAATCCGTTATTGTGCCGTCTAAACGCTCAACGTTTTTGTCTAAAATGTCATAATTTAAGGACAGCAATAGTTCATATGTATCATCCAGCTGATGAAAAGGAATTTCCAAAAAATGTGGGTAATGTCATTGACGTTCCACTAAATATATGGAGAAGATGTTCTAAGGAAATTGATTATGTTGTCAGAGAGTCTGTTAGTCAAGATAAGATGAGTTTCAGCATTTTTGTTAATGACATGATATCTCCTGCTAAAGATTTAATATTGCTGCCTAATACAAGGCATTTCTATGCAAGTGATATAAAAATGTATAACGAAAAGATAAAAATGGTAACGTCTCTACTACCTTTACCACAGACAAGAGTTATGAGTTCTTCTGTAGTTCATGATTCTTTATGTAATAGGTAAAAGTATTGTATATATTCTGGTACAATCTATTTCTATTTATTATAAGAAATAAAAACTTCTCTAGTTACTACAATAAATAAAGCTGGAATTTCAAGAAAGAATCTAATTAATCATCTTTGTGTACAGTGATATAATATTTGGTTGTTAGTGCATGTTGTAAAAATATCAAATGTGTAGTATCGTAATTAATGAAAGATTTAATATAATTTTTATAATATACAATCAAGTGTGTGTGTATGTTAATACAATCATTTGTTGGTATTGCTATAGCTATTGCAGGTTATATAGGTTTAACTAGTTTTTTAAATAGCACTAGAGAAAAGGGAAAAATATCTGATTTCCATGTTAATAATATAGTAAAGGTAGTAGCATTTACTACTATTGCTGTTATAGTGATGAAATTTGTCGGTAAGTTAGTATATGGTAATAAAGAAGTTAAAGAGAAGCGATCTGTGGTAAAGCAATGTAAACAAAAGAAATCAAAAAGTAAATCAAAACAAAAAAGAGTATTAAAATTGGAAAGAGAAGAAACTTCTGATATAGTCAAAGAGATAGATCCTGTAGGATTAGAGACTAATCCTTTTGCTGAAAGAGGAGAGGAGTTAAAAGGAGAGGAAAATAAGTTAAATGTTGGAAGTATTAATGAAGATACTCAGGGAGTTATAGATCAATGCGCAGATATTGCGGATGGAGAATGGATAGATGTTAAAAAGAAGAAAAGGAAAAGTCACAGTTTAATGCAAAATATAGTTAGTAATACTCTGGATAACAAAAATATTTTTTCTATAGTGGATCAAGGAGGTTCTGTTCAATATGTAACATGTAGTAATGTTGTTGAGGAAAAAAAAGACTTAAAAAATCAATATTTAAAGCAAGGTGCAAAATCAAAAACTAATACTAAATCTATTCAATATGTTGGTTATGCTAAGAGAGTTTCAGCAAGATCACCTACTATAGAGTCAAGTTCAGAAAAGGCGAGTGTCTCTTTTATTCAGAATAAAGGAGATATAAAACTGAAAAATACTGTACTTTCTTCTGTGGATTTTAATCAGAAATCTGATTTTATTAGTGTTTGCAGTGATAGGTCTTATAGTGCGTTGGTTGAAAGTAGGTCTGTAAGTGGTGGTGTAAGTGATGTTTATAAAAAACTTGCAATTAAATTTTGTAGTAGCTTAAAAACATTTAGACAGCTGCATTTTATCTATTGCATTAGATTGATGAAACAAATATTCAAAGTAGAAAACAATAAACTTATGATATCTGAAGATATTAATGATTTTTTTACGGGATTGACTTCACACACAGAAGTATTATTTTTCATATTCAAAATATTCTTTCTCGGAAATATTTCAATTTTATGTGGTGCTAAGGATCTCATTGATAATATACGCTATTGTTCAACATATTTTTATGATCAATCATTATTAGATGTACTGATATCAGAAGTAATTATGAATGTTTCAGAGACAGATAATCTTTTAAAGGGTACCAAGATAAAAGAAAGATTTGAATTTCATTGTAGACATTTACAAGGTATGTCTAGCTATACGCCCTATTCAGGTAAATTTTTTCAACAAGTATTTAACATGTGTTACGATTTAGCTTCGGTAAACTGTGAGGAAAAGCAAGAGTTAGTAGATCTTGCTGAGTTGGCTTGCGTAGTATACTGTGGTCATATGTTTAATATGATATTTAGAATGTTAATTTATAATAATAATGCGAAGGGTGGAGCAGAAGATCCATTGGTGAAGTATCTGAAAGCACAGCGTTTTTGTAGGCAATGCACTAATTTAAGAGCAGCAATGGTACATATGTATCATCCAATTAATGAAGAGGATTGTCCAAGGAATGTGGGTAATGTAATTGATGTTCCGTCAATTATATGGAAGAACTGTTCTAAAGGGATTCATGATGTTGTGAAGGAATCTGTTAGTCAAAATAAAATAAGCTTTGGAATTTTTGTTAAGGATATGGTATCTTCTATAAAAACATTAATATTGGTACCTAGTACAGGACGTCTCTATAAAGAAGATATAAAAACGTATGAGAATAAAATAAAAACAGTGCCAACTCTAGCACCGTTACAGTATACAAGGCTTGTATGTATTAAGGAGGAGAAACTTGAAGGTTCAAAATCCTTGTAATTTATGGTTCCTTATATAGTAAATGGAAGGATCTGATACCTGTAATGCAGTGTGTTTTTGTAAAAAAGTAGCAAAATATGGAATAGGTATACTATAGTAATCAGTTAGAAACAGCAGTTATAGTTTTTAATATTAGTAAGTGGAAGTGTTGTATACGGTAATACAGCGTGTTCCTATAGGTTTATAGAAGTCTTGACTATTAAAAGGGCTATAATTCTGAACTGCAATGATATCTAGTTATTAGTATATGTTGCAAAAATGTCAAGTATGTGTTATCGTAATTAACAAAGGATTTAATGTACTCTTTATGTATTATAATAAAGTGTGTGTTTATGTTAATACAATTAATTGTTGTCGCTATAGCTGTTGCAAATGGTGTAGGTTTAGCTAATTTTTTAAATAGTACTAGGGAAGAAGAGGAGTCTGATTTATCTGTTAAGAATGTAATAATGGGAATAGCTTTTGCTAGTCTTATTATTATAGTATTTAAGCTTATAGCTAAGTTAATGTATAATAATGAGGGAGTTAAAGAGATATCATCTACAGTTAAGCAGTCTAAAGAGAATAAATCAAGATGTAAGTTAAAAAAGAGGGTATTAAAATTAGAAGAGAAAAAGATTTCTGGAATAGTAAAAGAAAAATATCCTTCAAAATTAGAAGTTCATCTTGTTGATGAGAAAGAAGAAGAGTTGAGAAGAGAGAAGGAAGAATTAGATGTTACAAATGGTACTGACGAAAATGTACAGGAAATGGTAGATCAGGACATATGTGTTGAGGATGAAGAGTGGATATGTGTTAAAAAGAAAGAAAGAAAGAAGAAAAATAAGCATTCAAGGGAAAATAAAATTGATTACAATTTAGGAAGCACTTCTTCTATTAAAAGTATGAAAGAAGGTATTGTGAGAAACGATAAAGAAAAAAAGAGAAGTGTAAAACCAAAAAAGTCATTATTAAAGACAAGTGAAAAATCAGAAACTAATTATGCTCAGAAATTTCTTACAGAGTTACCCGATATAGAATCAGCAAAGGATAAGGATGTTACTATAGTATCAGATAATGCTTTTAAAGTAAGAAGTGATATAGAAGATCGGTATTTAAAACAAGGTGCAAAGCCAAAAACTAATTCTGCTTCTACATCACGTATTATTTATGCTAAAAAAGTTTCGGCGAGATTGCCTAATATAAAATCCGCTTCAAGGAAGAGAAATAGTTCTTATGTAGAAAATGAAGAAGCTTCTG
The DNA here is from genome assembly GCA_028752135.1 of Ehrlichia sp. JZT12. GTDB lineage: Bacteria > Pseudomonadota > Alphaproteobacteria > Rickettsiales > Anaplasmataceae > Ehrlichia. The sequence goes on along the minus strand of CP082782.1, from coordinate 68,392 downwards.
TTTATGTAATGTCACAAGATATAGTTCCTTCTTCTTGCGTAGATTTTTGTCAAAAATCTGATGTTGTTAATATTTCGAATGATGAATTTAGTGCATTAGTTCAATCTGCATCTATGAGTAGTGGATTGTGCTTTAAAGAAGGTGTAAAATCTAGTAAATCTTCCTTATATAAGAAAACTGCGATTAAGTATTGTAATCAATTAAGGGAATTTAGAAAATTACACTTTACTTATTGTGTTAAACTAGTAAACAGAATATTTCAAATAAAGGACAGTAGGCTTGTAGTATCTGAAGAAGCGAGTTATTTATTTGGAACACTGACTTCACATGTAGAAGTATTGTTTTTCATATTGAAAGTTTTTTTCTTGTAAATTTTTCAGCCCTATTTGGAGGGGGAAGCATGATTACTAGTATACGTTATTGTGCAACATATTTTTATGATCAATCGTTATTAGATTTACTAATATCAGAAGTAATCACCAATGCTCCAAAAGTTATTATTAGTGCCAAAAAAGAAAGAAATGGACTAAGGGACATATTTAAAGTTCATTGTAAGCATATATGTGGTACAGATAGCTATGAACCCTATTCAGGTGAATTTTTTCAGAAGGTATTTAGCATATTTCATAGTTTAGCATCAGTAACCCTACCTGAAGAAGCTCAAGAATTAGTAGATTTTGCTACGTTGGCTTGTGTGGTATATTGTGGGCATATGGTTTCTGTGTTATGTAGAATGTTAATTAATAATTATAATATAAAATGTATAGAAAATGAGTTAATAACGTATTTAAAAGGGAGATCTTTTTGTAGGAGATGTCGTAATATAAGAGGTGCAATTATTCATATGTATCATCCAGCCAATGAACAAGGATGTATAAAAAATGTAGGTGGTATTAATGTTCCCCTAACAGTATGGAGAAATTGTTCTAAAGAAGTTGATGATCTTGTTGTGGAATCTATTAATCAAGATAACCTAAGTTTTGTACCTTTTGTTAAGAGTATGATATCTCGTACTAAGGAGTTGATATTGTTGTCTGATATGACGCGTTGTTATGAAGATAATATAAAAATGTATAATACTAACCTCAAAACAGTGAAGACTCTATTACCATTACCAAGTAAAAGAATTTTATATCCTTCAAAGGAAATAAAAAGTTCAAAGCTTTGTAATTTATGACTGGTCAATGATTTTTATATTAGTGTAGGTGGAAGTATTATATATGTCTTCAATGTGTTTCTATATAAGTAATGTAAGTTATATACTATATTTATGCTGAATGCTTTTAACAAATTCACCTGAATAAAGTTTGTGTAAATACGTAATGTAAATGTCTACAATGCATTTCAACCATTCATTTTAAGACTAATATGTACTCCTAAAATAAAAGCAATAACAACTCTGGTACCATTACTACAGATAAAAATTATGTATCCAAAAAAACTGATAATTCAGAACCTTTTTATGCTTTATAAAATTCTTCATGCAATAGATAAAAACATTGAATATGTATAATGTAGTACGTTTTTACGTGGTGGGTAGTATATTGTATATGTATAATCAGTGTATTTCAAAGATAAAGGTAAATAGGAGAAATATATAGTTAACTATGTCAACGTATTGTTAATGATCTTTAATTGATACGAATCTGATTGTTAATGTGTAGTGTATGTTGTAAAAACACCTAGTATGTAGTATCATAAATTAATTAATGAAGTGTGTGTTTATGTTAATACAGTTAGTTATTGGTATAGCTGCAGTTATTATAGGTGGTATAAGTTTAATCAGTGTTTCTAATAATTCTAATGAAAAGGAAGAAACACCTGGGTCTTTTAGTGATGGGAGTATGTTAATAACAGTAGCATTTGCTACTGTTATTGTTGTAATAGTTAGCATTGTAGGCAAGTTAATATGTGATAATCGAGTAGTTAAAGAAAAATTATCTTCAGCTAAACAAGATAAAAAAAGGAAACAAAAAAATAAGTTAAAGCATAAGCAAGTATCAGATTTAAAAAAGGAAAGAGCATCTTATATAGTTAGGGAAATAAGACGTATTGAGCCGGAAATTTATTCTATTGCTCAGAAACAAGAGGAGTTGAGAACAGGTAAAGATAGTATTAAAGAGAATCAGGAAGTTGTCAGTGATGATCTATCTGTTGTAAGTGAAAGATGGATGGATGTTAAAAAGAAAAGAAAAAAGAAAAATCAACATTTAAGACAAAATAAGGTTAATAGTTCTACAGATAATATTGTGTTTCAAAGTATTCCGACTGAGCCTTTTAGTCAAGATTTTGAGGAAAGTATACATTCTGTTATAGGTATAAAAGAGAATGTTGTAGAGCAGTGTAAAGAAAGTAAAAATGGGAAAGATTTAAAAAGGTCAATGTTCAAAGCAGGGGAAAAGTTGAAAGTCGATGATACTTTTTCAAATGTTAGTAATGTTGAAAAAATTTCAGCAAGTAGTATTATAGAACCAAGTTCAGAAGAGACTAATACCTTTTTTATAACAAGTAAAGGAAGTTCTGTCAGTATAATATCAAGAGATGCTTTTGAAAAAATAAATGAGTTGGAAGGCAAGTATTTAAGACAAAGTATAAAACCAGAAACTACTTTTACTCCACATATGAGCTATGCTCAGAAAGTTTCAAATAGTATAGAACAAAGTTTAAAAAAGAATAATATCTGTTTTGTGGGAAGTGAAGACAGTTCTATTAAAAATATATTATCAAGAGATGTTATTGAAACGACAAATAAGGTAGAAGACAAGTGTTTAAAACAAAGTGTAAAATCAGAAGCTACTTTTACTCCACATATGAGCTATGCTCAGAAAGTTTCAAATAGTATAGAACAAAGTTCAAAAAGGAATAATATCTGTTTTGTTGGAAGTGAAGACAGTTCTGTTAGAAATATATTATCAAGGGATGTTATTGAAACGACAAATAAGGTAGAAGACAAGTATTTAATACAAGGTGCAAAACCGAAAGCTAGTTCTGTTAGGTGTATGAGTTATGCTGAAAAAATTTCAGGTAGTGCGTCACCAGTTTCAGAAAAGAGAAATGTTTCTTTTACGGGAGATGAAGAAAATACTACAGCAGATGTAACATTAAAAAATGTTGTTGGAAAAGGAGAAGTAAAGAATGAAAGCTTAAAACCAATAGAGCTGCAAGTTACTGATAATGCTTTTGATATGACTTCTAGCAATCAGGAACCATATAATGCTAATACACCAGTCCAGTCTAAGTATGTGAATAGTGGACTATGTGTTCAAGATTTATATTGTGGATATGGAATAGATGATGAACTATATAAAGCAATAAGAACTAACCGCTCTGGTAATTTAGGAAAATTTAGGAGAATACACTCTAATTACTGTATTGAGCTTACCTGTCTAGTATTTGAAATAAAAAATGATGAGCTTGTAGTGCGTAATAAAGTTATGGGGTTTTTGTTAAAATATACTAAAAATATAGAAATATTAGTTTTTGTATTGAAGATTTCTTTGCTTGTAAATCTTACAACTATATATGGTGGAAAAAAATTTACCAATCATATGCGTTATTGTGCGACATATTTTTATGATCAGTCATTATTGGATTGTATAATAATGGATATTATAAAATATGGATATAAGAGAAGAAAGTATACAGAAATGTTTGATTTTTATTGTGAAGGTTTAGACAATATATCAGCATATGAACCCCATTCTGGTGAATTTTTCCAAAAAGTATTTGATATCTGTTATGATTTTGCATTAGTAAAGGAATGTGAAGAATATGAGCAATTAGTAGATTTTATTGAGTGGTCTTGCATGATATATTGTGGACATATGGTTAATGCATTATGTAAGATGTTCCTATGTAGTATTGAAGCTGAAGAAAGAATAGGAAGGAACTTAGTTAGGGAAAAATTGAAAGCGTCTGCTTTTTGTCAGTTATGCCACAATTTAAGAAAGGCAACAATACATATGTATCATTCATTTAGCGAACATATTCCACGTGATGTGGCTGGTATAATTACGGTGCCACTGTTAATATGGAGACGCTGTGGTGAAGGGATTCATGATATAGTTAAAAACTGTGTTATTGAGGAAGGAGATGTAAATTTTGGAGTTTTTGTTAATCATATGATACTTCCTATTAAAAGAGTAATATTAAACCCTAAGACAAGAATTCACTATATGGAAAATATAAAAATGTATGACTCTGCACTAAAGGCAGGAGAACTTTCTATGTTGTCATTAGAAGAGACTATTAATCCTAAAGGAAAATCTGAAGAAACATCTAGATTTTTGTAATTATGTTATGTCATAAAAATCGTACAGAGGACATAAGTTTGTGATAATGGAAACTTCTTTATAAATTAAGGAAAGCTATGAATTTTAAATTTAATTAGTCATCTAAATAATGATGATCAGATGATTATTTGCGTATGTAATGTTTTATTATTAATATATATTGTGAAAATTTCAGTATAGTAGTATTATGCATAGTAAGGGATTTAATATATTCTTTATAGATATATAGTAAGTGTGTGTTTATGTTAACATTAATTATTGTGAGTAGTGTTGCTTTAGCTAATTTAATGGACGACTCTGAACAAGAAAAATCTAAGTCATTGTCTGAACTAAATAATGAAAAAGAATCAGGAAGTAGGAAAAAACGGCCTGTTACTGAAAAACAGGAAAGATTAGAAGTAATTGAGTTGTCTGTTAAATCATGTGGTGAAAATAATATCCGGAAAACACAGAGTGATAAAAAACAAAATTCTGGATGTAAACATGACAAAGAAAGTTCTACTATAGATGCTTCTGCTCAAGATGTTAATGATATTAAAGAAATATCAGTAAGCTTACCTAATATAAGAACGAATCCAGCAAATGGAAATGTTCTTCCTGCGTACGATAGGGAAAATACTACAAACATAACATTAAGGAATATTCTTGAAAAAACAGATAATTTAGAAAATCAGTATTTAAGACAGGGTGCAAAACCAAAAGCTAGTACTGTTTTTGCGCTACGTAATTCAGAAAAGGATAATGTCTTTTCTGTAGGAAGTAAACAAAGTTCTACTACGAATATGATGTCGAAGGGTGTTGTTGAAGAAAAAGAACCAGTGAAAGTTACATATTTAAGAAAAGATGCAATAATTGCTTCTTCTAATGGTATTGATGCTAGAAAGGACTTCCCTGTGTCTTCTAATGTTAGTCAGAATTTGCCTCTTATTGTATTTGGTGGAGAAGGTTTTACTGTAAATGTAAAATCAAGTGGAGTCATTGGAAAAGGATTGAGATTAAAAGTCAAACATTCAGGGGAAAGTACAGTTATAGCTTCTTCTTCTAAGGGAATTAGTTGTTCTAAAAATGTTAATCAAAATTTGCAAAGTCTTCCTCCTATTATATTTGGTGGAGAAGGTTTTACTGTAAATGTAAAATCAAGTGGAGTCATTGGAAAAGGATTGAGATTAGAAGTCAAACATTCGGGAGAAAATACAGTTATAACTTCTTCTTCTAAGGGAATTAGTTGTTCTAAAAATGTTAATCAAAATTTGCAAAGTCTTCCTCCTGTTGTATTTGGTGGAGAAGGTTTTACTGTAAGTGTAAAATCAAGTAGCGTTGTTGGAGAAGGAAGGGGATTAAAAGTTAAACATTCAGGAAAAAATGCAATTGTGACTTCTTTTTCTAAAGAAATTAGTTGTTCTAAGGATGTTAATCAAAATTTGCAAAATCTTCCTCCTGTTATATTTGGTAGAGAAGGTTTTACTGTAAATGTAAAGTCAAGTAGCGTTTTTGGAGAAGGAGGAGGATTAAAAGTTAGACATTCAGGAAAAAATGCAATTATAACTTCTTCTTCTAAGGGGATTAGTTGTTCTAAAAATGTTAATCAAAATTTGCAAAGTCTTCCTCCTGTTGTATTTGGTGGAAAAGGTTTTACTGTAAATGTAAAATCAAGTAGCGTTGTTGGCAAAAAACGAGAATTAAAAGTTAAATGTTCTAGACAAAGTACAATTGTTAATCCTGCTTTTCGGGATATTAGTGATACTAAAAATGATAAGTCTGTATTGATAAGTAGTGGATTACAATTTGAAGCCATGAGGTGTGATACGCCATCTCAATTATATAGAGAAATTACAATTAGATTCTGTAGCAAGTTAAGGGATTTTAGAAGACTGCACTTTAATTATTGTGTTAAGTTAATGAATAAAATGTTTAAAGTGAAAAATGGGGAGTTTATAATATCTGAGCCTGTGGTTAAGTTGTTTGTAGGATTGACTCAATATTCAGAAATATTGTTTTTTATATTAAAAGTTTTCTGTATAGTAAATCTTTCAACTTTATGTGGTGGAAGAGATGTGCTTGATAGGATGCGTTATTGTTCAACGTCTTTTTATGATCAATCGTTATTAAATTTCCTTTTGTCAAAAGTAATCTTAAGTTCTACACAAGGAGTAGATATTCTTGCATGTGGTCGCAAGCTAAGAGAAATGTTTGAAATTCATTGTGAGAAAGTATCTAGTCATGAGCCCTATTCAGGTGAATTTTTTCAAATAGTATTTAGCATATGTCATAATCTAGCATCAGTAGAATTACCTGAAGAAAATCAAGAATTGATAGATTTTGCTATGTTAGCTTGCATGGTATACTGTGGGCATATGGTTAGTTTGTTATGTAGAATGTTAGCTTATAATCATGATGCAGAAGGTGGTGAAAAAGATCCTCTGTTGTCCCATCTAAAAGCACGGGGTTTTTGTAATAGATGTTATGATTTAAGAAAGACTATGGTTCACATGTATCATCCAGCTAGTGAGACAGAATGTCCAAGTAATGTAGGTAACGTAATTGATGTTCCACTGATAATGTGGAGAAGATGTTCTAAAGAAATTCACTCTATTGTTAAAGATTGTCATGATAAAGGTAATCTGCATTTTGGAGTTTTTGTTAGGGATATAATCCGTCCTGTAAAGGGAGTAATATTAAGACCTAATACAATGCGTTTCTATGCAAGTAATATAGAAATGTATAACGAGAAAATAAAATTAGTAAAATCTCTGTTACCATTACCATATGTAAGGTGTATATGTAAATAGAATTTTGCTTTGTTTGTGGGAGTTCTTTATTGGTAGGTAATATTATCTTACCTAATAAAAGACATAAAGATGTATGGTAGTGAAATAGAATATAAGTTTTAATTATCATAAAAAAAGTGTGTGGATTTTGATATAAAATCTGATCAGCATTTTAACTTCAAGTAATTAATGTCTGTTGTGTTGTATCAAGATGTAAAGTATGTTATACCTTAAATAAAGAATTTAATGTGCAATCAAGTGTGTGTTTATGTTAATATCGTTAATTACTGGTTTAGCTGCAATTGTTGCAAGTGGTGTTGCTTTAGTTAATTTAATGGATGGGGATGGGTCTAGTCAGGAAAAAACAACATCTGAATTGTCTGTTAAATCAGCTAGAAAAGAAAATAAAAAAGATGAAAATAGCAATTGTAATAACACACTTCCTAGATCAGATGGTATACGTTTAAGAAGAGTATTAAGAGAAAAAAGTTGACGTTGAAAAACTTAAATTCACGTACTACTCTTGCAGTTTCTACTTCACCTAATGTTTCTGTTAAATCTGTTAATGATGGATTAATAAAAAATGTGGCTATAAATGCAGTATCTGGTGTTGGTTATATAGATAGGAAATCTCAATATTTGCAGCAAGATGTAAAGCAAGAATATACTAGTTTAAAATTAAGTGATCAAAAGAGTATCGGTAAAAGTAGGCAAAGTTGTTTGTATAAGACTAGTGTTGTATCTAGTAATAACGGTACTTTAAAGGTAGTTGAGCAAAAAACATGTGGTAAAGTCAGCAATGCATCTCCTATGTTAGATAGGTTATGCTTGAACGAGGAAATATTAGGAGAAAATGAATTGATATTAAGAAACTTAAGTTCAACTAATACTACTGTTCAGAGTCCTATTTTACCTGATGTTTCTGTTAAATCTGTTACTTATGTTGTAGGAGATCAACGTTTTAGGGAAGATGTAAGATCAAGGGATAGTTCAGAATCAAATAATCAGAATGGTATTGATGAAAATAAGCAAAATTATATATTTGATGCTAGTGTTGTATCTAGTGATAACAGTGTTTTAAAGGTAGTTGAACAAAAAACATATCATGAAAGAGGTCAGGAGAATAATACATCTTTTGCATCAGCTAGTATTCGCTCGAGGAGAGCATTTAGAACAAAGAAATTAACATTAAAAAACTTAAGTTCAGGTACTACTAGTACTACTGTTACTACTGATATTTCTAGTTTCCCTAATACTATTGAACCTGTTAGTTTTGCTTGTATTCTTAGTAAGGGATTATTGAATTCTGAGAATTTTAAATATGATAGTAAGTCAAAGGTAAAGGAGCGTTCTACTGCATCTAATGTTGATTGTGTTAGTAATAGAGAGAAATCTCCTATTAATGCATTGTCAAATATTGAATGTAAAAGTGAGTTAGCTTATGAATATTTACAACAAGGTGCAAGGCCAAAAAATAGTAGTTCGAAATCAAGCAAGATTGTTGGTGATGAATTGTTAAGTAATCGGAAGGATATAGCTAAAGATGAGCAAAGTTATAAATCTAAGATTACTGACGATGTATTAAAGGTAGTTGAGCAAAAAGCATATGACAATGGAGACTTTACAAAGGGTTATACCTCTTTTACATCTAATCAGAGGAGTATTGCTGAAAACGGGCAAAGTTGTAAATCTAAGACTACTGGCAATGTACTTGAGGTAGTTAAGCAAAAAGCATGTGACAATGGAGAATTAGCGAAGAATTATACCTCTTTTACATCACACAATGTACGTGCGAAAAGAATGTATAAATTTAGTGAGTTAAAATTAAGAAACCCAGGTTCAAGAAAAAGTACTTTAGTGCTTCCTGTTATTTCTGATTTTGCTTTTGAATCTACTGGTATGTTAGCAGAGAATGTTAGTTGTGTTGACTATATTGGTAATAGGGAAAAATTATCTGTAGATTTAGCATCAAATGTTGAATGCAAGGGTAATCTGGGTAAGTGTTTAAAACAAGATGCAATGTCGCATGGTTTTCAAAGAATCGATAATAGCAGCATGGATACTACAGTGTGTAAATCTTTGACTCAAGCATCTGACTTGCAGGATATACGTTCTAAATTTATCAGAACAAGTGTTAGAGAATACAGTCGATCTGAGTATAAAAACTACGTTGTAAATTTTAAACATCGTATAAACTGTTTTAGAAAAATGCATTTAAAATATCTTGCTAATTTAATGCAATATGTATTTTATGTCGATGGTAAGAAATTATTGGTGAATCCTCAAGTTAAACGTAATATATTATGCAGTACACAATCTTTTCCACTATGTTTGTTTATTATTAAGGTGTCTTTGTTGACGCATCTTTTGTCGCTGTTTAATTTTTCAACTGCTATGAATGTTTTTCGGTATTATGCTAAGTATTTCTATGATCAGAGTTTAATAGATAGTATATTATGTAATCTTCTATGTGTTTTTCAAATTTATGGTCACAATGATGATGTTATGGAACAAATGCGTTGTGTGTTTCTTGGGTATTGTCTAGATTTATGTTATGAATCTAGTTATGAGAAATATCAAGGTAGGTTTTATTTTGATGTATATAATGTATGTTGTGACTTTTTAATGACAAAAGATTCTCAAAATGAAAGATTTAATGTACTCGCTAATTTTATCAAGTTATCTTGTGCTCAACAACTTGGGATAATGTATCATATGATTGTTAAGTACACAAGTTTTGATGATTCTCTTAGGGTGCTCAGTTATCAAAGAACTATGTTTTCTGCACCAAATTTTGTTATTCAATTACTTTTGAATTTTAGAGTAGCACTTGCACATTTATATCATCCTGATGAGACAAAAGGTATCTATGTAGTATATGGACTGCGTATTCCCTATCTTATAATTCAATCATGTAATAGAAATATTGGTGAGGAAATTTTAGCCAATATGGAAAATGGTACCATGGACTTTAATGTTTTTGTGGAAAATATGACATGCTGTTTTAAATCTGTGTTATTGAATATTGAAAACCTTGTTGGAGAAGATACACAGTTATATAACGCTGTAATAAATCAGATGAATTTACAAGTCATTGAGCAATCTTGTGCAGCTAGATCGTTATGTTAAAAGTGGTAATATTTATGTGGGTGGAAGATTTATAAGCTGGCGTATTAAAAATAAATCGCTTTGAAATATACACTGTTGGAGGAAATATAAAAGGTATAAGAATTTGGGGTACAGAGTTTTCATGTTTGTAATATAGTCTCTATGCATTTAAGTTATTATGATTGAGCTGGTATATAGCTAAGTAGTTTCTAGTTTAGAATTAGGATAATAACTTAATTGGTTATAAGCATTATAAATTTTGTAAAATTTATAATGCCTATACTTTTTCTTATACTGATGTGATGGTTAAGTTTAATGGGGGGTGGGGGATTAGAGTATATTAACTTACGTATAAGAATGTAAAAGTTATTATTCGGAAGCTTGCATAATTTTTTGCATGTGTGGCATCATGATCTTCATGAAACTTTTAATTAATTCTTCTTGTTGAGATTGTGAAAACGCCTTTTGGTCTGCTTTAACTGCAGAACTAATTAAAGGAGTTAATACTTTGTTTAATTTTGGAATTGCTGATCTTACTTCATTTTTTATAGATGTTTTCATTTTGTTATCTATTTTTGTGTTATATTCTTTTTCAACACATCTGATAACATCTTCTAAACTTTGATCTACAGATAATTCTTCATTCATGTGTTTGTACCTAAATTATGATGATTAGTAAAAATTTTATAATATATTTATTAATAAAATAATAATTATCGTTGAGAGTTGACTTTGTTTTAGATAATATTTATATTAAGATAAGTGCTAAGGACCTGTATTATCTGCTTTTCAAAAGTCAATACCTGATAAGTTTGCAGTGGTTTTTTAATATTATGTAGTGAACTTGTATTTTATGACCCTGGTTAGTAGTATGTTAGTGCTGTTAGTAAGTTATAATTTAAAATTATGGTAATACTTCTGTAAGTGTTATATGTATCTAACTTTACATGAACTGTAGCTATCTTAGTAACAGATTTTATTGATGTTTTGTTAGGATACAAAATTAAATAGGGTTAAATTCATACTCTAAGAGTTTATTGTTATATAAACTTTCTGTTAAATGTAAAAATTTGTAATTAGTGCAAGTGTTGTGGGTAGTATAGATGTCAAAGGTAGCAATTATTGATTTTGGGTCACAGTTTACGCAATTGCTGACAAGAAGAATAAGGGATTTAAATGTTTATTCTGAAGTTTTTGCACATGATGTAGAATTTGATAGCATAAAAGATAGTAAAGCATTTATTCTATCTGGTGGTCCTGAGTCTGTGTCTGATTTAGTAAGGACTCCTAAGATTGTCCAAGATATTATGGAATTTAATGAAAAAACTTCTGTTCCAGTGCTTGGAGTATGTTATGGCTTACAACTTTTAAGTAGCTACTTTAAATCAACAATTGTATCTGGTTGTAGTAAGGAATTTGGAAGGGTTACTTTAAATGTTATCAAAGAATCAGAAATAACAAAAAATGTTTGGAAAATAGGAGATCAAGTTTATGTGTGGATGAGTCATACAGATAGTGTATGTGATATCCCTTATGGATTCGAAGTTGTAGCCTATAGCATATTAAATAATGCAATTGCTATGATAAGTAATGAAAAGAGAAGAATTTATGGTATGCAGTTTCATCCTGAAGTGTATCATACTCCAGATGGTACAAATTTGCTTAATAATTTTGTAAAGATAGCGAATTGCAAAGAAAATTGGACAATAACTTCCTTTATAGATGATCAACAAGATCTTATAAAAAAACAAGTAGGAAATAAAAAAGTAATAGCTGCTATTAGTGGTGGAGTTGATTCTAGTGTAGCAGCAGCTTTGACTTATCGTGCAATAGGAGATCAATTATACTGTATATTTATTGATAATGGATTGTTACGTTATAATGAAGCAGAAAGAGTAACACAATTATTTGTTGATAAATTTCAAATTCCTGTCGCTGTGATTGATAGATCTTCATTGTTTTTAAATAGGCTTCAATCTATTACTGATCCAGAACAGAAGCGTAAAATAATAGGCGAAACATTTATTGAAATATTTGAAGAAGAAGCAAGTAAAATAGGAAAAGTAGAGTTTTTAATGCAAGGTACCATATATCCAGATGTTATAGAGTCTGGTGGTTCTGCTGGTAGAAAAAGTGTAACTATAAAGTCTCACCATAATGTAGGAGGATTGCCTGATATAATGAAGTTAGAACTTGTAGAACCATTAAGGTTGTTATTTAAAGATGAAGTGAGATTATTAGGGAAAAAACTTGGAATATCAGATGAGATATTAATGAGTCATCCGTTTCCAGGTCCAGGGTTAGCAATTAGAATAATAGGTGAAGTTACCCCAGAAAAAGTAAAAATGTTACAGGCTGCTGATAATATATATATTGATCTTATAAAGAAATATAATTTATATGATCTAATATGGCAAGCATTTGCTGTATTATTGCCGATTAAAACAGTTGGTGTAATGGGTGATAGTAGGACTTATGGTTATACGTGTGCTTTGAGGGCAGTGACTTCTAGTGATGGTATGACAGCAGAAAGTTTCCCTTTTTCTATGGATCTGGAAACTAAGTTACTTTTTTATGAATGTTTACAAGAAGTTAGTAATGCTATTGTCAATAATGTCCAGGGCATTAATAGGGTAGTTTATGATATTACATCTAAACCTCCAGCAACAATTGAATGGGAATAATTTCACTGTAAATGTAACATAGTATATAAGTTACGGAATTACTTGATTTATAGTAAGTTATAAGCATTAGGTGTTTTTAAAATCATAATATTCACAACTATGCTATAACATTATATATTTTGACTAAGATGCTATATTAGTGAGTATAACTTTAATAACCAAATGTTAATTGTATTTTTTAGAAAATAGATGGTTTTTTGATTGTAAAATATTTAAAAAATTTTAATTCACTACGTTATGAACTTTTTGGTATTAAATAGTAATTTATTTTACGGAAAGTTAAATATTAATCTTAATAATACTATCAATGCTGTGATATAAAGTTTATGTGTAAATACTTATAAAATATGAGATTTTGAATGTTGTACGTACAAATTTGAATTACTTCTAAATAGATTAATGTGTTTGGATTTTAATTTTTATGTGTTTATGTTATATAGTGTAGGGTATATGCATCATTATTGTTAATTTTTAGGTGGTATTATGGTTAAGAAAGCAGTACTAGAATTAGATAATCAAAGAGTGACATTACCAGTGTTGTCTGATACTGATGGAGGTGAAGTAGTTGATATTACTTCTTTATATAAAGATACAGGAATATTAACTTATGATCCAGGATTTATGTCTACAGCTGCTTGTGAATCTAAGATAACATTTATTGATGGGAATAAAGGTATATTACGTTATAGGGGCTATAACATAGCAGATTTAGTTGGTAGTAGTAAAAGTTTTATAGAAGTAGTGTATTTGTTATTCTATGGTATTCTCCCTAGTGCTGATAGTTTACAAAATTTTATATTGCAGATTTCTCAAGAATATATGCCACCTAAGATAGTGGGTGATGTTATAAAATCATTTCCACAAAATTCTCATCCTATGGCTATATTGATAGCATGTTTTTCTACTTTAGCATCATATTATCATGATCAAAACTGTAACGATGAGTTAAGACATACTAGATTAGCGGTATCTCAAATTGCAGGGATGGTAGCGATGATTTACAGGCATATAACGAATCAAGATTTTATTCAGGCTAATACAGAATTTTCTTACTGTGAAAATTTTATTAATATGATGTTTGATATTTCTTCGTATAAGTTCACTAAAGTTGTTGCCAAAGCTTTAGATATTATTTTTATATTACATGCTGATCATGAACAGAATGCTTCTACTGCTACTGTAAGATTAACTGGTTCTGCCGGAGCGAATTTATTTGCTTGTTTAGCTGCAGGTACAGCAACTTTATGGGGGCCAGCTCATGGTGGAGCAAATGAAGCTGTGATAAATATGCTAATGGAAATTGAAAAACCAAATAATGTAAAACAATTTGTACAAAAGGTGAAAGATAACAACAAAGGTATAAGGTTAATGGGTTTTGGTCATAGGGTATATAAAAATTATGATCCGCGTGCCAAAATAATGTGTGAATTTTGTAAAGAAGTATTAAATGATTTAAAAGTAAGTGATCCATTATTAGAAATAGCGTTAGAATTGGAAAATATAGCTTTACAGGATAGTTATTTTATTGAGCGTAGTTTATATCCTAATGTTGATTTTTATTCTGGAATTGTTTTAAAAGCTATAGGAATTCCGGTAAAAATGTTTACTACATTATTTGCTTTGGCTAGAACATCTGGTTGGTCTGCTCAATGGTATGAGATGGTAGAGGGTAAGAATTATAAAATATGCCGCCCACGTCAATTATACACTGGTAATGCTGCAAAAAATATAGATGTGTAATAAAAAAACATTCTCTATACCCTGGAATATTTACCTATATATACAAGCATAAATTTTATCGTTGTGATTCATAATAGAAGGTATGTACTGTATTTATAAGTAGTTTTAATTATGAATTTTTGATGAGTGTAATGTTGAAATTTGCTTATAAAATAAGTGTATTGTATATTAATATCAAAATATATGAAATAGTTCCAAGGTGTCTGTTGTTAGTTAATATACTAAAAAGTAGAGATTTGTAACTTATTTGCACACGTCTATCTTGTTGAGATTTGCTTATATAGAATAAATTGCTGAATTAGTATAGACTATATTAATGATCTATTATTTGTTGTAATTGTAAGCACCGAGTAAATTTGATAGTATACAGTACAGTTATGTCAAATAAATTGAAATTTCTTGAACTGAAATATTGATATAAAAAGGGTATAGGTTGATTATTACTATTCAATTTATGTGAAAAGTATAACTGTTTTGATATAAGTGATATGTAATGTTGAAAGTGAATTTTATACTCACTACAAAGTAAGTTGGCATCTCTATGATGTATCTTAAGTAAATTGAAATTTATTGTAGATTTTTTAAATATTGTGTAGATTTGATGAAGATAAATAATTTATATCGTATATATGCATTTATGAAAAGTTACTTTGAATTACAGGTTTTCAGCATGTAATATTATATAAAAAAACGTGAAACTGACTCTGAGTTTATATTAAATTAAAAATGTGTACTAATACAAATAGCATTCATAAAAGATTAAGTTGTGTTTAATATTTGTGTCATAGTATATAAAGTAATCTTGCCAAATATATAAACTTGTCATATTAAAAGTGAATTTTTATAATTACAATCGTGATATTAACTTGAGTATTTGACGTACGCTAGGGAATTATTTTTGGCATATTGGTTCTTAGCTAAAGAATGATAGTATAAATTATTTCAATAAGTATTGATATTCTGTATAATTTACTTACAGTGTTTTATTGGTAGTAATGACGATAATTATTGATACATTAAATGATATATTAAAAAAATATAAACAGGATATAGAGGATTGGTTTTTTGATAAGTTTACTCAATATAGTCCTATTTTAAATGTTTCAGTAGATTTAAGGACATCTCATTATAAGGTTGCGCCTGTAGATACTAATATTTTTCCTGCAGGATATAATAATTTTACTGAACAATCGCAAATTTATACTGCTGAATTGTTAAGGCGGTATATAGTTAACTATGTAAATTGCAAGAAAGTACTCATTATAGCAGAGAATCATACAAGGAATGTAAAATATGTTGACAGTTTAATTTCTTTAAAAAGTATAGTTGAAAGTGCAGGATTTACTGTTGAAGTAGGAATATGTGATATTGATCAAGACATGAGTCTTATTTCATCTAAAGGAAAATTAAATGGATTATGTCTTACTAATTGTGGCGGTGTATTACAAACTGGATGTGGATTTATTCCTGATCTTATTTTACTCAATAATGATATGACAAGTGGTATACCTGAAGTTCTGCAAAATTTGGAATATCAGAGTATTATGCCATCTTTATTTTTAGGATGGTTTAATAGGAGTAAATCTAATCATTTTTCAATTTATCATAAGTTATCTGTAGAGTTTTGTGAAAGATTTGATATTGATCCTTGGTTAATTTCTACATTATTTTCTAGTTGTAACAATGTTTCTTTTTTAAGCGGCCAAGGTATTAGTGATGTTGCTAGTGAGGTTGAAGTAGTTATTAATAAAATACATGATAAGTTCCAGCTATATAATATTAAAGAACGCCCGTACGTGTTTATAAAAGCAGATAATGGTACTTATGGTATGGGAATTATAGTAGCTTATTGTGGTAATGATGTGTTAGCACTGAATAAAAAAAATAGAAATAAAATGAAAAAAATTAAAGATAGTAAGATTATTGATAGTGTAATAATACAGGAAGGTATTGCTAGTAAAGAAAGATTTAACAACTGTATTGCAGAACCATTAATATATTTTATAGGTGATACTCCTTCATGTTACTTATATAGATATCATTCTGTAAAAGATGAATTTTCGAATTTAAATTCTGTAGGTTGTAATTTTATAGATATAAGTTCTAAGAAACAGCAGGATGAGATATTATGTTGGAATACAGTTAGTAGAATAGCTGCTTTAGCTGCAGCAGTTGAAATGTGTGATATTTTAAAATTGAAATAAATTTTTTAATTTAAACTTGTATATTGTGCTTTATAAGCATATTTTCTAAAGCAAATAAGATGTAAGTGGTATTAATAAAAAACTGCTTTAGAATTGCGGTGGTTATTTAAGATAATCTTCTGTTAAATTAATATATTGTATTTACGGATTAAGTTCTAAAGAACAGCAGATATAGGTTATATAAATGGGTTTAAAATGTCTGCTTTAGTTACAATGGTTGAAATATGTGATATTTTGTTAAAGTTAGAATAATTGAGTAGGTCTATATATTAAATAGTTATTTAATGTTTGTTTAATAATTATATATGGTTAAAATTTTTCTATGTTTACAGTCGTTGTGTAAGTTTATATAAGAAGAGAAATTTTGTTGTTTGATAGTAAGTATATAGAATATATCGAATGTTAAAAAAGTTATAAGCTAAGTTAGTTAATTGACCTAATAATTGTTTATCTGCAATTATATAATTGATTTTCTATGTTTTTAGCTATTTTCTATATAAGAAAACAATAGTTTTAATATGAAGTAAGGAATTGGTTGAATGCATCGTTTTGTAATATAAGTGTTTATGTTAAAGTGACTAAATAAGTTTATGCTTGAAACTATGTATATTGAGTAAATGCTTGCTTGTACTACTAATAAGGTATCAGTAAAATAATTGTACTAAGTCCCTACTTAATATTTTCTATGAAATCTTAATTGATGTTTTCTAGGTTGTGTTTGTTAAGAATTATCTAAATTAATGTAATGTGAGTTAGTATTTATAAGTGTTTCACTGTAAATGTTTTACTGTTGTAAGTTAATTATTCTGTTGATTGTGATTATTTACTTAAAATTATTGCGTTAAGATAGTATTTAAATATTATTTCTTGATTCAAGTCTGATTTTTTACACTGTATTTCTATTTCTATTAACTTTTTGATTATATTATTGACTTCAACATGTGAAATGGTGGATATGTATTTTTTTACTGTAGGAATTGACTTGAAAAATATAGGTGGATGAATGGACTTTAATGCTTGATTTATTGATTCTCCATTTTTTACTATCCTTATTAAATATTCTAATCTTAAAAAGTATTTTAAAAGTATCCTTATTAGTGATATTGGTGTGAATTTGTTCTTTAGTAATATGTTGGCAAATTTAGTAAAGTTTTCAATATTTTTTTCTGCAATAGATATACACAGATCCTCTGATATTGGATCTATTTCTGCTAATAAACTTTCTTGAATATCTTGTATTGTCAGATTTTTATTGTTTCCTATATATAACATAAGTTTTTCAAGTTCTGGTTGTAATGCATTACAATTTTGAGATAGGATATTACATAAATATTGTAGTGTTGTAGTATTGAATTGTACTTTATTCTTTGTTAAAAAGTCTGATATTATGAATATAAGATTATCATTGTCATCTTTGTAACATCCTATAGAGGCAGCATTTTTTGAGTTATCATAGTACTGTCTTAAGGTAGAATCGGGGGGTAGTTCTCCAGAGATGATAATAACATAATTGCTTCCTATATTATTATTTAAAATGTGTTTTAGTTCTTGGGAAATAGATTTTTCTCCATTTGCTAATACGATTAATTTGTCTTTACAGAACATAGATATAGTACTTAGTTCTATAAACAATATGCTTGGATTTTTATTTACTGTAGCGAAGTCAATTTTGTTTATGGTAAATTGAGAATTTATATTGATGTGTTTGATGATTTTATCTCTATACATGGTAATTTTACCATAGTCATTACCATAGATTAATATGTTATTTGCGAATTGTGGGTTATTGAAAAAAGCATGTAATTTTGATGATGTAATTTTCACAGCATTTATTTTACTAAAATGGACAGTAAGTTTAAAGATATCTTATTAGTGTATCTTTTGACAATCTATTTTATGTTGAAATTCACGTAGATGAGTTTTGATAAAAAAACGTTAACATGTGAAGTTAGATTGTTTTTATCAAATAGTAGTATTTCTGTGCTATTGGTAATTGTTAATAATAACTGGATTTGTAGATGATTATCTACTGAGATATTTTCTTAGACGATAAATATCTGTTATTACCAATAATTTTTATACTTAATAATTTATTTGTTGGTGATATGTATGAATCTTCTTTTATAAGATATTTGTCATATATTTAAATATACTTTGTATGTGTTTTGAAGCTAATAGTTGATTAGATAGTTTATTGTGTATGCATCTGTATGAAACACATTATTTTAATGTAATAATTCATTTGTTGTTGTAAAGTCAGCTGAAAATGCTTAAAAAGTGTAGAGTTATATGTTCAAATACACTATTGTAAGTCTTTATCAATAAGTATTTCTTGTGTGTTTAGGTTTCTGTATAAGTGTACATATTATTAGTATGATGAACACTGTTAATGAATTGCTTGTTTCAAGATATAAGAGTGAGTATATCTGTCGTGTAATACATTTTTTTGGTAAGACTGTAATTATAAAGTATTCTCCTAATAGCATGTAAATTGTAGAATAATAAAATATTAATCTTTCAATAGTCCATTGTAATGCTATTGTTTTATTTATAATTTAATTTGGTGTAATTGAGATGTTTCTTAAATTTGAGTTAATGTTAGCACTACGTTACTTGCAGTCTAGTAGTAATCAGTTCTTGTGTTCTATAATTACTATACTATCTTTATTGGGCATTACACTTGGAGTTGCAACATTGATTATTGTTATGTCTGTAATGAATGGTTTTGGGGAAAAATTATTGAACTGTATTATCGGAATGAATGGTCATATATCAGTTTATTTTGATAATAATATCGATTCTGATTATTATAAAGTTGTAAATTCAATAAAAGAAATTGCTGGAGTAAAGAATGCTATTCCTATTACTGAAAATCAAGCTATGGTAAAATCTGATAAAGCTGTATCTGGAGTTATAGTTAGAGGAATGGATAAGCAGGATATACAACATAAAAGTATAGTAGCTGACAATATAGAGAAAGGGAATCTGTCTGAATTTGATGATGGAGTTATTATAGGTGTAAAGTTAGCTGAGATTTTGCATGTGAACTGTGGCGATAAAATAACTGTGATTTCATCAGAAGGTGTTAATACAGTTATAGGGAACATACCGAGAATGAAAACCTATAAGGTTGTAGCATTATTTAATATAGGAATGCATGAATATGATAGTACACTAATGTATATGCCTTTACGTGCTGCACAATTATTTTTTTATTACAATGATAAAATAGATATTGAGGTATCGGTTCTCAATATTAATAAGTCATCAGAAGTGCTAGAGTTAATAGAAAGTAAGACAGGTATGAAAGGAGAAGATTGGAAAATGCAGCAGGGTAGTTATTTTTATGCATTGAAAATTGAACATAATGTAATGTTTTTTATATTGACTTTAATTATAATAGTTGCAACATTTAATATTATTTCAAGCTTGTCTATGTTAGTACAAGATAAAAAAGGAGCTATTGCTATAATGCGTACATTAGGTGTTACACGTGGTGGCATATTAAGAATATTTTGTATGTGTGGATTTTTTATAGGGGTTATAGGCACACTACTAGGATGTATACTTGGGATAGTGTTTTCTTTAAATATTAATGAAATTAAAAATATATTGGAAAAGGTTAGTGATAGTAATATTTTTAATCCTATAATCTACTTTTTTGATACTTTACCTTCTGTTCTATTGGTAGAAGATATAGTAAAAATATCATTGTTGTCGTTATTTTCCTCTTTAATTGCAGCTATTCTTCCTGCTAGAAAAGCTGCATGTCAAGATCCAGCAGATATTTTACGACATGAATAGGTTGTTAGTATGGTAGCAAAAGAAATATGGGGATGGTTTTTTATGGTTTTGATAGCTACCTCTTGTTCCATAGGTGCAGTTTTTTCTTACCTTGACCTCAAAAAAGATCTTGTTTTATTAAATCAACAGCATAAAAGGATCATGGAAAATGATGTGCGGTCTATCCTGGCGCAAGTTAATCAAGACTTACTTAATGTGTACTTAAGTAAACAAAAAGAAAATTGTCCTGTACAACGTATAATTACATCAGAAAACAATGATATTATAAGTTGTTCTAGTGAAGAGTGGCTAGCAAAACTTTTATTATCTGTCATTAATTTAAGAGAAGCATTCTTGGGAGATATATCGGTAAAAAGTATAATTTATTCGATAAAACCTATGTTGCTTAAACTTGATGATTATCGAATTAATGAAGCTGTAGCTGAAATTGAGAGGTTAGATAGTAAAAAGTTAATTACATTAAGTAGACTGAAGTTTTCATTCAAAAAAATTGCTCATGAATTGCATTATTCTCGTTCTAATGTAGTTCAAAAGGTTCTCTTTAAATGGATTATAGTAAAAAATCAACAAGATGTTTTACTTCATAATTTAAAAGAAGTAGAAAGTTATCTTAATGATGGCCTATGGAGTGATGCATTAGAGCTTTCTAAGAAAGAATTGTCATCTGTTGTAGAACTGGAGTTGTGGATACAGCAGTTAGAAGATATCGTATCTATGGAAAAAAATATCTCAGTGATATATGATCAATTATCAAAATATATAATTAAGCTACCTGGTGTTTCATGATTACAAGCATTTTAATCTTTGTTGTTGTTGCACTAACTATAGGATTATGGGTAATAGATTGTGATGGCATTATTAGAATAGAATGGTTAGGTTATGATATTGAAATAAATATTCTGTTTACTTTATTTATTATTGCTATTACTTTCTTTTGTGTAGTCCTGTTAGTAAGATTAATTTTTTGTTTTTTACGTTATGTATATAATTGTAGAAAAAATTGGCGGGATAAAAAAATTATCCTCTTAGAACATGGATATATGTATTTGAACTGTGGTGATGTTGAAAAAGTAGAAAATTGTATATCTAAATTGGGAAATTTTAAGCATCCATCTTTATTGTTATTAAAAGGGAGATTTTATTTTGAGAGTGAAAAGTATACTTTGGCTGAAAAGTATTTTACAGAATTTACAAAAGTTGTCTCAATAATAGATGCATCTTTAGGTGCTCATTTATTAGGTGTTATTAGAGAAATAGAAGATCAAATCCAGCAACTAAATTTATTTAGGAAAATGCAGGAGATTTTTTATAAACAATCATGGGTAGCTATTTTTAAATTAGAAATATATCGTATCTCTAGAGATTGGAATAGTGCTATTGAAGAAATGAAAAAGATAATCAAATTAAAAATAAGCGTATCGTATGACACTCAAGAAATGCTTAATATATTTTATTATGCTTTAGCAAGGCAATATTATGATTCGCAAAAATATGAGGATGGATTAAAAATACTTGATAATATTAAAAATTATTCTCAGCATAGTACAATTGTTACATTACTTAGAGCTAAGTTTTACTTGGGTATAGGCAAAAAGCGAAAAGCAATTAATATTCTTGAATGTGAATATCGTGTAAATCCACATCCTAATATTGCTAATCTTTACTTAGATATAGCAGAACATAGTAGTTATGCTATACACAAGTTGTATAGTTTTAATACTAATTATTATTTTAGCGTATACCTTGTAGCTCAAGATGCGATAAACTTAGGTGAATATGATGCAGCGATAAAGTATTTGAATAATGTTTTTAAGAGTAAAACTTATATTTCTTTATACTTCCTAATGTTGAAGTTAAAGGTGTTATTACAAGATTATCATGAACTTTTGTATTGGACAGATAAAATCATGAAAGATGCTATAGTAGATCAGCATTGGAATTGTAAAAAATGTAAGCATATACCTAAATGTTGGCATTATGAGTGTGACAATTGTAAAAGTTTTAATACTATAGTTTGGTGTTAAATTAAGTATGGGTGTTGGGGATATTGTATTTTTTATAGTATCTTGGTGGATTATTTTATTTATAATATTGCCTATAAAAATTGAAGTACCTGATGATCCACAAATAGGTACTGCAAGTAGTGCTCCAGTCAAATCCTATTTACTTGTAAAGTCAATTATTGCAACTGTACTATCTGTTATACTTACTGCATTGTATGTTTATCTAAAGATTAAAGGTTATATAGATTTCGAAGCTATATATGATCTTGTAACTTTTATATAAAATTTTATAATTTCTGATTTTATTAATTGATAATAGAAAGTTCTACTTTAATGATTATCTAGTTTTGATAGCTAAAAAGTACATATTTAGTTGAACATTATTTGATAATGTTCAAATTATAATTGAATAGTAGATTCTTCTTTGTATTGTAATAGTTTTTTATTCAGTAGAAAGATTATAAAGTTGTATAAGCAAGTGGTTTAATAAATTAGTGTTTTTATGTTATTTGTTAAGGTATAAAATGCTTGACTGGTATTTCTATAATGTATAACATTTTGCTGTTTTATGTTTCCTTTAAAGTTATGGCTCAGTACAGAGGTGGCTATGTAGCGTCTTGTTATGCTCAAGCGTTATTCAGTGTGTCAGGTGATCACTTAGATTCTATTTGTGAAAGTGTACAATCTATTGTTAGTATTCTTAAAGGTGATGACACTATTCTTTCATTCTTTTCCAGTCCTAGTGTATCAGTAAGAAATAAGATAGGTGTTATTAAGACAGTTGAAGATCATATTCATCTTACTCTAGTTAAGTTTATGATAGTTGTGATTGAAAATAATAGAGGGAATATGTTATTACATATTTTGGATGCTTTTCTTGAACTGGTAAAAAAGTATAATAAGGAAGTTAGCATATCGGTAACTTCATGTGCTTTGTTAACAAAACAAGAGGAAGAAGGTATATGTAATGCATTGTTTGAGAAATACGGGAAGGTTGTTAGTATTACAAATAATATAGACAGTAGTATTTTAGGTGGTTTTATTATTAGAGTAAATTTTGATGTAATAGATGTATCATTAAATAGTTATTTACAAAGTTTACGAGAACTCAGTAGAATGTCTATATATAGTGTAAGTGAATAACAAGGTAAAATAATGAATAATACTATATCTGCAGGCGAAGTTTTAAAGATCATCAAAGAGCGTATTGAGAATTTTGATCATCAAGTAAAATGTGAGAGTGTAGGTGAAGTTATATCTATAAAAGATGGTATAGCGTTAATATATGGGTTAGAAAAAGCAAAATTTGGAGAAGTAGTAATTTTTGCTAATGGTATAACAGGTATAGTATTAGGGTTAGATTGTGATACTGTTAGTGTAGTTGTTTTTGGTGATGATAGAAGTGTTGGAGAAGGTGACACTGTAAAATGTACAGGGAAGTTAATGGATGTTCCTGTTGGTCTAGAACTATTAGGAAGAGTTACTGATGCACTAGGTAATCCTATTGATGGTGCTGGTAGTATTGACAGTAAAACTAGATTACCTGTTGAAATTAAAGCTCCAGGTATTATTGCAAGGCAATCTGTTAATGAACCTTTGCAAACTGGTATAAAAATTATAGATATGTTGATACCAATAGGACGTGGACAGCGTGAACTAATTATAGGAGATAGAAAAACTGGTAAAACTGCAATAGCAATTGATACTATTATTAATCAAAAGTCTCATAATGATACAGTATCAGAAAAGGAAAAAGTTTATTGTATTTATGTTGCAATTGGGCAAAAAAATTCCTCGATTGCAAGAATAGTTGATAAATTACGTATTAGTGGAGCTTTAGAATATACAATTGTTGTTGCTTCTACAGCTTCAGATCCTGCCTCGTTACAATATTTGGCTCCGTATGCTGCTTGTGCTATGGGAGAATTCTTTAGAGATAACGGTATGCATTGTTTGATTGTATATGATGATCTGTCAAAACATGCTGCTGCATATAGACAGGTGTCCTTATTATTAAGACGTCCACCAGGTCGTGAAGCATATCCAGGGGATGTATTTTTCTTACATTCTAGATTATTAGAAAGAGCAGCTAAAATGTCTAACGAAAAAGGAGGTGGCTCGTTAACTGCTTTACCAATTATTGAAACACAGGCTGGTGATGTGTCTGCTTATGTCCCTACTAATGTTATTTCAATTACTGATGGACAAATTTTTCTTGAATCTGAAATTTTTTATAAAGGGTTTCGTCCAGCTGTAAATGTTGGGTTATCTGTTTCTAGGGTAGGTTCTGCTGCACAGACTAAATCTGTAAAGAAAGTTGCAGGATCTATAAAGTTGAGCTTGGCCCAATATAGAGAATTGGAAGATTTTGCGAAATTTGGGTCTGATGTTGATGTACATTCTCAAAAAGTTTTGGATAGAGGCAGAAGAATGATGGAACTATTAAAGCAGAAGCAATATTCTCCGTTGTCTGTGGCGGAACAAGTTGCTGTTATATTTGCTGGTATAAGTGGCTCTCTTGATGATATTAATGTGAATAATATTGGTAAATTTGAAGAAAGGCTTTTAGCTGAACTTAATGAAAATTACTCGGATGTTTTAAATAATATATCAAGTAATTTTACTGATGATGTAAAAGATTTATTGTTAGATATTATAAATAAGATTGCTTCTAATTTTAAATAGTTCTATATGGTTTTTAAAATTTTAGGTATGACTTATGAGTGACTATATGAATGCAAGATTCCCTATTACAAAGAGGGGTTTTGAAAAACTTGAGTTGGAATTGGAGTTATTAAAGCATGAGAGACCTAAGATTATTAAGTCTATTTCTGAAGCACGAGAGTTAGGAGATTTATCTGAAAATGCAGAATATCATGCTGCCCGTGAAAGACAAGGATTAGTAGAAAGTAAAATAATGGAGCTAGAATCAAAAAGATCTAGGGCTGAGATAATAGATGTGTCAAGTTTATCTGGAGATACTGTTATGTTTGGATCAACTGTGACAATGTCAATATATGATGAACAAACTGGTAATACTGATGAAGTTGTATATCAGATTGTTGGTGAATATGAGGCTGATATTTCAAAGCAGATGATTTCAATAAAATCTCCTTTAGTTGTATCGTTATTAGGCAAGAAAGAAGGTGATGTTGTGGAAGTTAAAACTCCAAAAGGTGATTATAAGATATATAAGATTATGAAGATTGAATTTATATAAAAAAGGGTAGAGAGTTAATGGGTATTATTGTATCAGAAAGTTCAAGTTTTATCTCTCCTATAGAGCATATTGTTGAAGATGCTAAACAAGGTAAAATATTTGTTCTTGTTGATGATGAGCAAAGGGAAAATGAAGGTGATTTGGTAGTCTTAGCGGAAAAAGTTACAAGTGATTCGATTAATTTCATGATAACACATGGTAGTGGTATTGTGTGTTTATCTATTACAGAAGATTTCATGTATAAGTTAGGGTTAGAATTTATACCGAAAAGGCATGTTAATAATAATAGTGCATCTTTTGCTACTTCTATCGATGCTCGTTATGGTATTACGACAGGTGTTTCTGCTTCTGATAGAGCTCGTACTATATTAACAGTTGTCAATCAGAATGTTACTAAAGATGATTTTGTAACACCGGGACATATTTTTCCTATTGTGTCTAAGAAAGGTGGAGTATTAGAGAGATCTGGTCATACAGAAGCAAGTGTTGAGATTGCAAAAATTGCTGGATTAACACCAGTTGCTGTAGTCTGTGAGTTAATGAACCCAGATGGTACAATGTCGAGGTTACCTGATATTATAGAATTTTCTCAGCGTTATGGGGTTAAAGTTACCAGCATAGATAAACTTATTCAATATGTAAAGACACATTGATATATTTAGAGGTGAAATTTTGCTGTGGATATCATAGTGGAGAATCGAAAAGTAAGGTTTAATTATTTTATTATACAAGAATTCGATGCTGGTATTGTATTGATTGGTAGTGAAGTAAAGTCTTTACGTCAAAGGAAAGTGAGTATAGCTGAAGCATATGTTATTGAACGTGATATGGAACTATGGTTGTGTAATCTTCATATTTCAGAGTATAACCAAGCAAGTACTAGAAATCATGCTCCTACTAGGCCTAGAAAGTTATTATTAAGGAAAAAGCAGATATATAAGATATCTGGCAATATGAAAAATGATGGGTTTACTGTTGTTCCATTATCTTTGTATTTTAATGAAAAAGGAATAGCTAAGGCTAAAATTGTTATAGTAAAGGGTAAGAAACTTCATGACAAAAGAGAAACTATAAAAACTAGGGATTGGAATCGAGAAAAAAATCGTATATTGCGTGGTCATTAAGTTATTGTTTTACACCTCTTTAGCAGTGAGTTGTAATTTGTATATAAATTTTTTATACTTGATTTTAGATAAATAAAAAGCAAATATAAATTCATATGGTCACTTAGTTGTAAATAGAATATTCGGTGTTGCAAGATTGGTACAAAATTGCCCAGTATTAAGATGATTGCTCTATAAGAAAGTATTTATAGTGTATTTTTTACTTCCATAACGAGATTATTAACTTTAAGCAAGTAATATTACCAACTTTGCTTTTAATATAAGATTATTTTTCAATAGGGAACTTAATTATTTATTCGTAAAAAAGTGGTATATGGATGTTGAGTGAATTTAGGGTGAGTACTAGTAATTTTCTTGTTGTCAGTTAATAAACACTTAGTAAGCTGTTTATTTGTAAATAGGCTTTTAGTAAAATCAGTAGAGGACTATTGTAATTGCTAATCATTTATTATTTTAAAGCTTCAAGTAAAATTATAAGATAGCATGTTTTTGATACTAATACACGTTTCCTCTTAGTTAGATGGGAATTAATACTGTTGAATATAAAATTTTGCTAGTTAGCGAATTCTACTGATACTAGAAGTTTTCCTTCAGGATTTGTTGGTTGATTGTATATTATATGATCAGCATTGCAGACAGCTTTTAAATCATTCTCCAATGAAGTTGGGAAGTTATCATTTTTGTTGTTAATGATTAATCTATGTATTTTATATTTAACTGAAATTTGAGCATTAGCTTTTATTTTCCTTACTTGATTGAGTATTTCTATAAAAATTTCACCTAACTGTTCGTCTGATTCATTATAAAAACTAATATTTGGGATAGGCCAATTGTTATGATCATGAATAGAGTTGTGACTATAAAGTGTACTGTATATCTCTTCAGTAATATATGGCATAAAAGGTGCTAACATCCGTAATAATTCTCTTAGTACGAAGGATAGAGTGTTTATAGCACTTAGGTTTTCTTGTTTGTTTACTGATTCTCCGTATGCTCTTTTTTTTACTATTTCGAGGTAATTATCACAGAAGTCTTGCCAGAAAAAGGATTCTATATGATCAAGGGCAATACAGTATTCAAATGAATTAAGGCTTTCTGTAGCTTTAAGAATAATTTTGTATAATTTTGACAGCATCCATTTATCCATTGTTTCTATTGAATACTGTAAATCTGGTTCTTGATATTGGTTAATAAACATTGATACAAATTTACTTGCGTTCCAAAGTTTAGTAGTAAATCTCTTACCAAGTTTTAAAATTTCATTAGAAAATGTCGTATCAGCTCCTAGTTTGGACTTTGCAGCCCAATAGCGTACTACATCTGCTCCATATTCTTCTAGTAATTTATTTGGAGTTAAGGTATTTCCTTTTGATTTACTCATTTTAGTTTTATCTTCTGCAAGACACCAACCACTAATCATAATGTTTTTCCATGGAATGTTATTATTGTGGTAATAGGCTTGCACAATGGTATAAAACGCCCATGATCTTATGATTTCATGACTTTGAGGTCGTAAATCAGCAGGAATTTGAGATGAGTTAAATTGAGGTGATAATGAACTAGTAGCCCATGTATCCATCACATCATTATCTGCTTCTACTTCCTCTTTTTTATATCCTTCAGGTAGGTCATGTGTAGGATCTACTGGTAATTTAGTAATATCAGCAATAATGATTTTTTCATCTTTTCCTTTTGAATACCAAACTGGGAATGGTATACCGAAGTATCTTTGACGTGATATACACCAATCCCAATTTAGGCCTTCTATCCAAATTTCTATTTGTTTACGCATAGATTTTGGATACCAGTTAATTTTTTGTACTTGTTCTAGTAATTCATTTTTTATTTCTACGACTTTAATGAACCATTGATAGCTTAATAGTATTTCAATTGGTGCTCCTGATCTTTCTGCACATTTAACATTATGTACGATTTCTTGTTTCTGTCTTAACAGATTATTTTGCTCTAATATTTCAAGTATTAATTTCCTAGCCTTTGCTACTGATAAACCATCTAATTTATTGCATACATCATTTCCTTCTGTTGTGTTGCTATTCAAATTAGATATAGTTCCTGATTTACTAATTATAATTCTAGTATCTAAATTGTGCTTATTCCACCAGTATACATCCATTTCATCTCCAAATGTACAGCACATTACAAGGCCAGTTCCTTTGTCTATTTTTACTTGATCATCTGGTAATATTTTTACTTTATGTCCAGAAATTGGTACTATTGCATTTTGTCCAAGAAGATGTTGATACCGTGTATCTAAAGGATTAAAAAAAATAGCAACACAAGCTGGTATCAATTCAGGACGTGTTGTAGCAATGTTGATTTGTTCTTTAGTTTCTGTAGTGAATGTTATTGTATTCATAGAAGATAGCATTTCATTTTCTTCTACTTCTGCACGTGCTATAGCTGTTTGATCAATGCAATCCCAAAATATTGGTTGTAGCTTTCTGTATAGTTTTCCTTTTTTATATAAGTTTATGAATGATGCCTGTGATATTTTTTGAATATCTTTGCTAATTGTATGATATTCTAGCTCCCAGTCATAACTGATCCCAATGGATTGGAAAAGTTGTTTAAACTGTATTCTAAACTCACTTGATACTAGTGTACATATTGCGTTGAATTCTTGTCGACTAATATCTGTTGCACGTGTTTTTCTTGTTTTTTCTACTAAGCGTTCTGTTGGTAATCGATTGTCATCAAATCCTATGGGGTAAAATACATCTTTTCCTAACATCCGTTGATATCTTGCAATAAAATCTGTGTGACAATAGCTGAAAACTTGTCCTATATGTAATTGGCCTGATATTGTTGGAGGAGGAGTATCAATTACGAATTGGTTATCTCCTGAATTTTTCCATTTGTATAATTTTGCTTCATCCCAAGATGTATTGTACTTTTTTTCTATATCTTTGAACTGGTATTTACTGTTAAAAATAGACTGCATTATGAAATATTTGACTTATTCTATCGCTTAAGTATAGGAAATTGCTGTCACTGAAACAATGATAATTTTATAAATACAATGTTAAGCAAAATAAGTGTTTAATTTAACTAATGTTACAAGTAAAGATCGTACTTAATTTAGTTACATAACGTTACTAATCTGGATGTTCTATGTTGTCTTTTGCTTGGAATGTCATATTGTATTTATATGTTGTTGTGTAATATGTGGATACTTATAGAATATACAATGTAAAAAATTTCTTAAGTATAATAAGCTCCTATTAGACAGGTTATTGCTTAAAAGCTATGTTAATTTATGTTGTGTAATTAGAAGTATTATTAACTGTTTATTAGTATGTAGGTGTGCTTATAGCATTTGATACTTAATTTATGAATATAAATATGTAGGTATAATTTAGTAGGGAGATATTGTTATATTTTGTAAGAGTTTGAATAATTTGCTAAGGTATTTTGAATACAGAATCATTGGTTCTAGTGTTTTTATATAGTAATTGCAATTTTATTTTGAAATGTATCTATATTAATGTCTATAAGCTATAAATAAGATCTATGAAAAAATGTCCTCTGTTATCTATATCTATTCTTATTATGGATGGGTATTAAAAAAATAGGATATTTATATGAAATTGTTTATTTCAATTTTTTTACAGTATGTTTTTGAACATTTAATTTATGGTTTGTGTATTCGAATATATAGTTAACAATGGTTTAGTTGTATTTTTTGATTTTAATGTTAATTGTTAGAAATGTGTCAAGCTATGCTTTGCAAGTTCTAATTAAAAGTCTTATAATGAATAATCCTTATTTTTTAAGCAATTTTAAAAATTTCTAATGATTAATTTAATAGATTTCCCGCTTTTAATAGCATGTATATTTTCAATTCTCTATCCATTTATTTCGCGTATATCTTTTTGTTACTCAAAAGTGCTTACAGTGCTTATATTTATACTTACAAGTTGTTCTATAGGATTATTATTATATATACATCTTATTGATGATTTTTCATTTTATAATGTGTATTACAATTCCCATACAGATAAACCTTTGTTATATAAAATATTTGGTATTTGGGGTAATCATGAGGGTTCTATTCTATTATGGGTGTGGATCATAAGTTTATATGCTTTATTATTAGAGATTTTTCTTGATGAGGAAGATTTAAAAAAAATAGCTATATCAATACAGCATATAATTAATTTTGGTTTTTTATTGTTTACTTCGTTAATATCTAGTCCTTTTGTGAAAATGCCTACTATTGAATATGAAGGGTTGGGATTTAATCCTATATTACAGGATACAGGATTAATGATACATCCTCCAATTCTGTATCTAGGATATGTGGGTTTTAGTGTTGTATTTTCTCTTGCTATTGCTGGAATTATTGTTAAAAAGGATAGTGTAAAATGGGCAATAATCATTAATAGATGGGCTTTGCTTGCGTGGTCGTTTTTGACTCTGGGAATAGGATTAGGCAGTTGGTGGGCTTATAGAGAATTAGGTTGGGGAGGATTTTGGTTTTGGGATCCAGTTGAAAATGCTTCCCTTATGCCATGGTTGCTTGGTGCAACTTTAATACATTTATTGCCTTTAGTGCAGAAATTTAACATATTTTATAATTTTGCAACTTTGTTATCAATTTGCTCGTTTGTAATGAGTCTTATTGGTACATTTTTGGTTAGATCAGGGGTTCTAATTTCTGTGCATGCTTTTGCTAATGATCCAGAGCGTGGCTTCTATATATTAATGCTAATTGGTATAATAGTTAGCAGTGGGATTATGAGTTTTATTTGTTTTGCAGAAAGAAGCAAGGAAAAAAAGTATAGTTTTTTATTATTTTCTAAAGTTACAATGTTACTATTGAATAATGTTCTATTATTAACAGCTTTTGCTATAGTATTTATCGGTACTGTATATCCTATTGTGTTAGAATTTGTAACTGGTGATGTTATTGCTGTAGGGGCTCCATATTATAATTCTTTGTTTAATTATTTAGTATTCTGTACTTTATTGTTAATGGTAATTGTTTTTGGGTTAGATGAGAAAAAAAATAGAATTTTAATAGAAAACTTTAAATTTTCTGGTTTTGGTACTTTACTTTTTCTACCTTTTATTATGGATAATAATTTTTTTGTTATAGTAATGCTTTTATTGTCGGTATTACTATTTTTGTCGGTATTAGAAGACTATTGTAAGAAAGTAAGAGTATTTTCAATTCCATTTTATGATACTGTAAAATTAGCTAAATCTTGTTCTAAAGGATATTATTCTATGTTAATTGCTCATATGGGTGTTGCTATTTTTGTATTTGGGGTAGTTGCTTCTACTGTATGGGATGAAACTTATGAACTTTATATGAGAGAAAATAGTTCTATTAATATTAGGAGTTTTCAAGTTGTTTTATCTAAATTATCTTTTGTAGAGAACAAAAATTATAATGCTATACGTGGAAAATTTTTGATCATGAAGTATGGTAATGTTCTAGGTGAAATGTTTCCGGAAAATAGATTTTACATAGTTGAAGGTGTAAAAAATACTGAAAGTTCCATATATAGGCATTGGTTATCTGATATTTATGTTGTTATTGGTGATATAGACAGGATAAAAGGTATAGCTGTAAAAATATATTATAAACCTTGTATAAATTTAATATGGCTAGGGTTTTTATTAATAACATTTGGTGGTATTATAGGTCTTTTTTCTAATAGGACTATAAGAGCATCATTAATATCTGAAATGCCAACAGAAGTTGAAATTCCTTCTAATATATAAATAGTATAGGGTAATAGTTAATTCATGATTTGTTGTAATATAGAAACAGCAAATTTTAGTTATATTGGAGCGCATTTTGCTAAAGACATAGATGCGAGTTATGAGTATAGTTATAGTTCAGATGCTCTTGATAGTGCTAAAGAAGAAGTAGAGTTTTTCTTTGATTAATATAAGTTTTGTATTGAATATAATTAATTTATACTTCGTTTAAATGTAATGCAGTTTAGTTCTCAGGATTATCTTTGCTTTTTCTGTTAAAAGTGGAATGATAGCTATGGTCTTAATTTTATACTTAATAGATATAAGTGTAATAATGTTTATTATTCAATAGTTAAATCCTGTGGTATCTGAATTTTTTATCAAAATAAGACTTTTATAATAAAGTTATTATAGGTAAATCTCATTATTAATATGGAATCTCTAGAAATGGTGTGGACAATATGAATCTAACTACTGAAAAGTGTGTTTATGCGTTTATGTTATTGATACAAGTATGAAAATGAACGTTTATGATAAAGTTGATAATGATCAGGTTTTATGCTTTTAGGTTGTTTTATAATCGTGTGTTGTGAAATGATAATTCTAAGTTCATGTTTCTATAATTAAGAAAGAATCCTTATCAAATTAGGTAAATAAGTATCATGTAGTGATGTTCAGAAGTAGAATTTGTCTAATACGATATCGAATATTACAAAGTAAGTGAAGAAAAGTAGTCTTTAATATTTTTATGTATAAAGTTGCTTTTAGGGATTAACTATTGCAATATCATATTTTATAGGCAAAACTGAATGAAATTAAATGTATATAAAAATGTGAGATAAATATGAGCCAATTTGTTGCTTTACCGGATAGAAGTGTGGTGATGTTATATGGTTCAGATGCTAAGCAGTTGCTCAATCAA
The DNA here is from genome assembly GCA_028752135.1 of Ehrlichia sp. JZT12. GTDB lineage: Bacteria > Pseudomonadota > Alphaproteobacteria > Rickettsiales > Anaplasmataceae > Ehrlichia. The sequence goes on along the minus strand of CP082782.1, from coordinate 34,793 downwards.
ACTACGACAAATAATATTTTAAATCTAGCTCAAAATAAATCTCTTTATGCACTTCTTTTGAGTGCCAATGGTAGATATCTATATGATTTTTTTGTTGTTCAGTATGAAAAGTGTTTGTTATTGGATTGTTATAGTGTGGATAAAGAAGAAATCATTGAGAAGTTTTTATTATATAGATTGCAATCAAAAGTAGTGATTAAAGAAAAAAAAGCTATAAGGTTGGGGTGTTTATTGGTGAGAAGTATAGTAAGTATGAATGTGGATACACTTATTGTGAAGATGATACTATATTTTTTCAGGATCCTAGATTATCTAAGTTGGGATTGCGTGTAATATTTAATGAATCTAATAGTGCACTGAATGAAATGTGTAATGATCTTGGCAAGTATGAGGATTATGAAGTTTTAAGAATTAGTAATGGTGTACCAGATTGTACTAAAGATATGGTAAAGGGTGCATCATTTCCTTTGCAATTTGGAATGGAGAGGTTAAATGCAATTGATTTTAATAAAGGTTGTTATATAGGGCAAGAAGTAGTAGCACGTATGTGTCGTGCTGGAGTAAAAAAAAAAATATATACTATAATTTCTGAAAGTGGATCTTTTCCTGATGTAAAGATTACACATGCGGGGCAAGAAGTAGGAATATTGTTATCTAATATTCGTAATATAGGATTATGTTTGTTGGATGTAAATATGAGTAGTGATTCATGCGATTTAAAGGTAAGAGATACTAAAGTTAAAATATTAACTAAAAAATAACAATTTATCTTTACTCGTACTAATTTTGGTTTTTTTAAGTAGTTACATATGTATCATATTAGAATAAGGAATATGTGGTCTCTAGCCGTAAATTTCTTCAGTGTGCAAGTTATCTATGTGGCAATAAGAAAGGAATATTATTGCTTAATATTCATAATATAAAATCTATGTTTATTAAACATAATTCTGAATACTAAAAAAGCAAGTATTAGGAGGAAGGTTTAATTTTGTCTGTGTTGCTTTAATAGATATATCCATGTGTGTTCTAGAACTCTTAGTTATTGTTAAGTAGCAGCAGCGTATTATCTAAAGGGGTAAAGAAATGTATACTGTATTTAGGTAAAAATTTTTTTAATATAAGAATATAAGTTATGTACAAAATCAGTAAATAGTTTCTAGTATATAAATGTGGATTTATAACTAGTTAATTGTCATTTATATGTAAATGGGTACTGAAGCTTGAACAATATTTACTTGTTCTTCATTATACTATTTTTAGTGTAGTGGGTGATGTATCGTATGTTTTATAAAGGTCTTAATTGTTATTAAATAGTGATACGTGTATATTGTGTTGGTATATAAAAGAGCATAGTGCTTAAAATTATGTTTATTTGATGTAAGCATAAATAAATAATTTGTAAAAAGAGGAGGGATATTTATTTGTGTATATTAGTTTTTGATAAACAAAAAAACAATTGTTTTGTGAGAACTTGTAAAGTTTGTATAAGCATGTGATAATTGTGTTCTGATTTAGAAGTCTTTTTGTCATGTTTAAACTTAGCTTTTTGGTCATTGCGTTTTTCTTTGAAAGTTTTATGTTTTAGTCTTTCTACTCTAGCTTGGTTTGAATTCTTATTTGTAGTTTGTTGTAGGTGATATACAGTATACTTGTTGTGCTTTGCTAGTTTAAAATCTTGTTTGTCTTAGAAAGATTATTATAGCTGCTTATTTGCATTCTACTGTTAGTAGTATAATTGATTCTTTAATGTGTTTATCCTGTGAAAATGTTTAAAATTATTAGCTATTATTTATTCTGTTATTCTTATGGGATAATCTCCTGTGAAACAAGCATCACAATATTGGGGGGTAATATTGTTACGCTTTGTATTGCATATAGCTTTGTAGAGACCATCTATGCTTAAGAAGTATAAGCTGTCACATCCTAATGTCTGTGCAATTTCTGTTTTTGATAATCTGTTAGCTATTAATTTTGACTCTTCTGGTGTATCTATACCGTAGAAACAAGATTTTATAGTTGGTGGGCTAGAAATCCTTAAATGTATTTGTTTAGCCCCAGCTTTGTGTAATAGTGTTATTATGTTTTTTAAAGTTGTACCCCTTACGAGACTGTCATCTATTAAAATTATAATTTTGTCCTTTAATATAGAAGAATTAGCGTTGTGTTTTAGTTTTACTCCCATGTTTCGGATATGATCGTTAGGTTGAATAAAAGTTCTACCAATATAATGATTCCTAATAATACCAAATTCAAAAGGTATTTTTGTATATTCTGCAAATCCTAATGCGGCTGGTACCCCAGAATCAGGAACTGGTACTATCATATGTGTATCTTGTGGTATAGGATTTTCTCTTGCTAATTCCTTTCCTATGTTTTTACGTATTTCATAAATAGACTTGTTCTCCATTATACTATCTGGTCGTGCAAAATATACATATTCGAAAATACAAAAACTTGATTTCTGTTTTTTTAATGGGAAAGAGCTTGTTAAGGTATTGTTTTTATCAATTGTTATAAGTTCGCCTTGTAAAATATCTCTGACAAATTTAGCTCCAAATATATCTAAAGAACAGGTTTCTGAAGTTACGATATAAGAGTTGTCTAATGTACCTAATACTAATGGTCTAATCCCGGATGGGTCACGACAGCATATTAATGTATCGTTTATTAACATTACCAGTGAATACGCTCCTTCTATAGTCTGTAATGCATATGTAATATTGTTGAATAAGGTATTTTGTGTATTAATAGCAATTAAATGTGCAATTACTTCTGTATCAATATCTGATGAAAAAATACAACCTTTTTCAATGAGAAACTTTCTTGTTTTTTTTGTGTTAGTCAGATTACCGTTATGGGCTATTGCTAATTTTCCAAATTTAGAATCTAAAGTTATTGGTTGAACACCTAATTTACTTCCACTTGTAGAATAACGTACATGTCCAATAGCTGTATTTCCTACAAGAATATCTATTTTTGATTGTTGATTAAAAATGCTGTTCACTTGTTCATTGGAGTAATAACAATAAAAAGTATTGTTTTTTGATGTTATTATGCCAAATGATTCTTGGCCTCTATGTTGCAGTGCATGTAGTCCTAAAATACAATTGACGGCTGCAAATTGGTTGTTTTGTATAGCAAATACTCCACATTCTTCGTATATTTCGTTAAAGTGCATAGTTAGTTAGAGATTTAGAATACTGTTAGCTAGTATTCTAGCATAGAAAGAGAGAAAATTTAATAAATTCTCTATAAATTATTATTATTATTAGTAATAGTGTGATTACTATTTAACTGTTTTCTGTAATATTATTCTATTTTAGTATTAAAAAGGATAACTTTTATTGTGTAGCATATTTAATAATCAATTCCTGTTGGTGGAATGTACCATAATAAAACTTTACGTTAATATAAGTAGGATACTTATATTCTTGTCGGATATTGTGTCTGATCTTTTATCTTTCATAGCTAATTTAGTCTTTAAGAAACAAAGTTAGTTTAACAATTGAATGTAATCCCTGTATAGACTTAGTCATTATCTATAATGATTGTGTTATAAGTTATTAATGCCCTTACTAAACTTTACATAATATTAGTAAAAAGATATAACAGTTTTTTTAATATATGTTCTTGATAGATTAATGGCTTTGTCTATGGTGATAGCATAGGTTATAAGTGTTTTTTGTTTTAGTACAGTGATTTTCAAAATTCAGTTTTATTTAATATGAGCTTATCCCTAATAACGCTATAATTGATCTATATATAATGTAATTCTATTAGATGTATAAGTTCATATTTTAAAAGTTTTTATTATAAGAATAAATTTGTTTTGATAGTGATGTGTTCTATAATTTTGATTTGTGATACATAGTGAATTTTAAGTATTGAAACGTTTTTAACATATAAAGCATAAATTTATTTTGCATTTTTATAGTGGGAAATATAGTTTTTTTAAAAATTCTAGAGTTAATTGTTTGTGTATATTTTAGTTGAAAATTTCTGTTTTATGTATTTAGTATTATGTTCTCATCTTTGTGTTATATTGATGAGAGTATAGACTTATTATTATACTCTTGAAATCACTTATGATATTATGGTTTTATAGTTGTAGATTGTGCTATATCTTCGTATTTTGAAAGATTTCGAACTTTGTCCATGAACATAGACTTGTTATCTTCTAGAAGTAAAGTGATATTCTCTATGATTTTATCTATTGTACTGTTAACAGCATCAAGATTATTAAAATGTGATAAAACATAATGCGATAGGTCTATTGTATTGTTAGAATGTCCTACACCAAATCTGACTCTCCAATACTCTTTTCCAAGTATATTGTCTATTGACCTGAGACCATTGTGTCCTGCATTACCTCCGCTTTTTTTTACTCTTATAGTACAGAAGTCTATCTCTACTTCATCATGGAATACTATGACATTATTTAAAGGAATCTTGTATAAACTGACTACGCTCATGATTGGAGCACCAGAATTGTTCATAAATGTGTAAGGTTTAACTAAAACAACCTTGTGTGAGTCAATACTATTACCTGATATTAATGCGTTATGCTTTTTTGTAAAACTAGGAAAGTTAAATTTATTTGCTATTGCATCTATTATCATGAATCCAACATTATGACGTGTCAATTCATACTTTTTACCAGGGTTACCTAAACCAACTAACAAATATAGCATAAGATAGCTAATAGGAAACATTAACTATTTTCTGATACATTACTATCGGATTCTTGGCTGCTTGTATCTTTGTCTGTGCTAGCACTAGAGATTGTGACTAGAGCCGGATTATCTTCTTTCATCACTACGTTTACTTCTGAAGGAAGCTTTAAATCACTCACATGTATAGAATGTCCTGCTGTTAAGTCAGATAAGTCTATTTCTATGTTTTGGAGTATTGCACTAGGAGAACATTTTATAGATAAAGTACGATGTAGTATATTTAATACACCACCTCTTTTAATTCCTATACATTTATGCTCATTAATAAATATAAGGGGAACTTCTATTTTTATTTCTGTTCCGTAATCAATAAACTGAAAATCTACATGTTGTATCCTATCAGTAACCGGATGTTTTTGTATATCTCGCATTAATACATATTCTTTCTTGTTGTTTATTTCTAATTCAATTAAATGTGTTGATAATGCAGCCGATCTATATTTACTTAAAAATTCCCTGTCAGATAAAAATATGCTTAAAGGATCTCGACCTTTACCGTATATTACCGCTGGTATTGAGCCATTACATCTCAAAGCACGTGAAGGACCAGTACCTACATTTTCTCTTAAACTTGCATTAATTTTTACTATACTTTGATCTGTCATTAAAAATCCTTTTGAAAACTTTTTATATTTAAATCCTCTAAGACTTATATTGTTACCATATTAAGACGATATTGCAATATAAAAATTATCTGCAAGATTCTATATTATTATCTTATGCTTAAAATTAATGTGCTTTTAAATAATATGGTTTAGTTGATTTATTATATAACAGAATTAGTAAATTTTTATAGAAATTAACATTGATTGTACATTTTATATAATTTGTGAAAGGATTAAAAAAGATTTTTATGTATACATAGTTTTTTTGAAGATATGTTTCTGAGTATATATAACTATGTACCAAATTAATCTTTACTTAATAATAAGGTAGATTTATCTGATTGTTTTTATTATTTGTATTGTAAATATAATTTGATGGCTAATTTTCCATATATCTTGTGTAGAAAATAGAATTATTGTTATACTGTAGTAGTTTATTCAATAATTACTAAAATTTTTATAATTTAATATAATGGTATTAGATGGCTTTAGAATTTAAAAAAGTGCTACATTGATATATTCTATCCTTATTGTAATGTTCTACCTAGTGTAACAACTTTAACTTCTTTTGCTCCTGATGTAATAAGTTTGTGTGCACAGGTTCTAGCTGTTATGCCAGTTGTGATTATATCGTCAACAAGTAATATAGTTTTGTTTTGAATAAGGTGTGGATTTCTTACTACAAAAGCTTTTGTAATGTTTTTTTCTCGCATTTTACTGGATAAATTGTATTGTGGTATTGTATCTAAAATTCTTTCTAATACGAAAATTTCTAAAGATATTTTACAATATTTACCTAAGGCTTTAGCAAGTAGAGTTGCTTGGTTGTATTTTCTTTGTCGTAGTCTTTTTTTATGTATTGGTACAGGTATTATAGTGGTAACATCATTAAATAAATTTGGATTTTTATTGTGTATCCATTTTGCATAGGTTTTAATGTGTAGTGTGTTATCAAAAAATTTTAAGTTTAAAATCATGTTTTTACTATGTTTATTATATGCAAAAACGGATTCTAATTGTGTAAATATTGGTGGGTTTACTATACATTTTCCACATATTGATATTTCTGGTTGTAAACTGGAGCCACAAGAAATACAATAATTATCATTTAAAAAGTTTATATTATTCTCGCATGTTTTGCATAAATCGTAATTATAGGAAATAATACATTCACAGTTTGCACATGTTTTTGGAAAAATAGTGTTTAAAACTTTACTCAACATTTATGTTGCAGATAAATTGAAAAACTGTTTTATAAATTCTACATATATATCTGTAAGTTGATTGATATCATGTATAGGAGCATTTTCATTAACTTTATGTGCTGTTTCGTTTTTTAACCCAAGCTCTACTACTGGACAGAAATTTTTAATAAACCTTGCATCTGAAGTACCACCAGATGTACTTAATTCTGGGATTTGCCCTGTGATTTTTTCGACAGATGAAGATAACATATTAGAATGTTCAGTTGGAGAAGTAAGAAATGGTTCTCCAGATACTGATGTAAACAGTTCATATTTTTGTGTTGTTTCAGCACAAATGCTATTTATTATGTTAAATAATGACTCAGCAGTATGTATATTGTTATACCTAATGTTAAGATTAGCAACAATTTTATCAGGGATAACATTTCCTGCTGTATTTCCTACGTCTACTGATGTAATTTCGCAGTTTGAAGGTGAGAAATATTCATTCCCCTCATCAAGAATTGTATTGTTTATTTTATGTAAAATACTTACCATATTATCTATTGGATTTTCTGCAAGATCTGGATAGGCAACATGTCCTTGTATTCCATTGCAAACTATCTTGAAGTGCATAGAACCCCTACGGCCTATTTTTATAGTATCTCCAACTGATGATTTACTTGTAGGTTCTCCAACAACACAAAAATCAATTTTTTTGTTGTTCTGGGTTAACCATTCTAATACTGCAGGTGTTCCATATTTAAAATAATTACCTTCTTCATCTCCAGAAATTAGTAAACTGATAGAACCAGGAACTTTATTGAGATCTATTCTTGATACTGCTGCTATAAAAGCACATATGGCCGCTTTCATATCAACAGCTCCTCTACCATATAAAATTTCGTCTTGTATATGACCAGCAAAAGGATCAAATTTCCATTTTTCTAAATCTCCTGTAGGCACTACATCTGTATGCCCTGCGAAACATAGATTAGGAGATTGATTACCTAATTGTGCGTATAGATTACGTACTTGTATTGTATCATCACCGAAATCTAAAACATTACATGTAAACCCATATTGTGATAGTACATTTGATAGAAAATCTATTGCTCCATTATCTGTTGGTGTGATACTAGGAAATGATATTAATTCTTGAGATAATGTTATTGGATTTAATGGCATAGGTAACTGTATACAAAATAACTTAACTTCATTCTATTTTTGTTTGTAGAAATTTTCAATACATAAATAATTTTTTTCATATTTATAATTTGTAGAATTTTTAGTGCCGTAGTAATAGTGTTTTTAATTTCTGGGAAACTGGTTTATAACTATTAATCGCTGGAGTTCATATTACTATCCTATCTGATATATTATTTATACAGCATCATGAGGCTATTGTCATAAGAAATGTACTGTAGGCTTATCTATATACTTGATTTCTGTAGCGATAATCTACCATTTTAGAATATCAAAAAAGAATAGTAAGAATTTATAAATTGTTATTCTTCTGGTTCTTTATGCTTTACAGCATCGTAGTTTACCATCCTAAACCTATCTTTTAATAACGAAATTGCATGGTTGCTAAATCCATTATTACTTAGTGCTACCGCACCTAACTGTAATCCCACTTCGTATGTTTCAGGAATTAAATAATGTGCTCCAAGTTCTTTGTATATTTCAACGTTATTTAAGTCAGGAAGCCTTACAATGATTATTATATGTGGAAAATTTTTTGCAACTAAGGAAATAATCTTTTTTATAGTAACTTCATTGTTAATTGCTATGATTATCATTCTAGCACGTGATATTGCCATAGATTGTAAAGTATTTAGCTTTGTTAGGTCTCCAAGATATACAGGAAATCCTTCATCTCTGCCATCTTTGACAATTTTTGGTTGTATATCAGATGCAATGTAATTTACGTGTTCTGCAACTAATACTTTTGCAACCATGCGACCCACTCTTCCGAATCCTACTACTATGACGTGTTGATCGAGATCTTTTGTGTCTAAAGTAAGCTCTTGAGGATTTAGAGATATTTTCTTTTTGTAATTAATTTTGATATCCAATCTCCCAATACTGCTAGCAGTGGTGTAAATGCCATAGTTACAGTTGTAATCATCATAAGAGTTTGTGCTAAGTCGTTAGATAAAACACTTTTCTCTGCTGCTAAACCAAATAAAATAAAAGCAAATTCTCCACCTTGGGATAATAATAATCCTGCTTGTATAGATGCTGCTAGATGAAATCTAAAAAATCTGCATAACATGAAAATTATAAAGGATTTTAATGCTATTAAGGAAAAAGAAGCTAATGCTATTATTGGTAGCTTGTTAAGTACAAATTTGATATCAATTGACATTCCAACTGTCATGAAGAACAAACCTAGTAATAGCTTTTTGAAAGGTAATACAACTTGTTCCACATCGTGTCTATACTCAGTTTCTGCAACAAGAAGTCCTGAGACAAATGCTCCTAAGGCCATTGATAAGTTGAAATTTTCTGTGATAAATGCTGCTCCTAAGACAATCAATAATGTAGTTGCTATGAAAATTTCATTGCTTTTTATTGCAGCAATAGTGTTAAAAAGAGGCCTTAATAATAACCTTCCTGTAATAAATATTAGGGTTAAGGCAACTGCTGCTTTGATGAAGGAATATAATAAGGATATAGGAATGCTATGATGTGATTCTCCTGTTAATAGTGGTAGTAGTACAATTAATGGTACGACTGCGAAGTCTTGTAATAACAAAACTGCTATTGATAGTCTTCCAACTTGTGTTGATTGATATCCTTTTTCTTGTAAGACTTGTAGTACAATTGCCGTTGAAGATAAAGCTAACGCTCCTCCTATTATAATAGATCCTTTAGAGTCTATGCCAAATTTGCTTGAAATATACCATATTGCTAATGTTGTTACTATGACCTGTAATGTCCCGAATCCAAAAACATGTAGCCTCATGGCGATTAATCTTTCAAATGTGAGCTCAATTCCTATTAAAAACAATAAGAATACTACTCCAAATTCTCCTAAATTCTGTATTATAACAGATGATTCAACTAGGTTAAAACCATGTGATCCAATAATGGTTCCTGCAACAAAATATCCTAATACAGGGCTAATATTTAACTTCCAAAACAGCACTACTATTATTATAGCTGCTGAAAGAAGAGTTATTATATCTAGTAAATACTTAGAATCGTGCATAGAAATCTCTTTATTAAGGAATAAAATTGTAGTTTTGAGATTTCCATTTTATGGAACAGCCAATACTTGGTTTTTGATTTTCAGGTGCTGTACCTGTTTTTGAGATAAATTTCATAGCATTGAATAAATCTCTATCCTCTTGCTTACTGCTTACCTGATTCATTCCAGAAGAGTCAAATCTTCCTCTATAACATAACTCTAATTTATTATTAAAGCCAAAAAAATCAGGTGTACATACAGCTCCATAATTTTTTGCAATTATTTGATCTTCATCGATAAGATATGGAAAACTGATATTGTGCTCTTGGGCGAACTTTATCATATTATCGTATGAATCTTCTGGATATGAGACAGTATCATTAGGCATGATTGCTACAGCATAAATATCATAATTGTTTTTTAATGTCTCAATATCATATACTAAATTTTTTATTATTGCTTTAACGTAAGGACAATGATTACATATGAACATTATTAACAAACCACTCCCTTTATGACAGTGGTTTAAATTATATAAGTTTCCATCTACAGACTTTAATAGAAAATCTGTAGCAATAAACCCTTTATCTATTGGAGGAGTGTTAAGGGCTACCATGATGTAATCTCCGAACTGTGATACTAAAAATAATAAAATTTTACTGTATTACTTTATGTTCTATTCTAAAATAGAATCTCTATGAAAGTCAAATAATTATATAATTTACTAAGATTATATAAAAGGTTTTACTACAACCATGACAATGATAATTATTATTAATAATGTTATTGATTCATTAAGGCACTTAAAGTATAGAGGAGATTTAGTATTGTTTTTTGTGGTAAAGTCTTTTCTATGTTTAAATAATAAGATTTGAATTATACACATCAATGCAATACATATTACTTTTATTTTAAACCACAAGAAGTAATATGCTGCTGTGATAAAAGACAACATTATCCCAAATGTAAAGCTAGCAACCATAGCGGGAGTAATAATATAAAACAATAGTTTTTTTTCCATGATATTGAGCAAGCTGTAACTGTCAGAATGAATCGAAATTTGAGAATGATATACATATAATCTAGGTAAATATAACATGCCTGCCATCCAAGCAATTATTGATATTATATGAAATGCTTCTATCCAGTGCTTGTAATGTATCATTGTGGATGAACCTATGAAATTCTATAGAGTGTCATTATATGTTATTTCCTTAAAAATACAATATAATTTAGTAACTGTTCTTGGGATATAACTTGAATATTAGGTGAAGTTTTTGAGTCAATATTTATAGTTTATCATTATATGTTATTCCTAGAAGTTCAGCACTTTAATCTAATAGACAAACTTTTAAGCTATTATAAATATATCAGTAACATGTACTAAATCTGTTAGAAATACCCAATTAAAGTGCAATGTGTGTAGTTTATAAAGAGCTTATGTATCTGTCAGTTATGTGTACATGCTGTTTTTGCTGTATTTTCAAATGTAACTAAATGACTTTTTGTATATGTTTGAAAATAAAATTGTAGGTGTATTTGCTGAAGTGCAAAACATATTATGATTTTAAAATTTTAGTATTATCAATTATGTAAGTGTCAAGTATGTATTGTTTCCAACCTGTAGTAACAATGAGTATAGTAGAAAAATTCTGATATTACTGTTGTGATATAGATGTACTCACAAATGCTATGATCTGTAAAAAAGACTTACATATGTAAAGGTTACTTTTGGACTTTTTGAGTCTGATGAGAGTGGATGTAGTTAATATCTGTATGTAATAGGACTATTTACAAGGATTAAAATATTTAATAGTCTAAAAGTTTTAAGTGTTGGTAAACTACAAAAATGTAAAATATGTGTTTGCTACGTTTGTAGTCTTAGTGAATGATTATACATAGAAAATGGTATTCTTCATAGGCCTTATAAGTATTTTGTAAGTGTATAGAGTTAAAATACAGGATAATTATGTAAAATTTTAAATCGCTTGGTAGTTACGAATACATAAAGTACGTGCCGCTTCTACTACATCTTCAATTTGTGGTAGGGCTAGCTTCTCTAAATTAGTAGCATATGGCAATGGAACATCTTTCCCAGTGATTCTTATTATTGGGGCATCTAAATCATCAAATGCTTGTTCCATTATTAGCGCAGCTATTTCTGCTCCTATGCCAGAATATGGCCATCCTTCTTCTATACTAATAATTCTGTTTGTTTTTTTTACAGATCTTATTATTGTTTCAGTGTCAAGAGGACGTAAAGTCCTTAGGTCTATAACTTCTGCATTTATCCCTTCTTGTGCCAAAAGCTCTGCTGCATCTAATGCAAGTTTAACCTGTAAAGAAAATGCTGTTATTGTAATATCAGTACCTTCTTTGGCTATAGCAGCTTTCCCTATTTCAACTATGTAATCTGTTGTTAAAGCTTCGTCTGGTACTTCATGCTTATGTCCGTATGCAATCTCATTTTCGAGAAATATTATGGGATTTGGATCTCTTATAGCAGCCTTTAATAAGCCTTTACAATCAGCAGCAAAATAGGGAGCTATTACTTTTAATCCAGGAACATGTGCATACCATGAAGCATAACATTGAGAATGCTGTGCTCCTACCCTTGCAGCTGCTCCATTAGGTCCTCTGAATACAATAGGGCAGTTTAATTGTCCACCAGACATATAGTTAGTTTTTGCTGCAGAGTTAATAATTTGATCTATTGCTTGCATGGCAAAATTGAAAGTCATGAACTCTACTATAGGCTTTAATCCTGAAAATGCAGCACCTACACCTATCCCTGCAAATCCATGTTCAGTTATGGGTGTATCTACTACTCTATCAGGACCAAATTGGTCAAGTAACCCTTGTGTGACTTTGTATGCACCTTGATATTCACCTACTTCTTCCCCCATGATTAGTACCCCATGATCACGTTCCATTTCTTCTCTTATTGCTTCACATAATGCTTCTCTTACAGTTAAAGTTCTCATAGTTTGATTGCCTTGGGTTACCTTTTGAATAATTATATGTAAAAAGGTACATATGCAAATATAATTTTAAATGTTAGCAGAGTACTTATTATGTTAAGCTTGAGTACTTATATCATAAATATAAGGGACATTATGTAATATAGTATATGATAGGGGTATAAGGATCTAGATAATACTGTGAGGGTTTGGCTGGTATTGAGGTACTTAGAGAACTTGGTGATGCCTAATATTTTATATTGTATGTAGTGGTTGAGTTACTATGCTGGAAGGGAAACTTCTTTGATACTAAGGATTTTGTTGTCCTTGCCACAAGAAGAAATTACTGCATATGTGATGGTGATTAAAGAAATAGTGATGATAACTGCTTCGTGTTTATAAAATAAATTAATAACAATAAAAATTAAATTTATTTCTTAATAATTTAGTAGACTTATAATATTTCTGTTATGAATTTACAAAATCAATTGATGCTGAGTTTATAGTACTGTAGAGATATTCCTGAAGAGTATTTAATGTAAATGATATAAGTTTTATGTATTGTTATTTTAATTAGAATTATATGGATCTAATTATATATAATCATGTTCAAAAGAATATGGTGTTCTTTCACATTATGAAAAATCTTGTTGTAACTAATTGGTAATATTATTGGTTACAATTAATGTCAAAGCTAGATCATAATGAATGGGGTGAAATGAATAATATATTGAATATATCTTGTCTGTTAAGATAGAATTAATTGGGCAATCCTTATAAAAAATAAGGTGATGTTTATTCTTTATGTAATTAGTAGTACGTTATTACATCCTATTCTTTTCTGGATTGCTTAAATAGCGTTACTATTTTCAATTTAAATGATCATGTATGAAGAAATACCTAAGCAGCATATAGTGTTGAATGTTAAAAATTGTGTATGCATTTTAAATACTTGGATTACATGTACATGTATTAGAGTTAAGTAATAATACTGTAGCAAGAGCTATATTGGGGTCTAAGGGTGAAGAAAATTGATTTGACTGATTGGCTTTTTTATCAGAAGGATATTTATCATCAGGAAAGCATGCAGAAAGACAGCATGCACCAATATGCAAAACAGTAACTATCGCTAATATAGTTATAAGAGTGGGAATAAAAGATTCTTGAATCGTCATTGTTAATACATTAATAATACTTAATAGTTAATTTTATGTTAAAAAGGAAAATAATGCAATATATTTAGGATATAGTATTATAAAATGGTTTGAAAAATTTCTGCTTATTAAAATTTAGGAATTGAAAGTATTTTTGTTGAGAATTTGCTGGATTGATCAAAACTAAATTTGTAATTACTGTATAAATATTTCTAATGTTTTTTGTGATCTGTATTAATGTAGGTAGAATGTTAATTATAAGAGATATTGTTGGATTATTCAGGTTAGCAATATAATGTTGAAAGTGTCAGTGTTCTATTAAAGTTGTACAGAATATAAGTTGCATAATAGTTTCTGAGATATACTATAAATTTGTATAGCTTATTTCATTCATGTTAAATTAAAAATTTTTAAAAACAATGTCACTATTTTTAATAGATAAGTATGTAAATCATAAATTTGTGTTAAGAAGGATACTAGGAAGTAGAAAATAAGTATCTTACTATAATTTTATTATATACCTTGTTGGTTATTTTGTACTGGTACTTCTACAGTGCAATCCTTATAAGATGACTCCATTTTATTATGCAATATAATTCCTATAAGAATTGTTGTAAAGCAAATAATAATACCTCCTGTGATTATTATGTTAATTTCTAGAAAATGTTGATTGTGAGCAAGTAATTTGTTGGTTAGTATATATTGTCCTGTAATACTAAGGATTGTTAATACACTAATACTAGCCACAGCAAGTATTGTTTGTGTTGTATATGATTTGTTAGGTGGTAATGGAGTTTTATGTGTAATCTGCTGTGAAGGTTTTTCTTTTCTTTGTTCTATAGAAGGTGTAAAAGGTAGTGCTTGTTCTTGGGTTGCAGTATTTTCTGGTGGTTTACTCTGGGAAGTTGATTTTATGACTGGTAATTGATTTTGATTGTTATCTGTTTTATCTTCTTGTTGAGTAGTGCTAATAGGTGGTATAGATAATTTAGGTAGAGGTACTACAGGTGGTATAGCTGGTGTAGCTGATGTAGTTGGTATAGCTGGTAGAGATAATTGCAATGTTTTCTGTTGTTCTACGGTTGGTGAAGGTGATATATCGTTTGTTAGTGATTGCTTGTGAGGATTTAATTCTGTGTCTGATGATTGGTCTTGACTCTCAATTTCTATTATTGTAGGTGGATTAGTTTTTCTGATACACGTACTTGTGAGTGTTTGTGGTGTAATGTTATGAGGTATTTCTGCGTGAATATATACGTTATAATGCTGGAATAATGGGATCATTTGATTGTCAGTTGTTATTACATTTCTGACTAACTTTGTAAATGTATTACCGGGCTTGTCTTTAAAATATATTTTATTATACAATTCTTCCTTAATGCTAGTGTCAGGTTTAAGATCCTGAAACTCAAATGTTTCAGTAAGTTCCTCTTGAGTATGTGTCTCTTTTTTTAATGATAGTTCCATTGATACTTTTATTGTGTCGTGGAAATTAAATATTATATTAAGAAAAGATATATAATTTTCTATCTCCTGATAAATTTGTGATGGTTTTAGTTTATTGCAATTTACATGATGAGTTACTATGTCTACCCTTCTATCATATTTATTACTATATCTTAGAGCATCTTCTTGAATATTAGGTAGATCATCTATTTTCCTATTTATTAATGTGTATAGTTGAAAATTTGCTAAACATTTATACTGATCCTCAGCTAAAAGGTTAAGTAATCTTGTTGATATTTGAAAACCACTAAGGTCTTTTTCTTTTGTTTTTAGACATATTGATAAACGCTGTGTGTTAGTATAGGCTGTAATAATTTTAAGCTTTTCTGTGTAAACTCCAGGAAATATATTAGTTGTTGGGAAGTTATTGCATATTTTTACGATATGATAAAGTTTTACTATTCTATTAGTAAGTGTTAGATTATTTTCTAGAGTCCTGTTTAATGTTGTTATATTAAAACTTGGGTTCATATTGAGTACAACATTAAAAGATATAGTTAACTTATTGTCTAATGGACCAGTACTATGTTTACTTATTGTATCTCTGATAATTTGTGTTAGTGTACTGTTAAAAGTTTCTAACAGTGTTATGTTTTTGAAATCAAAATAATACAGAATTCTTTTTGTCTCTATCTTTGTACTTTGTTCACTATTATTGATACATATTTCGCATGGTCGAAAAATCTGCTCTATTGACTTTTTTTGGGTAGTGCCCGATGAGGAATATGGTAGAACAAAATTAGGAATAACATAAAGTAGTAAAAAATTGTCAATACATTCAGAGATATTTTCTTCCCAAAAAGCCTGACATTCATCATTTATTTTGAGTATATAGGATATCTTCAAAAATTCTTCTGATAATGTATGTGATATACTGTGTGAAAAACCTGTAGCTATTGTTTCTCCTAATGCTGTTATAACTTGACAGTTTTTTAGTGGAATGAATTCTGTACTTGGTTCTTGTTTTTTCAAAAAGTTAAACATATAATATAAGTATTGAGTTGCTAAAAATTAAGTGCCCGAAAGAAGATTTGAACTTCCATAATTTACAAAAAATTACTAGTACCTGAAACTAGCGCGTCTACCATTCCGCCATTCGGGCATATAGTAGTTGATTTATTAAGGATTATACTATACCATGAAAATTTTATCAAATGTTAAATTTTATGGTTATGGATCCATCTAATGTAAATCAAATGTTTTTTACTCGTAATCAAATTGATGATAGTCGTTTAAGTAATATTGTTAGTGATTGTTTATATGTGGCGGATGGTGGAGAATTATTTTTAGAAATATGTATTTCAGAAGCTCTTGGTTTTGAGGATGGGATTCTTAAATATGCAGATTTCAATTCTTCACAAGGTTTTGGCTTGAGATCTTTTTGTAAAGAATTAACAGCTTTTGTTTGTTCTTCTGAGATTACTGAGCGCGAAATAATTAGTGCTGCATCTTTGGTTAAGTCTATTAATAATAGTGGTAATGGTGGAATTGTACATTTAAAAGAGTCGCAATCTCTTTTGTATCCAGATATTAATCCCTTACAGAATATGACGTTTGATTCTAAGGTAAAGCTTTTGCAAGAAGTTGATACTTATTTACGTAATAAAAGTTCATAT
This sequence comes from Ehrlichia sp. JZT12, assembly GCA_028752135.1. Classification (GTDB taxonomy): domain Bacteria; phylum Pseudomonadota; class Alphaproteobacteria; order Rickettsiales; family Anaplasmataceae; genus Ehrlichia. The sequence continues at coordinate 17,839 of CP082782.1, read as the reverse complement.
GTTAAGCAAGTCAAAACTGCTCTTAGTGCACAATGGAAAGTAGTTCAGATTATTTTGCCTGATGGAAGTAAAGTTCATGATGTTAGACCTCTTGTGAGATTTAATGTTTGTGTTATTTTGGAAAAAAGTGGTAGAAAAGAAATTGGTACTTCTGGTCATGGAGGTAGATCTTCTTATGAAGAGTTTATAGGTGATGGTAAATGGCAACCAATTGCTGATGAAGCATTACGTCAGGCGTTGATTAACTTAGAATCAGTGCCTGCTCCTGCTGGAGAAATGACTGTTGTGTTAGGGCCTGGATGGCCAGGTGTGTTGTTACATGAAGCTGTAGGACATGGATTAGAAGGAGATTTTAATCGGAAAAAAGTGTCTGCTTTTTCGAATTCTATAGGTAAAAAAATAGCAGCAAATGGTGTAACTGTTGTTGATGATGGTACTATGTTAGGGCGCAGAGGTTCTATTAATATAGATGATGAAGGAATGCCTTCAAGTTACAATGTTTTAATTCAAGATGGTATCTTAGTTAATTATATGCAAGATAAGATGAATGCTAATCTTATGAATACTTGTTCTACTGGAAATGGTCGTAGACAAAGTTATCGAGATGTAGTGATGCCACGCATGACAAACACATATATGTTACCAGGAAATTATAGTCCAGAAGAAATAATATCAAGTGTTAAGAAGGGAATTTATGCAGTAAATTTTTCTGGAGGACAAGTGGATATAACGTCTGGTAAATTTGTCTTTTCAGCTTCAGAGGGATATCTAATAGAAAATGGGAAAGTAACATCTCCTATTAAAGGTGCTACTATTATAGGTAATGGGCCTGATGTTTTAACAAAGGTCTCGATGATTGGAAATGATTTGGCACTTGATTCAGGAATTGGAACTTGTTCTAAAAATGGACAAGAAATACCTGTTGGAGTAGGACAACCCACTCTTAAAATAGATAATATTGTTGTTGGGGGGACGGAAGTCTAATAGGGTAAACAGTTATTCTTAATTGAGAAGCAGAAAATATTATCTATGGTCATTTTTTTTATATGAATGTAGTTAGTTTAATGCTTCTAATTGACAATAAGACTATTTACATTGGTATTTATATATTCTGTTAGTATTTCACTCTGCTTATAGAATTATTAATAATAAATGTAATAGGGGGAAAAATCTCAAAACTCTGGTTTATTAAACATATGACCTCTTGATTTTTGATAGTTTAATAAGTTAAGTTGCCTAATAAATATTTGAATAGTAAGGGTTAAGTGTACTGAGGACTAAAAATTTTAGGATTTTATTGTTAAATAATTGTAAGATTTTTATAGTAGGGTGTTAGAAAATAGTACTTTAAGTAAATAGTTGATTTGTTAAATCTATATGATAAGGATTTTATCTGATGCTAAAAAAAAGATGTTATAATGAGAATGTTTGTTTTGGTGGTAGGGTACTAATGATGATAGTTTTAATTAGAAAGTATAGTTAAATTATGATTTGTGAGGAATAATTAATTTTAATTATTTAATCTATTAGATACTACGTAGTAGAGCTTTTTATTATGATCAAGTAAATTTATATAAATCTTGATGAGTATATGAATAATAATGGTTGTAAGTTATAAGATTTGAATAATATTTTCTGTATTAAAGGTACTTTAAATTATAGGAATGTAATGGAAATAGATACTTTTATATTACTGTAACCTTTAAAAGAAAATAAGTTATTTGTTATGTCTAAAGTGTATTATGTCTCCATCTTGTACTATATAGTCTCTACCTTCAAATCTTACTTTACCTGCTTCTTTGCACTTTGCTTCTCCATTATATTTTATATAATCATCGTAGCTAATTAATTCTGCCTTTACAAAACCTTTTTCAAAGTCAGTATGTATTACGCCAGCTGCAGTACTGGCAGTTGATAACCTTTTTATTGGCCAAGCACGTGCTTCTTGTGGTCCTAAGGTAAAAAAAGTAATCATGTCTAGTAGATCATACATTGTTTTGACTACAGATGTTGTTCCTGATTCTTTTAGATTAAATTCGGCTAAAAAGATTTGTTTTTCTTCTTCTGTTTCTAAACTTGATAAGTCTGCTTCTAATTTAGCTGATATATAACAAAATTTATTCTGTTTTTGTTCTGCCATTATTCTTACTTTTTCTGACATGGCATTTCCACTAATAACGTTTGATTCTTCTACATTGCATACATACATCATAGGTTTTGTTGTAATGAGTTGTAATTGCTTAAGCTCATCGCCAAGGTGATATGCACCTTTTGCTAAATTTCCAGCTTCTAGTATGCTTAATACTTCCAGTATATTATCCAATTTTTTCTTTGGTTCTTTGTTAGCTTTAACTGCTTTTTCTAGTGCAGGCAATCTGCGTTTTAAACTTTCTATGTCAGCTAAGATTAACTCCATTTCTACAATCTCTGCATCACTTATTGGATCTACAGACTGATTAACATGACTGATGTTTTGATCACTAAAGCATCTTAATACATGAATAATAGCATCTACTTCTCTTATATGACTTAGAAATTTATTTCCTAATCCTTCACCTTGACTTGCACCACTGACTAATCCAGCAATATCAACACATTCAACTTGATTATATATAATTTTTTTAGATGATGCCATTTTGGCTAAAATTTTAAGTCTATTATCTTGTACTATAGCTTTGCCTATATTTGGTTCTATTGTACAGAATGGATAATTTGCAACTTCTGCTACCATAGTTTGTGTTAATGCATTGAATAAAGTTGATTTCCCTACGTTAGGTAGTCCAACAATACCGCAATTTAATCCCATATTAGTAATTAATCATCATAAATTGTGATTGTACCATTAATTATCTGTTCATGGTACTTATAAATTATATCATATAAGTTATTTGTTGATCGTTACTTGTAACATTGAGATGTTCTTGTGTAGCATATAGTATAAGATTTTGTAATAAGTTGTAGATCAGTCGAGATTGAAAGTTCTATATAAAAAAGTTGTTCTAATAGTTTCTCATTATTGGATATTTGCAGAGTGAAGAGTAGTTTTGCATATGGCAATTGGAGTTTTTTATATAATACATAGCCAAAGAATCTTAGAATGGAATGATAATTATACTTTTTGTTTTTATTATTCGAGTGAACTTATTATGTTGTGCATGTTCTATATTACTTAATTAGTATGGATTATAATTCTTATAGTATACATATGTGAAAATCTTATATTTTTAAGTTTATTATGTAATAGATATCCTGATTGGATTTTGCAGTAAGATTTTTCAGTATTATAATGTGTGTGTGAATTGATCGCATAGAGTGGATTGATTATGTTAATGTATATTAATTCTCTAGATGACATAAAACTACTGCTTGTGCGGCAATCCCTTCTCCTCTACCAAGAAACCCTAGCTTTTCTGTGGTGGTTGCTTTTATGTTGATGCATGAAGAATCTACATTTATAAGTTGAGCAATATACTCCCGCATTTCTAGTGCATAAGGCATAATTTTTGGTTGTTCACATATAATAGTTATATCAGCATTTGAAATCAGGTATCCCTTTTCTTGTGCTTTTTTTTGTGCTTCTATTAAAAAGTAACCGGATTCTACATTTTTCCATATTTTATCTATATTAGGAAAATGTTGACCTATACTTCCACATCCAGCAGCTCCTAATATTGCGTCAGTTAAAGCATGTAGTCCTACATCTCCATCTGAGTGGGCAATGACTTTTTTATGATAGTTGATTTTTATACCACATATTATAATGAATGATTCACTATTGTTATTGTCTCTATTGTCAAATTTATGTACATCATATCCTATCCCAATTCTGAATATTGGTTTGTTTATGTGTTTGTCCATAAAAAATTCTGTCTAGGATGATATTAAAAGGTAATTACTATATTCTACTGTTCTGTCAACTTAATATTAAACTTATAGAATAGTTATTTATATCTGTAAATCTGTGTATTATCAAAAATTCTAGTCTGAGCACTAAATATATAATTATCGTATTTTTTGGTTTTGTATGTAGCAATTTATTTTAACCATAATATGTATTTATAGAAATCTTGTGAGTCTATATTGTAAAGATAAATCTCTATTTATTGTGATTCCAATATAAATATTGTTAACTTTGTTTATAATAATTTATTTAGATTATGTATTATTTATGGAAATTTTATTTTAACTGATATTTATTGTATAATTACTATCTAGTTGTAGTATTTTATTTAAAGTTCGGAATTTTTTAATATTGTTTGGTTTTTGTTTTTTATATATGAAATGGCTCGAAATAGATCTTCTATGGTAGTGATTTTGAAGTTATTATAATCTCCTTCAACTGTCATTATTGGAATGTTGTAGTTTATCATAAGAGATGATTCATCGGAGAATTCCTTGTTTGGCTCAGTGTTGTATGCAGTTCTGTGATATAATAATATGTCGTTATATTTGTATGCTTGTGGAGTCTGTACTAATTTTATTATGTTTCTGTCTATATTTTTAATGATAGTGTTATTCTGATGTATCATATGAATAGTATCGGTTATTGGCAATACCGGTATTACTCCAGCATAATGGTTTAATATTGTTTCCATTTTGTCTAACATTTTAAGATTTATAAAAGGACGACATGCATCGTGTATTATGATAAAATTTGGGTTTATTTCTTTTATGCTTTCCAACCCCAATCGTACCGAATCTTGCCTTCTTGCTCCTCCATAAGTGGGTGGTAAAAGCTTATAGTTCTGTATTCTTTGTATACAGCTATTGTACAAGTCTTGATGTTCTGGCTTAATTACTACTTTTACATGACTAATTTTAGAATGTGTGATCATGTTATTGATTGTATGGTATAATATTGGATAATCACCTAATGTGATATACTGTTTCGGGATTGAACTTTCTTTTAGTCTATTACTATTACCAGCTGCAACAATTAATAATACAAATTTGTGCATATATTAAGTATTTTCTTGTAATTTTAATAATCTTATGATAGTGGTACAATGATTAATTTGTAAAAGTAATATAGTCAATCTTATTTTTATTATGGGGGTATAAATCTTTACATATGTTAATATTTTTGTTATAATATTTAAGAATTAAAATATTATATTTAGGATTTATCTTAATTGTATGACAGGTGATAGAGATCAGTTTTTATTAGATGATCAAACTCCTGTTCCGAGTAGTTGCACACACTTGTTAAATAAATTAGCATCATACGAAAAAAAATCTATTATCTTGAATTTTTCTAAACATGTTGTACTGGCAATTTTGATATTATGTACAACTATGTTTGTAGCTACTATGTTCTTAAAATCTAGTATACCTTATAGGCATTTTCTTATTCTTATTTCAGTTTCAGGAGTTAAGGTATTTATATTTTCTATACTGTGTGGATGTTTGTGTTATAAGTTATCTAAAGAAAATGACTTCATGAATAAATTAATTGAACAAGACGTAAGAAGATTTATGCAGGTATGTTCTTTTTTAACAGAGATTCAGGTTATGAATACTAACTGTAAATTAATCATAGAAAATGCGTCTAGTACACTAAATTTCTTAGTTGCTTGTGCAAAAAATATGCCGAAGACATTGCATGCAATTAAAGGTAAGTTCTCTTGTATCTCTGATGCTGATAAGGTTTTAAGAGCTTATATAGGAAGAGGTCATCCGCAGCAGATTACATTATTCAAAGTATTGGCAGAAGAAATGGAATCTACTTCTGATAGAATAGTGGATTTATTGCAAGATTTTAGTTTTATTCCTGGTGTTTCAGGTAAGATGGAAGTGGAATCTATGCATAGGATTGAAAGAGCAATTGGGTTGTTACGTAAAGAAAGTACTGAAAGTGCTGAGGAGAAAAGAAAATGGTTACTTTTAGTTTCGGATTTTATGGGTGATGTTGTTAAAAATATGATATCTTGTGGATGGAACACGCAAAAATGTTCTAGTCATTTGGCTTCTACTACTGAAGAAGAAGAGGAAACAGTAAGACAAGATTTATTTAATCAGCTTGTAGCAGTGCAAGATGTTTTGCAAAAGGTAAGTGAGGGAAATAGGAAAAGTGGGCTATTGACAACTTTATACAATATTGTAGAGTATATAGATTTTTCACTATTTATTATTGCCAAGTTTCATCCTGTATTAAGAAGAATATATCCAGACTGTGGTATTCTCAGTAGCCTAAAAGATATGGTGAAACAAGAATTTGTATTTGAAAAAATTGGTGATGTTAAAAATATGTTAAAGTCTAAAATTGGCAGTAATGTTTTTTTTAAAAAGGTATGTGATGAGGCTGAAAGCACATTCCATATTGTCGAGGTTATGTTAAAGAAAAAGGATGCTGTTAAAAAATTAGGTATAGGTAGCAATTTTGAATTTCTACTGGATAAAATTAGTCGACATGTTCTTCAAAACGATGGTGAAACAGATAAATCTGCATCAAAAGCACACTCTTCTAAAAAGCTTGAAAGGGATGACGCTCAATTGAACTGTATAGTGTTGGAGTTAATGCTATTACAAGTATTTATGTTGAAATTGATGTCTATTACTTATATGGATGAAGTAAGTAACATTGATAAAATATTGCAAAATAGGGAAGATGAAAGTGCTTATAGCACTTTTTTGGAGCGATAAAGAAGATGTGATTTGAAAATAACTTCTCTTAATATGTTTAAGTTATGTTACCCTTGATATTTATATTAATAAGCATTTTAGTTCTTTGTTGTTGTGTTAGTAAGATAATTGATATTTGAAAGTATTGCAAAGGAAAGAAGTTAATATGGGTTCTTTATTGATGCAGTAAAAATATACTATGATAATAAAGCTTGAAAATTACTTTTCTAATATGGGGTCATTGAAATTTGATATGTTTTTTTATTAAGTATTTTAATGCTTAACTTTTTCCTTGTATACTGAAATTCTCATTTATTATTATATTAATAAAATGTTAATAAATAGTGTCAAAAAATATTTACGCTATCAGTAAAACTTGAATATGTGAACCTTGCAAAAGCACTGATTTTGTACTATACTTAAAGAAATTTATTAGTTTTTATAGCTAGTAAATTTTTTAATATTTTTCTAAATATGTAATACTAAAAAATTTTCTTAATAATTAAAGTGTATGTTAAATTCTACTACATCTGATAATTTATCTGCTATTTTTGATGATTATGGCAAATTGTGTGAAAAACAGAAATTAGATTTAAAAAAAGAACATAAGAATTTTTTAAAAGTTAGTATTCATGTTGTTTCTTTAGTTAATATTGCTTCTTTTGCTATATTATTTATTAATTATCCCTTAATTTCATCTTTAGTAACTGGAAAACTGAAATTATTTGGAAAAAATGCAGCACCTCTTTGGTTTTCGATATCACTTATTGTTTTTATTTTGTCTACAGTATTATTGGCAGTGTTGTTTTATCAATCTGCAATTAGATCTGCAGATTCTAAGCTTGTAAGTGAGTATTGTAAGTTTGCGGATTATACTGAAGCTATTGTTGTAAAGTTAAAGGAAGATTTTGCTGTACAACATAATGCTCTTTCTCACTTATTAGATCGTTATTCTGAGTTGGAAAGTCATGTTAAAAAGTTATCCTTAAGTTATGATAAATTTTCAAATGAAATAAGGACAAAATTACAATTACTTTACACGGATCATAGTACTCATGTTAAAAGTATAGAAAGTAAAACTAATGAATTGGAAAATAAGATATCAGAACTCAATATGAGGTTGAGCACATTAATAGTTAATCATCAGGCATTTGGGAAAAGCTTAGATCAATTTTTAGACGATATAGATGGAATTTTAAAAGATGGTGACATTGATTTACAACTTAAGATTCAGATTCTCCAGAAAATGCATACTGATTGTGCTGCACAAGTGAATATTAGTAATATAAAGAAGCTAATGACTGATCTTGTCAAAGAAATAGATGAAAAAGTGCAAGATAAAGACTTTAGTCTGGATAAATTTAAACGTGATATAAATAATTTATCTAAGAAATTACAAAAGTTAAATTCAGAGATAAATGAAAATAACTGTATTGATTGTATTGAGAATTTCAAAAGTGTTACAAATAAATTTATATCAGATTATAATGGTAAAAAAGTACGTAAGAATTATGCAAGTAAAAGCAAAAAAGAATTAGCAGATTTAACTTATATCTTATATCTAGTATTTTTCTTAGATTTATCATTATCACGTTTTTTAGTTATGGAACGTTCTCGAGACTTTATAGACCGTTGTAAAGATGCTAGAAGATTGCTTCTAAATAATGATACTGAGGCTTATGAACGCTTGGTGAAAGAAGGTACTGTTGTTACAGCAGAAAGTATATTAAAAGACGCAATGGGATTGCTTAATGATATGTTGCGAGATGAGGGACTGTCTTGTAGTAGTGTTCACTCTGCTGAAAGTGTATTTTTTAGTGCTACTGCTGATTCGAATCAGAGTGTTCCTAGTACTTCTGCTGCTGGTGGTTCAGGGTTTGTTGTGTCTGATGTGAGTTCACATATTAATGAGAAGAGTCCTGCTAGTGACAGCTAGGACTTAATCTAGTAAATAAAAATGTTAAACTTCTATGTGATATGAAACATTTATAGACAATCATTAACAATTACTAATAGCTCCTGATAAAAGGAATTAGATATATATTTTTGTATATAATTGTCATATCTCTTAGTTTAAAGAGTTCTGTTAGTAATATAAGTTTTTATGTAATATGGAAATTCATGCATAGAAAATACTTTTGTAATTTTATTAATAGTTATTTTTTTAAATATTTATATAAATTTCTAATAAAGTATATCATTCTTTTATTCTTTATAAAAAAGGAAAAATTAACTTGCTTAGGGCTTGTATGTAATTCATGACATATCTGGGGTTAGCTTTACTGAATCAGATAGGTTATTTCTCCATAGGTGTAGATTTTTTCTTATTTCATTGTTGGATAAGGATAAAATTGACGCTGCCATTATAGCCGCATTATATGCACCTGAGGATCCTATAGACATTGTTCCTACTGGAACTCCTTTAGGCATTTGTACTATTGATAGTAAGCTATCTATTCCATTTAAATTAATACTCTTTATAGGTACTCCTATTACTGGGATGTAAGTTAATGATGCTACTAGTCCTGGTAAGTGAGCTGCTCCTCCTGCTCCTGCGATAATGACTTTGAATCCGTTAGTTTCTGCAAGTTTTGCAAATGTATAGAGTCTTTCTGGTGTTCTGTGGGCAGATATGATCATTGCTTTATAAGTAATATTGAGCTCTTTTAATATTGATATTGAATTATTCATTGTAACAAAATCGGATTGACTTCCCATAATGACTGCAACTTCTGCAATATCTTGATTAATTGACATTATATTCCTCTGTAATATTTGTATGAATTTTAATTCTAATTATATTATAGTTAATATTGAGTTCTGTTAATATTGATATTGAATTATTCATTATAATAGAATTTAGTTGATTTTCTATAATGGCTATAACCTTGTACTATCTTGATTAACTTATGTTATATTCTTCTGTAATATTTTTGATAATTAATTTCAATTGATTTATACTGCCTATATTTGTTATTGGTGGAATTCCATCATATAAAACTGCTATGTAAGGAATGTTATTATTAAAATTTATCCCTTTTTTAGTTAGATGTGATAGTAATTTTTTTATATGGTGTGGTGATACATTGTATGGAATGAAATTAACAGTACTTTGTCTAGATAAAAAATGTAGTAACTTATTTTTATCCTCATCTAGTGAAATTATAATTGGGTTAATATTTTCATTCTCTCCAATAATTTTATTAATTTCTGGTATTTTTTTTATGCAACTACTGCACCAAGATGTGTAAATAACTATCAAACTTATTTTTGAATCTGTTGTTGAGAATATGTTGGATAATTCTTTATCTGAATTAGCTTCTTTTATTTGTATTAGTGTATCAGGCATGTTGTGTCGTATCTGATAGTAGGAAAATATTTTGTTGGTGATGAATAGAATAAATAAGGAAATAATGCAAATAAAAAATACAAAATGTTTATTATTCATATTCACTACCCATTTAAGTGTATTTAGTATTGTCGATTTTAAATAAATACTTTAAAGAATTTTGCTGTTTATAACATACAGTAATTTTTTTTTAAAGATAATTTTAATTTGTATGTAAATTGTGTATATTGTTTTTTAATTAAAAAGTGTTAGTAATCTTTTTGTAACTTGAGGGTTATATATGTGTATTATTTAGTGAAGTTATTTGTTGAGGTGTTAGAAAGTATATATTTAATTAGTTAATAGGAAAGAATCTGATAATTATACTAATCTAGCCTCATGTATTTATAAAAGAATATCATGTTTTTTAAACTTTTATATATAATGTTTAGTGTATTTTGTAATATAAGCTTGAACTTTTTATATGATAATATAGAATAAAAAACATTAAGTTTTAAGTTCTTATATAATATGACTCATACTCTTACTAAATCAAAAATAGCAGAAGTGATTAACAGAGATGTAGGATTATCTCGTGAAGATGCTGCATCAATTGTTGGGGAAATCTTGGATGAGATGGTAAATGCGTTAGCAAAAGATCGTATATTAAAGATATCTTCTTTTGGAACTTTTAAATCTTATAAAAAGAAGGCCCGTATGGGACGTAATCCAAAAACTTCTGAGGAATTTGTTATAAAAGAACGTAATACTGTATCATTTTATCCGTCAATACTTGTTAAACATTCAATCAATAGTGATGAGACAGAGTAAACAGAAAAATGATAGTAGTAGGCTGCAAACAATAGGTGAAGTTGCAAAAGACTTAAATGTTGAGCAATATGTGCTAAGGTTTTGGGAGGACAAATTTCCTCAAATTAATCCAATAAAGCGTCGTGGTAGGAGATTATATAGCAAACTTGATGTTGATACTTTAAAATATATTAAATATTTATTATACGATAAAGGATATAAAATAAAAGGTGTGCAGCAAGAATTAAATAAGATAAATGCTGTGGTTACCAAAGATGATAATTATATAAAACAAGATATTAATAAAGAAAATTTAGTAAATTTACTCAATGATGTACTTTCTCTGAAAAATTATTTATTAGAAAAACTTGACGGAATGTAGCGCAGCCTGGTTTAGCGTGTCAGTCTGGGGGACTGGAGGTCGTGGGTTCGAATCCCATCATTCCGACCAAGGAGTTGATTAGAAGTTTTATGCAATATTTTAATTTAAAAACGTGAATTATGTTTCTTAGGTACAGAGTATAAGTTTTATATATTCACTTATCTTAGTAATGCGAAAATTCTAATTGCTTTTTAATTAGTGCTATATTGGGAGTGTTTCTAACTAGTAGAGAGCATTTGCAAAGATTTATTTAGTTTTGTTTTGTGATGAAGGCTGCTAATACATGTGTTGTCTATGTTAGTTAGAGTTTGTAAGGGTATAAATTTAATGTGCTTATTAATAGGATTTTATTGCTATTTACTTTAATGTATACTTTGATTATATTGTACAATACATAGAAGAACTTTATTAATTATATAATAATGTGATTTCTGGATTGTAAATCTTGTTAATAATTTTGTGTGGATTGTTTTAATTCTGCTAGATTCATTGTTTCTAGACATTCTTTTAATTAGTTGATTTTATGTCAATCTAAAAAATGATATTATACTTTATAGAATCAATAAGTAACCTAATATAGTAGTATAAATAATTAGTAGATATAAAGATAAATGTATATTTAGTTAGAAATGAATTAAAAGTAAGTATTTTTTTCAATTGGTGGTAATTAATAGAACATATCCTACTTTTAGTAGTTAACCTGATTGTAACTTTGCTTAAATATAATAATGTTTTTTTGTTGTTTCCGAGAAGAGTGCGGATGGAGTGGGATTTGAACCCACGGTACGCTATTAACGTACGTCAGTTTTCAAGACTGGTGCCTTAAACCGCTCGGCCATCCATCCAATTTACTTGTAACATAATATTTAAAATCGTGCAATATCTCTTTCATTTGGTTCCTGATTGACAGACGAGTTATAAGTATCAGTAAAATATTATGATTGGTATAACATATAATAAAATGAGATAATAATGATACAAACGTATTGTTATACTGCTATAACATGTTGCTTCTTTATCACTAAAAAGTTAATATTAAAACAAAATTAACACACCAAAGTGTATAATATAATATGCTTTTATACTAATAGGTTATTGTATGTTTCATTTAACAACAGAAATTAGTGACATTGATTTTTCTCGTGATGTCACTATCTTTAATGATGATAGGTTTATTGTTACAAGTGGTGATATACAAGTAGATGTTGGAAATGAAAAAAATCATGGATACCATATTCTGTTTAGAAATAAAGATGATGTTATATCAGATTTTCATGGTGTACTAGCTGAAGACTTTATTCTAGATGTAAAAAACCACACTTTAAGTGCTTCTTTCTTAATTGATCCAATGGCACCTGTTATAGCATTAGCTCAATCTCATCCAAGGTTTTCAGTGGAAATGCATGCAATAGATGATTGTTCTGTTAACTGTTATGATGGTTATGAGTTCAATTATTTAGATGATGATATGTTAAAGGATTGTTACCCTTACTGTGATGATCAAGTAAATCATGATGTCTATCCTACTTTATCTCTAGATGAAGTCTATAAAGAAGATATGGAGTTAGTAGCTGATCAAGGTGATGAAGAAATAGCTGGTCCTGTAGAAGATAAACAAGATCAATATATGGAAATATTCGAATAAGTTTATTCTTTTTGAGTCTCTTAGACTTCAGATGAATGAAATTATCCGGCTATGTTTATAATTTTAATTTAATAGGTTAGAGTAATATATATTTTATCTAAGAGGGGGTTAAAATATCTATATTTTAGATATAATTAGCTTTTTATAGATACTTTTTACCTGATATTTTTCCATTAAAAAACACATAACTAAGAAAAACTCCTTATTCTAACTATCTGAAAGCTTAGTTCCTATGATTTAGGAACTAAGCCTCGGTGTATTAACTGAAGTATTATTGTTTTATAGGTGTACAATATATTATTTTGTGAGGTTTAGGTCAAAAAATAAATCCAATTTATATAAAGTATTTTTTACTTAAAGAAACTTATATAATTAAACTCTTTCGTTTATATGAAGAATTTATCTAATCTATAATACTGATTTTATCTAGTAAAGATTTTATGTTTTGTAAAATATAATAATTTTTCAAATTCCTACTAAAGGATCTGTATAAATTGGTTTTTTACTTTACTTAGTGATCAGTATTGACCTTATTCAAAACTTATTTACCAATATCCTACTATTTTTTTAATTTCTGCTATATGTTTATTGGCAATAGATGCTGCTTTATTGTTCCCTAATGTTATTATATTACGGAGATATTCTGTATCTTCAAGGTATTCTTTGATTTTTTGTCGTATTGGGGCAATGTTATGAATAATTACTTCTGCCAACTGTGTTTTAAATTGATCTGTATTGAGATTTTCGATTTTGATACATGCCTGTTCTGTACTGATATTTGAAAGTGTTGCGTATATGTTGACAAGGTTTTTTATTTCTGCCCTATCTTCTAAAGTGTTAAAATCAAATCCAATGAAAGAATCAGTGGTTGCTTTTCTTATTTTTTGTGAAATTAAATCATTGCTGTCCAGTAGATTAATGCGAGAGTAATCTGATGAGTCAGATTTACTCATTTTCTTTTTTCCATCTCTTAAACTCATGATTTTTGCTGATTCACGTATAATTAATGGTTCTGGGGCTTGAAAATATTCTGTGTTGTACATAAGGTTAAAATTTGTAGCAATATCTCTTGCTAGCTCTAAGTGTTGTTTTTGATCAGCACCTACTGGTATGATGTTTGCTTTGTATATGAGTATATCAGCAGCCATTAATACCGGATAACTGTATAAGCCTAAACATGCTGATGCTTTATTTTGACTTTTTTCTTTAAATTGCGTCATTCTATTTAATTGTCCTGTTGATGCAATGCAACTAAGTATCCAAAGTAATTCTGTATGTGCTGGAACAGCCGATTGGGAAAATAGTACAGACTTGTTTGGGTCAATGCCGCATGATAGGTAAACTGCTAGCGTATTTATAGAATTTTGTTTTAACTCATTTGAATTGTAGTTTTGAGATGTTAAGGTGTGTAAATCAGCAAGAAAGAAAAAACATTGATATGAATCTTGTAAAGATACCCAATTACGTATAGATCCCAAATAATTTCCAATATGTATACTTCCAGTTGGTTGTATACCAGATAAAACAATAGGTAGAGACATGTTTTGAATATTGTAAATAACCAAATTGCTTTTTATAACATATAATTTGTTGTAATACACATATTTTTTTTATGTATTAAAATATATGGCACAATTTTATGTTTGTAAGACAAAACATTCTGTACTTAGATATAGATAAAGAATAACTACCAAAATTGAACCTAAGATAAGTTAATTATCTATTAGAACAAAAGTGTTTAATCGCTCTTTTTAGATATTATTACCGAAGCTGGACGCAATAACTTATCCTTTATTATGTAGCCAGGTTGTACAACATGTAGAATAGTGTTGTCTTCTTTTTCATTATCAGTCATTTGAGATACTGCTTTATGAAACTGAGGATTAAATTTTTCTCCAATAGGGTTTATCCTGTTGATGTTGTGGCGTTCTAGAGTATTTAATAATTCTTGGTAAGTCATTAATACTCCTGCATGAATACTGTCATCCTCTTTTAAATTTTTTAATGATGTCTCTAAATTATCACAAGAGCTTAATAAATCACGAGCGAAATTGGAAATTGCATATATAGATGTCTCATCTATGTTTTTTTGCATAATACGCTTAACATTTTCTTTATCAGCAACTGCTAAACGGAACTGATTTTGAAAATGTGCTAATTGTTGTTTTAATTTTTCTAGCTCTGATAAATCATTATTCAACTTTTCTTTGTTTTTATTTAGAGTTGCTGTGAATTTTCTTTGTGGATTAGGTTGAGCTTGAGTAGCTTTATTTTTTTCATCAGAAGGTTCATTAATTTGAGAGTCATTATGTTGTGAACTTTTTATGTTATTGGCATCATTATCATTCATAATTCTAAAACTTGTTTATAAAATCTAAGGAATATATAGTAATATTATAAGAAAATATCAAGAGTTATAAGTTTTTGATAGAGTTTTTCTACAGTTATTAGTGCTTTGTGATGCATGATGATGGAAAGTTTATGTCTTTAGCCTTAAGGCTTGCAAGGCGTGGTCTTGGAAATGTGTTTCCTAATCCAGCAGTTGGGTGTGTAGTGATAAATCATGGAGTAATATTAGGTCGTGGATGGACACAGGTTGGTGGTAGGCCTCATGCTGAAGTTATGGCATTAAATAATGCTGGAGAATTAGCAAAGGGTTCTACAGTTTATGTTACTCTTGAACCATGTTCTCATTATGGAAGAACTGGGCCTTGTGCATTAAAATTAATTGATGCTGCTGTTAAGCGGGTGGTAATAGCTGCTCGCGATCCTGATGTACGAGTATCTGGAAGTGGTATAAAGCTACTGCGTAATGCAAATATAGATGTAGAATGTGACATCATGTGTAAAGAAGCACGGGAACTAAATATTGGATTCTTTTATAGTAAAATTAAAAATAGACCTTTTGTTACAGTGAAGTTGGCATCTACTTTAGATGGGAAAATAGCGCTGAGTAATGGGGATAGTAAATGGATTACAAATGAATTAACTCGTAACTGGGTCCATAAACAACGATCTATGTATGATGCAATTATGATTGGTAGTAATACTGTTGTTAAGGATAACCCTATGCTTAATACTAGGATTGTTAGCTTGGAATGTTATTCTCCAATGAGAATAGTAATAGATCGTTTTAGTAAAGTTTGTGATTACCACAATATAATAAAAACTGCTAATGTTATTCCTACATATATTTTAACAAATGATCCTTCTAAAGTGAAATTAGGAGATGCTACCTATTTGGTAGTTAATGGTAAAGATGATTTCTTAAGAGAATCAATGAAAATACTTGCCGAAAAAATAGGTATAACTAGAGTGTTTGTTGAAGGTGGAGGTATTTTGATTACGGAATTGTTAAAAAATAATTTAGTTGATAGAATTATATGGTGTAGATCAAATAAAATTTTTGGTAATGATGCAGTTCCTGCAGTTAATGACTTAAATCTGTTATCGTTACAGCATGATTATAATTTTAAGAAAATCAATACGTTGCATTTTGAAGAAGATGTAGCAGACATTTTTGATTGTAATAGGGATGAATTAGTATAGTTTGTGTAATATTTACAATAACTAGATTTCTATAAATTTTATTCAATTTATCATATTGAATAGGTATATATTAGCTGCTAAATATAATTTCTATTGTTATATTATAGTGATATTTATGTCTATTTTTCTAGTGCAGACTATTGTTTTTATTTTTTTAGTGTTTTTTACTCCTCTGTAGGATAGCATTGTTATAGACTTGTATGTAATAAAATTAAAGTTTATTTTTAATAGAGTTTTTTTGTTATATGATAGTATCATGGTATATACCATATTGTTTTTATATTTAAATAAGGAGTAAGTTATGTCAGATATGCATTCTAAAGATTCTAAACCTTCTAAGTCTTCTAAAGCTTCTAAAGCCTCTCCAGCTTCTTCAGATTCTTCAACTTCTTCGGATAATCCAGTTTCTACAATTCCTACAGCTTCTCCAGTGCCTTCAACTGTTAACCAAAATTCTCAGCATGAAAAGACTGCTCTAGTTCCTAGTAATTTTCATTTAGACTCTGATAGTAGTAAAGATGAAGTTCAATTATCTTCTGATACCGACAATATTAAATTAGATATAGAGAATATTAATTTATATGAGCTTGGACTACTGTTAGGTGGTTTTTTGAGTGCTATAAGTTCTTTTACTTATAACCAATATTATACTAATGATTGTTGTAATGTTCCTTTTTATCATTATGGTGATTGTTGTAATAACATGCATAGCTTATTTTATGACTGTTCTAATTATTCTAGTCCAAGCAATATGTCTGATTTAGGTGAGATGGAACTAAGATAGACTTTTAATAATAAGGATTTGAATAAGAAAATTGGTATTTTGATAGTTACTCTTTAGCTTTATAATAATGTAAATGGTTAGCAGATTTTGTTTATTGTCTTTGTTATAAAGCTAATAGGGTGTTTTTAATAGTTTAATTTGGTTGCTTTATCTTAGATATGGTATGGGCTTTTTGCTTTTTTAAACTGTTATTTTATATAAAAATTCTTATAATAATGTTAATTTTGGAAAAATCTATAGTTTTTAATGAGAGGATACTTATGAGAATCTAATCTTGTTTATTGTACTTATTTTATTTCTTTATGATTTAAAGAAGTCTTTATGAATGACATAAATAGTGGATTAGACTCAAAAGGACTTGATTTGAATTCTGGGTGAAACTGTACTCCAATAAACCATGGATGGTTTTTTAATTCTATAACTTCTACTAAACCATAGTCATTGTTATTTGATTTGCCTGTGATCATTAAACCATGTTGTTCTAGTAAATCTTTATACTGTAAGTTAACAGTATATCTATGTCTCCGTCTTTCATTTATTACTGATTGTTTATATATTGAAAAGATCTTAGAACCTGGTTTAAGATAGCATGGACATGAACCTAACTTCATGCTTCCACCTAAAAAATTTTGCTGTAACTCTGGTAATTGATGCACTACAGGATTTTTACAATATAGATTAAATTCTGTAGAATTCGCATCTTCTAGGTTTATTACGTTG